>CAYVOV010000015.1:0-94360 GCA_964453525.1 uncultured Dehalococcoidales bacterium | reverse complement strand
TTTTGAAAGTTCTACAAAAGCAAAGGCTAGCAGACCATTGAAGACCTGCTAGCCTTCTGAATAATAGCTTCTTGAGGGCTATCCTGCAGGAGGTGTGATACCTAACAAAGAGGGTTGTTCAGGTTCTTATATACAAAGGGAGAACGTTGCAATTCGTTCTCCCTTTGTTTGTGCCTATCAGGTTCTATGCTTGGTAGGGTTTCCTATTCTCTATGCACGTTATGCCAACGCCTTCATCATTTTAATAAGCATGCTCTTTGGAGCGATTCTGAGTAAAATTGGTATTGATTTACCCTTTAGCCCAGTAATGACAGTAGTTTTCCCCTTTTGTAAAGCCTGATACCCAGCTTCGGCAACTGTGACTGCATCCTGCATACTTCCCTTTACTGATTTGGAGTTTTCCATATTTGCCCAAAAGAGAGTTTTTGTTGGTGATGGGCAAAGGCAGGTAACGCTAACTCCTGTTCCTTGCAGTTCACTAGCCAATCCTTCCGAAAAATGTAATACATAAGCTTTACTGGCAGCATAAACAAGAAACAGTGGAATGGGCATAAAACCCAGTGAGGAAGCCACATTCAGTATCCAGCCTGAATTGTTTTCAAGCATTTTTTTCATAAACAATTTGGTCATATGTGTCAAGGAAGAAATGTTCAACTGTATCATTTCAAGCTCTTTTCGAATATCCGTGTTGGAAAACATACCATATAGACCAAAACCAGCATTATTGACCAGTATATCCACGTCTAGAGCTTCTTTCTCAAGTTCGGAATAAATCTCTAGCGGTGCAGGAGGGTCGGACAGGTCTTTTGGTAAGACTTTCACCAATGTTCCATATTCGTTTTCAATCTCTGTTTTTACCTGTTCGAGCCTGTCACTATTTCTTGATGTTATTATTAAATTCTTACCATCAGCTGCCAGTAACTTTGCCAGTTCGTAGCCTATCCCGCTGGAAGCACCCGTTACCAGAGCATATTTATCCTGGTGACCTATCATCGTTTTTCCTCCTCTCACCATATACCGAAATTCTATCCTCACGCAGTATGGGTGTAGAAGTGCGATGAATGTGCAGCCATTCTAATGTAATCCTTGATGGACAATAGCTCTAGAATTAACTAGAGTATCACCATCATTACGGAACACTTTACCATTCACCGTCCCATAAATTTCAAGCCTTCCACCATTGTTCTCAACGTTGCCTGCTACTGTACCAAAAAGATAAACAACAGAATTTTTTTCTATGATTAAGTCTCCTACAATCATTCCGTTTAATTCAAGCTGAGCATTCTTAACAGTAGTTCTACCCACAACCAATCCATTCAGTTGTGTGTCTTCGTCTATGATGGTATCGCCCTCTATTTTATCATTCATCATTCGCATTTCGTTCCCCCTCTCTAGCTGGATTGTAGTCCCCAAGTAGTATGGGTGTCAAAGGGAAGCTTTCAGTATGCTATAATGTGCCCAGAAAGGGGAGTTGAGTGAATTCTATTAATATTGAGAGTCTGAAAGTCCAATTTAAAGGCAAACCATTCAACCAACTTATCAAATATCATTTAAAGAGACAAAAGGATAAACGGATACTCAGGGAAGCTGTAAATGATACAATTGCAATGCTTCCTGAATCCGCCTTTGAAATTGCCATTGGATTCATAGATATTTGGAATGATAGAGGCTATGATAAATCCCTTTGGAGTAAGGATACTTCTGAAGTATTTCTGGCAATTGTGGAAGATGCTCGTTCACTACTATCTTCTGCTGGCATTCCCATTGATGATGAAACATTATTTAATATGTTCCAGATTGTAGTTCTAAGCTATGCTTATTCCGCATCAGACCAACGAAAGATGAGAAAGTTCATCGGTATCTGATAATAACATCGTAAAAATTTTCGTGCTTCCTTTTTCCTAATTTATCCTCCCCTCTTCAAATAAGGCAGTAGTATAGGGATAGATGAGAGTTTGATTGATGGGATGCTGGATGTAATTTTTACGGAGCTATAGGGAAAGAATAGATAACTCTTATAAATAAATTATATAGATTGACTGATTATTGTTGAGCTATGGTTATAATCAAAAGCTCTCTAATTGTATAATTGATTGACTGTCAGTTTAACACTCATTAGAATTGAATTGAACTTCTTTACGACTTTGTAAAAACAGGGTCATTTGGCTTTAGAATGAGCAAATTTGCCATTAAAATATCAATTTGGAACGTTGTCGGATATTGTTTAGCTGTAGGCGGTCCGACAATTATTGACCCATTACTTGAGCATCATGTTCTTCGTGAGGTACGGAGTTATCCGTTGGGGGTTTGGGTATTTGCTCCTGCTGTATTGGTTGGCTTATCTACATATTGGTTTAATATCAGAAATTGGTCATCTACTGTATTGGGTGTTTTTACGTTCGTATCTTTATTAGTGATTAGCTATGCAACATTGCCGAATTTCACTCCAGGATTCCCACATCACAATGTCTTACTAGTTCCAATATATTTTGGTTTAGTTACAGGATTAGGCAGTTATATTCATCACTTTCGTATTAATCTGGAATTCCTTAACACTTATGGTCATTATCAGGCAAAAACCGAAAGGTTAAAGATGGAGCATGAGGCATGGTTCAAATTCATAGTAGCCTTGGTTTCTTTATACGTTATAGCTACTCTGTATCTTTCACTGTCGCTTACAGCTAACACCGCACAATTATTCTCTACAACCTCATCTATTGCGGAAACAGACTTATTGAGAATAGCATACACAATATTAATAATTTTAAACTGCCTTGCGTTCATAACTTGTCCTTTATGGGAATTGGGTAAGAAGACAAGTGCTATTAGAGCTTTAGTGACAGATATGTATCAATTAAGTAAAGATAGGTAATAAAGTACTCTTATCATGATTGTTAAAACATGGGCTGAACACTAACGTTCTCCGTCTGTTCTAGGCAAATTTTCAAACTTCACTCGGTGCTTACTTCAGTACTATCCTGTCCAACCTTCGGTTGACAAGCCGTTAAATCTATTGATTTAACAACTAGATAATTAACACTCTGAAAAATATGCGATTTGATTAGCTTCAAAAAATGGTAATTTTTTCTCTCAGGCAAAAAATCTGCCAATAAATTTAAGAAGTAGTGGTTTTATACCTGTTCTTGCTTTACAGATTCAAAAGAGTAAAAGATAACCCCCCTGATTTTGGATTTCAGAGGGGTTGCTGTTCTGTCCTATGTTTTTCGGGACTCAAGTGGATTATTTCCACAGGTTATCCAAAGGACTAAACTTCTTATGGGCATTAGCGGCATCATTTGCATTGAGACTTTGGAGATAACGTTGAGTCATAGAGAGTGTTGAGTGCCCAAGTAAATACTGCAAAGAGAACACGTCCCCACCAGCACGCAAGAATGAAATAGCAAAGGTATGTCTCAATTTATGCGGGTGCACCTTTACCTTTGCTTTTTCTCCAAGTCTCCTGATTAAGATTTTCATTCCATCAAGGTTTAAGGGTCTACCACTACGATTGAGAAATAGTCTGTTACTATCCCCTTTCCTGTAAAGACTAATGTATCTCCACAACGTCTTTTGTGCCGTGTTACCGATGCGGACTATCCTTTGCTTGCCCCCTTTACCATACTTAACCAGGATAGAACCGTCATTAAGGTTAATGTCATCTAGGGTTAAGTTTGTCAGTTCGTTTATTCGTAAACCAGTATCTAAAAGCACGCATAAAATCACTTTATTGCGGAAGTCTAAGGCTGACTTTCTAGAGCATACTTTGAATAGACGTTCTATCTCGGCAGGTGCAAGTGCTTGGATAACTTTCTCGTCTGGCTTTGGTGTTTTAAGGTTCTTAAATGGATTCTCAATAATGAGTTCCTCTCTCTCCAACCAATTGAAGAAAGTACGGAGTCTTCTAAAATAAGTAGCAGTTGTCGCTGAGTTCACTATTCTCTTAGCAGATGGACTGGTGCTATTCCATCTGTGCGATTCACTTCCCAGATACCAAAGGAAATGTCTGATGTGTATTGCAGTTAGGTGTTGCACTTCGGGGAAGTGATTCTGCTTGCAATACCAAATAAAATTGCGGAGCACCATTTCATAACCAGAGATGGTTTTGGGAGATTTGTTTTCAGTTCGGCATTGTAAGAGGTAACCTTTGCTTAAGGATTCAAGTGAAGTAGTGTTAACTAGGGACTGGAAAAGTAGGTTGTCTACAACTTGCTTTGTCATTTTTTTTCGTGTAGAATTTATGCGTAACCACAGAGAGCGGAAGTAGTTCAGCGGTAGAACGCCTCCTTGCCAAGGAGGAGGTCGCGAGTTCGAACCTCGTCTTCCGCTCCAATCTTTTATACTTTATCTAATTCTGCTTCCAACGGTGGATAATGTAAATAATGACTGAAAACCCAGAAAAATCCTCGCTGAATTGGGCTGGGAATCTTTTTCCCAGGAGTACTTTCAAGCAGAAGCAGAATTAGGGATAGAACCTTTATATTTGCCAGTTTTATAATCTCTTGATAATATATTGGTATGAGGATACGTGCTTTTGAAGTTAATGAACCGGTCCCCGACCTCGAGGAAACGCATGCCTTCGCCATGCTCAGCCCCTGGGTGGATGTCGGCAGTGTGGGGACACTGGTGCTTTCCTGGCTGGAGAAACATTTCAAAGCCAAGGACCTGGCCAGGCTAGCCAGGCCCGGTGACTTTTTCGACTTCACCCGCTACCGTCCTACCAGCCGCCTCCGGGGAGAACAGCGGCAGGTAACCGTTCCAAACACTTTCGTTACCTACAGCAAACAGGAAATGGGAAGCGATGCCCTTTTCCTCCGCATGCTGGAGCCGCACAGCCATGGTGAAGTTTATATCGAATCGGTGTTAAGTCTGCTGCAGAAATTCAACGTCAGGAGGTATTTCCTTATCGGGAGCATGTACGACTACGTTCCTCATACAAGACCGCTGATAGTTACCGGAGGAGCCGTGGGCAGTGGAATACAGCAGAAAATGGCGGAGATGGGAATCGAGTCCAGCAACTACCAGGGACCCACTTCAATAAGCTTCCTGATATCACAGCGAGCACCCGAGATAGACATGGAAACCTCAAGCCTGATAGTGCACCTGCCCCAGTACACGCAGATGGACGAGGACTATACGGGCACGGTGCGAATTATGAGCATCCTGAGTTCACTTTACGGCATTCCCGTCGATGAAAATTATGTCAGGAGAGCCGAGAAACAGCAGGAACAGATAAACTCCGCCCTGAATAAAAATCCGGAGCTGAAGATGGTCATCGAGCAGCTTGAACACCATTATGAAGCCCGGAATGCCAGACAGCAAGAAGATGAAAGCCATCGCCTGTCACCTGAAATAGAGAAATTCCTCGCTGAAATGGACAGGCGCTTCAGAGAAGAGTAATATATTTATCTTTTACCACCCGCCACCCATAAACAAGCTTAAAAGGGGTTTCACCCCCTCTCAAAAACTCCCCGAGTTATCCGCTTTCAGTTCTCACCTTATATGTCATTCCCGCGAAGGCCTGTCCCTTACTCGATACGGGGCGGGAATCTATTAATTCAAGCGAGGAAACTGGATTCCGGACCAAGTCCAGAATGACAATTCAATATTTTAAGATAGCCTCTTGTTTTACAAAGTAGAAGAGCCACCCTTCTTGCTTTTCAAACTCCCCCCACCTGGCGAAACCTGCCATTACCACTGGAGTGAACTATGCCATGGATACAAAGCGGTTACAATACCGGCGAATTTTTCCTGCCAGCCAACTTCCAGTACCGGTATATATAATCTATATGTTCAGCAACTGAGCCACTTTCTCCCGGTGATAGTCACCATCACCGAAGTTGATTTCTCCCGATTTGGCACGCTTGAAATATAGGTGCATATCATGGTCCCAGGTGAAACCAATTCCGCCATGCAACTGGACACCATCAAAAGTGGCATGCTTGTAGGATTCACTGCACCAGGCTTTAGCCATCGAGACAGCCAGTGGAATTGCCGGATCGTTTTCTGAGAGTGCCCAGGCCGCGTAATACATAATTGATGTCGAACCCTCAACCTCTACAGCCATGAAAGCCAGCTTGTGCTGGACAGCCTGAAAACTGCCGATTGGACGACCGAAGGCGATTCTTTCCTTGGCGTACTCAATAGTATCCTCCATGACCCACCGGGCACCGCCTGTCATCCAGGCACACTCGGCTACCGCACCCTCAATTTTTATCCTCTCCACAATCGGCCAGCAGTTGTCAAGCTCCCCGAGCATATTCTCTTTTGGTACGGCAACATCATTGAAAACCACCTCACACAGCTTCTCACCGGTCATCGTTTTCAGCACTTCAATCTGGATTCCTTCCGTTTTTACGTCCACAAGAAAGAGGGTAATTCCGTCTTCTTTATCTACGCCGTCGGTAGTCCTGGTGACGCAGAGAAGGTAGTCGGCCACATGCGCATCAGGGACAAAGAGTTTCGTCCCGTTAATTACGTAATTCTCACCAGAAGGAACAGCCCTGACGGTAATGCCAGATGCTTCCAGGCTGCCGCTGGGTTCCATGAATGCCAGCGTCATAATCATCTCGCCACTGGCTATTTTAGGCAGGAATTCCTGCTTCTGCCGGTCACTGCCGGCAGCCAGCACCGGATGCCCGGCCAGCACAATGGTGGGCATAATGGGAGCCGGCAGCAAAGCCCGTCCGCACTCTTCGAGGAGCACTGCCAGGTCAAGAAAAGTCATATCACTGCCGCCGTATTCCTCGGGAAAGGTAAGACCCAGCCAACCCAGGTCTGCCATCTTCTTCCAAAGCTCCGGTGAGTAACCTTTCTCATCATCCATCATTTCCCTGACATGTCTCTTCTGGCACTCGTTCTCAAGAAAATCGCGAGCCATCGTCTTCAGCATAACCTGTTCTTCACCAAGTTCGAAGTCCATACAGAATAACTCCTTTCTTCTATTACCTCGTCCTACCTGGGCAGTCCCAGCGTCCTCTGGGCTATGACATTCCTCTTTATCTCAGAGGTGCCGGTGGCAAGGGAATTGCCCCGCGATGATAGAAAGTTTCTCTGAAAGAATCCGTGGTCGATAGCGTGTTTGGAACCTCTTACCAGCCGGCTGTACGGACCCTGCATATTCGTGGTGAAGTCCCATATACGCTGACCTGTTTCCACGTTAAGCAAACTGCCGACAGCGCTTTCCGGTCCCGGTGTCTGTCCCCTGAGCTGGCGGGTTAGAGCACGCAGTCCGATGTATTTGGTGACATTTGCCTCGATATAAAACTGGGCAATCTTTTGACGTACCAGCGGGTCTTTGGAAATTGGCTGTCCGTCACGTTCCATCCGCTGGGCAAGCTTTATTACATCGTTAATGCTATTTATCAGTCCGGTGGCTGAGCTTGAGTTCGACCTCTCGAACTCAAGGGTGCCCATGGATATATACCAGCCCCTGTTTTTCTCGCCCACCATCAGGTTCTTCGGGATGCGTACGTCATCCATAAACGTTTCGCCGAACATGGAGTGACCGGTCATCTGGCGTAAGGGGCGCACTGTAACGCCGGGAGCGTGCATGTCCATGAGAAAGTAGCTGAATGTCCGGTGTCGTGGAGTCTCCGGATTGAAGTCCGTCTTCGCCAGAAGTATTGCCCAGTCGGCTCTGATGCCTCCTGTCGTCCATACTTTCTGCCCGTTCACCACGTAATCATCACCGTCCTCCACCGCCCGGGTCTGGCAGTTAGCCAGGTCTGAGCCCGCTTCCGGCTCAGAAAAGCACTGGCACCAGACCTCCTCTCCGCTGAGAATCCTGGGCAAAAATCGCTTCTTCTGTTCCTCGGTACCGGCAACGATAATAGTCGGTCCCGCCCAGCCGACCCCCAGCCCTCCGGCGCCCATTGGTGCCCGGTGCTTGGCCATTTCCTCATTGAAGATTACCTGTTCCATCAATGTGGCACCTCTTCCCCCGTACTCCTTTGGCCAGGCGATGCCCACGTAACCGGCTTTATAGAGCTTGGTGTGCCACCATCTGCTGAACTCAGTGTATTCATCAGAGTCCATCTCCGGTCCCAGTATATCCCTCCTTCCCCACCATTCCGGCAGTTCCTTCATGTTCTCATCCAGCCAGTCGCTCACCTCTTTCCGGAATGCTTCTTCCTCTGGCGTTAAGGAAAAATCCACCTTATCGCTCCTTTCTTAAACATGTCCTTATTTATTTCGGGAATTCAATAGCGATATCGTATACGACAATGATACTACCTTGACTATTATTAAAGCAAGATATTGAAGCCTGAACACTGGACTATTTTAGCACACAGAAAGAATATATTCTTCATACGTCTGGGTATATTTATTCCTCATCCATTTTACCCAATGAGACCTTTTTAAACCCGCCCCCCAATTTATATCTATTCCCACCCTCCACCCTTCAGGGCTTCGTCGTGGTTCCAGTGATGTTACCAGAACTGAGCTCAGCCGAGCGGCGAGCCTTCAGGGTGAACCCTCAAGGAAGATTAAGAGGGGCTTTTGCCTTTCTTAAATGCCTGGTTTATTGAAAGTGTAGGAGTATCATCTTTACTTGTATTATGAATGGAACCCCATCCCTCTTAAACTCCCATCAACTTCACATGAGAGCCCTAGTTCTGTTAAACCTTCACCGAATGACGCGGAGCTTGCACCCCGATTTTAAAATCCTGAACTCTAATATCTAAATCTAACACTACTCAGTGTGAGAAATAAGAACCTATATGAGGTATTACGTCAATCTTGATTAGCCCTTTCATTCCACATCTGAATAAAAGTATCTTTTCCCTCAAAACAGCATGGCTGGTTCCCGTTTAGGTGCTTTTATGGCGGCTCTATATCTTCATAAAAGAAGGATTAATGAGACAGAAAAGTCCTTTTTTGAAGCACCTCTTTCCTTTTTAAGGAGAGAGGTGCTTCGTAACCGGGGTGAGGATAAATACGAGCTAGAGTTTTTTCTTTTTATTAGACAGGTAGTCCACAAGCAGGTATTCGCCGAGGTTATCGGCGCTGGTGAAGAAGATACGCCCCTTGTTCATCCGTGCCATCTGGGTAACGAAGGCACTGAGAAAGCGCCCGCTGTCAAGCATAAAGGTGTTTATAGTAATCCCTTTCTGGGTACATCTCCTCACTTCCCTCAGCGTCAACTGGACGGTACGGAGCGTGGGTGGATACTGGAAAAAGAGACGCCCGCCCTCAAAATGCGCCGTAGGCTCACCATCAGATATCAATATCACCTGCTTATTAGTACATCTTTCTTTATCCAGTAGCTTTCTTGCCATCTGCAGGCCATGCTGCATATTCGTGTAAGGGTCAAAGTCATCCCAGCTCATATAGGTAACGTCTTCTTTCTTTATTTCCCGGGCGTAACTTGAAAAACCCACTATATGCAGGCTGTCTTTGGGATACTGGCTCCTGATAAGGCCGTCAAGGGCCAGAGTAACCCGCTTTGCCGCCTCAAAATTGCCGCGCATTGGCATGGAAAGACTCATATCCAGCAGTAAAACAGTTGCCGACCGCGTCAGTTCTTCCGTCCTGAAAATCTCGAAATCTTCTATTTTCAGTTTTAGCGGCGGCTGTCCCGGCTCCCTCATAATTGAATTCATCACTGTCTTCTGGAGATGAAACTGAAAATCATCACCATACTCATAAGGTTTTGTTTCTTCTATTCTCTCACCACCACTACCCTTCAGGCTGAGACTGTGCCCGCCAATGCGGTCTTTTCTAAGCTGAGCAAAGATATCTTCAAGGGCTTTTTGCCCTATCTTCCGCATTCCGCGGGGAGTAAGCTCGTACTTGCCATTTTTCAGTCGAATGTATCCGGCATCTTCAAGAACCTTTGTTATATCGCGTAATCTCTCCAGGTCGCCAGCCGCCTCATCCCCCATCAGTTCTTTGAGCAGTTCCTCATCAACACCATCAAGAGAACGACTGAACTGGGAGTCCCTGAGCTGTGTCTCGAGCCTGTCCATCTTCTGAAGCTTCTCCATTAGCTGCAAAGCCTCATTGTAGGAGAGAGCTTCTTCTCCCGAGAAGGGATACTGCCGCCGTCGCCTGTCGCCGGGAAGGACAGCCTCCAAGTTGGCAGACAGCTTGGCAAGTTCGTACTGGGTGGCATCATCAAGCATCGACTGCATTAAATCCTGTAGCTCCTGCCTGTCTTCCGGGGACATACTGTCAAGCAGGGACTGCGCCTGCGAAATCTGATTTTGCATCCGCTCCATAAGTTCATCAAGATTGCGGGGCGGCTCGGAACCAAAGTAGTCGCCAAACTCCTCCATGAATTTCTCAAAATCTGGCTCCTCCCCTCTCATCCGCTGCTCAAGCATCTGGTTCAGAGCTTCAACCATGTTTCTCATATCGACAAGAGCGCCGGGGTCCATACTCCTGAGTTTCTGTACAAGGTCTCTGCCGTATGATTCCATGGCCTGCTTTTTCAGCATATCCATCAGTTCTTTAAACATGTTCCTGGCGTTTTCATCCATGAAATCGTAATCAGTCAACTCCTTAATCTTACCGCCGGCGTCCGGCGGCAGAGCGTCAAGCTTTGCCAGGTTCTGCGCGGCCCTGTCCTCAACATTCTTCAGCAGCCGTTCTCTTACATCAGGGTCCAGTCCGTCACCACTTTCACCAACTTTCTGCCTTGCCTCATCAAGTTTCTCCTGGATTCCCTGCCGCTCCGTTTTGAGTATCTCCTCCAGCTTCTGGCGTATCTCATCAATTATCGAACCGAGGTTATACCTATCAAGCTGTTCCTGTCTTTGCTGGCGTAACCGCTGGAGCAGTTGCTGCATGCTGGGTAACCTTCTTCCCTGCTCATCCCTGAGACCGCCGCGCTGCAAAAGACGCAGGGCATAGTTGAGGTCGCCATAGGTCATCAGGCGCCGCTCAAGCTCATCCATCAGCCTGTCAGGATTCAGGTCAAATACGTCCTGACTTCCGTCCCACTCAGAGTAACGAAATGTTCCCATGTCTAAGTCCTGTAAACGGTTTTACCTTCTCTTCTTGTCTTGTTCAGTCTCTTATTCAGGTGAAGCCCTTCGAGCACAAACTCCATGGCGGCAGCCATATCTTCAGGCCTTTCCGAATCGACAACCCGGTTCGTCATGTCCGTCAGTCCTATCATCTCTTTGGCAATACGTATATATCCTTTGGCACTCTTCGATTCTGAGACCTCAACACTGAAACCGCCGCTGAACTGGGCGATGATATCCTCGAACTCGGATACATCATAGTAGCGGTTGAAAATATTGAGCACCGCCTTCTTTATCAGGTCATTGATAAGCTTGTCTTCCTTTGTCTCCTCGAAAGTTTCAAGCTCAATCTTGCCGCCGGTAGACGACTGAATATAGGGAAGGTCGCTTATCCGGGGCACTGCCAGCTTCTCACCAAGCGTCACCGCTCTCCTTATCGCATTACTGAGAATGGTCTCATAGTTGGCAATTGACGTCCTGACACTTACCCCGGAACGCTGGTTAATATCCGGGCTCTGCCTTGCCAGGTGAGTTATTTCGGCAATGATTTCCTTCATATACTGAGGAACGTAATGCTCCAGTTCGTCGCCGCCGAACTGCCTTCGCTCCATCTCCACGATAGATATCTCATCCTCGATAGTAAAGGGGTAATGAGTCCTTATCTGAGCCCCGTACCTGTCCTTGAGGGGAGTTATTATCCTGCCCCGGTTGGTATAGTCTTCCGGGTTGGCGCTGGCAACGAGCAACACGTCCAGGGGGAGCCTGATACGGTATCCTCTTATCTGCACATCCCCTTCCTCCATAAGGTTAAACAGGCCTACCTGCAACCTTTCCGGCAGGTCAGGTAGCTCATTGATACAGAAGATTCCCCGGTTTGTCCTGGGAATAAGCCCGTAGTGTATGGTCAGTTCATCCGAGAGGTATCTTCCCTCGGCTACCTTAATCGGGTCAACATCGCCGATTAAATCATTAATTGCTATATCCGGTGTTGCCAGTTTCTCACCGTAGCGCTCTTCCCTCGGCAGCCAAGTAATCTCAGTGGTATCTCCTTTCTCCGCCAGTGTCTCCCGGCAGTAACGGCATATCGGGTTAAAAGGATTATCGTTAATCTCACAGCCCCTGATTACCGGTATCTCCTCGTCAAGCAGGCTCACCAGCGACCTCATAATCCTGGATTTAGCCTGCCCCCGCTCGCCGAGAAAAATTATATCCTGTCCCGAGATAATAGCGTTTATAATCTGAGGTATAACAGTCTCATCAAAACCAATTATCCCGGGGAATATCGTCTTCCCTTTCCTTATCATTTCAATCAGGTTACGCCTCATTTCCTCCCTGACCGATACCGGCTCGTAACCTGAGGATTTTAGTTTTCCAAGTGTCTTTGCTTTCATCCGTTTAGCCATAATACCTCTTAACCTCTATAAATTTGGGCATAAGTCCGGGCATGCTCTCTATATCAGGACAATTCCCCACTTACCTTAATTTTACCACAGGTAATCTCCTTTATTAAAACGAGTGACTCAATCCGGTCACGTATCCCGGTAATTTGCATCTATGAATTTAGTGTGTTAGAATAGTCTTGCTTGAACTGGATAATGTCCAGTTCAATTTTTTTGGTATTTGTGGAGATTAATCATGGAGCCGCAGTACGGAGCTGAAGTAATAGACAGCAAAGGAAAGTCACTTGGTACCGTGAATTATCTGGTAAGAGATACCTGGAGCGGCGAAATAAAAAAATTTATGGTGTACCGTAAAGCGCCTGAGAAAGACCTGCTCATGACTCTGGAGGATGTTGCCGAAGCAACGGAAAATACAGTCCGTTTAAATGTCTCCGCTACACAACTGGAAGAGAGATAAGATTCTTATCGACGATAAAATGTGATTAGTCCGCATCTTGTAGCAGCCCATTGCCCGTTTTTGCCCTCTAATGTATTATTAGTATAGAGATATTCTCCACTTTATGAGGTTAAAAAATGTGGCTTCAAACAAGGATGTTCTTACTTGTTGCCCTTCTCCTAGGCATACTTTACGGAGTATTCGTCGGCATCGGTGAATTAACAAATTCAGGCGGCCCAATGGCATATATAATCCTGGCTCTCGTATTTCTCGGCTTCCAGTACCTCATCGGACCGGCAATAGTCGGCTGGTCGATGAAGGTCAAGTGGGTCACGGAAAAGGAAGCGCCGGATTTGCACCATATGGTGGCTGAGCTTGCCGAGCAGGCCGGACTGCCCAAGCCGAAAGTAGGTATCTCCCAGATAAATATTCCCAACGCCTTCGCCTACGGGAGAACACAACGCGACGGCAGAGTCTGTGTTACCCAGGGCATTCTCAACCTGCTGAGCCGGGATGAACTGAGGGCTGTTCTCGGTCATGAAATGTCTCATATCAAGCACCGTGATATGGCGATAATAACCCTGATTTCGGCGATACCGATGATTATGTACTGGATAGCTTTCAGCACAATGTGGGGAGGAGCTTTCGGCGGACGCCGCCAGGGTGGCAGCTATGCCGCCTTAATCGGACTCGGCGCTTTCCTGCTCTATTTCATCACCAACCTGCTCGTTCTCTACGGTTCGAGGATACGCGAGTATTACGCCGACCTCGGCAGTGTCCGGCTGGGGAATGAACCGTACCAGCTTGCTACTGCGCTGTACAAGCTCGTTTACGGGAACGCCCGTTTCAGAGGCAGAGAGGAGATGAAGCAGGTCGAAGGAGTCCGGGCATTCTTCCTTAACGACCCCGCCCGCGCCTGGTACGAGGTCAGGGAACTGTCACAGGTTGACCAGGATATGAGCGGCACGATTGACGCCATGGAGCTAATGGACCTGCGCCAGAAACAGGTACGCCTGAGTACTTCCGATAAAATGATTGAACTCTTCACCACTCACCCGAACATGCTGAAAAGGATAAAACATCTCTCCACGCTTGGCGTTCAGGAGATATAAACCGCATTTCCCCGGTGGCTATCCCTCCCTGGACTCCCTGCCGTACATGCTTTTATTGCCGATTGTGAAGAAGAAAATGGGCGAGTCAATCCGCCTGAATATCAGGGGGCAGTGTTTCATTCCCGCCGGTAGAAAGATAAGGCAGCTTTTTGTCAGTATGTGTTTTTCATCCTCGAGCCAGATTTCGATTTCACCCCCCAGCTCGTGAGGATTCTCTCGACTGATCCCGGCGAGTCCGATTATCTCATCGAAATCGTGCACGTGAGGCTCCTCGGTGGTCCCATCAACCGACCCGCTCCAGAGCCAGAGGCACTCCATATAGAACGTTGCCCCCTCCACTTTCTCATCATCCAGCCAGAGCAGCCGGGTAGCCTCGACGGTGGACTTTACGTTCTTCATCCTTTCCCTGAGCCTCTCCATCGCCTCAGGGGAGGACTCCTTGGTATCGGTCACAATCAGTCTCGAATGCTTAAGCTCAGCCAACCTTCTCTCCTTCTTGCCGTCCTCTTGTCAGACCGGGACGACAGCACAACACATTACCGAATAATGTAACTACCCCGCCTATATATGTCAAGAGATTGCGGCAACGCCTTTTACTTAATCATGGTTGCAGATGCAACAATGAATATCAATATTTCTTTCGCCGCTGTGGTTTCCTTCGGCTTCGCTCAGGACAGGCTAACTGCTCACCCTGAGCAGCACGCATTCCCACTCACCCTGAGCGGCACGCATTCCCACTCACCCTGAGCTTGTCGAAGGGCCTCCAACCAAGATTGAGAAGAACCTGGCAACGAGCCTGTGATATTACAGATAACCTGAACTGACACCGTTCTACAGCAGACCAGCTTTACAAAGCCCACTATTAGTTCTAAAATAAAAATCGGCACCGCTGCGGGCGGTTAGCTCAGCTGGTCAGAGCACTCGGTTCACATCCGAGAGGTCGAAGGTTCGAGTCCTTTACCGCCCACCATAAAGGTAATGCTGTTACCTAAAATTAGCCTCGGTTAATCATCAAAGTCTTTGCAAGTCACAGACGGTGAATCCATAGATTGGTAATATGGTTACCAGAAAACCGATGAGTCTCTAATCTCCCCCAATGTTGCTTCTGGCGAGCTAGTTTAGTAATCGGATTATGCGGTCCCAAAAGTGTCTCTCCAATACACCTGTTTTTACTGCACGATTTGCCAACTTGTTACTTTTCTTTAAGAGTATTGACTTTAATGCTTATGAGGACTACACTACCAATCGAAACTGTGGACGAAACCTTGTCTAGGAGGTGGTCAGATGGCAAGAATCGAGGAAAGCATTAACATCAAGTGTCCGGTCGACAAGGTATTTGCTTACACAACGGACGTAGATAGCTGGTCGAAATGGCAGACAGGTTTGACAGACGCAGAGCAGACGCCCCCAGGGCAGATGGCTATCGGGACCACATTCAGATGGATCAGCCATCGGATGGGACTCAAGTTGAAGGTGACCGCAAAGGTCACAGGGTACGAGCCAAACAAAAGGTGGAGTAAAGATATTTTCACCGGGAGTTCGGTCATTGAAGACAACCTGTCCTTTGAACCCATAGAGGGAGGCACAAAGTTCACTCTACGGTGGGATGTGAAGCTCAGTGGGTTCTTAAAGCTGCTTTCTCCGATGTTCCTACGCTCCCTACGAAAGCATATGACAGTGGCTCTCAATAATATAAAAAGTATTCTTGAAGCCCAGACTTAGAAGAACACCTGGTCCTTCAACTATTGCGGCTTTCGCATTATGTGCATAGTCCTTCTTGGAGACCTGTCAATATTATCCCGCTGAATGAATCCGACGAAGTGCAGTGAAACAAAAAGCCGCAATGTTACTCAGCCGTTTTCTGGTAACCGACCAGTAACTGCTGTACAGCGGGAATCAGCCCCTTTTTCTCAAACATAAGTTCGGGAACTGTCGCCTAGGGCCCACCATCACGCTTGGCACCATCGCCGTTTTATTCCTCATTTGTCAGATTCACCCCAAAGGTTCTGTTTCAGGTTTTACAAACAGCCACAGTTTTAACCTTTCGTTCACCCATTTTGACATCTTTATCACTATCCATCAGATACGCTATTTCGTATATATAGTATACAAATACGGGAGGTTGATGATTTATGGATAAGAAATGGAATAAGAGATCCATAAGACCGGTTATACAGATTGTTTCTCTTTTCTCACTAGTCCTTCTCCTTATTTTTTCTACCTCTTGCGTTGTAGCCGATGAAGAAGAGTTAATCGAGCAACTCCTGAAAAAAGTGGATATGGTGGACGGTGAAATGACCATTACCACGGATAATGGTGAAAAGGTTACCATAACCATATCAAAGGAAGGTTCCTCCGATGACAAGGACGAATGTACTGATGGCAAAGAAACCAGTAAATCCGGCAGTGTAGACTGGAGCGCCATCTTGCCCACGATAAATAGCATCGAGGACGTTTTCAAGGTACTCGGAGTCTGGGAAGATGCCCACGAGCTTAAAGAAAAAGGACTCGCCTGGTCTCACATTGCCGCCGAGCTCGGCTATAACAAGGAAACAATGTATGCCGAACTGATGGAAATCGCCGAGCAACGCCTGAAAGAAGCCAATGAATCTGGCCTCATCGACCAGGACCTGGTTGAAAAGAAGATTGCCTATTTCAGTGAAATAGCGGAGAAGTGGACCAACAAAGTCTTCGCCGATACGTCCGGCTCTGTTGATTGGGCAAGCATCCTGCCCGCCATAAACAGCATCGAGGATGTGTTCAAGGTACTCGGAGTCTGGGAAGATGCCCACGAGCTTAAAGAAAAAGGACTCGCCTGGTCTCACATTGCCGCCGAGCTCGGCTATAACAAGGAAACAATGTATGCCGAACTGATGGAAATCGCCGAGCAACGCCTGAAAGAAGCCAAAGAATCCGGCATCATCAATCAGAACCAGGTTGAAGAGAAGGTTGCCTATTTCAGTGAAATAGCGGAGAAGTGGACCAATAAGGTCTTCGCCGAATAAATACCAGCAATTTAACCGCCGTTATTTCTGGTACTATTCGTTACCTCTTCTGTGTTTTGCCCCGATTTTATCGGGGCAAAACACATTATAAGTCTGGAAAGGGGAGATACATCACGGTTTCCAAGAAGCTGGACGGGATTCGATTCAACCTATCAGGCTTACTACTGCATGTTTGATTCCGAATGCAGATAGCAGAATTATACCGTTATATATGGTCGCCCCTGATACCACGGCTATCAGCGAATTCCACCACTTCATGCCCGTTACCCAGCAGAGTGCAGTTCCGCCATAGACACCGATAGTCGGAAAAGGAAGTGCCATAAATACGGCAAGGCCGATAAGGCCATATTTTTTAATAAAGTTACTTTCTCCTTTTACTCTCGCTTTCTCAATAAGCCTGTCGATAAACGGCCACTTGTTTGAAGCCTTTGAATGAAACGCTTTCAGTAGAAACCAGATGGCAAGGAATATGACTACCGAGCCGACAGTAAGGAAAGCCAGTATTATTGCCGGATGAGCGTTAAGGATAATATCCACCCAGATGTTCCCCTGTTTTGGTTAAAAATTCAGATGCCACTACTCATTAATATACTATTGACCACCCATGCTAGATATCACCCTTTTGGCTAATCTTTGTAGTACATACGAATTAACTAGGCTGAACCACCCGGAGTAGGACTGCTGATTATACGTTTTAAATACTTCCGAGATACCGAAGACACTAATCCCGAACAGCTATCCCCGCCGATATTTGCAGGGTAAAGAATAACGTGCTATGATGCGCTCTAATCCCGTATCTACCATTGCCCTGGACAACATACGCCGGGAACGAAGCACAGCCTGAATATATTATTGATGGAGGTACACCATGAGTGTTGAGCCTGTTTACATGATGGCATTCACCCCGCATCCTCACGATGCTGAAGCGGGCATCGGCGGTACTACCGCCCGCTGGACAAAAGAAGGAAAAGATGTTGTCTACGTGGTCTGCACCAACGGCGATAAAGGCACCAGCAATCCGAATATGAAAGCGGAGGAACTGGCAAAGATACGGGAGAAAGAACAGCTGGCTGCCGCTGAGCTGCTGGGAGTGAGAGAGGTAATTTTCCTGCGCCATCCCGACCTGGGTCTGGAGGACACGTCAGAATTCAGGAAAGAGATTGTGCGGCTAATACTGACCTACCGTCCGGAAATCGTATCAACCCGCTGCCCCTGCAACAGCCGTTACGTTTCCAACCGGGACCACCGAATCTGCGGCCGGGCAGTAATGGACGCCGTCTGGCCTTACGCTATGGCAACCAATTTTTATCCCGACCTCCTTGAAGAAGGCCTCAAGATTCACAAGGTCAAGGAGATGCTGTTGTGGAACCCGGAACAGCCCAATTACCGTCTGGACATAACCGATACCTATGATAAAAAGGTTGCCGCCCTGCGCTGTCATGAGAGCCAGATACAGGACTGGGCCGACGACCTTGGTAGCTGGGAGGAAGCCGAGAAAGGATTCTTCGAAATGACGGAGAACCAGTTCATCGCAGCAGCCGAGGGAACGGAGTGGAAATATGCCGAGGCTTTTGCCCGGTTCAGGATACCACCCCGCCTTTAGTCACAGTAGAGCGGTCCAGCAAAGGTGCTGTCCGGTCCAGCCGGCAATGTCATTGCGAACTTCGGTTTTGGCAGTGGGAAGCAATCTGTATAAATCCAATGTCATTGCGAGCCCCGATTTATCGGGGCGTGGCAATCTCTATGATATATCTGTATAGATTGCTTCGTCGTCCCGACTCTGTCGGGACTCCTCGCAATGACAATTTATTCAACTAGATGTAAACGGGGCCTTTTTCAATGTTATTTATAAATTCGTCTAGGTTGAGTTTTATAGGCTTATAGCAGACGGACTCTTGCCGGGAGTGATGAGCTGCGGTATGACAGCCTCATTCAACTCGACGCCGAGACCGGGACCTTCCGGCGGGTAAAGGCAGCCGTTTTCATAGCGGGGGACTTTTACAGCGAGGTCACTTTCTATCGGCGCGCTCACCGTGTCATAAATATCATAAAGGTGAAGAGGCCCGATAGTGCCGTGCTCGATTTTTCCCATCCACTCGTTAGCCGCCAGGAAGTGGGCTGAAGCCGCCGCGCCGACACCGGAATCAATCATACACCCACATATCAATGGCAGGCCGACCGCCTCGGCAATGGCAGCCCACTTCTGGGCTTTCAGGATGCCGCCTGCCTTGGCTATCTTGATGAACAGTCCGTCGGCGGCATCCTTCTCCACCACCTCTATCAGGTCGTTAAGCTCGGTAACCGCTTCATCGGCGAATATCGGCACATTCACCCTGCCTCGGAGGCGCGCCAACCCGTCGATATCCCACCACGGCACCGGCTGTTCCGCTTCGAAAATATCATACTTCTCCACTTTCTTTAAAATGTGGAGTGCCTGGCTGTAGTTCCAGCCGCCGTTAGCGTCAATCAGTATCCTGGTATCCGCACCCACGGCTTCTCTGAGCGCCGCTATAGTCTCGATATCATCCCCGGCGCTCTGAGCTCCGACCTTCAGCTTCAGGCAATGGTAACCGGCTGCGAGTAGCCTCTTTCCTTCTGCCGCTACCTCTTCAGCCGTGTCGGAGGACATGACAAAACCCAGCGGTATCTTTTCATTGGAAAGCCCGCCAAGGAGTTTGTAGACCGGCACTCCCAGCGCTTTACCCATAATATCGTGCAGGGCATAGTCTATTACCGCCTTTGCCTGACTATTCCCGCGGGCGACTTTGTCCATCCCGGCAACGATTTTCTCGATGTTAAAAGGGTCCTGACCAAGCAGGATTGCCGGTCCGAACACTTTATTGATGTTATGCATAATTGAGTCCTGACTCTCCCCCTGGTACCACGGCGAGGTGCCGCCGGACTCGGCTATACCGACAATACCTTCATCAGTATGCATCTTGACGACGATTACATCGGAACAGGCTTCAACACCTCCCGACATTACAACAGGTTTGGCAAAGGGCAAGGAGACCGGTATACACTCTATGCCTGTGATTTTCATAATGCTCCTTTGTATTGGGTATCAGTATTTGCGATTTTCCACTCCTAACGTTGCGGGTTATTAGCCCTATATACTTGTTATATTCAATGGCAGGGTCAGCATTTGACCTGTTTAACCACAGCGGACCGTTCAAATCTTCAGCCACAGGCTTTACAGAACTTCAGTTTTTAAATGCACCGATATTCTATATTAATAACCTGAGCCGGTGCAACCTGCTCTAAAGAAGATCCTATCCTCCGGCCTGATTAAATGGAGTGCTCTCTTTTTACTTTATCTATTCCCGCCCGCTGCCCTTCAGGGTGAACCTTCAGAATGAATCCCTGTGGAAGCTAAAGAAGAGGATATCCCCCTCTTTAGCAATCTCCCCCTTAGTCCTCCTCTCAAACACCTCCTCGATTTATAATGAGAATATTCGCCAGTTTGAGAGGGGTTCTCCCTGAAGGGGAGAGATTGTTGAGAGGGGGCTCCGCCCCCTCTCTCTTTTTCCCCCTCTCCAGCCAGGAGAATTTTCTTTCATTTGTAATGGTTCTGGCTGGAGAGGGGTCAGGGGTGAGGCAAAGAAAGACAACCCAATGCAAAAATAACCCAAAAGAGATTTAAATATTCAAAGACAAAATTACGAAATGATGCAGAGGCTCAGGTTTCCGCACTGAAAGTAGTGCTTTTAGGGACTATTAAACCTGGATTCGGCCTTCACTCTGGACTTGATGAGATTGTCGCAGGTTTGAGACCCGGTTGACGTTTGCTACGCCTTTCTCTTGTATAATGGAGACATTGCCCTGAGCTTGGTGATGATTCCGGGCAGAACTTCAAGTACACGCTCTATGTCATCTTCCATAGTCCACTTGCCCAGAGTCATTCTTAAAGAACCATGCGCCAGTTCGGGGGGCAGCCCAAGAGCCAGCAGTACGTGGGAAGGCTCCAGACTCGACGAACTGCAGGCCGAACCGGTCGAAGCGCAGATACCTTCAAGGTCGAGGTTGAGCACCATTGATTCACCTTCCACATAGGCTACACTGATGTTAACGTTGTTCGGTAATCTTATTTCCGGATGCCCGTTGAGACGCACTTCTTCAATCTCCAGCAGGCCCTTAATGAGCCGGTTGCGCAGTCCGGTTATTCTCTCCGCTTCCTCGTCTATTTCGAGCCCGGCAAGCTCGGCAGCTTTGCCGAATCCTACTATCCCGGCAACATTTTCAGTACTTGCCCGCCGTCTTTTCTCCTGCTCACCACCGTGTATGAACGGCGTTACTTTGGTGCCTTTCCTGATGTATAATGCACCCACCCCCTTGGGTCCGTATAGCTTGTGCGCCGATGTCGCCAGTAAATCAACATTGAGCTTACCCACATCTATCGGTAAATGTCCCACCGTCTGTACGGCATCAGTGTGGAAATACACTCCGGCCTCCCTAGCTATACCGCCTATCTCCGCAATCGGCTCTATGGTGCCGACCTCATTGTTGGCATGCATTATCGATATCAGTACGGTCTTGCCAGTGATTGCCTTTTTGACATCGTCAGGACTGACCATCCCATACTCATCCACTGGAAGATAGGTCAGTTCATACCCTTCTTTTTCGAGGAACAGGCACGTCTCAAGCACGGCATGGTGCTCAATGGCGCTGGTTATGACATGGTTTCCCTTATTCCGGTTGGCGTAAGCCACGCCCTTTATGGCAAAGTTGTCCGCCTCGGTGCCGCTCCCGGTAAAGACGATTTCCTCTTCCCGGGCACCGATAACCCCGGCTACTTTAGTCCGCGCTTCCTCCATGGCTGCCTTCGCTTCCTGCCCGTAGGAGTAAATACTCGAAGGATTACCGAAAGCCTCGCAGAAATAGAGCTGCATCGCCTCAAGTACCTCGGGGTGCATCGGTGTTGTTGCAGCATAATCAAGATATATTCGCTTCATATCTTTTCTTTTCAGTATACGTGAATAGGGTCAAATTTTGCTGGCTGGATGTCGGTAAGTTCCCACGAACCGAACGATTCAGTCCTGTGCAAAAGACAAGAATTTTTAATTTCCCTATTTATTATAATTATCAGGCCCGGTGTAGACGTATCGATTCTACCGAAAGCCTGATTAGTATAATTTATTTTTTTCGGTCAGCATATCCACCTCTTGCGCTATGGGATAGAATATACCGACTCTTTTTAATCAACTTTCTCAGCGCACTGGTCTAAAAAGATGCGCATCTCCAGACGTTTAGTATCCCCGGTGGCAAAAATCAGTTCGAGCTCGCTGATTTCTTCTTCCTGGACTTTCAATAGCGAGCTGCTGACGTTGGCCGCACGATTTTCCTCAAGCTCAGTACGCTTTCTGTTAATCAGCTCAATGAGTTCGACTTCCGACATTACCGGTTTTTCTGTTGTCATGATAGATTTCCCTTTAAAAAAATCTAGCACGTGTGTAATTCTCTTGTCAATCACGGCATGACCGATCCGCCACACCGGCCACTTAACATTTTCAAGGAGAAGGTTATTCCCTTTTACCTCTCAGATAGTCCTCGACCAGAACTTCACCGAGTGTATCCGGAGAAGTGAAAAAAACTCTGCCCAGGTTCTTCCTGGCTATGGTCGAAGCCAGGCTCTTCAATTCCGGACCCTGGTCCAGCATTATTATATTCAACCCTATCTTCTCCTGCCGGTATCGGGCTGCTTCTTCGATAAGCCCGTTTGCCGCTTTATCAAAAGTTAAATGTCTGCCGCTTTCATTATTCGGCTCGGTATCGGTTATGAGGTAAGCCTGTTTGTCACCATATTCGTGACTGCAGGCTCTTCTGAAAGCGGCCAGTGCAGCTCTGATATCGGTATCACCCCCGCTGATTACTTCGTTGACGATAGCCCAAGGCTCTATCTGCCTGACCTCATCGGAAAAGACAAACACTTTCAGCGTATTATCTGGCTCTCTCAGTATTAACTTGGAGAGAGCCAGAGCCGTTTCCATGGCTGCTTCCAGCTTACCTGAATCTCTCATCGAACCGCTCTCATCAATAAGTATTGCCGCATTCAACTTGGACTGGTGTATTTCCTCATATACTTCGAAGTCTCCAGGCTCAAATTCAAGCCGTCCGCTTCTCCTTATCGCATTGATTGCAGTACTTACCAGGTCCACCAAGGAGTAGTCATCACCTGCTTCGTAACGCCTAGTACGGAGAGACAAATCAACTCCAAAGTCTTCCTTCTCTACAGGATTGGACCCGCTTGTTTTTCGGCTGAGTTCTCTGAGGATTCTCTCCAGAGCATCAGCGGCAAGTTTCTTTACCGCCCGGGAGGTTACTATGACCTTCCCTTTCTGGATATCGATTAAGCCGCTGGTCTCGTATTCTTCAAGCGCTCTCCTTAAGTCTTCCTCGTTTATATCCTGCCTGGGCAATCCTGATACATTGCCGAATTCAGGCTCATCATCAGTCAGGCAAGGGCCTACTGTATCATCCGGTTCGTCGTCTCCCGCCTCGTTCTCCAGTCTCAGTTCCATCTGTTTAGCTGCTTCTTTGTAAAGAGCGCTTTCAGGGTTTTCCTGAGCCTGTTTCAAAAGGTCGGGAAGATAACGGTCCTCATTGTAAGCAAGCTCCGAGAGCAGGTCACTTTCAGGCTCCGCTTTAAAGCTGCATCGCCTGCAGTATTCAATGCTTAACTGTTTCATACGTACTCACTGGCAAAAAACAGCGGTTTTAGTTTTGAATCACTTATTACTTTAGAATGCACACAGATATTAGCCAGCATCTCGATAGCCGAGTAGTTGAGTTCCTCTATAGTCTCAGTATCGCTGCTGTTATATAGTCCCGCCTCAACCTCATTTGCCGAAGTTGAATCCGCTGTTTCTTGCCCTATCGTTTTCATTCGCTCTACAAGCTCCTTGAGCTCAGCAAAGTTGGAAAGCACTGATTCGGGCAGCCTGCCCGCTGACAGGTCTGTACCTCCTGTAAGGAGTTCTCCCAGCTCGGCGCTGACCTTTTGCCGGTCCCAGTCGCCCAGATAAGAGGACTCATGGCAGATATTCTCAAATACATTCCAGATGAAGTCTTCGGCAAGCTGACCGGAAAGATGAAACGTCTTTCTCGGCTCTTCAAAATCTATCAGGTCTGCTCTCAAGCCAATTCTGCCCCTTAGAGCAAGCCTTAAGCCAAAGCAGGCGTGTTGCAGACTGGCGACCTTCCTGTTCTCAATCTCCACACTGGCATAGGTGTGGTCCAGCGCCCGGATAGTTGCCCTGATACTGGGACGCTTCTCCACATACTGGCAGATTCGACTATGCCTGACCGCTTTATTTACCACATCCACAATCCACCATGGAGCCGTTACTTTCCTGGCTATATCTTCTTCCGTAAAGTACAGAGGCTGGTCATATTTAACTCCAGAATCCCGATTACCGCCGTCGCCGAACCTCTCAGTGAGAATAATCTTCTTTTCCACTTCTTCGTCGGGTAGTTCCATATAGATTAGCTCTAATCTATCAAGGAGCGGTCTGGGGATATCATTCACGTGAGAGAAACCGGCGGGATTTCCTGTTGCCACCAGTATCAGGTCCAGCGGGTGCTGCCAGTTATACTCCTCAAGTACAGCCAGTTTCTCTTCCAGAACCGGGTGAAAGAGTACCTGTATCTTGGTCCTGATAGCCGGCAATTCGTCCACAAACAGTATACCCCTGTTGGCGTGGAAAACTCCGGTACCGGTAAATACCTCCGGGTCGGCAAGACTCTTACCCTGAACGATGGGCTGGATATCTCTGAGCCCGAGAAGCTTCGCTTCGTTGGTATACTCGTTTCCCTGTATTCGAGAAAATCTCTTTTTACTGGGAATGAAATCAATACCGAATTCTTCAGCCGGATCCTGCTTAGCCCGGCACCTTGGACAGAGAAGTTCGGGGGGCCATTTGGGGTCGTCATTATAGGGACAGCCTTTAATAACTGGAATCCCCGGCAGGAGATTGGTTAATGACCTGGATAACCTGGTCTTACCCGAGCCCTCCTCGGAAACCAGGTAAGGATGGGCTCCAGAGAGCAGTGTTCTGATTACGTCTGCCTTGACTCCCTCTCTACCATCGATTTCAGGGAGCAAAGGTTGTCCGGTTTTGATTCTATGCAGAATTGAGCCCCTGATTTGATGGACAACCGACATCGGTCGATATCCATCAAGGTCAAAATCCTTAAACTCATTATTCTGCTTATATGATTCGGGGAAAGTTGAGTTCAATAACTACTTATCCCTTCTGACTCTAAGCGCTGTCTCTTTCGTCCGTTATGTAGAACGTCTAGAAGTGCAGTTAAGCACGGTAATTCGCGGCACTCACTACGATATTATCAAAGCGATATGCAGAGGTCAAGGCAAGCTGGATAATACGGGTTACAGAACCTTTGTAATTGAAAGCATCAGCCCAGACAGGGTATGAACGCTTTGACCTGGATATTGATTAGTGTGAGTCCCAATTACTAGTTGGCACATCCTTCATTTTTGGTAAGGATGTGCCAACTTCTTTTCAATCATTTCCGGGATACTACCCGGCACATTCGTCCAGGAAAACCTGCTGCTCTGATGGTCTCTTTTCAACCTGAGAGAGATCAACCTGCAGACTATTAATTTCGTCCTCAAGGGCTTTGATTATGTTGGCGCCAGCATTTCCCGAACGTTTCTCTTCGAGCTCATTCTGTTTTTTGGTAATCTGCTCAATAATCTCTGCTTCTGTCATAATTTCCCTCCTTTACGACTAATTTATCATGTGTCCGGTTCTTTTGTCAATTCCGGCTCAGACTGCTGGCTACCTCCAGACATCTATGCTGAAGGCACTGCCACGTCCGCCGGTAAGCTGAACACTTGCCTCCTCCTGCCCGCCGGCGATAATTATACAGAAATCATTGGGATTATCAGACGATGCAGGCACCATATAATCATCCGGCAGTTCTTTCCAGGGCTTGCCGGATGTCTTCTCTATTCCCATCCAGCCGTTTCTGAAGAAATCAGGCCAGGAGCGAGTCCTGTATTTCGATAGTGGTTCAAAGCTCTTCTTCCAGAGATACTCATATACCTCATCCTTGGACTTGAAGCCGAGGTCTAGCAGGTGCTGCGCCATCTCTGGTACCATGATGAATGTCCAGGCTCCTTCACGCCCTTCATAGAGACCGGGCAGGATGTAGTCCAGCCAGTTATGGGGTCCCGGAGTCCCTTTCACATCGAAACGCCGGGCAAGTCCGCCATGACCGCTCTTCTGCAGTGCCCGGTATCCGCCGGGTGAGAACTGCGAACCCACTATTCCGCCATTCACCATCTGGACCATGACTATACTTTCGTCTTTCTTGAAGCCGAACTCCTCGTTCAAGCCCTTCCAGCCTTCCGGCAGACCGTCCGCATTCTCCCCGTAGCAGACGCCGCCGTTGTTGAGCGGACTGCCCTGGCAGCCCATCCTGTTCACGCCGGGAACGGCACCACCGAGGTTTATTGCCATTAGCTGGTAGGCACGTCCGATTGGTCCGTTGACCGTGCTGCCGGGACCGAGATGGCCGCATCCGGTATTAAATCCCATCTCTTTGACTATTGGTCCGCTGACGCAGACCGCCTGACTGGGGAAATTGGTGGTGCTGATAGGACACCCCGACTGGGCAATAGCGAGTACCACCGGCAGGTGTTCCGGTTTGCATCCCGCCATCACGGCATTGACCGCCACCTTTTCAACAGTGGCCGTCCTCTTCAGGGGCTGGAACCGTACTACCTCACCCTTTTTACTGACCACATCCATGAACCGCTCAACATCCTGGGCAAGGGTCAGTACTTCATCCGGTCTGTGGCTGGTGCCTTTAAGCATCTCCGCCACCCGCTCCTCGGTCGGGACCACTATCGGGAATCCATCAGTATAGACAGCAAGAGGTGCCTCCACCGGCAGTGGTATATACTTCGTCTGCTGGTAGAATTCATGTGCCTCTTCGAGAGCCCCTTCAAAGAGTATCCGCTGCTGCGGCGGGCTGTACATGCCTTCCTCTTTTTCCTCATCGGTGAGAGGCAGGATAAGGGCATCAAACATGTCCTCAACCCAGTTTTCGACGTCTTCCGGTCCGGGAAGCATCCGTGAAGCATGTATATATCGTATCTTTGGGACGCCGTTTACCAGCGCCTCCTGCTCTACCATCTGCCACTGGTCTTCAAGGTCGACTACCACCGTTGGAATGCCTGCTTTCTCAAGCTTTGCTAAATAAGGCAACTGCCTCCACACAGCGCCGCTTCACCAGCATATCGCCTGAATCAGGCCGTCAGCGGTCTTCATCTCCTCATCGGATATCGGGACCGGATCAATACCATACGTCTTCTTTATTTTAAGTTTCACATTCGGATAATCAGCCTTCAGCTTCTTTTCCAGGGCTATGGTTATATCCGGCTCGCCGGTAATGCTGAAATAGATTTCCTTGCCATCAATGGTGTCGAGACGTGGCGCCAGGGGAAACGTTTTCACCGGCATCTCGGTACCGACAGGACTGAGGCACTTATATACTTTGTCTTCTGCCATTTTTACTCTCCTCCAAAAATTTTTTAAGAGTCAGGCATAATCGCCTCTCGAACCAATCATTTTTTAAAAAGAATACATTACCTCCAGACATCTATGCTGAAAGCATTGCCGCGGCCGCCGGCAAGCTGAATGCTCGCTTCTTCCTGCCCGCCGGCAATAATTATACAGAATTCTTTAGGGTCGTCAGTGGAAGAAGGTACCATATGGTCGTCAGGCAGTTCCTTCCAGGGCTTACCTGAAAGCGGTTCCAATCCCATCCAGCCGTTTCTACGGAAATCAGGCCAGGAGCGAGTCCTGTATTTCTTCACTGGCTCAAAGCTCTTCTTCCAGAGATACTCGTATACCTCATCCTTGGACTTAAAACCGAGGTCTAGCAGGTGCTGCGCCATCTCCGGTACCATGATGAATGTCCAGGGTCCCTCACGACCTTCATAGAGTCCGGGCAGGATGTAGTCAAGCCAGTTGTGGGGGCCCGGAGTCCCTTTCACGTCGAAACGCCGGGCAAGTCCGCCATGACCGCTTTTCTGGAGCGCCCGGTATCCGCCAGGCGAGAACTGTGAGCCCACGATGCCGCCATTCACCATCTGAACCATAACCATACTTTCGTCTTTCTTGAAACCGAACTCCTCATTCAGACCTTTCCAGCCTCCCGGCAGGCCATCCGCATTCTCTCCGTAGCAGACACCGCCGTTGTTGAGCGGACTCCCCTGGCAGCCCATGCGGTTTACTCCGGGAACAGCGCCACCGAGGTTTATCGCCATTAACTGATAAGCGCGGCCGATTGGCCCGTTGACCGTGCTCCCGGGACCGAGGTGGCCGCATCCGGTATTCAGTCCCAGCTCCTTGACGATAGGCCCGCTGAGACATACCGCCTGGCTGGGGAAGTTGGTGGTGCTGATAGGAGTGGCCGATTGCGCAATAGCAAGCACCACGGGAAGGTGCTCCGGTTTGCATCCTGCCATCACGGCATTAATCGCCACCTTCTCCACGGTAGCCGTCCGTTTCAGGGGCTGGAACCGTACTACGTCACCTTTTTTAATACCCAGACTTCCCTCACTTGTAGCTTCTCCCTGGGTTGCCGTTCTATCTGCCTGGTAGGTTAACACTTCATCCGGTCTGTGGCTGGTGCCTTTAAGCATCTCCGCCACCCGCTCCTCGGTCGGGACCACTATCGGGAATCCATCAGTATAGACAGCAAGAGGTGCCTCCACCGGTAGTGGTATATACTTCGTCTGCTGGTAGAATTCATGTGCCTCTTCAAGTGTCCCTTCAAAAAGCACTCGCTGCTGCGGCGGGCTGTAGATGCCTTCCTCTTTTTCCTCATCGGTGAGAGGCCGGGTCAATTCTCCAAACATTTTTTCTACCCAGTTTTCAACGTCTTCCGGCCCGGGAAGCGTCCGTGAAGCATGAAGATAACGTATCCTGGGGACGCCGCTCCTTAGTGCCTCCTGCTCGACCATCTGCCACTGGTCCTCAAGGTCAACGACCACCGTCGGGATTCCCGCTTTTTCAAGCTTTACCAGGTAAGGCAACTGCCTCCACACGGCACCGCTTCACCAGCATATCGCCTGAATCAGGCCGTCAGCGGTCTTCATTTCCTCATCGGACAACTCGACCGGAGTAATACCGTATGTCTTCTTTATTTTAAGCTTCACATTCGGATAATCAGCCTTCAGCTTCTTTTCCAGGGCTATGGTTATATCCGGCTCTCCGGTGATACTGAAATAGATTTCCTTGCCATCGATTGTATCCAGACGCGGTGCCAGGGGGAACGTTTTCACCGGCATCTCATTACCAACTGGATTAAGGCACTTATAGACTTTGTCTTCTGCCATTTTTACTCTCCTTAAATTATTTCACCGGTTCCAGATTTACCTGTTCATATTGTTAAATATTATCGCTTCGGTATACAATAACAAACCCAAAAATACTTGTCAATTTGCCGCCACCCGGAAAAACAGGCAGATAAGAAGGCTATCTCATCGCAGAAGGTGATTGTTTTAACATTATAAAATAACAGGCGGTCACTACTCAAGATGACCGCCTGCTGCTATATCAGACAACTGATATCAGCTTTATGAGCCATATTTCAGGGATTAATCAACAAACTTGAACATCCGGGTCAGTCCGCCCGGGTTCGGCAGGTTATAGATACGTACGGCATTACCACCCAGGATAAGGTTGAGGTCGTCCTGGCTTATATCAAGTCGCTCAAGCTGCCTTAAGCTCCAGCCCCAGATATCAACCTGATGGCGTATGATGCCGCCCTTTCTTACCTGCTCGGTAAAGGTGCGGGGTAGAGAGGGACTCCTGTTAGTCTGGACAGGTAAACTTGCGCCCCAGTCGGTGCCCCATATCAGCTTCTCCGGACCGATATTAGGGTCGTCGAGGCACTTGTAGTATAGCTCCGTCCAGTAGCGTCCGGTCTCCAGGTAGACGTTCCTGTGGCTGGCAGCAACGTGCAGACAGCCTTCATACAACCATTCTCCCCACCAGCCTTCGATTCCGCCGTGCTCCATAATAATGGGCACATCCGGGAACTGGATGGCAAGGTCATGCGCCCACAGGGGGTTGAAGTTCCAGGGATGAGAATGATAGGCGCCCTCGTAACCTACATTGGTACCGCAGTGATATCGGATGGGAACCTTATGGGAGCGGGCAAGGTCTGTAATCATCATCATTTCCCTTATTAACTGCTGTTCATCGTTATAGACCGGATAACCATCCTTGACCGTTATAGCCTTCCCCGCCGGAATGCCCTCGCCGATGCCGACGTAGAGCCCGGTCTTGAGGAGCTCTTCAAGTTCCTCAAGCACCACCTCGATGCTCCACTTTAGCTCGCCGGCGGCAACTTTATCACGCATCTTCTTGGTTCCAGACTGGCAGTTGGCAACGAATTTATCCGGGTACTTCTTCACCAGCTCGACGTTTAACTCGTTGCTCATTCCGAACGCAGGCTCAAGAATGCACATATCCACTCCGTAGCACTCCATGTCATAAAGGAGACGGGGTGAGTTGTCATATGCATCTACCTGCATTATTGATTTGCCGAGGTCACTGTACTCCTTCGAGCCTTTTAGTTTCCCACCAGCGGCGTGCCGCTGCGAATGGACGTGGGTATCAACAATAAATCTGCCTAGTTTCATAATTCTCCTCCTGTTAATAAATTTTTATCCTTATTCAGTACTATCAACCGGCTTCTATTTAGCTTCGTTTACTTCACCTCCTTGCTTGGTACAGCCGGGATTAGGTTAACACCATCTACAACTATAGCTTTAATCGGTCACGTTTACCATAAGGCCTTAATTAAAGTGCCCAGAAGATATTATTCGGTTTTCGTCGGTAATATCATTGCGAGGCTCGACTCGTTCCAATATGTCAGAGTGAATGAAATCGAGCTGAAGGAATCTCTAGAAATCTCTCGAGATTTCCACGTCATCACGATGTTATCGGGACTCCTCGCAATTGGCAATTTTCTCTACCAAACGCAAACAGAACCGCCTATAACAAAGGTTGGCACTTACCAACAATATGTTATATAATATTATTGTATACTATTATGATAGTATTAGTAAAGTATTTTTTATGTAATAAATATGCAAATTGACAAAATTTCAGGTGTTCGTTATCGTATATGCAATACGGTGAAAGTAGTTCCCGCAGTTATCTCCCGCCACTTGCTGCCCTGAAAGCAGACCGGCTGATTTATCCGGATATCAATCCGCTTTTACGCTTCAGGGAAAACGTGCGAACTCTTACACAAAAGACTGGAGGATAATGAACATTGGAGAATCCTAACGTAGCGCTAATAGAAAAGATTGAAGAGCAGAAGAAGAAAAGGAATGCTATTATCCTGGCGCACAACTACCAGCTCGGTGAGGTCCAGGATATAGCCGATTACGTTGGGGACTCACTGGAGATTGTCCGGCAGGCCGTTTCATCCGATGCTGATGTTATCGTCATCGGCGGAGTTGTTTGCATGGCTGAGACAGTGGCAATTGCCTGTCCGGATAAAGTAGTGCTTCTGCCGGATATGAATGCCGGCTGCACGCTGGCGAATATGATTACTGCGGAACGTCTACAGGAAAAGAAGGAGAAATACCCTGAAGCTACGGTAGTCTGCTATATCAATACGCCGGCTGAGGTTAAAGCCATGTCCGATATCTGCTACGGAGAGGAAGATGCGGTCAGTATCGTTGAAAAACTGGCATCAACCGAGGAGATAATGTACATTCCTGACCAGTATCTCGGCGACTACGCTGCTACAAAGACCAGGCGTGAATTGACTCTCTGGCCCGGCTATTGCTCCCCTCTGGTTAAGATAAGGCCGGAGGACATTAAAAGAGAAAAAGAGGAGCACCCGGAAGCCAAAGTAATCGTGCACCTGGAATGCATTCCGCAGGTAAAAGCTTTGGCTGATGTTGTGGCAGGTTCAGCAGGTATAGTCAGATTTGCCCGCGAAACCGATGCCAAGGAGATAATAGTCGGTACGGAGATAGGTATACTGCACCGCCTGAGAAAAGAAAATCCGGACAAGATATTCATCGCAGCCTCAGAGCAGGCAAAATGTGCGACGATGAAGGTGACGACCCTTGAAAATATCCTCTGGTCACTGGAGAATATGGAACCGCAGATAGAAATCCCGGATGAAATACTGAAGAAGGCAAAACCGGCTGTGGATAAGATGCTTGAAGGACAGTAGAAGATGCCTTCAAGCAGTTTCTTACATGAGCCGCCCTCTCGAATGTATTATTATGGCGTTACACAGGAATATATAAGCACTTTTTGACATATTCTTTAAATAATAGTAAAGTAATCATAATAGTAGGAAATAAACTTGCCAGTTCGTGCTCCTCTGGTTCTTTCATTTCGGCAGGCCGACATTCGCCGATACTTATCAGTTTGACCAAATCAATTCAGGAACAGGTGCAAAGATGTCTAACTTTAAAGAATCTACAGAAAAAAATGCCCCGGAATGGCCGTACCCGGTAAACTACGGCAAGGAGAATGAAGTATACACCGACGTCCTGGTAATAGGGGGCGGTATCTCAGGATGCCACGCCGCGATTAATGCTGCCAAAAGAGGTGTGAAGGTCGCTATTGTTGAGAAGGCAGCTACCTCCCGGAGCGGCAGCGGCGGAGCCGGAGTCGACCACTGGGGCGCTGCCATGACCAACCCGTGTTCCAGTATTGGACCGGACGATATCGCTGAACGGCGCTCCAGACCGGGCGTTCCTCCTGATTACGAAAATGGCATATCCCGTTACATCACACTGAAGGAGTCCTGGGACACACTTCTGGATTGTGAAAAGATGGGACTACAGTTCAGAGATATAAATAATGAATTCGCTGGCGCTCCTTTCAGGGATGACGAGACCAAGATTATGTTTGCCTATGACTACAGCGGCAGGAACAACATACGTATCAATGGTGGGGCAAAAATCAAACGTATCCTGTATAAAGAGTTGAAGAGGCGGCATGTGGAAACCTACGACCGGGTAATGGCTACCGGACTGCTAACCGAAGGTGGCAAACCGGGTGCCAGGGTTATCGGCGCAATGGGGGTAAACATACGTACTGGTGAGTTCTACATCTTCAGGGCAAAAGCAACCGTGCTCACCACTGCTCAGTTCTCCGGAATCTGGGTATTCTCATCGGAACTAGCTGGCTCTGCCGCTCATAGTGAGGACCCTAATAACGTGGGTGACGGCGGTGCTATGGCCTGGAAAGCGGGGGCAGTATTCACCAATATGGAGAGAAGTCGGGGACCGGTACCGGGCGGATTCAACTGGCCTCGTTTTGGAATTGGAAGTCCAACCAATACCTGGTACCCATGTACGATTGTGGATGCCAACGGAAAAGAAATCCCCTGGGTAGACAGAAAAGGGAACATATTAACCGATGTGGCAGACAGGACGCACGACCATTACGGTGCAACCCTGTCCCCTACCCTGATTGAGGGCATAAAAACCGGTGAATATGTTCTTCCTCTGTATGCTGATTTGCCAGGTATGCCGGATTATGAGCGAAGAGCTATATGGGGCTTGATGGTGGGTAATGAAGGAAAAACTCGTATCCCGATTTACCAGGTTTATTCCATGGCTGGCTTCGACCCGGACAAGGATATGCTTCAGACACCGATTATCCCGCGCGAGGTTGGTGGTGAAGGACCAGGACCCTACATGTGGCGTAGCGGCGCTGCCGGCGGAGGATGGGCTGGTGGCGGAGTGGTTATAGACTGGGACCTGAAGACCAGCCTGGAGGGCCTGTATGCAGCCGGGAACCAGGTAGCTGGCTCCTGGGGCGGGCATCCCGGAGCAGCCTCCACCGGCAGGTATGCCGGAAGAAAAGCGGCAACCTACGCCAAGACAGTTGATGAAATAACTCCGGATAGAACTCAAATTGATAATGAAAAATCCCGCGTGTATGAAGCGGTCGGGCGAGACGGAGACATCGGCTGGAAGGAACTGCATGCCGGGATAACAAGGATAATGCAGATATACTGCGGGGAATATAAGAGTGAGCAGATGCTTAAAACGGGGCTGTGGTGGCTCAACAGCATCAAAGAAGGAGAAGCCTCTCGCACTTATGTAAGAAATCCGCATGAACTGGCACGTTATCTGGAATGTCTGTCACGCATAACCATCAGCGAGATGATTATCCACGCCTCACTGGCGAGGAAGGCAAGCAGCCGCCCTCTCGGCTTTAAACGGGTTGATTATCCGCAGACGGACCCGCCCGAATGGAATAAGTTTATTACCATCAAGCTGGAAAACGGAGAAATAAAGACGGGAGAACTGCCTGTAAAATACTGGCTTGAATCACCTTATTCACCTACTCACCGTGAGAACTATGAAGCACACTGTGATATCGATGATTAACCCGACGACATACTTAAGAGATAGAGGAAACAACAATGGATAACAAGTCATATATGGTTCCCAATCCGGTCACGCCATGCTACTCAATTCGAATTGACCCCGAGCTCTGTATTGGCTGCAATACATGTGCCGACCAGTGCCGGGTGGATGTGATGGTTCATAATCCACTGGGGAAAGGCTTATACGGAGGACGTGTCCAAGCTCCCTGCCAGGCTGCATGTCCTGCTGAGATAGATATTCCACGCTATATCCGGGCGATTGCCGAAGGTAAACCAGGAGAAGCAGTAGCTGTAATCCGTGAGAAGGCTCCGTTCCCGGCATCGCTAGGCTATGTTTGCGCATCTTTATGTGAGGCAAAATGCCGCCGTGACCCTATAGAGCAGGCGTTAGCCATTAAGGAACTTAAGCGGTTCGCCGCTGACCACGATACCGGACTGTGGAAACAAAACTCTAGAATAGCTCGCCCGACAGGAAAGAAAGTAGCCATCATCGGCTCAGGCCCGGCCGGGCTAACCGCCGCTTTCTACCTCACCAAGCTTGGTCACAAAGTTACTGCCCTTGAATCCCTGCCTGTAGCCGGTGGTATGCTGCGGGTAGGCGCTCCCGAGTACCGTCTGCCGGCTGCAGTGGTCGAAGCGGAAATAGAGGAGATAAAGAATGTCGGCGTTGAGATTAAAACAAACAGTAAAGTCGAGGCGCTGGACAAACTACTGGAGGAGGGATATGATGCCATCCTGGTAGCAATTGGCGCTCACCGGGGAACAAAGCTGCCTATTCCCGGCGCTGACCTCGAAGGAGTATTGACAAGTACCCCGCTGCTGAGGGATGCGCGCCTGGATAAAGAAATCAAGGTGGGCAAGAGGGTCGTGGTGGTTGGGGGCGGTAATGTTGCCTTTGATTGTGCCCGGACCTGCCTGAGATTGGGTGCAACAGAAGTCCACATCGCCTGTCTGGAGCCCAGAGAAAACATGCTGGCTTCCCCTGAGGAGATTGAAGAGGGCACAGACGAGGGGATTATAATCCATAATTCGCAGTCATTTATCAGAATTATCGGTGATGATAACGGGCTTGCCAGAGGCGTTGCCTGCCATGACGTGAGCTTTTTTAATTTTGACAGCGAAGGCAGACTAAATGTTGACATCGTCCCTGGCTCAGAGCATGTCCTGCCCGCAGATACAATCATTTTCGCTGTCGGCCAAGTGCCCGAGCTTGAACTGATTGAAGCGGTCAGTGATATTAAGACGATAAGACAGCGTACTCTGGAGGTTGATGAAGATACTCTGGCCACGGGTAAAGAAGGCGTTTTTGCCGCTGGAGATGTGGTGAGCGGTTCGGCATCGGTGATAGAGGCAATCGCTGCCGGCAGGCGAGCAGCCATGTCCATTGATAAATACCTTGGGGGTGAAGGCAACATAGATGAGGTGCTGGCTACTCCCGAAGGAGAAATCACTCCATTTGATGAAGAAGAAGCTAAACCGGGGAAATATCGGCCGCCACTGGAAATGATACCGGTTGATGAAAGAATAAAGAATTACGCCCAGGTGGTTCTTGGCTTTACCCAGGAAAATGCCGCTGAGGAATGCGAACGCTGCCTGAAGTGTGATTTAAAGGGCGGTCCCCCCATTGTGCTTTATCCCGACGAGTGCTGGTTCTGCGGCACCTGTGTTGAAGACTGCCCGGTACCGGGAGCAATTAGAATGGAACACCCTCTGAACCAGAGGGTAGGCTGGAAGCGTAAAGAGACGGGAGAACTCTTCCGCATCGGGATGAAAAATCCTCCACCACCCAACACCCGGCCGCCGGTAGGTTAACGTCCCGGGAAGCTGTCCAGCAACATCAAGTTATTACCGGGTCAAGGGAAACGCCGGTTTCTACAACTGGATAATATTTACATCGGCCATGCCGGAGTTTAGCTCCAGTATGCCTACCGTGCCCAGCCCCCGCCGGTAGTTCAATAAAGTGGGACTTCCCGAGTTTATCAGAAGTATTCCGTCAGAGCGTTCCACCACAATACGGTGCTCATGTCCGGAGACGATGATATCAGGCTTACCATACTTATCACTGTCCGGAGGGATCCTGTTCCGCCACCACGTAGGAAGCCACTCCGGAGGCAAGGATGATTGTGGTCCCTCATGAATAAGCCACAGTGTCTGCCCCTCCAACTGCAGGATGTGTTTTTCCTTCACCCGGGCGTCCGGAGTGGGATAATCATCATCGCCAAGTGCCGCCAGTACCGGAGCGATACTCTCCAGCTTATCCAGCACGTAGTGAGCGTAAATATCGCCAGCATGAAGTATAAGGTCAACACCCTGGAAGGCTTTCATTACCTGCGGAGGAACGTCTTTCCTTTCCCAGGGAATGTGTGTATCCGAGATAAGTCCAATACGCATTATACATAATTGTAAGCAATCTGGGCCGTGCTGTCAAAATTTGGTACTATTCGGCTTTGATTGAACTGAACAATCTCCTCCCGCCTGCCAAAGTCTTGTACGGCGGGCAGGCCTTAGTCCCCCTCTCAAACAGTTCCCTTCTTTACCATGCGATTGTCCGCCTGTTTGAGAGGGGGACTCCCTGAAGGGTTCTCCCTGAAGAGGGAGAGGGGTGAGGTAAATAATACCATCCGAATGCAATATATAATCCAAAAACCAGCCTGAAACACAGTACTGCAACGTGATTAAAGGGGAGCAGGTGGACACAGGAAGGAGTACTTTCAGCTAAAGTAACTCGGGAGAGCCGTACTGGCTCTCCCGAGTTACTGCTTCGAAGGATACATTAAAAATCTCGTTAATTGTTCTGGCTTCAGCTTACCTTTTCAAGTATAACGGAGCCATCCCAAAAGAGATTGCCTGTGAAGAGAAGTAAATCAGAATTTGTATGCAGGTCTGAGCTATCTCTAATCGAAACTTTTTTCTCATTTGCCTGTACTCTGTCATAGATTAACAGGGACTCTTTACCATATTTACCACCGACTACTCTTTCCCTGACATACCACAGACGTAACATTTCCTCCGGACGCAGATGATACCTGGTCTCCAGTGCATCAAGAACGCGAGAAGGCCAGCGGCCGTTGCCGGATGATTTCGATTTACGCAAGAACTTCATTATTTTAACCAGTGGATTGTTTAGCGCTACTGTAGCCATGGCCTTTCTCCTCAGTCTTTAGATGCACAAGAATGTGAATCAGATTTCTATTGAATAGATGAGGCATCATCTCTAAAAAAATAATAGGGTATAGCTACAGACGTGACAATATCCTTAAGTATAAAAATTCACTGCATTTGAGGACTTTCGGATATTCTTAACCGCTGCCCGTAACACACTTTTGATAATCTGACAGGAACCTGTAGCAACTATGATGCGAGGTACATTCTGAAGAGATGATTTTATCCTGGTAACAGAAGGTGATTGAATTGATTAATAACCGCCTTTCTGCTACGCTTTTTTAAATAAAAATACGAGCTTATGTCTGAAAACGAAGATGATAAGTAAAGCTTATGTTACCAGTTCTTCGGCAAGCAGAAAATCCTTGACAAAATCGAAAAAGAAGCGCAACGACTCCCTAGAGTTCGTGCCTAACCTGTTCAGCCGGGAGCAGAATACCAGATAAGGAGAAACAGATGAGCGGTGGTTCAAGAATTGCATCCGTCCGGGCACGCCAGATTTTTTCCGGACGCGGTCATCCTTCTGTAGAAACGGTGGTGATGACCGAGAATGGCGCCCGCGGGGTAGCCGAAGCAGTGGCCGGGACTTCAACAGGCGAACATGAAGTCCAGTTCGCCTATGACGGCGGTGAGCGTCTGGGAGGGAAGGGAGTGATGAAGGCGGTCAGTAACGTGAATGATATTATCGCCCCGGCACTTATCGGAGAGGACTCCGTTAACCAGAGGAAAATCGACGGGATAATGCTGGAGCTTGATGGAACTCCCAATAAGGCGAACCTGGGAGGCAATGCCACCGCCAGCGTATCCGGAGCCGTCCTTAAAGCAGGTGCTGCCAGCCGGGGAATACCTCTTTACCAGCACATCGGCGGCGTCAATGCCTGCGTGCTGCCCACTCCCGATGTACCGGCGATAAGGGGCAGCACCAGGTATGGCAGCGGTCAGAGGTCCGGAGGCAAACCAACATATACCTTCCTCTGCCACGGATACAAATCCTATCTGGAAGCGGCAACAGCCGGCTGGGAAGTAGCCACGGTTCTCCAGCGACTTCTGCGGGAAAAATTCAATCTCACTGAAATCGGCGGCGCCATGTTCAGTTTTACCGTACTCCAGGCAGGATTTATTGAACACGACCGTGAAATCTGGGACCTGATGATGGAAGCGATAAAAATCCACGGCAACGAAGGCAGGATAGGGTTCCAGGTCGATATGGCTGCCAGTACCTATTATGACAGAGACGGGAAAGTGTACAGCGGCATCTTCTCAAGGGAAGACAGGACAATAGACGGCATGATGGAAATCTACAGGGAGATGGTCGAAAAATACCCCCTGATGATTCTTGAAGACCCCCTCGATGAAAACGACTACGAGGGACATGCCATGCTGACCAAGGAACTGGGCATACAGGTTATCGGCGATGACCTCTTTACCACCAGCCTCGACCGGCTGAAACACGGCATCGAGGTCGGCGCTTGCAACACGATGCTCCTGAAAGTCAACCAGATTGGAACAATTACCGAAGCGTTCGATGCCGTTCAACTGGCATATAGCAATGGCTATGGTGTGGCACCCTGCGCCAGCCGCGGTGAAGGAGAGGCTATTGCCGACTACGGAGTAGGACTCAACACCGGCGTGATGAGCGGGGGCGGACTCGGCAATACCGTCAACCGCTTCATCGAGATAGAAGCCGAGCTGGGCAGCCGGGCCAAATTTCCCGGCAGGTCAGGCTTTAAAGGTATAAAAAACCGCAGTTAATACTTCGGGGAGGACAGCTTGAACGGTCTTGAGATAGAGCGAAGAATACAGAACATGGACGAGCTTATATCTCACGGCAATATTGCCTTGAGAAAGGCGGCGTTGGAGATACTCGAAGCCGGACTGGAAGCATCCGACCCCTACTTCAATACCAGGAAGCTCATCCGCCTGGAAGGTAACAGACTGATTGTAGGCAATAAAGATTTTGAGCCTAGCGGGTCACCAGTAACCGGAGATGAAGTTTTTGACCTCTCTGAAATCGGCAGGATTTTTGTCTTCGGGGCAGGAAAAGGCATTCAAAGGGTGGCTAAGGCAATCGAAGATGTTCTCGGGGACAGGCTTACCGGTGGTCACGTCAATGACAAGAAAGGACACCCGGTAATCCTGGAAAGGATAGGAGTTACCCTGGGTGCTCATCCGGTACCTGATGAAGATAATGTAAAAGGGTGCCGAAAAATTCATGAAATGGCCGCCGATGTTAGGGGAAACGACCTCGTTTTTACCTGCGTCGGCAACGGCGTCTCCGCCCTGCTGACAATGCCCGTACCGGGCGTCAGCATCGATGACGTCAGCCGGACAACCTATATCATGCAGGTAGACAGAGGTGCCGGGACGGGAGACCTGAACGCAATCAGGAACAACCTGGATATGATGAAAGGCGGCAGGATATCCCGCCTGTTAAAGAAAGCAAAGCTGATACATATACTCGCTATCGAACCGGGCGACTACGAACAGCTTATACGCCATAACGTCTGGCTCCACACCCTTCCTGACAGCCACACTTCTTACCGGCTTGCCATTGAAAACCTGAAGAAATGGGATGTCTGGGATGCCGTCCCAACCTCTGTCCGGGAATTCCTGGAAAAGGCAGATCCCGCATATGAAACAGTGAAAGCAGAAGAGTTTGAAAAGATGTCTTTCCGAATTTTCGGGGTGATGCCGAGCTACCAGCAGACGGCAAAACTGCCCCCCGCCGTCGAAAAAGCCAGAGAACTGGGATTCAAACCGATAATTCTGGCTGAAAATGCAATGGGCATCGAGGCCAGTCAGCTCGGCAGATACATTGCCGCCATGACCAGGACGGTCGAGCGTATCGGTCAACCTCTGGAACCACCCTGTGCTATCTTTACCAGCGGAGAGATGATTGTCACCGTGGGCAAAGAGAAAGGAATTGGCGGACGTAACCAGGAATTCGCCCTCGCAGCAGCGCCGGGTATTGCCGACAGCAAGAACACAGTAATAGCTTCCGCGGATACCGACGGTACCGATGGTCCCGGTACCCAGTTCACCGAAGGGCCGGCAGGTATGCCAGAGTGTTTCGCCGGTGGTATTGTCGATGGTGAAACCATGAAAGAAGCAGAGAAAGCCGGAGTCAATATCACCGAAGAGTTAAAGCGGCACAATACCTCTCTGGCACTCTGGAAACTGAAAAACGGCATTGTCGCCAGCCCGAACATAAGCCTTAATGACCTTACCGTAGCCCTTATAACATGCCAGGAAAGATAATTCGGTGGAAAACTCCCATTAGATTGCGGACTTCCTGACTGGAACTATTAGCTGATACCTGCCTAGTGCCATCTATCTCGAAGAGCTTTCTGAATCATCTCTTCGACAGTCTCAGCCATCGTTTTTTCCTCGGCCGTCTTCTCACCCCTCTCCAGCATATCCAGTTCTTCTTCGTAAAACCTGTTATACAGCTTCCTTCCCTGCCACCATCCGGCCAGCCAGACCACTCCCAGACCAACGACGGCAACCGGTGCCACGATTTCAAGCCTGACGCTTTGAAACAGCAGGATTAGCACGATTATTAATACTGCAAAGGCGAACACGGCGATATCAAGATTCCATCTGGCGTCACCGGCTCTTTGCTTCGCCCTGCGTCTGGCCACCTCTTTATTCCCCGGGCCAACCTGTCTCTTTTCCTCGGTTTCATCCACGTCTCTTTCCCCCCTCCCTGAACAACCAGTTCCTCAATATAATAGGAGGAATAATAGTAGTCAAGAGACTCATCAGAACCAGCGCACTATATGTATCCTGCATTATCAGCTTCTGATTGAGACCGATAAGGGCAACTATCATCGCCACTTCTCCCCTCGGCACCATACCGGTCCCGACAACCAGCGATTCTCTAATGCTCATACCCAGTAATTTCGCCGGTAATCCGCAACCTATAAGTTTAGTCAGCAGGGCAACAATTGTCAATACTACCACGAACCAGACCAGGTTCAGGGTAAAGACATGAAAGTCCATCAGGACCCCAAGTGAAATGAAGAATATAGAGGCGAAAATAATCTGAAGGTGTTCCGCTCCTTCTCTAAAAGCCTCTTCATGTTTTAACCTCGTCCGGGTGAGGGAGACACCAGCTAAAAAGGAGCCGATAATCGCCGACAGACCTACCAGTTCGGCCATCAGGCTGTAAAAGAAGGCAATCATCATCGCCGCTATAAAAATAACCTCGGGATACCGGTCACTAAAGCTCGTTTCATCCAGCTTCATCAGGACCCGGCGTACCAGCTGCCGTCCCAGGAAGATACCGATAACAAGAAAGCCTATTGCTTTGGCGATGGTGACCAGGATAAGAATAACCGTCAGTTCTCCTGATACGATTTCCTCGGCGATGGTCAGAGCCAGAAGGCTGAGTACATCATCTATTATCGCCGCCCCGATTATCGCTTTAGCGGCCCGGGTTTCCAGTTTATCCATCTCTTTTAATACATTGGCGGTGATAGCTATACTTGTAGCTGTCAGAGCGGTGGCAATAAATATAGAGGCTCCGAAATTAAAGCCGAAAGGCAGCGCCAGAAAATATCCGGCAATCCACGGAATTACAATACCGGCAAGAGCTATCAGGAAGTACTTAATCCTGGCTATTTCACCGAGTCTGAAGTGCAAACCGATAGTAAAAAGCAGAACAACCGCCCCGAGATGCCCGAGACTGGATACGAAATCAGTATATGTAACCAGGCCGAATAAACTCGGCCCGACAATTATGCCAGCCAGAATTATCCCCACCACCGCAGATTGATTTATCCGGTAGGCAATCAGATAGCCTGCCAGAGCTACAAACATCAGCAAGCTCATCTGGAATTCAATAGAAGCCAGTATACCCGGTTCACCGGTCACGATATCTCCTCATCGCAAACTGAATTTATACATAAAAGGGCAGGATTCATTGCCCCGTTAGCCTGCTCTGGATTATACAATGCTGAATTCTTAGCTTAGTTGTCTCCGGCGAATCTGTCAATCCACAGACACGATACTTTTACTACCATACAGCTTAATAATAAACTAAAATATTATATATAAAAATGCTAGCAAATAGGATTGACAATATGCCATTTCCTAGTACAATATAATTTACTTAATGGTATAATAAGTAGCGTTATAATTAATGCTAATCTTGAATTGAATACCTGGAAGTAATAATGCCGTGGAAGAAAAATATAAAAAAGAAGTCATCAAAGAATATGAGGAGTTAATAAAGTCGAATCCTGGGTCTGCGGATGCTTACTATAACAGGGGCGTCGTATTTACAAATTATGGTCAGTTTGAGCAGGCCATTCAGGACTACAATGAGGCTATTCGCCTGAACCCGGTGCTCATTGACGCTTATATTAACCGCGGCTGGATCTTTCATAAATCAGGCCGTCAGGAAGATGCTATCCGTGAATATGATAAGGCGATTAGCCTGGAACCGAACAATGCTACGGCATACTACAACAGGGCGATTGTATATGATGAGACAGCACAGCGAGAGAAAGCTATTCATGACTATGATGAAGCCATCCGCTGTAATCCACAATTCGTTGATGCCTATGTTAATCGGGGCTGGGACTATTCTGAAACAGGTGATAATGAACGCGCCATTGCCGACTACAACGAGGCCATCCGTATTGATCCGAACACAGTAGAAGCCTACTATAATCGAGGTATCGCACTGTGCGAAATGGAGAAATACAAGGAAGCTGTTAAAGACTTTAATAAAGCTATCGAACTCAGTCCGGCTACTGCCAGCAGTTACTATAATCGAGGCTACACATACTGCAAACTACGCCAGTATCAACGAGCGATTGATGATTTTGACAAAGCGCTGGAACTCGAACCCCAGTTTATTGAGGCTTATGTAGGCAGAGGGCACGGCTACTTCGGACTGCACAGATTTGATAAAGCTATGAGCGATTTAGACCACGCTCTTGAGATTAATCCAGAAATGGCCAGCGCTTACCTGTATAAAGCCTGGATTCACAGACTGATGGGTGAGGATTCTAAGGCGCAGCAAAACGAACAATATGCCAGACAATTGAAATCCAGCCAGAAGACCGGGATATAATCTTTCTGCGGGATAATCCGGACCATTCTATCGGGACCGTTCTGACGTTGATTCCGGTAACGGCACCACGGTAAAACACTGAAATTCAAAGAAGTATTCCGTTTACTCAGGCAGGCATAATCCATAATCAAAGAACAGGAGAAGCTTGTTCCTGGGATTAATAATATATAAAATGGATAAATCTCTGTTACTGGTTTAATTTCAGATAGTATGGCTCAATACCGCTTGATTTTTATGATACAGTATGGTTAAAACTATACAGATGAGCCACCGAGGGGGTAATATAGGAAAATGATTCTCTGGAGTGTCATCGCCGTTGTATTACTGGTACTTATCTTGCTGATTATCCTCATAATTTTCGAACGCAGAAGGATAGATAAAGGAATAATCGTGTCCAGCAACCATAAGAAAGTCACTATCGCCGGCATCATAGCAATACTGGTAGGTTTTATCGGAATGGCAGTGCTGTTTTTACTGGATATCCCCTTTGTTATCGGGTCACCCGTTCTCGGCACGGGAATAGTCTATATCGTTGCCGGTATTATTTACCGGAGCGAATGGACGAAATGGATTAAGGTATACAGTCAGACGCAGAGGCGATAGACGGAAACGGAAAGCAAAAATATTCCTTGAATAATTTAACCTTTATATAAATAGGAGGCAGAAAATGAAGGTACTGGTTATCGGAGGAAGTGGACTTTTCGGACGCAAGACGGTGTATCACATGCTGCAGGATAAAGAGATAGAAAGTGTTACCTCGATGGACCTGGCTCCTCCGCAGGAGTGGTTCATGAAGCTGATCGGCAGCTACAAAGACAAATTCAACTTTATCCGTGGCAATGTCTCCCAGCTGGAGGACATACTGAATGCAATGAAATTATATCCTGCCGATGGTGTGGTAAACTGGGCTTTTATTATGGGGCAGGAGGTCAATACTGACCCGCGACTGAGCACAAAAGTAAACGCTCTGGGAATGTGCAACGCCTTCGAAGCAGCCAGACTGATGGGAGCAAACCGGGTTATTTACGCCAGTTCAGAGACGGTCTACGGACCTCAGGACAGGTACGGGGAAAGAGAGGTAACCGAGGACGACCAGCTTTATCCGAGCCATTCCTACGCTGTGTGTAAGCGCTTCGCCGAGATACTGGCAGACCAGTATTCGGAGCAATATGGTATAAAGTTCACCGGTGTCCGCCCGTGTATCGGCTACGGGCACGGCGGCAGGTCACCGGCCCAGTACTGGTCGGACATGCCTTCCTTTGCTGCCGTGGGCAAACCTTTCAGGATGGAGATGGACGGCAAGAGCCTTTCTTCTCTCGTTGCCGGTGATGACCTCGGCAAGTTCGCCACCATCCTGATGAAGGCACCTTCGTCCCCGAATCCGGTCTACAATGTCGGCGGACCGCCTTACAGCGCCAGAGACCTCGCCGAGGTAGTAAGAAAGTTTATCCCGGACGCCAGGATAGAGTTCGGTACTCAGCAGCCTCCGTTCGGGCGCGGCGGACTACCCTGGCTGGTCAGCATGGAAAGAGCCAAGCAGGACTTCGGCTTCGAATGTATGCCGATTGAAGAAGCAGTAAAGATACATATCAATGACGCCCGGCTTGAAGCAGGTCTGGAACCGATGAAATTCTAATTTTTCATACTATACATCTGACTTGCTAAAAGACCACAGGCTGGGAATAAGGAGATACGAAGATGAAAGTACTTGTTCTGGGTGGAAACGGGCTTTTCGGCAGAAAAACAGTTATCAATCTGCTTAAAGACCCGGAAGTTGAAAGCGTCGTCTCTATGGATGTAACTCCGGTAAAAGACTGGGTAATGAAAGCCATTGAGCCGAATAAAGAAAAATTTAATTTTGTCCGGGGGGATGTCTCAGAACTGGAAGATATCCTTTCGGCAATAAAGAAGTATTCCATTGACCGACTTGTCAACTGGGCTTTTCTTCTGCCCGGCGTTGTCGAAGGCGTTCCAAGACTGAGCGTGAAGGTTAACGCTCTGGGAATGTGCAACTCCTTTGAAGCTGCCAAGCTGATGGGTATACCCAGAGTAGTCTACGCAAGCTCGGAGGGTGTGTACGGACCGCAGAACGAATACGGAGACAGAGATGTTACCGAGGATGACGAAAGGCACCCCTCGACAGGCGGCTACGCCATAATGAAGCTGTTTGCCGAGATACTGGCGCAGCAGTACACCGACCATCATGGCCTTAACCTTTCCGCTCTACGCCCGACAATCGGCTACGGCCACGGCGGATTAACGCCAATCGTGGTAAAGAACTATTCTGATACATGCTCGCTGCCAGCAGTAGGCAAGCCATTCATTACCGATTCAGACGGCACCGGGCTATCTTCGCTGGCTTCCGCAGACGATGTGGCCGAGCTTACCAGGCTCCTGCTGCATATCCCTTCATCGCCACACCCGGCATACAATGTCGGCGGACCTCCTACCTCCTTAAGGGATGTAGCCGAGGTGGTGCGTAGATATATACCGGACGCAAAAATAGAATTCGGTAATGAAGGCCCACCGGAAGGAAGGGGGAATGTTGGTATACCGTGGCGAGTGAGCATGGCAAGAGCTAAAGAAGACCTCGGTTTTGAGATGCTGCCGCTGGAAAAAGCGGTGCTGATACACATAAATGACGCCAGGCTTGAAGCGGGTCTGGAGCCGATTAAAGGCTGATAACCTGACTGAAAAATCAGCAACTATACGGGACTTAATCGTAAAAGAGGGCTCTGTTCGGTTTTGGTTGAATGAACTCCTGTCCTTTTTACTCTATCTATTACCGCCCACCACCCTTGAGGAAGCTAAAGGGGGGGCTAACGTCCCCTCTTTAGAAATCTCCCCCTTAACACCGTTCCCTGCGTAAAAAATACCACCCAGATACAAATAAAACCGAAAAGAAGAGCCCATTGCCAAAAGGCAATGGGCTCAATTATTTCCGGATGTCTTTTATCTTACCTCTTGAGATTAAACTTACCCCTCTTGGCAATACATTCCCTTACTGATACAGCCAGGTCTTCAGCGCCAAGAGCAAAGTGTTCCAGAAGTTCATCCTTCTCCGGAGTTGCCTGACCGGACTGGCTGAATTCATCCTCAATGCCAACTCTTACCAGAGCTGCCGGCATGTTCTCCGCCAGGACGGCGGCAACGCCTTCACCAAGACCACCGATTATACTGTGGTTCTCGGCAGTAACGATAGCCCCGGTCTCCTCCGACGCCTTGATTATGGCTTCTTCATCGAGGGGTTTCAGGGTGGACATGTTCACTATGCCGACATCCAGTCCGTCCTTCTCAAGGATATCAATCGCTTTTATGGCTTCCGTCACCATGTAGCCAGTGGCGATAATCGTGGCGTCCTTGCCATCCTTTATCGCGTAGGCTTTTCCTATTTCAAAGGGGTAGTCATCAGTGAATATCTTGAACGGTGCCGGGCTCATTTCCACTCTGTAAAAAACCGGCCCGTAATAGTCAGCCATCGCCACAAAAGCCTTCTCGGCTTCGACAACATCGGCGGCGTTTAAGATTACCAGATTCGGCATAACGCGGGTGTAGCCGATTCCTTCGACACTGTTATGAGAAATACCGGTTTCGCCCCAGGCTCCTTCACGCCCGATTATTTTGACATTGAAGCGGTCGACAAGAATACTCTGCCTTATCTGGTTATAAGCTCTGCCGATACCGGCAAAGACAAACCCGTTGATAAACGGCATAAAGCCTTCAGCTGCCAGTCCCCCGGCGATAACGGCTGCGTTCGCCTCAGCGATACCGCATTCGACGATTCTCTCCGGAGCATTCTCTTTAAACCAGGCGATTGCCGGGAAACCCATGTCTTCAAGTACAGCGATAACGTTGTCGTATTTCTCAACCACCTTTAACATGCCGTCGTTTGTTGCCGGCATTGTCATGGTGGGTTCGCCGATTTCAACGTATTTATTATAGTTAGCCATAGATTTCTCTCCCTTCCTTCACGCCCATGGTAATACCCTCTCCTCTGGCGAGGTGTGCGTGGGTCTCTTCCCATGAGGGTATGCCGCGGCCTTTGACGGTGTGGGCGATAATACACTTCGGCTTACCGTCACCATAAAGATTATTCGCCAGGTCCAGAGTATCGACTATCTCTCTCAGGTTGTGACCGTCAATCTCCCTGACCCACCAACCGAAGGATCGCCACTTCTCAGCAAAGGGTTGAAGCGGCATAATATCCTCTGTCGGACCATCGAGACTGAACTTGTTGTAGTCGACGATTGTAATCAGGTTATCCAGTTTGTATTTGTTGGCAAACATGGCAGCTTCCCATATCTGGCCCTCGTGGCACTCGCCATCGCCGACAATACAGAAAGTCCGGTAAATCGGATTATACTTCTGGGTAAGGCGGGGCATAAACTGGGGAAAAGGAAAAGCTGGCGGAGCGATAGCTGTCTTTATTTTTTCAGCCATCGCCATTCCTATGGCAAAGGACAGTCCCTGTCCGAGCGAGCCTCCCGAATAATCGATTCCCGGAGTGCACCACCTGTCGGCGTGTCCCTGGAACGGCGAGCGATAGCAGTAATAGGTATCGAGCGCCTCTTCCGGTACATAGCCAATCTCAGGTAGAACGGCATAGATAGCCTCACAGCAATGAGCCTTGGAGAGTACTACCCGGTCTCTTTCCGGCCAATCACAATCATTCGGGTCAAGTTTAAGATGGTGAAAGTAGAGCGCAGTAACAATCTCAAGTACCGACATTGTTCCGCCGCAATGTCCGCCGAGACTTGAATCGAATATGCGGAAGATGTTGTGACGTACCACATTGGCTTTTTCTTCGAGTTCTGCAATTAACTTTTCGTCGTGTGCCATTTTTCCCGCCCTTTCGTCTCTATTTTTACCGTATTCAGGTCAAGTTTATTGCCACACCTGGGGCAGATATTTTTGTAGTAGCCAAGGACAGTTTCCTCCGAAGGTATGGCACGCATGTAAAGGCGCCTGTTTATCTCTTCACCGAAATACAGCAACGTATTACATTTACCACAAAATATTTTTTCCGTCATCCATTACCTCACTTTCAAAATATATTACCTCTTTAATATCACCTGCGCCCGGTTATTATATTGATGGGACTCAGGGCTGAAGCAGTATTTTTATCGCTTTACCCGCTTGATGGTCTTCAAAAGCCTTTACCACATCACTAAGCGGGTATATTTTAATCAAAGGCTTGAGATTCAGCTTCGGCAGCAGTTCCACAGACCTGGGGAATGAATAGGGAGATATCAGAACGGAGCGTATTGTCAGCTCTTTAGAATACATGTAGAAAGGCGGTACAGCAACCCGGGCTTCAGCCGGATATACGGCCGCCCAGACAATGGTGCCGCAGCGTTCCGCCAGCAAGACAAGCTGCCCGGCGACTTCCGGTCTACCGCTGGCTTCAAAGCATACATTAAATCCCCGGCCATCGGTAAACCTGTCGGATGCCTCGAGTAAATCCTCGTTCAGAGGGTCAACCACCACATCGGCGCCGAGTTCTTTAGCCAGCTTCCTTTTTTCGGCAAACGGCTCGGAGACAAGCACCTTTGATGCCCCGGACTTGATTGCCAGCTGAAGGATTAGCAGTCCGATGGCACCGGCACCGGCAATGATTACTGAATCGCCTACTTTCATCTGAGCGATATCAAGAGTATGAACAGCCACGGATATCGGCTCAACCAGGGCGCCTATCTCCAGCGGAGTATCCTCCGGGAGCGGGAAGACGGTATTCTCTCTATAGACGGCATATTCAGCCATTGCTCCCGAGTTGGGAGTCACATTCTCGCAGAAGTGCTCCATCCTGTTATTACAGTAATAGCAGGCTCCACAGGCACTCCTGAAATTCATGGCTACCTTCTGCCCTACTTTAAAGTCTCCCTCAATTTCCTTGCCCATCTCGACAATCGTACCGGCGGCTTCATGCCCCAGAATACCGAGACCCGGGCCTCGCTGTCTCTTCCGGGCTGCGCCAATGGCTCCCTCCGGCTGCGTCCCCATACCGAATGTGCCGTGAATAATTTCGGGGTCAGTGCCGCAGATACCTGCGTAAGCTATTTTAACCTTTATCTGGTCCGGTGCCGTTTCCGGTTCGGGAACATCGTCATATTCCAGGACGCCTATCTCTTTCAGTACCGCCGCTTTCATAGGCAAGCTTCCTCCTTAACATACTCTTCTAGATAATACTATTATTGACACTCTGGGAATCTGTGTATTCCAGACCCGCTAATTGGTCTGTACGATGAAGTTAAATAACAATATATCAAACGAATTTCATTATGATGCAGCAGGTATTCTTTGTCAACATCACCTGTTGCTGTTATTGACTTATCGCCTTACCTCCACTACAGTATAACTGGGTTAAGTAAACCGGGTGGCCGCCTCGATTTGCTGTCAGGCTTATCGGGGAGGAAAGTCCGAGCTCCACCGGGCAGGATGCTGGGTAACGCCCAGGAGGGGTGACCCTACGGAAAGTGCCACAGAAACATACCGTCCCGATTTACCGTAAGGTTCATCGGGATAAGGGTGAAATGGTGAGGTAAGAGCTCACCAGCGGCCGGGTGACCGGCCGGCTGGGTAAACCCCATCTGGAGCAAGACCGAATAGCGGGACATAAGGACGCCCGGCCTGTCCCCGGGTTGGTCGCTTGACCCCGATGGCAACATCGGGGCTAGATAGATGGCCACCGTCCCGACGGAAGTCGGGATACAGAACTCGGCTTATAGATTTACTTGGCCTAGATGCGGCTTTAGCTGAAGCTATTGCCGCATCTCTTTATTCTCGCTTGGTGGAAGGGAAAAAGGCCGAAAAGACTCCCCTTGTAGAGTCTAGCTTGCGAGATTGTCTATCCCTTGCTGAAGATGAGCTGTACTCTTTTAATCAAATGACAGATGTTTTCAGCGCTTATCACAAACACCTTGATATTTGCGATCTCGACCCCAAAACGAAAGCAAGGTCCTGGGAGTTAGTCAATAGCTTCCGGAGGTGGCTGGTTAACAGGCAGCCTACTCACCGGTCACTATACATCTATACGCAGTTTTTGAAATTTACCCACTTTGAACTGCTGGTCTGAGGTTGCTAATTTCTCACCGTCTACGTATACTCGCCTGGCCATCACCCCATGCAGGCGGACTTCAACCGTAGTGTAGGGTAGTGGGAACTCACCATCAGTCTGCCAGTCCATACTAATTCCATCATTATTATGGTCCATTGTGAAACGGTCGAGTCACCACGTACCATAACCATCGCCAGCGTCGGAATAAAGCTGGCCACTACCTGAGCCTGATGGAGGGTCGAAGATGTTCAGAACCAGTCGATCTTCATCCGCCAATGGTAACAAGCTACCAGCACGTACCAGCACCGGAATATGTTCTAGTGGGGTGGCATACTTAATACGCCCTGGTCCTTGCAGTGCGGTGTCGTCCCAGAAACTGTACCAGCATCCTTTCGGTAGCATGATCTCCCGCGTAGTCGCCTTAGACTGTAGTACCGGAGCTACCAGTAAATCAGTACCTAACAAGAAAGCGTTGTCCACATCCCATAACGACGTATCACTATCATCTAACCAAAAGAGTGGGCGGATTAACGGATTACCTGTCTGTGCTGCCTCCCAACAGAGCTACTTGTGTCTTGATTTTTGCTAGTCTGCTTCCATCCAAAGGATATGCCTTGGTGGCAACGAAGGAAATAAGCAGAGCAATGAAAGGAACGGCACTCATCATCAGACGCAAACCCAGGAGTACTGAATCCGGCTGGACTGGTAAATCGGGTATATAGCCGGAGCCCGTCAATGCTGAGATAGGCAGCCCCCAGACCAGCGTTCTCAACCAGTGGGCTTACTTTTTCAAGTTTATCCAGTATCATATTGAAGGCAGAATTATAACGGGGCAGGTCGGCCTGGACTATTTCTACCCTGTCCTGCCGGGCAAGTGCCTGCTGCAGGGGCATATCTTTTTTAATACCTTCAAGCTCCGGAGACCAATCCAGCACCAGCTTTTTCGAACCGGTGCCGTAGATTATCAGCACCGGAGAGTCACCGATACCCGGGTTGCCAAGGACTTCGCACCTCAGCGGGAAATTCGGCAGCAGGATACATAGAATTCTCACACTTCACCTATAAAGAGACAGTAATTTAGATTATAATAGAACACCTGTTCTATTGTCAATACCCCAAAATACTTGTTCTATGAATGAATTGAGTGAGGGTTTGATACCAGGACATGAATTAGCTGAACCGGCTTGTTAGGATGTAACAATTAGATGGATAGTTACTCCATGACACTTTCTGGCTTTTTGTTCAATACAGCGTGATTTCCGTTCGGTTTTGTGTAATAATTTATCTAATCTATATTTCAGAGGCAACTTGATGCTGAAGTCACCAGTAACATGGTAGCCTCGGTCTTCTTCATCTATCTTCAAAAGGAAACTATCGGCGAGGAAATGTATGTCAGGGTAACCGATATGATGGTCGAATGCCTGGTCAATTACCTGAGCGGCAGAAAGAAAGCAGTTGGTTCTCAATAAAAGTAGTGTGGACGTATGGACGCAGTTATTAACGTCTCTAAAGTAACCAAGCGCTACGGAGACCTTGTCACCGTGGACGACCTGTCACTGCGTATTGAGCCGGGGGAGATTTACGGATTTCTGGGTCTTAACGGTGCTGGCAAGACGACGACTATCCGCATGTTGCTGGGAATGATTAAACCGAGTGACGGCTCAGTCTCACTCCTTGGAACTAAGGTGCAGCCGAGGCATTAACCGGAGAAGCAGCAGTGCCGTTTGGCCTCACCAGTTATATTCTGGTAGGTTTGGTCGGTGCTATAAGTATAGCTTTATAGGTGCATGGTGGCACTTCGCCGACCAGACTTAGCTTTGGGCCTCATACTGAAGCCCAATTTCCAAGAAAAGTCGCAAAATAGACACCAGATCGTTGATGGTTAAAACAGATAAATACCTTACACAAACACTCAGATTGTGACATCAATTTTAATTATCAGCAAAACTTTGTAACGACGCACGCCTTAATATTACTGTAGGTAAGACCTCGAGCTTGAGTCCTAGAGTCTGTTCGTTCGTTACGAGTCCGATGACATCGGGACACCGGGCGATAGGCGGTACCATTTGAACTGGTTTTCATCTTGATTTAAGCTATATTAATGTTGTGTTCGACTCGAACATCACGTCAAACAATATTCCAGGGGAAGGAAGTAATTAATAGCGTTGGAAGAGGTTGAGCGTTTTCCCAGGAGAGGGTCCAGGTTTGATAGAGACTGGACACAAGGCAGCATAATAGGTAACCTCTGGGGTTTATCCTGGCCAATAATTATAACTCAGCTTGTCACAACTTTGGGTCCTACCGTTGACATGATATGGGTAGGCAAGCTGGGTGCATCATCTGTTGCCGGCGTAGGTATTTCCGGTATGGTCGTCATGCTGATGAACACGGCGAGGATGGGACTGCAAATGGGCACAAGGGCTATGATTGCTCGTTTTATAGGAGGAGGAAATCAACAAGGGGCCAATCATGTTGCTCAACAGACCTTTGTTATCACTGTTATATTCGCCATAGTTATGGCGGCTATAGGTATCTTCCTGGCTGAGAAAATACTAATATTGTTTGGAGTTGAGCCTGATGTTGTAGCCGAAGGAGCAGCCTACCTGCGTATCCAGCTGGTAGGCATGGTGACCATGTCCTTCCAGATGATGTCGCAGAGTATTATGCAAGCATCGGGGGATGCAGTAACTCCGATGAAAATTGGTGTCGGTGCCAGACTTTTCCATATCGCTCTTTGTCCCTTTCTTGTCTTTGGCTGGTGGATATTCCCTCATCTGGGTGTGAGAGGTGCAGCATTGACCGGGGTTATTTCACAGGGTGTAGGAGGTGGGCTCGGACTGTGGATGCTCTATAGTGGGCGGACCCGGATACGGCTGACCTTTAGGAACTTCCACTTTGATGGCAGTATGATATGGCGAATAGTGAAGGTTGGTATTCCTGCAATGATAAATGGCATGGGAAGGACCTCGGCTACCCTTGTATTAACCTTGTTTGTTGTTCCATTTGGTACCTTTGCCGTGGCAGCCCAATCTTTGATGGAAAGGATAGACCGGTTTATCCAGATGCCGGCTATGGCATTAGGCCAGACGGCAGGTGTGCTGGCCGGTCAAAACCTTGGGGCAGGGCATCCTGGACGTGCGGAAAGAACTGGCTGGCTGGCAGCAGCTCTATTTACAGGTTTTATATCCATTGTTTCGGTGGCAATATGGTTTTGTGCCGGTTATATAGTCAGAATATTTAATACTGAGCCAGGTCTGGTAGAGATAGCCAGCACCTTTCTGAGGATAACAATAATCACATACATGGTTTTTGGTATTGTCCAAGTACTGATGCAATGTATAAACGGGGTTGGTGACACCCTGATACCAATGCTGGTTACTCTGTTAACCATGGTGGGAGTAATGGTGCCTCTGGCATATTTTCTACCGCGAGTTACAAGCCTCGGTGTGTATGGAGTACGCTGGGGGATGGTTTCTGGCAACGTATTGAGAGCAATAATCTTTGTAACATACTTCAAACTTGGGCGATGGAAACAAAAGAAGATCTAGCCTGGAAAACGAAAACAGTATCAAGTATTTATATGAATAGCTTGATAAACATCCCGATGTTTGTTCGGAGGTAACATTTTAGTTTTTTGTTGAGCAATGTAACAAACGTCCGTTTTGTTTCATTCCTGTTTGTTATCGGATTGTATGGCAGTTTGAACCCTATTAATAAACCATAGTATAATCGCTGCAATGAATGCGACTTATCAGGTTAGAGCAGGGCAATAAAGTGGATGATAGCAGCATAGCTTTTAGAGGTACACTGCAGCAGCTTCTGGAAAAGGTGGAGAAGGGGGAGATGATTCCCAAGCTTCAGGCGTCTCACGCTCCTCCCTGTAAGTTCTGGACTGCCTTCCAAGTGCTTAACGGTATTCGTCATATGGCACCAGTAATTCACGGGCCTAAGGGTTGTACCTACTCCGTAGCTAACGCTTATAAGATGAACAGTTGTGAATATCGCGGTGTTCCTCTGGAGCCGACCTCCTGTACTGCCCAAGACGAAGCTGATGTAGTCTATGGAGGCGAGGGAAAGCTCCTAGAAGCAGTGAAAGAAGCAGAACAAAGGTATCACCCTGAACTCATTGTGATCTTTTCATGTTGTTGTTCCGGTATTATTGGTGATGATGTGGAAACCATTGCTCAAAGAGCTGAGCGAGAAGTCAATGCCAAGGTGCTGGCTATACGCAGCGAGGGATTCGGCGGCGACTTCCGCAGTGGCTACGAGGATGCTTTCAGAGTCATTATGGAGCTAATGGAGGCGCCTTCCGAAAAGATGGAGAGGACAATAAACATTATCGGTGCACGGCAGGGTCCTACCTATACTGAGTGGACGCAGGATCTGGATGAAATCGAGAGAATGGTACATGCTATCGGAGCCAAAATTAACGGCGTTCTCTGCGGTGGATGCACCCTGGAACAGATTAGGCAAGCACGCGCTGCGGAACTAAATGCTTCCTGGTGCTACGACTGGGGACAGAAGCTGGGTGACCTCATGGAAGAGCGGTTCGGCATACCTTATGCTCGTACCGGTCTTCCCTATGGCTTAAAGGCTACCGAGGAATGGATTATGGGGGTAGCTAGACCCCTGGGGCTCGAGGAGCCAGCAAGGCAGATGATTCGAAAGGAAACCAGAGAACTCACCTCGGAAATAGACACCATTAGACGGTTTTTCGATGGCAAGACTGCCCTGGTAGAAATTGCCGAATTCCCCGGGCCTATCAGAGCTCTTGCCTTAGCCAGGATGGCTGGTGAGTTTGGCGCTCATCCCGTTGTTGTCAATATCCATCCGTACACCATAAAAGAGCGAATGCCCAGTATCAAGTTTCTGCTACAGCAAGGGCAGAATCCCGAGGTAATTCTGACCAAGGGACTCTTCTCCCTGGGAACCTTCCGTTCTTCATGGCAGACAGAGGCAGAACTGGAGGCGATTGCGGCTCAATACGATAATGCTGTCTATCTGGGGACCCCTATGAGACAGCCGGGTATCCCCCAGGTGAACTTGACTACCATGACCGGATATCCGCATTATGGCTATAGCGGAATAAAGAACATAGCCAGACTGGTGCGGTCCAGCATGGAGAATGCCAGCCGTCCTCGCTCTAAGCTATTCCGCAAAGTTCTATACGGGGGTAATTAACGTGGCTGAAACTGGGGAACTGATGACAGGTACCGCCGAAAGGTGCCACGACCCCTATCTTCGCTGTGCTTTCTATGGCGCTGCTCAAACAGCCCTGGGAGTTACCGGTTGCGGTGTCCTCGCCCACTCACCACAAGGTTGTTATCTACTGGTCAACGCCGCCTTTGGCTGGCAGGACGCGGACTATACTGAGACTCAGATTCTGTCCACCAAGCTGTGTGAAGACGAGATCGTCCATGGAGGTGAGGAGCTTCTGGCTCGCACCATCCTTGAGGCTCAAGAGCTTGGAGTACCGATTCTCTTTGTGCTTAGTTCATGCGGACCGGAGATTGTAGGGGATGATATTGTAGCTGTATGCGAGGATATGCGCCCCCGGGTAGAATTTGAAATTGTACCCATCGAGTGTGCTGGCTTCCGTGGCGACCAGAACGAGGGCACGGATATAGCTCTGGATGCTATGTTGAAAAAACTGGTACTTCAGGAGAGGGAGAAAGCCCCCGGCTCAGTCTGCCTTATAGCTCCCCACGCCAATGGTAATCCCACCTGGATGGGTGATCTGGCCTGGGTTAAAAGTGTTCTATCCCAGATGGGAGTAAAAGTTTTAGCCACGCTTACTCACAATACGGCTCTGAATGAATTTAAAGATGTTGCTTCAGCCGAGGCATGTATTGTGCTCAGTCACGATAGCGGTCAAAAGGCAGCAGACTATCTGGCTAATCAATTCGGAATTGAGCAGGTCTGCAAAGATATGCCTCTGCCAGTGGGATTTACCAATACCCGTCGCTGGCTTACAGAGCTGGGGAAGAAATTCGGGGCACAGGATGTAGCCGATAGGATTGCCACCGAGGGAGAGAACATGGTAGTAGAGCAGTGTCGACGCAAGGGACTGGAACAGTTCTTCATGCACCGGGCGCCGGCAGCTATCGTCGCCGATGCCACGGTAGGCATTCCCTTACTTCATCTCATCACTGAGGATCTGGAGATGGTTCCCGGTCTCCTGTGCTTGAGGTCATGCCTGCCAGGGGCGAAGAAAATGCTTGATAGGGAGCTGGAGGAGCTAAACATCAGTCCCAGGGTAATATACAACGTTGACGTGTATCAGTCCAAGCTATCCCTGGGTGAAGTCAGACCGGAGGTAGTCTTCGGCAGTAATATAGAGAGACATGCTGTCGAGGAACTGGGCATCCCATTTGTGTTTCGGCTGGTGAATCCCATTTACCGATTTCGCAGTATCAATCGCGAATATTTCGGTTACGTGGGTATGTTAAATATTATCGAATGCATCCATAATGACTGGCTGGACAGGTACCGCTCAAAAGAGAGACGCTATAAAGCGAGGTGGTAAATGAGACAGATTGCTATATATGGCAAGGGAGGAATCGGTAAAAGTACCATTTCTTCTAACCTTTGCATGGCCCTCCGGGAACAGGGTCTTAAGGTAATGCAGGTGGGGTGCGACCCCAAGAGAGACTCTACCAGGAGTCTAACTGAGGGGCGGTTGATACCAACAGTGCTTGAAACCTACAGGGAGCACCTGAGAATGGGGCGAGATGAATATGCGATTGCTCTCGAGGACATTGTTTTCGAGGGACAAAAGGGGATTTATTGTGTAGAGTCAGGAGGACCTGAACCAGGTATCGGCTGTGCCGGTCGGGGAGTGTTAACAGCTATTAACATTCTCAGGGACCTCAAAGCTTTCGAAACTTATAACATTGATGTCGTGGTTTACGATGTTCTGGGCGATGTAGTCTGTGGGGGGTTTGCCCAGCCAATTCGTGAAGGTTACGCCCGGGAAATATATCTTCTCTGCTCTGGAGCTTTTATGAGCATTTATGCTGCCAACAACATTGCTAAAGGGATTCGCCGCCTGTCACGGCGGGGTGAAACAGGACTGGCCGGTGTGATATGCAATAGCGCGGGGAACGAGCAGTTAGAAAAGGGAGTCCTTTCCGAGTTCGCCCGGAGCCTGGGTAGCAAGCTTGTCCACTTTGTCCCTCGCAGCCCTGTAATTCAGGTCTGTGAGGTGGAAAGCAAAACGGTACTGGAACATTCTCCTGAGTCGGAGGAAGCGGAGGCATTTAGAGAGTTGGCTCGACGAGTGATGGATAATGACCGTCCGGTGATTCCCACCCCGGTGGAAGAGCTTTCCGAGCTTGAGGCTCTTTATCGACAGCACCTTAAAACATAGGTTCAGTAATTCGTTCTGTCAGCCTATATGCGACGATTCTAGTAAAAACCAGCAAGGAAAGAATCCAATGGAAAAACAACCGGAGTGGAAAAACGCATTGAGTGTAGACCCAACCGACCAGCTTCTAGAGCAGGCAAAACACTTGGATAGATACTACATCCTGCGGGAGATTATGGAGAAGCCTGAACAGGATACTGAGGTAAGCAACCTGAAGAATGCCTTAATAAACGAGATTCTAAGCAAACAGTTGGAAAACGGTTCCTGGAACGGTAAAGCGTACGACTACCAAGATGGTACCACACACCAACTGATGAAGCTGATAGAACTCGGGCTGCGTGCTCAGGATACGCCTGTTAAGAAGGGAACAGATTACCTGTTCCAGTGTCAGGCAGAAAACGGCTCCTTTATCCAGGGTGAAACTAAGTGTGTATGTGGCACAGGTAACGATCCGGTCGCTAGTACTTTTCCAGTCATTAATTCCAATCCAATCGTTACCAATGCTGCGCTACTGGCTCTTGCCAGAACGGGACACGGTGACGACCCGAGAGTTGCCAAGGGGTATGAATGGCTCTGTAGCTGGCAGGATGAGGATGGCAGCTGGCTCAGCCCGCGGTCAAGAATGTGTAGAGAGCGTGGAGAGGGATATCCGCATCCCTACTGCGGTATTCACGCCACCTGCAATTCACTTCTCGGGCTCAGTGCAACGGAAAAAACCCGGCAGAGTGAGGCTGCCAGACGGGGAGCCGAGTTCATCCTTAGTTTGTATGGTTATAAGCGTGATATAAGCGTTAAACCGCCATATGCTGATAACAGTACGCCTTTCGACGGTGCCTGGTTCGATCCGAGGTGTGTTGCTCCTTCTGACTCCCCTCCACCTGACATCGTAATCGAGGTAGCCAGTACCAATCACGTGGTGTCCACACTGTCTATGCTGGGATACGGTCTGGACAATGAGAAGGTTAATGCTGGAGTTCAACGATTGTTAGAATTACAGTCGTCAGATGGTTTATGGTTTCAAGACCATCATTTTACTCTAGAAATCCTAATGGCGATAAAAAGTTTACACCAGCCTTTACGCTTTTTCTCTTTTCACGGACATTAGAGATAATAGACAATATAGCGAGCAAGTAAGGAAATTCTATGAAGCTGAATAACCTGTTAGGGATAACAGATATTATGGGTCAGCATCCCTGCTTCAACGATGAGGCTCACGATAGTGTAGGCAGGATTCACCTGCCGGTCGCTCCCCGATGCAATATTCAGTGCAATTTCTGCGAACACAGGATGTGTGTTGACGTTCAACACCCGGGATGGGCAGCAAGGCTATTGTCAGTAGCTGAGGCTGTAGCTCTGGTAAAGTCTATCGTGAACGAGAGGCAAACCTATAACTTTGTGGTGGGAATCGCCGGTCCCGGCGACTCCTTGGCGAACGAGCAGACTTTCTTGACGCTATCTTTGATTCACGATCTTTATCCACGGATTACAGGCTGCCTTTGCACTAACGGCTTGCTCCTTGAGGACAAACTGGAAGCAATCACTGACGCCGGAGCTAAAGCACTGACGGTTACCGTAAATGCTCCTGACAGCATTGTAGGAAAGGATATCTATTCCTGGGTGAAGTACCGGGGGACTGTATACCGGGGAGAGGAAGCGGCTGAACTTCTTATTGAAAGGCAGTTCAGCGGTATCAGAAAGGCTGTGGCTGTCGGACTTCCCATTAAGGTAAACACGGTACTTATCCCCGGCGTGAACGACCAATACATGAGAAAACTGGCAATGCGTCTTAGAGAGGCAGGCGTCGGGTTGATGAACATTATGCCCCTAATACCTTCGGGTAAGATGAAAAATCATCGAGCCCCCACCTGCGATGAGTTAAGAGAAGCCAGACAAACCTGCGAAGAGATTATTCCGCAGTTCTACCGGTGTGAGCAGTGCCGGGCTGATGTTGTGTATCTACCCTAGAGGGCAAGGATTACTTGGCAAGCACTTGTATACCACGTCTATCACAACTTTATTATCTCCGGGTGAGAATTTGATGATTTGTCATATATAAAATTACTTGGATGCAACAGAAACTGGAGATGAAAACTCAGACCAATCATAGGTCTTTTTGTTCCTTATACTCCCGACATTCTATTGTTCTTCATTTCCCTTTGAATACAGTGCAGACTCCTTAATCGGAAATTGGGTTTCCGTCAACAACTCATCTTCGGTTACTCCTTCAATATATTTAAGATACAGTATATTTAAGATACAGTTCGGGGACTGGCGAATAAATACGAATCTTAATAGCACATAATCTATAGTAAAAATCAAGAAGGACGGGATTCATAAAAGTTCACCACCATCTGTCTTACCTCAGTATAAGATAGTTTGCCTTCTCTCAAGAGATTTCCCAACTCCTGCTCCCGTATTTCAATCTCACGGCTAAAGTCGATATCCCCGATGCCGAATTTAGCCGAAAAGACTTCCCGTAGCCTTTTGTTATCAGCAAATTCAAAAGCTTCACTTTCCGGTTCTCTAGAGGCGATTATTTCTATTGTCATCGTATCGCCGGCAAACAATGGTAAACCAACTGACTCAATTCGCCTGATCGGTTCAGAGGCATAGGTCCGTCCCGGTATCACACGCAAATTTATTATCGCTCCTAAATGAGCAATTATCGGCAGCTGCAGACCCAGGTACTGGTAAAGTATATAAACTACCTCTCTCGCTGTCCTGGCATGGATTGTGCCGCCCAAAGAGTATCCCTGTGCGAGGAGTTGAAAGGCCTTCCTTGCCACATCTCCCCAAACGTAACCGAAATAATTGCTGAACTCACTGGCTACGAGGTAGGTTTCAGTAGGACTGGCGTCTTTCAGGAATCCGAAGTCTTCAAATTCGCCACGGAGGTGAGTTTGTTTCACTCGTGGGTGGAGAAAATCTAAAAGCATATTCAGGATTGTAGTTTTTCCAGCAAAGCTTGGACCAGCTGCCACTATCACAGATGCCCGGTGCTCCATCATCAGCCATAAAAGACTGGTTAGCTTTCGATCAAGCGTTCCAGTATTTACCAGTTCCAGAGCCGAAAGACGCTTCTGAGGTTCCCAAAATCTAGAATATCTGTGCCATTCATACGCCATACCTGAAATAGTACATCACCCAGATAGGTTTGTTAAGTGTATTACTGAGAGAAATAAATTAGTGCGAAGGCTATTTTGCAGACGAATTCAACTCGATTCTCTTAAAACGGGCTTTCTGTGATATGATTAACTAGCATTCTGATTCAAGAAAGAATCAACGACACGAAAAAAGAAGAATAATCCCGAAACTCGGATTACAGATTTGCTCAGCCGGTTTTACAATTTCATCTCCCTACCACCAGCCAAAAATTAACGAATAAAAAACTACTAAAACCTGCGCTACATTTTATTAAAGAGAGGATAAGTCCGATGCCGAAGAATTATAAAATTCCAATAGTAACTCTGGTATTGATGATAAGCTTGGTACTGTCTCTTTTCGCCGGCTGCATTTTCAATGCCGAAACTGAATTAAAACCGGACAACACAGATATCGAAGTCGATTCTGAGCTTGGCCTGGAGGTCGTGGAACAGGCCTGGGAAATTATCTTTGAGGACTATGTTGACAGGGACAAACTCGACCCGGCCAAACTCAGCCAGGCAGCAATCGAGGGGATGCTGGAAGCACTGGACGACCCGTATTCGTCCTACCTGAGTAAAGATAACTATCGGGCAAGCATAGAGGGACTGGAAGGGAAATTCGAGGGCATCGGCGCTTATGTAGGAATGAAAGGCGAGCAGATTATGATAATCGCTCCTATTCTTGACTCACCGGCTGATAAAGCGGGTATCAGGCCCGGAGATATAATCATGGGAATAGACGGTGATTCCGCCGCAGGTCTCAGCCTTAATGAGGCTATCCTCCGCATCCGCGGACCGAAAGGAACACCGGTAAGGCTTCTTATTCTTCACGAGGGTGAGACAGAGCCCGTTGAGATTGAAATAACCAGGGATGAAATTCAGCTATCCAGCATTTTCTTTGAAATGAAAGGAGACACCGCCTATATAGCGATTATGCATTTCACCGAGCGCACCAATGAAGAACTGAAACCGGTACTGGCGAAAATGACGCAGGAGGGAGCCTCAAGCATTATAGTCGACCTGCGGAGTAATCCGGGCGGCTTACTGGAATCTGTAATTGACGTTGCCAGCCGCTTTATTGATGACGGCGTTGTACTCTACGTTGTCGATAACCAGGGTGAGCGAACGACTCATTCTGTCAACAGCGGCATCAAAAACACCAGTCTACCGATAGTTGTCCTGACCGATAATTATACTGCCAGTGCCAGCGAGGTACTGGCCGGAGCTTTGCAGGACCATAATCGCGCTACTATCGCCGGCACAAAGACCTACGGCAAAGGCAGCGTTAATCTCCTTTATCCTCTAAAAGATAATTCCGGACTGTACATTACCTATGCCCGCTGGCTAACTCCGGACGGCCATCTTATCGAGGGCAAGGGGATAACTCCCGATTTTGAACTCGACCTCAAGGGAGACGACGCTGTCCAGTGGGCGATAGACTACCTCAAGGATAATAAAGGGTAAGCCGTCATTGATGCAAAAGCGAATACTATACACTTCAGGAATATCGGCTGATTATTCTAGCTGACGACAAAGGAGATTTATGGGACTTGAAATCCGTGCTGCCAGACCGGAGGAAATGGAGGAGCTAAAGCGCGTTGCCCACGCTTCTTTGCTTGTTACTATAAGCGCTGACATGAGTCCTGAATTAACCCTTTGCGCTTTCAAAGACGGAAAGCTTGCTACCTCATACGTAGCCTGGGAACTTACGATGCGGTTGAACGGCGGGGATATTCCGATTGCCGGGGTAACGATGGTCGGCACACTACCCGTATTCCGGCGTCACGGCTTCCTAAAAAAAGTAACGGCAGCCCATTTCAAACAGCTTTATGAGCAGGGTGAGATGCCGATTGCGGCTCTTCACGCCTCACGGTCGGCAATATACCAGCGTTACGGCTACGCAGTAGTCCAGACGCGTAATACCTATAAGGTTGAACCCATATATCTGGAATTCGCCGATATCAAGCCGGTAACAGGTACCTTCCGGGAACTGGGTGATGACGATTTTGAATTACTTGCTGACCTTTACCGGAGTTTTATTTCGGACCGGACCGGATACCTCGTCCGCAGTCCGGAAATATGGCAGAAGGGGGTGCTGGCACCACCCCGGGAAGGGAGCGCTCTAGCCAGAATTGCCTATGAAGAAAACGGCGAACCGCTTGGGTATGTGATATACACGGCCAACCTGAAACGTGAAGCCAGAGAGATGTTAAAGCATGACCTGTTTATACGAGACTTTATCTGGCTCGGTCCCTCAGCCTACCGGGCAATTTGGGAATACTTCAAGAGGATGGACCTGGTGGAACACGTAACCTGGCAGAGAGCACCCGCCGATGACCCTCTGCCCCACCTGCTGATGGAACCCCGGATGCTTAATATCTCATCTTGGGCCGGGCTGATGGGACGAATAATAGATATCGAAAAGGCAGTTCCGCGTCGGCATTACGAGGCAGAGGGCGACCTTACCTTTGAGATAATCGATGAAATCTGCCCGTGGAATCAGGGAAGATGGAAACTTGAGACATCGGGAGTAGAATCAAGAGTCAGCCGCACCGATATGAATCCTCAGGTGGTGATGCCGGTCAGCACTTTAGCATTGCTTGTGTTCGGGCAGCTCAGCGCCACCGAAGCAGCCAGAATGGGACGCCTCGAAGCCCATGAGCCCGGTGCTCTGCCTTTATGGGACAATATCATGCGAACCAGATACCGGACCTCCCATGCCGACTTCTTCTAGTTTCAAGAAAAAGGGGCTGGCATCAGCCAGCCCCTTTTTCTTCTTTATCAGATATATAAAAGTTTTAAATATCAGTCCGTTCTGGTGTTTCTTCCGGCTCAACCTTGCGCAGCTTGTCAGGGCTTTCAAGATGGTCTATATACAGTATGCCGTTAATATGGTCTATTTCATGCTCAAGCACCTGAGCAAGCAGTTCCTCGGCCTTGATTCTTATCTCTTTGCCCTCAGGGTCTCGTCCCTTTACCGTCACCGCCTCGGAGCGTTTGATTTCTCCCACATATCCCGGTACGCTCAGGCAGCCTTCATTTACCACCCTTTCACCCTTCCTCCGCACAATCTGGGGATTGATTAAGGCAAAAGCGTCCTGCTCGGGCAGCCGGATAACAATCACCCTGAGAGAGAAGCCCACCTGGGGAGCCGCCAGGCCGACACCCGCAGCTTCATGCAAAGTTTCAATCATATCGCCAATCAGCTTATTGACCGAACCGTCAATATTTCTGATTCGCTTCGCTTTTCGCCTTAATACCGGGTCGGGAGCTACTCGAATCGGTAGAACTGCCATCTTACCTCCACCATCTATTGCTCTTATTCTAGGTAGCCTTTATCATCAGTACCGGCACCGGGCTTGCTCTGAGAACTTTATCGGCAACGCCTCCGTAGGCTCCGATACTGTGCGCCCAGCGGTCAATACCGGACCGGCCGTGACTCGCCATTATAATAAGGTCGCAACTTTTTTCCTGCGCATAGGTAACAATTTCCCGAGCCGGACTACCGATTAGCACTTCTATTCTTACCATGAATCCTTTATCACGCAGTCGTTTGGCTACCCGCGCCAGGTATCTTTCTGCCTGCTGTTGTTTCCTACCTGTTCTGGCAGGTACCTCCATCACCGGATTAGGCGGCGGCAGAGTACTGCCCGTATAACCCGGCTGGACCTTCTCCGTATAACCGGTAACGGATTCGGTTACACTCAATAAAACAACTTCCTGGGTACCACAACCTTTCGCCACCACGTCAAGATGGGGAAGAACGCACTCCGCCGTCTTGGAGCCATCCAGAGGAACTACAATCTTCGTGTACATTCATTTTCTCCTTTACAGCAGTCCGGTAACACTGCCCTCATAAATATCTTATCTTTTAGAGTCCCACCGGGTCAATATCGACCGTCCACCCCTGGCGAAAAGGTATTCCGGACAGGAAGGCAGGCAGGCCGGAGCCGCGTAAAATAATCTGCCAGCGAAACCTTCCTCGCAGCCGGTGAATAAACGCCGGTGCCGGTCCGATTATACTGATGCCGGCAATTCCATTTGCGGCTATCTCATCATTGATTTTGCGCTTCATTATTTCCGATTCTCTATGGCAAGCAGCATCGTTGGTGTGTGTATAAATCAGGCTGGCCAGCTGGCTGAACGGGGGATATTGAAGCTGGCGCCGGTAGGTAATTTCCTTATTATAAAGGAAAGCATAATCATGTCTGGCTGCTGCCTGAATTGCATAGTGCTCCGGAGAGTAAGTCTGGATGATGACCTGTCCTCCCAGGGGACCACGCCCTGCCCTGCCGGCCACCTGGCTCAGCAGCTGAAAGGTCCGTTCTCCGGCCCGGAAGTCGGGCAGGTTTAAAGCAGTATCGGCATTCACCACTCCAACCAGAGTGACCCGGGGAAGGTCAAGCCCTTTGGTTATCATCTGGGTGCCGATGAGAATATCAGCCTCATGGTTACGGAATTTGTCCAGTATCTCGCGGTGCGAGTGTTTTCCCCTGGTGGCGTCACTGTCCCAGCGTAGCAGTCGGGCCTGAGGAAATGTCTTCGCCGTTTCCTGTTCCAGCTTCTGAGTGCCGGCGCCGAGAAATTTTATCCGCCTGCTTCCGCACTGTGGACAAAGGTGGGGGGTGGGCATCCGGTAATTGCACTGATGACAGACAAGCATATCTCCATCCAGGTGATAGGTCATTGGTACCTCGCAGCGCCGACAGCCGACAATAAAACCGCAGTCGCGGCACTGAACGAAGGTGGCGGCTCCCCGCCGGTTAAGAAACAGCATTACCTGCTCCCCTCTACCGACAGCCCTGGTAACAGCTTCAAATAATGAACGACTGAACATACTCCTGTTACCTGCCTTCAGTTCCTCCCGTAAATCAACAATCTCGACCTGAGGCAGGGGTGAGCTTTCCCGGGGAGTAACTCTTTCAGGGAGTTCCAGCAGGGTATAATCGCCCCTCTCGGCATGATAGTAAGACTCCACGTCAGGAGTAGCGCTGCCGAGGACAACTACCACTCCGGCGAGTTCAGCCAGTTTTACGGCAATATCCCCGGCACGGTAACGCGGCGATATCTCATGCTGCTTATACGTCCACTCATGCTCCTCATCAATTACAATGAGGCCGAGGTCAGGCTGAGGAGCAAAAACAGCACTCCGTGGTCCGATAACCACGTCTACTTCCCCATTCCTTATCCGCTGCCACTCATCAAAACGCTCTCCCAGGGAAAGCTGGCTGTGAAGAACAGCCACTTTGCCGGGAAAACGCGAGACGAACCTTTCTATCGTTTGGGGAGTAAGAGAGATTTCCGGGACAAGGACAATACCCCGCTTTCCCAGCTTTACCGCTTCAGCGAGGGCTTGCAGATAGATTTCCGTTTTTCCGCTCCCGGTCACTCCGTGAAGCAGGAAGACACCAGGCTGATTCGCCGGTTGCTGCTCCATCCGGTGTTTTATTAAATCCAGAGCTGATTTCTGGTCGGCGGTAAGAGCCAGCGGGTAGGAAAGGTTCACCACACTGGCAGCAAGTGGGTCACGTCTTATTTCAATGTCCCGAACGGTAAGCAGTTTCTTGCCGATCAGAGCATCAACCGTTGACCGGTCGCATTTTGTCTCTTTTCTGGCTTCGGAAAGCGATGCCGGTGATGACCGTTCAGCCAGAAAATCAAGCAGGGCTGCCTGTCTTATGGCACGCCTGTTTCGCAGAAATGACGCTTCCTGCCGGGCTTTCCCGGCATCTACTGCAATGCTGAGATAAGATTCTACTCTGGGTCTGGCTTTAATCGGCTCGAGTTCATAGCTCCTGGTGACAAGTCCCCGCCTGACAAGCTGCGAGACAGTACGCTGAGCATTCTTTTGCCCCAGGGCTTTCTCAAGGTCTTTCTGGCTAACCTTATTTTGTCTTCGGACAATTTCAATGGCCCGACGTTGTTCACGGGTAAGAGAGGACAAATCGAAGTCATCCGGAATCGATGAGGTTAGAAAAGTGAGTGCCTTACGTTCGAATCCCGGCGGCAGCATAAGAGCCACGGCATCAAACAAGGGTGAAAGATAGTACTCGCTTATCCAGCGAGCCAGCGATATGTATGCCTGAGACAGGACAGGGCGGTCCTCAATAACCCCGACTATTTCCCGTGTTTCTTCAACTGCCGGATAATCGGTCAGCTCCAGAACAACACCCTGAAGGAGCCTGTCGCCAAAAGGAACCAGTACTGCCTGCCCAGCTCCAATGTTCAGACCCGCTGGTATGGAATAGCTGAATGTCCGGCGCTGTGCCGCGGGGGAATTTACGCTTACTTCAGCATACCCCATCCTGTGCTCCAACGAGGTAGCCCTCTATAAATGTATGAAGGGATAGTACGAATCTAATCCTGCTTTTCTTCCGGCCCCTCTTCCACTACAGACTCCTCTTTCTCTTCAGCAACCGGAGTTTCTTCCTCTTCTGCTACAGGAACCGCTTCTTCTGCTACGGGTGTCTCTTCCTCCTGGGCAACTTCTTCTTCTGCTACGGGTGCCTCTTCCTCCTGGGCAACTTCTTCTTCCGCAGCAGGGACTTCTTCTTCCTCAGCGACGGGAGCTTCTTCCCCGGGCTGCTCCGTCTCCGGTGTCTCTTCAGCAGTCCCTTCGGACACGGGCTCCTCCACAGCCTCAGCAACTTCCGCCTGTTCCATCTGAGGTGCTTCTTCCGGCTCCTGCTCTAACTCAAGTTCAGGCTCCTGCTCCGCCTTCCGCTTCTCTTCTTGTTCCTGCTCCAGCCTCTGAACTCTTGTCTGTTCCCGTTCTATCTCTTTAGGAGTCATCCTTCTTTCCCGGAGACGGGATGTCTTGGCACTCAGCCCGCGGAGATAATAGAGCTTTGCCCGGCGTACTTTGCCCCGCCGCACTATCTCCACCTTTTCCACACGCGGAGAATAGAGAGGAAAAGTGCGCTCTACTCCCACTCCATAAGCAACACGCCTCACCGTGAAACTTGAGCCGACTCCGCGACGTCTTATCTTAATAACCACGCCCTGAAAAACCTGGATGCGTTCTTTATCGCCTTCCACTACCCTGGTGTGGACTCTTACCGTATCACCAGAGGTAAGCTCCGGTATATTAGGATTCTCTTTCACTGAAACAACTGACGCCATATCCATTTACAAGTACTCCGTATGATATATATTACTTCTTCCGCAGCCCCTCAACGATCTGCCTTTCTTTCAAGCTAAGCTCTGCTTTCTCCAGTAGTTCTGGTCGCCGCTCGGCAGTCCGGATAATCGCCTGCTCACGGTGCCAGTCAGCTATCTGAGCATGATTCCCGGAAAGCAGGACCTCGGGCACCGCCCATCCCCGGTACTCAGGCGGTCGGGTATACTGAGGGTACTCCAAAAGTCCGGTTGTATGAGAATCATCCGCTGCCGAATCCATGGAACCGAGGACGCCGGGCACAAGCCTGACCACCGCATCTAATAATACCATAGATGGCAGCTCGCCGCCACTCAGTATATAATCTCCCAGGCTAATTTCATCCGTAACCAGATGCTGGCGTATTCGCTCATCTACACCCTCATAATGTCCGCAAATAAGAATCATATGACTGTATCCGCACAATTTCATTGCTGTCTGCTGGGAAAAAAGACGTCCCTGGGGAGTCAGCAAAATAACCGGAATTTTATCGATATTTTCGGAACCAATCTCCGATTTTACCGCCTCTACAGCCTCAAATATCGGTTCAGGCTTGAGCACCATGCCAGCTCCGCCACCATAAGGATAATCATCCACGCTGCGATGCTTGTCATGTGTGTAGTCCCTGATATCACGAACATTTACTTCAATAAGTCCGCGGTCCGCAGCCCGCTTGAAAATACCGGATTCAAGCGGGCTTTTAAACATTTGTGGAAATAAAGTTAGAATGTATACTTTCATCAGCGCTCCTTCATTTTATCACAGATACGGTCAGGCACGAAAGCTCCGTAAAATCAATAGTCCAAATCAATACCTGTAACCTTTTTTTCCCAAAAAGCACAGTTTTATTTACATGGTTAATATTTACTACCTCATCCCTTGCCCCTCTCCAGCCAGAACCACTGTAAACGAAAGCAATGTTATCCTGGCGGCCTTGCCTCAAAAGTCATTCTGGAGTCCGCCTCTGGCGGACGAAGAATCTCAGGGTGGGGTAGTCAAGGTAATACCCTTCCTCCCTGAGACCCTTCGACAAGCTCAGGGTGACAGGAACATACGACTTTTAGGGCAAGACTTATCCTAGCTGGAGAGGGGTGCAAAAGATAGAGGGGGCTCCGCCCCCTCTCAACGCTCTCTCCACCTCTCAAACGAGTGTATATTCGCATTATAAATCAGGGAGCTGTTTGAGAGGGGGAAAAAGCCCTGCCTGCGTCCTGATTTCATCGAGACTATGGTAAGCGGGAGATTTTGGCAGGCAGGGGGAGATTTCTAAAGAGGGGGGTACCCCCCTCTTTAGATTCCTTAAGGGCGGAGGGCGGGAATAGATATATTAAAAAAAGAGAAGCACTTTATTCAACAGAAAAGAATCTTTTATAACATGTATTTCTTTTACCATTATCTTTTTATATAGTCCGAAATAAATATTTCTCCGATAAAACCACGACTAATCATACAAAATATCTTAAAAAAATTATGTAAAAGGGGTTGACAAATAAAAATTTATGGTGCAAAATGGTAAATATTGGTAAATTGTGGTGGATTGTGGTGAATTTTAAGGGGTATAAGGATATTCTAAACAATCATGAGCACAGTAACTACCAGGAAACACCAGAGACAGGACATAGAGAAACTTCGAAGGCAGGAAATGCTCCTGGGTATTATCTTTTTATTCTCCCCGCTACGCAGAGAGATTAGCATACAGGACATTCACAAATCCGTCAGTCATTTTCAAGAAAAGCTGCAACTGGGCTATTCTTTCTCGAAACATTTCAATTACTCGGACACACTCATGGGCGACCTTGAAGACCTTCTAAATGCAGGTCTACTTCAGGAATATGCTTACAGTTACGATTCCTTTTCCCCGGTAGAAAAACTCAAACTTACCGTTTCCGGGACAGACAAAGGAAAAGAAACGTTAAGTCAATTACCCGCAGACATACTGGAATACTTAGAGGATACACAATAATGTTTCTCGGCGAGTTCGAATACAAGATAGACGAAAAGGGTAGAATACCCATTCCTCCAAAGTTCAGAAGAGATCTGAAGGAAGGGGTTGTACTTGCCGCCGGACCGGAGAATTGCATCGTTGCCTACTCAAACGTCGAATGGAATAAGCTGGCAACTGCACTGACAGGCGGTACGGTAGTACCGAGCAAACTAAGGAAACTAAACAGGGCAATCTTTGCCACTGCCTTTAATCTGAATATTGATAAGCAGGGTAGAATAGCTCTTCCGATACCGTTAAGGGAATACGCCGGGATTGAGGACGAGGTAATAATCGCAGGAGTCAATACTTACCTTGAGCTATGGAACAAGGAGCAGTGGGAATTAGAAAAAACTAATAGCCAGCAACAGGCCTGGCAGATTATCGAAAGTTTAGAAGAGCGACATTGAAGGGGCAAACAATGTTAGCACCCACTCCTACCCACACACCGGTCCTGGTTGAAGAAGTTATCAAGGCCCTGGCAGTACAGCCAGGCGGCCGCTATATTGATTGCACCCTCGGCACCGGCGGACACGCCGCCGCTATTCTTGAACACAGTTCACCATCCGGCCAACTACTCGGTATTGATGCTGACCCAGAAGCCATAAAGGTAACAAGGCAAAGACTTCGACCTTATAGCAATTCAATTCTGTTAATTAATGATAACTTTGTTAATTTAAAATCTATCTGTTACAAGCATGACTTCTTACCGGTACATGGCATTTTACTCGACCTCGGCCTTTCCTCTCTTCAGCTTGAAAGCGATACTCGCGGTTTCAGTTTCCGGCGTAGCGCCCCGCTGGACATGCGGCTTAACTTTAACCAGGAACTTACCGCCGCCTACATTATTAACAGCTATCCCGAGTCCGACCTCGCCCACCTGATAAAAGAATACGGTGAGGAAGGACACAGCCGGCGGATAGCCCACCGCATCGTCCAGGAACGTCCAATAAAGACAACCCTTGAACTGGCAAACACTATAGAGCAAGCTGCCGGTCCGAAAAGGGGAAAAATTCACCCCGCCACCAAGACCTTTCAGGCTCTGCGCATAGCAGTAAACCAGGAGCTTGAACACCTTGAGTCAACTTTACAACAGGCAGTCGACCTGCTCGGCTATAAAGGCAAGCTGGTTGTTATCAGCTACCACTCTCTTGAAGACCGCATCGTAAAACAGTTTATGAAACAGGAATCAAAGGATTGCATCTGCCCCCCGAATACACCGACCTGTGTTTGCGGACATACCGCCAGCCTGAGATTGGTCAATAAAAGGGTAATTACCCCTTCCCCGGCGGAAGTTGAAAGTAACCCACGTAGCCGGAGTGCCAGATTGAGAGCGGCCGAACGCATTATCCCCCAAGAAGAGCACTACGATATGGTGGAAAAATTATGCTCCACCGCGAAAATACAAACGTGTGGTAACGGCTGGAGGAAGCCGGCCCAGCTAAAAAAGCTACGGCAGGTCTTCACCACCTAAACATTGGATAATCCACACTCCTGCGAATGATAACATTCTGGAAAAAATAACAGCCTTCGGGTACTGAAAATAAACTAAAGATTGTTCAAGGGAGGAATCAAAATGTGAAGAATTTATATAGATTAGAAATGGCAGAATCCAGTTTAAAAGGAGGGGATTTATGAGCAAGCAAAAAACTCTAGTATCTATTGATGTAGGTACGACAAAGGTATGCACTGTTATAGCCGAGGTAGACGAACATAGCCCTATTCGAGTAGCCGGCGTGGGCATCACCCCGTCCAATGGATTACACAAGGGGCTGGTGGTAAACATCAATGACGCCAGAGAGTCAATCCGCGAATCAGTTAAAAAAGCGGAGCAAGCCAGCGGCTATAAGGCAGAATCGGCTTATGTCGGTGTTACCGGCAGGCATGTAACCTCACTGAACAACCAGGGAGTGGTGGCTATCACCCGCAATGACCGGCTGGTACGCCCGGATGACCTGAAGAGAGTGCTTCAATGCGCTCAGAGCGTTAAGGTCCCTAGTGATAGAAAGCTGCTCCACATTATTCCGAGGAGCTATGCCGTTGATGGCCAGGCCGGAATAAAGAACCCGGTAGGAATGCACGGTTTCAGACTTGATGTGGAAACTCATGTTATCACTGCTGCCGTAGCTTCTATTCAGAATCTGGCGAAGTGTATTCGAGGCATCGGTATTGATATTGATGACCTGGTTCTTGAACCGTTAGCCAGCAGTGAAGCAATACTTACTGAAGACGAAAAGCAAGCGGGCATTATACTCGCCGATATAGGCGGCGGCACTACAGACATCGCTATCTTCAAGGATGGTAGCATCTGGCATACCGCTATCCTGCCAGTAGCCGGTTATCAGCTAACCAGAGACGTAGCAATCGGCCTGGGACTGCCCTTCGATGTAGCCGAGGAAATGAAGAAAAGATACGGCAGTGTCATGTCAATCTATGAAGGCGCATCGGAACCAACAAGCCCGCTGAGTGAAGATGGCCACGGAGCCTCGTATCAGGATATGTATGATATTCTCCGGGCCCGAGTTGAGGAAATCATCAGGCTTATTCTGCTCGAACTGCCGCGCTCCGAATATGAATCACTGGTGCCTGCCGGACTGGTACTTACCGGTGGCAGTTCCAATCTTTCCGGTATCGACGCCCTCGGACGTGAGATTATGAGGCTCCCGGTAAAAGTGGGGACACCGGATAATATTTCTGGTATCAATGATGCTCTTCGTGACCCGGCGTATGCTACAAGCGTTGGTCTTCTTATCTGGGGAGCAAAGAATGAAGGTTCTCAGAACTGGAAAACCCGCCGGTGGGGCTTCAATCTACGAAACCTGGCATCCCAGATTAGAAAATTGTTCCGCTAGACAGTTACCTAATATACAGTGAAGAAAGGAGGAAAAGATGGCAAAATCAAGCTTCGCCCTTAGCCCAGCTAAGATAAAGGTTATCGGCCTTGGAGGTGGCGGCTGCAACGCCGTGACCCGTATGGTCCAGGAAGAGATTCAAGGCGTGGAATTCATTGCCATGAACACTGATGCCCAGGCAATGGCACTTACCGAGGCCCCAATCCGTGTCCAGCTCGGAGAAAGACTGACCCGTGGACTTGGTGTCGGCGGAGACCACGGTATGGGACAGAAAGCAGCCGAGGAGAGCCGCGACGATATTAAGGAAGTTACCTCGGGATCCGATATGGTATTCATCACCAGCGGCATGGGTGGCGGTACCGGAACCGGAGCCGCTCCGGTCGTTGCCGAAATTGCCAAGCAGAGCGGCGCCCTCACCATTGCCGTAGTCACCAAACCATTCACTTTCGAGGGAGCACACCGCTGCGAGGTAGCGGAAGAAGGAGTCAGACAGCTACTTGATAAGGTTGATACCCTGATTATCATCCCCAATGACCGTCTGCTTGACCTCTGCGACCAGAAAACCGGTGTGGATAACGCTTTCAAAATGGCAGATGACGTGCTAAGACACGGCGTTCAGGCTATATCCGAAGTTATTACCGTTCCCGGGGTTATCAACCTCGACTTCGCCGATGTCAAGGCAGTGATGAAAGATGCCGGTCCAGCCTGGATGTCCATCGGCAGAGGCTCGGGTCAGAACCGGGCGGTTGATGCCGCCAAGGAAGCTCTGGCCAGTCCCCTGCTGGACGCTTCTGCTGCAGGTTCAAAAGGAGTACTGTTCAATGTTGTCGGTGGCACCAGCCTTACCCTGTATGAAGTCAACGAAGCAGCCGAGGTAATCAAACAGGCGGTTGACCCGGAAGCCAACATCATCTTCGGTGTAGCCCACGATGCCAGCATGGACAAGGATATAAAGATTACCCTGATTGCCACCGGTTTCTTGAACAAGGAAGGTCTGGCCGGAATAAGCAAAGATGAGGATATATCTGAATTCCTGAATAGTATAAAGAAGAGTGAAGATGAGTTAGATGTTCCGTCCTTCCTGCGCCGGCCGCTGTTCAGTCACCGGCGTCAGGTGGTAACTCCTTCCGTGAAAGCTACCAAGAAATCATCAAGCTGGGAATCTCTTACTCAGTAGTATTCTCTGAGAATCAATCAATCGAATAGAGCTGATACAGAAAAATACTTGTATGGGTTACTTAACTGAGTGCGAGGAGTCTTTAGCATGCAAAAAAAGCTAAAGACTTCTCGCTTTTCCATATAATTTTTACAATTTACGGGTATGTAGAATTATCAAGTACTATTCTGTTTTGCTTGAATAAAAGGCCCTCCCCCTTCATCTCCCTCGCCAACAGTTCTCCACATTAACATATAATTATATGCCTGTTTTAAAGGGGCCCACCCTGAAGGGCGGCGGGTGGGAACAGATAAAATAAAGGAGGATATTTCATCCAACCAAAGCCGAATAAAAATATACTGATTACACCTTGACAAGCACTATATATTGTGGTATTGTATATCTGTTTTCCAATATAGTGTAGAGTTTACCTATGAATTGCCCTTTTTGTGGAAATGATGATTCCAGAGTGATTGACTCCCGTGATGTGAACGATGGCATACGCCGTCGCCGCCAGTGCCTGAGCTGCAACTCCCGCTTCACCACCTATGAGCGACTGCAGCCGGCAAGTCTCTTTGTGATTAAAAAAGACCAGCGGCGTGAAGAATTTAACAAGGATAAACTTCTTATCGGCATCCGTAAAGCCTGCGAAAAACGTCCCCTGCCGACCGGTACAATCGATAAACTGGCTGATGACATTGAAGCCGAGCTTGACAGCCAGAGCCGGGCGGAAATACCGAGCACCGTAATCGGTGATATGGTAATGGAGAGACTGAAAAACCTCGATTATATTGCCTATATCCGGTTTGCCAGCGTCTACCGTGACTTTACCGATATCACCGCCCTGAAAAGGGAGATAGATAACCTGGTAAGCGATGAAAAGGAGCCGGCACCTTCGAAAAACCAGCTACCTTTACTGCCCCCGGAGGAACTTAATTTTTCACCCCGTAAACGCCAGAGGATACGCAGATGAGCAAAGATAATCAATCAGAAAAAAGAAACGGCAATGAGCTAAACCGAACCGAGATTTTAAAGGCAGTGGTCGCTGATGCCGAATCGATGGGTCTGCGTGACAAGGACAAGATTGAGCAGCTGACCAGCCGGGTAATCGAACGCCTCGAGCAGCCGCAGACCCTGCCCGGAATGGAGGGACTTGTACCCCGGTCTCAGCTTAAACGGAGACCGCCGCCTACCCGCGCCGAAATCCAGGCAATTGTAAATGAAATTATGAAGGCTGATGAACCGGTTAAAACAACCGAGTCTGAAACGGAAAGAACTTACTCACCTGAGACAGAAAGACAACATGCCGGCAAGAAAAAGGAGGCAAGACCGATGACCGAGCAGACAACGCAGGTTAAACATGAAGTTCAACCTGCTCAAGATACTATCCTTACCGAAAACGCCCTCCGGGTCCTGGAAAGAAGGTACCTGAAGAAAGACAGCCAGGGAAGTATCATTGAAACACCGGAGGAGATGTTCCACCGCGTGGCAAAGGCGATTGCCTCCGCCGAGCTTTCCTACGATAAATCTGCGGACACCGGTCTCTGGGAAGAGGAATTCTACCGGATGATGACAGGCCTTGAATTTCTGCCGAACTCCCCTACCCTGATGAATGCCGGCCGTGAACTGGGACAGCTATCCGCCTGCTTTGTCCTCCCCGTTGAAGATTCGATGGAGTCTATTTTCGAAGCCATTAAGGATACAGCACTCATCCATAAAAGCGGCGGCGGGACCGGTTTTTCTTTCTCCAGATTAAGACCCGAGACCGATAGAGTCGGCTCAACGGGCGGCGTCGCCAGCGGCCCGGTCTCCTTCATGAGGGCTTTTGATACGGCTACCGATGTCATCAAGCAGGGAGGCACTCGCCGCGGAGCTAACATGGCAATCCTCAATGTTAACCACCCGGACATCGAGAAATTTATAAATGCCAAGGAAAATCTGGATGTCCTGACCAACTTCAACCTGTCAGTAGCGGTGACAAATGAGTTCATGGAGGCGGTAAAAACCGGCACTGAATATAACCTGATAAATCCCCACACCGGAGAGGTACAGAGCAGGGCTAACGCCAGAGAGATATTCGATAAGATAGTGGCGATGGCATGGAAAACCGGCGACCCCGGCATTGTCTTCATTGACCGGATAAATGATTTTAATCCCACGCCGCAGCTCGGCAGGATAGAGAGTACAAATCCCTGCGGCGAGCAGCCTCTGCTTCCCTACGAGTCGTGCAACCTTGGCTCAATCAACCTCAGCCGGATGCTGAAAACGGTTAACGGAAAAACCGAGATTGACTACGAAAAACTATCCGCAACGGTGAAGACGGCGGTCAGGTTCCTCGACAATGTTATTGACGTGAATAAGTTCCCATTGCCGGAAATCGAAGAAATGACGAAAAAAACAAGGAAAATCGGGCTGGGGGTAATGGGATTTGCTGATATGCTGATTCAGATGGGGATTCCCTATAACTCGGAGGAGGCACCGGCAATTGCCTCGAAAATCATGCAGTTCGTCAATGAAGAAGCGGGTAAAGCCTCGGTAGAGCTTGCCGGGGAACGCGGCGTTTTCCCTGCCTTCAAAGGTAGCATTTATGATGTTCCGGACGGTCCCAGGCCGCGAAATGCTTCCTGTACAACAATCGCTCCGACCGGCACTCTCAGCATAATTGCCGGCTGCTCAAGCGGCATCGAGCCTCTTTTTGCTCTCAGCTATATTCATAACATTCTCGATGGCGCCCGGATGGTAGAGGTCAATCCCTTCTTTGAGCAAGCCGCCAGGGACGGGGGTTTCTACTCCGAGGAGCTGATGCAGCAGCTTGCTACCGGAACCCAGCTTCATACCATGGATAATATTCCTGAAGATATAAAACGCCTGTTCGTAACCGCTCATGAGATAAACCCCGAATGGCACATCAGGATGCAGGCGGCTTTCCAGAAGTCCACTCATAACGCAGTTTCAAAAACGGTAAACTTCCCCGAAGATGCTACACAGGAAGATATCGCCCGTGTATACCTGATGGCTTACGAACAGGAACTGAAGGGAATAACAATTTACCGGGATAAAAGCCGAGAGGTACAGCCGTTGAGCACGGCACCTGTGGAGATAAAAGAGGATAAACAAACCAGTATCAGCCCGAGAGAGCGTCCCAGGGTAACCACAGCGGTTGTAGAGGAAGTAACAACCGGCTGCGGCGGCATCTACGTGACAGTAGGTTCAGACAAAGCCGGTATATGCGAAGTCTTCGTTACCCTGGGCAAGAGCGGCGGCTGCGCCTCGGCACAGCTCGAGGCAATCGGCCGGCTTATTTCGGTGGCACTGAGAGCAGGTATAGATATCAGGTCCATAATCAAACAGCTCCGTGGTATCCGCTGCCCGTCAATCGCCTGGGAACAGGGCAAGGCCATCCTCTCCTGCGCCGATGCAATCGCCAGCGTCCTCGAAAAGCACGTCAAAGGGGCAGGTGAGGATAACGGAAAGGAAAAACTGGATATTTCAAGCATCATGGAGGATTCCGACCCGCCGATAAATGTAGCCGGACAGTGCCCTGACTGCGGCAGTCTCCTTGCCTACCAGGAAGGCTGCTTCGTCTGCCACAGCTGCGGGTATACAAAGTGTTAGAAAAAAGCCTTGACATTTTACACGGAAACGTGTACTATTAAAGAATAAAGATGAATACGAATAGATACTCAAATACAGAAACAAAGCCGTATTATGAAAATAGAGAGCACTCTGTAAAGCTCTTTCATGGTGATTGCCTGGAACTCTTACCTACATTTGAGCGAAATTCTATTGACATGATTTTTGCCGATCCCCCTTATTTCCTATCTAATGGAGGAATAACCTGTCATGCTGGGAAAATGGTCTCTGTTAACAAGGGCAAATGGGACGTATCCCAAGGAATAGAAGAAAACCACAAATTCAATTTATCCTGGCTAAGAGAATGTCAACAAGTATTAACACAAAATGGTGTAATCTGGGTTTCAGGGACAGCTCATGTGATATTCTCCGTCGGATTCGCCATGCAACAGATTGGATACAAAATTCTGAATGATGTCATCTGGTTTAAACCCAATGCTTCACCAAATCTCAGTTGTCGTTATTTTACCCATTCCACAGAAACATTAATCTGGGCAGCGAAAAATTATAAAAGTAAACACGTCTTTAACTATGAACTAATGAAGCAACTTAGTAATGGGAAGCAAATGCGTAATTTATGGGAAATCTCACCTCCGCAACGGAAAGAAAAGGCTCATGGGAAACATCCAACTCAGAAACCACTAAAACTCTTAGAGAGAATTTTACTAGCTTCAACTAATGAAGGGGATATTGTTCTTGATCCCTTCAATGGTAGCGGGAGCACTGGTGTAGCAGCATTGAGATTGGGCAGAAAATACATAGGAATTGAAGCATCTCAAGAATATCTTGACTTGACAATAAAACGAATTGAAGATGAGCTTCAATCCCCAAGACTTCAATTAACTACCGACAAAATTTCTTTTACTAGATGATGATTAAAGAGGATGCGAGGTAATGGTGCATACTGCAAAAGCAACAGAAAAATGGATCGAGGGTGAAGTATGCTGGTTTGTGCGATGTCCAGAATGCAAATGTGAATGGCAATTGGATGAATGCCCTGCCCCAGGTGGAATGGCCTTGAATATAGAGGCTTGCCCAGAGTGTGGAAGCGAAGTCCAAATTGTAGAAAAAGGGTACCAAGAAATTAGCCACTTTAGGTAGTGATTATTCGAGGTAAAGCAAGTCTTACCATCAAGAAAGTTTATCTACTAGTAAGTCTTTTAAAACGTACCGGTGGTGGATAATTTCTAACTGCTGCGGTAATAATTCTGTCAATTTCATCTTCTCCTGACGCTACCCAATGGATGAAACTCATTAAAAATCCACGAGGAGGATCATATTTACTAGCCTTAGTTCCTTCTGGACCAAAGTTGAAATCTTGCTCAATCATTAATAATTGTGTATAAACTAGATTTACTATAGCCTCATCCAGTTGCATTGGGAAAATTAGAGCGTCTACATCTTTAACTAATTCTTCTGGATCATTCCCCTCATATACTTTTCCTACAGCCCAGAAAAGTTCGCGTGATTGTTGTAACGCACTCAATCTTTTTAAATAGTAGTCAAATAACAAACGAACATGAGTTGGATAGAACTCTTGCCTGCTAGGTATTACTAAACCTACAGCAAAATCATGCGGCGAGAACTTACCTGTTTGAGTAACTGTTACTTGCACATCATTGGGACTTGTATATATTACTCTTCTTTCACCTGGTTGCAGCTTGCCTAACTCATAACTAATCGTAGTTATATCCATATTATACTCCTTTTCTCAACTAAGTACAGTATTACTTTGCAATTCTATCACAAGGATGTATAATGCGGTAATTACTACACAGGAATACTGATTGTTAACACTGAGATAAAGCCTGAAAATACTACGGTTATTTTGTGATATTCATAGAAATATCCTTAAAAGGAGGTAGCTATGGAAGCCGGGGAGAGTGTTCCGCAGAGCACCACAGTATTTGAGCCGGGAGTTAGTTCCAGCTACGGTAACGGGTGGAAACAACTATGGAAATATTTCCTTGAGCTGTTCCTGATAGGTATCATATATTTCGTAATCAGTTTGCCTGGCGGAATGGGAAGCTGGACCTATAACACTGTTTATAACATCTGGGACCTCATAGGAATGGCATATGGAATATTAATCTCAGGACCGGTTGGCTACGGTGTTGCGTTCGCCTATCTCAAGGCGGCAAGAGGTGAGGCACCTGAGATTAAGAACACATTCGAAGCTTTCAAGAACTACTGGAATGCTGTACTGGCGTATCTCCTGGTAGCTGTCATAGTTATCATCGGATTCTTGCTCCTGATAATACCCGGTATCATCTTCGCCTGTAAACTCGCTTTCGTGCCATACATCGTTGTTGAACGGAAAATGGATGCTATTTCCGCAGTTAAGGAGAGCTGGCAGTTAACTAGCGGCTATGCCATTGATGTATTTCTAATCGGTTTGCTGGGAATTCCTATTGCTATCGCGGGACTAATCTGCTTTGGTGTGGGAGTTATTGTTTCAATTATGTGGATTAGCCTAGCCACGGCTTCACTCTATCACGCTGTCTGTCTGAAATACAGGATATCCCCGCAAAGGCCAGCGTAAATCACGGCTTTACCGGCTGGCAATGTAAGCAGGAGTAGCAAAGTCACCGCGATTCTACGGATTGCCAGGGAAATCATAAGAAATACCTTTTGCAGGAGGTGAAATATGAGCCAAGAACAGTCGGCTTATCCGGTCACAGTTAAGGGTGACCTCTCAGACCCGCCCGCCAGGGGATGGTGGCTAATCAAGTGGTTACTGGCAATACCACATCTGGTCATCCTCTGTTTTCTCTGGATAGCGTTTATTATTGTATCGATAATCGCCTTCTTTTCCATACTCTTCACGGAAAAGTATCCGCGGAACCTTTTCGACTTCAACGCAGGCGTTTTGCGCTGGACATGGCGTGTGGGCTTCTACAGCTACCAGGCTTTAGGCACTGACAAGTATCCGCCGTTTAGCTTAAAGCCTGACAATGACTACCCGGCTGACCTGGAGATTGAATATCCTGAGAGACTGTCGCGGGGACTGGTGCTGGTGAAGTGGTGGTTACTGGCTATTCCCCACTACATCGTTCTCGCCTTATTCCAGGGAGGTGGGGGAGAAGAAAGCAGAGTTGGCCTCACCTTTATTCTGGCCATATTCGGTGCCGTAGCAGTTCTGTTCACAGGGAAATACCCTGACGATATATTTAAGCTTGTTATAGGGATGAACCGCTGGAGTCTCCGGGTATGTGCCTACGCGTCACTTATGACGGATAAATATCCGCCTTTCCGTCTCTGGGACGATTAGAGTAATGGCTGGCACTTCGGGCAGAAATAGCTGCCCCTGCCGCGTACGACTATCCGTTCGACAGGTGTACCGCAGACCAGGCAGGGTTGGCCGCCGCGGTGAGCAACCTTGAACTCATAGTGCGCCGTGCCCTTTGAGCCATCGGGGCGAAAGTAGGTATTCACGCTGGCTCCCTTGTTCTCGATAGCAGCCCAGAGTATTTCACGAATAGCCCCGTACAGATGTTCGATTTCTTCCTTTGAAAGACTTTCCGGGAGCCGCAGCGGGTGAACTCCGGAGGCAAATAAGGCCTCATCAGCATACATACTGCCGATTCCGGCAATCAGGCTTTGCTCACAGAGCAGGGCTTTCATCGGTGCTTTACGCTTAGACAGGCGCTCAGCCAGGATTCCGGGAGTAAAATCATCCTCGAGCGGTTCCGGACCGAGCTTGCTGACTATTCTATCCTTGTCTTTGACCAGCCGCAGTGCCCCGAACTTACGGGGGTCACGGAAGAAAACACTGTTGCCATCATCAAGGTGAATTATCGCCCGGGTGAATCTGGGCGGCTCGTCGGTGCTTTTCTGCACAATCAGGGAGCCAGTCATTTTGAGGTGGATGACCAAATATTCACCGCTGCTCAAAGAAACTATCATGTATTTGCCATGCCTGGAGATACCCAGTATCTTCTGCCCTTTAAGACCGGAGCAAAACTCTTCCGGAGAGGGCTCCTTGACTATTCCCTCCCACTCCAGGTCAATACCGGTGATGGTCCTGCCGGTGATGTGCGGAAGAATCTCATTTTTTACCGTTTCAACTTCAGGAAGTTCCGGCATTCTTTATTCCTCATTTCTTTCATACTTTCTCTCATTGCCGGGCTCGGGGCTCTTTAGTACGCAACCGCACCTGACTTACCAGGAGCTTGAGGTAAGGTCAGTAATAGTAATACTCCGAATATTGCCACCAGCCCCAGTGCCAGCCAGATGGGAACATAGGTACCGAACCTGTCAAATACCCACCCGGCTGCCAGCGGACCCATCGCCAGCCCGATTGTAGTAAAAACACTCATAAAACCGAGAATCGTGCCGAATCTACCGACACCGAAATATTCCCTGATAATAGGCGCTCTGAGCGGTGTCATTCCGCCGGAACCGAGTCCAAAGGCAATAATAAAGAAAATCATCAGTCCCAGTGATGCAGTACCGGTAATTCCAATATACCAGAAAAGAAACAAGCCGGCAGCTTTCAGACCAAGAGATACAGCCAAAACATATTTCTTGGGGAAGATGTCAGCCAGCCAGCCAAACGGTATACGGGCGCCAAGGCTAACCAGAGGCAGAGCCATAGCCACCACGCCGGCTGTCGACCTCCCAACTCCAAGGTTCTCCAGATAGGGCATAACATGAGTCTGCATTGCCAGCATTACCGCCACCTGAATCAGAAAGAAAAAACCTATCTGCCAGAAAGTCCGCATTTTAAGTGCCTGCCGCGGTTTGATACTCAATTCCCGTACCTGAGAACTATCTCTGTCTTCCGTTGCTTCCTGAATTTTCCCATCCGGAAACATACCATAGTCTTCCGGCCTGTTGCGAAACAGCAATGATAGGGGCAGACCGAGCAGACAGGCGCCCGCAGCCAGTATAGTCAGCGAGCCCTGTATACCATACATATCAATCATTTTTACAATCAGCGGTATTAGCGCCCCACCGATACCCATACCCATCGCCATGACGCCGTTTGCCTTACCGATATCCCTCTTGAACCACCTCGCCACCACCACCGTCGGCACAAACTGAGCACCAAGAGAACTGCCCAGTCCGATGACAAGGAAAGAACCGTAGAAGAGAGGCAGCGTGTCCGCTCTACCCAGGAGATATAGTCCCAGTCCCCAGATAACCACCCCAATGGGCACGAGTATCCGGGCAGGCCAGCGGTCAACAACAAAACCGAGCAGCGGATTCAGGGCGCCGACTTCCATCCCGCGAACGGACGTCGCCAGTGAGATTTGAGCGTAACTCCAGCCGTAAGCCAGGGCAAAGGGGTCTATGAAAGCGGTAAATCCGTATACCAGCGCGCCGCTGTTATACATCATCAGCAGCAAACCGGCCGCAACTATGTACCAGCCAAAGAAAATCCTCTTCATCACCTGTTAATCAGGAGTCCTGCTGGATTTTACGGAAATAAAAATAACCGCGACCCTACGTCCGGTTATTTAGTGTTTTAGTAGTACTCACCTGCCCCCGGCTAGCCCTTTAGTTCCGCCCAGTTTCTGCCACTCGTTATATCCACCTTCAGCGGGACGCTGAGCTCCAGAGCTTCAGACATTGTCCTGGGAACTAGCTGACACATCTCTTCGATTTCTGACTCCCGCACTTCAAAGAGAAGCTCATCGTGTACCTGAAGCAGCATTTTGCTTTCCAATCCGCGTCTATTCATCTCATTGTAGAGTTTGACCATAGCCACTTTAATGATATCAGCCGAGGTTCCCTGCACCGGCATATTTATTGCCATTCGCTCGGCGGCTTCTCTTACCTGCCGGTTCCTGGAGTTTATTTCAGGGATAGAACGTCTCCTGCCCAGCAGCGTCTGAACGTAGCCCCTGTCCCGTGCCTGCTGCTTTGTCGCTTCAAGGTACTCCTTAATTCTCGGGTACTTCTCAAAATAGTCGTTAATAAACTTCGTCGCTTCCTCACGCGAAAGTTCGGTCGCCTGTTCCAGTCCATAATCACTCATCCCGTAAATCACTCCGAAATTCACCGTTTTGGCTACACTGCGCATGTCGGAAGTCACCTTCGAGCTTTCTACTCCGAAGAGCCGGCTCGCCGTGGCGGAGTGAATATCTTCATCATGCTTGAAAGCGCTGACAAGATTCTCATCCTGAGAGAGATGGGCGAGACAGCGCAGGTCAATCTGGGAATAGTCTCCGCTGAGCAAATAAGAACCGGACGGCGCAATAAATGCCTGCCTTACCTGTTTTCCAAGCTCGCCGCGGACCGGAATATTCTGTAAATTGGGGTCGCTTGATGAGAGACGGCCGGTGGCTGTTCTTGTCTGATTAAAGCTGGTATGCACCCGCCCCGTTTTGGGATTAATCAGACCGGGTATTGTATCAATGTAGGTCGATTTTAGCTTGGACAACTGGCGGTAGTCCATAATATTTCCTATTATCGGGTGAACACCGCGTAATGCTTCCAGGACCGGAGCGGCAGTTGAGTAGCCGCTTTTCTTCTTCTGTCCCGCCGGTAACTTCAACTCCTCGAATAGCACCGCGCCCAGTTGCTGGGTTGAGTTGATATTGAACTGGTGACCGGCATCTTTATATATCTCAGCCTCAAGCTTGAGCAATTGCTCGCCCAGACCACGCGACATCTCTCTCAGCAAATCTGTATTGAGAGCAATCCCGTTTCTTTCCATATCGACGAGTACCGGCACCAGCGGCATTTCAACTTCGGTGAATAACCGCCATAACTCCAACCGGTGCAGTTCAGGAGCGAATATCTCGGCCAGCCTTAACGTCATATCGGCATCGGCACAGGCGTAATCGGCAACCCGGGCTATCTCCACCTGTGACATCGAAAGCTGTTTGGTTCCCGAGCCGATGAGTTCGGTAATCGGCATCATCTCGATTCCCAGCTGGCTGAAAGCAAGGGCTTTTAGCCCGAGGGACTTCTCACTGAGCAGGTAAGCCGCAATCATAGTGTCAAAGGTGAGATTACGGACCGTTATCCCGTATTCCGCCAGCACGGTTATATCATACTTGCCATTATGGGCAACTTTTTGCATGGCCGGGTCTTCAAGAACCGGCCTGATACGCCCGATTACGTACTCAAGCGGCAACTGGGTCACTTCTCCCCAGCCGACATGACCGACCGGAATATAGAAAGCCTCACCCGGAGCTGCCGAAAGCGATATCCCCACCAGTTGAGCCGACATAGCGTTCAGACTCGTTGTTTCAATATCGAAGGTAAAGTTTTCAGCCGATGATAGTTTACCCAGAAGCTCATCCATAGCCGGTTCGCTATCGATTACCCGGTATTCTCCATGAGACAGCCCGGTTTCAACGGTAATCTCAGTTCCAGATTCTTGTCCGACCTCTCCGGGCAGTTTCTGTAAAAGTCTGTGAAACTCAAGCTCACGGAAAAGCTCGGTTACCCTGTTCCTATCATAGTTGCTTACCTGGCAGTCATCGAGGGTGAGAGTAACCGGTGCCCGGGTGTCAATTGTTGCCAGCTTTTTACACTGGCGGGCAACCGCTTCATTTTCCCGCAGAATGTTCCGGATTCTATCAGGCGTAACTTCATCAATATGAGTGTAGATTTCCTCTATTGAGCCGAACTCCTGGATGAGTTTTATCGCCGTCTTGTTCCCGATGCCGGTAACACCGGGGATATTATCCGAGGCATCCCCTACCAGCGCTTTGAAGTCGGCAATGTGCTCAGGACCGATGCCGTATTTTTCTTTAACCGCTTCTCCATCATAAAGCATGGTATCGCTGAAAGAACCACGCGGTTTGGGATAAAGCACTTTGACCCGGGACGATACAAGCTGCATGGTATCGGCGTCGCCAGTAACGATTACGGTATCAATGCCCTGTTCACTTGCCTGCCGGCTCAGTGTCCCCAGGACATCGTCAGCCTCGTAGCCGTCAAGCTCATAGATGGGAATATTGAAAGCCTCGACAAGCTGTCTGACCCTGCCGAACTGGTTGATAAGCTCATCGGGAGTCGGAGGGCGCTGCGCCTTGTACTGGTCGAACATTTCATGCCGGAAAGTGGGAACCGGCGTATCGAAGGCTATTGCATAGCAGGTAGGTTTGAGGTCTTCTATTGCTTTGAGCAGCATCTGGGCAAAGCCGAAGACGGCAGTCACAACCTCACCTGTCTTCGGCACGGTCAGCGTCCTGGGAGACCGTGCATTCTCAAAGGCATGGTAAGCACGGTGGACGATGGCGTGCCCGTCAAACAGTACCAGCAATGGCTTTTCCATAACTTATTATAAATTATAACAGGTTATAGTGCTAGCCAACAGGTTAAAAGGCAACTTCTGAAACAGATTCCAGCGTTTTCACTTCACCAGTGGCAGGGCTTCCGCCTTCCATTCCAGCATTCCGCCACTCATATGGTATATTTCAAGGAAGCCAAGCTCCTCCATAATTGCCAATGCCTTGCCACTACGATTTCCGCTCCGGCAGTAGAGGAGATAATCCTTGTCTTTATCCAGTTTATCGACTTCTTCACGGAAATTCCCGGCATTGAAGTCTATCATTACAGCACCTTCAATATGCCCTTCGTTATATTCCTCCGGAGTCCGCACATCAAGGACTATGAAATCCGGATTTCCCCGGTTATCCTGTACCAGCTCCCAGGCTTCCTGCGCCGAAATATCTTTAATGTTCTGGACCGGAGTTTCAACTTCGTCAGCGGCGCACCCGGGTGCCATCACCAGTCCGATGACAAATAATACTGATAGCAACAAAATAAGATACTTTTTCAAACCCATTTCCCTGCTTCCTCCCTATCAGAAAAGGACCTATTCTTTATACTCCTGACGAAGCATCTGGGAAGACATTTCATCTTCCTGAAACTCTGAATTGAAAACCCCGCTTCTGTCAGGCTGTTTTTCAGTTCCTCTTCCCTGATTGAGGTATGATTAAAACGGTTTTCCCAGGATTTACCGAGCAGGAATTCTTCAAAAGAGAAGACTCCCCCCACTTTAAGCACCCGGAAAACCTCATTTATTACTTCCGGCCACTCTTTTATATGGTCAAGAACTCCGAAGAGGAAAACGCCGTCAAAGCAGCAGTCGGGAAAAGATAATTTTGCCGCATCCTGACAGCTTAATTCTATATTATCATTTCTTATCGTCCTTGCCCAACCCGGTAGGCGTAAGACGTAACGTCTCGCCGCCCTGACTGCATCGCAGTCCAAATCCACGCCGACAACAAGCCTGCAATTCAGGTATTGATTTATCAGCAATGTCCCGGCACCGTATCCACAGCCTATCTCCAGACAGACGCTGTCCCGACCGAGCCCGAGGTCCGCAAGAACCTTTGGAGCTTCATCATTTCTCAGCATGTATATCCGCAGGGGGCTGCGAATGAATAATTTCTCCAGACCGGACATATTCATCTGCCATCGCCCCCTAAAAATCAGCGGATTGAGGCGCCTGAAGAGGCTTTAAAAAGGAGGCATTGTTGTGTTCGGCAAGTATGAAGCGCCCGTTTCTGTAGCTGAAAGTGGTGATTCCGCAGGTATCCTGTCTTATATTCCAGAAGTGAGAGTTGTCCAGTCCAAGCAAAGCGCAGATTAATACCTTGTTAACAACGCGGTGAGATACAAGAATTACCATATTCCCGTACCTGGTTATTACCTCATCCACCACACCGGCAACCCTCTTCTTGACGTCGTCCAGGCTTTCTCCACCCGGCAACACTACTCTCTCGGGACTGTGCTCCCATTCCTGATAAAGCTCACTATATCTGTCTTTCACCTCCAGATGTGGCAGTCCCTGCCATTCCCCGAAGTCAAGGTCTATAAGGCCGGGTGTAATCTCGACTTCGAGTTTATGATAGCCGGCAATTGTTTCCGCCGTCTTTAGTGCTCTTTTCAGGGGACTGGATAGTACAGCCTCAATTTTTTTGTCACTTAAGTAGGCGCCGAGAAGTTGCGCCTGTTTGATGCCGGTCTCGTTCAACTCGACATCAATTCTTCCCCTGAATACCTCCTCCACATTCCAGGCAGTCTCTCCGTGCCTTGCCAGAACAATATCCATCTTTATGTCAAGTTACCTTTAAGAGGATAGACTTTTCTCCGGCTGGAAATTTATTTAATCCGGGATTCAAGCCCAGTGAGGTCACCGCCGCCATTATTTCCTGTGTCATCTCCCCGGTGCTGAAATAGAGGTGACTCCGGCACCGGCAGTCACTCGAGCCGAAACCAGGAACCGAACTATAGAACTGGCCGAGCGCCCGGGCAATATCGCACTCAATCCTCTCATCCGTCCGGCAGGTAATTACGGCACCGATAGACACTTTTTGTAACAGGTAATCAATATGCCAGCGGAACTTCTTGCTTTGCCTGAGATGTCGGTTCAGTCTGGACTCCAGGCCACTTAGTGCCGAACCGACATAGGCATAATAACCGCTCCTGAAATCAACGACTCCCAAGCTCCCTACCGGGATTAACTCTTCTTCAGGGAGTTCGAGAACGAGAACATAACTTCCTTTTACCATCATACATCTGCTGTGAGGTTGGTGGCTTACCCGGCTCAGGATTCCTCGATCTTCTCAACCTCAATGGTACACTCGGTTACAAGGGCGGCAAAGGCACCCAGTGCCGCCAGTATGGGAGCAGCCAGTATAACCACAGCCGTTGCCGGGGCTCCCACTGATAATGGCAACTCCAGAATCGTACGTCCTTCATGTACCAGCCGTACTCTCCTTATATTACCCTCATGTATAAGCTGCTTCACTTTCTCGACAAGCTGACTTCCTGAAACGTTGAATTTCTCTGTTTCTGCCATTACTTTCCTCCCTGTATTATTGAATATTAGGTAAGTAAGTCACGTTGTGTCAAGCGAGATTATTAATGGTACTATTCGGTTTTGGCTGGTATAAATTTGTCACCCCCTTTATCCCCCTCAAACAGTACCCATCTATTTTCGATATTATATAATTGTTTGAGGGGGAAGGAGTTTGAGACAGGGGGCTCCGCCCCCTCTCTCTGTTTCTCCCCTCTCTGGCCTTAAATGCTTTTCAACAATTCTCAATAGTTCAGGCTGGATAGGGGCAAGGGGAGAGGTAAAGAAAAACAACCAAATGCAAACAGAACCTTATTAATTTAATTTGACTACTTTATTAATTATGCCCTATCCCCCTTTATCCTCTTTTCCCTAACAGGAGTCTTGCCCTAAAAGTCGTGTGTTCCTGTCACCCTGGAGCACATTCGATCCGCTCAGTATAAACTCCGCGAAGGGCCTCAGGAAGGAAGCGATTACCTTGACTCCCTACCCTGAGATTCTTCGTCACCCGCCTCTGGCGGATTCCTCAGAATGACATATGAGGCAAGGTTCCCTAACAGAGAAAGGGGGAACTGAATGAATTTTCTAAGATGTCATAGATTTGTAACTTTTTCAGTTCTTATTTTATAATTTTTCCACTGATCATGATTTAGGATTTCAGGGTAAAGGTATTACGGGACGGGATAACTATTTCAAACGCTTTCGCTTACCGCTTGATGGTTCCCGCTTTACTTCGCAATTGGAGGACTGAGGAATGGCAGAAACTAAAAGAACCGTAAATTTAAAAGGTGAACCGATGGTCCTGGCTGGACCTGAAATTAAGGTCGGCCAGAAAGCGCCCGATTTCAAGCTGCTGGCAATAGACTCAACAGATGTAAAGCTTTCGCAGAGCCAGGGGAAGGTCAGACTGCTGAGCGTGGTACACTCTCTGATACAAATGTATGCGACCTGCAAACACAGCGATTCGAGGAGGAGGTAGCCAGGTTTAAGGATGTCATCATCTACGCAATAAGCATGGACTTACCTTTTGCCCAGGCCCGCTACTGTGGCGCGAATAATATTAAAAATCTGCAAACACTGTCAGACCACCGGGAGGCTTCTTTCGGCCGGGCTTATGGAGTGCTTATCGAAAAGTTACGCCTTCTCAGCCGGGCCATCTTTATCATCGATAGGGACGGCATCGTGCAATACGTGGAATATGTACCTGAAGTAGCCCAGCCTCCCGATTATGATAAGGCAATCAAAGCTCTGCAGAACACAGCTGGCCAGTAGTTAAAACTCGGAGAGCTATCGAGGCCGATTTCCAAAAGCGTCAAAGCCCAAAAAATAATAGTTTGAAATCCTGCCGCTTTTGGATTTAAACTAACTTTAGAGGAGGGAAAAATGAAACAATTTGGAGAATTTTTTCAGAGCGCTGACTGGAAGACGGAAAAGCATATTCCGGTTATTGAGTGTTCGGAAGAGGTAAAGGCTGGAGAGTTATTTCCGGTGAAGGTTACCGTGGCAAAAGAGGTGGCCCATCCCAATACTACGGAACATCATATCCGCTGGATTTCAGTGTACTTCCACCCGGAAGGAGAGAACTTCCCCTACCAGATAGGCCAGTTTGAGTTCTCAGCTCACGGAGAGTCGGTACAGGGACCTGACACCAGTACGGTCTACACCCATCATGAGGTCAGCATATCCATGAAGACAGACAAGCCGGGAGTTATTTACGCTACTTCTTTATGCAATATCCACGGGCTCTGGCGCTCGGAGAAAGAAATAAAGGTATCATAGAAACAGGCTGACTTAAGACAATCTTTAGAATGAACCCCATTGTCAGATAATGATCTGGTGTTCAGTCATTATGATGGTTCGCCGTTATTGCCAAATAGCGTTACTCACGCCTGGATAAAGCTGGTAAGACGATGTGGTTTACATAGTACACGTTTACACGATGCACACCACACTCATGCTTCGCTGCTACCGAAACAGGGTATACACCCCAAGATTGTTCAGGAACGACTAGGGCATGGCTCGATTCAGATAACTCTCGACACATACTCTCATGTCACTCCAGGATTACAACAAGCAGCTGTAAATAAATTTGATGATTATATTCTTTCAGAAAAATCTAATTTGATACAATAGAAATATCACAATTTGCTTTTTATTTTCGTAAAAATGAACATATTTCAGTTTTCAAAATTACTACAGATATCCGGGATAGTGATTGGTACTGGTTTCGGCACAATATTACTAAATCCTGAGGTTGTTGGAAGGCTTGCACATTTTATCAATAAGAAACTCCTTATACGTGGAGATAACTTAAAAGAAAGATATAAAACCGTTTTCAAATATTTCTTTCCCAAAAGCACAGACCTTTTTGTTCCGGCTGACTCACTTGGGGCTAATCAGATTATATTGAATGCATGGATACTTCTCTTTTATTCACTCACCCGTGAGACCCAGATTATGTTTTGGTTTTCTTTATCCTTTTTGGTGGTTTATACATTCCTTGCAGGAATCAACAAACTACCTAGAATTTTTGAAATTATCCCTCCTAAAAGATGGTCTCTGGAATCAATATTTGGTAGGATAATCTCTAGCTTGATTATTAACCCAATTATCGTTTTTACATTATCATTCCTAACCTTAGTGGTACTAACCACAGTGTTTGTATTAAATAGTATAGCTAAAAGAGATGTTTTAAGACGAGGATTGATTATTTCTGGATTTATATTAGTTCTTACGGGATTAATACTTGAATACTTCGTAATCGACTAGATAACTATTTTTAAAATATATTTATTAGTGCCAAATTAGTGCCATTTAATGAAAAGCCCCTATGCGAATAACTGCATAGGGGTAAATTTTAGCTTCAAAAAATGGTGGGCGGTAGAGGACTTGAACCTCTGACCCCCTGCGTGTAAAACACAGTTTATAAAAGGTGGAGGCCGCTTGCCTCCTTTAATCGGGATTATATAGCGAATTTATTTCTATGGCAACCAACGTTTAAATTAAAGGCCTATAACATCCTTCGGATGTTCCCAGTTAACTCAGTTAGCCTAAAAGTCTAACTTCATTATCTGGTCTAATTAATATACTACTAGACAATCATCGGGATGTCTGATTTCTTGTATGTACGAGTGGCCGAACGGGAAAGTGATTTTAGAACTATTTTCGAAAACGGCGATTGCGAAGTAATATCACAATTGACAAAACGACCACAATAAGTAGGCCAATCAGGTACAATATGCCAAATCGTGAAAATGTCGATATTCCGGTCAGCCGGAGCTGATTACTTCCATTTGCATCCATAACGTATATTTCACTGGTACCAGTTCGGTAGGACTCAAAAGCTACCTTAGTTCCGTCCGGTGACCAGGAAGGGGCACTATCCCATTCAAAATTCTTCGTTAATCGAGTCTGACCACTGCCATCTGAATTCATAATATAAATCTCGAAATTGTCATCCCGTGCAGAAGAAAACACGATTTTTTTACCATCGTGGGACCACGAAGGCTCGAAATTACTCAGGGCACTGTTAGTTAACCTGGTCATTTGACTGCCATCAGTATTAATTACGTATATCTGCGTGGGAGGATATTCCCCCTGAGCATGAAACACAATTTTAGACCCATCGGGTGACCACGAAGGATGATAGCATGAATACTGTTCGAGTATTAGCCTGGTTTGATTACTACCATCGACATTCATGGTATATATCTGGCTATCATGGCTTCGAGTTGAGGTAAATACTATCATGCTACCATCGGGCGACCATGCAGGGTCGTCATCGTATTGTGAACCGGCGGGATAAAGTGTGGAATCTGTAATTCTTGTCTGATTAGTACCATCCGAACTCATGATATATATTGTTGACCCGGTCGCTTCTTTGGAGAGAAGAGAGTAACCATAAACGTATACTATTTTAGTACCATCCGGAGAATATTGTGGGCTCCAGTCTCCTTTAGGGCTACTAGTGAGTTTTATGCGACCATGTCCATCTGCATTCATGTAATAAAGTTCTGCATAGTCGCTATCGGAATTAGTAGAGGTAAATAATATTTTAGTACCATCTGGGGACCATACGGGGTCCCCATTCCAAGTCTGAGTCTTGAAGGTACATCCTTGAATAAAAAAACAACAGTGAAAACCAGTACAAAGGAAACTGTAATTAGATATGCTCGGAGTTGCTTCAATTTATACCCCTTATACCTCATTCTAATGCAGAACCTTGACTCTAATTGGTTTAACAACCATATGAAGTTTAAACTAATTAAAAATATTCTTTTATATTGGACAAATTATAGCATATATGTTTTACTTGTTGGCTTTTCCGACGTCCTGTTAGTAGGGTAGGACGTCGGCGGCGGCAGCTTACGCTGACCCGCCGCCCGCCTTGTCAGCGTTTAGCTGGCAATTCAGTATTCCATGCTGTCATATTTATGCTTTCTCTTTTCAATTTCACTGTCACAATCTTTTGCTTTCAGCAGTTTGTTCACCAATTGTCTTATATACTGCTTACCGTAGCTGATGTCACTACCAGGTAATGAACGTATTGCCAGCGCGGCCAGACAGTAGAGTAAACCTTTTAGCATATCCATTAACAATAAGCGAAAACTTTAAAAAGCTACTGATTATCTTCGGTAGTGTGTTAGTCATTGTCGGACTGATTATTGAAACCATAATCACTTGGAATCTCCCACTCAATTAATTACCAACCACGTTGCAGTAGTAAGGCTTGCTGCTTTGGATTGACAAATGCTCTGATGAGAGTAAAATGAACTTGTTCGATATTACATAACTTTTAAAAAATTGACGCTTGGGTTAGGAAAGATGACTGGTTTGAGACGTGGGCACTATAAATGATAGCTTGATAGAAGTAGTCTGTGTCTTTTTCATTTTCAATTTAACAAAAGAAAGGACGTGGTTAATAAAGGCAGGATAACGGCAAGACCAAGATATAAAGGAGGTAAATTATGATTCGAGTTACTGCACTATACCCCAATAAGCCAGACGCGAATTTCGACTTTGATTATTATCTCAATAAACATGCGAAGATGTTTGTTGAGAAGCTCGCACCATTTGGATTTGTCAAAGCTGAGATAGATAGGGGCATTGGTGGGATACAGCCCGGCTCGCCACCACCCTACGTGGCTCTTATGTCCATAGTATTCAATTCGATAGAGGATTTTCAGAAGTTCTTAGGGGCACATGGCGGCGAGATTATGGCTGATGTACCTAACTACACCAACATCGAACCACAAATGCAGGTAAGCGAAATCGTAATGTAGAAAATTTTTTGCTAAAGTCCAGTATTGATGGCGTTACGGATCGGGATACGAAATAAGGACGCCGTTGTAATTTAGGAATTGGCAGTTATTAATGCTCCCCATTTCTTGGTTATCAAGGAAAAAAGTGGGCGGTAGAGGACTTGAACCTCTGACCCCCTGCGTGTAAAGCAGGTGCTCTGACCAACTGAGCTAACCGCCCGCATCACCCAAAAGGTCGAAGACTTTTTGGGAACCCATTCAATATGGCGCGCTTGGCGGGGTTCGAACCCACGACCTCAGCCTCCGCAGGGCTGCGCTCTATCCAGCTGAGCTACAAGCGCTTTTTTGAGGTGTGGTGCCGAAGGAGAGATTTGAACTCTCACGCCCTTGCGGACACTACGCCCTGAA
>CAYVOV010000014.1:0-100697 GCA_964453525.1 uncultured Dehalococcoidales bacterium | reverse complement strand
ACTATAGACGAATCAGAAAAAGCAATCGGAAAAGTCTCGTTTATAGATATGGTGTCGTTCTTCTGGGATTATTCACGTAATTATGCTCATCGAAGGCGGCTGGCAATTGAAAATGGCGTGACCACAATTAGAAGTGCCGGAGACCATTATCCACATATCATCAGGCTTCGCGATAAGATCGCAGCAGGCAGTCTTTCTGGACCGCGTATATTTGCCCCGGGACCAACCATTACAGCACTCGGAGGACATCCTGCAGGCACTATTTATAAGGGTAATCGCTATATTATTGAGAATGCAGTCAGGCAAATCGCTGATGTAAATACCGCAAGAGAAGAAGTAAGAAGACTTGTAAAAGGTGGAGTTGACTGTATAAAGGCTATCTACTCGGATATCGATCCTATGGATATTACTCATATAGTGCCTAAGTTATCCTTCGAAGTACTTGAAGCGTTGGCAGATGAAGCACATAAGCATGAACGTAAATTAATGATCCATACCGGGAGTCCAGAAGAAATTATTGATGCTATCAAAGCCGGAGCTGATAGTATTGAGCATGGAATATTACCGGGGACAGATTCCTATGAATTTAGTGATGAAATAGTCAATATGATGCTGGATAAAGGAATCTATTTTATTCCGACTATGGCTATAGCTTGGGCATATAAGGAGAGTTACCCTCAATTCTTTTCTAGCTTGAAACAGAGTGTTAAAAAGCTACATACTGCAGGAGTGAATATCGCTGCCGGTACTGATTCAGGAACACCGGGAGTTGTTATCGGAAAAGGACTTCATAAGGAGCTAGAACTCTTGGTAGAAGCAGGGCTGAGCCCTATGGAAGCTATTATGGCAGGAACGAAAAATGCCGCCGATAATTTGGGAATCGGAACCGAGTTGGGAACGATAGAACAAGGGAAGCTGGCTGATATGATAGTCGTTTCGGGGAATCCTTTAGGGGATATTGAAAGAACTAGAGACATAAGAATGGTGATTAAAGATGGGGCGATTCTGGTTAACCAGATCAAATAATCAACTGAACTTTTATGGTGCCATACTCGCAAATCTTATTAATGTTAGTGCTATATCGATTTTCATAGCCCGGCTTCTGGGAGAACCTGAGATAGGACACTGGATAGGTATTATTATACTATTCAGTATAATTCCGCTGATTTACCTTCTTTGTTCAGCTAAATCACTAAACAGGCCCGGGATTTATTACATTTGGATCAGCCTTATGATTGTATTTATTATCATTGAGTTTTTGGTAGATTGGTTCCCCAAAATCGAGTTTAGAAATAGTCTCATAATAGTTATTCCTTACGTAATGCTGTTTTTCGGGGCTACGGGAGGTATGATAGGTGTGGCTAGCCTTGCAGGGAAAAGATGGACTTTAATTACCGCGATATCATTCTTAATTATGTTTGTTCTTGCATTCGTTCAAAGACAGATTACTGGAATGTAAATTGGTTTTATAGATGCCTTCTTATATAGAGACTTCATTTAAAACTATAAACGAAAACGGTATCGTCCACGAGTACTCATGAGTGGACAAACATCCCGATGTTTATATAAATCTATACAAAGCTGTACTATCGCATTGCTATCTTCATTTATATCAATTATATGCTCCATATTCCTTAGTAAAATCAATCATTGCATGAAGATTTTCAGGCTTTACCTCGTCCAGGGAACTTCTGGAAGAGACCATAAGGCCCCCGTTTTTACCGACAATGTCAATAAGTTTTTTACAGTAGTCCTTTACTTCATCTACCGTGCCCGTCTGGAGAAGTGATGAGGGAACATTCCCTCTGAAACATAGGTGGTCTCCCAGGATTTCCCTGGCACGGAAGATATCTGTCGAGTCGAAGTGGGCGAGGGCTTTACCTTTCGGTATCTCGAAAAGGTACTCCAGCCGGGCATCATAATGTCCCTCAAAGAAAATACATGGAGTCAAGTCCTCATTTATTAGAGCCAGGATAACCCTTTTAAGATAAGGCCAGTAGAACTCCTCGAATTGCTTTAATGACATGAAACCGTCAGCACCCCGGTGAAGAGCCATAAATACCCGTGGATTACCGCTATCCCTGGCAACCGTCACGGCGCCGGATATCATACCTGGTACAACTCGTTCGCACATTTCGTGGAGTTCGTCAGGATGGCGATACATATCCAGCATTGCTCCGCGCATTCCCCTCAGAAAATCCGAAACCAGGTCGAAAGGGGCGCCGGCACCGGCCCGGTTATACATCGGGAAGCCGATTTTCTCAATCTCATCATTAAAAGCCATCATTTTTGGACGCCACTTAATGAGCTCACGCCCGGCTTTTTGAAGTTTCTCGATGGCATCGGCTATCTCCGGCTGAGCCAGTGCCTCTGCCAGAGTGGGTACCGCATTGAAATTGAAGCCTCTTCCCAGTCCTCCTAAAGACGGAAACGAACTGAAGGCTCCTAAAGCACCGTAGGCACGCGGTATAAAGGTACGCAACATGAAGTCGGTAGAGTCCCTGAGTAGAGCGTCATACTCATCTTCCATCATCAGTTCCATCTCGACAGCCTGGTGCGAGTGGTTCGGAGGTACTCCATGTCCGGGCCATTTTGTCGTCCTTGGCTCAAGTATTTCCCAGACGGTACCGGGGAAGAATCCGGTTGTCTGGACAATGTCCGGTTCGAAATCAAGGAGCATTTTCTTGTAGGCTGCCAGCCACTTATCGTAGTCGTAATAGGCAGCTTCAAAACTGATCCCAGCATAGCGTGCTGGGAAATAGGCGGGGCTTACCTGTACGGGAACTCTATCAGGTATTTTAAGATGGATGGTATCCATCACTCTCTTTTCTCGTTCAGCATGCAATTGCTCGGCTGTTTCTCTCATTTTCCCTCCTGTTCATTTTCTGATTATATATAGTGTATTATAGCGTGGAATCCGCCTATTGTTCCGATGACCTGTCACTAGAAAGAATGCCACTACGTAGGAAGCGATTGCCAGTAATCTAACCTTATGAGTGGGTATCCGATAATCCAGTAAGCAATTGAAGATTTAGCAGATTATACTCCCTCGTGCATCACTCAATCAATACTTTCATCTCAGCAGATATAACTCCGATAAGGTAGGTCAAAAATATACTTATAGACTAAGCGCCGAACTGTACAGTAATTAATGCGATAGACATTCTCTTGCAGTATAATAACAAAACTTCGATATGTATTCAGGGGGATTCGTTATTAGTATGCCTTCGCTACAGTTGTTTGACCGCTACAAAATTTCCTTTGTGTTCGTTTCGTTTTAAGTTAATCCACTTGACTCTCCCTCTTATCTATATAGGATATTTAACATATAATCACACGCGACCTCATAGCTCACTTGGATATCAGCCTCCTGCTCCAGAAACGATAATTAAGCTAGATCCCGCTGGAATGACTTAGTTAACATGTAATAGTTCGCAATTTGAGGATTGGATTTTTGCCTTAAAGTCAGAGAGTGGTAATTTTTACAGATACAGGCCAATATTCGCATAATAGGCAAATTTCAGTATTTCTTCTTGTGACCGGTTTCTCTCACCAAAGAAAGGCAGAGAACGCCAATGAAAATCAATATCGCCCAGAAGATAAACGGGAATGCCTGATTTATTTCAGCAATATTTCCACCAATGAGAGGTAGAATAAAACCCCCCAAGTTATGGCCGGCTATCACTATTCCCATTGCACTGGCCCCATAAACAGTACCTATTTCTTTCAGTTCCAGAGGTATCGTCAGGCTTAAGGTTCCTACTCCCATAGTGGCAGCTCCGATTAAAGGTAGCAGTAACCAAAAAAATTCGGCGTTTGATACAGAAAGTAGACAAGTGGCAATACACACCACGGCAGCACACCCGATAAGAACTGGTTTTCGCTTCCCAATTCTATCTGACAGGGCTGGGAAAATAACTGTACCTATCATTCCGGCAATAAATATAGATGAAGATATTGTGTCACCGATAGTTTTGGACAGTCCGCTATTTTCCAAGTACAAGGGAACATACCCCACCAAGGAAAGAAATGAACCGAGTATTCCAATACCAGCAATAACCAATAGCCATATGTCCCTAACTCGAAGAATCATGCCCAGTGCTTCACTAAAGGGTACATTTCTTTCAACCATGTGTGTTCCAGTTTTAACTGGTCCAGAGTCCACTGTTTGGAACAGCAAGAGCCATGTTATACCAAGGACAGCACTGATAATTCCGTAGAAAAATAGGACATTTCTCCATGATCCCAATAACGGTAGTATGAAGGCAGCCCCTAGGGCTGTAGCGAAGATGGAACCGATGTTAAATCCTGAATTAATTATCCCAATAGCCATACCCAGCTGCTTTATCGGGAAAAATAAGCCAGCTACTTTTGGCAGATTGGGAACAATTATACCAATTGATGCCCCACAGAGGAACATTAATACAATTAGCATAACTGGGCTATTGCTGGTTCCTCTCAAGCCATTCACTAGGGCAATTATCAGGCAGGTAATGCCGATAACTTTGCGGAAACCGAAGCGGTCCCCGAGCAATCCTCCAGGTAGAGAAAATATAGCCACCCCAAGGGGAAGAGCTCCCCATATCATGCCTATCTGAGCTAGGTCTAGTCGTAACTCATATTTAACACTGCTGAACAGTACCGGCATTGCCGTGAAAGGTATTCCAACCTCTCCGGCTAGGGTAATAGTGGTCATTACCAAAACAAACCACTTATTCGTCACTAAATGTCTAATGGTCATATATTGACCACTTAAGATTCATATTCATCTCGGTTAACTAATTAAGTTTGTGATACTCAGGCAGCCTAGACTTAACACGATAATTAAGTATATAGGATATGATTTATTAGCGTAAAGACAACAGTTCTCCATTATTGTTTCATGCATCATTTAATAATTGATGGAGTTCGACTCTCCCTATTGTTTTTCCATTGTGGTTGGCATATGATATCGACACACTTTTAATTAATTAGGCGAGGAGGGACAATATGGCTAAGATTGAGATGGAACCTTCAAGATGGATGTACCCTCGCCCAACTCTTCTTGTTGGTGCTAATGTTGGTGGTAAAGCCAATTTTATGGCTGTTGGGGGAGGGGGTGTTGCCAATGCTGATCCTCCGATGATAGCTGTACCAATAAGGCACCACCAGTATACACTCGACGGTATCAAAGAGAATAGTACTTTTTCTGTTAACACACCGTCTGTTGACCTTGTTACTCAGACTGACTATTGTGGGATTGTTTCAGGTAGAAATGTCGATAAAGTAAAAGACTGTGGCTTCACCATCTTTTATGGCAAACTAAAGACTGCCCCATTAATCGAGCAATGTCCCATAAATCTTGAGTGTGAGGTAGTTGATGTACTTAATTTGGGTACACACTCGTTTGTCATTGGTGAGGTGAAGGGAACTTACATATCAGAAGACTGCTTGACGGATAATAAGCCAGACGTAAAGAAAATTAAACCTATGATTTTCAATCTGGAATCCAGAGAGTATTCAGCCATTGGAGAGGTCATCGCTAAGGCTTTCAGTATAGGTAGGGAATTAAAACCAAAATAAATAAACAAAATTCTATATTTATAAGGGAGAGTTCGATTCTTCCAATTGGTATTTATTCATTTTAAAGTATAATCGTCTGCCCACTAAGACACTGTAGAGTTAAATAACCTAAATTAGAAGATTGGTATATTTGTGGGAGCAGATTTGATCAAACTTGCATCATTTGCAGGTAATGGAGGATTGAATGATGGATAGAATAGGTTATATTGGACTGGGTGTAATGGGAGCACCGATGGCCAGGAACCTTACCTTGAAGTATGATGTTATCGTTTTTGATATAGACACTAACAAGATGCAGTCGGTACCAAAAGCCGATAAGGCTGCTAGTATTGTCGAAGTTAGTAAATCTGCTAAGATTGTACTCCTTTCACTTCCAGACTCCGAGACAGTACATGAAGTAGTACTGGGTAACAGCGGACTAATACAAAACTTAATGGAAGGTAGCTTGATTATTGATACCAGTACTACCTCTCCAGCTGTAATACAAGAAATATCGAGTATACTTGATATAAAGGGAATAGATTTTCTCGATTCTCCGGTGAGTGGAGGTGAAAAAGCTGCTATTGAGGGAACACTTTCCTTAATGGTAGGGGGGAAAGAAGAAGCCTTCAATCGAAGTCTGGAAATACTTAATACTATTGGCTCCAGTGTTGTAAGAGTTGGTGAAAGCGGAATGGGAGGAGTTGCAAAATTAGTCAATAACCTGATAGTAGGTATCACTTTCGTAGCCGTAGCAGAGGGTTTTGCGTTGGGGGCAAAAAGTGGCCTGAATCCAAGGGTGCTTTATGATGCAATCCGTGGTGGCTGGGCTGAGTCAAGAGTTCTAGACGTTAGCGTAGACGCTATGCTGGCAAGAAATTTCAAACCTGGAGGTACTGTTAATATTCATTGGAAAGACCTCGGATATGCTTTAGCTCTAGCTCGAGAAGAAGATGTTCCGCTACCTGCTACAGCACTGACACACGAGATTTTCAAGGCTGCCAGAGCATCAGGCAAAGGCCAGCTTTCCCAACCATCCATTGTTAATCTCTGGGAAGAACTAATGAAGATACAAGTAGGGGAATAAATAACTGGTATATTATTGTTTCAGGGAGAGTTCGACTCTCCCTATTGTTTTTCCATTTTGTTTGACATATACTCAACTGCACTATAAATTCTTTGTTATTTAGATATCTGTAAAATGATGATCATATTCAAAAAGGAGCGGAAAATGAGAGATACTCCCTTTTTCAAAGATACTCCGAGGAAGGCTCTTGATATGGCTGGTCGACAAATCGAGTTTCCAATTCTTTATTATGACCTTCGTTATATTACCGGTATTTTCACCGCCAAAACTACCAAACTAAGAAACCTCCTCCCCCATCCTAATTTTAGACCAATCGAAATATGGCCAGGGACGGGGATGCTTGGAATCACAGCCTTTGAATATCGTGAAACATCGATAGGTTCTTATAATGAGATTGCCATTACCATTCCAGTAAAATTTCCTCCGCAGTTTGTTTTACCTGGAATAAGCGCGATTTCAATGATACGAAGAAATGTCTTCCCTGTGTATATATGCCATCTTCCTGTGACAACCGATATTGCACTTAAAGTGGGTGTCCATTTCTGGAATTACCCGAAATTTCTTGCCGAGATTACTATACAGGAGAAAAATGAGAATGTTGAAATCACCTTAAAGGAAAACGACAGTCTGATATTGAGAATGATTGCTAGGAGATTGTCTGTAAGAAAATCTGCTGAAGTGCAATTTCATACGTATTCAATAAAAGATAATGTTGTAATGCATGGATCGGCCGTTGGTTTGGGGCAACGATTAGGAATAAAAATGTTAGGAAAAACAGCCCAACTTGAATTAGGGGAACATCAAATTAGTGAGGAACTAAGGGGACTGAGCATTAGTGAGACTGCCTTTTGTGAACAGTACGCAGATGGGGTTATGACTAAACTGTACGATCCGGACCAGCGTTGGAGTGTTGCTGCCTTAGGTTGATTTGCTGATTTACAAGTAGGTTAGTAATGATTCTTGTAAATAAGCACCTGGAGACAGAAGGATTAGTTAAACAAAACAAAGCATTGTTTCAGGGGGAGTTCGACCTTGGTATAATTTATAGGAGACAGCTAATATTAATAATTTATAAGTCTTGTTATCGAAAAACAGTAGCCAGCAATGATTGTTAAAATTGTAATTAGTATTCTTGCTTGTTTTGCAGCCGGAGTAATTGGTAGTATTTTCACTACTAAATCGATACCGGAATGGTATGCTAGATTGAACAAACCTCGTTATACTCCACCAAACTGGGCATTTGGCCCAGTTTGGACAATATTGTACATCTTGATGGGAATCTCCGTTTTTCTTGTTTGGCAAAACGGGCTTGGTAATGAGGGGGTTTTGCTAGCTTTTACTTTATTCTGGATTCAATTGACATTCAACGCTCTATGGTCAATTGTCTTTTTTGGAATAAGGTCAAAGGGGGGAGGAATATTTATAATTATTACTTTATGGCTCTTGATTCTAGCAACAATAATCACTTCTTTACCTGTTTCAAGATGGGCTGGAGCACTACTTATTCCATATATTTTATGGGTTAGTTTGGCATCCTACTTGAACATCGGGATATGGCTATTAAATAGGTAGTCAAAGCTAGAAATATCTAATAATTAATTTTTATTGCTTTAGATCTGATTTTAAGGTATCAGAGATTATTTCTAAACAAAACAAAGCATTGTTTCAGGGGGAGTTCGACTCTGCCCGGCCTCCCCATCCAAATCATATTCAGATTAAGCTGAAAGTTAACTCAAAAGTTCCACCTTTCGTACAGTACCGCCCACCATTCGCAAAAATATAATAATAGTTAGCTTCGCACATGCAATTCATATTCGACTTGAGTGCAATTGAGCAATATTTAGAACGGTAAATTATTTCATTATCAAGGGTTTAATTTAATCCCGTCTTCTCCCCATAACACCTTTCCACCGGCACTTATTCTCTGAATATAGGACGATGTCCTGTCCTTGATATGTTCCCCTGAAGCCCATGTAACATAGAATCCCCCGGTACCATCGGGGACAATACGTGCCGGAGCGGCATATCCAGCCCAATAAGGAGATAGGGTTGAGACTTCGATGCCATTATTACCCCAAAGCTTGTTACCTCTGGAATCAATGCGTTGAGCATATACATACTTGTTGTCGTTTTCTTCAAAATTCCAGACGATAATGGCTCCACCGGCACCGTCATCTGCCACGGAGTAGTAGACGATGTTTTTTAGGTCTCTCCCCTGCCCTGCATTGATGCCGCCTTCCGGCCAGGAGACGTTTCCGTCAGCATCCAGCCGTTGCACATAAATGTTGTGAAGGCCAGTCCAGAAAATAGTCGCATTTCCTGAATTATTACCGATTATAACAGGGTCAAGCGCATCCGCGGCTACAGGCACACCGTTTTCTTCCCATAGTTTCTCGCCCTCGCTGTCCATATGCTGGGCATGCAGGTCGGAACCTATAATGAGTTTTCCATCTTTGCTGAGGGCCCCCTGCACCCAGACAGCAATGGCGCCGCCTTCACCATCGCCGGCGATCATCCCGTCAACGTCTGCATGGATAGAAGCGGGGTTAGATAGTCCGTTTAGCTGCAAGCCTCCATTTGACCAACTGGCCTGACCGTTTTTATCCACCTTCTGCACGAAAATGTTACCTTCGCTGCGCCTGTAATTGTCTTTCCAGATGAGAAAGACATTGCCTCTGTCATCGCCGGCAATATCGAAATGGTGCACATCGGGCGTAGGGACCGAGACCGTATAGTCAAGATCGCTGTCAGATTTCTGAATGCTGATATGGTCATTGTCAGAAACCCACGCCGTAACAGTCTCTCCAGCCGGGTTGCCGATGGCATTGAATTCAAAATAGGCCCTTGCAGGTTCACTGGCCGGAGATATTTCCCGGGCAGGTTCTCCCTCCCACACGGGATTGCCTTCCAGGTCCAGCTTCGTGGCCCACATATCATATTCCAGAGAATAGACAACTGTGATGTTGCCCTGTTTATCGGTTACCAGTGCCGCGAACTCGCCGTCATTAGCCGCAAATCCCGCAGAGCCCGAGCCGAGCTCTACTCCCTGCTCATTCCAGAGAGCCTCTCCGTTCACCTCGAGCCTTTGCAGGTACGTGGTTTCCCTATTACGGCTGTTCGTCTGGTAGGCAACTATGACACCCCCGGCCCCGTCCGGTATGGCATTTGGATTATGTACCGAGTACTCGGGCGGGCGACCGTCGATAGCGATGCAGCTAGGCATAAGAATCAGAGTTGTCGTCAATATCATGCACGCTATTAGTTTCTTCAATTTCGTTCCTTTTAGATTTAGTCTGGTGTCTCCTCCGTAACAGTTTGCGTGTAGGATATATTTGCTACAGAAAGCGGCCTTCGGGCTATCTAAGGAGCTATAGTCCGCCACCTAAAAATAGTCCATCCAAAATATAACACAGCACTAAGGGATAGGAAAACGGTTCGTTCTCATTCAGCTTGAGGAAAACAATAGATGTTGTACCGCCCGAATCAGCCCCTTATTCTCAAAGAAAAGTTCGGGAACTGTCAACCAAGGCCCACATAATTTTCAATGGCTTTTATACCTGATGGGCTGGTTCTCGAGCAAGGACAACTTAATAGACTGACTAAATTCGCAAATTTATTGTTTGTCCGTTGATCCCTTGACAATCATTTTTGCCCTTCGTTTAGCATCAGCAATAATTTCGGCAGCTTCCCATCCTGCTCTATGTTTTGCTTCAGCTATGGCTTTAGCCTGTTCTTCATTGCCTCTTTTTCTTGCTACCTCAATTGCTTCTGCAACTATCCGTTCAGCTTTTATTTTGGCATCTGCGATGAGTTTATTCGCTTTTTCCTCATTTTCCATCTTGATAGTCTCTCTTTGAGCCTCAATAATCTGTCCCGCTTCTTTTTGTGCTTTTGCTTTACTCTCTTTTATTTCCTGTTCAGTTTTCAGTCTTAATTCAGCAATAATACCAGATGATGCCTCGTTTTCCCTTGCAGCTTCATCAAGCATCTTTTTAGCTTCTTTCTTCGCTTCATTCTTTATCAGGTTCGCATCTTTTTCTGCAGTTTTCCTGGCTTCTGCGATAATCCTATCAGATTTCTCCCTGGCCGATGCAATCAGGCGTTCAATCTCACGACGCTTATACTCTTCAGCCTCCCCCTGAATTTTCATTTCTGTAATCTTAATAATTTCGGCAGCCTTCTTTTCTGCAGTGGCAATAATGTCAGCTGACTCCTCTTCAGCTTGAATCCTGGCTTCCTCTTTGTAAGTTAATATTGTCTGTTCAGCACGCTGTTTGGCGTCTTCAATATACTGCTCCGTTTCCTGCCTAGTCTTCTGAGTTTCTCCTTGCGCAGCCAATATGATATTCTCTGCTTCCTTATCAGCTTTAGCTACGATATCGGTTGATTCATAAGCAGCCCACTTCTTTATACCATCCGCTTCATTTTGTGCCTTCGCCAGAATCTTGGCAGCTTCTTGGTCAGCACGTATTGTTATATCCCCTACTTCCTTCTGCGCTCTGGCTACAGTATCCGCCGCTTCCTGATTAGCTTCTCTGTTAATGACTTCAACATCCTTTCGCGCTTTAGTCACAATAATAGCAGCTTCCTGAGTAGCTTGATTCTTTATATCCTCAGCTTCCTTGCGTGCATTCGTTACGATAGCCTCAGCTTCATATTCGGCATCTAGCTTTATCCCCTCTATTTCCTCTCCTATAGCCTTACTGATCCTTTGCGTGTAGCTATCAAGGGTCTTAGAAGACTCTTCAGGTTTTACTTTGGCTCTATCCTCTACATTTTTCATAAGGAATGCCCCTTCCATCCAGAATAATTCCCCTGATTATATTTATATAATTGACGCAGCATAGTTACAATGACCATAGGTATAGTTGCAATAATCTTAAAGTACCATTTCGAACACAAATTGGTATTCCCTGTAGCCTGAATAATTCAGTTATTATCAAACAATAATTTTGACTTTAACCGTGAATTATATCTGAAAACAAATCTAATTATGAAAAAATGCAGCAGATTACAAAGACAAAACCCATTAATAATACTGAGCCAATTTATACTTGAAATTGATTTTATAGATATAACAGATGATACCTAATCCTATTGATAGATATATGCTTAATTAATACACTGGACTTATGGATAACATGTTTATACTAATACTCACCATTTTAATAGTGATTGGTACCTGGGTAGTTAAAATATGTTTTCGTGATGCGAAAGCTGCTCTAGTAACATGGTTGTTTTTTGCAGCAAGCGCACCATTTATAACATCTATTTTATGGACAACAATTGCAACATACATGTCACCCGAAACAGCTTCAGATATAATTGAAGATTATATTACAACTGTCACAACACCCATCATCAATAATATTCCTATAGTACTTATTACCATCTTTGTAGCACTAAGCATTGCGATAACACTGATTGCTTTAACTGATAAAGATAATCATTCGCCAATAAGATAAAGAACGGGAGTATTTAACTGTGAGAAGAAGTCACAAATTCCCATATTTACGTGTTGAAACAAACCATCCTTTAGAAGATATAAACCCCATACATACACAGTCGTCACACTCCAAACCAATGAGACGAGTGTCTCAAACCGATCCGTTTATCAGGGGATATCTAATCCCACCAAACGAGAGTGCCGAGAATTTTACAGAACTCCAGATATTATCTACTGTTAGACGTTTTAGATAGACTACATATGAATTGGAAATATTTTATAGTCATTAAGCTAATGTCAGAAGCCTATTAGAGTCTAGATAAAAGGATTTCGTGTTCTCGTAGTCTGCTGCAGGAATAGTGACCGTACCTAAAGTTGGCTCTCTCAGAATATTATCCTTCATAGTATACCAAATAAAAAGCAGAGAATTATTACCGTATAGTTCGACTCCTCCTTTTGCTGAATCATACTATTATTGACTAAATTATCATATTCTATATTCACCATATTTGGACTAAATTCCACCTTTTCAGAGACTTTTAGAACCTATATTTCTACTCTTATCTGATATAAAGTAATAAGTTATAACATAAATCTTTCTTAAAGAAACATAATAGCTTTAAATATTTATTGATGCAGGTTAATACATTATTAAAACTCGTATTGTTAAATGGCGGAAATTGAACACCTTGCATTTCAATCATGATTATATGAAAGCAGAATTAGATACACTGACTCAAGCAGGAATGGTTATATCAAAAATAACCAATCCTTGCTTGTTAAGCATTTCGGTATTAGCATTGATGGCTATGACATATTCGGTGGACATTCCATTACTGGCAAGCTGGATCGTTTCACTAATTATCTTCTTGATTTTACTCCCAGGTCTGTACGTTTTCGCGAGGGCTTATAAAGAATATAACATATCAAATTTACTCTCGAGCCCGACCGCATTCCTGAAGAACCATCCCAGAGATGTCCTCGTCATAGCTTTATTGTTCGGGTTATCAGGCTATTTCTGCCTATTTTTACTTAATGCTCCGTCAATTATGCTTTATACGTACGCTACATTACTCACGGGCTCAATAATGATTGCATTATTCAACATGTTTTATCGGGTTAGTTACCATTTAGGAACTGTGACAATACTCGTGATAATGGCTTCTGCGGCCTGGAGCCAAAACTTTCTTCTTTTAATTATTGCATTACCAATTATCGGATGGGCTAAACACAGGACCAAAGAGCATACATTAGTCCAATTAATCGGTGGTATTGCCATCGCTGTGGTCATTAGCGGTATAGTACTGTTGCTCTTTCACTGAATTATACATTCAACTGTAGAGAAGGCTTATTTAGAACTAAACAAAAAAAGCATTGTTTCAGGGAGAGTTCGACTTTCGCCGAATCAGGGGATAGTGAGTATTATGAGAGAAGATACATTAAGTTTGGTTAATCACCGACTATTTCTCTATAATCATCCCATTCAGGCAGATGTTTAATCTGGTATCCTTTGAGCAGTCGTTTGGTCAGAGCTAATGTAAATGTTGATCTTGATAAGGCCATCTTAGCTATTGACATGTATGCGTTCAAAATTGTCGGAGGACAACCACGTACCCAGGTACCGTTAGCCCTATTCTTCGTCTGGCAACTGCCATACAATAAAACGTTATCACCTGCTTCTATAGGTATGTCTCGATGGCCTATAACTATGTCCAAAGGTTTCTGAAGCTTAGAAACGTCGCTAAAAAGAGCCCATAATCCTCCAAATAATGTGTCTATACAGCCTGAACATTCTGATGAAGGATCTCCGGGTTTCCACCCGAAATATCTGACTCCATTTGTTCCGATCCGCTGTAGTGCGTGGTGAAAGCCTAATTGCGCCGGCTCAAAGGGATGACTTGCCTCATTTAAAGGAACACCACGGACTTCAATCTTATCCATTTCTATTTCACCCAGTCCGAGTTCCCAGGCAATTTTAATGTGTTCTACATCCCTGGGCTCTTGCCCCATAATATTAGCTGCGATGGCATCTGCGGAAACAGGGTCTGTACCGGCGATAAGCAATCCTAGCTTTACAGGTTTGCCCCATACGCTTGGCCCGAGCCCTTCCAAGCCGATGAGAGCGTCGACAATTGTAAGCTTCGGCCTAACAGCACTACAAAGAAGCGCTATTGAATGTTCCAGGTTTCTTCGATGCATTGCTTTTTTTGATTTTTTTGAGATAACACCTTTCAGGTTTTTCATTCCTAAGGTAACTTTTGTGAAACCATGTGTTTTTATGACCGGTACATTTATTAAGTTCTCCGTCTCTATGACGGGTTTGCTTATCTCCAGTGTGAGTTTTTCTCCACACTCAATCTTGTAATGACCTTCCCGATCGAGGTCTATGACTCTTCCTCCGGTTGCCTCGACTACCTTTTTAAATCCGCTTTTCACAAGCTGTTTAGAGCTATCCATATCGAGAACTGCTCCATCTCCGACGGCAATGTCTGATAATCCTGCTTCTTTTAAAACTTTAATTAATGCAGCAACAAGTTCTGGCTTAGTCGTTATCATCCGATTAATCCATCTGGGGATACCTTTTGTACCCCATATGCCAAGATTTGGCTTTATTAAAGCACCCTTTCCAGATATGATATTATTAAGCCCTCCAAGAAGTCCCAAGGCTTCCCTGACCATCTCTTCATAGTCTTCACCGCGTACTATAGCTACAATACTCATAATGATGCTTATTATAACTCCAGATAATGAGCTGTCAAGTTTAAATGTATTAATTCAGAAATATGGTTGTCCAAGTCGATTACTATTGATAATCACAAATCGCTTGCTTAGAACTAAGTAAAACAAAGCATTTTTTCAGGGGGAGTTTGACTCTCCCTATTGTTTTAATTTCATGTTTGACATATAATCTTGTTCACATATATGACAATCCTATCTAAGCGAATGGTATCACTTATTAGAGCAGAACGCCACGGCATTTCAGACTAATAAAGTATTCACACACTTCAATTTCAATCATAAATATGAACCAGGGAGGGTATTCATCATATGAAAAATGCAACTTTTTCTGAGAATGTAACTATCATTACCGGCGCATCGGAAGGAATTGGGCATGAGCTGGCGTTACGACTCGCTGACAGGGGTGCTTGGCTTGCCCTAGCAGCACGTAATGCAGATAAACTTGATGATGTGGCAGAACAGTGCCTTCAGAGAGGTACCAGAGCTATAGTTGTTCCCACTGACGTGACTGAGGAGTCTCAGTGTAAGCAACTTATCGAACGTACCATTTCAGAGTATGGCAGAATTAATACTCTTATCAATAATGCCGGTCTGTCCATGTATTCCAGATTTGATGAATTACAGGATCTTGCGATATTAGAGCGTATAATGCAGGTAAACTATCTTGGTACCGTATACTGCACATTCTATGCACTTCCTTACCTGAAGAAAACGAAAGGGCGAATTGTGGGAATTTGCAGCTTGCTAGGTAAAGCAGGCGCGCCGACCCGCATAGGGTATGCAGCAAGCAAACATGCAACGGTTGGATTTTATGACTCACTGCGTATCGAGTGTTCTGAAGATGGAGTAAGTGTAACAGTAATATGTCCAGACTTTGTATCGACAGGAATCAGGGAACGCTCATTAGGCGCTGATGCTAAACCTTTAGGTACAAGCACTCTTAATGAGGCCCGTGTAATGACGGTCGAAAAGTGCGTGGAGTTGACTATTAAAGCAATTTCTAAGCGAAAACGTGAACTGATTATGTCGATGCGGGGCAAAGTGGGATTATGGTTAAAGCTTATTGCACCCAAACTTGTAGATAACATTGCCCGAAATGCTATTGAAAAAGGTCGCTAGATTCAATAACTATAAGTAAAGTTCGGGAGAGTAAAATGTCCGCAACAAGACAGCCTGGAAAGATTAATGATATTACCACACTGATTGACATCGGTATGTATGGAGTGGCGGGAGCAACAGCTGTATATTTGATAGAAGGCGATAGAAAGTGTCTGATTGACAGCGGGACTCGCACCGAGGCAAACAGGATTATTAAGGTACTCAGGAAACTGGGAGCTTTCCCACCAGATATTATCATTGTAACCCACAGTCACCATGACCACGCACAGGGTACACCTGTTCTGCGGAGAGAAGCTGCCAGAGAAGGTAAAGAGATAAAGGTACTGGCTTCACATATAGCTGTCCCATTACTGGAAGATCAGTCATGGAATAAAGTATACGGTACAGGTCCTTATGTGGACATACAGGATGTTACTCCACTTAAGGAAGGCGATATTATAGACCTGGGCACAACAACCCTGCGGATTTACGAAGTGCCCGGGCACTGCAAAGACCATATTGCCATTATGGATGAGAAGTATAGGAATATCTTTGTTGGTGACGCTATTGGAGATAAGATCGCAGATAATTCGTTCTTACCGGTGTTTATGCCGCCATATTGGGACCCTCATGCCTTTCTTTCTACTCTCAATAAGTTTAAAAACATTAACTACGATAGCCTCTGCCTGGCACATTTCGGTCACATTTATGGAGAAGAATCAAAACAAATTCTGGACGAGGCACTTCTAGTATATGAGACCTGGTGGCAACTGTTTGATGAAAATGCGGATAAACTGGAAGATATCGACTACATGATAAAAACAGTTTTAAGTAATATTAAACTTGGCATTCCCGAAATCAAGATACTCTCATTAAAAATCAAGGTTTTGTTTGTATTAATGACCAGCTGGCAAAAGTTAGCTCGTAAAAAACCACAACCTCTTGGCGTACTGCTTTTACGTGGAATTATAAAGCAACTTGCCATGGGGTATAACACATATAAGAAAAAACAATAAACCGGATTTTCTGCCCGCTGTTGTTTGTTACTAACTATTGATATATTTCCCGGTTTCATTAGATATAACGGTAGTGTTGTAAAACTGAAAGATACGACTGGCCAATTCTGATCGCTGGACAAGCATCTTAATCTTTATCAAGCGACAATAGTGAATAAAAATAAATAAATACCAAAATTGTTTCAGGTGGAGTTCGACTTTACTCGAACTCCCCGTCTACCGGCTTTTAAGCTGCCTTATAAAGGCCTAAAACGAAAAATTGAATACAGGGAGGGCTGCTCTAATAATGAGTTAGCCCTCCCGTGTAGATTTATTTCTGTAGATACTACTTTCCTGGTAACTTTTAGTGGCTTCAGGTCCCTGGCAGGGTTACTATGCACCAGTCCTTCTACTTCTAACCAGTTAAAGAGAGCTCGTAGAGTTCTGCCATGACCGTGGATTGTGGCTGTTGATAATGACTCCTGTTTTAACGGAGTATAAGGATGGTTTTCATATCTCGTCTTCTTCATTAAGTAGAGAATATACTCCCGGAGTAGCTTTGTATCAATAGTATCTAAACAATCGAGAAAATGCCTGTTTTTCAGGTAATTGCGAAAACCCTTTAAATTTGCCGAATACCAGCTAATCGCTTTCGGACTCTTTCCTTCCGACCTATTATTTATTTCATAGTATCTTATTAGTCCGGAAAACGTGATTCTTCTTAATTTTAGTTGGAGACCCTTCGACAAGCTCAGGGTGAGTGGGAATGCGTGCCGCTCATGGTGAGTAGTTAGCCTGTCCTGAGCGAAGCCGAAGGAAACCATAGCGGCGAAAGAAATATTGATATTCATTGTTGCTTGTGCAACCATGATTAAGTAAAAGGGAAAGCGCATTTGACTTATCCTGAGTATTTGTATAAGCTATCATGTCGGATATTTACCTCCAGAGTTTTAGTTAGTCGGGACAGACCCAGCGCTTGAAAAATCAGGGTATCAAAATGAGTGAGGGTGTCGCAGGTTCGAGACCTGCACGGCCTACCAACAGCTTAGGCTCGATTTACCGGGAAAGAACAAGACTTCAGGTCAAGTTCTCAAGAGAGGTCCGAGATGGCTGAGACTGAAGACCCCCGAAAAGAAATGCATGAAAGCCTAATGAAGTATATTGAGTTGGACAGGAAATACAAGGTGAAACTACCGACAGCTGATGAGAGTCTGCCTACATGAGTATTAGATGCAGATGAATTAAAAGAGATGGACAGGCTGGGGAAAGAGGTTGATAAAGCCAGGGAGGAATGGCACGAAGCAATAAGAAAATATACAGAATACAGGCAAAAATAGAGAGTTCTCTGGTAAAATACTAGCTGCCGGCAGTAATGCCGGCGATAACATCAATCCCGGGGCCGGCTGAGACTATGGTTTCACCTTATTAGGCTGAGGTAATCCGGCTTTGGGGACTATTGTCTCTTAAGGGAGTACTGATATGTCAGAACAGAACACAGCTTTACTGGGCAATTTGGAATTCCTGCACTCTTTCCAGCATTACTTGAGTTCACATATTAACATAGGCGAACCTGAAATAATGACCTATGCAGTTGGAAGAGGGCAGCCGTTTGAACGGGAGGGAGTCAAAATCACAATAAATGTTGAGAATATCGCTCCTGAGAACACTACCGGAGGCAACATCGTATTTACGGGCGTGGGACTAAGAATCACTGATGGGAGGGAAGGTGCTAATTCACAGAAATGGGCACAAAGCGTCAGTAGAACCATCCCGCTTGATGATACAGTTTTAAAGCAGAAATATCGACAAGGAGCCTGGACATCTGAAAAAAGTTTTCCGGCAGTCACGCCGGAAGAAAAAGAGCACGGTGATGTAATATTCCCCGGTGAAAGAATATCGTATGAACTGAGTGTCCCTCCCGAAGACCTGCCCTATTTGGATATTAAAGTGGAAGGTACGGTTTCCCGTCGCCACCTTTTACATATTGTTCACGAAATGGACAATCTTAAAAACATTTCCAAGTCATTGATAATCGAGACATTCAACGGAATTGGTGCGATAAATATATATGTACCGTTACTAAAAGCACTCAGGACTATGCCAGAACTTAACTCAAATACTACACTGGCTGATGTTGAAACATTTAAAAAATCGGTAGATAGTATTGTATCTCACGTTGACCAGGCAAGGCCAGAACTCAATAAAGTCTATCACTCCGCCCCTAACCAGGAGCTAAGATACCATATGAAACAGGAAGTAGGAAAATATCTTACATCCGTAAAGAAAGCTTGCAATGTTGCCCTTCAGGCATTGTCAAGCACCGATACACAACAAATGGTTGATGCTGCTCAAAGCCTGAGAAGCCTCTTGCACACCTCGGACCAGGTAAAGCAGAAGCAGTTAGATTTGATGGCCTTTTTCGGAGTCGATAAAAACTGAGAATCTGCTGTATTCAAGACCATATCCGAAATTGAAAGACGACACTCGAATTTCCATTCAAGGTATCCCGTCCCACCATAAAAGACCTGAGCAGTAAAATGACACAACTGAGGTCTACTCTTTACATTTCTTTATCACCAGTCCATATCCGGAAAAAGAAAAAGACAGGAGGAAAGCAGCTATCATGACTAACAGGAGTATGAATGGGAATTCAAACCTGCCCGAGAATTGGGCACGATTGAGCCCGGAGGAGAAGCGGCAACACAGGCTTAACGGCTACCTCAGTACCGAAGGAAAAGATTTCATTAATTCGGAAGCGGAAAAAGCTTACAAGATAAGAGCTCAGAGAATGGCGGATGTCCTGAATGTCCGCGAGCCGGATATGGTTCCAGTTATCCTTCCTGTTGGCAATTTACCACTTTCTCTTTATGGGCTCAATGCGCATACGGCGATGTATGACCCCGAAAAGGCGGTTCAAGCCTATATGAAATTCAATGAGCAATATTCAGCGGAACTGGAATATTTTGCAACTCCTATGCTCTACTCGGGCAGAGCCCTGGATATTCTCGACTATAAAATCTACGCCTGGCCAGGGCGTGGAATGCCTGAGAACGCCTCCGGATGGCAGTATATTGAAGGCGAGTACATGAGCGAGGATGAATATGACGACCTGATTCGTGACCCATCAGATTTCTGGCTGAGGACTTATTTACCCCGCGTATTTGGCGCTCTGGAACCTCTGAAAACGTTTCAGACGCTTACAGATATCACTGAAAACGTCCATCTGAGGCAGCTACTTATGCCTTTGTCCTCCCCTCCTGTACAACAAATGCTGCAGAAAATGCTTGACGCCGGTAAAGAATATCAGACAGTGACCCGGCATACGGCAAAGTATGCTGGCACTGGAGTGACTCGTGGCTTTCCGGTGATGGGTAGCATCTTCCTCAAAGCACCATTCGATACGCTCGGGGATACTCTAAGAGGTACCAAAGGAATTATAGGAGACATGTTCCGCCAGCCGGATAAACTTCTGGAAGCCCTGGATGTGATAGCTGATTTAACGATTAATACCTCCCTGCAATCGCCCAACCTCGATAGCGCCGTTATGGCAGGTTATCCACTCCATAAAGGAGCCGATGGCTGGATGTCACAAAAGCAGTTTGATACTTTCTACTGGCCACCACTGAAAAAGGTTATGAACGCTCTTATCCAGGAAGGCCTTATCCAGCGTCTATTTGCCGAGGGTGGTTTTGAGACCCGTCTCGAGAGTGCCAATGAATTTCCGAAGGGTACAGTAATGTGGCATTTTGATAAGACCGACATGTTCAAGGCGAAAAGCGTATTAGGAGATAAGTGCTGTATACAGGGCAATGTTCCGTCAGCACTGACAATTACCGGCACTCCAGCAGAGGTAAAGGAGTACTGCCGTAAATTGATTGAAGGCTGTGGCAAAGGAGGGGGATTTATCCTTTCGGCAGGAGCCGTCGGAGATGTCGGGAAACTTGAGAACCTGCGGGCAATGCTTGAGGCTGTAAGGGAATACGGCATTTACTGAACCAACGGTACGGATTATTCCGTTTTTCGATACTTTCACTGTTTCTATTTGCAGGTACAAATTAAAACTCGATTTACTTGACAATAATTATCAGCAGTCATACACTGTAACAACAAATTTGGCTCAGGAGGGCGAATCCGCATGAAATGCCCGAACTGCCAGACTGATAATCCTGAGAAAAGGAAGTTTTGCCGCGAGTGTGGGGCAAAGCTCATTCAGATATGCCCTCAATGCGGAACTGAGAATCCCCCTGAAGACAAATTCTGTGGTGAGTGCGGCCATTCCTTGACCGAACAAGTACCATCACCTGCCATATCCCCCATCTCCGAGCCCACATCCTTTGCTAAAGGCCGCTACAAGGTAAAGAAAAAGCTGGGTGAAGGCGGCAAAAAGAAGGTCTACCTGGTAACGGATACCGTACTCGATAGAGACGTCGCCTTCGCCCTCATAAAGACGGAAAACCTGGATGAAGACGCCAGGAAACGGGTCACCAGGGAAGCCCGGGCAATGGCAAAACTCGGCGACCACCCCAATATAATGACCATTCATGACATGGGAGAGGAAAAGGGACAGCCGTTTATTGTTATTCCCGAGATGTCTGGCGGTGATGTCGAGGCACTTATCGAGAAAGTACCAGAGCACCGACTCCCTCTCGAACAGGCTATTAACATATCCAAATCAGTCTGCCTTGGACTTGAATTTGCCCACTCCAAGGGCATCGTCCACAGGGATATCAAACCGGGCAATGTCTGGATGAGTGAAGACGGCACTGTCAAGATAGGTGACTTCGGCCTGGCGATGGTATCTGATGTATCAAGGCTAACCCGGGAAGGGATGATGGTGGGAACGGTATCCTACATGCCCCCCGAGCAGGCAATGGGGGGAGAGATAACAGAAAAAGCAGACCTGTATTCACTGGGGGCGATGTTATACGAGATGGTAACGGGGAGGCCGCCCTTTGTCGGAGACGATTCTATTGCCATTATAGGCGGGCATATCAACACACCACCGGTATCTCCAACCTGGCATCGCAGTGACCTTCCACCTTCACTTGAGACACTGATACTGCAGTTGCTGGAGAAAGACCCGGAGAAGAGGCCTGCATCGGCAAAGGATGTCTATGCAGCATTGGAGAGTATAGAAGCCAGCAAGGAAAAAGAGCCGACAGCGGAAACAGCCAGACCCACCGAGAATCCCCTCTACAGGAGGGTCTTTGTCGGCAGAGAGACTGAACTGAAACAGTTACAGACTGCCTTTGATGGTGCTATATCCGGTCAGGGTGCCCTTGTGATGGTGGTGGGAGAGCCGGGGATAGGTAAGACAGCGATGGTATGTGAGCAGTTGTCAACCTATGTCACCTTAAGGGGTGGCAAGACACTGGTCGGCCACTGTTATGAAGAGGGGTCACTTTCATTGCCTTACCTAGCGTTTGTAGAGGCTATGAGGAGCTATGTTCTTGACCGTGACCCTGAAGACTTAAGGAAGGAGCTTGGTACCGGGGCAACAGATGTAGCCCGCATCGTCTCAGAAATCAGGGAGAAACTGAAAGTGGAGCCACGAGCGGCTGAAAACCCTGATGAAGATAAATACCGCCTGTTGCAGGCAGTCGCCTCTTTCTTATCGAATGCTGCCGGCGTCAAACCAATGCTAGTAGTCCTTGAAGACCTGCATGATGCCGATAAGGGTACCCTTGAGATGCTGTCTTATGTTTCCAGAAACGTGGCCAACACAAGGGTACTGATAGTAGGTACTTATCGAGATGTTGAGGTTGACCGCAATCATCCGCTTTCTGCCGCCTTAGCCGAACTCAGACGTGTTTCATCATACCAGAGAGTACTGCTAAGGGGTCTCAATGCCGATGAAGTAAGGCGCATGCTAAATAGCATCACCGGGGAAGAAGTGCCCTGGGGACTTGCTGAAGCAGTGCATCGGCAGACGGAAGGTAACCCCCTCTTTGTGCAGGAAGTGGTCCGCTACCTTACCGAGGAGAAGCTGCTGAAAAAAGAGGGTGGCAAGATGGTAACCGACCAGGCACCCCTCGAAATGAACATACCCGAGGGACTGAGAGATGTTATAGGAAAGAGGCTGTCCAACTTAAGTCCCGAGTGCAACCAGCTGCTTTCAGCAGCCTCCATTATCGGGCGGGAGTTTGCCCTCGATACGCTGAGAGCAGTCGTCAATATCAATGATGATGTTTTCATCAATGCCCTTAAAGAAGCCGTTCAGCTATCGATACTGGAGGAGCGCTCGCAGGTTGGTGCAATAATATACCGCTTTACCCATGCTTTCTTCCGCCAGACACTATATGAAGAAATGATCGCGCCGCAGCGCCTGCAGCTTCACCAGCAGGTAGCCCGGGCCCTTGAGAAGCAGTACGAAAAAAGGCTTGGTGAGCATGCAGTGGAGCTTGCCGAGCATTTCTCCCAGTCCACTGACCCGGCTGACCTGAAGAAAGCAGTCGAATTTAGTGAAATGGCGGCAAACCGTGCCTCAAGTGTATATGCCTACGGTGAGGCAGTTCGGATGCTTGACCAGGCTCTTAAGGTACAGAGGGTATTCGACCCCGACGATAAAGCGAAAATGTGCAGGCTGCTCCTGGCTTTGAGTGATGCTCTGAGTATTGCCGGAGAACCGAGGCGAGCCCTCAATGTCGAGCTACCGGAAGCGTTTTCACTAGCTGAAGAGATTGGAGATGATAAACTTGCTGCTCAGATAGCAGGTTCAGCTTCTCGCGCCAATTTGTACGCGGAGCAGAGCGTTGAAATATGGAGGGAATGGGGCGAACGCGCAGACAGACACGCCGAACCGAATACGATAGAACGTGCTTGGGCAGATTATATAAATGGGCTTGTTGTTTGGATGGATGCAAATCAGCAAGGTCAGTGGGCTACCATGGCAAAAATAATAGAGGAACTCCAGCCGACATTTAATGCAGCCCGCCATCTTGGTGATAATGAAGCTTTCTGGTATATGTCGTATACACAGCTTGTTATGATGAGAAATGCACAGTTTATCGAAGAAAGGTACCGTCTGGCAGAGGAACTGGCAGGATGGCCTCGCACAGGGGTATCTGTAAAAGTGCTGGGCACTTCATATTATTTTCTATTCGAACCGTTACTCCAATCTGGCCAGCGTGAAAGAGCCATGAAATTCTATAACGAATTGAAACAAATGGCGGAACGTACCGGACAGGCACACGTTATACTTTTATCGATGGCTCTGGACTGCGTACTGGCTACCATTGAAGGAAGGCTTGAGGAAGCTTCTGAAGGAAGGCAGGCTATTATTGCCCGGGGCGAGGAACTGGGTATCCCCGGATATGGTAGAGCGTGTGCGCTTCAAAGCAGTTCACAGGCTCAGATCCATCTCGGTAAAGCTGATGAAGCTCTCAGCTTTCTGATTACTTATAGCGAAGGTGCTCAATCTGCTCAAGCGAGCCCTCAAATGACTTGCTGTCTAGCATATCTCAACCGGGATGCTGAAGTGAAAAAATTCCTCGAAGAACGGGTAATGACACGAACCGGTCTTAACCCCGATGAGGATATGACTGTAACATGGATGGATATCCTTTATTTAGAATCAGCTGTGATTGCCGGGCACCGCCAGGATGTCAAATTCCTTTTAAGTCGAATTACCAACAATTATCCGACCGTGTTTTGCTGGCAGGCGGTTACCTGCACACACCGCCATCTCGGAGCGGCGGCCGCTCTCCTAGAAAGGTATGACGAAGCCAGGGAGCACTATAAAGAAGCGCTGAGGGTTGCCACCGATATGAAATTCCGCCCTGAACTCGCCCTCACCCGTCTCCAGCTTGCCGAGCTGTTGCTTGAGCACTACCCCGATGAAAAGAAAGAAGCCCTTGACCACCTTGACTTCGCCATCAAAGAGTTCCGCGAGATGAAGATGAAACCGTCTCTTGAGCGGGCGCTTAGGCACAAGGATATTCTGAAGGCATAAAGGGATAACATTGATGGAAGTGCTGGAAGGGAAAGTGGCGTTTATTACCGGTGGTGCCAGCGGCATCGGGCTGGGCATTGCCAGGGCCTGTACCAAATATGGCATGAAGGTGGCCATAGTTGATTCGCGGCAGGACGCGCTGGATGAAGCGATGGTCTATTTTAAAAAGAAGAAGAAGCCTGTCCACCCCATTAAACTGGATGTTACCGACCGTGTTGCCTACGCCAGAGCCGCTGATGAAGCAGAAGCAGTCTTCAGAAAGATACACGTGCTGGTCAATAACGCCGGCGCAGGCGCCGGAGGCCCTGTACAGAACGTGACCTACAAAGACTGGGATTACGTTGTGGGCGTCAACCTGGGTGGCGTTATAAATGGTCTGGTGACTATCCTGCCGCGCATCCTCAAACATGGTGAGGGCGGGCATATCATAGCTACCTCATCCACCAACGGTATAGCCGCTACCAGTGTCTCCATTACTTACTGCACGACGAAGTTCGCCGTAGCAGGCATGATGGAAGCTCTCGCCACTGAGCTCCAGGATAAGAATATAGGGGTATCAGTGCTTGTCCCCGGGCCGACGATGACCAACCTGGGCAAATCTTCCTTTGAGAACCGACCCGCCCACCTCAGGAACGAGGCAGAAACAGTGCCACCTTCCGGGCGGCCACTCAGGGATCCAAACGTGTGGATGGATCCCATGGAGACTGGCGAGCGTGTGATACGGGGTATCAGGAACAATGACCTGTTCATCATCACACATCCGGAGTTCAAGGCAGGTTTCAATGCCCGCCATGAAGCGATAATGCGGGCTTGCCCGGATGAGCCGTGGAATGAAAAGCGCTGGGAGGTCATCAAAAATTTCGGGACTGTGATATATAACGACATATATGATAAACAGAAACCAGTAGGCCCGCCGGACTGGTAACCCCGCCAGATTAAGATGAAACCATCACTAAAGAGGGCTTTAAGGCACAAGGAGATACTTGGAGCGTAAGGCCACCCCAGATTTAGACAAGCCTGTAAGGAGGGGAAAATGGATGTTGTATATGGCTCAACGCGGTTTGAATTCGATGATGAGAATGACCTGAATAACTATACCGTATTTCTCGCCGATGTCGTTCACGGCACACCTGCCTGGCGGCCGCTCTTTTTCATGGAGAGCTGGGGGCAATGGGCTTACCGTGCTCTACAGAGGGCGTCCGAACGACTCTGCCTGCCGACAACGAAGGGCTGGGACGTGAGGTATATTAACGGCTACCCCTATCCCACTGTAATCGAGACTACAGAAGAGGAGTTAAAAGAACGTGAGCCGGTATTCAGAGAAAGAATAAGACCATATATAGAAGATTTCGACTCAGTCTGGGAAACACGCAAAGCCGAGATGATGGCTACCTATCAGGAACTAAAGGATAAGTACGGGCTGGCAAAGTATGAGGATATCAAGAAACTGAGCAATACCGAGTTGCTCGACCTTTTCGACGATTATATGCAGGTAGACAGGAAACAATGGGATATACATATGGAGTTGATGGTGCCAGCCTATTACCTCTTCGGCCTGTTCGACCAGATGTGCCGTGAGTTGCTTGACTTCGGTCATACCGATGCCCAGTTTGCCAGGCTCGTTGCCGGCTATGACAGTATGATATTCAGGTTCAATAAAGAGATCTGGCGTCTCGGAGTCCGGGGAGAGGAACTGGGGCTCGGTGAAATATTCCGGACCACTGAGGATAATAAAGCGGTGATTTCTAGACTGGAAAACAGCGATAACGGGAAGAAGTGGCTCCAGGAATACTATGAATTCCTCGAAGTTCACGGCTGGCGGAACGAGCGCATGCTGGACTGGGCAACGCCGAACTGGATTGAAAAACCGAGCCTGGGCATACCGCCGATAAAGGTCGCCATTTCCAAAGGCGGAACAATGAGCATCGACGAAAGACGGGAACAGGCTATCGAGACAAGGAAGGAGACAGAAGACAAGGTGCTGTCCGGGGTAGCAGCAAACCAGAGGGGATGGTTCGAGGCATTGATGAAGGCGGCACAGAAAGCCAGCTACTGGAGTGAAGACCACACCTATTATCTCGACCTTTACTGTCACGCAATGGGGCGTTGGATAACCAGGGAAATCGGGCGTCGCTTTGCCGAAGCTAATGTCATTAAAGATGCTGAAGATGTCTACTTTCTGATTGCCGATGAGATAGAGAAGGCAATGATACCAATGGGAAAGGTCAAGCTTGATAAGTACGTAAACAAACGTCGGAAAGAATGGGAAGGATACCTTAACACCACTCCCGAACCTTTCTACGGCAACATCGAGCTCGTGCAGGAAATGATAAAGAAAGACCCGGTGATAACCGTCTCCACATCCGCTCCTATCGTCAGAGCGGATGTGAAAGCCGACCTTTATAGCGCTGCTTCAGCCCCCGGTGTGGTAGAGGGTTATGCCCGGGTGATAGAAACTGAAGACAAACTGGGTGAAATTCAGCCGGGAGATATTCTGGTAGCTCCGGGAACCAGCGCTCTGTGGACTCCGGCTTTTGAGATAATCACCGGAATTATTACCGATGGTGGTGGCGCTCTGTCTCACGCAGTAATCGTGGCACGAGAGTATGGTATTCCGGCTGTTGTCGGCTGCCTGGAGGCAACGCAGAAAATAAAAACCGGCGATAAGGTGAAAGTCGATGGTGACCTCGGGTTAGTCTACATATTGCAGCAGGCTTGACCTCATTAGTATGAGACGGTCATATTAAAAATGAGGATTATATCCTGATAATGGGTCTGACTATTTTGGCATCCGGCCAGGAGCCATAGTAGGTTAACATGTCCTCCGGGGGCCTTTTTTTCAGCCATTCCTTCTCAAATTCATCGTAGCTTTTTGCCCGTCGGAGACGGTCTTCGCGCTCCTGTTTTCTCAGCTCGGCCGTTTTCTCCTCGTCTGCCGTCCATGTCTCGGTATCGTATGCCACATGGTAGACGTTGGTGGCCGCCCAGTCGGAGACGATTTCATGTCTCACATCATCAACCACCGCCTGTGGCTCTCTCTCCAGCACGTCCCCGTAACCGTGCCCGCCACCGGTGGCTTGACCTGCCATCAGAGCACCCTCGTATACCAGTCCCGGAATCTCATCTGGATACTCTTCAACGACCTTTTCCTTGATTATTTGCTCCGGCGTCATGGGCAGGTTTTTCTCACCTTTAGTCAGTAGCTCCATCAGATTGCTCCTGTTTATGCGGACGCCGGGAGTAGCAACGGATGGATAACCACCGAAGAGCCCCTGCCCAACCAGAATTCTGCCTCTTGCATACTCCCTGCTGAGGTCACCCTTGACGTGGGGCACACCGTAGATGATGGTCCCGGTGTAGCCGCTGGCTCCCCCGCGGTATTTACCGTGGCCAGAGCTGTCCTTCCTGTGCTTTTGCCAGAGATGAAGAATCGGCTCATCAACCTCCGCCTCCTCAGCATCACTTCCGGGGGCGTGCACAGCCGAGCGGAAGAGGGCACTATCCATACCATCCATATCTACACGGGCGCCCTGTCCCATTGTGTTTCTGACCCAGCCCCCTCCCCCGCCCATAAAAGGCATGCCTCTACCGCCGGTGCCGCCACCGCCCGGCACTCCGTTTATTGAGGCAGCAATCTCTAGCCTGTCCTCGCTGCTGAATATCATGCAGGCAAAGAGCTTGGGGACCAGATTATTCTGGTATTCGCCGACATGCGGCGCATGGGATATTGCCGCATCCCAGTTGGGACTAATAACGGTGCCATCGGGAATGTGAAAGTCCACCGGTACTAAAGTACCGGCACAAACCGGCAAGTCCCAGAAACCGTGCGAATATATGTGCAGCGCAACGTAACACACCACCACCCAGGGCATACAATTAAAGGCACTGTCATTTTCGGGCGAAGTACCGGTATAATCGAAGAGGATATGGTCGTCTTCTTTGTAAGCCGTGCAAAAAATACGCCAGAGACTCAGCCGGGCTCCTACGGCGCCGACAAAGAGGACATTGCGGAAAACCCCGTCATTCCACCGGCTGATTCTTTTCCTAGCTCCTTCCTCCGCAACTTCAATTATCCTGCGGAGCAGGCCGCGAAAAAAGCTACCTCCCTTCTGTTCGGCCAGTTGTTGAACCCGCATCCTCAGCCGGTCAGCCGCCGTTACCCTTGCCTTCAGGTCTAACGTCTGCTGGCGTGGAGCGCGAGAGATAAAATTGACCATAAGCTCAACCAGGTCATCTTTAAGCTGGTAGTTTTCGGCAATTTTAATCGGGGTGAGACTCATTCCCTCATCATAACGGCTTCTGGCATAGGGTACCATACCTCCCGGGGCAATGGCGCCTGTCTCGGCGATGTGAGTTCCGGCTGATGCCCAGGCTATAAGCTCACCCTCATGGAAAATAGGTATGAGAGCCAGCTGGTCACAGTTGTGTATTCCACCGTAGGTAGACTCACTGGCGTAGAAAATATCACCCTCATGCACCCCGACACTTGGATTATCCTTAAAGTTGCGCATAATCCACTTGATAGGATTCTGGGCCGTAACGGAATGAATGAAAGTGCCAAGACAGGAGCTTGCCAGGTCGCCCTGTACCGTATGCAGGCCGACAATCAGGTCTCCGGCCAGGACCCAGTTGGAATTCCCCACTCTGATAAAGACTTCTTTACACTCGGCCAGTATCATATTTATTCTTTCGCTGTAAATCTCGTAGTCGCCCGGTTTCAGCGTTTCCAGCCCGGCGAGTTCCTCTTCCGTAACCGGTTCCGGCTTCAAAAAAGCCATAACTTCATCCTTTTCGGGCCGCATGACTTCTCCTTCTTACCTTCTGTACCGGATAACCCTGTGTTATTGTGAATAACCTGTAAGGATATACCTGATTGTACTTCCTCCTTCATTCTTCTATCAATACTTTCAATACGTTTTTCGAGATTAGATTTATTGCTTTTGGATTGTCCGTTATACCTTCTTTCGTTTCCACCTTCCTGAACGGAAATAAATCAAGTAGATAGCCGCTCTCATAACCAGTGCCGCCACTATTGCCCATTGCACCCCGTACACACCAAGGCGGGTAAAGTTTGGTAGAACATAAGCCAGCGGCACCTGTATCAGCCACATTGTGAGCAGTGTCACCAGCATTGTTACCATAGTATCGCCAATACCATCTATACACATGCTTAAGCCAACGATAAAGCCAAATAAAACGTACCCTGCAATCTGGATCCTCAAAAAAGTGGCTGCTATTTCCACGAAAGTAGGCTCACTGTTAAAGATTCGAACTATGTATTCAGCCCAAAACCATATTGCTACCGACGCAATGACAATAACACTCGTGAAAAGCCCCACCGCCAGCCAACCTCCTTTCTCAGCACGCTCAGGTTTTCCCGCTCCCAGGTTCTGCCCGGCTAGAATACCGGCTGCCGAGCCCAGTGAGGCAGCCGGCGTTCGCACGAAACCGTCTATTCTTTGCATAATAGAATGAGCGGCGACAGCAAAGGTACCAAAAGGAGAGATAAACCATACCAGCACAAGGTAAGGCAGGTTTCTTTGCATCCCTGTAATCGAGGCAGGTATTCCAATTTTTAAAAGACGCCATATGATACTTCTGTCAAGGTAGAAATTACGCAAGGTCAACCGCAGGCGAGTCCGCCCGCTAAAGAGAAACCATAATCCAAGGGCTCCTCCGACACTCTGAGAAACAACATTAGTTAATGCGGCACCACTAACACCCAACTGAGGGAATATCCACCAGCCGAATACCAGGAAAGGGCAAAGAACAACGTGGAAAAGCCTGAAGAAAACGGCTATCCTCATCGGGTTTACCGTGTCACCCGATGCCTGCATGATGGATTGTGCGATTAGCGCAAAGGACATTGTTGCTGAGCCGACCAACTGGATGCGCATATATGCCGCTCCTTCGGCAACAACATCAGGCTCCACCCCAAAAACGATTAATATCTGCTCGGCAAAAAATACACCAACCACTGCCAGGAACACGGATAAAGAAATCCCGATAACGAAGGCCTGTTGTGACACATGGTTGGCGCTTTCTGTATCTCCAGCCCCGACGAGACGGGCGACCATTGCTCTCAGCCCTGTGAAAAGACCCATTTTCAGTGCGTTAACCACCATTACTGCCATACCCGAAATACCGACTCCGGCAACCGAAGCTGCCCCCAGTTTTCCTACCCATATCATATCAACGGTAGGACCTATCATAGTAAGGCTCTGGGCTATCATCATTGGCCAGGCAAGAGACCATAGATTGCCAATTATACTTCCTTGTGTCCAGTCTCTTTGAAGCCTATACGAGCTCAAGGTCGATTCCTTCTCCAGTCTATTTTTGTAGTAATTTGTTACCATATATTAACACGGAAGAGTACCAAGGTGGAGAAACGGAGTCCGGTAGATTTTGCAGGTGAGTTTTAACATTAGAATAATTGGCCAATAAAACTGTATAATAGTATTAAATGGACCGGGGCCCGCAGGAATACTTATTGAATATTAACGGTACTGTATAGGTACGCACACTTCAATCGATTGGGGAAAATGTACTCCCGGTATACCTGCAAATAAATTAGCACATACCAAGTAGTACTATTAATAAATGGTGAGGGAATAGGATGGACAATGAATTGGTTACAGCTCATAAATTAATACTGGAAATAGTAAATAATATTGAAAAAGTAATCATTGGCAAGCGGGAAGCCGTTGAGTTAGCTGTGATAGCGGTTATCAGTCAGGGTCATCTTTTAATCGAGGATGCCCCGGGCGTCGGCAAGACAATGCTCGCCCGCAGCCTGGCGAGGTCGGTAAGCTGTTCATTCAAGCGAATCCAGTTTACTCCGGATATGCTGCCGGGTGATATCACCGGAGTCTCGGTGTACAACCAGAAGGCTAACGATTTTGAGTTTCGTGCCGGGCCGATTATGGCACAGATAGTCCTGGCTGACGAAATCAACCGAGCCACTCCCAAGGTTCAGTCAGCGCTGCTGGAACCGATGGAGGAAAAACAAATCACTGTTGATGGAATCACATATGATACTCCCGTCCCATTCCACGTTTTGGCTACTCAGGACCCGATTGAGTACGAGGGTCTATTTCCTCTTCCCGAAGCACAACTTGACAGGTTTATGCTGAGAATAAGTCTTGGTTATCCGTCACTAACTGATGAAATTGACATAATGGAGAGACAGAGATATACTCACCCCATTGAACAGCTTAGTTCCGTAACTGATGCTTCTGAGATTATAAAACTTCAGGAGACAGTGAAAAGCATCTATGTTGATGACCTGGTAAAAAAGTATATCGCCCTGGTCGTCGAGGCAACACGGCACCACCATTCAGTATACCTCGGTTCTTCTCCACGGGGGTCACTGGCACTGTACCGTACTTCTCAAGCCAGGGCTCTCATGACGGGACGTGACTATGTTATTCCCGATGATATTAAAGCCCTGGCTGAACCCGTCCTTGCACATAGACTGATATTACCATCGACCGACGGTATGAAAGATAGAAGTGGCCGTGCCAGTATTTTAGAGATTCTCGATACCGTGCCTGTACCGGGAACGCTGGTCGGTCGATAGGACAAGAACAATTTTGCGTCTTCTAGAAGCTGGATTATATATTCCGGATGAGACCCTATGAAGAGGAGAATACTGCTTATACTGGTCCCTCTTTTCGTTCTCCTGCTGGCTCTGACAACGGGTTCCGTTCTACTGTTACGTCTGTTCGCCGTCATGGCGATAGTCCTCATATCCGGATATCTCTGGGCATTTTTTGGTATCCGTGGTCTAACCGGTCAGGTCAGTAATTCAGCGGAGTACTGCCAGGCTGGTGACCGGTTTGAGCAAAAGATTACCATATTCAATAATAGCTGGCTGCCCAAGCTATTCATTAAAACAATAGAGAACACGGATTTACCGGGACAGCATAGTGCGGCATCGTTTAACCTGCCTCCGAGAGGTTATTTCCAGTGGGAGAATTCTGTCTATTGTCAGTGCCGTGGACTGTATAACCTGGGTACTGTAACTGTTACGTCCACAGACCCGTTTGGTTTTTTCTCATTCCATCGCAATCTGGGAGAGTCCAAGAGTATTGTTGTTTATCCGGCAACGCTGGATTTACCGTTCTTTCAGTCGCGTTCACCCGATTCGCCGGGATATGACACCAGCCGGTGGTTGACCAGTGAAATCGGCCCCAATGCCGCCCGGGTCCGGGAGTATGTCGGCGGAGATACTCTGAACCGCATCCACTGGCGCAGTACCGCTCATACCGGGAAGTTGATGGTCAAGGAGTTTGATGCTGACAGTTTAAACTATTCTTCAAAGAATATATGGATTGTTCTCGATATGCATCAGAATTCTCAGGTGGGAGAAGGTGATAACAGTACCGAGGAATATAGCGTGACGATTGCTGCGTCTCTGATTAAGAAATATATAAACAATGATAAGCAGGTTGGATTGGTGTCAACCGGAGACCAGCCGTATCTCTTTTTACCTCAGACGGGAGAACGGCACTTCTGGGATATTATGGAGGTACTCGCTATATTGAAAGCAGCGGGAGAAGTGCCAGTCGAGAAACTGATACTGGATAAAATAAACAATTTCGGCTCGGAAACGGTACTTATAGTTATCACACCTGCATCCGGGGAGAGGATATTAGGACCGCTCCGTCAGGTAAAAAACCGTGGTGCCCCGGTAATTGTTATATCGCTTGATTATAATAGTTTTTCCGGAATAACCGGTGGGGTGAATACCAGCAGAAATCTAATTTCCAGCGGCTTCCAGGTATATACCGTTAGACCCGGAGAGTCGCTGGCAAGAGCACTCGATAGCAAGGTGCTGCTACCACAAGCCCGATTTGCCGGAGGCGTATTGTAAGGCGACCAAAACGTGGAGAAATCGGAAAGTATGTCATTTAAAGAAAAGAAACTGCTGGGACATGGCATATCATGGGCGCAACTGGAGAAGTGGCTGGGTGGCCGGCGCTGGTGGCTCAGTATAATTTTCCTCTTACCCGTGCTCTGGGTTCCTGTATTTTCTGTGGAGCAAGCTGAATGGATTACACCTCATCCTTCACTAGTGGTCGTCCTGGCTCTTGCCATTGTCTTAAGCTGGGTGCTCGGTAGAAGCCGGTTATCCGGTTTCATAATATCCTCCGTTGTGGTGGTCACCGGTTTTCTGGTAACAATCTGGCAGATATATCCACTATTATCCATACCGGAATCATTATCGTCCGCCGGCAAATTGTCGTTTGCTTTTCAATCATGGTGGCAGGCGATGACTATTACCGAACCCGGAATCGGTATGGTGCAGTTTGCCACGCTTCTCGTATTCTGCACCTGGATATTTGGCTACGTGTCGACCTGGTTTATTGTACGAAGGCAAAATCCGTGGATAGCGATTTCTCTGGGGGCGATTATTATCTTTGCCAATCTCAGCAACCTTCCGGAAAAGCATTATACCTCTTTCTTTCTTTTTATTCTGGTGTCCCTGCTGTTTCTCGGCATAATGAGACTCATCAAACAAACTCCCGGGCTGGAAAACAATGGTATCTACTATACGAAAAGAAGTGTGGCCTACTTTTTCATTTCGCTTTTATTGTTGAGCACACTGGTTGCCACTGTTTCCCGGTTCACCCCGGAAGTCCGGGTTACTCAACTGGAGAACACAGTAAGAGCACAATCACTCCGGATTAATAACATCGAAAGACGTTTGAATGATTTGTTTTCCACCATCGAAACCAAACAACCGATGCTCAAGAGCAGTGAAAAAAGTGAACTATTACTTGGAGATTCGGGGTTTGACCGGGGCAGGCAGAGGCAATTTATTGTCACATCACCGCAACCATCTTACTGGCGAACACATATGTTTAATGTTTACTCGAATACGGGATGGACCAGCTCCAACACTACCGAGCAGATGCTGCGGGAAGGAAGTGCCGGTACTGGAAGCGAAGGCGAGTCGAATCGCAGTGAAATAACCTACTTTGTAGAAACAAGATTAAAAACGGACATTATTTTAAATTCAGGGGAGTTTATTTCTTCAGACAAGCCGGTCTCTATTAAATCCCTGGCTCCGTCCAGTTTCGATATAGACCTCTCATCCACATCCGTTGACAACACCTTGCCGCCGGATGTGGCGTCTTTATCTCGCTCGTTACGGTCCATGCAGGGGAACAACGAAGAATTAAACTTGGATGAAGTCGGGAAACTGTTACCTGAAGACCTCGTTATTACTGGTCCGGATAACAGCCCAACCGATACTATCAGGTTAACCCGGGTTAAAAAAGGAAACCCAGATACAGTTTCTGTAGCAACCCCTTATTTCCTCAAACCTGACAGTCGCTATACGGTAACTAACAGTATTGTCTCGGCTACACCTGATGAGCTATCTGAGGCCGGGGACATATATCCTAACCGGATTAAAGACTACTATATTCAATTACCGTCAAATCTGCCCTCAGGCGTAAAGCGATTGAGTGAAACGGTAACCGAGGAGCATGAAAACAACTATGACAAGGTAATCGCTATCAAGCAACACCTTTCCAAGATGGAATATAGCAGAGAGGTAGAAGCTCCCCCTGAGGAAGTGGATGGCGTATATTATTTTCTGTTTGTCGAAAAGTCAGGTAACTGCGTTCACTTTTCCTCAGCCATGGCAGTAATGCTCCGTTCGGTGGGAATACCTTCAAGGATTAGCGTTGGATACGCGCCCGGTGAATGGGATAAGAAAACGGGGCACTCCATACTTCGGGCCGAGCAGCGCCATGCCTGGCCGGAGGTATATTTCCCCGGTTATGGCTGGGTAGGATTTGAAGCAACACCTCCACTGGACATCGAGTCCGGAGCGTTGCTGGGAGGAAGTAATTATCTCGATGAATATGATGAATACTGGTACTATTATGATACAGGAGAGGAGTGGGTTGAAGATAGTATAGCCGGTGAAGGCACCAGTGCTGGTAGCCGGGGTTCTGGTTTTCAGAGTTGGGGGCGAATAGTTCTGCCATTAACAATAGTCTGCATTATTTTAGTAGTGTTTATTCCCTGGATACTATTATCACGCTGGCTAAAGACCTCAATGAAATCAGAACTCGCCACTGAAGTATACAGGAAACTTTGCAGACTTGCCTCACTGGCCAAGTCAGGGCCAAGATCTCCTCAAACACCTCTGGAGTTCTGCACCGAAATGGCACTGGCGTTACCATCACAGGCGGAGGCAATCGAAAATATCGTACAGTACTACGTACGAAGTGCTTACAGTCCTAAAAAGGAGCTGGAATTAATGGAATCCTGGAATCTCCTCAAGTCATGGCGTGAGGTATACCCGGTTTTACTTAAACGTCTCTTCCGAATAAAATACTGAACTGTTTCACAACGCAGGACTTTGTCAGGAGCCTGAGAGTTTTCTATTCCTGGTTTGTCTATTATAGTTATCTCTACGTTCCGATTAATATTCTCATTGTCTGCTCACTTTTTTATCTGGGGAATCGTAAATTTTGCTGGTTTCAATCATTGGATTTAATAATAAAGTTCTCTTTACTATCGAATCCCGGCAGGGTGAATTCCTGATTCTCCGGAATTCAATCTTGATTAATTAATGGGCATCAGGTTATCCTAAATATAGAAGTACATCAGCGAATGAGGGAGGTAGAATCATGAAAAAGTCTTTACCGGGTCTTGTAAAAATAATAACTATCTTCCTTCTCATTGGTCTATCAGCTTTTTTATTTGCCTGTACAACTTCATCCGAGGGCATTAAACTCATCGCCAAAAACGGAGAATTCAGCCGGAGTTATATCAGTGTGGCGGCCGGTAAAGAGGTAACGATTGTTTTTGAAAACAGGGACAGCCTGCGCCATAACTTTGCCGTCTACCGGTCTGAAGAAGCGAATCAGGAAATCTTCATCGGCGAGATAATTACAGGTCCCAGAACGATTGCCTACACCTTCACCGCGCCTGAAACTCCTGGCACGTATTTCTTCAGGTGCGATATTCATCCAGAAACTATGAGGGGTACCTTCAGGGTATACGGTACCAGTTCATAAATGAGGGGCAGGTATCCGGGGCCTTTACTCCGTTTCCGCCTCCACGGGCAGAATATTCCCCACTCAGCTACTTCCCCCGCCGGAAGTGCAGCCGAAGCAGTGTGAGCCGAATCCTATCCTGCGGTTCAATATTGATGGCATATCGAGATTGAAAACCGTCAACGGCTCCGGTTCCCCCGCCTGCAGGCCGAGCGCCAAGTTGAAATCGCAGTCATAGATACGCCCTCTGTAGTCCACACTGATTAGTGAGCGGCAGGCGACCGCCTGAGCGGCTGTCTCGCTGAAAGTCTCTTTCAGGCTTTCCATATATTCGCTGTAAGTGCCGGACTTTTCAAGCCGTCTCCGGAACCTGTTTATCGGCATATTTGTCACCGTGAACAGCCTGTTGAAACTAATGCCGTATTTTGCCATCAGCTCCCGCCTGAATTCGGATTCCATGACTGCCTGGTCATCAGGGCGTAACGGGCCACTGTAGTTATAGACCAGGTTGAGGGCTGGGCCGTCTTCTTCTCTGCCATATCCCTGCTCGTTAAGCAGCCGGAGACTTCTGATACTCTTTTCAAAGACGCCGCTGCCCCGTACACGGTCGGTTTCTTCTGCTTCGTAATGGGGCAATGAGGCAAGCACTTCCACGCTGTTTTCAGCGAAAAACTCCGGCAGGTATTCCATACTTTCTCCGGTCACCGGATTGCCGTCCACTATCACCGTCAGGTTATGACGCACGGTTACGTTTTTATTCAGCTTTCTGGCTTCGGTAACAAGGTACCTGAAATCCGGGTGAAGCCCCGGCTCTCCCCCGGTAATATCCAGTTTCAGGCAGGAGCCGCTCTCAGCAAGTATTTGCAGACAGCGGTCGATGGTGACGCGGTCCATTTGCTCATTCCGCTTCGGGGAGGCGTCCAGATGACAGTGGGTGCACGCCTGGTTGCAGAGGTTGGTGATATTGACCCACAGCGTCTCGAAAGCGACGGGGGGCAGCACCAACTCATGCTCTTTCAGTACCTCCTCGAAGTCATTCAAGCCCCCGGTTACCCGGCTATTCTTATCTGCGCTGATGCTCATTGTTACTCTTTTATTATATCAGCATTGCCGTCCCCGCATACACCAGCACCGGATTACTCCTGTCTGCCGCTGTTTTCACCCACTGGCGGAGGTCTTCCTCGGTATCAATGTCTCTGAGTTCGGGCAGGATGTAAACGCCCAGTTTAAGCGCTTCTATAATTTCCATTGTCTGTCCCAGAACCTTTTCCGTGCTCCACGAAATACCCCTGAAAAGCTCACCGTGCTGTTTTTTCATGCCTATCAGATAGTACCCGCCGTCGATTGAAGGCCCTATCACGATATCGTGCCGGTCCATAGCTTCTATGGCATCATTAATGATTCCAACGGTAATATCCGGGGTATCACTGGCAAGGATTATCACCTTACCCATTCCCTTCCCGAAAAGCCTGGAAAAAGCCTGTTCCAGCCTCTCTCCCAGATTACCTCCCGCCTGCGGCAGGTAATCGAATCCCGGTCCCGCCCAATTTATGATATCGCTTTCATCACCTCTGTCACTGTAGAACAGGTATTTCCGGCAGTCGCCAGACACGCCGCTAATTTCTCTAAAAAGTTGCTCCGCACAGAGCCGGTAAAAATTCGCCGCCTTTTCCTGTCCCAGCGATACTGCCAGGCGTGACTTCACTCTCCCCGGGCGGGGAAAACGCAGGAAAATGACCAGGGCCGTGCTTTCCCCTGCTTTTTCTTTCTCACCGGCTTTCATCAGCGCCTTCCCTGTATCAATTTACTGTAGAATTCATAAGCCATCCAACCTCCCGCCATCAGATACTCGATTGCCACCAACCAGAGGTTTTCCGAAAACGGAACCGTCCGGTAACCGAAGTAAGAAAGCACCACTCCGAAAGACCATGGTAGCATATATCTGTAATCGGAAAAAACGGAAAGCATAATAAGTACCGTCAGGTGCCAGGGATGAATATTCGTGGACAGCAGGTAATAAGCGGTCAGGCAGAACAGCATGGCGGTAAAAATGGATTCCTGCCGCGACGGATTTTCCCGCCAGGCAATGAATATCACGGCAAGAAAAGTAATTACCGGCAGCAGGACCATCGAGACCGGGATAATGTTGCCATCAGAAGTCAGTCCATCCAGCCACCTGAGCAGGTAATATATACTGGCATTGAATTCAAAAACCCTGAAGTAAAGGCTGAGGCTTGTAAAATAGTTGGAAACAGCCTGCGTGCTGAAAAACGGGGCATGCATTACCAGCAAGGTAATCCCGGTAATCAAATAGTATTTCAGGCTCCTTACCATTCCCAGCCTCTTTATCAGCAGAGGCAGAAAAATGAGTGGTATCAGCTTTGTGCCCGCCGCCAGCCCGAAACAGATAGCTGAAAAGACCGATCTTTCCCTCACCAGCAGGTAGACGCCCAGTAGTAAAAAGAAGACCATAACCGCTTCCAGGTGCAGGTTTCCTGTCAGCTCGATGATTACAAGGGGATTCAGGGCGTAAATAAGGACTGCATTGGGGGCACGCCCGAAAGCTTTTGCCAGCTTATAAAGCAGGGCTACGGAGCCGAACTCGGCAAGAAGAATCAAACCCCGGAAAAGCAGGATATTTCCGAAAACGTTTGCCCCTGCTAATTTAGCGCTTATCCCGAAGAGGAACTGGCTCACCGGCGGATAAGCGGTATAGTAGTTCGGCGAGTTTAGCTGCTCGTATAGGCCAGTACTGATTCCCGGCACAGCCTCCGGACTGGAGATAAACGCCGAAGGCATTACCAGGTATGGATTCTCCCCGCTGGCGATAAACAGTCCATCCCAGATATACCTGAAATAGTCGTCCGTCAGGTTGGGAGTCATCAGGAACAGCGAAAGTCTGAAGAGAATCCCTCCCCCGATTGCCACCCTGAAACCGTTACTGAATGCTTTCCCGAAAAGTATGTAAAGGTATAGCCCGAAAAGCACCGCGTATAAACAGATGAGCCTGATAAAATCAGGCCTGGAGGTAAAATAGCCCAGCCATATGTATCCAGCGAGGCTTAATATGAGGACCGCTGCCTGAATTGCTCTCTGCCTGGTCATTATTAAATCCGGAGATTCCATTCTATCAGAGACACCTGAGTATCGTTAACAGGATTTTACCGCCTGCTTTCAGGCTGCCCCTGATGGTGCCGGATACTTTTGATTTGCCTATCCTGACCCGGTAGCTCACCGGCACTTCCAGTATTTTAAGACCCTGTTTCAGGGCTTTTAGCTGCATTTCCACCGGCCAGCCGTAAGTCCTGTCCCTGATACCCATTTCGACAAGTCTCTCGAACCTGATTGCCCGGAACGGACCCAGGTCCGTAAACCGATACCCGTAAAGAAGCCGTATCAGGGCGATTATCAGCCGGTTGCCGAGGATTTGCTGCTGCGTCATCGCTCCCTTTTCCGTTGTGTCGGGCATCCTCGAACCGATAACAAGGTCGTACCCCTCTTCAGTTATGGGACGTATCAGCCTGTCCATTTCCTCCGGGTAGTCCGAGTAGTCCCCGTCAATGAAGACAACGATGTCCGGTTTCTGTGATTTCGACTTCAGGTATTCCAGCCCCCTGTGACAGGCTGCCCCGTAACCCTGTTTCAGTTCACGGACTACTGTAGCCCCGGCTTTTCCGGCATTTTCAGGGGTGGCATCGGTTGAGTTATTATCTACTACCACAACCTCGCTGACCAGGCTTTCCGGGATACTGGAAAGCACTTTTGTAATAGACTCAGCCTCGTTGAAGGCGGGGATAATAACTGCAACGTCCTGTCCGGTCCCGTTCTGCCTCTCCAATAGACTACTCCACGGACTTGCTGCCGGTAAGAACAACTGCTATCCCCGCTCCGGCTACTATTACGGAAAGGACAAGCAGCGGTATCGTTTCAGGCTGGACTACCAGGATTATAAGTGAGACGATTGTGGTCAGCATCCCCCAGAAAAAGCCCAGGTATTTGGCTCGAAGGGAGCTAAACATTGCCGGCATGTCTTCCAGAATCAGGAATAACATCATCGGGAAGAGCATGCCATCGAATACCTTGGTGACGAGTTCCGTCTCGTAAGTCCCCAAGGGCAGCCGCACCAGGAAATAGATAAGGGCGATATGAGCGAGCATTATATATGAAAAACGGGGCAGGTGCTTTTTCAGCCAGAAAGCCAGCGGGCGGCTGGATGGCTGCCAGAGGTCATCGCTTCTCTTCCTCTCAATAATCATATCCGCAATCGTCAGGACGAGTATAACGCCGCTGGCCATGGCAGTAATAAAGTGCGGTATCAGTTCCAGTGCCGCCGGAATGATAAGCAGGGTGGCTACGAATGCCAGAACATCGGTGATTATCCGCCGGTTATAGTAGGCGAGTCCCAGGATAAGAAAAGCCGCCGCTTCGGCGTAATTATGTCCCCATTGAGGATTATCCACATAGGACTCGTACCAGGGAAATATCCACAGGTAAAGCCAGAGGGCACCCATCCAGACCAGTACCATGCCGCCGTTAATGCATTTTTCCTTTAAGTAGACTGATATCCTTTTCGTAAGTCCGCCTCATTTCGCCTGGTTATTCTCTGGATTGTACTCGATAGAATAACGAAGTGCAATTTTCAGTACAGCAAAACCGGCAATACGAATCATAACTTTACATAACTTAATCAATAAACCTGGAATTAAGCACTATTGTGTCAGTGGCTATTCAACTATCTTCATGAGATTCTTTGGTCGGCTGCATATGTGACAGAATGGACAGGTGTTACATCAATCGGCGAAGCTTATCCCTTTCACCAAACCCATTTCACCAGGAAGACTTCTGTAAAAAAGAATGAACACTCGCCACCACAAAAGATTGGGGTACCGTCTGGTACCCCAATCTAAACTGAACTCAATTTTAATCGCTTGTATTACCGCCAGGCGTCTATACTGTAGACGGGGGCCAGGCCAAGCTGACCTCGGCGCCCGCAAAGCTGCTGGCAGACTTCTTCATCCCCTCCGCCGATAATTATACAGTTATCAGTGGGGGAGTCCACCACTGGCACCATATAATCTTCGGGCAGCTCTTTCCAGTGCTTGCCTGAAGTCCTTTCTATCCCCAGCCAGCCATTGGTGCCCTCATCAGGCCAGGAGCGTAACCTGTATTGCTTCAGCGGCTCCTTGCTTTTCTCCCACAGCCACTCATATACCTCATCTTTGGACTTAAAGCCAATGTCGTACAGATGTTTCGCCATCTCAGGGACCATGATAAAAGTATAACCCCCCTCGCGGCCAGCCCAGAGTTGTGGAACCAGGTATTCCAGCCAGTTGTGGGGTCCGGGGATACCTTTGACGTCCATACGCCTTGCCATGCCGCCGTGACCGCTCTTCTGGAATGCCCTGTATCCGCCCGGAGAAAACTGGTTGCCTATTATATAGCCGCCCGAGTTCATCACCAGGACCATACTCTCGTCCTTACTGAAGCCATACTCCTCGTTCAGACCTTTCCAGCCCGACGGCAGTCCGTCCGCATTCTCGGCAAAGCAGGTACCGCCCGAATTAAAGGGACTGCCGATACTGTTCATCCGGTTCACACCAGGAACAGCGCCGCCAAGGTTAATTGCCATTAGCTGATAAGCGCGACCAATCGGCATATTTGCCGGGTTGCCGGGGTCAAGCATGCCGACACCGCAGTTCATTCCTATCTCCTTGACATAGGGACCGCTGGCGCAGACCCACTGTCCCCAGAAGGTAGTGGTACCGGTGCCGCACCCTGATTCGGCAATAGCCAGCACCGCAGGCAGGTGTTCCGGCTTACACCCGGCCATTACGGCATTAACTGCCACCTTTTCCACGGTAGCTGTTTTTTCCATCGGCATGAAGCGTACCACACCGCCCTTATTTCCGGTTCTATCAGACTGATAAGTTATTACTTCGTCAGGTTTGTGACTGGTGCCTTTCAGCATTTCAGCCACTTTTTCCTCGGTGGGAATCACGATGGGAAGGCCATCCGTATAGACGGCAACAGGGGCATTCATCGGATGAGGGATATATTTTGTCTGCTGGTAAACTTTCTCCGCTTCTCCGAGAGTCCCTTCAAAAAGAATCCTCTGAGACGGTGGACTGTACATACCCTCTTCTTTTTCCTCATCAGTCAGAGGTCGGACCAGGGCATCAAGCATAGGTTCGATAAAGTTGTCGACATCTTTCTCTCCGTGAAGAGTCCGCGAGGCGGCTAAATACCGCAGCTTCGGGACACCATATTGAAGTGATACCTGCTCTATCATGTTATGCTGGTCTTCGAGGTCGACAACCACAGTCGGGATGCCGGCTTTCTCAATTTTGGTTATGTAGGGCAACTGCCCCCATACGGCACCGCTTCACCAGGTTACCGCCAGTATCATGGCATCAGTGGTCTTTATCTCCTCCTCGGTCAGGTAGACCGGAGTAGGGGTATATGATTTCTTAGATGTCCAGTTCACATTGGGATACTCGCTTCTCAGTTTCTTTTCCAGTGGTAAGGTGATATCCGGCTCACCGGTGATACAGATATGGATGGTTTTGCCATCGAGTGTGTCAAGACGAGGCGCCAGAGGATATGTTTTCACCGGCATTGATATCCCAACAGGACTCAGGCATTTGTATACTTTATCTTCTGCCATTTCAACTCTCCTTAAAACATTACTAACTGATAAATTGTAATGAAGTCGATGGTAATTGTCAATTTTGAAAAAGGACAGTATGACCTGCCTTGAAATAAGAGTAATACGGAAATACATAAGGACCGGATGATTCTGGATAGCTTGACCTAAATATTGATGGTGAGCAAGGAATAACTGGAGTATGCTGCCGGCTGATTAAGTTTACTGGAGATTCTCCAGCCGGATTTTCTTATCGTTGCTATCAGACTGAACCCATTTCGACCTGGTATTCGCCTTCAGTTGTTCAACAATACAGGAAACGGAAAAAACCATGCAGAGCGTAATGAACACTGTCTCCAAGAGCAGGATAAGAGTGTTAGGTTCGTAGATAAAAAAGCTACCGTATATCCAGATGCAGGCGAGGTGATACAATAGCCATATCGCCATTGAAAGGGCCAGCAGGGATAATATGTAGGTACGAAATTTCATTCTATATCACGAAAGTCTGCCCGACTTGTTTGAAATGTCTGGATATTTACTGTTAAATGTATTTCAATAGCAATCGGGCAAACTGATTCTAGATTCAGGTTACCGCTTACGGCTGCGGACAGGCAATAATTCTTTGGTTGGATATGGATAGCTCTTTGGTCTAATTTGCTTGTCAACGAGCATTTTACGAGCTGCCGGTGCATATGGTGAAAGCTGCGTATCGTCCTGCTTTGCTGCTGGATTGTCCGGCTGACCTGACCGATTAATGGAGACCGGTATAATTTAGAAAAAATGACAGCGAAAGTTAGTAAAGTTGCAGAAGCGATATACAGGCTTGAGGTAAAGCTCCCCCGGGAAGTCAGCGTTTTCACAGTTTATTTTATAGAAGGGGGAGGTAATACAATCATCGAGCCTGGACCCGCCGCTCTCATACCTGACATTCAGCAGGCGGCCGCTGAGCTTTCATTGACCGAATTCAGGTATATTATCCCAACCCATATTCACCAGGACCACGCCGGCGCTACCGGCGGGCTGTCCGCCATATACCCGGGAGCAGAAGTGGTGGCCAATGCTCAAGGGGCAAAACATATCATTGACCCATCACGGCTTATCCGGAGCACCAAGCTGGCATTTGGAGACAATTTTGAAGAAGTCTATGGTGCAATCCTCCCGGTCCCCGAGCAGAGAATAAGAATCATCGAGGATGAGGAGAGATTATATCTCAATGGCAGAGATCTGATTATTATCCATACGCCCGGACACGCTCCGCATCACATCGCCATATTTGATACAGAAACAGGAGGTCTGTTCTGTGGTGAAGCCCTCGGTCTTATTTACGTTTCAGATTCTCAACCATTACCGGCGGCAGCACCTCCCAGCTTCGACCTTGATATATACATAGAGAGTATGGAGAAGCTTGGAAAGTTGCCCTCAAAATTTCTTATCTATTCTCACGGAGGAATGGGGTGGGAGCCGCAAAAATTAATCTCGAGTGCTATTGAGAACACAAAGATAATTGGTAATGTTATCCTTCAAGCCCGTCAGACAAACCAGCAGGAAGAGGCCGTCATTCAAAGCGTCGGCAGTTATATAGAGAAACATTTCGGTGTAAAACTGAAAGAATACGACCTGGTATCAAACATCAACGGGTATACAGGTTACTATAAAAAGATAGGGTTGATTTAATCCGAATGATATCACACAACCCGTCCAAGTCTGCATTGACAATCGCAGGTTCAAGCGGTTAGCATTACTGTATTATTTTCCATGTGTACATATTTGTGTAAACCATTTAGTAACAACTGGAGGTTAAAATGACGCGGGGATTCGCAGGAAAAATATTATGGGTTGACCTGGCAAAGGGTGAATTTAGAGATGAAGTGCTGGACGAAGAAACGGGACGTAAATTTCTTGGTGGTTATGGTCTGGGTGCCTGGATGCTCTTCCAGCGGCAGAAAGCTGGTGCTGACCCGCTTGGTCCGGACAATATCTTTGGTCTTGTCACCGGTATGCTTACCGGCACTCCGGCAATTACCGGCAACAGATATATTGCAGTGGGCAAATCGCCTCTGACAGGGGGCTGGGGAGACGCCAATTCCGGCGGCTATTTCGGGCCAAACCTGAAATTCGCCGGGTATGACGCGGTATTCTTTACCGGTATTTCACCGAAGCCTGTCTACGTCCATATTGAAAACGGTAAAGCGGAACTGAGAGACGCCGCTCATCTCTGGGGCAAAGACACCTTTGAAACGGAAGATATACTCAAGGGAGAACTGAGCAATGATGTAGAACTCACCTGCATAGGTCCTTCAGGAGAGACCGTATCTCTCATCGCAGCCGTTATGAATAACAAAGGCCGGGCAGCCGGGCGCTCCGGTCTCGGCGCGGTGATGGGTGCCAAGAAGATAAAAGCGGTGGCAGTGAAAGGCAACATGGAGGTCCCCCTCGCCGATAAGGCAAAAGCAGATGAACTGAGAAAAAAGACTTTGAGCGAGCTTACCGGACATGTCACAATGTTGAGGGACTACGGCACCCCAGCAATCATGGAAAGATGCCTAAAGATGGGTGATTCCCCGGTACGTAACTGGGGCGGTATTGCCACCGATTTACCTGATGTCCATCTCATTGCCGCCGATGCCGTAAAAACCGAGCAGACCCGGTCATGGGGTTGCTGGCACTGTCCAATTGCCTGCGGTGGACACATGAAAGCCGGCACCGGTGAATATGAATATGAGGCCGGCGCCCACAAACCCGAGTATGAAACGCTGGCAATGTTCGGCAGTAACTGCCTTAATACCAACCTGTCATCGATAATCAAAGCCAATGACATCTGTAACCGTGCCGGACTGGACACCATCTCGGCAGGGGCGGCTATTGCCTTCGCCATCGAGTGTTATGAAAACGGTATTATCACCAGGGATGATACCGACGGCATTGAAATGACCTGGGGCAATCACCGATCGATAGTTGCCATGACGGAGAAACTGTCCCGGAGAGAAGGCTTCGGTGATATTCTGGCTGACGGAGTGAAGGTGGCTGCCGGTAAAACCGGGAAAGGTGCCGGGGAGTACGCCATGCACATTAACGGGCAGGAGATACCAGCCCACGACCCCAAGATTGGGAGACACTGGGGTACGACCTACCGGATGGATGCCACTCCGGCCCGTCATACCCAGAGTGGTGAGGGAGGTATGGGACCGACGCCACCTCAGCCCGAGTTCGACCCAAACTCCTGGAGCGGACGGGGTGAGGCACGCCGGATAGGCAGCAGTTGGCACCACGCAGTGAGTGCCACCGGGATATGCACTTTTGGCTACGGAGCGTTACCGAACTATGAATCGCTTATTGATATGATGCGGGCTGTATCCGGCTGGGATCTGACCTTGGAAGAACTGCTCAAGACCGGCGAAAGAATCAACAACGTTCGTCAGGCTTTTAATATCCGGGAAGGATTGAACTCACTGGAGTACAACATGCCGGGAAGAATAATCGGCGTACCGCCGAAGACAGCCGGACCCTCGGCCGGAGTAACCGTAGATGAGGCGACCCTTGACCAGGCGTACCTGACGGCAATGGACTGGGACATAAAAACAACCAAGCCCAACAAGGAAAAGCTGCTGGAACTGGGGCTGGATGACATGGCGAGAGAACTATGGCCGGGGTGATAGTAAGAAGAACGCCGGGTAAAAGGCAGGCGCAGATTATATGTACAAGACGGGGACAGTTTTCTGTCCCCGCCCTTTTATTACCTTATTATCAAATCCAGATGGTTAATCTGTAAGCAGCAGCATGGATAACCTACTCTGATTTCTTTTTTGTACCTTTACCAGCAGATACCAGACCCTGGTGTGCATTTTCCCTCATAACTCTCAGTATTTTTTCCATGAAAACTTTATCCTTTTCATTTATTGAGGACATCACCTGGTCAACAACTTCAGCCGCTACGGGATTTGACCTTTCGAGAACCTCCCGTCCCTTATCCGTCAAATTAACAATCACTGACCTCTTATCATGCGGATTCTCACTAACTGTAATAAGCCCTTCTCTACCCATACGGTCAATCAAGGTGGTAATATTATGCCGTTCCGTCTGTGTCCAATCGGCTAAGTCAGTGGGTTTCAGACCTCCCTCATTTCTGACTAATGCCTGCAAGACGATGAATCTGATTAATGAGGTTCCTGCTCCTCTGAACAAATGATTATCCAAGTATTTCATTGTTTCCCGGGCTGCCTGAGCAAAGATTACGAAAGTTCTGAGCGTATTGTCTTCGAGTTCAATATCTATCAATTCTATTTCCCCTTTAGTGACCTGGATTATTCGAGTTATTCATCACCATATCTTAATGTCATATATGATACAACGTTTTACGGCTTGCCGTCAAAACTTTACATTTGCTAACCGTTCAAATCAATACCCGTATTCACGTTGGGCTCTGATGCCAGCTCATAACAAGCTGGAAAAGGGCTTTACATTCACTGGTAGCAGATAAGCCATTTCTCTGTCTTCTGGAGATAGGTTTATCTTCATTGTATAAATATTACTCAAGAAAATGTTTATATAAAACCAATATCTGGTTATTATTAAAAATAATGTATTTCGACCTCGCGATGGATACGCTGCAAGAAATGAAATATAATAAGGTATAAGTTAAAATAAGAAAAATCCTGATTTTACAAAGTTATGGATAAAGAAGATAAGGTTTTCGTAGCCGGTCATGAAGGCATAATAGGTTCGGCGATAATCCGTCGTCTCAAAGGATCCGGGTTCACTCATATTTTAAATCTTGATTCTGAAATGCCAGACCTGACTTCTCAGGCTCATACCCTGGAATATTTCATGGAGAACCATCCGGACTACGTTTTTCTGACCTCCCTTAAAGTGGGAGGAATACTTGCCAATAATCAATATCCAGCAGACTTTATTTATGCAAATTTGGTAAGCGAGATAAATGTTATACATTCCGCCTGGAAATCAGGCGTTAAGAAGCTACTATTTTTAGGTAGTTCCTGTATCTATCCTAAAGAGTGCCCCCAGCCGATTAAGGAAGAATACCTGCTAAACGGCAAGTTGGAGCCTACCAGCGAGCCGTATGCTATCGCCAAGATCGCTGGAATTAGCATGTGCCAGTCATATCATCGCCAGTATGGGGTCGAATATATCACGGCAGTTCCTGCCGATGTTTATGGTCCGGGCGACGATTTTAATCCGGAAACCGGTCATGTCCTGCCGGCGCTGATAACGAGGATGCACCGGGCGAGAATAAATAACGAGGCGGAAGTAGTTGTCTGGGGCACCGGCTCTCCGCGGCGTGAGGCCCTGCACGTCGATGACCTGGCGAATGCCTGTATCACCTTGATGAAAGAATATAGCGATTCTGAATTAATAAACATCGGTTCCGGGAAAGATATCTCTATAAAAGAGATGGCGCTGGCAATAAAAGAGGTCGTCGGTTTCGAGGGGGAAGTAGTGTTCGACGAGTCGAAACCGGACGGCGCTCCCCGGAAATTGCTGGACGCAAGTAAAATTAACAGGCTGGGATGGTCGCCTAAGATAAGCTTAATGGAAGGCATACGGCAGACCTACCGGTGGTTTGAGAGTCAGCCTGAAAATATGCAAACAGGAAATAATTACGGTTAATAACCGTTTTATCATCTTCCGTGAAACTCATTTTTTGCTAAATCGCAGCCGCATTCGGGACATGGAGAAAGCAGTTCATCCAGCACATATAGTAATTTCTGCTATTTACGGACATAGCGTAATAGGTTACAATATGGACAATTGGCACGTATAAAGGATAAGGCGCATTTATACAATGGCAGAGGTAATTAAATGATTATTAGCCAGACACCGTTCCGTATCTCGTTTTTTGGTGGTGGTACCGACTACCCTGCCTGGTATCAGGAAAACGAAGGCGCGGTACTGGGCACTACTATAGATAAGTATTGTTATATCTCCTGCCGTTTACTGCCGCCATTCTTCGAGCACAAACACCGGATTGTCTATTCCAGGATGGAACAGGTAAAGGACATCGATGAAATCCAGCACCCTTCAGTGAGAGCAACCCTCAAATTCATGAAGATTATCGAGGGCATGGAAATCCATCACGATGGTGACTTGCCTGCCCGGACAGGATTGGGCTCGAGTTCTTCGTTTACAGTGGGCCTTCTCAACGCCCTGTATGCCCTCAAGGGCATAATGCCCGGTAAAAAGCAATTAGCTCTCGATGCCATTCATATAGAGCAGAACATAATCAAAGAAAGTGTTGGCTCTCAGGACCAGGTACTTGCCGCTTTCGGTGGATTCAACCGTATCGGCTTCAGCGGTAAAAACGATATCGATATCAAACGCATCACGGTCAAGCCGAAAAGAGTCGAACTGCTTCAGGATCATTTAATGCTGTTCTTCACCGGTTTTTCCCGGATAGCTTCGGAAATCGCTGCCGAGCAAATCCGGCAGACTCCCAACCGGAAACGGGAGCTGTCAGAGATGTATCGTATGGTGGATGAAGGAATAACGATCCTTAACGGGAATAGTGACCTTTCTGACTTCGGCAAACTGCTGCACGAAAGCTGGCAGCTAAAGCGGAGCCTGACCGATAGAATATCGACTGCTGAAATCGACGAGATATACGCAGCAGCGCGTGATGCCGGGGCTATCGGCGGGAAGCTACTTGGTGCCGGCGGCGGTGGTTTCATCCTGTTCTTTGCCAAACCCGAAACCCAGTCTAAAATTAAAACAAAATTTAAAAGGCTCCTCTACGTTCCTTTCAAATTCGAAAACCAGGGAAGTCAGATTATCTTTTATGAGCCAGAGAGGGGATTCGATGCCTCGGTATAGTAACGCCAAATTACAGGAAAAGGCAAAGCGGGTCCGCCAGGAAGTCCTCGAGATGTGCGCCCGCGCTGGTGAAGGAAGGATAGCTTCAGCATTCTCCTGCACCGAGCTTCTGGTCGCCCTGTTCTACGGAGGTATTCTCCGCTTCGATGTGAAAGACCTCGCCTGGGAAGGAAGGGACAGGTTCATTATGAGCAAGAGCCCTGGGGCCGTCGGGCTTTATCCCATACTCAGCGACCTTCATTTTTTCCCTGAAGCTGAACTGGAGAAGTACTGTCAGGACTGCAGCCTGCTGGGACCCTATGGTGGTAATGTGCCAGGTGACATTCCCGGCATCGAGGCAGTCTGGGGTTCGCTCGGTCACGGACTGGGAGTGGGTGCAGGACTGGCTCTTGCCGCCAAGATGGACGGCAAGGAATATTTAACCGTGGTGATGCTGGGCGATGGCGAATGTTATGAGGGAGCGATATGGGAAGCGGCTATGTTTGCCGGGCACTGGAAACTGGATAACCTGATAGCGGTTGTCGACCGGAATGGTATATGCACCATCGACTTTACAGAAAACTGCCTCCGGCTTGACCCTTTCGAAGACAAATGGCAGGCTTTCGGCTGGGACGTAATCACCATTGACGGGCACTCTTTTAATGAGATATTCGCTGCTTTTGAAGGCTTTCGGAACCGAAAATCACCCAGACCTCTGGTCATTATTGCTAATACTGTTAAAGGCAAGGGAATATCGCTACTTGAAGATAATCCGATGGGCCATGTTATTATCCCAAGTGCGGAACAACTGGAAAAAGCGAGGGAGGAGTTATGCCGGTGAATATCAGCATGAGGGATGCCTTCCTCGACGAATTATATGATATTGCCCGGGAAGACCGGCAGGTAATTTTCCTATCCAACGACTTCGGCGCTCCGAGCCTCGATAAATTCAGGGAGGATATACCTGACCAGTTCATCCATATCGGCATTGCCGAGCAAAATATGGTCAATGTGGCCACCGGCCTGGCTATGGCGAACAAGATTGTCTACCTGTATTCTATCGCTCCTTTCCTTCCTCTGCGCTGTTTCGAGCAAATCAGGGTGCATATGTCCATGAAAGGTTTCCATATCAATGGCGTAATGGTTGGCGCCGGTTATTCATACGACCTTTCCGGGCCGACTCACCAGGCCCTTGAGGATATTGCCATTATGAGCTCCTTGCCCGGTATGACCATCTTCAACGCTTCCGATAGTGCAATGGGAGCGGCCTTCGCCCGGATGACTTATCAAAATCCGGGACCGAAATATATTCGCTTTGACCGGGAAAAGCTGCCGTCTCTATATGATGATGGTGCAGACTTTTCTTCCGGCATCAGTATACTCAAAGAAGGGCGGGATTTAACGATTGTGACTACTGGTATTATGGTACATCGAGCTTTCGAGGTAGCCAATGAGCTTGCTCGGCATTCCATAGATGCCGGAATTGTTGACCTGTACAGGATAAAACCACTCAACGAAGAGCTGCTACTGGATACTGCCGGAAAAACTGGCAGGATACTGACCATTGAGGAGAGTTTCATCAGCAGTGGAATTGGTAATATTATCTCCGGTCTTATTGTAAAGCGAGAATCGGATTTGAAGCTCAAGTGCCTCGGTATTCCTGACAGGTTTATCACTCAAGGTGGTGATAGGAAAAACCTCCAGCGGCTTTGCGGGCTGGACGTGGACAGTATCATCGGAACGACTCTGGAGTGGCTAAAGAATGGCTGAACATCTTGACCTTCTGCTGGTCAATCCCAATGCCCGGACTCAGGTGTATGGTAACCTAGGTTCGGCACTTTCTGGAATCGAGCCTAACAATAGGTTAAATGATTAAGGGGAATATACTTATGTATAAAGGTACAAACGTACTGGTAACCGGGGGAACGGGCCTCATCGGCAGGCAGCTTGTGGAGCTTCTGCTGCAAGCGGGGGCCTGCGTGAGAGTAGCTTCGCTGGATGATGAAAGCCGCTGTCCAAAAGGCGCTGAGTTTGTCAAAGGAAACCTGATGTACCTGGATTTTTGCCAGAAAGTTGTCAACGGTATGGACTATGTTTTTCATCTCGCTGGAGTTAAGGGATCACCGGCGATGACCGCTAGAAAACCAGCCAGCTTTTTCGTCCCTATCATTTCATTTAATACAAATATGATGGAGGCAGCCAGGCAAGCCGGAGTAGAGAGGTTTCTTTACACCAGCAGTGTCGGTGTTTACGCTCCCGCTGAAGTTTTTTATGAAGACGATGTCTGGAAAACATTTCCATCGGAAAATGACAAGTTTGCCGGATGGGCTAAACGTATGGGTGAACTACAGCTGGAAGCCTACAGGATCGAATATGGCTGGGACAAAGTAGCCATCGTCAGGCCGGCCAATGTTTATGGCCCCTATGATAATTTCGATCCGGATACAGCTATGGTGATTCCCTCCCTGATAAAACGGGCTATGGACGGAGAAAACCCTCTTTCGGTATGGGGAGACGGTTCTCCGGTAAGAGATTTTATTCATGCCAGGGATGTAGCCAGGGGGATGATGATTGCGCTTGAAAAGGCAGACGGAAAACCGGTGAATCTCGGTAGCGGTGTTGGGGTGACCATTAGAAGAATCGTAGAGATTATAGTTGGTAATATGGAAGTAAAACCGGAGGTAATATGGGATACATCCAAGCCTTCCGGTGATAACAAGAGGTTAATGGATATGTCCAGGGCTAAAGCGATGGGCTTCGAACCTGTGATATCCATTGAGGACGGTATCAAGGAAGTGATGGACTGGTACCGGGATAACAGGGATATAGTAAATAAAAGATATAATGTATTTACGGAAAACAAATGAAGAATAAATCTGTTTTAATAACTGGCTCGAGTAAGGGGTTAGGTGAAGAATTAGCCCTTGTCTTTGCAAAGAATAATCACGATGTAATTTTGCACGGGAGAAATACAGAAGATTTAGCCAGAGTTCAAGAAAGGATTTCGAAGATAGGGATTAGTTGTTATGTTTCAATTGGGGACTTAAGATTAGATAAAACTCTAGAAGAACTCTGTAGGGTTGCTGAAGAAAAAGATGTCTCGACGTTGATCAATAATGCGGGAATAGATTTAAAGGTAGACGATGTGGGAGTAGGTCTGAAATCACCACTTAACGAGATAGATGATGAGCAGATTGATGAGATTTTAACAACAAATCTGCTGGCTTTAATAAAACTAACCAAGCGGTTGTACGCTCTATTTTTAGATAAAGGTCATGGCACAATAATTAATATTAATTCTTTATGCGGGTTGGAATCTTATGAACTAAAAAGCATATATTGTGCGAGCAAATGGGGATTACGAGGGTTTACCGATAGTCTGAGACTGGAAGCGGACAAGCATAAGATAAGGGTTATCGGAGTATATCCGAGTAGAATCAAGACAAAAGTATATTTCCCGGTTGGAATGGAACCCCAAGAAGTTGCGCAAAAGATTTATACTGCTTACACCAACCCTAATATTAATGAAATTACATTGGACGACAGAGAGAAGAAATGAGAAGGAAGCTTCTTGTATATGGATATGTCCCGAGCCAGGGCGATTGGTTTCGAGCCTGTGATATCCATCGAGGATGGTATCAAGGAAGTGATGGACTGGTACCGGGAAAATAGGAATATAGTCGACAAAAGATACAATGTATTCGCGGAGGATAAGCTAACCTGAAGTAAAGGTAATTGCTATCTGCATTAAGGTAATCACCTGGAAAAGGTATTGATTTAAATGGAAATACTCACTACCGGAATCCGGAGCGGTCTTGGCAGGTACATTTATGAGAATCTCGGTGGGATCGGCTTTACGAGGCAGCAATCCGGAGATATGTTTCAGGAAATAAAAAGTCAGGGAGTAGATATAATAATTCACTCTGCTTTTAACACTGCTCGCGGAATCAACTCTGACTCTCTCAACAATTACCTTGAAGACAACGTATTTCTAACCCGGGAACTGGTCTCCATACCACACAGGAAGTTTTTATTCATCTCTTCCGTGGATGTCTACCCGAAGGATGACCATCTACATTCGGAAGATGAGGTAATAGAAGCGGATTCAGTGAGTGGAATATATGGAATTACCAAACTGATGTCCGAATCTATAGTTAGGAACAACTGCCAGGACTATCTCATTTTGAGAGGTTCTGCTTTTCTTGGAAAACACTCGAGAAAGAATAGTCTTATCAGGATAATTGAAGATGAGGAGTGTGTCCTGACGCTGGCTGGCAATTCTGTGTTCAATTATGTCCTCCATTCAGACATACTTGATTTTATAAAATATGCAATAGACAACGAGCTTTCAGGAATATACAATTTAACAAGTTCTGAGAGTATAACCCTATCCGAAGTAGCCGAAATGCTGGGGAAGAAAGTGAATTTCGGCAGCTATAAATATGATGTCGGCAGGATAGACAATAGCAAGATATCAGCAGTCTTCCCGATATTCAATAAGACCTCAAAGGAAGTAATAGTCCAGTTTACAGGAGGAAAAACTTGAGTAAGAAAAAGATATTGATCTGCGGAGCCAGTGGTTTTATCGGTACAAATCTTTTTGAATCTCTTGTAAAAAAAGATGAGTATGAACTATACGGCACATACCTTACGTCTCCACCTCCAGATGATCCGAGGATTAAAACGATACAAGCAGACCTTAGAAAAGATGATGATGTCAACCGGGTAGTGGAAGGGATGGATATAATCATTCAGGCCGCCGCAACCACTTCCGGAGCGAAGGATACGATAAACCAGCCTTATTATCATGTCACTGATAACGCCATTATGAACTCGCTTATCTTCAGGGCGGCACATATACATAAGGTGTCTCATGTCGTCTTCTTTAGCTGCACGACAATGTACCAATCGAGCGATAAACCGGTAAAAGAGTCTGATTTCGATGCTAACATGGAAATGTATCCCAACTACTTCGGCGTTGGCTGGACCAAGGTCTATATCGAGAAGATGTGCGAGTTCTATTCCAGGATCGGCACTACAAAGTATACGGCAATCCGGCACTCGAATATCTATGGTCCCTATGATAAGTATGACCTGGAAAGGTCTCACGTGTTCGGAGCAACTGTAACCAAAGTTATGACCGCCGAAGAGGGGGGAGAAATCGTGGTCTGGGGTGCCGGTGAAGAAGAGAGAGACCTGCTATACGTTTCAGGCCTGGTAAACTTCGTCGAACTTGTCATTTCTAGGCAGGAACCGAAGTTCCAGCTTTTCAATCTGGGGTGCGGCAGCACAATTTCCGTAAACGACCTAGTAAAAAGAATCATAACCATAGCTGATAAAGATGTGACAGTAAAGAATGACCTGAGCAGGCCCAGTATAAAGACAAAACTATGTGTTGATATAACTAGGGCAAAGTCTCTTGGCTGGTCGCCTGAAATCTCCCTGAACGAGGGAATCCAAAAGACAATCGACTGGTACCGGTCAAATGTACTGGTTTGACACTCTAAAATGAGCAACAGTTGACTAAAGAAGAATTTTTGGAGGTAAAAGGGTAAAAGGTGCGAATTGCGTTCGGCGACCTTAAAATCGGCGATACTGCCCGAAAATACGTTCAACAGGCCCTTGAAAAGAACTGGATATCGGAAGGCGATAATGTTAAGGAGTTCGAGCGGAGATTTGCCAAACAGTTCGGCTACAAACACGCTATTGCCACCAGTTCCGGGACGGATGCCGATATTGTCTCCTGTGCCGCTCTTTACGATTTCGGTGCCGAAAGAGGAGATGAAATCATCGTCCCAGCCTGTACCTTTGTTGCCTCCGCCAATGCTATTTTAGCTGCCGGGTTCATGCCGAAGTTTGTCGATATCGAAGTAGAAACGTTGAATATCGACCCTAATAAAATCGAGGCGGCTATCAATAACAAGACCCGGGCTATCATGGTCGTCCACCTTATGGGCAAACCTGCCGATATGGACCCGATTATGGAAATCGCTAAAGCTCGTAATTTGAAGGTTATTGAGGACTCCTGCGAAGCCCATGGTGCTACTTATAAAGGCAGAGTTGTCGGCAGCATCGGCGATAGCGGAGCTTTTAGCTTCTATGTCGCTCATGTGGTTGTTGCCGGCGAGGGTGGTATGATTGTTACCGGTAATGATGAAATGGCCGAAGTGCTGAAATCCGTAAAATCTCACGGCCGCCCCTTTAACAGCATTTACTTTGACTTCCAGCGCGCCGGTTTCAACTCCCGGATGAACGAACTGACAGCGGCGATCGGAATCGAAGGCATGGAGCGCTATGAAGAAACCTTTAAAAAGCGCAAGGAAAATTTATACAGACTGCTTGAACTAACCGGAGATTTGTCCGATTACCTCTACTTCATCAGGGAAGAGAATTACGAGAAAATTAGCGCCCATGCCTTCCCATTGGTTCTGAAAGACAGTAAATATGACCGGGATAAACTCTATAGCTTCCTGGAAGCGAAAGGCATCCAGTGCAAGACGTTGTTTGGCAGCCTGCCTACTCAGCACCAGGCATTCAAGTTTATGTGCCACAAATACGGCGAATTCCCGGCATCCGAATATATCGGCGAGAACGGGCTGCATTTCGGCATTCACCAATACCTGGATGAAGATGACCTCATCTTCATCAGCGATACCTTGAAATCTTTTTTCAAGTAAACAGCTTTAAATGCTTTTTAGGGTAATATGGCTGTGAAATATATGTTCACTCCATAGAGAGAGGAAACAGGTGGGTCAATCATTCGAAATGCAAGAAGACAATTCCATTACCGTGCTAAAAGAAGCTAAAGATTTATATCATAAAATCAGATCTATCTATGATAAGACCGGTTACTCCTCATCCTATCAGGTAGGTCATATGTGGAGTAGCGACAGCGGTAACCAGAGAGACCTACGCGGTCTTATTGAGTCTGACATCGGCGCCGTAAATACCATCAGGCATATTGATAATACTATATTGTATTCAATAAATCCTTCCACTCCGGTAAAAGAAAAAATGGTAGACTGGTATATTTCCTACCTGAAACAAAACAGCGTTGATATATCAAAAATGGATATTGCTGTTCAGGAATCCCCTGTTACCAATCCTGACGTATGCGTAGTAAGAGGAGGACGCTTGTTGACCCCGGATTTTTTGCGGACAGTCATTCTCAGCCTCGAAATTCAGAAGTATTGTAAGATATCAGAATCCAGGTATCGTATCGTTGAACTGGGTGCCGGGTGCGGTCATCTCGCCCGTACCTTACAGTTCTTTATCTCTAACAGCGTCTATATTGATATAGATATACCGGAAACACTTTATTTCGCCTATATCTTTATAAAATTGAATTTCCCGGATGCCAAGACCTGCTATGTCACTGATCCGTCTCAACTGGAGAACGGGATTGAACAATATGATTTCGTATTTATTCCCACCAAGTTTGCTGAGAGTATCCTTCCATTCCAGTTTGATTTATTCTGTAATACAGCTTCTCTCGGTGAAATGTCTAACCCTAATATACGCTACTGGATGGACTTTGTGCAGAACAAGCTGAAGGTACGGTATTTCTTCGGTCTCAACCGTTATTTGAATACAATTCCCCAGCTTGTTAACCAGGAAATACAACGCCTTGAGGAAAATGAAGGCTCGGTTTTATTTGATTCAAAGTGGAATATCCTGTACTGGGAGTTGTATCCTCTATTTGCACGGTGTCCCTATGAAGAACCCAGCCGTGCCAACCAGAATCTGGAGATAGTTGCCGAGCGTTTGCCGGATTCTTCTGTCAGTGGGAGTGATAACCGGCTGAGGAGCCAGCAGCTCATTCAAGAACTCATGGACGAAGAATGGCTACATAACCGTGAGAGATACTTGAACGCGCGTATGCGTATACCGGTAATGACAATTGATTTAACAATGTACGGTACGCTTTTTAAACTCTGGGAATCAATCCGTCTATTTCCGAACAGGACCAATGTTGCCATGATGCTTATGTACTTACATATTTTAACCAGGGTGGGCTATCCTTTTGAGGAGTGGTTTTATTACAGGAAGCTACTTAAAGATATTGTGGCTAAAGATAAAACATCACAGAGTAAGATGGCTTCAACTGACAGCACACACGAAAACCTGTGGAAGGATGCCCTGGCATTATCGGTTTCTTACAACCCATTTAATATCTGGCTGTTGTACCATTACGTTATGTCCTTATTACCATATCGTATTCGTATGCCGCTAATAGGCTTTATTGGTAAAATATATTCAGGACTGAGTAAGATAATATAAAAATTATACTGAGGATGGTTCTATTACTGAAGTCTAAGGATATAATTAATAAACTGATTTAATGAGCAATAATGAAAGATGAAGCCGTCATTCTGCTAGCCCAATTTGAGGACTATTCCTGGCATAAACTGGCCAAGTATATTGCCGGTAATTTAAAACTGGGTACCGTTATTAACATGAATTACTACCAGCCGTTGCTAGAAACCTTCTCAAGGGCGATAGCATATGACTATGCCAAACGGATGACGGAAATAGGGGTTAAGGGTATGAACGAGGAAATCATCGAGCTGGTGAGAAGAGAGCGCCCCAGATATGTCATCTGGCTCCGCAATATGTATGAATTTCTGGAATCAACCTTTGCTTCTGTCAGGAGTGAAGGTAGTAAAATCATAGGCCTGTTTGTTGATGATGAGTACCGTTTTGCCTACTACTCAAAATGGTGGACTCCTTATGTTGACTACGTCGTAACCTTTGATTTTGAGGCGCTGCCTAAGTATCAAGCCCTCGGCGCCCGGGTTATTCACGTATTACCCTGTGAAGGCACTCCAGTCGCACTCGACTGGTCAAATATCGAGGAAAAGTATGAAGTATCCTTCGTCGGCGGAAAAGGAAAATCCTGTAGGGAGAATTATGTAAACGAACTTAAAAAAAGAAACATACCGGTTAGTCTATTTGGTAAGGGATGGGAAGGTGGCTATGTTTCTACCAATGATATGATAGATATCTTCACAACAAGTAAAATAAACCTGAATTTTTCGGGAACAGACCACAGAACTGGCTTGAAGGGAAGGATGACTTTTATATTACTGGCTGGTGGGTTCCTTTTAACTGAGTATACTCCTGGTCTGGAGAAATATTTTCAATTAGGCAAGGAAATTATCTGTTTTAAGAATTCCAAAGAAATGACAGACAAGATAAATTATTATCTCAGCCATGACGAGGAAAGACGGGCAATAGCCAGAGCCGGTTGGGAAAGGGCTGTTAAAGAGTATACTCCCTTCCATATGTTCTCTAGGATATTTGACGAAATTGAAAAGGATGCAGGTGTGGGTGATAAGAAAAACGAGCCGGAGGTATTGAAGATGCCTCTCTTGGTACGTACTGGGCCATCTCAGTATTACTTCCAGTGGGGGAGAGGATTTATGGAGGAGGGTTATGATGGCTTATGGAAAGATGCCCTGGAAAAGGCGGTTTCATACAATCCATTCAATCTCTCCGCCCGGTATTATAATTTTATTGGTTCTTTACCTTTATTTTCCCGTCCTGTTTTTTTTAAGCTTTATTTACTCTGTCAGGCTGCTGTGAAACTCTGGCGGAAGCTCTTGCTAAAGCTGCTTGATTGGTCTGATTATTTACCCCTTCTGGGGGATTTGAAACAGAGTGTTTTAAGGAGATTGAATTACATTTGAGATTCACCAGATATTCAGGATTTCAGTGATGAGACAAAATAAGAAGACAGTAGTCACCGGTGGTGCCGGTTTTATCGGCTCACATCTCGTTGAAAGGTTAGTCGAGAAGGGCTATGCAGTCACTGTCCTCGATGACCTTTCTACAGGTAAAATCGAAAATATTAAGAGGCTACTAGATAACGGTCACGTAAAGCTAACAAAAGGTAGCATCACCGATTTACCGCTGCTCCTGGAGGTTAGCGAAGGAGCTCGTTACATCTTTCATCTGGCAGCTTTTCCCAGCGTACCCCGGAGCATAGAAAACCCTTTGGAGTGCCACCGCGTTAATTCGACGGGGACCTTGAATGTTCTGATTGCCGGCAGAGAAAACAACGTCGGGAAGGTAGTCTACGCCTCTTCATCATCTGTATACGGGGATACTCCGACTTTACCAAAAGAGGAAGGAATGTTCCCTCACCCGATGTCACCTTACGCTGTTGCAAAGCTGACCGGAGAGCATTATTGTTATGCATTTAATCTGGTCTACAGGCTGCCTGCTGTCAGCCTGAGATATTTTAATGTTTACGGGCCGAGGCAGTACCCGGATTCCGAGTATGCCGCGGTAATACCAAGGTTTATCAAGCTGGCTTACGAGGAAAAGTCGCCGGTTATTTTCGGCGATGGCGAACAGACCAGGGATTTTACTTTTGTTAAAGATGCTGTAGAGGCGACGGTTCTGGCGGCGGAAAGTGACGCCCGGGGAGTTTTCAATGTCGCTGGGGGCAAGAGCATTACTATAAATGAACTGGCTGGTATTATAATAAAGCTGGTCGGTAGTGATGTAAAACCGGTTTACCAGCAGCCAAGGCCGGGCGATGTAAAACACAGCGTGGCGGATATCTCCCGGGGTAGAACCTTTGGGTACGAGCCGGAGTACAGGTTGGAAGAAGGCTTGAACGAAACTGTAAGGTGGTTAATTGATTAATAAATCCACGTTTGATAAGGCTACAGTGTGTGTTCTCGGGTTGGGATATGTCGGGCTGCCTCTAGCTGAGGCCTTTTCCAAAAGTCTAAAAGTAATAGGCTTTGATATAGATACCCAGAGAGTGGCAGAACTGGAACGAGATAATACTAATCAGAACCTTTTCTTTACTGACATCCCTGGAAAAATCGGCCAGGCCGACTTCGTTATTATCTGTGTTCCAACTCCTGTTAGCAGGTCCAAAGAGCCCGATTTATCCTGTGTAGAAAAAGCAGCGGCCACAGTTAGCGGTAATATGAAGAAAACCAGCATAATCATTCTGGAGTCCACTGTTTACCCCGGTGTTACCGAGGAAGTGGTGAAGCCAATTCTGGAAAGCTCTGGGCAAAGAGCTGGGCAGGACTTCAAAATTGCCTACTGCCCTGAAAGGATCAACCCCGGAGATGAGGAACACACCATTGATAAAGTAACCAAGGTGGTCGCCGGAATGGATGAGGAAACAACCGAGATTGTAGCTGCGCTTTATCACAGGATTACTCCTCACGTTTACAAAGCCAGGGATATCAAGACCGCCGAAGCTGCTAAAGTCATTGAGAATATCCAGAGAGACCTGAACATCGCCCTGATGAACGAGCTTGCCATTATTTTTGAGAAAATGGGGCTGGATACAAAGGATGTCCTCGAAGCTGCGGCAACCAAATGGAACTTCCATCACTACTCTCCGGGACTCGTCGGAGGGCACTGCATTCCAATTGATCCCTATTACCTGGTCTACAAGTCCAGGGAGCTGGGCTATCATCCACAGGTAATCCTGGCGGGCAGGGCGATAAACGACAGCATGCCGGAGCATATTGTCGAAATGACAATTAGAGCTCTGAATGATGTTGGCAAGGCAATAAAGGGTTCCCGAGTGCTGATTATGGGGCTAACCTATAAAGAGAATGTTGCTGATATCCGTGAAACCCCAGTAAGGGGTATTATAAAGGAACTTAAAGGATACGGCGTGGAAATACTGGGTTTTGACCCGCTACTCGATACCGGCAGCTTCGAGAAAGAGTTCGGCATAAAGCCTCTCGCCAGCCTTGATGAATTAAAAGAAGATAAGGTGGGCGGCATTATTCTAGCGGTTGCCCATTCTTCCTTCAAAAAACTTGCCCTAGAAGACCTTAAAGCGATGCAAGATGGTAGCCCTGTACTGATAGATGTTCGGGGCATATTTAATGCCGGAAAGGCAGCAACAGCCGGTTTTTACTATAAAACATTATGATAAGAAAAAATTCAGGATATATGGGAACGGGCTTAATCAACATCATTATTCTGGGGACTTGAGTAAGACAGGTGAGGCAAAAAAGCGTTAGAAAGTACTCTATCCTGGAGCCGGTATGGTTTTTTATCAAACCATATAAGCTGCATGTTCTGGTACTTTTGGTATTGTTCCTGCTGGTCGGTGCTTTAGAAGCTGCCACTATAGCGGCGGTTTATCCTATACTGAATGCTGCGTTTAGTCCTGGTGCAGAGCAAAGCAATATTATTCTTTCTATATTGGGTAAGATAGCCGGATTATTACCGATTGAAGATACATTTATCTCCTATTGTTCGCTTTTCATAATTTTTGCCCTTGCAGCTTTTACAACAAAGCTGATTTCTGTTAATTTCAGAGTAAGGCTTGCTGCGGCACTGGTGAGGAAAAACCAGACCGAGATTTTTAATAAACTTATCAAGGCCGACTATCAGTACTACATTGACCACAGGCAGGGAGAGTTGATATACAACACTTCCACGGCTCCGGAAAGACTCTCGATCCTGATATTCAGCGTCACAGACTTCATTTCACAGATATTGCTGAGCATCTCGGTCCTCCTCCTTCTTTTTTCATTATCCTGGCAGGGCGCATTGGCTGTACTTGTTCTCGGAGTCGGGTATCAGTTCTTCTCCAGATACCTGGGGAGAAAAGTTTCATATGAAGCTGCAAAAAATGAGATGGAGGCGACAAGGGAGAGCAATGTAGTCCTCAATGAGGGTATCAGCGGTATCAGGCAAATAAAGGTTTTCGCCGTCGGGGGAAACTGGGCAGGCAAATTCGGTGAAGCTGTAAGGAATCGGTGGTATTATTTTGTAAGGCGTGCCATATGGAATCAAGTACCCCCTGTTATTCTTATGCTGGTACTGTATCTTGCAATAGGTGTAATAGCCCTGCTAATTAAGATATTCGTCCCAGAAGGTTTCATGGAATTGATCCCGGTTTTCGGAGCTTTTGCCCTTGCTATTTTCAGGTTAGTTCCGTTTGCGATCACTATCGGTGGCACGATAACGGGGATTATGTCCGCGCTCCCGGATTGTGAAGTCGTCCATTCGATGCAGAGTGAAAGAATCTCTCACATTGAGGATGGGGAGAAAGAATTTGATTCGTTCAAGTCAGATATCAGGTTCGAGAATGTCACTTTTAAATATCGAGGTCGCAAGAGAACGATAGAAGATATCTCGGTTACTTTCGAAAAAGGTAAAACGACAGCTATTGTCGGGCGCTCGGGAAGTGGAAAGACTACAATAATTAATTTATTGCTTCGCCTGTTTGATGTCGACCAGGGTGAAATAAATATTGATGGCATAAACATTAAGGAGTATAGACTATCATCCCTGCTAAAAAATATTGGATATGTCAGTCAGGATACCTTCATCATTAACGATACTATAAGGAGCAATATTAATTTCGGCTTTAACGGGTATTCTCAGGAAGAAATTATTAAAGCGGCCAGATATGCCGATGCTCATGACTTTATTAGCGAATTACCCGATGGCTATGATACCCCTGTCGGCGATAAAGGAATGAGGTTGTCAGGCGGGCAGGCGCAGCGGATTGCCGTTGCCAGGGCGATGATAAGGGAGCCTGAGATACTGATTTTTGACGAAGCTACCAATAATCTTGACAATATTTCCGAGCTGGCAGTCCAGCGGGCCATTGAGGAAGTATCAAAGGACCACACTGTGATTGTTATCGCTCACCGCCTTTCCACAATAGCCAATGCTGATAAAATAATTGTAATGGAGAACGGGCGGATTGCAGAGCAGGGAACTCACAGCGAATTGATTGAAAAGAGGGAAACCTACTGGCGGTTATATGAGACCCAGCCAGCATGAAATCCAACGATTAGTAGTAAAACAGGCTATGAATAAATGAGCGCAGAAAAGGTTACTCTGCTTATCCCGACAATGAACCGCTCGGATTTTCTCATCCGGCTGCTACGGTATTACCGCTCCGTCTGTTTTCAGGGATACATTTGCATCGGCGATTCGAGCAACGCCGAACATCTCGAACCGACAAAACGGGCCATAGAATCGCTTCAGGGCAGGCTCAATATCATCTACAGGGAATACCCGGGTTCCAATAACGCAGAATGTCTGCAGCAGTTGATTGATTTAGCTCCCACTCCATACATTGCCTACTTAGCCGATGATGATTTCTTGGTACCGGCGGCACTAGAGAAGTGTGCTCTTTTCCTTGACAGCCATCCTGACTACAGCGCTGCCCACGGGCTCGGAGTTGTGTTCATACTAAAATCAAGCGGAGCTTACGGTAAGTTCGCATCGGTTACTCGTTATCGGCAGGCAATAATAGAGGCTGAGAGCGGCTCGGAGCGGCTCATCGCCCATTTGAGCGATTATAAGGTTCCCCTGTTCTCGGTGCATCACATCGAGTCCTGGCGGGAGATGTATAAAGATTCCATCTTACTGACGGATACACGTTTTGGTACAGAACTGCTGCCATGCTGTATTGATGTTGTGTTAGGTAAGGTGAAGGAGCTGGACTCTCTTTACCTTGCGCGTCAGGGACATGACCGCCGGTATATGCTACCCGGCAAAGCCGAGTGGATGGCCCGTCCTGACTACCTGCCTTCGTACGAGATTTTTCGCGATTCCCTTACCAGGGTACTGGCACAGCAGGACGGAATCAGCATTGACGAAGCTTTTGAAGTGGTCGAAGAGGCGTTTTCCCGTTACTTATCCAGGTCATTTGTCGAGACATGGTACAGCCGTTCCTGGGTTCTCCGTTTACTTCGAATCGGCAGGATGGTACCCGGCGCACGTCAAGTCTGGCGGGCATCAAGGTTTCTACTTCGCTCAATGCACCTGATAGGTCGTAACGAAATTCCGGTCATGGACTTACTGAGCTCGTCATCGCCGTATCAGGCAGATTTTCTGCCTGTTTACAGGTCTGTTACCGGAGCGGCGAATTAACGTTGCGGTTAGATTAAAAAATGCAGAAGCTATGAAGGTTTTTATCTGTAAGCTGTTCGGAGACGAAGGTATTGAAAGCAGGATTGTCAGGCTGGTTTCTAGACAAAAGAAAAAGGCCGGTGATAACCTGAGGGTCTTTTGTACGAAAGATACAATCCAGAAAAGGCTCGGAGCGTTAGGAATCTCAAGCGAAGTTCTTCATGATTTTGAGAAAGATATTTATAATGACCAGGAAAATTGGGAAAAAGCTTTCCGGCTATCTGACGAGCTACATGCTCATTTCGAGAACGATAATAGATTAAGCTATAACAGCATCAATTTCATGACGTTTGAGTATAGAATTATAGAATGTTTTATGACTATAAAATTATCAGGCCTATGTAAAGAAATGTTTGAGCAGGACTGTAAGATACTGATTCTTGTGTTGGCTGCGCCCGTGAACACATGGATGCCGGATATTGATACATCGGGAATCAAGACGATTAAATATGGTTATAAAACTGAGATGATACTCAGTAACGGTCCTGTAAATAAAATTTTGTATCCAGGGCGATTGCTCAGCATGTTTCTTAAGAGAAAGCTCAATTCTTTAACAAATAAAAGAGCAAACAAACTAGCTTCAGGTGATTATTCGGATTTCCAGGAAAGAAGTTTAGGGATACAGAAAATATTATTCATTGTATCCCAGGAATTATACGCCAACTCAGCGATGGCAATCTACCGTGAGTGTATTAAAAAAGGGCTGAGTCCTCATATCACTATAGAAGACTCATCTCTAATACCGATATTAGAGAACCAGCGGATTAATTACTCCATCAAACCGCCTGTCTCAGCCTTCATGGCTTCGCTGGTTCTGAATGCAGGCCAGATTATCTTGCTATTAATCAGGTTAAGGAAGCGTTTAAAATCACTATATGATAGATACAGCCATGACAGTATTATCCCGGTAGAATTTTCCTCGACATTTCTGTGCAGAAAGGTTATATCGAAAAAATTACTACTTCTTTGCTGCCGGGCAGCCTATAACATCATCTTTTTGGAGAAAATAATAAAGACTGTATCACCGGATTTAATATGTTTAATGCCTCATGGTAATTATCTGCAACAACTGGTGGCAGCATTAGCCAAGAGGAATAGTATTCCTACTCTTGCTGCGAGTGCTGCCTGGGATATTAGTTTCCCCGCCCCCTTCTTGAATCATTTGCACGCAGATAAAATTGCAGCACATGGTGAAGCTGTAAAGAGTATCTACGTTGAAAGCGGTTTGGAACCGGAAAGAATAGAAGTAACCGGTATGGCGCATTTTGATAATCTGTTCAACAGAGATAAGCAACGGGATATCCAGGTTATATCCGGACTCGGCATCAACCCGGATGTGAAATATATCGTATATGCTACTCAACCAGTCGCCGAGAGCGAAGTGGAAGCAACGTTGCTCGGTATTGTTAACGCGGTAAGGAAAATGGATTCCGTCCAGATGGTTATAAAAATTCACCCCAGGGAAGATTTAGAAAAATATAAAAAAATTGCCGCGCAGTACGAAGATATAGTGATTCATGTTCTGAGAGATATTGATTTATATGCGTTGCTACATAATTGTGAGCTTCTTATTACAAGGCATTCAACGGTTGCCCTTGAAGCGATGCTGGCTGATAAACCGGTGGTAACTATCAATCTATCCAATCAGCCGGACCCCCATCCTTATGCAGAAGAGGGAGCCGCAATCGGGGTTTTTCGCCCTGAAGATATAGAGCAGGCGATTAATCAGGCATTACATGATAGAAACACCAAGAATAGATTAAGGGCAGCAAGGGAGAAATTTATCCTGAGGTGGGCTGGCATGCCGGATGGTAGAGCTTCACAGAGAATAGTGGAGCTTATGGAGCGGATAATTGCCGAATCCAGCACCTCCAGAAAGGAGCGATATGCGGCAGGTCAAACTGGGAAATAAGCTAATAGGCGACGGGCAACCGGCTTTCATTATAGCTGAAATGGCCTGGGCGCACGATGGTTCAGTAGAGAAAGCGAAAAAAATAATAAGAGGTGCCGCAGAGGCAAAAGCCGATGCTATAAATTTTCATATTACCTCAATGGATGATTATATGGTACCTCATTACGGAAGCAGTGCTTCACAGGGCTCGGCAGGTTTGAAAGACCAGCGTATATTCGATTTTATGAAGAGCATATGCCTGAGTCAGGCTAACTGGAAAGAGTTGTTCGGATACGCCAGAGACCGGAATTTGATTATTTCTGCTATGTGCAACGATCTTCCCAGCGTTCAATTTGCTTCGCAACAGGGAGCGGATATGTATAATATTCATTCTTCCTGTCTTGCTGAGGAGCAATTAATAAAAGAAGTTGCGGCAAATAAAAAGCCCGTGTTGCTAAAAGTGGGCGGGACATACCTGGGAGAAATGGAAAAGGTGGTTTCACATATCCACGAAGCAGGAAATGAAGATATTATGTTTATGCATGGAATCCAGAACTATCCTACCAGGCTGGAAGATATGCACCTGAATTTTATGCAGACACTAAAGCAGATATTCGATATACCAGTAGGATTCGGCGACCATACCGACGGCGGCTCTGACCTGGCTATGTCTATTCCGCTGGTAGCGGTCGCCTGCGGGGCGAACCTTATCGAAAAACACGTGACTCATGACAGAAGCCTGAAAGGCGTGGATTACGAATCTGCAATTGACCTGCCTGAGCTTGGAACACTGGTTCATAATATAAGGGATATTGAAAAAGCCTTTGGTTCTTCCTCAATGAGACCCTTCTCAATAGCAGAAATTGAATACCGGCAGACATCCAAGAAAAGGACTGTCGCTGCTACTACTATAGAAAAGGGAGAAGTGATAAGCAGCGACAAGATAGCTTTCAAGCGTTCTGACGATGGTGTTTACCCTGACGAAAGCAAGTATTTATTGGGAAGGACTGCAAAGGTAAGGATTGAAAAAAATCAACCGATTACATGGGACAAAACACTTTAGAGGAGAAGCTCAATGAAGTCAGCAGTGTTCGTCTCGGCAAGGATGAAATCCAAAAGATTGCCTCGTAAGGTCTTGCTTGATATAAAAGGTAAGGCAGCTATTGAGCATCTTATTGATAGAGCAAAACTGCCCAAACTAACGGAAATGGTTGTCCTGTGTACTTCCACCCATCCGGATGATGCGGTCCTGGCTGATGTAGCCAGCAGGAACAATATCGAATGTTTCCGCGGTAGTGAGGATGACAAGCTGGACAGGTATTTGTATGCCGCTGAAAAATATGGTCTGGACTATGTAGTTATAATGGATGGAGATAACATTTTTCTTGACCCTGAGATTGTTGACGGGATGATAGAACTATACAATAGAACAAAAGCGGACTATATTACCTGTACAGGATTACCTGTGGGTGCGTATCCCCACGGACTGAGTTACAAGGCAATTCAGCGGGTCTGCCAGATTAAAGCTGAATCGGATACCGAGGTCTGGGGCGGATATTTTACGGATACGGGACTGTTTAAAGTCGAGGATTTGGAAGTAGATGAAGAGCTCAGACATCCGGAAATCCGCCTTACAATGGACTACCAGGAAGATTACGAGCTTTTTAAAGAGATATTCGAACGGCTGTACGTTCCTGGTAAAGTATTCAGTCTGAGAGAGGTTATACGACTACTGATGAATAATCCTGAGTTAATGGAAATAAACCGCTTCCGTCATGAGCAATATCTGGCACATTTGAAAAAGTCTGCCCCTGTCAGGCTAAAGACTAAGGCTGATGATATGGGATAACCATAATAGAGAAGGCGTGTTTATTAATGAGAGTTCTGCTTATAGCATATGACAATGATTCGTATATCCATCTGTTTCCGCTAGGCCTAGCTTATGTTGCCTCTGCACTTAGAAATGAGGGGCATGAAGTGCAGGTATACAGTCAGGATGTCTACCACTATCCTGAATCTCATCTTACACAATATCTCGAGCAAAATACGTTTGATGTAGCTGGTGTTGGTATGTGCGCTGGGTACTATCAATACGACAAACTAAAAAAGATAAGGGAAGCGGTACCCAGAGATGTCGAGTTCTGGGTGGGTGGTCACCTTGTTTCTCCAGGTCCTGATTACTTTCGTAACAACCTTCATGTAACACCCTTTATCGGTGAATACGATTATGCTGAGGATTTGGATTCCTTGCCGTTCCCCGCATGGGATTTGTTCCAGATAGATTACTACTCCCTTGTTCGTTTTCCCCACGCGAACAATAAGGACAGATGTTTACCTGTTATTACTGGTAGAGGGTGTCCTTTCAGGTGTAACTTCTGCTACAGGGTTCATGAAGGATATCGGTTGAGGTCGGTTGAAAACGTTGTTGAGGAAATCAGTTATCTAAAGGAAAGATATAATGTAAACTACATACAGTTCGCGGACGAGCTATTGATGACTTCACCCGGTAGAACCGAAGAAATATGTGAAGCACTAAAACCTCTGGGAATAAAATGGTTGTGTAATGGAAGGCTGAATTATGCTAAGCCGAATATAATTAAGAGAATGAAGGAAGCAGGATGTGTATTCATTAATTATGGCATTGAGTGCTTCGACGATACCGTACTGAAAAATATGAACAAGAATCTCACCACAAAGCAGATAGAAGAAGGAGTAGAAGCCACACTCAAGGAGGGCGTATCCCCGGGATTGAATATGATATGGGGTAATATCGGCGATACCAAGGAAACGCTGTGGAAATCCGTTGAATTCCTGTTGAAATATGATGACCATGCCCAGTTAAGGACAATACGTCCAGTTACGCCTTATCCTGGATGCGAATTGTATTACAAGGCGATAGAAATGGGACTGCTTGAAGGTATAGAGGATTTTTATGAGAACAAGCACGTTAACTCCGATCTACTAACAGTAAACTTTACAAGTATGACTGATGACGAGTATTACAATGAATTGTATAAAGCTAATCTGGAGCTAATTAACAGGTATTATGCCGTAAAACAAACATCTGCAACAGGACAAGCGAAGGGATTGTATTATAACAGAGATGTGAGTTTCAGAGGATTCAGGCAGACATGAGAAGCATATTACATAACTTATGAGTCCAGTATCGAAAATTAGAAGTGAATATGCAAGGTAGTGGCGGTTCAAATTGCAGTTAGTAAGATTAATATATAGGGAGCTCTTTATATAAGGGGCCTAGCGTGAGTACAATGCCAAACATTATTGGAATTATACCTGCCAGGGGAGGTTCTAAGAGTATCCCTCTAAAAAATATCAGGCTTTTAAATGGCAAACCGCTGATATACTACACAATAATTGAAGCTAAGAAATCAAAGTACCTGGACAGATTGGTTGTCTCCACCGAAGACAGTAAAATCGCCGGAATTGCCAGTCAATACGAGGCTGAAGTAATCGAGAGACCTGTTGAATTAGCCCGGGATGATGTTCCTAATCGCCCTGTCTACCAGCACGTTATTGAATACCTGGAAAGGACGGAGAATTACCACTCTGATGTAATAGTTGCTCTTCAACCAACTTCACCCTGCCGGCTGGTGGACGATATTGACGGAGCGATAGAAATGTTTCTGGCGACAAAGTGTGATTCCGTGGTTGGTGTCTGTGAAGTGGAACATCCGCCTCACTGGACGTTTCAACTGGAAAAAGACCGTCTGAAACCGGTTTTTAAAGACTGGTACAGGGTATCTCGGCGCCAGGATTCTCGCACATTTCACCGATTAAACGGCGCTATATATGTTATTGGCCGTGATGTTATAATGGAACATGCTGAGGGGGTAATGGGTAGTGATATCTGCCCCTATATTATGCCACCTGAACGGTCAATTGATATTGATACCGAACTTAGCTTAAAGCTGGCCGAGCTGCTAATAAAGGATAGGTAATGAATATCAAGATAGCCAATAGGTCAATAGGTGAAGATAAGCCCTGTTTCATCATTGCCGAAGCGGGTGTTAATCATAACGGCGATATCAGTATTGCCAGACAGTTAATAGACGCTGCCAGGCAAGCCAGAGCCGATGCGGTCAAGTTCCAGACATTTACTGCTGATAAGATAGTGACTCACCGTGCCGAGAAGGCAGATTATCAGAAGAAGACTACCGGTACTGACGAGTCTCAATACGAAATGTTGAGTAAATTGGAGCTTTCCGAAAGGGCGCACCGTGAATTGAAGGATTATGCCGGCATCCAGGGAATTATGTTCCTCTCCACTCCCTATGACAAAGCCAGTGTCGACCTCCTGGTCAAATTAGGGATACCCGCCTTGAAAATAAGCTCGGCTGAAATTACCAATCACCCGCTGCTGAGTTATGCCGCCGGCACCAAACTGCCGATGATTCTCTCTACCGGTATGTCTACTCTGGGGGAGGTCGAGGATGCCATCAGGGTAATAACTGATACCGGTAACGAGCAGCTAGTTCTTTTACACTGCAACTTTAACTATCCGGCCAGAATGGAAGATATAAACCTGAGAGCAATGAGTACCCTGAAACAAGCTTTTGGCTTTCCCGTGGGATACTCCGACCATACCATGGGTTTTGAGGTGTCTTTAGCTGCCGTTGCTCTCGGCGCCACGGTAATTGAGAAGCATTTTACTCTTGACCGGAACCTTCCCGGACCGGACCACCCTGCCTCTCTGGAACCCGCCGAGCTCAAAGATATGGTAACCGCGATACGCAATATTGAAAAGGCATTGGGTTCGGCAGTCAAGCGCCCTTCCGGTGAGGAGATACCTAACCGGAAAATCAGCCGGCGGAGTATCGTTGCTGCTGCTGATATATCCCGGGGAACAGTTATCACCGAGGATATGCTGGATGTCAAAAGGCCGGGGACAGGGATAGCCCCCAAGCATGTTACAACCTTAATCGGATGTAAGGCTGTAGCTGACATAAAGAAAGATGAACTAATCGCCTGGAACAAAGTAAGGTAAAAAAATGAAAGTATTAATTATTGGTGCCGGTGGACAGGCAAGAATAGTCTACGAGATTCTGAGTTATGACCGTAATGTGGAAGTGGTCGCCTTCGTGGACAATGTAATACACGGAAATGATGAACAAATCATGGGCATCCCTGTCGTAGGTGACCATTCCGTTATACCCGGGTTGCGCAAGGATGGCGTCACCGGCGCTATCGTAGCGGTGGGGGACAACCGGATACGTGCTGCTCATTTTGAGGAGCTAAAGAGCATGGGACTGGAACCGATTAGCGCTATCCATCCCAGTGCTATAATTGCTCCTTCTGCCAAGTTGGGTAATGGAGTGACTATAGCAATGGGTGCCATAATCAGTACCGGAGCCAGGATTAGCAGCAATGTAATTATTAATACGGGGGCGTCTGTAGACCATGAAAACAGGATAGAGGAAAACGCCAGTATTGGCCCCAGGTGCTCATTAGCAGGCAGGGTGACTGTTAAGAAAGGTGCACAGATTGGTATAGGCTCCGTAATAAGGGAGTACCTGACTATAGGTGAGAATACGATTATTGGTGCTGGCTCTGTGGTGCTTGAAGATATGCCGGATAATGTCGTTGCCGTAGGGACACCCGCCAAGGTCATTAAGAATAGAGATGAGGGTAATTAATAGTGCAGGAAAACGGGGATACAGGCAAGAAAAAGGCATTGATTACAGGGATAACCGGGCAAGACGGTGCTTATTTAGCTGAATTCCTGCTGCGTAAAGGATATCAGGTTTACGGAACCTATCGCAGGTTATCAACACCGAATTTCTGGAGATTACAATATCTTGACATTTTTAATAGTATCAACCTTATCCCCGCCGATTTACTCGATGCTCCTTCAATTAGTGAAGCAGTCCGCATCTCTGAGCCGGACGAAATATATAATCTGGCAGCTCAAAGCTTTGTTGGAGCCTCTTTTGAACAACCTGTTGGTGCCGGAGAGATTACCGGTTTAGGAGTCACCCGTATTCTCGAAGTGGTTCGAGATATGAATCCCAAGATAAAGTTTTATCAGGCCTCTACCAGTGAACTCTATGGTCGAGGTCATAATAGAGTAATGACAGAAGATACACCTTTCCAACCATCTAGTCCTTACGCTACATCAAAGCTCTATGCCTACTGGGTGACCAGGATATATAGAGAAGCTTATGGCATATTCGCCGGTAATGGAATTCTGTTTAATCATGAATCGCCCTTAAGAGGTTTGGAGTTTGTTACCCGTAAGATTTCCAATACAGTTGCCAAAATTTTCCTCGGACTGGAAAAGGAGTTGAGGCTCGGGAATCTTGAGGCGAAGAGGGATTGGGGTTATGCACCGGAGTATGTGGAGTCCATGTGGCAGATACTTCAGCAGGATGAAGCAGATGATTATGTCGTTGCCACAAATGAAGCACATTCTGTTAAAGAGTTTGTGGAGAAAGCCTTCGAAACCGTCGGCCTGGATTGGGAAAGTTATGTGCGGATAGATGAGAGATTTCTGAGACCTCTGGATGTCAACTTTTTGCAGGGAGATTACTCGAAGGCGACACAGAAATTGGGTTGGAAGCCAAGGGTCAAATTTGACGAACTGGTTGAGATAATGGTGAAAGAGGACTTGAGTCGCTGGCAAAGGTGGCAAAAAGGAGAGAGAGTCCACTGGGATGCTCCAAATTATCCCAGTGAGGCTAATATTTTAACGAGGGCATTGAAATCTTAGAGATGAAAGTTCCCTTTGCCGTTCCATATATAAATGAAAGTGAACTGAGGGAAGTCAGTGCTGCTATTGCCGAAAACTGGCTATCTATGGGCAAGCGCGTCCATAAACTGGAATCTCTCTGGGCGGAGTATCAGGGAGCAAAGCACGCGGTAGCCGTCTTTAACGGCACTATTGCCCTGGAACTGGCTCTCCGGGTAATGGATATCGGGCCGGGAGACGAGGTTATCGTGCCAGCCATGACCTATTTCGCTACGGTGGCTGCAGTTGCGTTACGTGGCGCCACACCGGTTTTTACTGACATTGAGGATAAAACATATAACCTCAACCCGGATGATATTACCCACCGCATAACAAACAGGACACGGGCCATCATATACATTGATTACGGAGGCAACCCGGCTGACTCAACCGGTATACTAGGGGTAGCTAGGAAAAACGGTGTCCCGGTACTGCAAGACGCTGCGGAATCGATTGGAGGAAAGATTGGGGGCAAACCGCTTGGCTTTGAGGCTGAGTTGTCAATAACGAGCTTTCACGCGATTAAGATGGTGACAACTGTCGAAGGGGGCATGATTTTCACCAATGACGATAATATAGCCCGCTGTCTGCGTATCCTGCGTAACCAGGGAGAAGACCCGGACCGGAAATATCACCACGTGATGATTGGTTATAATGCCCGCATGACGGACATGCAGGCTGCCGTTGGTCTGGCCCAGTTCAGTAAGTTCGGTGAGATTGTAGTTCGACGGTCTGAGCTGGCAGAGAAGTATAACCGGCTATTGGCCAATCAGAGAAACATCGGTTTAATCAAACCACGCCAGGGTGATGACCGTAACGCTTGGTTTTTCTATCCGGTTCTGGTACCTAACAGGGATAAAGTGGCAAGCAGGCTTAAAGAAAAAGGGGTGGAAACACGTATCGCTTTTCCGATGCCGGTTTACCGCCAGCCGGCGATGCTGGAATACCTTCATCAGACCACTAACCCGAACTGTCCCGTGACGGAAGAGTTCACCAGCAAAGTCATAGACTTGCCGATATTTTACCACATGACAGAAGAACAGCAACAATATGTCGTCGAACAACTGATTGAGTCGGTAAATGAGATCGGTTAAAAATGAGCCGTACTGAGGTCATAACATTATGATGAATGTCTATGCCTCCACTTCGTGCCTGGCGAATAACAGCGATATCTTCGATGTACTGAACAGGTATGATGCTCTTGGTCTAAATAAGGTTGAGCTCGGGGTTTCATACCAGCAGACTTGTGATTTCCCGGTAAACAGATTTAAACAGTATGGTTTTGAATACATCGTCCATAATTATTTTCCCCCACCCCGAAAACCATTCATTATGAATCTGGCCTCTCAGGATGCTACTATACTGGCACGAAGTCGGAAACAGGTAATGAAATCACTGGACTTTTGCCACAGCCTGGGTATCCGGTTGTTAACCGTGCATGGCGGCTTCCGGACTGACCCTGACGATAATTTGAAATTTTCAGGGCAGGCCGCGGTACCACACGAAACGGCCTTTAATACTTTCACCGAATCGGTAGAGGAGATTAACACTTACGCCCGGGAAAGAGGCATCAGGATCGCCATAGAGAACAATGTGCTTGCTGAATACAACCTGGTAGACGGGCAAAACAAAATTCTCCTGTTCTGTGAAGCTGAGGATTTTACGAGATTGTGGGAAAGGATACCTTCGGATAATATCGGTGTGCTGCTTGACCTGGGTCACCTGAATGTCACTTCACACTGGCTGGGCTTTGACCGGTACGAGTTTATCGGGGAAATTAAAAACAAGGTATTTGCTATCCACGTTCACGATAATGATGGAGAATTAGATGAACACAGGCCACTGGATGAGACCAGCTGGTGTTTTGAGATCATCACTGAACAGCGGTTTAGCAATCTGCCCATAGTACTTGAAAGCTGGAAATTGTCTCCGGAACAGGTCATTCAGCAAGTAAATCTAATCGCGAACAATCTTGGGAAAGAAAAGAACTAAATCCTTTACTTTATGATAAACTTAAAATTGGGCCAAACTATCGGGGCAGGTCAGCAGAAGAGCCTGCCGGAAAGAATATGAAACCTGAAATTAAAATCGGCAACAGGAAAATAGGGGATAACTACCCGCCCTTCGTGATTGCTGAAATAGGAATAAATCACGAAGGAAGTATGGAAAAGGCAAAAAAGATGGTTCTTGATGCCTTCAACTCAGGGGCAGAATGCGTCAAGTTTCAATCGCATGTAATCGAAGATGAAATGATTCCTGAGGCGAAGAGGGTAATCCCAGGAAACGCCAGGGAATCCATTTATGAAATCATGGAAAGATGCCAGTTAAGCGAAGAAGAAGAGACCAGGCTGAAAGAATATGTTGAAGAACTCGGCATGATATATCTGTGTACCCCGTTTTCCAGGGCCGCTGCCAACAGGCTGGAAAAAATGGGGGTAGCAGCTTACAAGATTGGGTCGGGAGAGTGTAATAATTATCCGCTGGTTGAACATATCGCTGCATTCGGAAAGCCGGTAATTTTAAGCACCGGAATGAACGATTTACTGAGCATCTCAAAGAGCGTCGATATCCTGGAGAAGGCTGGAGTCGGCTATGCCTTGCTACATTGCACCTCCATGTATCCGACACCATATAATAAAGTCCGGCTGGGTGCTCTGCTTGAATTACGGGAGGCGTTCCCAAAAGCTGTCCTTGGACTGAGTGACCACTCTATCGGTAACTATACCTGTTTTGCCGCTGTTGCACTGGGAGCCTCCGTTTTAGAAAAGCATTTTACCTCCAAGCGGAGCTTGGCAGGTCCGGATGTACCTATTTCGATAACTCCCCCTGAACTGAGAGACTTAATAACCGGAAGCCAGGCTATACATCAGGCTCTTGGCGGCAACAAGTCTATCCTGAAAGAGGAACAACCTACGATAGATTTTGCATATGCCTGTGTGGTGGCAATAAATGACATTAAGGAAGGCGAACGTTTTTCCCGGGATAACATCTGGGTAAAGAGGCCAGGAACGGGAGAAATAAAAGCCGAGGAATATAATGATATTCTGGGCAGAAAGTCCAGGCATGCTATAGAAAAAGATACCCAGATAAAAAGGAAAATGGTGGACTTTGACTAGAAAGATTGTTTTCTTGACCGGAACAAGAGCTGACTTCGGAAAACTGAAGCCATTGATTAATCTGGTTGAAGCATCAGATTTATTCGAGTGTTACATTTTCGTGACGGGGATGCATACCCTTTCCCGATACGGTTCTACATTTCGCGAAGTGGAGAAGCAGGGTTACAAAAATATTTTTGTCTATATGAACCAGACGCTTACTACGGATATGGATATAATCCTGGCTAACACGGTAGTGGGATTCGGGAATTTTGTAAAAGAAGTTTCCCCGGATATGATAGTCGTACATGGTGACAGGGTCGAGACTCTTGCAGGCGTAATTGTTGGTTCGCTCAATGGTATACTCGCAGCTCATATTGAGGGCGGTGAGCTTTCAGGTACAATAGATGAGCTGATACGACATGCGGTTACTAAATTAGCTCACATTCATTTCGTCTCTAACGAGGAAGCGAAGAGCCGGCTACTGCAGATGGGGGAAGATGCGAACAGCATTTTTGTGATAGGCTCCCCTGATATAGATATCATGAGAGCGGACAATCTACCAACGCTACAGGAGACAAAAGACTGGTATGAAATCCCCTTTGAAGAATATGCAATATTCATTTATCACCCGGTTACTACCGAGCTGGACAGAATCGGACGAGACATTAAAGAGGTAGTATCCGCGCTTATCCATTCAGGTAGAAATTACGTGGTAATTTATCCTAACAATGATAAAGGTTCCGATATTATCTTAAAGGAGTATGAGAGATTAAGTAATAAAAGTAATTTCAGAATCTTGCCATCCTTGAGGTTTGAATTTTTCCTGTCGCTGCTGGCAAACTCCAGGTTTATTGTCGGAAATTCAAGCGCGGGAGTAAGAGAAGCTGAAGTATATGGTGTGCCGGCAATAAATATTGGAAGCAGACAGGATAACAGAACCAAGAGTAAAAACATAATAAACGTTGATAATAATACGGAAGCAATTCTAAAAGCGATATCTGAAGCTGAAAATATGAGGTTTGAATCTGTCAGCCATTTCGGTAGCGGTGATAGCCATAAAAAATTTTATGAAATAATAACAAACGAAAGAATCTGGAAGACACCCGTTCAGAAGCAATTTATTGATTTATTGTAATAGCCCGTATTTTGGGTAGTCATAAGAGAATAGCTTTTATTGAGTTACTAAAAGGCCGTTCTTAGAATGGTTATTAAATTCTCTAGTGGTTAATTAATAGCACAGCTCCGTATTGGTGATGCTGTGCGGTGCACATATCGGGCACCTGGAAAAAATAACAGAGAAAATTACTGGACATGACAGACAGGACTACTGCAGGTGATATCTCGAAAGAGATAGTAATATTGGCCAGTTCGTATTTACAGTACAAAAACTCACTGTATCTTGCCACACAGAATTACCAGAAATGTCCAATTACTATATTCGTCACGGGGAACAATGAACTCTTTAAATTCTTAAAACTGATAAACGAAAAAGTATTCAATAATACAATTAACCTGGTTTTCATCGAATCTTTTCGGACGGACCCGAGAAGAGTAGAAGCTAATAGCTTGAATAAAGTGTTCTATGTCATTTCAGATGTAATAAGAGAAAGGCGATATCTGAAAGAGATTTTCAACGAATATTTCGCCGGAATGGAAGGGTGTGACCTGTATTTTCTTGAAAAGGGTGCCTTGCAGTTCTTTCTGGCAAGGAAACTGAGGGCAAAAAACAGGTTGATATATTTCTCATCTTATCAGACTCAAATCGCACCGACTCAGAGTACTGCCGCGGGTATTGGAGACCTGATAATGCTGATGATATATAAATTGACTTATGGATGTAATATAACTCTCGGCGAATACGCCTGGCGTAAAACGATGCCTTATATGCCTGATAGATTTCTGAAAAAAGAAATGGAGAGGATTATATATGAGGAAGAACGAGATGATATACTAAGAGACTTTACATTGGACCGGTTTAAGATAATTGATACGAGCAAATACAGCGCCATATACTTTTTTGATCATATAAGCCTTCAGAATGTTAGTCCATACGTTTCGGATAATAACCTGTTAAGAAAAGAAATGGTTGAAGTTTTTAATCTACTGACCAAGTACTTTCCGGAAAAAGAGATAGCCTGTAAATACCATCCCGGTTATCATGAAAGTATAGTTGAGCCAGATATCGAAGGGACAGCCAGTGAATTTGGAGATATTTTACCGGATTTTATACCGGCCGAGCTTCTTTATAACGATAATGTAAAGTTATATCTTGGCGCCTATTCTACTGCCCTGTCAAATGTGGAAGACGGTTTAGTCGTCTCAATATTAGATTTAATTACGCTCAATAATGAGCAGTATAGGGAAGATGTGAGAGATGTGCTGCTAAAGACAAGCCATGTTAAAGTCCATTTCCCTCATTCACTGGATGAATTGGAAGAAATTCTGATTCATTTGCGTTCAAATTCGTAATGTCTTTCTATAAAACACGACAGAGGTCTAGATAATAACGATAATGCCAGCCAGAGATACATTAAGTAAGCTGCATATTTCAGACCTTCAGATTATTGCCTGCGGTTTTTTCTTGGAAGGCTTCCCAAGGAATGATACCCTATGGGAAGCGTTAAATCGTTTGGACCTTAAGGAGCTAATAGATTTAAGGGATACCATGACCTTAAATAGCACGCAGATTGACATATTGTGGGCTATGGAGAACGAGCGTTTTTTTCGTAAACTTACCAGGAAAATCTGCTCAATCTGCAGGCAATTCAGGCAGGTGATAAAGATAGTTCGATTAGTACGCCGGAAAAGAGTAGACCTGATATTTTTATTTCACGGAAATTTTTTCATGACGATTTGTCTTGGGACGCTGAGACTTATCCACGGTGCCAGAGTGTATTTCGACCTCTTTTGTTCGGCATATTCAGCTGAAAGGCCGGAGACTCCGAGAGGATTCGAGATTGCCGAGGCTAATATTCTGACATTGCTTTCCAGTAGGTTTGCCGATAGGCTCCTCTGTCTTACGAAGGAATACGCCAGCCATTATCAATATAAGTATAAAATCCGGCCTGACAGGCTCAGTGTGGTCCATGACGGAGTACAGAGTATCTGGCTTGACCAACCTGTCTATAATAATCGCGCGACTACCCGGCCCAAGCGCGTATTGTACTGGGGTATATTCCTCGCTCAGCACGGTCTGGATATGATACTGGATGCAGCTGAAGAATTAAAAGGTGAGAGTGTAGAATTTGTATTCTGCGGTAAAGGCGAGGGAGAATACTGGGCTAAGGAAGAAGTCCGCAGGAGAAATTTGGATAACGTTATCTTCATGGGATTTATTCCGACAACGGAGGAATTGATACGGGTAGTTGATAGCGCGGATATAACTTTTGGTCATTTAAGAGATATGCACGATGTCCAGCTGTCAGCAGCACTCAAGCAACTGCAGGGTATGGCCAGAAGCAAGCCTGTGATTGCCTTGTGGACTAAGCAAAAAGAGGACCTGTATCAGACGAAAGATAATCCGCTGCCTCCGGTAGTGCAGGTTGAACCACAAGCCAAGGCGATTACTGAGGCAATCAAAGATCTAATGAATAACCCCGAAAAAGCAAGGCAAATAGGCGAAATTGCCAGGTCGACAGTTGAGAGACTTCACAGTGGAGAAGCACTAGCTTCAGAATTGAAGGAATCTCTGGAAAAACCGTAAAAACGGCTCCCGGGCTTAATGGCTGTGTTTGGCTAGACAGTTTATCTATAAATTTCTGCAATACCAGCAGTATAAATCTTACTTTTTGTGGCAAACAACTCATGGTATTCCTGTAAAGTTTTACTGGCAGTAATATCAGCATTCAGGAAAATGTAACCCTCGCTTCCTCCGGCTGGATATTGAGCAATATTCATATTCTGAGCTTCTAAGTAGGAAAATTTACCCTGGCTAACTAATATGAGAAATCCGTGTCCAAGAAAACCAGCGCTGTATACCCTTCCTCCAGCTTCCCTATTTTTCCCTATCCATTGGGCAGCATAACTATCCTCGTCGTGAATGTAAACATACCGCCCATCATATGCACCACCAGAAGCTAGCCAAATTTCGCTCGGTATTCCGTATGCATACCTTGCTACACCGGTGCTGAACATGAAAAAAGGTACAAGGATTAACAACATAATGAGGTGAGGTCTTATGCGTAGCCATCCCGCAATCAATATGACGCCTACGGCAAAGAAAAGCGATAGCAAAACCAGAACTTGGAAGTAACTCCTCCCGAGGGTATAAGCATGCGAAATATAGGGCAGAATAACGGCGCAAGTCAGTATGATGGCACTCGCCGCCGAAAGCATAAAATACTCCAACTCAAATTTCGATTCCAGCGAATTTATTTTGGTATGTCCTGAGCCGGGATATGCCACAGCCCTCTTGTACCTTGCGAGAATGCTTAATCCACCGATAGCAATAAAGATTACTTCAGCCCAATAAACAATTAATTGTATCCATTTCCAATAAGTAGGCTCCCTCATTCTGCCCAGAGCTGCAGCTGCTTCAGAAGTCTCAATCCCCAACTCAAATGAATGATACATACTCGTTAATGTTTTGTTAATAACTATAACAGCAGTATTAAAAGGATGAACATTTATCTGGGCATGCCAGAAAAAAATAGTGGCAAAAAACAGCACGATAGTAATTATCGATATGTTTTTTTTTGAAAGAGTTACGTCAGTCTTATTTTCCGTAGACAGTTCTTTCTGGCGAAAGTGAACCCTGTTCGCTATTTGCGTGCCAATCCAAGTTAAAAGCATTATAAAGAAGAAAATGATGCTTGTTGAGTAGTGTGATACTACAGTCCCCACAACAAATAATAGGAAGAACAACCTCCGAGCAAACTCATTTATTCCATCATGGAATAGCACCATAATTGCCAGTGCGAAGAACAAAATTGAAAGGCTGGCGCTTTGAAATTCTGTTGCTCGGAAGAAAATGATCTGAGACATAAAAAGGAGGCAAATAAAAAAAGCATAAAAGCCGCCGATATACTTTCTGGCAGTGATATAAATAACTAGAGGTGTAATAGAATAAATGATAGGAATAAGGATTTTAATGAGGAATTCTGGGTTTATCTTAATAAAGGCCTGGTATATCGCCGGGAATATTGTAATACTAGCTAGGCTGGCAACGAGGGAAGGCGTCGTCACAGAATAATGCTGATTGTCCAGAGTGCTTTGGAAGACATTATACATCTGGTGGACATCAGAACCTAAGAGATGATTGCTTCTAAGCGCCGGGAGCAGCACTAGTGATATGCTTATCAGACATATCAGGCTGGGATAGAGTCTTTGAGGAATTTTACTGTGGTAAAATGAAATAAAGATAATATAGGCTGGAATCAGGAAAAGAAGTAGCATTATGAGTATATTATTGTCAGTCAGGTTCATAATACGGATTCCAACTATGCTTAGAAGCGGGAACGTTGCCGGCACAATAAGCAAGGCTTTTTCCTTTGTGGTTAGCCCAAAGCCAGAGAAGGGGAAAGTAATATCCTTGTTTCTCATGTAGGCAATAGCAGCCAGAATAATGGTTGCCATGATGAATGATATCAATAGGGGTACAATTGTCAAAGGCTTGGTATATCCTATTACAAGAGATAAAAAGTTAATCGCCAAGCCGAACAGCATCACAAAGGCAACGCTGAGTCCAACGGAGAGGATAATTTTCTCAACCAGGCCTAGCTCGTTTAATTTAAGGATTAAGAGGATAAGAAAGCCGGGGACAAAAGTCAGAAAAGCAAAACCTGATATTTGTCTTAGTAACGGGATATTGAGCAACACGGCGAGACAGGTGAGGATGAGCAGCACTCCCAGGATTAATAAAAGCTTTCTTGCATTCAGGTTCCTGGGCATTCCGATTACCTCTCTATCAAGTTATTAAGAATTTCAGTAAATCTCCCTGCCATTACACGATGAGTGTATTTATTTATTATTGCTTCCTCTCCGTTAAAGGAAGTTTCACCTTTTATTTTATATTCGCTATACAACTCTTTAAGCGTGTTTTTCGTATCGATTTCAGTGAAGGCAGGGATACCTGCCCCTGTTTCATTGAGCAGTCCTTCGACGACATCTCCTCTGGACCCTCCGGTAGCCAGTATCGGTCTCCTTGCCCCCAAGTATTCAAAAATCTTGCCGCTGTAGAGGCCTTTTTCTTGTGGGTCATCCCAGTCCAGAAAGAGCAGCACTTGTGATTCTCTCTGCTTTGCCACGGACACTTCTCTCTGGATTTGCCCATATTGTTTTACAATTCCCGATAGTCCATATCTCTTAATCTCCGTATCCAGCCACCCTTCAACGGGACCGAAAAATCTGACTTCGGTATCATTTTCGTCTAAAGTGCCATCAGATAGTGAAGCCCTCAAGCTGGCGAAAAACCTGGATGGGCTCTGTTTCCCCGGATAGATATTGCCGGTATAGGTAATAGTGAATTTATCTGTTAGTCTGGCCGGCGGGTCGTTTACCTCGGCAGGGTTGAATCCGTGAACAATCGTGTAAACCTTTTTCTCTTTATGCAGCATCCTCAGTTTGTCAGCCCAAGGTTCAGAAACAGTCGTGATAGCATCGGCCTTTTTCAGGGTCTTGATTTCAAGCCTTCTGTCAAGCATGCGTCTGAGAGTACCGTAGCGGTAATTGTGATTTTGTGACCACAGGTCGCGGAGGTCGGCAATCCAGGGTAGTCCGTATTCGGTCTTGAGTTTATTAGCGATGATGTGGCCAATCAGCGGTGCCGAGGTGGAGATAATTGCGTCTATCCGCTCCTTTTCCATAAGGTTTCTGGCTGCTCTGAGGGCGAAGGGTTTCCAGTTTTTATCGGGACAGGGATAGTTGATAATCGCTCCTCCAGCAGTCATCAGGAAACCTAGCAAAGACTTTTTCGAATTTACTCCGAGGCGGTTCTGCATTTGCTGGCCGGCATCACTCCCCGGATTAATTTTTAACAGGCGCCCCAGGAAGCCCAGGGCATCCCGGTAGGGAGTCTCTACGATTCTTGCCGCTAAATCGATATGTCTGCTAGTGGAACCGGTAAGTATCACCGGTTCCCACCCGAATTCCGAGAGGTGTCTTATCAGACCCTCGACACGGGGAGTTGCCCGCAGTAAATGGACTATGACTAAAACGTTTTTCATTTACAGTTCCTGATAAACTAGAAAAACCGGCTGATAGCTTCGCATACATAATCTATGTCTTCCGGTTTCATGTGAGGGTAGAGTGGTAGGGTGACTTCATGCTGCCCGACGAACTCGGTTAACGGCAGCATGCCTTCTTTAAAACCGAACTTATCACGGTAGCTGGAAAACAGGTGTATTGGCGGGTAGTAGATACTCGTCTGTATTCCTTTTTGTTTCATGGTTTCCATAAATTTTAACTGTGATACATCCTCTGCCAGTAAAACAGGGAAGATGTGATAAGAAGGTTTTCCTTCACAGTTCTGAAAGGGAATAGATAAAAAGGGGATATCTTTCAGCCGTTCTATATACTTTTCTGTTATTTCTTTCCTTTTTTGATTGTGCTGTTCCAGCTTTTTCAACTGGACAAGCCCCAGAGCGGAAGCAATCTCGTTTATCCGGTAATTATAGCCAAGCTCAATGACATCATAGCTGTAGGCATGTCCCCGGTGGCGGTCCCAGGTGAGGGTGGTCATCCCGTGAGACCTGATGATTCTTATCCTTTCGGCAAGAGAATCATCATTGGTGACAACCATTCCCCCCTCGCCCGTTGTCATATTCTTGTTGGAAAAGAAACTGAAGCAGCCGATATCTCCTATCGTTCCCAGTTTTTTACCCTTATACTCTGCCCCTGGGGCATGAGCAGCATCCTCAATGACCTTCAGGTTGCGGTTTCTGGCGATTTCCATTATAGCGTCCATATCGCAGGGATAGCCGCCGTAGTGGACTACCGAGATTGCCTTTGTTTTTTCTGTGAGCTTGCGAGTGATATCCTCGGGGGAGATATTAAAGTCATTCACAGAAGTAATATCGGCGAAGACCGGGGTGGCTCCTGTATACAGTATTGCATTGGCGTCGGCGACGAAGGTCAGGGAGGGGACGATTACCTCGTCTCCGCGTCCGATGCCGAGTATCTGGGCGGCAATATGCAGTGCTGCAGTACAGTTAGCTACTGCGAAGGCGTGTTTTACGCCGAGGTATTCAGCGAATTCCTCCTCGAACTTCCCGGTTACCGGACCCATCGAGAGCCAGTTCGATTTAATGACTTCGGTTACCGCACTTATTTCTTCCTGCTGCAGGGCGATATCTGATAGAGGGACTTTCCACATCATCATTCTTGCTCCTTCGCACATAGTGTAACTAGATTCGATGCCAGAAAATACCATCTTTCTGCCAAAAAGTCTGAGAATTCTATCAGTTTCACCACCGCCTTGTCCTGATGAAGTTTGAGCAGAACCGATAGGAATCCGGGAAAGAATATGGGGGTGAATTTGCGACCGCGCATTTTCAGCATTTGAAAACCATTTTTATTTAATATTCTTGTAAGGTCGCCAGCGCTGAAGTCCATGGTATAAGAACTTCCACGTGACCTTATCCATTGCAGGAAGTTGGCGGCAAGGAGTCTCGCTGAATTTATTCCTTTCCGCTGTGGGACGGAAAGCAATAGCCGCCCTTCTGGTTTTAAGACTCGCCTGATTTCAAGCAATACCTCGTTCTGGTTTGCCACGTGCTGAAGCGTGGAAAGCACCAGGACTATATTAAAAGCCTCATCTCTAAACGGGATAGATTCACCTGCGGCGCATATTAAATGTAATGCCAGCCCTTTCTCATTCACGACATCTCGTGCGGGCTTTAAGGAGACTTCAATCAGCGGGTCAATTCCATAGCATTCACTGACTGTATCGCTCGCCAGAGCTATCAAGTATCCCGCCCGCCCGCAGCCGACGTCAAGGACCCGTGAATTACCCTGGCAGAGCGACTTTACCCAGTCGGTAATGAAATCACTATCATGTTTCCATAATAGGCTAGTGATAGGGCTGATGCCGACATTTCTTATCCGGGTGAGTTCTTTTTCTAAAGTATCCAGTTGACCGGGCATCTTAACCACCAGTTATTGCATAAACAGCTTCGGTAATATTTCTGTTATCTCCTCGTTTGCCTTCTCATAGTCATCAGGCCTGCCGATATCCAGCCAGTAACCTTCGAAGACGAATCCCTTGACAGGCTCACCCTCTGCAATCAGAGTCTTAACAAGGTCAGGAAAGTCCAGCCTCTTGCCTACCTCGATATATTCCATTACCTGTGGCTCACAGACATAGACTCCCATGCTTACCATATTTTGTATTGACGGCTTCTCAATGTAACCGGTAAGACTATGGGAATCATCCAGTTCAGCAATGCCAAAGTCAATATAAGAGTCTCTCTGTTTTAAGGCAATGGTAAGAATGGCTTTGTTTTTCTTATGGTAGTCAACCAGATCAGTAAAATTTAATGTTGTCAACGTATCGCCATTTACCATTAAAAATGTGTCTTTCAGTTCTGTCCTTATTAACCCCAGTCCTCCTGCCGTTCCCAGCGGCTGCTCCTCCCTGGAATATCTGATGTTAACTCCCAGTTTACTGCCATCCCCGAAAAAATTCATTATAAGTTCGCCGAGGTGACCGACAGCTATGACTATATCTTTTAGCCCCTGCTCCTTTAGCTGCCGGATAATAATTTCTAGAATCGGCATATCACCGATAGGCATCAAGGGTTTGGGGAAGACAGTAGAATATGGTTTTAACCTGGTTCCTTTTCCGCCGGCAAGAATAACCGCTTTCATATCAAACTCTCACGCATTATAATAATCCCTGTTTTCAAAATCAGTGATAATCGTGTTTTGAATAAGGCTAAGAGTCTCTTTTATCCCATCATCTATGTCCTTTTTAGTCGAAAACCCCAGTAATTTGTTAACCTTGTCAAAAGATACACTATAATCTCTTGGGTCAGGTTGACCTTTTCTGAATTCTATATTGGCATCAGGTATATATTTCAATATCTGATTAACTATATCAAGCTTACGATAGTTCTGGTCATTATTACCAACGTTAAATACCTCTCTTCGACTTTCTACCGGTTTTTCAAGCACTAATTGTATAGCGTGGGCTATGTCCCTGATATGAACATATGGTCTCCAGTATTTCTCACCATAAACCAGTAAGTGTTTCTTTGTAGCCATTTGCATAGTGAAATCATTTACAGTCAAATCGAACCTCATACGGGGTGAAACTCCGTAGGCGGTAGCGAGACGAAGGATAGTATAATCAAGGGTCTTATCGGAATTCATCAGGTATTTCTCAACTCCCACTTTTGATTCGGCATAGGGAGAAAGTGGATTTAGTGGAGAATCTTCGGTAGCATAGCTATCTTTAGAGCTTATGCCATAATTGCTGCAAGTAGAAACAAAAATGAATTTCTCAATCCCCTGGTTTGAGGCATTATCAATTAGATTTTTGCTGGCATCGTAGTTCACTTTCCAGGTGAGTTGAGTATCTTTTCTGCTGGCTGGGTCACCAACTATAGCAGCCAGATGAACTACGTAATTACTTTCTCTAAGGATATTTCCCACGGTAATATTATCACCGATGTCACCATATATAAACTCAAACTTGGGATGTCCCCAGAAGCTGAGAAGCGACCTGCCTGAATACATCAGATTGTCAATTACCTTAACCCGATATCCTTCATCGAGGAGGTGGTCAGTGAGAATTGAGCCAACATATCCGGCTCCGCCAGTCACCAAGACAGTTTTGATGTTTTTATCATCCATATTACTCATGGCTGGCTGTTATCACCTCTCTGTAGAGGTTCTCCGTCTGCTCGACAATGTGCTGCCAGGCATATTTTTCCCTAACAAGCTTCTTACCGGCCTCTCCGAACCTTATTCTCATTCCTTCATCATCCAGCATTTGTGAGAGTGCGTCATGCAAATGGTCTTCATCATACGGGACTACCAAGCCGAAGGTGTTTTCCACCAGATGCGCTATCTGGCACCTATCAGTAACTATAACCGGCGTACCGCAAATGCTGGCCTCCAGTACGGTGGTAGGAAAGGTTTCATAAATTGATGGCAGGACGTAAACATCGGCATCCACATAGGCGGCCAATTTCATTTCAAAAGGAACAAATCCGGTTATTGTAATCCTGTTGCCGATGCCGGCACCTCTTATCAGTTTTTCCAGTACCGGCAGGTAGCCATCGTCGGCGCCTATCATTACGAGCCTGAAGTCCTTCCCTTCTTTTTCCAGCACGGCAGCGGCTTTTATCAGTTTATCCAGTCCTTTAATTTTATGGATTCTGCCGAGGTATAGTACGATGTTTTCTTCTTTAATGCCGTATTCCTTCCTGAAAGTCCCCTTTTCCGGAAGGGGCTTATAGTTGTCTATATCTATGCTATTGGGGATATCGAATATTTTAGTTTCTTCCGCACCCAGTTCTTTGTACAGCCTGGCTTCAAACGGCGTCATGGCAATAAGTCCTGCCGCATCCCTGTTTATACGTTTGCCAATATAAATATCGTACAACCACTTCAACACCCCTTTAATACCCCATCCGCCTACTGCCATTCTGGTAGCGGAGCCCTGAGCATGTATTATATAGGGGGTACGGTATTTCCTGGCATAATACCATACTATTATATTCTGAAAACTTCTGTATTGATGCAGGTGCGCAACATCAAATTCCATGAGGGTTTTCTTTATCTGCGATACCAGGCCCGGTACCAGAGGTATTCTCAGCAAATTCAACCAGCTATGAAACGGGTAAATCCTGACATCCTTTTCTATTGAGGTAACCAATTCCCGGTCCAGTTCCAGGTCGCTGGTATATATGGCAACTTCATGCCCCCTCTGTGCCATAGCTTGCGAAAGTCGGCATAGAAGATTGATAGTTCCTCCGCCGCGTGCCAATGAAAAGAACTCATAAAGCTGTAAGATTTTCATTGCTTTTTTCTACCAACCAGTCGGGTAAGTTCGAGTTCAAGCTGTTCCACTATTTTATCATAGCTGTGGGATTGCTTCACGTAGCTCAGGGCGGCCTGTCCCAATTTCCGGCGGCGTTCTTCTGATTTGAGCAGGGGAATGATTTTACCCGACATTTCTGCGGGGCCATCGGCATAGACTATTCCCTGGTCCTCGCCACGGATTATTTCAGTCAGTCCGGGCAGCGCTGTTGCCACAGTTGCCTTGCCGCAGGCCTGGTACTGCACTATTTTGCCGGGGAAAATATCCCTGGTGGCATCCGTGATGAGGAAAGTGTTTATCAGGACTGTTGCCAGGTTCATATAGAGGGGCATGGTCTCGTAAGGCTGGAAGCCGGTAATTGTGACCTGCCCGGTCAGCCCCGTTTCGGCGATAATGCTTTCCAGTTTGGAGCGCTGAGGACCATCGCCGACGATGAGTAATCTGGCTTCCGGTACGCTTTCCAGGATTTTATTGAAATTTTTAAGAAAGATATCAAGTCCGCTGAAGTCGAACAAAGTGCCGATAAAAACGATTACTGGTATGTCAACGCCAAGCCCCCATTGCTGACGAATTTCCGTTGTGTCCAGGTCTGGCCGGAATACGTTAGTGTCTATACCCAGAGGTAATAGCCTCACATTCCCTTCTTTAGCACCCATTTTTATTACGTATTCGCTGAGTTTCGGGCTTATCGTAAGAATCAGGTCAACACTTGAGTAGACCTTTCTCTCCAGCAGGTGGGTTAGAGGAGAAAGGATTTTCGAAGGAGTCAGTTGATTAAGGATATCTATAGACCGGAAAACGACCGGTATAGCAAATTTCTTTGCCAGCTGGACTGTTTGCAGGCCATTAGTAGGTACGGAATATAGCACCACGGCATCAATTTTCTTTTCCCTGATGGTGCGCTGAATTTCCCTATAGTGAGTTACGGCCGCCGATAGACGACTCAGTCCCGGAATCTTGATGAATCCCGGGCGTATCAGGTCTACGGAGGCATTGGGATAAGCCCGGCCTACGCCGTTTATTGTTTCAGTTCTCAGGCTGCCAAAGTCCAGGAATTTGTCCTTAACCCACAGGGATTCGTAGTCAATTGCATAGACCCGGTGTCCTGAAAGGGACATTAGCTCGGCAAGGGTGTGTACTTCGAAAACTACCTTTCTGAGCCAATCCACTTCATGGATAAATAGGATGTTCAAACTTTACCCTTTTACCAGCGAATCCATCTTCCGATAGTAATCCACAACTTGATGACAGAGTTAGAACCTGGCACTTTTCTCTATATTGTTCTGGTTTTCTTTAATCCAGTCATAGACTCTCTCGATTCCTTCTCTGACACCAGTTGTCGATTGGTAGCCGATAATCTTGTTTGCTTTTTCTATGGAAGCCCGCCGCTTGGTAATCTGGTCCCAGTCACGCCGCGGGACCATGTTTACGCCGCTCTTATTGCCGGTCAGTTCATTGACTATATTGGCTATATCTATTGTTTTTGTCTCGGTTTCCGAGGCAAGATTGAAGGCGTCGCCAACCGCTTCCGGTACGATGCCCAGTCGCAGAGTTCCGTCCACAATATCATCGACAAAGGTGTAGTCCCGCGTTTCCTCACCGGTACCGGTGATAGGGAGTGGCTTACTGTGCATCGCCCACCAGAGGAAGTTGGGGATAACATTGCGGTAAGCTCCCGGTATTTCGCCCGGTCCGAAAACATTGAAATAGCGGCCGATGGCTACCGGCAGGCCGTAATAGTCTTTAAAGAAGTTACAGTAGAGCTCGCCGAGCAACTTGGTAATCTGGTATGGCGTATCCAGGTGCAGTGAGACGAAGTCTTCTTTGAGGGGCAGCGGCGCCTGACTGCCATACACCGAACATCCCGATGAGGCAAAGACAACTCTTGTTACACCGGTGAGGTGAACATACTGCAGGACCTTAATCGTACCCTGTCCGTTGACCAGTAAGTCCGTTTCCGGATTATCTACCGAGTTCTGATTGGCAAAGTGAGCGGCAAGGTGAAAAACGTAATCGACTTTTCTTGAGAAGGCACGCTTCATAACCTCGTCATCCAGGATACTGCCTTCGATGAACAGCACACTGGGGTGAGCGGGGATATTCCATTTTGCCGCTGCTGAAAGGTCGTCAAGGACAGTAATCCTGGCGGCTTGGGCTTTAATCAGGGCTCTGGAGAGGTTGGTGCCTATGCAGCCGGCACCACCGGTTATCAGAATGTTTTTATCTCTATATTCCTTCAGGTAATCGTCGTACATTGTTTTTCTGCTGCCTCCTTAAGGCTCTCTTCGGGTTGGGGCATGAAATTTTCAAAATAATTTAGCTTAGCGGCATTTACGGTAATGTCTATAAACCGTATATGCTCTTCATCCAGGCGATTGTCTTTGGTATTCCCTCTTCCAGGGGTACCCTGGGGTCATGGTTCAAATCTCTTCTAATTTTGGAGAAGTCCATATGCTTGACCCTGGTGGTAAACGGCTCGGCTTCTTTGTAGGTGACGTTGGTATCATCCTTTCCCAAGTTCTTCAGGATAAGGTCGGATACGTATTTAATATCGTGTTCCCATTCTTCTTTACTGCCAACGTTATAGACCTCTCCCGGTTTGAAGTTATCGACGATATTGGCGAAGGTGCGGCAGGTATCCTCTACATAGTCGAAGATGCGCTGGTGGCCCATGTAGACCGTATAGGGCTGGTCAGTAAGGGCTTTGTAGATGAAGTTAGGCACCACGCCCCGGTAGGGGCTGTAATGTTCATGAGGTCCATAGGCATTTACCGGGCGAACTCTCACCGTTTCTGTTCCGAACATATCCGCCGAGTTCAGTACCTGGAGTTCTCCAACCCACTTGGTCATGGCGTAGTCATTCATCTGTTTTATCGGTACTTTATCCATCACATCTTCACTCATTACGCCCTCATAATCTCCATAGACCTCGGCGCTGGAGAAAAATATCATCCTGAACCGTTTCTTTTCCTGAATTCGTGTCACGTTCTTGGTGCCGATGACGTTGGTATTCCAGAGGTTCTCATAGTAGTCTTCCCCATTCCAGCGGCCGTATTCGGCAGCAAGGTGGTATACATAATCGAAGTCGTGCGCCTCGAATATTCTTTCAATCTGGCGGTGACTTGATACATCGCAACGGAGGTACCGGGGGTCTTCTGCCTGACCGAGGTCGCAGACCCATACCTCATGCCCCCGTTTCCTTAGCTCGGGGACAAGATTGGAACCTATAAAGCCGCGCCCGCCGGTCACCAGAATCTTAGCCATTTGGTCCTCCGGTTATCAAGTAATACCCCGGCTGATTGCTGCCGGATGAATTCTTTTTTGTCTATTAGTGTAGCATAGGGAGTGGAAAAAATACACGCTCCACTACACAAACTAATATAATATGAAGTACATTTATTGATATTGAGGATGGTACCAAAGATTTATCAATGCCAATAGTATTCCTGCATTTTCCTGTATTACATGGCTGCCAGAGCAACTCAGCTACGGCATAGAGGCGGTAGCCTTTTCGCTTCATCAAGAGCGCATATTACGTTTTGACCGCCAGAAGCCCAAGGGGCAAGATAGGCTTCGGCGGGATATACGGTGGCTTTCGGATAAGTATGCTCGTATGAGGCCTGCAATACTTCAAACAGAGGAATTAAATCGGGACTGAATCGTGTAAATAAGAAGCTCACTCCTTTCTCTCCTTTCATTCGTGCAAGTGTGAATTTGTATAGGTCTGATCTTTCCCAACATATCGGGGCCAATCAGCCCTTGTTATGAAGTCCAGAGAACTTTAGGGTAGTCGCAGGAGAGCATACTCTATTGCGAGACTAATCGAAGAGCGATTTTTTTACTTCCAATCCGGCATTCTCAATGGTGTTTTGAATTATGGCATCCCTGTCATTAATCTTTCCACCGCCCTCCAGCCATACTAAGTCCAAAATATCTTAATGCTTAAAAGATGTCAAGAATACGATTAAATGCATTTCAGCCATGTTAGGACACAATTCGATGAAATGTGCAGTCCCAGATTACTTTTGGGTTCTTCTCAATCTTAGTTGGAGACCCTTCGACAAGCTCAGGGTGAGTGGGAATGCGTGCCGCTCATGGTGAGTAGTTAGCCTGTCCTGAGCGAAGCCGAAGGAAACCATAGCGGCGAAAGAAATATTGATATTCATTGTTGCCTGTGCAACCATGATTAAGTAAAAGGTACCTTTGCATTAGCTTGACAAGAACTGAGGCGAGGTATATCATTCTGTCACCATTGATTTGTCTGTAAGTGAACGAACCACTATGCCTCCCGGTACATAGCCGGGAGAGTTTGGCAAAGGAGGGATAACAGGACATGAATATTCTACGTTTGAATATGACTGACCGCACTTATCACCTGGAGGAGGTTCCATCACCATATAAAAATATGGGGGGTCGTTGGATGACATCATCCATTGTTGCAGCAGAGGTACCACCTCTGGCTCATCCTCTAGGGCCGGCGAATAAGGCTGTTTTCGCCCCGGGGATTATTACAGGCACTCCTGCGCCGACTTCAGCCCGCGTCTCCGTGGGAGCCAAATCGCCCTTGACCGGTGGTATTAAAGAATCTAACGCCGGTACATCCTGGGCGAGCGACCTGGCATCCATGCAAATTAAAGCTCTGGTAGTTGAGGGGCAGCCAGACGAAAAGGATAGGTTCTGGGGAGTCCACCTGAGCTGGGATAACGGGGCTGGCAAGCCCAAGGCTGAGTTTTTCGACGCTACCGAATACACTGATAAAAATCTGTATGATGTCTTTCCTAAATTGTATCAACGCTTTGGTGAGGAGATATCTATTGCTGGATGTGGCATAGCTGGTGAGCGCGGTTATTGTAATGCCGGCGTCGTTTTCAATGATACGGCAAAGCGTCCCAGCCGCTACTCCGGACGGGGCGGCATAGGCTCTGTTTTAGGCAGCAAAAAACTAAAGTTTATTGTTACGAATAATGCGGGGGCTCCCGGTGCGGCAATCGCTGATAGAGACCTGTTCGAGCAGGGGCGTAAGAAGATGATTGATGCCCTGCAGACTCACGATATTACCAAGCCCAAGGGTGCCTTGAATACCTACGGTACGGCGGTTCTTATCAATATTCTTAATGAAGCTGGCGGCCTGCCCACCCATAATTTCACCAGTGGTCGCTTTGAAGGCGCTGGCAAAATTGCCGGAGAAGCAATTTTCGAGGGAAACAAGCAGCGTCTGGGCAAGGAACTCTATAACCATGCCTGCAGCCCGGGCTGCATTATTCAGTGCTCCAATACCTGGTACAAAGCTGATGGTACGGAGCATGTCTCCTGTGTGGAGTATGAATCTGATTGGGCTTTGGGGGCCGACTGTGGTATCGACAGTTTAGACGATGTTGCCGAACTGGTGCTCCTGTGTAATGGCTATGGACTGGACACTATCGAGACCGGTACCACCCTGGCTGTGGCGATGGCAGCCGGAGTAACCCCGTTTGGTGATGGTAAGAAAGCCATCGAACTAATGCATGAAATGGAGAAAGGAACACCGATAGGTCATATCCTGGGCAGTGGCACTGAGACTACCGGTAAGGTCTTCGGTTTAACCCATGTACCTACCGTGAAGGGGCAGAGTATGCCTGCCTACGAACCACGCGCTGTGAAAGGTATTGGCATTACGTACGCTACCAGCACCATGGGTGCCGACCACACTGCTGGTTACACTGTCGCCCCGGAAATCCTGAGCGTAGGTGGTAAGTCCGACCCGCTGAACCCGGAAGGTAAGGCAGCTCTCAGTCGTGCCTTCCAGGCAACAACTGCCTTCATTGATAGCACCGGTCACTGTTTATTCATTGCCTTTGCTATCCTTGATATTGCCAGTGGTTATGAAGGTATGATAGAGGAATGCAATGGCGTTCTGGGTACCGGATGGACTGCGGATGACGTTCTCAAGACAGGTGGTGACATTCTCAAAGTGGAGCGGGCTTTCAACGAGAAGGCTGGTTTCACCAGCGTGCATGACCGGCTTCCAGAATTCGTGAGAACAGAACCATTGCCGCCGCATAACATGGTGTTCGACGTGCCCGACAGTGCTCTGGATTCCGTTTACACCGAACTTTAGATTCACAGACTATATTCAGCGGACAGGGCGACATCGCCCTGTCCCTCTATTTTCTGGGAGCAATGAGGCTACCGCCATTTGAACTGGTCTTTCATGCTCATTCTTCTTCGATTTTTTAACTATAGTATAATGTCGATTACTGATAGATTAGGATAGAGGATGCGTGTTAAGGTAAAACTTTTCGCAACGCTGGCAGTTTATGTTTCTGGTACCGAACCAGGGGTCTCTTTTCAGGTTGAGTTACCCAATGGAAGTTCCTTGTCTGACCTGATGAATCAGTTGAACCTACCACAAAGAGAAACAAAACTTGTCTTTGTCAACGGGCGTATGCAACATCTGGATTACCAGTTGCAGGACAACGATGAAGTAGGTATTTTCCCACCCATTGGTGGAGGATAAATTGGCCGATATCACTTTGAATATACATCTTTATGGTGAACTGGCACACTATGTAGATAAAGCAGCTACATACGGATTTGCCAATCTGGAAGTCTGCCTTAAAGAGAAAAGCGTAATCCGTGACCTTTTGTCTTGTCTGGGGATACCTACCGAGAAACGCGGGGTTACCTTTATCAACGCTAAATTGAGCGCCATGCCCGGTTTGCAGCCGGACCTGGATTATGTCTTAAAAGACAATGACCGGGTAGCTTTCTTCGACCTTAAAAGTATGTGGCCCTTTCAGTACCGTCATGGTGCCATGATGATTGATGAAATGGCTCAGGCTCTATCTGCTGATGAAAACAAAGGGTTACACCATACCTACGATAAGTAATTTTCATTGATTCAAACCAGAAGAAGTTTTCTTTCACACAATCTGGCTTTTTGTTCAATACATCTTTAATAAAAAGGTCCCTTTTTATAACACTGTTTTACGCATAGCATTCAGGCGTGATATTTAGCGGACCTTTTTAATGAATTGATATCAAGGAATGCGAAGTATTACTGCTGCCACTTTTTCTTCGACTATCTGTGGAGTACAATCAGGCCAACGTTAGTATATGTTATTCAACATCCATAGCCGATTAGCCAGAACTTATACGACCCTTTATGTACAGCATTGCCAGACCAGCAATATCACCTTGAGGGAACGTTATCGGTGTTGGAAGCTGGTCTGGCAAAAGATACAAACTTTAGGCTTAGGCCGCCTAGATTCTACCGCCAGGCATCTATGCTGAAAGCCTGGCCGTGACCACCGCCGAATCGTGCGACGGCCGTTTCCTCCATATTGCAGAGGAGTATGTTGTAGCTATCAAACGGGTTATCCCCTCCGGCCGGTACCATGTAATCATCGGGCAGTTCTCTCCAAGGCTTGCCCGATGTCTTCTCAATCCCCAGCCAGCCGTTGGTGATGAAGTCTTGCGCTCCACGCATCCTGAATTCACTTACCGGCTCAAAGCTCCTCTTCCATACCCACTCGTAGATGGAATCTTTGGTCTTGAATCCGTAGTCATACAGGTCCTGGGCTATCTGCGGAGGCATAACCAGTGTAAAACCACCATCCCTGGTAGCCCAAGCGTTTTTGGTGAGATATTCCAGGTAATTGTGCGGTCCGGGGATACCTTTCACATCGAGAAACCTTGCTATAGCGCCGTGTCCCGTCCTCTGAAGTGAGCGGTACACACCCGGGGCATTATTCTGGCCTATCCCCCACTCACCCATCGGTCCTATTGCACCGGTCATAATAATACTCTCGTCCTTGCTGAAACCCATCTCCTCGTTCAAGCCCTTCCAGCCGTCCGGCAGCCCCTCTGCATACTCGGCAAAGATAAAGCCGCCGTTAGTGACAGGACTGCCAAGAGTGGTTATGGTGGTGACGGTTTCCTTGTATCCACCCAGGTTACGCCACAGGAGACTACCAACGCGGCCGATGGTCTTATTGGCCGGATTCCCGGGTCCCCATATAAAGTTAGTAACATTCATGCCTATTTCTTTGTAGATAGGGCCGCTGACAATAAAAGAGCCCCCGCCACCACGACCATCACCTGTGCCGCCGCCTGATTCGGCAATAGCCAGCACTACCGGAAAGTACTCCGGCTTACACCCGGCCATCACGGCATTAACCGCAACCTGCTCTACCGTAGCTGTACGATAAGTGGGCATGAATCTGATAACCTCTCCCTTCTTCCTGGTAATTACCTGTTCAATTGATGTGAATCCCTGTATTTCCATATCACGCTGCAGGGTTATCACTTCATCCGGCTTGTGGCTGGTACCCTTCAGCATCTCGGCTACCCGCTCCTCTGTGGGGATAACTACCGGCAAACCGTCCGTGTACTTGGAGAAAGGAGCATTCAGTATTCCGGGGATATTCTCCGTCTGGTTATAAAATTCCTCGGCTTCCTCGAGAGTGCCCTCGAAAAGTATCCTGGGTTCACGTGGTGCCCATAAACCGTCTTCTTTTTCCTCGCCGGTTAAAGGGCGGGTCAGGGCTTCAAGCACGGGCTGTACTAGTATTTCAGCTTCGCTAACTCCACCAGGAGATTTGCGGTCAGCTACTACATGACGTAGCTTGGGAACACCATATAACATTCTATCATGCTGTACTTTTCCGGTCTCTTCACCGAAATTTATGAGTACTGTTGGGATTCCTTCTCTTTCAAGGTCTGCAAGATAAGGCAACTGCCTGTTAACAGCGCCATGTCACCAGCAAACCCCCAGTATCACTGCATCAGTGGTTTTCCTCTCTTCTTCTGACAATTGCATTGGAACGATATGATATCTTTTCTTTACCGTCCAGTTAATATTGGGATAATCTGCCTTTAACTTTTTCTCCAGAGGTACCCAGATATCCGCTTCACCGCAGATACTCATATGGATGGTTTTACCATCAAGTGAATCAAGGCGCGGCGCCAGTGAGGATGTCTTTACTGGCATTTGTGACCCGGTGGGATTGAGACATTTATAGATTTCTGCCATTTTTCAATCACCTCAAATTATTTATCATATTATATAATGATGAATAACTTTAATCCCTCCGCCAAGATTTGTCAAAACATAAAAATGAACCTTTTCAGGCTGAACAATCTGACGTTTTGTGTAACTGAATGTAGTTGAACAGAACAGAGAATTGTTCATCTCCGTATAATTTAACGATTGTCAGTATTGTTCAACTATGATTGGGTTAGGGAGAGTCGGCTGGACCTTTTCACACAAAACAAGCATTTGTGACTCAATAAACTGCCTTTTCGTTGTGCGATTAAGATTCTGGATAAAAGTGTCCATCTGCAAGATTTACTAAAAGCTTCATATATAGTTTCACTTTTTCAAGATTTTTACAATATTATCGCTTGTCGTTACCCAGCCGAAAATCTCTTTGATGTTGTCAATTGATGATTGCTGACGGGATGGTGGAGAGGCTGCTACGGCATCAGAAACAAGTACCGGTAAGTATTGAAGGTGACTGGCATCCCGCAACGAGGACTCGATACATATGCTGGTGGCTACCCCGGTAAATATCAGATATCTGATATCAAAGGTTTTCAGCATCATATCGAGTTTAGATTATATCCTGATGATCGGATTGACTATCTTAGCGTCCGGCCAGGAACCGTAGTAAGTCAATATATCCTCTGGGGGCTTTTTCTGAAGCCATTCGTTCTCGAATTCATCGTAACTTTTTGCCCGGCGGAGCCTGTCTTCGCGCTCTTTCCGGCGGAGCTCTATTGTTTTCTCTTCATCCGCTGTCCATGTCTCGACATCATATGCTACATGGTAAATATTGGTGGCTGCCCAATCGGAAATGATTTCGTGTCTTACATCATCAACCACCGCCTGTGGGTCACGCTCCAGTACGTCACCATAACCATGTCCGCCACTTCTACCTCCTCCCGCTCTAAGAGCCCCCTCATAAACCAACTCTGGATCATGCTCTTTCATATGTACCTCGTATTCACCATCAATGACTTTTTCTCTTATCAGCTCATTAGGAGAAGTAGGTAAATTCTTCTCACCCTTGGCCATAAGCTCCAGAAAATTGGTCTTATTAACTGTGATGTCAGGAATGCCAAAAGACGGATAACCACCGAATATGCCCTGCCCTACCGGCATCCTTCCCTTATGCCCCATTGAGCCTTGCTTCAGGTATGGCACGCCGTAAATTGCAGTCCCGGTATATCCACTGGCACCACCGCGGTATTTGCCGTGTCCCGGGCTATCTTTTTCATGTTTCTGCCATGTATGAATAACCGGATGGTCAACCTCTACCTCCTCGGCATCACTCCCTATCGAATGTACAGCAGATGCAAAGAGAGCGCTATCCATGCCATCCATGTCCACGCGGGCACCCTGTCCGGAGGTATTCATAGACCAGGTCGATTCACCTACGTAGGGTACGCCGAACTGATTTACACCGGTCCACATACCACCACTGGCACCTGCTACACCTGCTGTATGTGCAGCAATCAGGTGTCTGTCGGGACTATTGAACATCATACGGGCAAAAATCTGAGTGAGTATAAGATGATTATTCTCACAAAGAGGTGGTGCGAAGGAAATAGCTGCATCCCAGTTGGCGCTTATAAGACTACCATCAGGGATGCGAAAGTCTATTGGTGCCAATGCGCCGTTACATACTGGCAAATCGTGAAAGCCATGGGAATACACGTACAGTGCCGCATAGCATACTATTACCCAGGGCATGGAATTCCAGGAACTATCATTTTCAGGAGAAGTACCGGTATAGTCAAGAAGGATGTGGTCTCCTTCTTTATGCGCAGTACAGCAGATACGCCAGAGGCTCGCCTGTCGGCCCACGGCGCCACCGAAGAGCACCGTCCGGTAGATTCCGTCATTCCATCGGCTGATTCTATACCTAGCCCCCTCCTCTGTCACCATAAGCACCTTACGAAGCAATCCTTGGATAAAATTACTACCCTTCTGTTCTGCTAATTCTTGTACTCGTATCCTCAGACGGTCAGCCGCAGAAATACGGCCCCTCAGGTCTAATGATTGTTGCCGCGGAGCACGGGAGATGAAATTAACTGTCATCTCAACAATGTCATCGCATAGCTGGTAGTTACGGGCGATTTTAATAGGAGTCAGGTTCATCCCCTCATCATAGCGGCTTTTAGCCCCGGCCAGCAAACCACCGGGCTCGGTTCCGCCCAGTTCATGGATGTGAGTTCCGGCTGATGCCCAGGCAATATGCCTACCCTCATGAAAGATAGGCATGAGTGCCAGCTGATCGGCCCCGTGTATTCCTCCATAGGTGGACTCGCTGGCATAGAAAATATCACCCTCATTGACTCCGACCCTGGGATTATCCTTAAAGTTACGCATGATATACTTAATCGGATTCTGGGCAGTAACACTGTGGATAAACGTACCCAGGCAGGCGCTGATAAGGTCGCCCTGGGCGGTATGAAGGCCAACAATCAGGTCTCCGGAATGCAGGAAATGAGAAATTCCCACCCTGATGAAGACTTCCTTGCATTCGGCAAGTATCATATTCAGCCGTTCGCTGTATATCTCATAATCGCCTGGTTGAAGCTTTTCAAGCCCGGTCAATTCTTCTTCGGTAACAGGCTCCGGCTTCAGAAAAGCCATAACTTCTTCTTTAGTAGGTCGCATATCTTATTAAGCTCTCCTTATTCAGCCGGGTTTTGAGTGTGTTTTTTCTTGAGTTTATCAATATCC
>CAYVOV010000013.1:0-104090 GCA_964453525.1 uncultured Dehalococcoidales bacterium | reverse complement strand
CATATTGCCTCCTCAAGTACCTTTATTGCCCCGGATGATACGCACCACTTCATGCGATAATTCCGTTTCTTTAGTCCGCGGTCCTCCAATCACAAGATAGCCAATTACTTCTCGTAAATTTTCGCCATATAACATTGTAACCTAATAGCTTCCGGGTATTAAAGAGCGCTCTTGACAGTGAATTGACATCTGAGAGTGTCGTTTTTATTGGAACTTTTTCAAGCTGGGCGGCGAAGCTACAGATCCAAGGAATAAATGGAACCTTTGCCAAGTCTTTAGATTCGTTGGCCAGTTCCTTTGAGGTTTTTTTCAACGTAGTTTGCCTTTCTAAATGATAACTTCGCTTAAACAATTGAGGGCAACAGCACTCTCCCTGTAATTCTTTTCAAGATTGAGCATTTTGTTAATTTCTTCGATTTATGATTTGCTATGTTGAATAATTGTTAATTTATTTGAACGATATTTAGATATATCATCATAGGTATATATTGTCAAGGATTGGATTGCATTACTGTACAAATATAAATAGAATTCTTGCTATTTTGTTAATTTTTCCAATACTTATAGGAAGGTTATTGACAAACTCGATGATTTGGCATATACTCGCCAGAAATAGGAAAATCACTATAATAAATTATAGTTGTAGTTAGAACAATGTTTAGCCCAGACAGGGTATCAGCGTTCACTGAAATAGAGTGGGTAGCTGATGCCCTTTTTCAGTTTATACATTCTTTATTCACAGGAAAAATCAAATATATAAAAAATGAAATACGAAAATAGATGATGTACTTTAAGAATAAATAAATAATCAGAGTCCTGACCTTGGCATATATAACTGAAATACCGCGGATTTTCTTTCCCAGCCTTTTAGCAGTTATGGAGGAGTTATATTAGGGCCAGCCAATCATCGAGGGTAATGATGAATCATAGATAACGTGAAATGTAAAAGGAGGTTACGAGAAAGTGTTAAAGAAATTATCATGGTTATTGGTTAGTTGTCTAATGGCTATATCACTGGTAATTGCGTCTTGTGGCCCGGCTTCAGTTGAAGAGGAGGAGGAAGAGATAGTTATAGGAGAGGAAGAAGAGGAGGAAGAGGTAGTAGAGAAAGAGGAGTTGCTGCCCCCAGAAGTGCCGAAATATGGCGGAACAACCAATTTCTACTATCGTGAGCCGATGGGCTTTGACCCGGCTTACACTTTGTCCATCGAGTGTATGGCCAGCCTGGGAGGTTTCTGTAATAACGAAATGATGGAGGGAGACTGGACAAAAGGATTGGCAGGTACTGGCGAAACGGACTGGCAGCGCGGTTATCTTGACCGTATAGGTCTGTTGACTGGCTCGCTGTCTACAGGCTATGAACTACCTGATGACGAAACAATAATCTGGCATGTTCGTAAAGGGGTCCACTTCTGGGACAAGCCACCAGTGAACGGTAGGGAATGTACTGCCGATGATGTTGCCTGGAGCATGGACCGCGAGTTCACAGCGCCAAAAAGCTTCCTCACCATGTTCTTCAAGCCGGAGGATAGACCAAAATCGGTAACAGCGCTGGACAAGTATACGGTTGAAGTCAAGGTACCTGCGGCCAATCAGGGGCTGCTGCTTCTTGTAACTGCCGACCAGTTACATATTTATGCTCCTGAGGTAGTGGAAATGTACGGAGACTACAAGGACTGGAGGAATTTGAATGGAACGGGTCCTTTCATACTGACGGATTATGTTCGTGGCAGTTCGCTGACTTACGAAAGGAACCCGAACTACTTCCAGAATGACCCTCTACATCCGGAAAACCAGTTACCCTATCTGGATGTCTGCAAGCAGCTTATCATAGAAGATAAATCTACACAGCTTGCTGCGATACGCACGGCTAAAATCGATTGTTCGAGAAACGTGAACGTGACCTGGGAAGACTATGAGCTTCTAATGAAGCAAGCCCCTGACTTGAAGTATTACAAGGGTGCCGGCGCAGATAACCAGATTTGGGCGAGAGTCGATAAGCCGGAGCTGCCATTTTATGATCTCAAGGTCAGGCAGGCAATGACCCTGGCTATAGACCAGCCCGGAATAATAGAGGAATACTATAACGGTAACGCCGATATATTGGGTCATCCCTACCCGCCCTATAAGTCGTGGGCACCTCTTTATACCCCGCTCGAGGAGATGCCATCAGAACCAACGATAGAAGGCTCAGCCTGTAGTGTCCAGGAGCTTTATACCCACAACCCCGATAAAGCAAAGCGGTTGCTTTCTGATGCAGGGTATCCCAGTGGCTTTAAGACCGAAATCGTTTGCGGGACGGCTGAGGCGGCTGACTTTCTGGCTATAATTAAAGAGCAATGGGCCGATGTCGGCATAGATTTAGAGATTAAAATGCTTGAGTACTCCGTGTTTCGCAGCGTGAATCGTGCCAGGACTTACGACGAGATTGTCTATACCGGGAGTCCCACTGCCATGTTCCCCTCGTGGATGCTTCATATCCGCAAAGAATCGCTTGATGCCAAGTCTTATTATGATAGCCCCGTTACCAGAGAAGCCTATAATAAGGTTAATAAGTTGGTTGGTAAAGACGATGCCCAGTGGATGAAGATTATAAAGGATGTTACTCCTTTCACTCTGGAGGACTGCGTCGGAATATGGTTGCCGGTACCGCACTCATACACTATGTGGTGGCCATGGCTCCAGAACTACAATGGGGAAAACTCGCTGGGATATGATAACCAGATGGCTTTCACCTGGTATGCCTGGATAGACCAGGACATGAAGAAAGCCATGGGACACTAAAGCAGGAATTCTGATGACAACTAGAGAAAAATTAGTCGAGGAGGATTAACTGATGGAAGCATATTGTGTAAAGTGTCGAGCGAAAAGAGAAATTAAAGATCCTAAGTCCATTACTATGAAGAATGGTAAACCAGCAACTCAAGGGACGTGCCCTAGCTGTGGTACCAAGATGTTCAGGATAGGTAAAGCATAAACCTATCATTACTCATTTTAATGCAAAAGGGGAGCACTATCGTGCTCCCCAACCTTTAATCTTGTTCTACCGTTATTTATAAAGAATACCCACTCTTTATAATATGATTTTCAGTATAGTATTAACAGTAGGGAGCGTCGAACTCCCCCTGAAACAATGCTTTGTTTTGTTTAATTTAAATTACCAGATGAAAAATCTATTAAATTCGCCTCTGTAGCACCTTCAATGTGCCGACATGCACCAAGCTTTGGTTTTTTTAGCATAGGCTATTACTTCCTCATCTGTTCTGAAATCTTGCAGTCCGCAATCATTATAGTGCACTATTTCGTCAATATCTCTAACGATTTTAGAATTTGGCGGATTGGCTTCATGACCTACCACCATCATATCATAAATCGTAAGAGCTTCCGGAATGCCAATTATTTCTTTAATGGCTCTTTCTACTCCGTGATGTGATGTGGCTGTGTACCACTGTGAAGCCAGTCCAAGCGCAGCTGCTGCTAGGTGCATGTATAAAAACGCGTTAGCCATGCTAGAGTTAAAAAGATTTGTTACCCGCGCATTGTTCTCAGATGTTTGACCGGGCAGACCAACCTTTGCTCTCCAATCGCATAATAGAAAAATAAAAACGGGTGCATCTTTGAAGCTCTTCCTCTGCAGTGACTCTTTAGCCGGATCCTTTATAGGTGGCCCGAACTGCTCCAAGACAGCAACGATCTTATTTTTTATCTCTTCATTCTTGACGACCACAAATTCCCAAGGTTGAGTATGAAAAGCTGATGGAGCCCAGCGTGCCGTTTCGATAATCTTAGTTATATATTCATCAGGAACTGGATTAGATAAAAATTGACGGATAGTACGTCTCTTTTTTACCAAGTTTAAAAGGCAATCGTATTCGGTTTTGTCATCCATCTTAGCCTCCATTAAAGGGCAAATATAATGGTAACTTATCCAAAATTACTATTACACTATATCAAACAAAAAAGGAAAAACAATAGGGAAAGTCGAACTCCCCCTGAAACAATGCTCTGTTTGTATCGACTATAAAAGGGGCATTTCTATTTAAGGACAAACAGGTTTAATATCTGCTGTATACTCTTCTCCTCATCAAAATTCCACAGATGTTCCAGAATCTTATCCATCTGATCTGGTGTTAGCACTGGAGTGGATAGTTTACGGAACTTAGTTTCAATATCTTGGTCAGACATGGGATTCTTCCAGTGCCCTTTACCATACTTGATTTCTCGCACAAAATGTTCGCCAGAGCGGGTGACTACTTCAATGCGGAAGGGCTGGCCTTCAGGAAAGCCTCGTTGGCACTCTTCAGTTTGGCGTACTTCAATTTTTTGCATTAACTCATGAATTTTTGGGTCACGGATGCGTTCTTCCGTATAATCATCCAGCCAGACATCTCCCTTGGTGAAGGCTACAGCCAGTACATACGGGATACTGTGGTCAGCTGTTTCCCGGTTTGTGGGGTGCCATTTATCAGGACTATCTGCCGCCATGGCAATGGCGATATCATAGGTATCTACAGTTACCTTTTCAATATCTTCAACCCTGCCCCCCAGGTCTTTTCTGAGTTCGAGAACAGGGTTAACCGCAGTTTGAGCTTCGTGGTCGGAAGGAAAGTACTTCAGCTTGCCTCTTTGAATTTGATAAGGGTGGTTTTTACCCATCTCAGAAGGCAGCCCAATAGTCTCTCCCGCCGTTAATTGCCTCAAGAGGCCCCTGGCACCCTCAAAGGCTTCGTGTGGTCCGGTTAATCCACGGCTTGCCATTATCGCCGCGAAAACACCATTACGCGTAGCGTTTCCGGCGGCACATCCTTTCCACATCGAGAGGGTGCCCGCCCTGGTCTGGCTCAGAGCGAAGCTAGGGACGGTCGCGAGGGCTATCGCGTTCGCCATATGTTCGTAATTAAGGTTGAGAACCTTGCCTGCACCAGCGGCAGCAGAAATCGCGTTGTAGGTTACATAGTCCCATCCATTCTTTAGTAACCGGTTTTCGTGCCCCATGCAACCGACGAACTCATAGGCAAGAACGATGCCCAAAATGGCTGCCTGTGCATCTGCTCCGGCGTATTCCGCTGCTGCCAGGACGGCTGGAATATTATCACTGGGGTGTCCGTTCTCAAATCCTCCGCCAGTATCGTTGAAATCTAAATAGCGTACCATTACTCCGTTAACAAAGGCTGCTAGATCAGGAGCGGTACGATGTGTGGTGCCCAGTATCGTAGCTCCCGGGCTAGCAGTTACCTCAAGAGCATAGTTCCTGGCGATGATATATGGCTCCGCATCATAGGCGCCCATGGAAGTGCCCATCGAATCTATTAAGATCCGTTTAACTTGGTGTACTGTCTCTGGAGAGAGCTTGTCATAGGTCAAGGAAATGGCGTAATCGGTTAAAGACTTTAATACTTTATCCATTACTACCTCCTTTCCTAATTAAAAGGTACCGATTATATGCTTAATAAAAACGAAAAAACAAGGGAGAGAGTCGAACTCCCCCTGAAACAACTATGGTGTTTGTTTAATATTATGAAGTTTACTTAATTACATTTTCTCAACCTTTACTTCTTGATACGTTGGGATTTGTAATCCAGGTCTTAACCTATCTTTTTTATGTCCCGGCGATTCTTATAGATCGTTATATACACTCCAATGTAATCTATGCTAGCATATATTACATTATCCCAGATAGTACCTCTCTCACTATGCGAAATGTGTTTAGCTTTGCCAAAAGTAAGACTCAAAGAATCTTCTTCGGTTGGTGGATAGTCGTCTCTGGCTGCGTTTTACAGGCCTTACACTCAGGTTTACTGATGCAGGGTTTTACTGTTTATTTTTTGTCTCTTCAGGCAGAGTTTGGCTGCAGCCGCACCTTATTAAGTACTGGTTTTTCATTAAGCAATATTGTGAACGGCATACTGGCTCCTTTCGAAGGGTGGCTTGCCGACCGGTTCGGACCCCGCAGATTGGTTTTAGCCGGCGTAGTGTTGTTCGGAACCGGGTTTATTCTTTTTAGCACTGTCCACTCTATCGTAACATTTTTTCTTTCCTTCGCACTGATTGCCGGTGGGGCAAGCCTGGGCGGTTATTTACCCATCTCGGTTGTTGTACTCAACTGGTTTATCCGGAAACGCAGCCTCGCTCTTGGTGTTGCTTCGGCAGGTCATGGGTTGGGCGGACTGATTGTACCTCTTATAGCCTGGAGTTTGACTACTAATGGCTGGCGGCCAACCGCACTGTTCTCAGGAATTTCCATCCTGGTCATAGGAATAACTTGTACACTTTTACTCCGCCAGAAACCGGAGAAATACGGCTATTTGCCGGATGGAATCTCACCTGCTTCAGCCGAAGCCGACAGTCAAAAAGCTCAAGCTGTAAAATCAACCTCAAACGTGATTGTTCCAAATGTAGCGGACTTTACGATACAGGAAGCCCTCAAGACCCGTGCATTCTGGTTAATTGCGTCTGGACACGCTTCGGCTGTTTTAACTGTATCAGCAGTCTCACTTCACCTGGCACCCCACCTCGTTCAAGGATTAGGAATGTCGCTGGAGGCTGCGGGATCCATTGTAAGCCTGCTGCTATTTATGTCGATAATTGGCAGGTTGGTAGGCGGTGTTCTTGGCGACCGGATGGATAAGCGTTGGTTACTGGTAGGAAGTATGATATCCCATACTATCGGTCTTCTATTACTCGCAAACGCAACAAATATGTTTCAGGTCGTGCTGTTTACAGTATTCCATGGTATAGCCTGGGGCACAAGAGGTCTCACGCAAAATTCGATCCGGGCTGAATACTTTGGACGTAGATCCATCGGGTCTATCTTGGGAATTGGTTCCATACCCGTGGTATTAGCTATTGTTGCTTCGCCAATATTTACCGCATGGCTGGCCGACCTGAGGGGTGATTATCATTTTGCTTTCATGATCCTGGCTGCCTATACTGCCGCAGGCACTCTGTTTTTTGCATTTGCACGTAAGCCTGTACGGAAATAGACTAAGGATCAAGCGACGGTTGCCAGCTAAACAACATGACTCACCTCCTTTAATAGAGATGATCACGTCAATCAACTGTCCCTAATAATGGTACCAACTTTGAGGTCAAACTAGGAACTAATATTTCTATAGCTTAAAAGGTGCTATACTTGAAAAGTTAATTCAAGACTTGGAGGCGAATCTTTATGGAATTACTGGAAGGAATTAAATCGAGAATGAGTTTACGTGCCTTTAAATCCAATCCTGTTCCCAGAGAAACGATGGAGAGTATCCTGGAAGCGGCAGGCAGGAGTCCCTCTTACACAAATACACAACCCTGGGAAGTTGTCGTCGTAAGTGGAAAAAGAAAAGAAGAGCTTAGTGAAATTCTTTGTGGTTTGGTAAAAACGGATGTTCCTTCAGATCCTGACTTACCGAAGCCTAAGAAATGGCCGCCTGAACTGGACAAACGAGCCAAGGAACATGGTGCCAGAAGGTTTAAAGCTCTCGGAATAGAGCGGGAAAATGAGCAGCAAAGGAAAAATATGCGCCTGCAAAACTTTAAATTTTACGGAGCACCTTGTGCGATTTTCCTTTTTATGGACAGGACACTAACTTCCTGGTCAATATTTGATATGGGGTTGTTTGCACAGAGTATTATCCTTGCCGCCCATTCTTTTGGCTTGGGCACTTGCTTGCAAGCGGCAGTGACTGACTATCCGGATATTGTGCGTGATTTTCTTAGCATTCCAAATACAAAACAATTGATGTTAGGAATCTCCATTGGTTATCCCGATTTTGAGGCTCCAATTAATACCTATCGAAGTACTAGAATGAACCCTGAAGATTTTATTAAGTGGTTTGAATAAGACGTTCATTATCAAGATATGTCTGCTTAATTAATTATTAATATTAAATTGTTATCGTCGTATTACGTTATGACATTTTATTCAACTAAAAACACGGCATTTTTTCCAGAGAGAGTTTGACTCTAGTCCAGGTCACAATACCCAATTCGTTCTTCCTTCCGGAATTGTTATCAAAAAGATAGCGGTTTGGATGGAAATACTAGGCGGAGTGTCTGTGGAAACTAGGGCATCTAGGGCATATTTATTAACTGCGTGATAATCTTGGATTTCTACCTATAATCGCTGATGATGAGCTTAAAAAGACGGGGAGTTCGGGGAGAGTCGAACTCCACCGAGAACAATGCTTTGTCTTGTTAAGTTACACTCGAATAAAGGGTTGCGTTTCCCTTTTTATAAACGTTTCTAAACGTCCGTCCTCCCCCTCTAATTATCAATGTGTTTAACAATTATTGTATATTAATACCCCATTGATTTCTTTAGCTCCTGGTCTATCCAGAAGTACTCACAAAAGAAAGGAATAACACAGGCACCGTTAGTATGTTCACCATGATAATTCTGCACCCACGGCTGCCATACCGAGTACCTGGGTACTGCTGGAAGGTATATCGCGACAGCGTCCGCAAGAATAGATTTCAGGGTATCCTTATACGTCTTGCTGAACATCTCATCGTCTCTCCCAAGGTAACTCAACATCTTGTTCCAGCCTTCCCTGGTAACCGGGGTTTCATAGAATGCACAATTGTCCAAATGGTCCGCACGGCCAAGAGCCAAATAGTGAGGCACAGGCGCACCACAGTTGCCCATTATCCACTCCTCGTGTTTCCTGCCCCTTAACAAACTCCAATACACGCCTGATTCCATCGAATCAATCTCCATGTCAATACCAATATCAAGGAGGTCCTCTTTAATTATTGACACGAAGTCCACATCTGACATTTGGCAATTAATTTTAGTCTTAAAGCCATTGGGGTAGCCTGCCTCAGCCATAAGCTGCCTCGCCTTTTCAGGGTTATGGGTAAATAGCTCTTTGACGGCATCGGACTGCTCCTCCCAAGGGATGTAAAACTTCGAGTATTGCTTAGTGGGCGGCCAGAAACTACTGTATACCGTGCTCTCACCCTGATAGTAATCGTTTACTATCGCCTCCCTGTCTATCGCCATTTCCATTGCCTGCCGTACCCTGAGGTCATTCCAAGGAAAGTCTTTGTCAAGCCTACCCAGAGGCATGTAACTCACATCTAGCCTCTTTAGATACCGCGTCTCAGGGTTAGTCTTCATCAATGGTTCAAGGTCCTCCAGGTTAACAGTCGACAATATATCAGCCTTACCTGTCCGAAACGCTGCCAGTTGGGTAGAATAGTCAGGTATGAGAAGCACCTTATAGGTGTCTATATAGGGTAGTTGGTTCCCCTTACCTGGCCCGATGGGGTCGTCCTTCCAGAAGTCACGGTTCTTTACATAGGTTGCGGAAGTGCCAGAAGTAAAATCCTCAAGCATAAATGGCCCTGTCCCAATATAAGGATTCTTAGTGCTATTCATGTCTCCGTATTGGGCTATCACTTCGGGCGGAAGCATATCCAGATTCAAGCCACATTCTAACAGCATTTGCCCCTGCGAGGTTACCGGAGTCTTGACTTCAAGCGTATACCTGTCAAGTGCCTTAAAGGATATCGGTTTTTCTTCCGGCTTATAACTGCCATATTGAAAACTGGTAGGAGTTGTCCAGGTCCGCTCTTCATTAAAAACAGCATCCTCGGCGGTGAACTCCCTGCCGTTTACTGGCGGGATATTCTGCCATTTAACCCCTTTACGGATATTAAAGATGATGGTTTCATCATCGGGTATCTCCCAGCTTTCGGCTAGCTCACCCGTCAACAAGTCCATAATGCCAAAATGCCCCCCAACCCATTCGATTTTACCGGCGCCAACTAGTCCTTCCGTCCAGTCTTCTGTCAGTAGCGTTCCCAGAACCGGGGCATAGGCAGTGCCCAACACGCGCGAAACAACAACCGGATCCCAGCTGACCACGTCGCCGCGGCCATATAAGTAATTTAAGGTCCCACCATATTGTGGTTCTTCAGGAGACAATAACTCTGATTCTTCTTTCTCCCCTTCTTCTGTTACCGGACCGCAGGATGCCATAACCAGTGATATAGCCATCAAGCAAACCACCACAGATATTAGAATTTTCTTCGTCATAACAATCCAATCTCCATATGCCGTTATTTCAATAGATTATTTATTATTAATCTCTTTGTTCAACTGGTCTTTCAAAATATACTGATATTTTTTCAACAAGGATAATTTGGACATAAAAAAAAAAGGTACTCGTCACCGATTAACAGTGTTAGTACCAACTATCAACCATACATACCTCCTTTGCACCAGGAGAATAGAAGTCGGTTTTAGTATTAGATTATTGAGCGATATAAGTGTAGAGTGTAGCTAATAATATGTCAAACATAAAATATATACAAGAGGGAGAGTTTTGATCTCCCTAATTTGAAGCATCTATTGTGATGATCAAAGGATTATATGGGAATTGAGGAGTTTGACTCTCCCCCACCTCCACCAAAAACAAAGGCAGTTCTGGAGATAAGTCTCCGGACCCGTTTATTATATACATGATAGACCCTTCACGTTGAGCCGCCACCCGGAATAAAGATTTAATTGGCGGCTTCGCACCTCATGACCTAGACCTTGTACTTTTCCACAGCAGTCATGTTCAAATCCACACCAATGCCAGGCGACTTTGGAACCGTGTAATAACCATCTTCCCAGACCAGCGGTTCGACAAGAAGGTCATTGAAGAACCCGCCACCCTTGTAGATACTTTCCTGGATGAGGAAATTAGGTATTGAAGCATCAATTTGAAGGGCTGCAGCAGTGATGACAGGTCCTCCCCAGACATGAGGCGCCATCTGAGCGTAGTAACCTTCCGCTATAGCCGCGATTTTCTTGCATTCGCTTATGCCGCCGCATGAACCAAGGTCAGGCTGTAAAAACATCGCAGCACCGTCCTCCAGCAACCTGGTAAAGTCGAATACAGTGGTAAGTCTCTCTCCGGTAGCAATGGGGATAGTAGTACTCCTCGCTACTTTGGCCATCTCCTTGGTGTTCTCGGGTGGTACGGGCTCCTCAAACCACAGTGGGTCAAAGGGCTCGAGTACCTTAGCAAGGCGGATTGCTGAAGCTGTAGTGAACTGACCGTGCGTGCCGATTAGAATATCGGCCCTGGTACCCACCGCGTCTCGGAGGGAACCTATGACTTCTTCCACATTCTTGTATTGTTCCAGGGTCATGTTGAATGGGTTCCGGTAGGCGCCCTTGTATCTTAATTCCACAGGGTCCGCGCCCTCTTGGGCTGTCAGCGGCGGTTCAAAGTGCACCATTGGCACAGGGTCGAGCTTTAAACCTGTAAAGCCTTCTTCGACCAGATACAATGCGTTTTCGGCAACCCACTTGGGATCGAACCAGTTGCTACGCTGGGACCCGCCGGTCTTGAAATTAAAGATGTAGGTATAACTCCGTACCTTCTCCCTGAAAGCTCCACCCAGCAGGTTGTATACTGGCTGACCACTTACTTTCCCGGCGATGTCCCACAGTGCCAGGTCAATAGCGCTCACCAGTCCTTGCGTCGAATATTCCGTATGGCGAGAGGAAACCGCGGTGTAGATAGCCTTAGCCAGACGCTCTCTATTAAGCGGGTTTTCACCTTTGAGGTGTGTCTCAAAGATCTCTTCCATCAGAGTCTTGTAGCTCTTCTGCATGCGATAGAACACACCCAGGGTGGCTGTCTCTCCCCAGCCGTATATACCTTCATCGGTATGCAGCTTTATAAAGAACCAGTAGTTACCCCCATAACCGGGTGGGGGAACCTCAACGATAAACGTTTCCAGTTTCGTCAGCTTCATTTGAACCCTCTCTTTCATTCTTCTTCCGAGTCTTGAACTATCAATTAGAAGATATTGGACATATTATCATATTCGTCAGAAAAAAATAAGCAGGTATTTGATTATAACAAAACGCCCTATCGTTTAACATCTAGTAATGGACATTATATATTATTGCTTATCATTAAGAAATTTCTTTTTTAACTATTGTGCCACATCTTTTAGTTGGCCCGGAATTTTAGTTCTTAATAATAGTATTGAGCCAGCGATAAAGCAGATAAAACAAACAAGAAGCATAACTGAGTAGCCTAGGTTCAGACCAACTTCGTTAAAGAAATCAATCACTGGCCCCATGAGGCGTGATAATGCACCAGCACCGGCAACTGACATATTGACCAGTCCAAGGTATCTTGCCTCCTCCCCTTTACCTACCAGATCTGTAGCTAGAGCCCATTGAGTACTAACCCAAACACCACCACATATCCCCAGAAGGCCTCCGCTTAGCATTATATGAAAGAGATTTTTTGAGATATAAGTAGAGAGGTATAAAGTTATAATCCCCAAGGCGCCCAGAAATCCTGACGAAACAGCAAATGGCTTGCGACCTACTTTATCACACAGGTGCCCAGCAGGATAAACCGCTACCAGTAAACAGATGCCAACCACGATTAGAAGGTTGCCCGTTGCTGCTGCCGGACTGGATAATTCAATCACGTCGATAAGAAAATATAGAGTATGTCCCATTAAAGTACCCCACGCAGTGAAGATAAATAAACAAGCTATAAGAAAGGCGATAAAATCAAGGCGTGCCTTTATATCAACCCTGAAGCTTTTATACAGAGTTGACAGCAAGGGTAATTCAGGTCCACCAGTACCTGGGCTTTCCTTAACAGTGATAAGGGTAGCAAGCAGTGCTCCCAATAAGATAAGAGCCAGTATACTCAGAGTCGTCCACAGCCCAGAGATTTCATGCTCAATAAAGTATCGATCCATAAGAGGGGCTATCATTCGTATTAAGACTACACCACCTACTAGATTGAGCAATCCCCTCCACCCGGAGGCAGTTCCCCTTCTTTCTTTAGGTACCAAGTCAGGGATAAATCCCTGAAATGGACCTTGAGCGATATTAGAACTGATTTGTAAAAGGCAATAGATAGTGAAAATAGTCAGATAGCCAGCACTAAACCCTATACCAGGAAGAAAAATAAAGATTAGTAAGCTGCCAAGCAGTATATAGGGACGTCGTCGTCCCCAACTTAAATTTGAGCGGTCACTGATTGCCCCGGCTATGGGCTGCACAATCATCGCCAGGAATAGACCAGCCAGGATAAGGAAATCAAGGTAGGTATTCTTTTGCGCTTCAGGAACAAAATCCAGTAGCCGTAGTGGTATAATAATACTGTGCAAGCAAGCCCAGAGAGTCGATAAACCAAAGCCAAAAATGGTAATTTTAATATAGTTAATGTGGGTAAATTTGTCTGGGCTAAATTTTATATCAGTATTGCTCATGGCCTTTCCGTATTGTTGTAATCAAGCATAGCAGAGGTAAAACCAGTAGACAACGCCAGACTATGAAGAAATATTTCTCTTAATCACCGGAATGTCTGTCCAGCCATGAGTACTCGTGGGCTATACCTTTTGGCCGGATGAACGGGTGCTTGCTGAAGGCTTCCGCCTGCTGGAGGTGCACGATGAATTCCCGGATTTCCCGTACGCCGAGTCGACTGACATCAGTGGCAATCCCGCTGGTTACAAGGTAACCCCGGAGGAGTTCGAGTGCCCTGATGACATGGCTGATTGTATTGGGGCTTTTACCATCGGCCCTGGCATAGAGGCGATAGCCCTGTACCAGGTTGGCAAGTTCGGTGGTGCCGGTCTTTTCCTGCGATGTAGCGTGGGGCTGGTAGCTGACTTTGTCTGTCATTCTGCCCTCCTCTTCCTGGTCGAAGCAAGCACTCATTTTCGCCGGTATTGCCGCTTATCCGGAGGACAAGGCTCGTATTTTGAGGCTAAAATGGGCGAATGGAGCGGGTGAAGGGATTCGAACCCTCGACGTCTTGCTTGGGAAGCAAGCACTCTGCCGCTGAGTTACACCCGCACACTCACATCACACGTAAATAATACGCCAAAAGGAATGGAAAAACAAGATGTAGACCACTTAACCCAGGTATCTTGTATCCTTATTGACAATTATACAAATTCAACCTATACTTTACTCCCTAATAAAAATTACACCTTGACCATCTCCTACTCTCCCGTTACAGGAGGTGCCTATGGTAGATAAATGGTACTAGCACCCTTATTGCGGTGGCGAGTACCCCTTTTTTTCACTAATTATTTTATAAAGGAAAAATAACAATGTCAGTGGAACAAAATAAAGAATCTCTACGCCGTTGTTTTGAAGAGGTGTGGAACAGAGGTGATTTGTCTGTAATTCCTGAAGTGATTTCACCTGATTATGTTGGTTATAGTCCAGGAGCAACAGTCAAGGGCCTTGATGGCTTCGAGCAGATGGTAAGGAGTCAGCGTACCGCTATGCCAGACATTCACTGGTCGATTGACGAAGTGTATGGTGAAGGTGATACACTGGCCGTCCGTCTGACAACCACAGGTACCTTTACAGGAAAGATGGGAGACACTGAGCCAACAGGAAAACGTGTCAATATTCAACTCGTTTTGATTAATCGCTATGTGGATGGCAAGTGTGTTGAAGCAACTTCGTTTGCTGATAGACTCACCCAGTACCAACAGCTGGGTATACCTATTCCGCAGGGATAATGATAGCTGAAATCATTTAATTAGAATCAATTAGAAGGAGAAAAATCAATGGGAGTTGAAGAAAATAAAGCAACATTAAAACGAATATTTGACGAGATATGGAATAAAGGAAATTTGGACATGATACCCGAACTCGTATCACCTGATTACGTAAACATTTCTCCTCAAGGAGAGCTGAAAGGGCATGATGGCTATAAACAACAGATTATTACGGCGCGTGCTGCCTTCCCGGATCTCCACATGGCCGTTGACAATATGATAGGTGAAGGGGACAGGTTAGCATCTCAGGTTACCATGACTGGTACGCAACAGGGTGAGTTCTTGGGAATACCTCCGACGGGCAAGAAAATCAACTACAAACATGCCCTCTTTACCCGTTTCATAGACGGTAAGAGTGCAGAAGCGGTTCCGTTTGGTAATGCTCTTGCTGTATATCAACAGTTAGGTGTCACACCTCCCTCAGGATAATTCCATAGAAGCAACTATTGTAAAGGCTAGCAGGTCTTCGACGGTCTGCTAGCCTAAACAAAATGAATAAGGAGCAAAAACAATGTCAGTAGAGGAGAATAAAGCTTCTCTGCGTCGTATGATTGAGGAGGTATGGAACAAGGGGAACTTAGCGATTATACCTGAACTAATTTCATCTGACTATGTGGAAACATCGGGGAGAGGAATAACCATCAAAGGTCACGAAGGTATCAGGCAACACGTTACTTCGTTATGCACTGCGTTCCCTGATTTTCAGATGACAATTGACGAAATAGTTGGAGAAGATGACACATTAGCGGTACGACTGAAGTGGTCAGGTACGTTCAAGGAAAAAATCCGGGGAATAAAACCAACTGGTAGACACGTTCGGATAAAAGAAGCTTTATTCTTCCGCTTTGATAATGGAAAACAGATAGAAGCGATACCTTTCACGGACACGCTCTCCCTTTTTCAGCAAATGGGAGTAAACCCCACCAATTGAGGAGATTGGGAAGTAACACTACAGGACTAGGTAAGTTTGATTTTTTTTCAAGACGGCTCTGATGAACACAACATCACTGTCCACAAGACGGGCGTTGATTTTTACCTGATGACTAATTGCCTGTCCTGTGGTAGAATTGACAACATCCGAATGTTTATCAAAAGTATCAAATATCCAGACCAAAAGGATGAGTTTTTGTACTTTTAGTCCAGAAGGTTGGTGAGTTGAAGTGGGACAGACGGCCAACCGGCAATTTAGATATTTAAAAAGCTATTGAAAAACTAAAAGTCCTATAATAAAATTAGTGAAGAGGTTTTTCAGGATGGCTGACGAGACAACTACAGAACAACTGAAGGATATGGACAACAATGTCGATTTGTTTGCTGAAGCTGTCGCCAAGGCCGAGAGGCTGGGCAAGGAAGCCAGAGAAGCTGCTGAGGCATCGAGCCGGACTTCCGAGGAAGCATTAAGGAAGGCTGAAGCGATAACCAAGGAGATGCAGGAAGCATCGGAAGAAGCAGCCAAGACGGCGCAGGAAGCAATCCAGAAAGCTGAGGAAATCAGTAAAGAAGCCAAACAAATGGCTGAAGTGGCGCTGCAGGCTACCCGGGAGGCGATAGCCAAAGCTGAACAATCGGCCAAAGCGCCGGAAGAAGCAACGGTACAGATACTGCGGGAATACGAAGAGGCGATCGCTCGCGCTGAAGCAATAAGCACTCAGGCGCAGGAAGCGGCTGAAGCGGCACTGAAAGCATCCAATGATGGATTAAGCCGGGCTGAACAAGCCGGCCTTCTGGCTCAAGAGAGGTCCGAGACGGCTACAAGAGCCGCTAAAGAAGCAACACTCCAGGCCGAGGAAGCCGGTAGAGCAGCAAAAAGAGCCGCTGAAGAAGCCGAAAAGGCAGCCAGAGAGGCATTAATCAGGGCCGAGAAGATAAGCAAAGACTCTGCCGAGGCATCAACAAAAGCCGGCCGTGATGCAATGATGCGGGCGGAAAGGATAAGTAAGGAAGCAGCAGAATTGGCTGAAGCATCAAACAAAGCCACAGAGCAGGCAGTAAGTAAGGCCGAAGCAATGAGCATATCGACGCGAGAGATGGTTGAATCCTCGGTCATCACCATCCGCGAACTGGCCGGACGGGCTGAGAAAATAAGCCTGCAGGCTAAAGAAACCGCTGATTCGGCAGCCACGGTATCAAAGGAAGCTATCACCCGGGCAGAGGAAGCAAGCCGGGAAGCAAAGGAGATAGCGGAAGGAGCAGTCAAGACATCTCAGGAAGGCTTAAGCCGCGCCGAAGCAATCAGCCGAGAGGCTAAAGAGATTGCCGAAGCATCCGTTAAAACTGCCCAGGAAGCAGCGAGCCGGGCTGAGGAAATAAGCAGAGCGGTAAAAGATGTTGCCGAGGCATCATCCGGAGCTACCCAGGAGGCAATTGATGCATCAATTCAGGCCTCCAAAGATGCTATTAATCGAGCTGAGGAATTGAGCAGGATTGCCAAGGAAGTAGCTGAGAAATCAACCAAAACTTTCGAAGAAGCGATAAGTCGTGCTGAGGCGACAATCCAGGTAGTTAAAGATACCGCCGAAGCATTATCGAATGCTGCTGAGAAAGCAGTTGAAGTAGCCATAAACACATCCAAGGAAGCTATCGAGACCTCGGTAAGAGTTTCACAGCAGGCAATCAGCAAGGCTGAGGAAATAAGCAGACTGGCAAGTGAGACAGCCGAATCATCAATAAAAAGTATCGAGGAATCGACCGCCGCATCAACGCAGGCCGCTAAAGATATAGCAGCGGCGTTAACCCGGCAAGCAAGGGAGACTGCTGAGAAATCAGTGCAGGCTGCCAGAGAAGCTACCGAGGCATCGACACGAGCAGCCAGAGAAGCTGCCCGAACCTCAATAGAAGCCTTCGAGGAGGCAATAAGCCGGGCGGAAGCGACCGGAAGATTATCCAGAGAGACGGTTGAAGCATCAATAAAAGCCTTCGAAGAAACAATCGGCGTGAGCAGTGAGGCAAATGGTGAGGTCGAGAAGGAGGCAGAAGAGACGGCGGATGATGAGGTAAATAGCAAGGCAGAAAAAATCAATAAAAAAGAAGAAGCAGCGGAAGTAGATACAAAGGATAAAATTGAATCACGCCTTGAGTTTCTGGCAAAAATGTATGAAACAAGGAAAGCCAAGCATGAAGAAAAAACAGAAGAAGACCCGGAGACAACGGAGGAATAACTCTATCAAGGGATAATTCAAATATAGAGGAAAGATAATATTGGATTGAAGGAGGTATCCTGTGGTGAATCCGAAAGGGGAGACCAAGAAAGCCGAGAAAGCAGTAACAGAACAAGCCGAGGAATCGGCTAACGAAGTTCAGGAGCAGGTTGAAGAAGTTGAACAGCAGGCAATAAGGCCACTTGATGAAGTACTGGGGCAGGCCCAGAAAGCCTATGCGGCTTACATGGATGCCACACGGGAAGTATCCAGGATTTATCGAGAAAATGAGATGCAGGTGGCTGAAGCCTACAGGAGGACTGAGCAGCAAGCAAACGCAGCCAGCGAAGAGAGTATAAAGCAGGCACTGAAAGCCCGTGTCCGCGCCGAACAGAAAGCTAAAGAAGCTTACCAGAGAGCCATGGAACAGGCTGAGAAAGCTTCGGATGAAGCCATAGCGCAAGCCATGGCAACGCGCGAAGAGGTACTAGGCAAAGCCTGGCAGGTTCGAGAAGAGACTGTCGCACAGGCGTGGGATATCTATTCTAAAGTAGTAAGATAGCCGGGTAACTTCAATGGCCAGATAGATTAGCTGTCATGACCGGTCACCAGACTAGAGCAGTGATGGTATGTCCTTTAAGGAACCATCGAGTGCCGATTGGTCGATCATTCCTTCCTGCCTCTTTTGGATGGTAGAGATAAGACTTATTGTCTTTGTAAAATAGTTTCTGATTTTTACCACGTCACTAAGTTCGGAAAGAATCACGGATACATCAAGTGAACCTTTGTCTCTCGGGTAGTCTCCGCTTCTTATTACCGCCTCGGGAGACAGTGTTTTTAGATGAGTTCCAAGTTCCTTAATCAGGTCCATATTCATATCCTTAGCCGGTGCCGAAACAAGGTATAAAGCTCTCCTTGAATCAGCAGGATTGCTGTGGACGGAGAGCTTGCTTATAGCTTCATCCATAGACTGAAGTCCCTTCTGAGACTCAGATGCTTTGTTCCTGAAGTCACGGGTCCGCTCGAAAACCGACCTGAAGAGAGACAGGTTAGACGAACTGTGACCGATTACCGACCATCCTACCAGAGTCTGAATTATATCTCCGGCATCAAGCACTTTTGCCCCGATATATTTCTGTTTCTTTTCTTCACCGGCGCAAAGCAGGTTATAAAACGGCTCAACTATCTGAGCATTAATATTTGCCAGGTTGCCGAGAAACGATGAGTCCTTGCTGGCATATCTCTGATTATCAATGACAATAATCGCATCAGCCACAAGATAGCTGGACTTGAGGCAGGTGGCAGCATTATAGATAGTTCTCTCCTCTGTTTCCTCCTCATGCTGAAATGGAAGAACGATGACATTATATACCGGCTTGTCTATAAAGCGTTCCTTGATATACTGTGACATTATTGCTATGGCGCCGGAACCGGTACCACCGGCAGCGCCGGCGATAAGCAAGAAAGCATCTGCTTCCTGTAATTGCTTTGTTGTCCTGATACTGTCAATAACCTTATCAGCATCTTCCTTGGCAACTTCAGCACCCAGCTCGTTTATTTTACCTACCCCATGACCGCCGGTCTTGCGTCCCCCAATGAGAATCCGGTGGTCATAATCAGGTCTTATCCGGCGCAGTCCGCTTAAATCGGCAATATCCGTATTTACGGCAAAGGCACCGGTTACGATTTCTATGCTACGCTGACTGGCTGCTTTTCTATTAAGCCGGGCAAACTCATCGGCAATCCTGCCACCGCACTGCCCTAATCCAACGATAACTAATTTCATATCTCACCTGTACGCGAGCTAATATTCTTATATGATTCTACAATAGGATATCAGTTTTTCAATCGATGGTGCAAGTACGTATCGGTTACATATCAATATCTAACGGTGATTTAGACCATAGTAAATGATATCGTTTATCCGGTTTTTCTCAACCGTGCCCTCAACCTCCATAAATTTTAAATGGGCCAAAGTCTCCGACACCGCCATCCTCCTCAACCACGGAGTCAAATCTTCAAACCGCACACCGCCGAAGTCGGGCATCCAGGTAACAGCGTCAGATATCTGGTAGGCCGTTTTCTGCCCGGATTTCATTGCCGATTCGATTTCTGAATTTCTACGGCGATGATGGAGGGTAATTTCATCTATCCTTGTTTTCAGGTCGGTAAAGACATGTTCATGTGCCGGCAAAGCCGTATCCACATCGAACTGCCTCAACGCACCTAGTGAACTGAGGAAATCTCCCAGCGGATTACCTTCGGACTGGGGCTGCAGGCTTACATTGGGGGTTATAACGGGCAGAACATGGTCTCCGGTAAAGAGCATTTTTCTGTCTCTTTCATAAAGGCAGATATGCCCCGGTGAATGACCGGGCGTCCAGAACAACTCGAGATTAAAGATGCCGGTGGAGATTGTTTCGCCCCCGAGAAAAGTAATATCCGGCATGGTAGGGTTCTTTAACCTGCGCCGCTCCGAAGGTGTCATGCGGGACATCGGAAAAGAATCAGCCGGTACGCCGTTGCTGTTAAACCATTTTTCCGACCGGCGCATGATTTCCCGCATATCCTCCGCCCTGGAAGTGAGAAGGCCTCTCTCAAGATGGTGGAGGCTGATACTTGCCTGAGTATGCTTTTTCAGTCGGCCGGTCAATCCATAGTGGTCGGCATGGGAATGGGTAATCACTATCCGGGAAATGTCTTTCGGTCCGAGTCCGATTTCGGCGAGCTGCTTTTTCAGTGATTTCATTGCCTGGTCGCTATTCCATCCGGTATCAATCATAAGATACCCGTCATTTCCACGGAGGAGATAGACATTCGTACATTCCAGGGGGTTGTTCGGAATGGGTATTTTAAGCTGGTAAACGCCTGGTATAATTTCAGTCATGGTTATACAATACCTTTTAGATTATCGAAGGCCTTTTTACCGACAAAGGCAGCCCTGTCTGCCAGTTCCGTCTCTATTTTCAGGAGCCGGTTATATTTGGCGGTACGCTCCGAGCGGCAGGGAGCGCCAGTCTTTATCTGACCGGTGCTCAGTCCAACCGCCAGGTCAGCAATTGTAGTATCTTCGGTCTCACCGGAGCGGTGGCTTACCATTGCCGTCCAGCCTGCCTGCCGTGCCATCTCAATAGCGGCTATCGTCTCGGTTAGAGTTCCTATCTGGTTGAGTTTGATAAGGATTGAATTGGACGCCTTTAGCTCAATGCCTTTGTGAAGTCGGTCAACATTGGTAGTATAGAGGTCGTCACCGACAAGCTGTACCCTGTTACCAGCTTTTTGAGTCAGCAACTGCCAGCCTTCCCAGTCGTCTTCGGCAAGCCCATCCTCAAGACTGATAACGGGGTAGTCGGCTATCCATTTGACATAATACTCTACCATCTCAGACGTGCTGAGCGAAACACCTTCCTTTGCCAGAACATATTTACCGTCCCGGTAGAACTCGCTGGCTGCCGGGTCAAGAGCGATAAAACAGTCTGTGCCCGGTTTATAGCCGGCCTTTTCGATTGCCGCAAGCACAACCTCTACCGCTTCTTTATTCGACGACAGGGAAGGGGCAAAACCGCCCTCATCACCGACATTCGTGTTCAGTCCTCTGTCCCTGAGCAGCTTCTTCAGGGAGTGATATACATCGGTGCCCATCTGCAGCGCCCGGCAAAAGCTCCCGGCGCCGGCAGGAACCACCATGAACTCCTGAAAGTCCGTAGACCCGGCGGCGTGTTTTCCGCCATTGAGAATATTCATCATCGGTACCGGCAGCGTGTACCTTTCCGCCTTTCCAAGGTACTTATACAGTGGTACACCTGCCGAACTTGCCGCAGCATGAGCCACCGCCAGGGAAACGCCAAGGATAGCGTTCGCTCCCAGGCGCGATTTGTTATCCGTGCCATCAAGCTCTATCAGCTTCTTATCAATGGCCGCCTGCTCATCCGCGGGCATTCCGGTTACGGCGGCGGCGATTTCTCCGTTTACATTATTCACGGCGTTGAGTACACCAAGTCCGTTATACCGCGAGCCGCCGTCACGGAGTTCCACAGCTTCATACTTGCCGGTGCTGGCTCCTGAAGGTACCGATGCCACTCCCACGGCGCCATCAGAAAGCTGCACCTCCGCCTGGAGGGTAGGATTACTCCTTGAGTCCAGGATTTCTATGGCTTTTACCTTGCTGATAGTTGACACTTGTTCTCCGTATTATAAGCCTGACCGGGTTATTAATCTCCAATCAGGGAAAGAGCTTTGCTCACTGCCTCGGCAGGGTCCTTTGCCGGAATAATCGATTTGTCAGGCCGGCCGTTTCTTGCTATTTCCCAAGTATTGAGTCCGATAACCGGGATATTATTTTGCAGGGCATGGGCAATCTCGGAAAGGGTGCCGTAGCTGCCACCGACAGCGATTACCGCCCGGGCAGTCTTTACCACGGCTACATTCCGGGCGTAGCCGATTCCGGTGACAATCGGTATCTGGACATAGGGATTTGCCGTTGCGGGACTGTCCCCGGGTAGAATGCCTATGGTCAGTCCGCCTTCCGAACAGGCTCCACGGCAGGCCGCCTCCATCACTCCGCCAAGTCCGCCACAGACCAGGGCGACTCCACGCCTGGCAATTTCTCTACCCACTTCCTCCGCCAGCGCCGTTTCCTCCACCGAAGGCTCACTGGCGCCGATTACGGCAATAATCTTCTTTCTTTCTGACATAAGTCAGTTCTAATTATAACATATTTATGTTTAATATCTATTAACGCCTGCCGCCCTTAAGGGAAAGAGAGATAAAGGCTCTCTTAGACACCCTATTCGGATTAGAAATTAGTTGAAGATTTAAAGCTTATTACTAGGTAGCTTTTGTGCTCAGTATTGTCCGGGTCACTTTACGGAGGTGAAATCCCTGAATTGAAAGGCTAAAAAACAGGGGTAAGACCTTTGGTTTATTAAATACGATAGGAACCAGCGTATCCCAGTAGTGTTTACGTCCTTTTTCCTTCACGCCCAGAGTCCACATAGATTTGAGCAGTGTCACAATATGGTGCGGTTTCAGGCTGGCGCTTACTTTACTCCGTGGCTGGTACTCATCAAAGAAGGTCTTAATCCGTCGGTAATATAGCCTGGGAGCATAGATTGTGTCCAGAACCTGCCTGTAACCCTGAACCAGTGTTTCGCGGGGCATATTGGGGATAAAATTCGTATCACCATCGGTGTTATCACCGGACAAACCGTGTAATATACGGTTTTCTTTTTCCAGACGCTTATACAGCCTCGTTTCCGGAGGAGCATTCAGTATGCCGACCATGGCGGTAACAATTCCGCTCTTCTGAATGAAATTAATCTGGCTCTGAAAAATTGAAGGTGGATCACTGTCAAAACCGACAATGAACCCTCCCCGCACGTGAAAACCATGATTTTGAAGGGTCTTTACAGATGCCAGTAAATCACGGCCTCTATTTGCTATTTTGTTACATTCGGAGAGGCTTTCATCGTTCGTAGTTTCAATGCCTGTGAACACAGTGTCAAACCCGGCATCGGTCATAAGCGTCATTAGTTCTTCATCATCGGCAAGGTTTATTGAGGCTTCAGTAGAGAAAGTAAAGGGGTATTTCTTTTCCTTCATCCATTCAATTATCGCCGGCAGAACTTCCGATTTCAATTTTCGTTTATTGCCGATAAAGTTGTCATCAACGAAGAATATACTGGAGCGCCATCCGCTGTCATATAGTATTTCTATTTCATTCAGTATCTGGGCGGCCGTCTTGGTTCTTGGCTTGCGACCGTTCATTACCGTTATATCACAGAACTCACAATCGAACGGGCAACCTCTTGAATACTGTATATTCATACTGTGGTATTTTTTCTTATCGATGAGCGACCATAAAGGTACAGGGGATGTCTTTATATCCGGGCGTACCTTGGATTCATAAATATGCCTGGCACATCCCTTCTCTAAATCTTCCAGGAACAATGGCAGTGTATTTTCTGCTTCACTGAGCACCAGATAGTCAATATCATCAAAACCAAAATGCTCGTACCCGGTAGTAAAAAGGGGACCACCAGCGACAATCCTGGTGCCGTATTTCTTGCACCTGTTAATGACCTCTCTTGCTGAATTTTGCTGCGCTGCCATAGCGCTGATAAACACATAGTCAGCCCACTTGATGTCATCGTTATTTAAGGGATCCGTATTCATATCTACAAGTTTTTTCACCCACTCAGGGGGAAGCATGGCGGCAACAGTTAATAGACCCAGGGGAGGGAAATTCGCCCGTTTAAAAATGAATCTTATGGCGTGCTTAAAGCTCCAGAGTGTATCAGGGTATTCGGGACAAACAAGCAGTATATTCAAATTAATCTTCTCCTTATGGGGTCTGAGGATTATTGTGAGTGCCGGGACTTAAATCATTCGCCAGCGTGGCTTCTTCCGCAGAAGGCTCACCGGCGCCAATGACGGCATGATTATCTTTCTTTCTGACATAAGTCAGTTCTAATTATAACATATTTATGTATATTAAACCCTATCACCTGCGCCACCTTCCTGTTGGGTATTCTCTGTTATGACCTTCTCCCTTTCCTAAAGTCCCGATTCACTCCATTCATACGGGCTTCCGTATTAAATCGGAAGCTGATGGAGAGGGATTTAAAATCCCCCTTAGTCCCCCTTTACAAAATGGGGAGGGAAAAGAGGAGGATTGACCATAGCTGTCATTCTGAGAAATCCGCCAGAGGCGGATAACGAAGAATCTCGGAGCGGGGCAGGCAACATACTTTCCACCCCACCGAGACCCTTCGCTGAGTTTACACTGAGCGGAGCGAATGTGCTCAGGGTGACATCCACTCAACCAAATGTATATAATTTTAGAAGGATTGATATGCCATACAGAGCAGTTATTAAAAAAAGCGGTAAGTGGTGGATAGGCTGGCTGGTGGATATACCTGGCGTAAATGCTCAGGAAAAGAGCAGAGAAAAACTAATCGAATCATTAAAAATCTGCGCCGAAGATATGCTGAATACACCGTTCAATCCCAGCGACGAAGAGGAACTTGTAGAAATCAAGGTGTAATTCCAGCCCCCCGTATTTGTATCTTTTACTTGAGGTGTATGTCCCAAATCTAGGTTTGCCATGTAAATGATACCTGAGCCCCAAACGGAATTCCAACACTAACTGCGAAACTCTGTGGTTGATACTTATTAGCTATTTCCCTTGCTTTCTTAAACCATTCCCCTATCTTTTCTTCTCTGGTGAAGCGTGCTATTGGGCCCATCGTAATTTCTGGCCGAAATTCAATCATCTCTCGTAAGTTCATAAGCTCAATCAAATCTCTTTCCAGTTCTGGGGAGAAATACGCCTTACTATTCTTGCCGAATTGCATATCAAGAACCTCCTTAGATAAACTGCTCTAACGATTTATAGTCACTATTTCTGACCTTTACTCAAATGTCTTAGATTCTCTTGGGCAACTGATGCTATGAAAGTTTGCGCAAGGTGAATGTTTGGTATCTCATATACACACCCAGATTTCTTACGTTTTGAGCGGCCGTTACCATCAATAAGTTCAATAATGAACTCTCCGTTCTCAATACTACACCCAACTATTCTGTGTATCTCAACAATGTCATGACCACCAAAGAACTTCTTGCGGTATATTGCATTTGTGGTAATGTCAAACGAGCCAAAACTTACTCTCTCCCCTCTTCGAATGTCCTCAGTTAATTCTTGTAATTGCCTGTCAAGTACCTTCGAGATGATAAACCCATACGCATCAAATAGGCTTTCTTTCTTTTCGGTACTGACTCTACCTATGGATTGAAGTTTAAGGGTAATTGCCTTTTCCTTTTTATTTCGGATGACAATATCAACAAACTCATATTTAGGGATGATAATTGCATATTCTTTTACAGCACTTACAAATATTGCCTCAATATCTTCCCACAATATGGAATTCTTTTTATCGCAAATGCCGTGCTCACAAACAAATCGATTAGCATGTTCATACAGGGTTGTTCCCAAGTTGACTCCATCGGGCCCTATCATTCTAGCCTCCTAAATCATTGTCATTGACTTATAACATTATAAATGCCACTAAGGCACTTTTCAAAAGAAATGAGTGTATGAGGGGTGCTGGGTCACCTTATCGATGGAGTTTGGCACGTGGTTCCTATGAAATCGAGACTCCTCGCAATGATACTCCCCATGAAAACATTAGGGAAATAATGACAAAACCTTGTTGACTGAATAGAACAAATGTGCTAATTTGATTGTGTTGATTGAATTGGGGCGGAGACTGAGCAATGGAGCCGGAAGAGAACGTTGAGACTGATTTAGACCTTACCCCGGAGTACTGCCGCTACCGTGATGAAGGATGTGAACTTGCCGAATCCTGCCTCGATTGCCCGTTCGAGGAATGCGTTTATGACGAGCCGGGCGGAAAGCAGCGCCTGGTGAAGAACCTGCGTAATAAAGAGATGGCAAAGCTTTTCACCAGTGAGGGGAAGAAAGTAAAAGAGCTGGCAGAGATATTCGGAGTCAGCCAGCGTACCGTCCAGAGAGCACTCAAGTCCGCCATTGGAAACACCACTGAAAGAGGTCAGAAGAATGAGTGAAGAATTCAACCCTGCCGAACTGCACCGCCGTGATACGGACAGACTCAAAGGATACCGCGAACTGCTTGATTTTTACCACGGTGTCCACTGGGAAGGCAGGGAAAGGCGTGGCGAAAAACGCCTTACCTTCAACTACGCCAAGGTATTTATTGATAAGGTCACTTCTTACCTGATGTCCGGCGTCCATTTCATAGTGGAGCCGGTTGAAGACTCCGCCGAAGCCAGAATAAAGGCTAAAAAGGCGGAACTCGTTCTTGACGAGGTGTCCGAGGCTAACAACCTGGAGCAGCTCGACTTCGAGACGGAAATCGATTGCGCTATCCTGGGCGATGCCTGCTACAAGGTTATCTGGGACCAGGAAACAAAGAATATCAGCATTACCGCCCCGGACATCCAGGGAATCTATGCCTGGTACGCTGGAGACGATACCTCCAGGGTGTGGAGAATAGCCTCCAAATACAGCCTTGCTTCTGATACCGTGGAGAGCCTGTATAAAGTAAAAACAAAGAACAAAACGGCAAGTATCATCGAGGTCTGGACAGCCCGCGACTTCGAGCTGTGGATTGACGATATCCAGGTTGAAAAGAAACCGAACCCGTACGGTTTTTTACCCTTCGTCCTGTATCCGAACCTGAGAGAGCCGAAGAGGTTCTGGGGAATATCCGATTTATCCCAGATTATAGGACCGCAGCGGGAGCTTAACCGGGCAACCTCGCAGCTATCCAGAATCCTGGAGCTATCAGGCAATCCGATAGCCGTCCTTGAAAACGTTGAGGAGTCGGAGGACGTCGCCATCAGGCCGGGAGCGGTCTGGAACATACCGGAGGACGCCAAAGCCTACCTGCTTGACCTGCTCCAGGGTGGCGGGGTCGGTCTGCATATCGATTATATAAACCTGCTCTACAAAATCCTTCACGACCTTTCGGAATCGCCGCGGGCTGCCTTCGGCGGCACGGATAGAGACCTGTCCGGCGTTGCCCTCGAGATTGAGCTTCAGCCGCTACTGCAGAAAGTAAGGCGGAAAAGAATTATCCGCTCTTCCGCCTATAACCGCAGAAACCGGCTGATTCTGAAGCTCATTGAAAAATACAGAAATGAAGATTTTGGTGACAACCATCTGAATGTTATCTGGAGTCCGGTCTTACCTCAGGACTTAACCAGGCTGGTTGCCAACGAACAGGCACTGGTACAGACCGGCATTCATTCCAGGCGCCGGGCGATGGATGAAATCGGAATCGAAGACCCGGAAATGGAGTTCAGCCGGTGGCTTGAGGAAAGAGAGACCATCCTCAGGATGAATAAAGAACTGAATGCGGCACCCGTCAGGAGCGGAGCGAGAGGGAGAGCTGCCGAATCCCGGCCCGATGTCGCCGAAGAACCTTCGCCCTGATTTTTTACTCTATAAATAATTATGGTGAAGGAAGATTCAGGTTATTGACGAGAAAGGAGGAGAAAAATTGGTTGACGAATCAGACCAGATAGAAAACACAGCGGAGTCGGCACCCGGCGGTGAAAATCCGCCTGAGCCGGAGGAACCGCAGGAGACACCAGAACCCGAAAGTCTGCTGGCACAGAAAACGGAAGAATTAGCCAAGGCTAACGCCCGCCTTGAAGAGCTCGAGGAAGCCATCGCCGGTAAAGATGGAGAGATTGCCGGCTTGAAGCAGGACAGGAACGAACTGGAAGACAGGTTAGCATCACTAAACAGTTCATTCAATGAGGCTGTAGCCAGCTATAAAATGATGATGGTGAGGGCGAATCCGGAGGTCATTGAAGACCTTATCAGCGGCGATACAATCGAGTCAGTAAATGAATCCCTGGACAGGGCGAAAGCCCTTGTCAGCAGGGTCAGGCAGGGAGTTGAGGCCGAGATATCACTGGCAAAAGTGCCCGCCGGAGCCCCGGAAAGGAAACCACCCGACCTCTCAGCACTATCGCCACGGGAGAAAATTCAATATGCAATTGGAAATCTTTCATCCTGAAGTAAACAGAGTGAAAAGCTGACAAATCCAAAGATTTATATACGGGAGGAATAAGAAATGGCGCTTAACTTAACCGAAGCAAGTAAACTATCCAATGATATGCTCCTTCAGGGCGTGGTGGAGACCATCGTTAAGGATTCACCGGTCCTTCAGGAGTTACCTTTCATCGAGATTACCGGTAACGGACTGACCTATAACCGGGAAAATACCCTGCCAAGCATCGATTTCTATGATGTCGGCGATACCTGGGTGGAATCGACCCCAACCTTCGAGCAGGTAACGGCAAACCTAAAGATAATGGGTGGAGACGCCGACGTGGATAATTTTGTCAAGGCAACCCGCTCCAATCTCCAGGACCTGGAAGCGGCAGTGGTGGAACTGAAGGCCAAGGCACTCAAGGACAAGTTCGAAGAAACCTTTATCTATGGCGATACCTCGGTAAGCACAAAGCAGTTCGACGGCCTGAGAAAGCTTATCGATACCACAACCGAGAGTGACCAGCTAATTGCCGCCGGTGCCAGCGGGGCTACCCTGTCCCTTTCAATGCTCGATGAGCTTATCGATGCCGTTAAGGGAGGCAAGCCAGACCTGCTGCTGATGAGCCGCCGCTCAAGACGTAAGATTAATACGCTGGTCAGAGCTGCCGGTAGCATGATGGAGACCGACCGGGACAGGTGGGGTAATTTTGTCCAGTACTGGGATGGAATTCTCATCGGTGTCAATGACTGGATACTGGACACTCACATCGTCAGCAGCAGTGTCGAGACAGCAACCACCGGCGGAGACTGTTCTACGATTTATGCCATACAGTTCGGTGAAGGGGCACTCTGCGGACTGACGGCACCGGGTTACCTGACGGTGGAGCCAATCGGCTCGCTTGAGACAAAAGACGCTACCAGGACAAGAATTAAGTGGTACTGCTCTCTGGCGCTATTTGCCGGCATCAAAGCGGCTGCTTTAATCGGTGTTCAGGACTAAATAAACCCCACAAAATCGAAGATTTTGTGGGGGGTCCCACTCCGCAGACGGGGTACTGGTCCAGCCTTTGACCAAGGGGATGCTGCACCCTCTTGGAACCCCAGCAAGCGGTTCTCCGCAGTTTGCTGCGGGGTGATGCGGGACATAGATAGTAACAAAATCCGGGGAGGGGGCAACTCCTCCCCGAAGGAGGCAAATTATGGCACTTACTGTGGTAGAACACGTAGAACATCCTTTTGGCAAGGGCGACCTGACTTCAGATGGAATCCAGTGGAGTGCGGAGAAGACCACCTCTACTGACGACTATGAAACGGTTGAAGAGGTCAATATTAATCCGCCGGCGCTGGGAACGGTAATCGAGTTTGAGTTCGGTCTTACCTGCGCAGTGAAGTCCAGCGGCGCTACCGAGTCCATACTCTTTAAGTGGCAAGCTCGTAATAAAGGCGGCACCTGGGTTGACCTGCACAGTGAAGTAACCTATCCAGCCGATGCCTCAGCTTACAGTGAATATACCTATAGCGGACGTTTTAAGCCTGCGGCAAACTTCAATGCGGTGCCTTTTGATGTACGGCTGGCAGTCAAGTCCGGTGGAGCCGGAGGTGAAAATGCCATAGGTAAGACAAAGAGCTCAAGTTACGTTAAGGTGGTCTATTCTGCCTCGTGAGGTGTAAATTGGATTTTACCTTTGATCCCAGCCTGGTACTTTACCTGCCATTATCTGAGCTGGATGGTGGTTCCTTCAGGTCAAGAGATGCCTACGGGCACCTGTGTACAGTTACCGGTGCTTCGTGGAGACCCGATGGTATGTATTTTGATGGCACCGACGATAATGTTGATATAACAAATGCATTGTCCGCTCTTGCGTCAAATACCGAGGGAACTATCCTCATCTGGTTCAGTCCAGTAGATGCCTCACCTACTCCTGACAATAAAATAATAGCCTTCGGGGATAGTGATTCACAGGAATTTATCTATCTTTCACTGAAAACTACATCCATATTGGAATCTGCGTGTAAAGTTGGCGGAGCATCCAGATGGCTATTAGTTATGGACTCAGCAGCTTTCAGTGATAAGAATTTTTATTTCATTGGTTTGGTTCAAGATTCAACACAGGCAAAGATATATGTTGATGGCATTCCGCCATCACAGACCTTTGAAATTATAACAGATAAGACGGCATGGTTTTCTGATGCAACTGGCATCGACAACGGTTTCATTGGCAAATTGTCATATAGTGGCAATCCATCTCAAGGTCCATTTAACGGAACCATTGGTGATGTTCTTATATACAACCGAGCTTTACCCCCTCAAGAAATCCAGAACATATATCTGACTACCAGGTGGAGGTATCAATGAAGTATTCAATCAGGAGGTCGATATGGCTTTGAGTTTTCAAGACCTGATTTCTCGTAGCCCCGAGGATGCCCTTACCGTTATACGGGGCAAGAATCAGGATTTAAAAAATAGTGGAGTAATATCCGGGGATACCTTGATTAAGTCCGGCGGCGGATATGTCTACTGGCTTAGCGTATCCGATACAGCTGCCCTGGAAATAGGTCTAAATGACAGCACCGATAATAGCGGCAGTGATTTGTGGAGTATTAACCTGCCCGCTGACGGTTACGGTCACTTTATCTTTGACCCGCCGATAAAGTTTTCAACCGGGATTTACCTCGATGTCTCCACGGGGACGTGTAAGGTGACAGTTGGATATACATAAACTGCTGGTGAATAATGTTAGAACTGAGAAACAGTAAGACAATCAGCTCAGGCGGGAACAGGTATGCCATTGATGCCTTCATTGGAGCTGTTCAGATGTCCGAGGATGGGCAGGTCTGGCATGATATTAAACCCGGGCTTGTTAGAGACAATGATGGGTGGCATGTTGAGGGTGCTCCGTACTACGCCGAATTAAAAGATGACGGTACGAGATTATTCTGTCCTGATAGGAACGAGAGGTCCAGGTATTTCAGACTGCCAACCTCCTCGCTTCTGGCTCCACTCGCCAAGAATGTAAGGTCTACTCCTGCCAAGCTGGACGGGCAATTGCTGCCTAATCAGATAGTTATGACCTACGCTGAGTGGGCCGACATCATAGTCGGCTTTACCAATACAGGCATGACTTTCTCCGTATTGTTCAAAGAGGCTCCGACGGGAGAGTTTGAGGAGAGATTCATCTTTGATGCCGAAACTGCCGGTCTGGACATCAATGAGCTGCTTTTAGAAAAGAGGGGTCTGGGCATTCCCAGGCCAAGACTAATAGATAGTAAGGTAGACGCAGAGGAAAGGTGGCTTGACTGGACTTTCAAAAACGGGCAACTCGAGCTTGGATTTGACCTGACGGGCTTGAAGTTCCCTGTTCTGTTACAAAATACCAGTATTGACGAGCAGGTTGGAACTGGCACTGACGATGGCTATGAAAGGGAAAGTAATGGCGTAATGTACGTAGATGGTGCCACATATATACGCCATGAGTCATACACAACGAGTGCTTATAGATATTGGGGTAGTACAAGATGGGATGGTATTTCAATCGCTCAGGGTAGCACAATAGACGTTTGCTACCATGAAGGATACGTTTACGATGATGCCGTAGATGATGCCAACTTTAATATACACTTTGAAAAGGCAGCCAGTCCAGCTACCTTGACGAGTGATGTGTATAATATAACGTCAAGAACCAGAACAGCCGCTAGTTCATCCTGGATAGAAGATAGCGTCGCTTCGGGAGGCTCGGGTTGGTACGGTTCGGCAATAAGTCTTATAACTCCGCTTCAGGAAGTCGTTAATGCTTATTATATTACTGCGGTTAATATAATTACCAGACCGAATACAGACGCTTATAAGCAATATAGATTCAGACCTTACGAAAGCGGGGACAATACATACGGTGCCAAAATTCATATTGAGTACACGGAAAGCGGCGGTGGCGGTACTGCAAAGAGAGGATGGTGGAGTAAATAGAATGAAATACAGAGCAAGAATTGATTTGTCTTTTACTGAAGAAGCCGATGCCCGGTCTCTCATTGACTACGCCAAAACACTGACGGATAAGGCAGTCAGCATTAATGAGGGTGAGGTTAATGAAGAGATTGCCTTCCTTGACCTTGAGCTTTGCCGTCACGACGAAAGCCTGCCCTGTGAGAGACTCGAGAGAGTGGAAATAAGGAAACTATAAGGAGACAGATATGAACCTGACAGATATGAGGACAATAGTCAGACGTGACCTCCACGACGAGGATTCAAATAACTATCGCTGGACAGATGATGAGCTTAACCGGCATATCGCTCACGCCGTTAATGACTTCTCCGAGGCTATTCCCAGAGAGCAAAAGACCGTTAAAGCCACTACCTCAGGCTCCAGAGAGATTGATATATCCACAATAACTGACCGAATTATGGTTGAAGCTGTGGAATATCCGGCGGATGAGTTTCCCAGAAGATACCAGCGTTTCAGTCTCTGGGCTGATACCCTGACGCTCCTCGGCGATGAAGTCCCTGACGGCTCTAATGCCAATATCTACTATGGCAAAATCCATACTCTGGACGTTTCCACCTCAACGATTCCGTCAATGTACGAAGACCTGATTGCTACCGGAGCCTGCGGCTACGCTGCTGTTGAGTGGTCGGTATACGCCGTCAACCGGGTGAATGTCGGAGGTATGCCCACTCCCGAAGAATTTTTGAGATGGGGCAGGGAGAAGCTGAGTCATTTCAGGCAGGAACTGAAAAGGCTGGGCAGAAAAAACAGGATAAGAATCCGCACTCTCTATAAACCGTACTCTCAGCCCGTATCCAAATCAACCGACTACGGACCGTAAGCGGGAAATTCCAAACTCTAAACACTAAATCCTGAATAAACAAGACCTGAATATCTTTAGGATTTAGAAATTTGAACTCAGGATTTTACTGCAAAGGGGACAGGGTTATACAAAATGAGAGAACTGACTTCAACATTACTCGCCGCCCAGCAAAAAGACAGCCGCATTCCATACCTGAAAGTGGAAGCTAAAAACAGGATTGCCGGCGTGGTCAGACTTGACTGGGAAAGACTATATACCGGCAGTGAAGATGACTGCTTTAACGCACTTACCATGCCCGGTGATGGTTCACTAATCAGGGTCAGGCTCACTCCTCCTGCCGACGGTAGAAAGCTCTACAGACAGCGGGTAACCAATCCTGGTCCTGCATCCGATTTCAGTAACTGGACTTATACGAACCAGTATAACTGCCTGGCTGTTGCGGCAGCTTCATCCGGAGCAGAGGTCTCTATTTTCTGGATAAATACAAGCCGGGAAATCAGACGTATCAAGAGCACCGATTACGGCGCCAGCTGGGGTAGCCCTGAGCTTATAGACTATTCTCCCACCACCGACGTTAACGGTCTGGCGGCTGCTTATAAACCTAACGGTGATTTAGCCATTTTCTTTGCCGATGGCGCAAATCTCTATGTAAAGAAACGCGTTAGCGATAGCTGGCAATCAAAAGCTGCCTGGGATAAGACTACCGGCGACCTTTCAGGCGTTGCCACCGTCTATGACGCCGACTGGAATCTCATTATCACCGGTGAGGACTCAGCCGACAATTTTAAGCTGTGGAGTCTAATTTACGGTGATGGCGGCGAGGTTACCTCCGGCGATTGGTCGGAACTAACAGAGCTCGCTTCAGCTCCTTCAGACGGCGCTTTTGAGTACCAGGGAGTATCTCTGGATAAACCGGATGTATACAGGTGCTTCTACATAGAAAAATTTACCGGAACTGAAGCCTATAACCGCCCTTTCTGGTCTCATTCCATTCCTGATGCCGATTTTATTGATAACCAGTGGCGTGAGCCAGCTCCCTTTGACCTGTCCAGTGAGTATGGCCTGGCAATCGCCCATTATGGTGATTATTGCTGGCTGTCAACGCCTTTCGGTGTCTGGCGTGCCGGTTTTAATGAGGATAGTCTTGATTTATCCGCCGATGTTATATCTCTCAAGCAGGAGACAGGGCCCGGCCGGGGAAGACTGACAATTGAGCTTAGAAATGATGATGGTAGCTACAGTTCGTTACCACCGCCACTGGCCATAGGCTGCCAGATAGACGTTAGCCCGGGCTATGTTACTTCTGCAGGAAATGAAGTCAGCTCAGGTCAGACTTTTGCCCTTGAAGCCTGTGAACACAGTAGCTCGGGAGGCAGATCCAGCCTTTTCCTCCACGCTCTCGATGGGTGGGGACGGATTGAAGGCTGGAAAGCCAGGCACCAATTCCGCTGGAATAAGACCTCGGATGAAATGAATGTCAGGCAGATGCTCGAGTTGCTCCTTGCCAGGACCGGCTTGAAGACAGAGGTGGAATCCCAATCATCTGTTATTACCGGCTATTATCCTGATTTCACAGTCCTGCTGAATAACCGGGGCGATGCTATAATTAGAAGATTGCTATCTTTTGTCCCCGATGTACTGTTTGTCGAGGGAAATAAAGCCTGCCTGGTAAACCCGCTGTCTTCCGATAATTCAGTTTATTCCTACGGGCAGAGCCATCCGATAATTGAAGGCAGATATCTTAAAGGAGCCTGGAGTCTCAACCGGATCCAGGTCGAGGGTTATGACTCCGGCAGCGACGAACCAATAGTGGTTGATTCTTTCTCCTGGAGCCAGATAGCAGGGCTCTATGACCGGTTGGAACAGCTTGAAGATAGAAATATAGATACGGTGGAAAAAGCCGAGCAGAGAGGCGAGGCTTATTTGAGAGAAGCAGAGATTGAATCGTATGGCGGCGTCATCCGCATACCGGTAAACTGCGGCCAGCAGCTATACGATGTCATCAGCATAACGGACAGCCGGGCAGGGCTGGATGCTGAAAAGAAAAGGGTACTCGGTATAACCCTGACTTATGAACCCAAACGTGGAGTCTATGAGCAGAGACTGTCTCTGGGAGCGGTATAGTAACAGGTTAAACAAACTAAACACCCAACTCGCTTCCTAATTAAACAGGGGGTATAGAAGAGAATAAAGGCTTTTCCCCTTTGTAAAATGGGAAATGAGGGGGATTTTTGACCCCTCTCAGTCTCCTTCTCACAAAAGGCGAAGTAAAAAAGGAATCTCAAGGAATGATATACATAGGGTGTGAAGAGGGGCAAAACCCATCTTCACTAAAAACACTTCCCCCTTCCCCTTTTCAAGGGGAAGGGGGATACAGGGGGATGGGGTTATATAAGAATACATGAGCCACAGAGGAGGACCGAGTACAAAATGAGCTTGAGGAAAGGCGTACTGAAGAGTTTCAATTCCGGTGACTATACCGCCACCGTTCAGCTTGCCAGCAGCTATAAGGTCTATCTCGAAGGTGTTTCTGTAGCCCGGAATATACCAGCATCAGAGATGACCGCCGGCAGGAAAGTAGCTGTCATTTTATTTGATGAGCACAACGCCAGGGAGGCGGTGGTGGTGGCTGCTTATACATAATTCAGTAATGTCACGGCTTACTTACGAACTTGTAGCCCATGCCGTGCTCGGTGACGATAATGGTAGGCGAGTCAACGCTGTCACCGAGTTTTTGCCTCAGGTGCTGAATATGTACCCGGAGCAGGTCTCTGGCATCCGAATAGTTCTCTCCCCATATCCTTGTCAGCAGGCTCTCGTGGGTGACCAGTCTTCCCTCATTCCTAATCAGCAAGTGGAGAAGCTTGGACTCGGTGGTGGTGAGCTTGATCGGTTTATCATCTACTTTGACATCATTTCTGGCAAAATCGACCCATATTTTACCACTGACGAAGGGGCGCTCCTCGCTAGTAACCGGTGTCCCCTGAATACGGCGTAACACTGCCTGTACCCGTGCTACTAGTTCGATATGGCTGAAAGGTTTGGAAATATAGTCATCGGCGCCCATTTCAAGCCCTTTAGCCACATCGGTATCTTCTTTCCTCACCGTCAGCATTATCACCGGCACCTGGGAGAAACGCCGTATCTCACGCAGCACTTCGAATCCTTCCATATCAGGCAGCCCTATATCCAGGATGACTATATCAGGGCTCTCGGATTCGATAAGCTCAAGTCCCTCGGTCCCGGTTGATGCCGAAATCAGCTCAGCCCCACTCCAGCGTAGCTGGAAACAGAGGGAAACAACCTCTATTATCTCCGGAGAATCGTCAATTACTACTACTTTCAATTGCTGCCACCGTCGGTAGGGAGAAGAAAAAACTACTGCCCTGCCCGACTTCACTTTCCAGCCAGATTTTACCTCTGTGGAGCTCGACAAGGAATTTAGCTATAGCCAGACCGAGCCCGCCGCTTCCCTGTCTTCTCTCTCTGCCAGTGTAATCCTTCCGGCTATTTTTGTCACTATTGACCTGATAGTAAGGCTCAAATATTCGGTCCTGCTCCTCAGCCGGGATACCAATTCCGGTATCGCTTACCCGCACGATGAGATTTGTCTTTTGCCGGCTGACATTTACCTTTATCTTACCTTCCTCCGGAGTAAACTTGCTTGCATTCGTCATCAGAGTAATTAGAATCTGTTCAAGATACTGTCTGTCCGCTCTGGCATCGGGTATGGATTCGGGCACTTCCAGTGTCAGGGACTGTCTTTTACTCTGGACAGCAGGATACAGTTGAGATGCTACGTTCTGGATAATTTCCTTCATTCTAATAGGCTCCGGCTTAAAGTGGGCATTATCCGAAAGCATTTCGCCTGTTTCTGAAAGGAGGGAGAGTCTCTCGTCAATACTGTGAGCATTTCTTGTTATGCTCTGGATAAGCCTCCCCAGCACGCTTTTCTCATCCGGCCGGAGCTCAGCACCAAGGAGTTCTACTGAAACAATAATAGCGGTCACGGAAGTTTTCAACTCGTGAACAACGGCATCAACGAAATCCAGTCTGTCCTTTTCCTGGTCTTTCATCCCCTCTATTATATATAACTTTACAACTACATCACAACAGGTGATGGCGGCTTATTTTTGTAAAAACGGGCAAAAAAAGTCCAGCTGGCAAGATTTGCCAGCTGGCTATTTTCGGTCTTCTTTCTCTGCGCTCCGGGCAATACTCTTTAAAATTGCCAGGATACCGATTACGGCACGCTGCGTCTCAACCGTCTCCTGGGCGAGTACCCTGGCTACATACGGGTCCAGCCGCTCACTGCCGTAAATCGGGCTTTTTTCGGCTATCATTGTGGACTGAGGGGACAAATATCCGGCCAGAGTGAATAGTTCATCCTCTTCAAAGTTCAAATGCCTGGCAATTTTCTGCAGAATGTGGGCTGAAGGGAAACGTTCTCCTCTCTCAATACGGCCGAGGTGGGATGCTGATACACCTGTTCTGGATGACAGTTCCTGGAGTGTCAGCGACAGCGCAATCCTCTGCTGTTTAATTATTCCACCTAAATGATTACTGTCCATAAGCGAATTATAATTCGCCAATTGGCAAATGTCAATATGGTTTGAGAGTGTCTGTAAGGATATAATAGCCACATAATATTTTCTTGACATAGCGGCTCGGTCTCACTAAAATGAGAATGATACTGTAGACCTGTCCGTGATAGTTCCTCGGGGCATTACAGGTGGGTAAAAAGGAGTTGATGCTAGGTGACTGGTGTGGTAGCCGGTGATAACGAGAGCTTTGAGAGCATGCTGAAGCGGTTTAACAAGAGGGTGCAGCAGGCCGGTATTCTTTCCGAGATAAGACACGGAGAATATTTTGAGAAACCCAGCGTTAAACGCAAACGAAAAGAAGCTGCCAAAAAGCGTAAATCTGCCAGAGTATCTTCAAGATAATACCAGATACTTTGATAGAAGGTTTAAGTGGAAGTAAACATAAAAGAGAAATTGAGCGATGACCTCAAACAATCGATGAAGAGTGGGGATACGGTAAGGCGTTCAGTTTTACGGCTTGTTTTATCAGCCATAAATAATGCTGAAATTGCAAAAAGGGCTGCTCTGGAGACCGGCGATGTCCTGGGAATTATCGCCAAAGAAGCAAAACAGCGGGAAGAAAGTATTGAAGCCTTCAAGCAGGGCAACCGCCAGGACCTGGTAGCTCAGGAAGATGCGGAACTTACCATCCTCAAAGAGTATTTACCCCGGCAGATGACGCGGGAAGAGATTAAGGATGAAGCCCGCCGGGTTATTGAGGAAGTGGGGGCAAAGGAGCCCCGTGATAAAGGAAAGGTCATGCCCAGGCTTGTCGCGGAACTCAAGGGCAGGGCCGATGGACGCGAGATAAACGAGGTGGTAACTGAATTACTTGGTTCTTAGAACTATTATGCAAAGAGTTATAAGCTCAAATTCACAGAATAAATTCACACAGGGGGGCGCACTAGCCCCCTTTAATAATCTCACATTTACTGAAGGGTAGCCGATGCATAGAATAGAAGTTAGCCTGAAGAGCCATCTGCCGGATGCCAGAGGGGACGGCCTTGTCAAAGATGTACATGACCTGGGGATAACTGGTATTTCGGGGATACGCGTTGTTGACATATACTGGTTGGATGCGGACTTACCTGATGACAGGCTGGACCTGATTGGTCGCCAACTCCTTGCCGACCCGGTAACCCAGGAGTTCCGCTGTGACCCGGCCTCTTCTTCTGAGGCTGAAACCGGCGGTAACCTCCATGCCGTTGAGGTCGCCTATAATACCGGCGTCATCGACCCCGTGGAAGACAGTATTTTGAGGGCGATTCGCGACCTGGGAATAGATGAAGTCAGGGCAGTAAAGACGACAAAGCGCTATCTACTTCAGGGAGACCTGAACCAAGACCAGCTTGATGCCATATGCAGTCGTCTTCTCGTAAACCCGATTATCCAGCACATTATCGAGTCCGAACCGGTTGGTTTTCCCGAAAATCCCCGCTACGAATTCAGCCTGAACAGAATCAGTCTTCTTGAAGCCGATGATTCCGGCCTCTCGGCAATTCAACAAAAGTTCGGTTTTTATGAAGAGGAGTTCCAGGCAATCGCTGACTACTATCGCAAAGAAGGGCGGGACCCGATTGATGCTGAGCTTGAGACGATTGCCCAGACCTGGTCAGAGCACTGCGTCCACAAGACCTTTAAAGGCAAGATTTCACTGGACGGTCAGATAATAGATAACCTGCTGAAAAGCACCGTTATGAAAGCGACCCAGGAACTGGCTAAACCATGGTGCATATCTGTTTTTGAGGACAACGCCGGTGTCATCGAATTCGATGATAAATGGGCTCTATGTTTTAAGGTTGAAACACATAATCACCCCTCGGCAGTGGAGCCGTACGGTGGGGCGGCGACGGGTATCGGCGGAGTGGTACGCGACCCCCTCGGTACCGGGCTGGGAGCCTGGCCGATAGCAAATACCGATGTTTTCTGCTTTGGTCCCCCTGACCTTCCTTACGAGAAGCTTCCCAAGGGAGTTCTGCATCCACGCCGAATCTTCAAGGGAGTGAGAGCCGGAGTAGCCGATTATGGCAACAGGCTTGGAATTGCCACCCTGAACGGAGCAATACTTTTTGATGAAAGGTATACCGCCAACCCGCTTGTCTACTGCGGGACACTGGGACTGATGCCAAAGGAGCTTGGACGAAGGGGAAAGCAAAAACCGGGCGATGCTGTGGTGCTTATCGGGGGCAAGACGGGGCGTGACGGTATTCACGGCGTTACCTTTGCCTCCGAGCAACTGACCGAGGAGTCCAGCGCCGTCTCCTACACCTCCGTCCAGATCGGCAATCCTATCGTGGAGAAGAAGGTGCTTGATATCCTTATGCAGGCAAGAGAGCGCAGATTGTACAGCCGGATAACCGACTGTGGCGGCGGCGGGCTTTCTTCAGCGGTGGGTGAAATGGCTGAGGAAACCGGCGTCCGCGTCTATCTGGATAGAGTCCCCCTGAAATACGCCGGGCTGACCTACTCTGAGATATGGGTCTCCGAATCACAGGAACGGATGATACTGGCTGTGCCGCAGGAAAATATCGAGGAGATAATGAAACTTTTCGCCAGCGAGGATGTAGAGGCAGCCGTCATCGGTGAATTCACCGATGATAAGCACCTCCGCCTTTATTATCGGGATAACCCGGTCTGCGACCTGAGCATGGAATTTCTGCATCACGGCATACCCCAGCTATTAAGAGAGGCAACATGGCGGCAATCCACTTATAAAGAGCCTGATTTTGCCAGCCCGGCGGATTTAAGCGGTTCGCTGCTGGAAGTTCTGAGCACCTGGAATGTATGCAGCAAGGAATGGGTGATACGGCAGTACGACCATGAAGTACAGGGCGGCAGTGTTCTCAAGCCTCTGGTGGGAATAAACAACGACGGACCCGGCGATGCCTCCGTAATCAGACCTGTCCTCGATTCAAAAAAGGGCGTGGTTATCTCCAGCGGTATTAATCCGAAGTATGGAGACATCGACCCCTACTGGATGGCAGCATCGGCAATCGATGAAGCATTAAGGCAGATTATTGCTGTCGGTGGGAGTCTAGATAGAGTAGCTTTGCTTGACAACTTCAGCTGGGGAAATACCGACCGCCCCGAACTGCTCGGCGCCCTGGTAAGGGCAGCCCAGGCATGCTACGACATGGCGGTTGCCTATGAGACACCTTTTATCTCCGGCAAGGACAGTCTTTATAACGAGTTTGAAGTTAACGGTGAAGCCATCTCCATTCCCCATACTCTGCTCATCTCAGCCATCGGCATTATGGAGGACACGGACAGTGCGGTTTCAATGGATTTCAAACAGGCAGGTGACCTTGTCTACATTATTGGAACTACTCAGAATGAGCTGGGTGGCTCCGAGTACCTGAGGACTAAAGGTCTGGTGGGGAACAATGTACCGAAGGTCGACCCGGTGCGAGCCAGAGAACTTATGACCAACCTGAGTACAGCAACCTCTAAAGGCCTGGTGAGAGCCTGCCATGATTGCAGCGAGGGTGGAATCGGAGTTGTCCTTGCCGAGATGGCTTTTGCCGGCGGACTGGGGGCATCCATTGACCTCAAGATTGTTCCGCTGGGTGAACCGATTGACCGTGACGACTTCATCCTTTTCTCCGAATCAAACAGTCGTTTCCTCGCTGAAGTACCACCGGAAAAAAGAGACGAGTTTGAAAGAATAATGGATGGCAGCGCTTTTACCGTCATTGGCGAAGTCACCGGTAGCGGTACGCTGGAAGTCTTTGGGCTGGATGGAAGCGTTATAGTTAACTCCACCCTGGCTGAGCTAAAAGAAGCCTGGCAGAGACCGCTAAGGTGGTAGCAGAGAATGAATAAAGTAAAGACACTTATAACCCGCGCCCCGGGAACGAACTGTGATATCGAGACAGTATTCGCCTTTGAGCAGGCCGGGGCCGACGTATCGCTTGTTCACGTCAACCGGCTGATTGGCGGCGATGAGCGACTTGCCGACTATCAGATAATGGTCATTCCCGGCGGTTTTACCTATGGTGATGACATTGCCGCCGGTAAGATTCTGGCAAATGAGTTGAAGCTTAGACTAGGCGAAGGCATTGTCAGGTTTATTGAAGGCGGAGGGCTTATCCTCGGTATATGTAACGGCTTTCAATGCCTTGTTAAGGCCGGATTCCTGCCTGAATTATCCAATGGCGGCACACAGCAGGTGACGCTGGCGAACAATGATTCCGGAAAATTCGAATGCCGCTGGATACATCTAACTGTGAATAAAAATAGCCCCTGTGTTTTCACCAGAGGTATTGACCGTCTTTATATTCCGGTAAATCACGGCGAGGGTAAGCTTGTTGCCCTGCCCGGTGCTCTCTCTGATGCCAATGAAGTTGTTTATTATACCGATGAGCAGGGAAACACCGGTGCCGGCTATCCTCACAATCCCAATGGCTCCGAAAGGGATATTGCCGGTATCTGCGATGCTTCCGGCCGTGTCTTTGGTCTGATGCCCCACCCGGAGCGTCACATCCGCGGCACCCAGCACCCACAGTGGACAAGGCTTGGAGCCAGAGAATACGGGGACGGCTTCCGCATTTTCCAGAATGCCGTTGAATGGGCAAAACACCTGTAATCGGTTTATTATTGGTGACCAACCCTTCCCATATTCAACACTTCGTATCTACAATAAAAGACTTGTATCAGGCTTATAATCTTATTAGTTCTTATTTTCACCCGCTTATTCTCCCTCTCCCCGATTGTATCAGGGAGAAATGCTACTCCATGCAATATAACTGGCTGGAGTTTAAGAGGGAAGTGGCGCTCAAGCGCCACCTCCCTCTTTCATTTACCTCCCCCTTCCCTTTTTAAAGGGGAAGGAGGACACAGGGGGAATAGAGTTATATAAATATCCGCAGGAAAGCCGCATAAAAATCTCATCTTCAGCGGGTACTTGACCTTACTGGGGAATTGTGAGTAAATTAAAAATCCTGAACATAAAATATTTAACAGGAGGTATATACATGGCTGTAGAAAAAGAGGGCGAGAAATACAGGTGCAATATCTGCGGCAATGAAGTGGTGGTGACAGCAGTCGGCGGCGGCACTCTCGTCTGCTGCGGAGAGGACATGGAGAAAATCAGCTAGGTATTTTAAAAGTCACCAAAGCCGATTGGTTTTAAATCTATTCACAACTCACAGCCTTAACCAGGATCGCTACCATTTAATAAGAAAAGGAGGTAAAAATGAAAGCACTGGTTACCGGAGCTACAGGATTAATTGGTTCGAATATTGTCAGGGAGTTATTGAAGGATGGGATTGAGGTAAAGGCTATGGTGAGGGAAAGTAGCGATACTCAGAATATTGACGGACTTGACATTGAGCGAGTCAATGGAGACATCCGGGACGCCGAATCCGTGAAAAAAGCGCTGGAAGGGTGCGATACTTTTTACCAGGCAGCGGCTTTATATACTAGCTGGATGCCTGATAACAAAATCTACTATGACATCAATGTAGAGGGAACAAAAGCAGCATTGAACGCAGCTATGGAACAGGGGATAGAAAAGGTGGTCTATACCAGTTCAATTGCGGCTGTAGGTTGTTATGGTCCCGAAAATCCTGCCACTGAGGACGTGGAATATAATATGTGGGATATGGGCAATCACTATATCAGGACGAAGTACCTGGGAGAGCTTGAAGCAAAAAAATTCTGTGAAAAAGGCCTTCCGGTGGTGATTGTCAATCCGGCAATGGTTATGGGTATCCGGGATATCAAGCCGACTCCCTCCGGGGGGATGGTGCTCGCCGTATTAAACGGCGAGATGCCGGGATATCTGGATATGGGCTTGAATGTCGTAAACGTCGAAGACGTTGCCCGGGGACATGTTCTGGCTGCAAAGAAAGGTAGAATAGGCGAAAGGTATATCCTGGGCGGTGAAAACATCACAATGAAAGAATTCTTCAGACTTATCGGGGAAATCGCAGGCATAAAAGTGCCTGACCGAAAACTGCCGTATTCGATCGCACTTGTACTCAGCTACGTTTCCGAGTTTGCATCAACTATCACCAAGAAACCTCCCATTATACGTTCTTCAATGTTAAAAGCACCGAGTAAATATATGTATTACGACTGCTCGAAAGCCATTAACGAACTGGGTATGCCTCAAACTTCCGCGAGAGACACTCTTGAGAAAGCAATCAACTGGTTCAAAGAAAACGGCTATGTGAAAGCCAGATAGTTTACCAGCGAATTCAGAGGAGAGAATGAGGAGAGAATATGGATTTGATTGAAGGGATTGAGACCAGAAGGAGTTGCCGTGCCTACAAGCCTGACCCTGTCCCCGAAGAAACAATAAGGAAAATCCTGGAGACGGCAAAGTGGAGTCCTTCATTCAGTGACAGCCAGCCCTGGCAGGTTGCCGTGGTCAGCGGCAGGAAAAAGGACGAGCTTCTCGAAGTCCTCGCCGGTCTGGCAGAAGCCGGTACTCCCATGAGTCTGGAAATACCCGTACCGAAGGAATGGCCGCCGGAAGTGGCGGAAAGGATGAAGGAGCACCACGCCCACCATGCCGGATACCTGGGCAGAGAACCGGGTGCGGACAGGCAGAGAAGAAACGCCAGCAGAAGGCGACCCAGTTTCTACGGAGCGCCCTGCGCTATTTTCCTTTATATGGACAACACCCTCACCGGGTGGTCAGTATTCGATATCGGACTATTCGCCCAGAGTCTCATTCTGGCGGCGCATTCATACGGCATCGGCAGTTGCCTCCAGGCAATGATGGTCCCATATCCGGACGCGATTAAGAAATTCCTGGGAATACCTGAGACCAAGAAACTCATTCTGGGAATATCCCTCGGTTATCCCGATACCGGATCTCCGGAATACGGTTATAAAAGCGAAAGAATGGACCTGGATGAATTCGTGAAATGGTATTCTTAGTCTAGCCGTTACACACCAGCAGGTAAATATAAAGAGGGGTTTAAATCCTTCTTTATGATATAATTGGGTGAGAGGTCGGTTATGCGTGAGGCACTGCTCTACGAAAAACTACCTGATTCCAGAGTCCAGTGTCATACCTGCCAGTGGAGCTGCAGGATAAATCCTGGCAAATTCGGCGCCTGTGGTATGTACCAGAATAAGGCAGGTATCCTCGAAGACCTGAACTACGCACTTGTCTCATCGATGGCTGCCGACCCTATTGAAAAGAAGCCGCTCTTTCACTTCTTTCCGGGCACCCGGGTCTTCTCACTGGGCAGTCTGGGCTGCAACTTTCACTGCAAGCACTGCCAGAACTGGCAGATTTCCACTGCCGATACCGGCACGGCACGGCGCAGTTGCCAAGAAATACAACCGGACGTAGCAGTGGAAATGGCTAAAAGCTCCTGGTGCCAGGGTATTGCCTGGACATACAATGAGCCGGGCACCTGGTTCGAATACACCCTCGATTCAGCCAGACTGGCAAAAGAAAACGGACTCTATACCGTCTATGTCACCAACGGCTACTCCACTGCGGAGGCGCTGGATACTATCGGACCCTATCTTGACGCCTGGCGGGTTGACATAAAGGGTTTCTCGGATTCTCTGTACCGCGAGTTAGCCGGAGTGCCCAACTGGCAGAAAATACTCGAGGTCACGGCTAGGGCAAAGCATAAATGGAATATGCACGTTGAAGTGGTGACCAACGTAATTCCCAGAATGAACGATGATGATGCCCAGCTCCGGGGAATTGCTAACTGGATAAGAGATGAGCTCGGAGAGATGACGCCGTGGCACGTCACCAGATTCTATCCTCAGCACCGGATGACGCACCTGCCGCCGACTCCGGTAGCCACCCTCGAGCATGCCTGTGAAATCGGGAAAAGAGCCGGTCTCAAGTTTGTCTATACGGGCAATGTCCCGGGTCATAGCAGTGAGAACACCACCTGCTACTCATGCGGCAAACTTAACGTTGAAAGACAGGGTTATCAGACAAGAACGGTCGGTCTGGACGGCTCAAAGTGCCGTTACTGCGGTGCCGACCTCAATTTCAGAACAGCCAGCTAAAGGAGGGAACAATGATAAGGAATCCAATTGTAGCCGGGCAGTTCTATCCGGGTTCACAGGAAGAACTCAGAGTTATGATAAAAGGACTGGTCGATGAAGAAGCTGAAAAGGAAGAGGCAATCGGTCTGGTCCTTCCCCATGCCGGTTATATTTATTCGGGACCGGTGGTCGGTGATGTTGTTTCCCGGGTCAAGCTAAAAGAAACGGCTGTCATCATCGGGCCCAGCCACACCGGGAGCGGCCACCCTCAGAGCATTATTACCGAAGGGACCTGGAAAACACCGCTGGGCGACGTGGAGATTGACTCCGAACTGGCAAAAAAAATCCTGTCAAGCTCCGAGTACATGGCAGAAGACAGCCGCGCCCATAATTACGAGCACTCCATAGAAGTCCAGTTGCCTTTCCTCCAGTATTTCAAACCGGATATCAAGCTTGTCCCGATTGTCCTCGGCTACGCACACGGCGAGGTTTATAGGGAAGTCGGTAGTGCCATTGCCAAGGCAGTGAAAGAGACGGGCAGAGAGACATTAATCATTGCCTCCAGTGATATGAACCACTACGAGGAGCAGAAGACAACCCAGGGAAAAGATAACGAGGCTATAGAAGCCATGCTTGATATGAACGAAAACGAATTAATGAAGCGGGTCAGAGAATTTAACATAACAATGTGCGGATTTGCTGCGGCGGTCAGCCTCATCGTTGCTGCCAGGGAACTCGGAGCTAAAAGAACGCAACTTGTCAGGTACCAGACCAGCGGCGATATCACCGGTGATTACTCGAGTGTGGTGGGCTATGCCGGGATAATTATCGGTGGAGAAACAGAGTTATCTCCCCTGGTAGAACTGGCAAAGCAGACGGTGGAGACCTATGTCAGAGAGGGCAAGGCGCCGGAGCTACCGAAAGAGCTAACTCCTGAAATGAAGGAACAGGCAGGGGTATTCGTTTCCATCCACAAGTTGGGTGAGCTAAGGGGGTGCATCGGCACATTTGAGCCTGCCACGAATAACGTCGCCGAGGAAATAATGAGCAACGCCATCGCCTCGGCAACAAGAGACCCCCGCTTCCATCCTATCACTCCCGATGAGCTTGAAGACCTCGAATACAGCGTTGATGTCCTTACCTCTCCTGAGCCTGTCGATAGCCAGGATGAACTCGACCCCAGGAAATACGGAGTTATCGTCCAGGCCGGGTATAGCCGGGGACTGCTCCTTCCCGACCTCGAAGGTGTTGATACCGTCGAGCAGCAAATCAATATCTGCCGCCAGAAAGCCGGCATCCCGATGAGTGAACCCGTTAAGCTCTACAGATTTGAAGTGAAGAGGTATAAGTAAGAGGAATAAAGTGGGGCGAAGCCCTATTTCATAATAAAATCTCCCTTTGAAAAAGGGGGAGTAAGGGGGATTTTATAAATCCTTCTATATCTCCCTTTGGTAAAGGGAGATATAGTAACAAGGCTGTTAACAATTAGAAAAATTTAATAACGGGGAGTCCAATAGGAACGAAGCCTCTCTTTATTAGAATTTAAAATTGTCTGAAAAAATTGAATTGTCATTCCGGACTTGATCCGGAATCTAGGCTGGTGGTTTGGATTACTGGATTCCCGCCTTCGCGGGAATGACGGAATGAACAGGTACTAACCTTTTAGGATGACGCATAACGGAAAATTGGAACCAGTATAGTAATTTGAAACGGGGGTGTCTAGGAAAGGCGTAACAATTCCCCCTTTGAAAAAGGGGAGTAAGGGGGATTTCATAAATCCCTCTTTATCTCCCTTTAAGAAAGAGAGAATACATAGAATAGCCTAAACACTGAAGGAGGACTGGATGCTAAAAGACCTGATACTGAAGAACCGGAGTTACAGGAGATTTCACCAGGATGTCCCGGTCTCAATGGAGACGCTGAGAGAGCTTGTCGACCTGGCAAGGTGCTCGGCGTCCGCCACCAACCGGCAGGCGCTGAAATACATCCTCTCCAACGAACCGGAAAAGAACGCCAAGATATTCGAGACCGTCGGCTGGGCCGGACTGCTCAGGGACTGGCCGGGCCCCGCCGAAGGAGAACGACCTTCCGCCTATATCGTCATCCTGCTCGATACCGAGATAGCCCAGAACGCGGGCTGCGACCACGGAATAGCTGCCCAGAGCATTCTGCTCAGCGCCACGGAAAAGGGACTCGGCGGCTGCATGCTCGGTTCGGCTAACAAAGACGTGCTCAGAAAGAACCTTAACATACCGGAGAAGTACGACATTGCCCTGGTGGTTGCTCTCGGTGAGCCGGGCGAAAAAGTGGTGCTGGAGACAATGAGCGCCGGTGATAGCTATGCCTACTGGCGTGATGCCGAAAGCACCCACCACGTACCGAAACGCAAACTGGATGATATTATTATCGGGTAAATCAAATTTAGTTTCTTATTAATCACCTTATCAAGCAACTGTAAAGTATTTAATTGCTGCATATGATTTTACCATGTAGTTTTTCTAGGACTATTGGATGACACCCATGCTAGAACGAGAACCTAGATATATTAAAGAAGAAGATCCCAGATATCTTAAGGAATTACTAGAATTTCCGGTGGAATCGAGAAATGTCGATTATAAAGCCGCTGTGAAGTTTGATAGAAGAACTAACTTCGCCGCCAAATTAGTAAAGCACATACTGGCGTTAGCAAATTCTGGTGGCGGTCATTTAATTGTTGGATACAAGGAGCAGAAAGATAAAAGTATTGCACCAGACCCTGCTATTACAGATGAAATAGTTGCCTCTTATGAGGTTACGAAGTTGTGTCAGCATGTTGAGAAGTATCTAGGTGATCAAGATAGAATAGCAGTTCGGATTTATAAAGAAGAATTCGCTGGTATCAGATATCCAATAATAAAAATATCGCGTTTTCAACAATATCCTTGTGTATGTATGAAAGATTGTAAATCTTCAGAAGATAGTGAATTTATTCTTAGAGCAGGTTGTATATACATTAGAACTGAGAGCGCAGAGACACGTGTTGCTGCTACAATTGATCCGACACCTGAATGGAGGCAACTAATAAGAGAATGTATAAGACTTGGTAAGGAGTCTTTATGACAAAGAACGTTTCAAAAGAAATATTCCTGAATGGTCTGGTCTGCCCGACTTTGGGATGGCTGATGCGGTCCGGGGAAATTACGGAAGTGCTATCACCCGGTGATAAATTCCGCATCGAGCAGGGTCTTGAGATTGGCAGGAGAGCCAGAGAACTCTACCCGGAAGGCATCCTTATAAACGAAGTAGACTTAACCGTCGTCACAAACAGGACAGAAAACCTGATGGAGGACGCTGGCGTCACGGTCATATTCGAGGGGGCTTTCCTTACCGACAGCTTTGCCGCCAGGGCGGATATTTTAAAGAGGACGGATAACGGCTGGCACCTCTGTGAAGTCAAATCCAGCATCAATGACAGGGAAGAATTCATCGACGACATGGCTTACACCACCATGGTCCTTCAGCGCTGCGGGGTAACTATATCCGGTATCTCACTGCTGCTCGTCTCAAAGGACTTCCGCCTGGGAATGGATAATAAAAAACTTTTCACTGAAATCGACCATACAGAGGAAGTCCTGGCAAAGGTCGAGGAATTCAAGCCATCCTGGGAACAGGTAGAAAAGATAACGCGCGCTCCAGAAAAACCGGAACCGGTTCTTATCTACGAGTGCCGAGGCTGTGACCTGTTCAAAGACTGCCTGGGCAAGGACACCAGGAATCACATCTTCGAAATCCCAAGATTGAATCAATCCAGGTTCAGTGAGCTGACGGCATCAGGAATATTCCGTATCGAGGATATCCCGGCTGATTTCTCTTTAACCGAAAACCAGGCAAGGGCGAGGGACTGTGTGGTATCGGGACAGGCTTTCGTAGGAGAAAATCTGAGAATTGCCCTGGAATCAATTACATTCCCCGCTTACTATCTTGATTTTGAGACTGTTATGACAGTAATTCCGCTCTACCCGGATATCGCCCCTTATACCCAGATTCCCACGCAGTACTCAATACACGTGTGCCCGGACACGAATTCAGTGCCTGAACACAGAGAATACCTGGCTGACCCGACCCGGGACTGCCGGAGGCAACTCGCCGAGAAATTAATCAGGGATATCGGAAAAGAGGGCAGCATAGTCGCCTATTCCGCCTTTGAAAAGGCTGTAATCAACAGCCTGGTGCGGTGGTTTCCCGACCTTTCAAAGGAACTGAACTCTTTATCAGAGCGGATTGTAGACCTTGAGGCAATTACCAGAAAGAACTTCTATCACCCGGATTTTCACGGCAGTACATCTATAAAGAGAACACTGCCGGTGCTGGTGCCGGAGATGTCCTATAATGGTATGGAGATTTCTGATGGCGACTCAGCCATGGCAGCCTTTGCCTGCCTGGCACTGGGTAAATATGAAGCCGGAGAAGCCGAGCTAATTAAAAGACAGCTTCTGAAATACTGCGAGCAGGATACCATGGCAATGGTGGAATTACACCGCAAGCTTTTGGAGTATGCATAACAAACGGGAGTTTTGAAGATGAGCGAAGCTCCTACTCTTTAAAATACCAAGCCCTAAATACTAAATCCTAAATGTTTAGAGTTTAGAAATTCTGATTTAGGATTTTACCAGAGGAGGATGGAGGTTATACAAATAGTAAACCTTGATGAAAACGGCCCTGAAATAATATACTACAAGCATATGGGCAGTGGAGCATAATTCAGGGGGGTGTTAAACTATGGATATGTTTGAGCATCAGCAGGAGGAGCAAAAAGGACGGCAAGCACCGCTGGCTACACGGATGAGACCGGCAACACTGCATGAGTTCGTCGGTCAGGAGCACCTCGTCGGCGAAGGAAGAGTGCTGCGCCGGGCTATCGAAGCCGGGCGGATACCGTCAATCGTTCTATGGGGTCCACCGGGTAGCGGTAAGACCACCCTGGCTTACGTAATAGCCAGTACCACCGATTCATACTTCAGCGCCGTCAGCGCCGTCAGCGCCGGAGTGGCTGAACTGCGCCGGATAATAGAGGAATCAAAGGAACGCTCCAGAATTTATCACCAGAAAACGATACTTTTCATTGATGAGATCCACCGTTTTAATAAAGCCCAGCAGGACGCCATCCTGCCCTATGTCGAAGACGGTACTGTTACCCTGATTGGCGCCACCACGGAAAACCCGTCGTTTGAGGTTACTTCACCTCTTCTCTCCAGATGCCAGGTGCTTACCCTGAACCCGCTTATCGATGATGAAATCCGTGTCATAATAATGAGAGCGTTGAGGGACAGGCTGAGGGGAATGGGAGCACTAAATGTCCAACTGACGCCCGAGGCAGTAGACCATCTTATAACCATGTCAAAGGGTGATGCCCGCATTGCCCTGAATGCCCTTGAAATGGCGACTCTGACCACTCCTCCCGATGCCAGCGGCAAGCGTATTATTCCCTTATCAATTATTGAAGATGCCGTCCAGCACCCAGCGCTGCGCTACGATAAGGCAGGAGACCAGCATTACGACCTTATTTCGGCTCTCCACAAGTCAATGCGGGGTTCGGACCCGGATGCTTCGATGTACTGGCTGGCAAGAATGCTGGAAGCGGGAGAAGACCCCCTTTACATTGCTCGCCGCCTTGTCAGGTTTGCCACTGAGGACGTCGGCATGGCTGACCCTCAGGCTCTTGTAATCGCTATGGCAGCCCAGCAAGCGGTCCATTTTATCGGCATGCCCGAGGGTAATCTGGCTCTTGCCGAGGCGACCGTTTACCTGGCTACCGCTCCGAAAAGCAACTCTCTTTATGAGGGATACTCACGGGTCCAGGAGGAAATCAAAAAGAGTGCCGAACAAGCGGTGCCTTTTCATCTACGCAACGCGGTAACCCCGCTGATGAAAGAAATGGGCTATGGCGCCGGATACAAATACGCTCATGATTACCCGGACAGCTTTGTCGAGCAGCAAAACCTGCCAGGCTCTCTCCAGGGTAATCAGTACTATTCACCCAGTGAACAGGGATACGAGAAACAGATTGTCAACCGACTGAAAAAATGGTGGCCGGGCAGAAAAAAGGCAGATAAAACGGAAGAAACGGAAGAAACCGCAGAAACCGAACAGACTGAAATAGCCGAATTAACTGAAGAACCAGAAGAAGAAACAACGGAATGACGGTGAAATTTTCCTGTGGCGATATTACTCTTGAAGGAGAATGGCATTTCCCTGGAGGAGAAGGGCCTTTCCCGGCGGTGGTTGTCTGCCATCCTTATCCTCCCCGCGGCGGCAGTATGGACAACAACGTGTTACTTGCTATCTGCGAGGCGTTGTTCAGGCAATCAATAGCCGCTTTCAGGTTCAATTTCAGAGGTGTGGGCGGCAGTGAAGGCAGCTTCGGGGAAGGAATCGGCGAACGGGACGATACCAGAGCGGCTATTGATTTCGTTCTCTCCACACCAGATGTAGACACCGGTAGAATCGGACTGGCCGGATATTCTTTCGGAGCGATGGTAGCTCTGGAGGTCGCTCTCAGTGATGAGCGCGTAAGCATGCTAGCATTATCCTGCGTGCCGCTGGGCGATGATGGCTGGGAAAAGCTGGAAGGATACGGCAAACCGAAGCTGTATTTAATCGGCGATAACGACCAGATGCTACCTATCGAGCAATTCCACCAGCATACTGCCGGCGTGGCTCAACCGGAGCAGTACCAGGTAATAGAGGGCGCCGACCACTCTATGGTCGGCTATGAGGAAGAGCTTGCCCGCCGTGTAGCGGAGTTCTTCGCCGCCGGTTTTAATACGGTCTGACTTGCCTGAAGACATTTTATACTACTTTTTCAGCACCTCATAAAGGCGAGCCATGTTCATCATTCTTGACCGCTCCGCCGTAGGGTCTGTACCTATCCTGATGGAGCACTGCTCGAGCAGGGCATCGTCTTTCTGGGCTTCTTCCAGGCTCATTCCCCGGTCCATTGCGGTGGTGGCGGCATTTATCCAGGCCTGAACTTTAGAGCTCATTCTGGTGAGATAATCCTTTTTGCAGACATTTCCGTGCCCTGGCACTAGCGTATCGGCATCCAGTTCCTGAAGTCGTTTCAGCGATTTCAGCCAGTCGTAGGGGAGCGCCGCAAACATAAAAGGCTGGGTACTATAGACCACATTGTCCGAGGTGAAGATAACTTTTTCCTCGGGAACATACACCGCCACCTGGTAGGCGGTATGCCCGGGGAGATTTATCAGCTGGAAGGTATGATTGCCCAGATACAGGGTCAACCTTTCGGAAAGGGTAATTGCAGGAAGACGGTACTGGTATCCCTTTAGAAGGGCAAGGCTTTCAGGATGCATCTGCTGAACGCGTTCCGTCATCTGTTCCGGCGGTGTGGCTAAAATCGTTTCTCTGACTCCCTCATGAGCTACTACCGTGCCTTCGAAGTAATAATTGCCGCTGAAGTGGTCGCCGTGAGGCTCAGTGTTTATCAGGTACCGGACCTTTCCGTGCTTTGCAATCTCATCCCGCCACTTTATAGCGTCCGCCGGTATCTGAGGAGTATCAATCATTACCACCCCTTCGGAGGTGACGACAAAACTGTTGTTGGAACCCTGAAATTCAGTCTCGACATAAACGTTATCGGTAAGTTTTTGCATTCTTCACTCCTTTCACTATAGAAAAGAAATCAGGCAGAGCCATCAGGAAGCGGTCGCTTCTTCGAACTTCTTCTTTTCGGCATTGTACCACTGTATCCGCTCATACGTGATTTGTCTGATGGGCAGATGGTAAGGGCACCTTTCTTCGCATTCTCCGCAGTCGACACATTCGGTAGCTTTTTCCATTGCCGCATTGACCATTTCGCGGAAGAAACGCTCCGGCGGCATCCGCTTGAAAAAGCTGGGACTTATCATTATCGTGGAAATCGGTATCTCCACCGTGCAGGGCTGGCAGTAGTTACAGCGGCGGCAGAACTGAGTACCCAGTTCGTCCCGGAGCCGCTGCATCTCCTGTTTTTCAGCTTTTGTCATTTCCGCAGGCCCCTCCGCAATCCGGACAATCTCCTCTATCTCATGCGGCACTTCTATACCGGGAATCGGGAGTACGTCCGGGAACTGGAGGAGGTATTTAAAAGCAACGGCAATGCTATCCAGCATCCCTCCCGCCAGCGGCTTCATGGCAATGAAGCCTACATCATGCTCCCGGCAGAGTGGTATCAGTTCCTCAGCCGCTTCCAGGGTTATGAAATTGAAGGGGAACATAATCGTCTCAAAGCGGTCAGTTTTTACCATTTCTTTGGCTATGTCCATCGAATGGGAAGTGACTCCGATGTGCCTGATAACTCCGGCTTTTTTAGCCTCCTCCGCTACAGCCAGCGGTCCGCCCGGAGCCAGCACTTTCTCCAGGCTTCCGGAATCAGCCACGTTGTGAAACTGGTAAAGGTCTATATATTCGGTACCAAGGCGCTCCAGACTCAACTTCAAATGTTCTTTCACAGTTTTGCTGTCCCTGCCGCCGGACTTGGTGGCGATAATAACCTCATCGCGCCGTCCGGCAATAGCTTTGCCGATACGCTCCTCGCTGTTCGTGTACCCGTTGGCGGTATCGAGAAAAGTGATACCGAGGTCAAGGCATTTCCTGACCACAGCTACTGCATCTTCTTCGGTATCCCTCTGAATAGGAATACCCCCGAAGCCAAGTCTCGATACCATCATCTCAGTCCTGCCGAGTCTTATCTTTTCCATGTAGTTAGTCCTCCCGTTTTATCAAATTTCTCATAGTTTCGTGGAATTCTTCCGGCGATTTATCCAGTGATAGTTTCTCCATCGGGCACATTTCTTTGCTCGGTTGTTGAATATACGGCACGGTTTCGGAAAAATGATATTTGATTCCGTATTTATCCAGTGTCCGGATTGCCAGTTGGCTGCCCAGCGGACTGTAAACCTCCCGGCAGTTAGCGATGACACATAATAGTGCCGCCGCATTGCCGACTATCTTATCAAAGATTACTGCCTGCGGAGGATTACCGGACAATCCATCAAGGTATTCAAGCAATGGCAGCAATCTGTCTTTTTCGGAAGAAAAAACAAGCGTACTGTCTTCATACACTCGCAGGGTATCGTCGCTTGTCAGGAACTCTTTAAACAAATCCATATTCATTATGAACTTTCCTTTACGGGATAATAAATCTCCCGTATTTTTAATGTCAAGTTTGACGCTGTGTTGCTCAAACGTACATGAATTGTGTGCTATGAATGGAGAAGGACTTTCAGGTGAGAATAATAATGGAGGGCACGGTTAAATGCCCTCCATCCTTGTCTAAAGTCTACCTCGAACCCGACTCACTTGCGGTTATCACTACCGCAGCAGACCTCTCTTTTCTGAGACTCGTCTCTCATCCATTTCATCGAGCCAGGTTCAGGTTCCGGGTTGCCCTGCCTCCCGGCAGGGCTCTAAAAATCAACCTGCCATACTCCGAGTCTTGCATGAAGCCTCATGACCCACCTCCGAAGCAATATTCGAGTGGTAGCATGTAGCTTCTCATATAAATTAGACCATAATCCACGCCTGCTGTCAAGTTACAATGACGGTATTTATTACCACATCTATTACAGAATTTATTACATTTTCGTCTATTGAAAACCGAATATTTATGTTGTTTTTTTGTGCTTGTTCAGCTTTAGCAGAATGAAATGCTGACCCCCTTTATCCCCTTCAGGGAGAATCCTTCAGGGTGAACCCCTCTCAAACAGCTCCTGCTTTATGGTGCGATTATTCGTCCGTTTGAGAAGGGGAGAGAGCGTTGAGAGGGGGCAGAGTCCCCCTCTTTCTTTTACGCCCTTCTCCAGCCAGGAGGGCTTTCTTTCATTCTCAATAGTTCTGGCTGGAGAGAGGCTAGGGGTGAGGTAATATAATACCGATCAAATGTAAACGGAGTTTTTCCTTATCATTAGCAATTCCACCCCTGAGGATATATAATTAATTTATTAAGTTCTACGGGTGATTCTTTAAGGAAGGAATTCTATGGCTGAAAAAACAGACAGAATAATGATATTCATTGATGGCAGTAACCTTTACCACTCATTGAAAAGCCACTTTAAGAGAACCGATATTGATATCGGTAAGTTTTGCAAGAAACTGCTCGATAGGCGCCGGCTGATAAGAATCTATTATTATAACGCTATTGTCGGGCGGAGAGAAGAGCCGGAGCGCTACCGGGACCAGCAAGCTTTCTTTGCCAGTGTCGCCGCGATACCGTACTGTGAATTACGCCTGGGGCGTCTGGTATACGTAAACTGGCCTAACAGCCCACCCTACGAGAAAGGGGTGGATATACAATTAACCACTGACCTGCTGACCCACAGTTATAAAAATAATTATGATGCTTCGATTCTCGTTGCTGGCGATAGCGATTACGTGGGTGCCCTTCAAGCAGTAAAGGATAACGGGAAGAATGTGGAGGTAGCTCTTTTCGGAAAGGAGCGAACTTCACGCCCCCTGAGGGATGTCGCCGACAAGGTATTGACAATTGACCGCAGGGTACTCAAGGGCTGCTGGAAGTAGTCTATTTTCCTCTTTCAGCGATGACAAAGGCAACGGCGTATTCCTTTGAGTCGGAAAGGCTGATAGCCAGTTCATCAAGCCCCAGAGTATCGGCTTTTTGCCGGGCTTTACTGTAGAGACGAACCACCGGTTTACCACCCGGTTCGGATGTTATCTCGATTTCTTTCCAGCTAATGCCCCGGGCACCGGTACCCAGAGCCTTCATTACCGCTTCTTTACCGGCAAAGCGGGAAGCCAACCTTGCCGGATTTCCTTTGCATAGTTTCAGTTCTGGCTCTGTGTATATCCGGTTAAGGAACCGCTCTCCCCAGCGGTCTAAAGCCTGAGCGATGCGGGATACCTCTATGATATCGGTACCAATGCAGTGCATTTTATCAGCCTTTTTTCCCGTTAAAGCTTATCGATATATTTTAACATTAACCCGGGACAGTAATAAACCGGATAGCAGGTAAGGTTCTTCTCAATCTTGGTGGAGACCCTTCGACAAGCTCAGGGTGAGTGGGAATGCGTGCCGCTCATGGTGAGCCGTTAGCCTGTCCTGAGCGAAGCCGAAGGAAACCACAGCGGCGAAAGAAATATTGATATTCATTGTTGCCTGTGCAACCATGATTAAGTAAAAGGACGGGTAATCCTCATTTGACAGTTCCGGCTATTTGATGATTAAATCACTGATTTAGAAGAACGTATATTGTTTAAGAAGGGAGCATAATATGCCTGATAATATTAAAAGAGAGAGCATGCTCGATCCCTACCGTGCTCTTGACCTCGCTGATGAAAAAGGCCTTCTCTGCGGTAAGATACTTGGCGACCTCGGTGCCGATGTTATCAAGATTGAGAAACCGGGCGGAGACTCCACCCGCCGACTGGGACCCTTCTACCATGATGAACCTCACCCGGAAAAGAGCCTTCTCTGGTTTGCTCTAAATACGAGCAAGCGGGGAGTTACCCTCGATATCGCGTCCGCCGACGGTAAAGGAATTTTCATAGAGCTTGTCAAGAGTGCCGACTTCGTAATAGAGACCTTTACTCCGGGTTACCTGGACAGCATCGGATTGGGCTACTCAGCCCTGGAGAAGATTAATCCCGGCGTGATTATGGTCTCGATAACTCCATTCGGGCAGACCGGACCGTATAAAGACTACAAGACAGCTGATATCGTAGCCTGGGGAATGGGCGGTGAGATGGCGCCATTCGGCGACCCGGACCGCCCACCGATTCATTTCAGTCAACATTCCCAGGCGTATCTCCATGCTGGAGTCGATGGTGCCCAGGGAGCATTGACAGCCCTTTACCATCGTCATACTACCGGTAAAGGCCAGCAGGTCGATGTATCCATTCAGGATTCGGTTGTCCAGTGCACCGAACACATTACCTCCAACTGGGACCTGAGACATGCTCTTCAGAAACGGGGCGGAGGCGGAGGCATGGCCGGTCCCCGCCTGACCAGATTGTGGCCCTGCAAGGACGGCCATGTCTCATGGTTTTTCTGGGGCGGCCCGATGTCACTGCGTACCAACGTACCCCTTGTCGAGTGGATGGACAAAGAAGGCTGGGGAGATGAATTCATGAAAAACTTCGACTGGAGCAAATTCGGCTTCGAGACCACCCAGGAAGAGATGAACAAGATAGAGGCGCCGACAGCCAGATTTTTCCTGGCACACACCAAAAAGGAACTTTTTGAAGGGGCGTTAAAACACGGAGTACAGCTATATCCCGTCTCAACTCCGGCCGATATGCTGGACAGCCCGCAGCTTGCCGCCAGGGAATTCTGGGAGAAAGTGGAGCATCCGGAACTGGGTACAACCATTACTTATCCCGGCGCTTTTGCCAACGCCTCGGAGGCTCCACCACGAATATCACGTTGTGCTCCACGAATCGGTGAGCACAACCAGGATATTTACGGGAAAGAGCTCGGTATCTCCGGAGAGAAACTGGTCACGCTAAAGCAAGCCGGAGTAATCTAGAAAAATTCACTTATTACAGGAGAATTAAATGGAAAAGAAACTGCTTGAAGGCATCAGGGTTATTGATTTCACCTGGCACCTTACCGGTCCGCTGACGACCAAGCACCTTTCCGACCTTGGAGCAGAGGTGATAGTTGTAGAGTCCCGGAACAGGCCAGGCTGGCAGCGAGGAGCTCCCCGCAGCGGCAGTAACGACCAGTACTTCACCTGCAAGAAAAGCATAACCCTCAACCTCCGCGAGCCGAAAGGGCTTGAGTTAATCAAGCGCCTCATTGCAGAGTCAGATGTTGTTGTGGAGAACTTCGCCGGTGGAGCGATGAAAAGAATGGGACTGGCTTATGAAGTACTGAGGGAGATAAAGCCGGATATTATTATGCTCAGCACTTCAATGCAGGGGCAAACCGGACCTTATTTTAATCACCCGGGCTCAGGGCATAAACTGACTTCGCTGGCAGGTTTCAGCAATATTCTCGGCTGGCCTGACCGAGAGCCGGGCTGGAATGCAGCTTACACCGATTTCATCGCGCCCCGCTATAACATAATAGCCATCATGGCTGCCCTGGAATATCGCCACCAGACCGGCAAAGGGCAATACCTGGATATGTCCCAGTATGAAGCCGGTATCCAGTTCATGGCGCCTCTGGTTCTCGATTACGGCGTGAACAACCGCATAGCCGGCAGGATGGGGAACAAGTCTCCCAGCGCCGCTCCTCACAATGCCTACCGCTGTCTCGGTGAAGACAGGTGGTGCACCATAGCCGTCTTCACTGACCGGGAGTGGCAGAGTTTCTGTGAGGTTATCGGTAACCCGGCTCTCGCTGAAGACCCAAGGTTTGCCACCCTGCTAGCGAGAAAGGAAAACGAAGAAGAGCTTGACCGGCTGGTAAACGAGTGGACAGGCAGCCGTTCCGCTGAAGAGATTATGGATATGATGCAGGCGGCCGGAGTAGCCGCTGGTATCGTGGAAACCGGTGAAGATATGATGGACAAAGACCCCCAGCTAAAACACCGCGGGTTTTTTATCGAGCTTGAGTATCCTGAATACGGAAAATACCGTACCCAGGCCGGCACACATTTCCTGCTGTCAAAATATACTCCCGAGCTGAAAGTTGCCCCCCTGCTCGGCGAGCACAACGAGTACATCTTCAAGGAAATCCTGGGTATCCCGGATGAAGAGTATGACGAACTTGTAAAAGACGGGATTATCAACTAAGCGGTACGACCTGATTTTGAATTCCTCACATCGCCTTTCACCACATATTTTGGAATTCCGTTCCTCTTTGTGGTATTATTCGCAGCAATTAATTAACTATCTTTAAGGAAAACTAATGACTTCATCCCCTGAAAAATTGAAAATCGGTTTTGCCTACGATAATCCGGTGGATAAAGAGTCGGCCGGTGTTGAATCAATTGCCAGTGAATACGAGGACCCAAGGACAATCGAATGGATGCACGGCTGTCTCAGCGCTTTGGGTGAAGTTATCAGCCTGCCCTGGGGTGAAGAAAGCCTGGTTAAACTTGTCAATACGGAGTTAGATGTTATCTTCAATATCACCGAAGCTGCAGGAGGGCGTAACCGTGAGTCTTATGTCCCGGCAGTGGCTGAGGCGCTGGGAATCCCCTGTACCGGCAGCGATGCCGTCGGACTCGGCCTGTCCCTTGATAAGTATCTGACCAAGGTTATTGCCAGTCATCAAGGAATTCCCACTCCGGCGTTCCTTCGGATTGACCGCCTCTCGGAGCTGGAGTCCAGACAGCATGACATAGAAGCCATCGGCTACCCTCTGTTCTTAAAGCCGGTTACCGGCGGTTCGAGTCTGGGAATCAGGCAGTCCGCCCGGGTAGAATCTTTTAAATCTCTTCACAGCGAGGTTGAGTGGATTCTGGATTCATGCCAGGATGCCGTACTTATTGAAAAATTCGTTGCTGGACGCGAGTTTACCATAGGGCTGCTCGAAACAGATTCCCTAAGATATCTTCCTGTTGCCGAACTGGTAATTGGCGAAGGCAGTCCCGATTCTTTTTATTCGTATGAGATGAAAAGCGTCCACAGAAAACAGGTGATATGCCCGGCGAATATCCCGCCGGAGTCCATCTGCCAGATGCAGGACTACTCCCGCCGGCTTTTCCTGGCACTGGGCTGTCGCGACCTGGCGAGAGTAGATTTCCGCCAGGGAGAAGATGGCATTCCGCACTTAATTGAAATCAATCCGTTACCTGGACTATCACCGTTCTACAGCGTATTCATAACCCAGGCTGAAGAAGCAGGCATTAAACCTGAGGAGCTGATAAAAATGTTGATTGAAAAAGCCCTGACCAGAGCTCCCGGCCCGGTTCTGCGGGGAGATTGATATGAAGAACAGGGCGGATAGCTGGAAATGGCAGGTTGAGAATACCATCAGTTCAATAGACGGGCTGAAAAAATACATCAATCTTAATAGCGAGGAGGAGCAGGGAATAGAGCTGGCTGAATCCGAGTTCAGCTGGCATATAACCCCTTATTACGCTGGCTTGATGGCGAAAGATGACCGTGATTGCCCGATTCGCAAGCAGGCTGTGCCGCAGAGACAGGAACTTTACGATGAAATCGGGGTTATTGACCCCCTTGAGGAGGAGAAACACAATCCCGCTCCCAACGTGATTAAGGTCTATCCGGACCGGATTGCCTGGACAGTCTCAAATGACTGCCCGGCGCTGTGCCGTCACTGCCTCAGGAAGAGGATGGTAGCCCGAGAGCAGTTCGATTTTTCCGAGGAAGCCCGGAATGCCGCCCTAGACTACATTGCCCGGACTCCAGAAATAAGGGACGTCCTGATAACCGGCGGCGACCCCCTGATGTACCCCGATGAGCTTATCGATGATATTCTGGGACGCCTCCGCCGGATTCCCCATGTCGAGATTGTAAGGATTGGCTCAAGGACTCCCTGTACTATGCCTCAGCGGATTACGGACAGGCTGTGCAGAATATTAAAGAAATACCATCCCCTCTGGTTCAATACCCAGTTCAATCACCCGAAGGAACTTACGGAAGAAGCCCGGATTGCCTGCGGGCGCCTCGCTGATGCCGGAATTCCGCTGGGCAACCAGTCCGTCCTGCTCCGGGGAATCAACGATGACCCACCGGTGATGAAAGCCCTTGTCCAGGGTCTGGTGAAGTTCAGGGTCCGCCCTTACTATATCTACCAGGCGCAGACCTTAAAAGGCACTTCTCATTTCATCTGTCCGGTTGAAAAAGGGATAGAAATCATCCGGTCGCTGAGGGGATATACCACGGGATTCGCCGTTCCGGTCTACCTGCTGGATACTCCCTATGGCAAGATACCGATGAACCCGGAGACAATTGTCCGGAGAGACGATGATGCCATCTACCTTAAAAGCTGGGACGGGCATATCTGGCGGGAACCCAACAAACGCGAAAAATAAAGGAGGTTTGTTAAAGATGGAAGGAAATATTACCTACTTTGATGAAGTAAAAAAGGAGAACACGGAGCAGACATTCAAAGTTGCTCTGCAGCGAGGAAAGGAACTCGGTATCAATAACTATGTGGTCGCTTCAACTAGTGGCTGGACCGGCGTCCAGGCGATGGAAGCCTTTGAAGGCATGAACCTGATTATTGTCAGTCACTGTTACGGCTCCAGGGAACCGGATAAATGGTTATTTAAAGATGAAAACCTTCAATTACTAAAAGATAAGGGCGTCCCCATAGTCACCGCCGCTCATGCCTTCGGCGGTATCACCCGCGCCATGAACCAGATGAGAATCAGTGATGCTCCCACTACCTATGTAATCGGTGATATTGTCGCCAATACTCTGCGCATGTTCGGACAGGGCATGAAGGTTGTCTGTGAGATAGCCTGTATGGCAGCCGATGCCGGTCTGGTACGCTGCGACGAGGATATAATATCTATGGGAGGCTCAGGACGGGTCGGTGGCGCTGATGTCGCTGTCGTGCTGACGCCCGCCAATTCCCACCGCCTGTTTGAGACCAGAATCAAAGAGATACTATGCAAACCACGGAATATCTAGCAGTTATTAAAGGTCTGCACTGAAGAAAGCTGAATACTAATATTTTCAGATAGCCATAATCGCCCTGACTTCTTGATTTAAGGAATATCCGTAGTATAGAATTGATTAGCTTCTTTAATCCACAGTTCGTAGCTGGCTCACGCTCAAGGGGGAGTGCCGGAACTGGCAGACGGGCATGACTTAGGATCATGTGCAGCAATGCGTGGGGGTTCGAGTCCCCCCTTCCCCAGTAAAACCCGGTAAAACCTTGGTAAAACGAAAAGCCTGCTATCACTTATCTGTCCATCTGGAAGTCTCACATTAATCAAACAATCTATATTGCGCATGTGGTAATATCCACTTGCCTGCAATATTACACGTACCGCCAATGTCAGGATTCATACAACCACACACGGAAACATCTATGTTGTATTTTCTGGCTACTTTTTTGATGCGAGTGTAAATTTCTTCTCTATTTTGCCGTGGTAATGGGATGACAGAGGAACGCTCAGCGTGTACGGCGAGGCGTCTTGAGTTTTTATACAAACTAAGCAGGATTTGCTCGAATCTTTCATTGGGTGCACATCGTATTAAGGATTCCACGATAGCCGGCCTAAGGAAAAGAGTACTGATTGAAGCCCGTCTTACCCGAGTACCCGCAATTGCTTTGAACAAGATCTCTACAGAATCAGGAGAGTCTGTTATGCCAGGTAAAATTGGCATCAGTCTGGCCTCAACCTCTATGCCACCAGCAACCAACTTCCTTATCTGCCTAAGTCTTAAGTCAACACTTGCCGCATTTGGCTCGAATACACGTCTGATATTATCATCGTAGGTGATGATTCCTATCTGTGCCCTAACTTTGTCAGCATGGTTGAGAAGGAGCTTCATGGTTTTATCAGGGATATGTCCTTTAGTCAGAAAGGCTACTCCAATACCTTTAGAGAACAAAAACTCCAGAATTGAATAACCAAGCTCTAACACTTCAGGGATAGGCTGGAAAATATCGCTTGATGGACTGAAATAAACTGACCATGGCTTGCTTCTCTTGCGGGTAATCTCACTTTTTAGCTTCTCTAGCGTATTCCCATAAAAAACCAGTTTCCCTTCACCTGGATAAGTACTGTAGCCACGAGCATAACAGTAAAGACAGCTATGAGCACAACCTGATGTGAGATTAATAGCCGGTATACTTTTTAAGCAAGCTAGGCTTGACGAAGAGAGGACAGCCGACTTACGCTCGGCATATATCATGGTTACCATTTTCCCCTCACAAAAAATCTGCTACTGTCATCCTATCTTCACTTGTCAGGCTATCTGCAGGGCTTCGAGTAAAGAAGATGCCGGCTGATTTATATCGTCATCTAGCTGAGACATGAATGATGCTTGTTTCTCATGGTCAAGCATACCTTTGAACCAGATAAAGGGAAGTGCCCGGCTGGTAACAACTTTCATCTTTTTTAGTTGTTGCAGTGAGAAAATGCTGTGTTCCTGACGAGCTTCAATTATTCTCTTGGCTGATGTGGGACCAATACCTGGTACACGGAGAAGCTCCTTATAGCTAGCCCTGTTTACATCTACAGGGAAAAGCCAGGGTTGTTTCTGTGCAATAACAAGCTTGGGGTCTTTCCCGAGAGAAAGATTATCGTCTTTGGTCAGAGCCAGTTCCGTCTCACTGAGAGAAAAACCATAAATTCTGAGTAGCCAGTCTGTTTGATAGAGCCGGTGTTCCCGTATTGCCGGTGTGGGTCGAAGTTCCTGTAGGGGGGAGTTCCTTATCGGGCGGAAAGCACTAAAATAAACCCTTCTTAATCCTATCTCACTGTAAAGAGCCTTCGTAGCACGCAGGATATCACGGTCTGTTTCACCAGCAGCGCCCACGACAAACTGGGTAGTTTGTCCTGAGGGTACTGAATTCTCATCTTTAGAAATAAGCTGTTTTACCCAGCGCATGCGTTCAAGAATACCATAACGCAGATCTTTCCTGCGGCTCAGTCTGGCAAGATGGTGGACTGTTGGTGCCTCCATGTTGACTGAAACCCGGTTCGCCAGTCTGCAACCAGCTTCGATGCAGTCAAAACTGGCGCCAGGCAAGATTTTGAGGTGAATATATCCCCTGAATCCATAATGTTGACGCAGGATTTCTACCACCTTTATCATCGATTCCATGGTCCGGGAAGCATTTTTACCAATTCCAGAACTGAGAAATAAGCCCTGCACGAGTCTTTTCGTATGTAATTCCATAAATAGCTTCGCCAATTCCTCAGATTGGAAAGAACAACGGGGAATATCACGACCAATTTGATTCACACAATAAGCACAGTCATTAATACAGATATTTGTCAGAAGTACCTTAAACAAACATATCGAGCCACCACCAGGCAGAGCGGCCCGATGTATGAAACGCAGCGGGGAGTCAGTAGTAGAACCTGGGCCACCGCAGACATCAAACTGAGCCGCGGCAACAAGAGTATTCAACTTGTCCGTAATTGCCCCCCCAATCAATAATAAAAATAGAACAAATGTACTATAACTATATCAGTAAGAAGAGCTAATGTCAAGACCCACATTTAATAATTAGCCAGCGCCTGTCTAAAATACCAGACCAAAGTGCACTTCAAAAGTTGCTCCGAAAATAGATTATCTCCCGTTCGCCCTGAGCTTGTCGAAGGGACGTTCATGGTTTCGACAGGCTCACCATGAACGTCATTTTCACCCTTTGTGGTGGCAACTGGAAAGTGACATGGAATGTTCCGCCTATTATCCCCCTTTCCCCATTTGAGGGTATAACAGGCAGAACATGTGGAATTGGCCCTCATGCGTCGGCTTCTTCATCGGTGATGGGCAGGAATCCTCAACTTAATCAGCATTCAGGACAAAATCAAACCTGGCTTGCTTCCCCTCAGCGCTATCACTGACGCTCATTACCATACCGGGAGCAAAGATGTTATCTGTCTGGTTCCTTTCTTCTTCAGGGAAGAAAAGCTGAGTTGTTACGGTCCGGGATTGAGGGTTTGCCTGAGCCTTGACATGAATGTGAGGGGTGCGCGAACCGTACATTGCCGGTACAACCGTCTCCAGCCGGTAGCTCCCTGTCTTATCCGTATACTGGTGCCCCCGCAGATTATAACCGGTATTGTCATATTCTCCTTTGCCATCAGCCTGCCAGAAATCAAGCCAGGCTCCGGCAATCGAGTCTCCTCTGGTGGTAAGCACGCGACCTTCGACAATGAGCTTTTCCCCGGTGGTGCCGCTTTCGACAATATTTGTTCTTTCAGGAGACCCCGTCTTGTAGTAAGGCCCCTCAGTCAGTTCATGCAGTGATTCTTTTCGAACATCGTCATTCCCCATAGTCAATTCCCCCACTTGTTATCTTTACTCTCTTTGTTAACTTTGGTTGCCGTTTCCCACAACTAATATTATACATTAACACCAGCCAAAAAAGAGTGTGTCAGGTCACATTCTGAAGGCATCTTCAGTAATTAGATAGCCTTACCAGAGGGGGAGTTCAGAGAGGGTAGAACTCTGCCTCAAAAATTGCCAATCTACGTTTGTCAGAGTTTATGGATATTACAATTATTAAGAAGAGGGCTGGAGGTTTTAACTCCAGCCCTCTTGGTCTGGTTGTCTATGAATACTTTTGTCTTTACCGCCAGTAGTCTATGCCGTAGGCGAGATTTCCGGCAGACCGGCGAGCGCCAAACCACTGAGGGTATTCCTCGCCCCCGCCGGTGACGATTATACAGTTCTCATAAGGGTCTTTTACCATCGGTACCATAAAATCATCATCCAGCTCTTTATACGGCTTACCTGAAGATGGTTCTATACCCAGCCATGAGTTTGTCTGAACATCAGGCCAGGAGTGGGTCCTGTATTCTTTCATCGTTCTGAAGCTTGCGTTATATAGCCACTCGTATATTTCATCCTTGGATTTAAAGCCTAATTCATACATGTGTTGAGCCATCTGGGGGAGCATGAGGAATGTAATGCCGCCCTCTCTACCTGCCCAGAGTTCGGTAAGCATGTATTCAAAAAAGTTATGTGGGCCGGGAATACCTTTAACGCCAAGACGTCTGGCTATTCCTCCGTGACCGCTTTTCTGGAATGCCCGGTATCCACCCGGAGAGAACTCGGTGCGGTGTATGTTGGTTGTGCCGCCTCTTCCCAGATTTATCACGTATATAACACTCTGGTCTTTCCTGAAGTCATACTCTTCGTTCAGTCCTTTCCAGCCAGGCGGTAGCGAGTCTATATCCTCGGGAATGCAGTTAAAAAGAGGTGCTCCCATTACACCGCAATTTGTTACGTTCGGAACATTGCCGCCGAAGTTACGCCACATCAGTTCAGCAGCACGGGCGATACTTCTGTTAGCCTGGTTGCCGGGGCCGAATATGCCGACGTCAAAGTTCATCCCTATTTCCTTGGCAATGGGTCCGCTGACAACATAGCCCTGGCTGCCGCGGCCGTCAAAACCGCCACCCCCTCCTGCTTCGGCAATAGCCAGAACCACCGGCAGGTACTCCGGCCTGCATCCGGCCATGACGGCATTGACCGCTACATGTTCCACAGTAGCCTTTCGCTTCACCGGCTGGAACAGTACCGGGTCGCCCTTCTTAGCTCCTTCTCCCATTCCCATTACCATCCTGCCATGGTCAGCCTGGTGAGTTATGATTTCGTCAGGTTTATGACTGGTGCCTTTCAGCATCGCGGCAACACGTTCCTCGGTGGGAACAGTTACCGGCAGACCGTCCGTATAAAGGGCAACGGGAGCATTATAACGCAGATAAGGGATTTTCTCCGTCTGCTGGTAGAATTCTTCAGCTTCTTCAAGGGTGCCTTCAAACAGTATCCTGTCATCCGGCAGCCTCAGAAGGCCGCTAGCTTTTTCCTCTTCTGTCAGGGGCCGGGTTAAAGCATCGAACATAGGCTCAATAAATCCATCAACATCTTCCGGTCCGGGAAGGGTACGAGAAACATGCACCCGCCGTAAACAGGGTGAGCCGCTTAACGTGGCTGCCTGTCTGAAGCATTCATCCTGGTCCTGGTAGAGCAGGGATACCGTGGGGATGCCTGCTTGCTCAACATCTGCTACCTGGAACAACTGTCCCCAAATAGCACCATGTCACCAGATAACGCCTGAAATCATCGCATCGCAGGTTTTTCTCTCTTCTTCCGTTAGTTCGGCACTGAAACCGAATTGACGCTTTATTTGCCAGTTTACCTGAGGATAGTCAGCCGGCAACTTCTTCAGCAGGGGTATCGTGATATCCTGGTCGCCTCCGGCATTGATACAGACATAGATAGTCTTGCCATCGATGGTATCAAGACGTGACGCCAGAGGTATTAAATCCACCGGGTCCTGGATTCCAACAGGATTGAGACACTTATATCTTTCTGCCATTTATCCTCCTTATGTTTTCATGTAATTTAAATAGTTACTACCAGGTTAATTACGTCAATGATTATATGTCAGATGATATGAAGAAACAAGGGGGAGTTGTACTCCCCCGGCAACGATGCTCAGTTTGATTCAAAGGCTTAAAGTTACTTTCGTCTAATCACGAAATGCGCTGGCACCGGTAACCAGACCGGGCATTCCTCCCATCATGAAAGCCACTCCCAGGGTTTCGGCAATTTCCGCTTCGCTCGCTCCCAGCTCACGCGCTCGCCGGGCAATATTGGCTACTCCATCGGGATGTGCCAGCAAGGCATCACAAAGCATCATCATTAATGTCTTTGTCTTGACAGAAAGCGCACCTTCTACCATCACCGTCTCACGGAGTGCGTTCATTTTTGCGAGTAATTCCGGTGATATTTCCTGCAGTTTGGCCTGCCAACCTGGACCCGGTGTTGTCATTTCCGTACCTCCATTTACTAGATTTACCTTACAAGTATAGCACCTTATTAGTTACAGTGATACCAGTCAATAATAAACGCATGGAGACCCAAAAATCGAACTCCCCACGAAATCATTTTTGATTAAAGGTTATTGCGAACACCCATTTAGATAACTTAAGATAGAGTATTCTTTAAAGACATTAGTTGCTTGAGAGATAGTTCAATCATTTTTTGGATTAAATAAACGTGCCTATATATTGATTCGGAATTACTGATCAATTACATAGCTTTGTCAGGAGGCAGCGAGTGATTAAGATTGACATTTTTACCCATATTATTCCCATGAAATACAAAGAAGCCCTCTACCGAAAAGCCAACCGCCGTTTCTATTCCGAACACTGGGACTATATAATAGAGCATACACCGGCTTTATGGGACCTCGATAACAGGCACCGTATTATAGAAAAACATGAGGGACTGACTCATGTCCTGACCTGCGCTTCACCAGCGCTCGAGGAATCGGCAAGCCAGGAAGACGCCGTCTACCTGGCAAAGCTTGCCAATGACGAAATGGCAGAGCTTACAGTAAAATACCCGGACAAATTCATTGCCGCTGTAGCCTGCCTGCCGGTGAATGACATGGAGGCTGCTTTGAATGAGGCCGATAGAGCGATTAGTGAACTGAATCTCAAAGGGGTACAGTTATTTACCCCGGCAGGAGGCAAGCCGCTGGACTCACCGGAATTTCTGCCCCTTTATGAAAAAATGGCCGGTTACGATTTGCCAATCTGGATACATCCCGCCCGAGGGCGTCACATTCCAGATTATAAAAACGAAGACCATTCCAGGTATTATATTTACCAGATGTTCGGCTGGCCTTATGAAACTACGGCGGCAATGGTACGCCTGGTCTTTTCCGAAATACTTGAAAAGTATCCGAATCTCAAATTCATCACCCATCACTGCGGAGCCATGATTCCTTATTTTTCCGAGAGAATTACCGTTGGTCAGGACTATGCTGAAATGCACCTCAATGCTAAATGGAAACAGGCACTGAGTAAGCCGCCAATCGATTATTTCCGCATGTTCTATGGCGATACTGCCCTTAATGGCAACTCAGCGGCTTTAATGTGCGGCTATGACTTCTTCGGTGCCGAGCATATTGTATTCGCCACGGATTTTCCCTTTGACGATGAAGAAGGGGACAGGTTTACCAGAGAAGTAATCAGGTCAGTAGAAGCGATGACCATTCCCGACGACAATAAAACTATGATATTCGAGGGTAATGCCAGAAAACTACTGCACCTTGAACGCTAGTCGGAGGTAATAGATGTCAATAGACGGCTTCGTCGAGCCGAGGAAAGAAGACGCAGAAAAATATGTCCGGATGGGCTGGTGGCAGAATATCACTCTCGGTGATATTCTGGATAAGACTGCGGACCTGTATCCTGATAAAGAAGCTTATGTCGATGATGATAACAGCCTAACCTATGCTCAGCTCCGTGAGCGGGTAGACAGGCTGGCAATAAGTCTTCTCAGGCTCGGCATTAACGGTGGCGAGTGTGTCCTGGTACAGCTTCCGAACTGGATAGAATTTATCTATACTTTCTTTGCTCTTCAGAAAATCGGCGCTCCGGCGGTCTTGCTGCTGCCGCGGCACATGCAGATAGAAATCAACCACTTCGCCGGGCTTACCAGAGCCAAAGCCTGGATAGTGCCCGAGAAATACCGTAATACCGATTATCTTCCGGTCATCGAAGATGTCATTAAAGTCAATCCACAGATTGAACATGTCATTATTGCTAGGGGAAAAGGGAATACCCGGTTTACCGCCTTCGATAAACTAATCCGTGATACCGATTTGAGCAGCGACGATGTTCACAAACTGTCGGAGAGTAAGCCACCAACAGGAGAGGTGGCTTTCATACTACCCACCGGAGGCACTACCGGCCTGTCCAAAGCCGTCCCACGCACTCACAACAGCGCCATCTGTGAGGCGAAATATAGGGCAATCGCTCGCGACCAGGGAAGTGAAGACATCTGTCTGATTTCGGTACCATTAGAGCATAACCTCGGTCTGGCGGCGATGAACGGCACCGTTTTAACAGGCGGCAAGCTGGTTTTTCTGGACTCGACCAGGCCGCAGGATATATGCGAAATCATTCAACTCAAAAAGATAACCTGCGCTCCTCTGGTACCGACCCTGCTGGCCAGGCTGGTCAATTTCAGCGGTCTGGCTAAATATAATATGACTTCTCTGAGAGCGCTATATGTCGGCGGAGCAAAAACCCCATCTGAGGTTATCCGGGCTGTCCACAAAAAGATAGGTAAAGTATATGTCAGCGCCTTCGGAATGTCCGAGGGTACCGCCTGCACTACCAGACTGGATGATGATGAAGAAATAATCTTCAATACAGTTGGGAAAGCCTGCTGCCCGGGTGATGAGTTCAAAGTCATTGATGCCGAAGGCCGTGAACTCCCGCGAAATTCCGAAGGAGAGCTACTGGCCAAAGGACCCTGCGTATTTTTCGGCTATCTGAAGAATCCTGAAGAAAATAAAAAGGCTTTCACAAATGATGGGTTCTTCAGTACCGGAGACCTGGCGGTAATCGATAATGCCGGGAATATCAGGATAACGGGAAGGGCCAAAGACATTATCATCAGGGGCGGTGAAAACATCAGTCCCGTAGACATGGAGGTATTGATAAGTGTCCATCCGGACGTTGATGAGGTCGCTGTTATCGGCATGCCGGATGACATCCTGGGAGAAAAAGCCTGTGCTTATATCAAGCCCAGAGGAGACGCTAGGCCGGCACTGGAAGATATCGTCGACTTTTTAAAAAGCCGGGGTGCCTCGGTGCTTCAACTGCCGGAGAGGGTCGAACTTATCCAGGAAATCCCGTTGACTAAAATCGGAAAACCTGACAAGAAAGCATTAAAAGAAGACCTTAATAAACGCCTGGGTGGTTCGTGAAACTCAGAATCTACAAACTTATGGAACTTTGGTATGGACTAACGTTTGTGTTAGAATCACCTAATTACAGATTACAAGGAGATACCTGATGGCTGATAAAGATATAGAACTGTATTACGAGGAACAAAAAAGAATAAAGGATGAAATCGAAAGGAAGCACGGCAAGACCACGGAACAGCTTTACGAAGAAAGGGAGAAAAGAGTCAGGGATGCCATCGAGCTGAGAGAACCGGACCGGATTCCGCTATCACTGAACGTGGACCCCAGCAGATATACCGATATCCAGCGCTCCGCCGCTTATTACGACCCCATCGGCTGGAAAAGAGCGATAAGAGAGGTTACGGTTGCATTCGAGCCGGATATGTGCAATGCCGGTCTGCCCACTTCCGGTGTAGCCATGGAAACCCTCGGTGTGACCAACAGGCGATATCCCGGCAGCGCTCTCCCCCCCGATTACGAATACCAGTTTCTCGAGATTGAATTCATGAAAGCAGATGAATATGATATTTTCCTCTCTGACCCTACTGACTTCATGCTCCGCTATTACTTCCCCCGAATGTATAGTGCTCTGATGCCTTTATCCCAGCTTCCGCCTCTCGGTGTTATATTCAGCGGATTCGAAGGAGTTACGACAATGTTCGCCTCCCCGGAATTCGAGGAGGTCGCCAGAGTCCTTTCCAGAGCCGGAAAAGAGATGAAGCAATTCAGAGAGACAATCGGTGACGCCTATGAAGAACTTGCCGAACTGGGTTTCCCGCCGTTTTCTCAGCTGGGAATCGGTGGTGTCGGCGGTGCTCCATTTGATACCGTATCGAGCTTCTTGAGAGGTATGAAGGGTTCGATGCTGGATATGTTCCAACGCCCGGAAAAACTGCTCCAGGCATGTGACATGATACTGGACAGGCGGATCGCTCAGGCGGTCCCGGCAGACCCGAATAAAAGAGGCAATCCTAAAAGGGTGGGAATGCCACTCTGGCGGGGAGATAAATCCTTCATGTCAGACGAGCAGTTTAAAAAGTTCTACTGGCCCGGACTAAAGAGGGCAATGCAGGCAGTGATTGACCTTGGGTACGTGCCAATACCGTTTTTCGAGGCGGAATTCGGAGACCGGCTAGAATGTTTGCTGGAGTTACCCAAAGGCAAGGCAGTTATCTCCGTTGAAGACGTGGATATCGCCAAAGCCAGAGAAATCCTGAAGGGACACCTGTGTGTCCTGGTGAGAGGTCCTTTTTCATTGAAGCTTGCTTCGCCGAATGAAGTGGCAGAATACTACAAGGAGTTATTCGACAGGTACGGCAAGGGCGGAGGTCTGCTTCTTAATGTCAGGCTTCCCGACGAGGGTAATATGGAAGACATCAAGGCGATGCTCGATTCAATCAGAGAGTATGTCCGGTATTAGTCCTGGTCCTGGCTAAAGTTTACATAATCATAGAGGAATAATAAACAGAGATGGACAAGACAACCGAGCAACTTTACAGGGAGAGAGAAAAGAGGGTCGATGATGCCGTCAAATTGAAAAAACCGGACAGGACTCCGGTGATGGTGGAATTGAGTTACTTCCCGGCAACCTACACCGGGCTGACCTTTGAAGCCGCCTGGTACGACTATGACCGGTGGCTGGATGCCTGCAAGAAAGCGGCGCTGGATTACGAGCCGGACCTGGTCCACGTGACTCCTTTCTTCCCCGGCAAAGCTCTGGAGTACCTGGACCCGAAACCGCTGAAATGGCCCGGCCACGGCGTGTCCCCGAATGATTCCCACCAGTATCTCGAACTAGAAAATATGAAGGCGGACGACTACGATATTTTTCTGGGTGACGTCTCCGACTACATATTGCGAACCCACCTGCCACGTATCTGCGGAGCGATAGAGGCTTTTAAGATGCTCCCGCCAATATCTTCACTGGGGTACAGTTACCGCGGGGCGCTGGCCCTGGCGGAGGCATTCAGTAAGCCGGAAGTTGCCGCTGCAATAGAAACACTCCAGAAGACAGGCAGGGAACTCGAAAACTGGCACTCAAGAATAGACTCCTTTGGCAGTGAAATCGAAAAGCTCGGCTTTCCACGGTTTAATCCGGGCACTGCTCAGGCTCCCTTCGACTCGGTCTCCGATTTTCTACGAGGAATGCAGGGCACAATGCTGGACATGTTCCGGCAGCCGGATAAGCTTCTCCGGGCCTGTGATATGATACTGCAGCAGAGACTGGAGAGTATACCCGAGGTTAAGGAAAACAGTAATTGCCCTCCTCTTTTGTTCATGGGTCTTCACCGGGGCTCTGATGGCTTCATGTCTCTCAAACAGTTCGAGACTTTCTACTGGCCCACACTGAAGCAGGTCCTCCTTGCCGTGATAGACAGGGGACTGACACCCCTTATATTCTGTGAAGGGGACTGGACATCTCGGTTGGAACACCTTCTTAAAATACCCAGGGGAAAAGCTGTCGCCCGCCTTGATTTAACGGATATATATAAAGCCAGAGAGGTGCTCAAAGACCATATGTGTATTATGGGCAATGTTCCGTCCTCTTTGCTGCAGACCGGAACGCCGGAGAGTGTGAGAGATTACTGTAAAAATCTCATTGACTTGGTAGGGAAGGACGGCGGCTTCATCATGTCGGCCGGTAGTTCGATAGATAAGGCAAAGCCGGAAAACCTGAAGGCAATGGTCGACTTCACCAAACAATACTAAAATGTTGAGTAACCAAACCAAACGATAGGGAGAGTCGAACTCCACTCGAAACAATTTTGCGTGTTTTTTAATCTCTGCCTGCTAAATATAGCGGGCAGAGATGTCTATTTTTATTAACTACAATAAGACAGGTGCTGCTTCGCTGGTAAGCTCCTTCATTTTCTGGTAGTAGCTCTGAGCGGCCAGTTTCCGCCTGATTCCCTGGTCGGCACAGACGGTCACACACCTGGCGCAGGACCATTCCGGGAGTAGTCCCAGCATCTGTCCTCTCTCATCACAGCATTTCCCGAAATCGAACTGCAATTTGCCTTCCCAGAAACGGTGTTGCTGGCGGCTAACCTGCTCCGAATACTCTCCTGAAGGTAGTGGCGTAGAACTCGGCTGTGCACCGGAAGGACAGTATTCAACGCACTTGTTGCAGCCCTTATCATTCAAAGGCTGGAAAGAGCAGAACCGGAATTTATTTATCTCCGGGTCGGTATCGGTAAAATCAAACAGTCGGGTGAGGAAACCACGCCAGGCAGGAGCAGGAAAGATAATACCATCGGTCCCACCAGTAACAACCTCCTTCCTGTCAAAGATAACAATGGAGCGGATTGGTCCCGTAAAACGGCGCACCTTACCATCGATAATTTCATCGCGGAAGATAATCCTGGAGATACCGAACTGTCCCAGGCCGAAGAGGACGGCGATACTCTTTTGCGGATAGTTTCCGCCTTTGTTCGGGCCGTGAGAAACCCCCTGCCTTGTCTGAGGTAGCGCCTCAGTGGAAAGAGCATCTACGTTATCACCGGTCATGGGGAGCACCATTGCCTCTTTATCATCTATCACCATGTCGATAGACACCCGATTTATGGTTTTATCCAGAATTTTATTGATATCCTCGTACATTCTGGCATAGGTATGGGACGAGCCTTTTTTCTTATTTATTACCTCGGAGACATAACCATCTATCAGTTGCTCTGAGAACGGGAGCATAACCGAGATAATAACGGCGCGACTGTAGTTGTCCATTGCGTAATCGAATGACAGTGGCACCTGAAAAATGGTAGGTCTTCCTGCATCATCAACCTTTCTTTTTCTTCTATTAGCATAAAACTCCCAGATTTCCGGTATACCGGCCGGATGTAATCCAACGGTTGCAGGATTGCGCAGCCCTTCCCACAGGTCATAGTCAAGAGGTACATTACCGGCAGCCAGCTTGACAATGGGCAAGCCGTCGTTATCCACTGCAAATTTTAACTTGTCAAAACTTCGGGAGAACTCCGGTTCGTCCCTTACTTCGATAAGTTTTTCTTGAAAACTCTGATTAAGTTCCCTGATACTCAATGACATTGCTTAACCTTACCTCCCAGCATGTTTATATAATTTCGAATATTTTTTATTCCCGGACAACTGGATAATCTTCTCCTCAAACAATTATAACGTTTTTAAAATGCAAAAGAGAAATCAGGAGGGTAAGATGTAGGATTTTCAATGGTTGCATTCAAGCAAACTATTTCTTATCTCCACCGTAGCTGCTCGATGGCGCGGTGGAGAAATGGAATATCGGCCTGTCAATTCTCCTGTAGATAAGCGGGCAGTGCTTCAGTCCCTTCGGAATAAATACCACGCAGCTTTTAGTCAGCATGTGCTTTTCATCATCCAGCCATATCTCGATCTCTCCGCACAGGTCGGTCGGATTATTTGTATCAGTCCCGAAAAATCCCAGCATTTCATCGAAGTCGTGAGTATGGGGCGTGTGAATGTGGTCTTCCGGCGATTTTTTCCACAGCCAGAGACATTCAAGATAGTAAGCCCCTTCGGGGTATTCTTCATCCAGATATACCATGCGGGTCACCCGGTCCGTGCCGATATCTCCCGAACCCCACTCTTTCGGTGGCACGTTTGGTTTTGGTTGCGTAATGATATATTTGCCGTATCTTGTTTCAGCCACTTTTTACCCTCCAGTAATTTTATAATCGTACTCCTTAAAAGATGACCTGACCAGTATATCTGAAATCACCCGGACAATTCTACCCGCTAACATTTCTTCTTCAGCAAACAGCCATAAAACAGCCACTCTACTTGCCAGGCGGACTCAATAGTGCTAACTTAATGAAAAATCGCGATTTACACAGAGCAGCATGATACTTTTCTCATTTCTGCGTATATATTTATGCTGAACGGAGAAATCACTTTTTCTACTCATTAAAACTATGGAGACTGAAAACAGCCGGGAGAGCACTACACTTCCTGACAGCACTGCCGAGTTATTCGGGGGTCTTTATGAGCAGTATCTCCCCAAGGTATTCCAGTACGTAAATTACAGAGTAGGAGACAGGACTGCTGCGGAAGACCTTACATCTGACATTTTCAATAAAGCGTTGACCAACTTTACAAAATATGACTCCGGAAAAGCTACTTTCTCCACATGGATTTTCTCTATTGCCCGCAATACGATTATCGATTATTATCGGAGAAGAGGTAGAGAGAAAAAACTTCAGGGAGAAGTACAACCGAAAGATATAACATTTTCAAAATCAGTCGAGGAGGAGGCATCACGCTCTGAGGAAATTCAAAAATTGCATGATTGTCTTACCCGGTTGAGTCCAAACGAGCAGGAACTTGTTTCACTTAAATTCAGTAGCGAGATGACGAACCGGGAGATATCACGGATTACGGGATTATCCGAATCGAACGTCGGCACAATAATATGCCGGGCGGTACGTAAACTCAGAGATGAGTTCTCAGGATGGCAGGATGAAAGATAAGGAAGAAAAAGACAGGCAGTTACTCGAGAATCTGGACCATATTTTAGAGGGACAGGAGAGTGAAATCTCCGAGTCCCTGGATGATGATACGCGGACAGCACTGGATTTTGCCCGTAAAATGGCATCTCTGCGTGAAACACCCTCAAAAGAGTTCAGGGATAATCTAAAGGCACAGCTCGTCCACCGTCTCGCTGAACAGGCAAAGAAAGAATCCGACGATGAGCAAGTCTTCCTGCTCTGGGGAATTCCCCGCAGGAGACTGTGGCAGGGGACAATCGCGGCTCTGATAGTCGTCATTATCATAGCTATCATTCTCGTGATTACGCTCATTCTTAATCCGGCGAATTAACCGGGCAATATTCTAACGTAATTACCAGACGCTTTCATTCACACTGTCAATATCAGCTCCCTCGGCTGAAAACCGTTCGCTATTACCATATATTCCACCCCACCAGCATTCGTTTCTAAAAATGGCTGTGATACTTTTTCTATTTTTTCGTATATATAGCTGAAACACCTCTCACCAGACGATTTAAGGAGGGCGGAGAAATGAAACAGGTAAGAAAGGTAAAGGACACGGCAGGTATGCTTCTTCTTTCGTGACAACCAGACAAAGAAACAGGTAACAGGGTAAAACAGATTTGTTAAAAAGCCGGTAAAAAGAGGTGTTGCTATGCGTGCTTATGTAATTAGAAGGCTTATATTAATCGCCCCCACCCTGGGATTGGTAACACTCATTGTCTTCTTACTTGTCCGGTTTATCCCCGGCGATGTAATCGATATGATGATGGCTCAGATGCAAGAGCAATCTGGTATGGGAGCAGAGCTAACCGAAGAATACCTCAGAGAAGTAATGGGCCTGGACCAGCCCTTCCTAGTACAGTACGGACGCTGGCTGGGAGTTTGGCCACATAAATCAGAGGAACCGGGCGTGCCAGGTAAAATAAGCGGTGTATTGCAGGGCGACCTCGGTGAATCCCTCTGGAAAAGTGAATCGATAAGTAAGGAAATAATCCAGAGACTTCCCGTATCACTGGAGCTTGGGATTATCGCTTTAATAACTGGAGGCCTGATAGCAATTCCTATAGGCGTCTATTCATCTATCCGTCAGGATACCACGGGAGACTATCTGGGGCGCACCGCGGCTATTCTTGCCATATCCTTACCCAGTTTCTGGATAGGGACGATGGTAATAGTCTATCCGTCAATCTGGTGGGGATGGACGCCGTCCCTTGAATATATCCCCATCGTTAAAGACCTGGGCAGTAATCTTGTCCAGTTTATAATTCCCGGTTTTATTATGGGTATGGTCATGTCAGGAACAACAATGAGAATGACCCGTACCATGATGCTGGAAGTACTCAGGCAGGACTATATCAGGACCGCCTGGGCAAAGGGTCTCAAGGAAAGAACAATCATTATCAGGCATGCTATGAAAAACGCCCTGATTCCGGTGGTCACCATCGCCGGAATGATGCTGCCTTTCCTGATATCAGGTACCGTTATCACCGAGCAGATATTCTGCCTGCCCGGGATTGGCCGGCTAATGTTCGAAGCCCTTAATCAGCGAGACTATCCGATTATTTCCGGGATTAACCTGGTACTGGCGACCGTGGTATTAGCAATGAACTTACTCGTCGATCTTATGTACGCCTGGCTGGACCCCAGGGTACAGTATCAATAGTAGAGGACAGGGAGGGACAGCAAATGCAAAAGGTAATAACCAGGTACATAACCAAAGCCGCTGTAACTCTGGTAGGTATACTTATCATTTCAGCCGGACTCCAACTGATGATAAGGTCCTGGGGCGTGGAACCCCTTGTCTCGATGGTGGGAGGACACGCGTCCGAAGCATATCAAGGCCAGAATAAAGAAATCCGTAGACAGTCGACTTACTATTTTCGCGAAGCGATGGGACTGGACCGTCCGTTTGTCCCGGACCTGTGGCCTTTTGACAACAAGAGCCTCTGGAATAGACCAGACCAATCCCTAGATGAAATGGGGGAAGTCCAACCCGACAAAGAGGAAGGCAAAGAATGACTGGTAAAACGAAGCTCTATATCGGGCTGCTGGTGCCGGGGATAATACTGTTTGTCTCCGTTATATTATTGCAGCCGGGATGCAGCAAAAGCAGTCCTCCCTATTCAAGTGGATATGCTGCCGGTCTAATTTTCGTCGATTATATCAACAGTTATGATGACATCGGAGAGCTCGCCGCTGATGCAGATATAATTGCTGCCGGCACAATTGACCGAACCTTAGACGTACTCCCGGCCAACCCGGCCGAAGCCATCGAAGACCCCAGACAAAGGACCTACATAACACGGTCTACTTTCAGCGTTGAAAAAGTAATAAAGGGTGATGTCAGAGGAGAAATCATTGTTTCACAGATGGGAGCAACCGGCCGGGCTGAAGAACGCGGCAATCCGGTATTCATGCCGGGGGAAAAGTGCCTTCTCTTTCTCAGGGAAGGTTCGGACGGAATGTATTATCTTGTCCATCCGGTGGGAAGGTTCACTATAAAAGATGGCAATGTCTACTCGATGAACTATATACTGCCGACCGGCGAGTCACGTCCTCCTCAGGACCTGAAATTCTGGAAAATAGACCTTGACACTTTTACTGAAAGAGTCGCCGTTGAACTGGATAATGTCCGGCTCGACTTCACCGATGACTTGGGAGTGCGGGCTGATGTCCGGCGGCTCCCGGCCGGATTCTCCCTTAATATCAATGTCAATCTGTATACCGGCAGGCTGGGGCAGGGTGATGTCCACTATACTGTCAACCTGGTTGACTGTCAGGACGGGAAAGGCACTCTGCCCCTGCCGGATGAGATGACACTTGACATAAAACCTGATAACTTCACCGCTGAACCGGGCAATACCTATTTATCCAAACTGGAGGTAGGGGCGACTCCATATCTCCATCCGGGGAGCTACTGCATTGCGGTGGGATATAACATAGGCGATTCAATAGAAAGCCAGCGTATCTTTACCCTCAATGTGGACCCGCCGGAATATAATGGAGCAGAGCGTAAAGAGCGGTAGTAGAGAAAGACCTTCTATAAAGTCCGGTGTCAGGCTGAATTAGCAATCCCAATAAGGTCAGTGAGGCTATCTATACCCTCATCTTTCATAAATTGCTGGATTCCTTCGAGGATATCAAGTGGAGCGTGGGGATTGTTGAAGCCGGCCGTACCGACCTGAACGGCACTGGCTCCGGCCATAATGAACTCAATTGCATCTTCGGCGGTTGTGATGCCGCCACAGCCGATGACCGGTATCTCAACTGCTCCGGCCACTTCGTAGACCATATACAGTGCCACCGGTTTTATTGCCGGACCGGATAAGCCACCGGTGACACTGTCCAGTACCGGTCTGCGCCCGGCAGCATCAATAGCCATACCCTTGATGGTATTTATCAGTGATACAGCATCGGCTCCGGCTCCGGCTACCGCCTGTGCCACTCCGGTAATATTACCCGTATTCGGGGTCAGCTTGACAAGTACCGGCAGGGAACTGGCTTTCCTGACTGCGGAAACTACCGCAGCCGCCGAATCGGGGTTTGTGCCGAACTCGGCGCCGCCGGCTGCCACGTTCGGGCAGCTTATATTCACCTCCAGGCCGCTGACTCCGGCTACCCCCTCTAGTCTTTCCGCCAGGCGGGAGTACTCATCGACCGTTTCACCGGCGATATTGACGATGACCGGCACCCGCCAGCCAGACCAGACCGGCGCCTTTTCCTTGATAAGGGCATCAACACCGATATTTTCCAGTCCGATTGAGTTGAGAATGCCCCCGGCTGTTTCAACAAGCCTGGGCTGAGGATTACCGTCTCTCGGCTCAAGGGTGGTACCTTTGCAGACAATGGCTCCGAGAATCTGAATATCGAAGCCGTGGTCTTCCTCAGTACCGTAGCCGAAAGTACCGGAGGCAGTCATCACCGGATTACTGAGTAGCAGTCCACGGGGATTCTTCGGAGCCAACTGGACTTCAAGGTTCAAAAGTTACTCCTTATTCCAGTTCGATTCTATTGCCGGCGTTATTGAAGAAAAAATTCTCGCCAAACTCCTGTGCCATTATAACCGCTGCCGCCATTCCGGTACAGTGAGAGACTCCTATTTTCTGCACTTCAAGCTCCTTGAGGGCAGCAATTGTCAGCCATATTCGCTCTTCCGTGGCGCCGATAAGGTGGCACCCGCCGAGAACCATGGCAATCTCTTTGACACCGGTAAGCTTCCGAGCGTGATAGATTGTATTGATGACACCACGGTGACCACAGCCGAGAATAACAACCAGTCCCTGCCCGGTTTTAACAATCAGCGCCTGGTCATCGAGAAGCTCGTCAGGCTTAAGCTCGTTACCTTCCTTTACGAACAGATTCTGGTTAATACCTTCGAACTCGGTCACCATCGGAATTTCACCGGTGGTCATTACGTTTTCCGTTATTCTCACCGGTTCTCTTGTCTCATTAAAGCGAGCACCGAGGTTTTCAAGCTCCCGGCGCTGGAAAGGCATCCCGCTGTACCTGGCTTCATGTCCTTCGCGGCTGCCGTACTTGGCAGCCCAGACATCCGGATGGGCTATTATCTCTATCTCCTTTCTCATCCTGCGCAACACCGCCCGCAGACCGCCGGTATGGTCGTGATGGCCGTGACTCAGCACCATGACATCAACCTTACCGAGGTCAATACCGAGAATATCGGCATTATAGGTGGTTGAGACCCCATGTCCGGTATCAAGCAGGATATTAGCGGTATCAGTCTCCAGAAGAGCACTGAACCCCCACTCACCAAGCAGTTCGGAGGGACCGGAGGCGGTGTTTTCGGTCAGAGTGGTGATGCGGAATGTCAAATTGTTTCCTCCTCAGGGGACGATTATAGACTATGTGGTTTCCGGTGACAACTTTTCCTCCCGTGTAAACAGGAGAGGAAATACAATATCACTGACGCAGCAGGGAAGCCAGACGGCAAGGAACAGGAACAGGAAAACGAGAGGCAACAGGGGAAGCCAGTGGGCTATGCCGAAAGCGGTAAAGTAAAAAAGCGATGCGTAGGTACTGAGGAAGACGTGACCGAAATGCGGGAGTTTGGTTGCCGGCCTGAAGTAACCGATTATGATACCGATTACCGCTCCTGCATTCACCAGCACCCAGGTTGGAATTCCTATATACGGAACCGGTTCAGCATCAATAAACGGAATATGAAGATGGATATCGATACCCAGCAGCGCTCCTCCGAGATAGGGGATTATGGCATCGCTTATACTTGCCAGGCCTATAGAGCCACAATAACCAATCAAGACTGCCGCCAAGATTCTTTTACGGCCGTGTTTCCGGTGCATGGCTGTGGTCGTCAGGGCGCTCAGAATGACATGGAGCGGATGAAGAGTCTCGAAGACAGCTTCGGAAATACGCGGTAAAACGTTGGCATAGATTATGATGAGCATGATAATAATGCCGCTCGCCGCCCCGATAGCAGTGAAGGGGATGTGTTCCTTGAGTTCAGTTAATATATGCTTGAGCATTTTCCGTTATAGCTGGTTAAAGCTCCTTCTATAATTATGACTCAATAAATTCTTTGCCTTTTGTAAGAATACGGATAAATTCTAAGCTGCTTTCTGACAGGACCGGCAGACACCGATGAACTCAAGAAGGTGTTCGTCTATCCTGAATCCGCTTTCCCTGGAAAGGTTTTTTTCGAGGTTCTCTAGGTAATGACCGGGAAAATCCACAACAGTGCCGCAGCCGGAGCAAATCAGGTGATGGTGGTGCTGCGAGGTACCGGTTGTGTAGCTCCGGCACTTATCACCGGCAAATAATTCGCAGACAAGGCCCAGTTCGGCAAGTACTTCAAGAGTACGGTAAATTGTTACCAGCCCTATTCCCGGATGAGTCCGGTGCAGTTTCTTATAAATCGTCGCCGTAGTGAGCCGGTCTCGAGTTGAGGTCACAATCTTAACCACTGCCCGCCGCTGCGGGGTCAGTTTATAACCGTGTGCTCTCAACGCTGCCAGTACTTTCTTTTCGGTAAGTCTCATCCTACGCTCTAAATGAAAAAAGTTTTCATTTAGAATACATAAATACTTACTCCATGTCAAGGGTTTTAAAATAAGGTTCTGTTTGCATTTGGTTGTTTTTCTTTACCTCACCCCTTGCCCCTCAAACAATTATATAATATCGAAAATAAACGGGTACTGTTTGAGGGGGACAAAGGGGGTGACAAATTTATACCAACCAAAACCGAATAGCACCTAAAATAAACTTTTTACTTAATCATGGTTGTACAGGCAACAATGAATATCAATATTTCTTTCGCCGCTGTGGTTTCCTTCGGCTTCGCTCAGGACAGGCTAACTACTCACCATGAGCGGCACGCATTCCCACTCACCCTGAGCTTGTCGAAGGGTCTCCAACTAAGATTGAGAAGAACCAAAATAAAGGTTTAAAGGTAGTCAATGCCGCAGCTCAAATAAAGATAAGCCGTAAATTTTCCTGCAACAGGGAACCGGGAATTTTCAAACGGTTTTTGCCTGACAGACAGCGTCACCAATAGGCCTGCCGTATCGATTTTTCAGTCCGACTAGCGGCCAACCTCAGCGAGTTCGGGTTCCGGCGGCACCCGGAGCTTTTCTTCCACCGCCATAACCTTACTCTCCATTGTAATACGCTTATCGCGGCGGTCGTCGATACTGATACTCGTCACCACCCTCGTCACCCCCATTGAAAAAGGCAACTCATGCATTTCCTGCATTAGCTCCAGTATGCGGTCAAGGGGTCCCTCGATCATCGTTGCCATCGGCGTTACCTGATATCTTATATCCGGCGCCTGCTTCAGTACGTTAACAACGGCGGCGACGAAGTGGCTCAAACTGGATGTCTCAGTACCGAAAGGTAAAACCCTGATATCAGCGATAACTGAATCTTCCATAGCTTATACACCCCCTGTTTCAGTACCCTCTTATAATAGCCTAAATATACCGGTTTTACTATATAGCGGGGAACAGAGAAAAATAAGTCCGCTATATTATTGAGGTTTTACAGACAAAGGTCCAGTTCATTTAGCCAAGATGGATTCCTGAGAAGTTATATTTAATCGGCAATACGCCTGCTGTGGCCTGCTTAAACGGCGCTGGTGCGGAATCGCCATATAGCAATAATGCCGAAAATTGCGGCAAAGACAATGAGGGCTAACATTTCCGGAACCACCGCACCGAAGTCGGCACCGAAGACCATTAATTTATTGAAACCGGTGGTTGCCCAGCCGTGGGGAGTTATCTTGGCTACGAACTGCATCCACTTCGGTGTGATAAAGAGGGGCCACCAGCAGCCGCCGAGGGGTGCCAGTGTTAGAGAGGTGAGCACGCCTATTGAGCCGGCGCCACGCTCGGTCTTAACCAAGGTAGCCAGCATAACGCCAAACGCTGAAGACATAATAATAACCAGAACGGAAAGGATAATGGCGGCAGCAGGAGCCTGACCGAGTTCTATATTGAATACCAGAATACCCACTACCCAGAATATAGCTATCTGAATCAGTCCCTTGGCGGCTGTGCCCAGAAATGTGCCTCCCAGAATGGATTCCTGCCGCACCGAGCTGGCTAAAATCCTTTCTAATGTATTATTCTGGCGCTCGTGGACTATCCTTTCCGCAGATAAGGCGGCAGTAAAGAAGACGAACATCACCAGGTAGCCGGGAATAACAAAATTGGACGGGTTTTCAGCCTCCACCTCTCCCACCTTCTCCGTCTCGAACTCCACGAAAGATTCCTCGGTGACTACCCCTGCCTGCTCCGAGAAAAGCTGCTGAATATCCTGACCGACATTCCCCATGTCCTCAGAGGTATCCATAACCCGTCCTAGCAGCAGCCCTATGGTAGCGCTGGTAGCCACCTGTTGTGAGCCAACCCGGGAGGCGATAGCGCGGGCAAGCCCGTTCAGGGCTGCCCGGGTGTTGATAGCCTCGGCATCTACCACCACTTCAAGTTCGGAACCATAGCCCATCAACACTCCCTCGGTGAAATCCGCCGGAAAGGCGAGAAAGCCTTCCAGTTCCTTGTCCTCAACCGCCTGACGGGCTTCGTCATAGTCCTTAAGCCAGACGAATATCGGTTCACCGGGCGTAAGTTGAGATTCGTCTTTTGTTTCGATTGCCTCGATTATCTGGTGGCTCATGCCACCCTCTGCCTCCTGGGTGACCAGATGAAGCTCCAATCTCTCATCCTCGCTGCCGACACCGCTCAGCATTAGACTAAACACAATCACGAAGAGGAAGGGGAAAAGTACGGCAAAGAACAGAGCCATCCGGTCGGTAGCGAAGAGTTTTAAATCTTTTAAGGCATAGAACCAGATATGTTTCAGTCTTGTCATCGCTTACTATTTACCCCCGGGCACGACTCTAAACAGGATACGGCTGATAAATAATCCTGCTACAGCGACCCCTGCCAGTACCCCCAATTCGAAAGCCGCGTCAGCCAGATGGCCTCCCTGAGCAATTATCGTCTTAAATGCACCTATAGCGTAGGTATTGATTGAGAATCTGCCGATTGCGCCGGGGATTTCTACAAAAGTGCCACCCATCACTACCATAACCATAGTAAAAAAGACGGCAACCCAGGTAGCCGCGTCTTCACCGCGGGCGATGGAGGCAATAACGAGCCCCAGGGCACTGGCTGCGGCAGCGAAAATAAGGGTGATAACCAGAGATTCAATAAAGGAAAGGGCAGTAAAAATCTGAAATACTATAGCCGCCAGGAGCAATAAAACGAAAGTCTGCACAAAGCCTCTTGAGATTCCGGACAGAAATTTGCCTATAAAAAGCTGCCACACACTAAGCCGGGTGGTGAGCAGTCGCTCCAGTGTTCCCTTCCTGCGCTCCTCGACAATAGCCCTGGCGTTCAGGGATACAGAGAACAGAACAAACATGGTAACGATACCGGGCAGGAACTGGTTGACCGGATCCGGGCTGCTGCCAACTATTTCCTCACTTACTTCCACGATGGGATGTTCACGTTCCCGGTCCAGGTATTTCCGGGCGGTAACTTCTATGTTTTCCTGCGGGATGTTACTTCCCGCAAGCGCATTGCCGACCTGACTGTATACCTGGAACTCCTGGTTTATCTCTTCAACAATGCCACGAATGATGCTGGCTACTATCTGTCCTTCCTGACCACCATTACCTCTCTGCTTGAAAATCAGTTGTGCCGTTTCCCTGGAAGCCAGCTTATCAGAGAAGTCATCCGGTATATAAACGACCATCAGCAGGTCAGACCTTTCTAACTTGGAATCCGCCTCCGGCAGTGAAATCAATTCAACATCGATGTTGACAAGCTCGTCCAGTCGCTCCAGCAGGAGGTCGGAGTAAGTACCTCCCTCATCTTCATTCACCACATGAGCAGTACCGTGGAACAGGGACTGCCCGCCGAAAGCGCCATACATAAGAGCAAAGATAGCTATGGGCAAGAGAAGACTGAAGGCCAGGTCTGCCTTATCCTTCAGGTAAGAGCGGACTTCACGCAGAGTTACTATTAAAGCTAAAATCATTTATTTCTTAATCGCGGAGGTTTCGGCCGGTCAGTTTCAAAAAGACATCTTCCAGCGTTACCTGCTCTGGTGAGCCAATCTGACTCTTAAGTTCATAAGGAGTGTCCATGGCGATTATCTGACCTCCATCTATAATAGCTATACGGTTGCAGAGACGGTCGGCTTCCTCCATATAGTGGGTGGTATAGAGGATAGTCATACCACCATCCCTGAGACCCTCAATTGTTTCATAAATGTTATTCCGTGACTGGGGGTCCACACCCACTGTAGGCTCATCCAGGAAGAGGAGCTCCGGGTGACCCATAAGGGCGATAGCTAAGTTAACACGCCGCTTCATACCCCCGGAGAACTTGGCTACCTTTCCTTTAGCTCTCTCCGCCAACCCCATAAATTCCAGATGAGTCTTAGCCTGAGCTTTCGCTTCCTTACCGTCCAATCCCGCCATCCTTCCGAAAAAGACCAGATTATCCATAGCGGAAAAGTCCTCGTAAAGGGCTAAGTCCTGAGGGCAAACTCCAATCAGGCTGCGTACAGCATCGGCATCCCGATGTACGGAATGACCTCCTATGGTGACATCACCTTGGTCCGGTTCAAGAACCGTAGATAACATACGTATTGTCGTCGTTTTGCCGGCACCGTTGGGGCCGAGGAGACCAAAGATTTCGCCCTTGTATATTGTGAAGGAAACGTTGTTGACGACTTTATGTTCATTGAAACTCTTGTGAAGCTCCTTTGCCACCAAGAACTCTTCAGCCATAGCCTTACCCCCTGGTTTACCTATCTCTAATAAAGGTCAATTCAATGCGTGCCGTATTATATACTTTCTATTAAATATACACAACACATAATAATAAACCAAATCATTAAAAAGTAAGAAGAACGGTTCGCCGTATATACCGTTTATAACGTAAACGGGCTGAGTACTGGATTACTCAGCCCGTTCTGTATTGATGGGCGACCACGTTTCCCGAACTCTAATCATTTATGTGTCATATAACATCAGATCTAGTAACCCATGGACTTCTTCAGCGCTTCATCTACCCAGATGTAGTGAATGTGTTGATGCGGGTTGAAATAGCCCATAGTAGACTCGCCATGATAGTTCTGCATCCAGGGCCACCACGTGTTGTATATTTCATAGGCTGGGCACCATATCTGAATATTCTGCTCGAGCATATATGGGACAAGGCCCTTCAGTATCTCGGCAACTCTGGCATCGTCAATACCCACTTTGGCGCTAATCTCTTCGTAGGCTGCCCTGATAGTCTCACTATCGAAGAAAGAATGGTCATCAAAGCTCTCTTTACGCCATTCGAGCAGCCTGAAGGGGAACTGGGTCATCAGACTGCCCCTGATGATTCCCTCTTCGTGCTTTCTACCCCTTGATAAACTGGTGAACGTGCCCCTTTCCAGCTGTTCAATCTCCATATCAACATTAATAGCAGCAAAATATGCCTTGATTACAGACAGGAAGTCTGCCGCTGTGGAATCCCCGCAGACCACCTTGGTCTTGAAACCGCTGGGATACCCTGCCTCGGCGAGAAGTTGTTTTGCCTTCTCTGGATTATAGGTATACGGTTCCCTGGCAGACTCGGGAAGCTCATCAAACGGGACACGAAACGGTTCATACTCCGGAAGAGGCAAATAAGGATAGCTGTAAACGGCTCCATGTCCTTGATAAAGCGTCTCCAGTATCTCCTCCTGGTTTACCGCCAGGGATAGTGCCCGCCGTACCCTGATGTCTGTGAAAGGCAGTTCTGGATTGTCCAGCCTGAAGGCTACCGACCTTATACCATAATCCACCGCATACTTCAGGTCGGGGCACTGCTTCATCAACAGTTCGGCATCTTCAAATTCAACAGCCACCATCTCTTCAAGGGCGTCAACCTTGCCCGTCCGTAGAGCCGCCAGCCGGGTGGATTTGTCGGATATGATGAGTTCCTTTACACCGTTGAGATAGGGTAACTGGTTCTCCGGGTGAAGGGGGTCGTGCATAAAGTAATCAGGATTCTTCTTGAAAGTCAGTGAACTTCCAGAGACATAATCCGTAAGCATATACGGGCCTGTCCCGCAGGAATTTTTCCAGTCCTTCATATCTCCATACAGGTCAATCATTTCTTTCGGCCAGGCCCATTGAAAGTCACCGCAGACCAGCACCATCAGACCGAGCATTGTCTGCGGCACTTTGACTTCAACAGTATATTTGTCGAGCGCCTTGATAGATGTCGGGTTGTAACCGTTCCTTGTGTAAGCACCGAAAAGATAAGCCGTAGGAGTGGTGAAATTCCGGTTTATGCTGTAGACCACGTCATCAGCAGTAAGCTCTCTACCGTTTACGGGGGCTTTGTTGTGCCAGTGGACACCTTTTCGGAGATGATAGACGATGGTTTCCTCATCCATAATCTCCCAACTCTCAGCAAGATAGCCAGTCTCCAGGTCCACGCGGCCAATAAAGCCATTCACCCAGCTGGTATCGTTGGTGCCAGCCGGACCTTTTGCCCAGTCACCTCCCATTAATTCACTGTTGGTGAGAAAAGCGGTAGTAATATTCGGGTGGACAGCATAAGCTTCATCGAAGCCCATCGGGTCCTGAGTTATCACTTTGGTGTGTACCCCACCATATTTGGGCACTTCAGGAGGCAGTAATTCCTCCTCTTTAACCTCCTCTTCCTCCTCTTCTTCTTCCTCTTCTCCGATAATAACTTCTTCTTCCTCTTCTTCCTCCTCAACAGTTGCAGGACCACAAGATGCCACCACAAGGGATATTATCATCAGGCAACTTATTACCAACCAAACAATCTTCTTTGTCATCGCCATTGGTCCTCCTCAAATCCAGATATTCCGCAGGGAATATGTAATCAATGAGCATCACGGTGTGTAACTTCCGTCTTCGAGGCTAAATCTAATCATATCAAGATTACACCTCCTTACTGGCCGGCCCTGCCATAAGAGAAAATAAATTGTGCCTGACTCAAAGTAGCTACCAATGAGCAGAAACACATCTGCTAGGCTGGGAAAGAAACCTCGCAGTAGTCCGATTCTCATGGCAGGACCAGCCCTCTCTTATCCCGTATGTTTTTCCGTGAAGTAATCACTTTTCCACATCCAGCTATCTCCTGAAAATAAAAAAAGGCATCAGCAATCATCATCTATTTCGGTGGGTAGCTGATGCCTTTTCTGACATACATAACTGTCCTCTTATCTAAAGTCTAAATTCTTGCATTCTCTCTTCTTTCCCACTTCAATTTCCCATTATTTCGGGAGTATAGACTAATTATTATAGTTTGTCAATAGCGATATCAATAATGATGTCTATTATGATACATATCGACATAATACACTGTTAACGGAATAATGCATGCAGAAATAATGGTAACTACTAAAGCAGCTAAGCTATTTAACCTGCAGGGGTACCGGTTGTCGGCGAGGTATGCCAAGTAAAGTACGCGCTTTCTTATGCAGAGAGCGTAAGGAGTGCGCGAACTCAAGCTTTTCACTTGAGGACAGCTTTGATAAGGCTATCTCTATCGAAACGCTGGTAACTTTGCCAAACAGGTTTCCCCCCTCTTCTGTCATGTAAATCCTGTATCTCTTATCCCCCGGACCTTTTTCTTTATATACCAGGCCAACATTCTGCATTCTGGCAATGAGAGTTGATATTGAATGATGTTGACGCAATGTTAAATACTCTATTTCTTTTGTCGTCGCTGAGCCACCACAGTGCTGAATTATGCTCAGAATTAACGACTGCTCCAGTGTAATGCCGAACTGAGCCAGTTCCAGTTCACGCAACCTGGAAACGGCGAATCCCGCCGCATCTAGTGCCGTCCAGAGTTCATAATCGGACATCGCCGAGCCACTGCTGCACGGTAGCCTGACAATTCCTTTTGAAGTATCACTATCGCTTCTGAGAAAAGGTGGTTTGTAGGGTACTCCAAGCAAATCGCGTGCCCTATTATATAGGGAGCATATAACTCGCGTAAATCGCAGTTTTTCATCTGCTGTCAGGGATGAGAAAACCATCTCAATAGAAGCAATAGTTAACCGACCAAGCAGGTTCTTACCATCTTCACTCAATGAGATTCTATGCCTTCTTTCATTAGGCCTTCTTTTCTTTTTTACCAGACCTCTATTATGCATCCTTTTGATGAGGGTTGATATCGAATGCTGTTGACGTAGTGTTGAGTCTTCCAATTCTTTGGCAGTCGTCGAACCGCCGCAAGCCTGGATTAGTGCGAGAACTGAGGCTTGTTCCAGTGTAAGGTCAAATTGAGCCAGTTCAAGCTCGCGTAATCTGTAAATAGCGAACCAGGTGCGGATTAATAAACACCACAGGTCATCATCAGAAATTCTACTGCTATCTGTATTTTTTTCACTCATAATCTTTCTTCCCGTAAGACAGGTTGACTCAAACTGACATAATAGTATCTCTGTTAACTTTATGTATGACTAGCACATTTTAACACTTGGATACTGTATATTTCAATGTCTTATTGGATATCTTTATCGACTCTTTGTTGACTTGGTGATAATCCTATGCTATACTCCATACGATTCTTCACGGGTACATACATTTTCACTTATTTGGTTTTCTCAATTCAAATGTGCGAACTTATGGAAAGGAGATAGTATATGGCAGGTATAACAGCGTATGGGGCGTACGTACCGTTACGGAGGCTGGGACAGGGAACGCAGGGATGGCGATTGCCGACCGAGAAGGCCATCGCCTTTTATGACGAGGACAGTCTGACTATGGCCGTAGCGGCAGCTATCGATTGTCTGGGCGATATGGACCGCAGCACAATTGACGGTATGTACGTTGCCTCCACGACCCTACCGTACAAAGAGAAGCTTTCGGCGACGACGATAGCGATGGCTTCAGACCTTCGCCCCGATATCCTGACAATGGACTGCGTTGACTCACTGAGGGCGGGAACCGGTGCTCTGAGAGTAGCGATAGACACAGTAAAAGCCGGTTCGGCGAAAAGTATAATGGTCACAGCCAGCGATTGCCGTCTCGGACCTCCCCGCAGTGAAATGGACCAGACATTCGGTGACGGGGCTGTAGCTTTCATAGTAGGGGATGAGAATGTAGCAGCAACTCTGGAAGCAAGCTATTCGGTATCCAATGAGCTACTCGATAACTGGCGTGCCGACAGCAGCAATACCGTAAGGACCTGGGAGGACAGGTGGGTACAGGAAGAGGGGTACCTCAAAGTAGTGCCACAGGTAGTAGGTGAATTCTTTAAAAAGAACGGGATTTCACCAAATGATATTACCAAAGTGGCATTATACGGACCAAATCCGCGAAGGCACGGGCAGATGGCAAAGATGCTGGGATGTACTCCTGAGCAGATACAGGACTCGCTGTTCAGCACGGTGGGTAATACCGGAGCAGCCTCTGCACTGATGATGCTTGTAGGAGCACTTGAAGAAGCGAAGCCCGAAGACAAGATACTTGTTATCAGCTACGGTGACGGAGCGGATGTCCTGCTGTTTCAGGTAACGGAAGAAATAAAAAATGTAAAACCGAAGCGAGGACTGAAAACACACATTGACTGCAAGATGATATTTCCCAGTTATGATGCCTACTTCGGCTTCCATCACCAGGCGGGGAATCCCGAAGGAGGAGCTGGTCCGGCGGCATCGGCGGTTGCCAGGGAGCGTTATGCCATTTACCCTCTCCGCGGCACTAAGTGTCGTGTTTGCGGAACGGTCCAGTATCCCCCGCAGAGGGTTTGTACCAACTGTAAGACAAAGGATGAGATGGACGATATCCGGCTTTCTGATAAAAAAGCAAAGATATTTACCCGGGTGCCGGATTATGCGGCACCGGTACCTCCGTATGACTCCCCTGCGTTCGACCTTCTAATCGACTGGGAATGCGGCGGCAGGGCGAATTTCGGCCTGACTGACAAGAAAAACAGGCCTGAAGATGTGCCGATTGGCATGGATGTTGAGATGACCTTCAGGAAGCTCCGTGCCGGCGGAGGGATACATCATTACTGGTGGAAGGCAATGCCGCCGAGAGAGAGCTGGCTACAGAAGGAGGAAAAGTAAATGGCGGGAGATATTAAAGATAAGATTGCTATAGTCGGGATGGGGTGTGTCAGGTTTGGTGAAAACTGGGAGCAGAGTGCCGGAGACATGATGGTGGACGCTGCTTTCGAGGCATATGAGGATGCCGGGATAGAGGGAAAAGATATCCAAGCAGCCTGGTTCGGTACTACCCGGCTTGGCCTCGGCGAGCCGCTGGCATATAACCTCAAGTTTGAGTATATCCCGGTTACCAGGGTAGAGAACCTGTGCGCCACGGCTACAGACGCTTTCAGGAATGCCTGTTTCGCCGTCGCCTCCGGTATGTATGATGTGGTCATGGCCCTTGGTGTTGAAAAACTGAAGGACGCGGGCCGTGGTGGTCTTGGTGGCGGGGGGGGCGGTGAGCCAAGTAGCATGCTGATGGTACCCTCCGGGGGAGCCGGTACTGCCTTTGCCAGGATGGCTAACCGGTATATGGAGCACTACGGCTGGAGCTATGATGAATTCAAACCGATTCTTTCTAAAATTGCCGTGAAAAACCACTACAATGGTTCTCTCAACCCTAAAGCCCATTTCCAGCAGGCTATAACCGAAGAGCAGGCGATGAATGCCCGGATGATGCACTGGCCGCTTGGATTATACGATTGCTGCGGTGTCAGTGATGGCGCGGCCTGTGCTATTATCACCCGGGCCGATATGGCAAAGAACTTCAGGGACGATTATATTCTTGTTAAGGGGATAGGGCTCGCCGTTGGTGCCCGGCAGGGGTGGCTGCGGCAGAGCTATGATATGGTCCACATGGAGGAGACGGTTCAGGCGGCAAAGCAGGCATACGAACAGGCCGGAATAAAGGACCCGTTTAAAGAGATAGACCTTGCCGAGGTGCACGATTGCTTTTCAATCACCGAGCTGGTGATTATGGAGGACCTGGGATTCTGCGGTCGGGGAGAGGCACCGCAATATGTCAAAGACGGAAGGTTCGCCCTTGACGGAGACCTGGCGGTAAATCCCGATGGTGGATTAAAGTCCTTCGGGCATCCAATTGGAGCCAGCGGCTTGAGAATGCTATACGAAGTCTACAAGCAGATGCAGGGTAAAGCCGGCCCACGCCAGCGGAAGAATCCCACCCTCGGACTTACCCACAACTTCGGCTTTAACCCCGGCAGCGGAGTCGGCAGTGTTACCATCACCGGACAAAGGGACTGATAATATCCAATAATAAGTTAAATGAATCTCTCTGGTGGCCTTTTCTTCGGGCTACCAGAGAGCGTAAGTTAATTATCACTATGGTCACAGGAACAGATTAGATGGTCAGGGACTGATTACGATACAGAGTAGAGATGCCTGGCAAGTAGGTCGAAACTTGAGTTAGGCGGGTGATAATGAATCTGGATTTCTCTGAAGAACAGATAATGTTAAGAAACATGGCCCGTGATTTCTTAACTGATAAATTCCCGAAGAAAATGGTCAGAGAGCTGGAGGAGAGCGAAACGGGCTATTCAGCGGATATCTGGAAGGAGATTGTCGGCCTTGGCTGGATGGGATTAGCGCTGCCGGAAAAGTACGGTGGAGAAGGGATGACATTCCTTGACCTGGCAGTGCTACTGGAAGAGATGGGACGGGCCTGTCTCCCCGGTCCATATTTCTCTACAGTTGTTCTTGGCGCCTTGCCCATTCTCACTCTCGGAAATGAAGAACAGAAGCAGAAATACCTGCCCGAAATAGCTGCGGGCAGGCTTTTTTTTACACTGGCTCTTCATGAAGCCAGCGGTAGATACGATGCCACCGGCATCCAGGTCAGGGCTGCTGCCGATAAAGATGGCTATGTTATAAATGGCACCAAGCTCTTTGTCCCGGATGCCCACATTGCCGATTACATGCTCTGCGCAGCCAGAACTGGAGAAGGAGTAAACCCTGAAGACGGCATTACCATTTTCATCGTCGATGCAAAGAGCCCGGGAATCAGCTTCACACTCCTGGATACTATTGCCAAGGATAAACTCTGCGAGGTCGTCTTTGATGGAGTTAAGGTCCCAGGAGAGAATATCATCGGTGAACCGGACAGGGGATGGAGTGGAGTGGAGAGAATAATACAGATAGCAGCAGCCGCCCGGTGCTGTGATATTGTCGGCTCGCTTCAGCAGGTATTCGAGATGACCCTGGATTATGCAAAAGACAGGGTTGCCTTTGGCCAGCCGATTGGCAGTTTTCAGGCGGTACAACATCACTGTGCCAATATGGCAATAGATGTAAACGGGGCTATGCTTTCGGCCTATCAGGCCGCCTGGAAAGTCAGCGAAGGTCTTCCCTGCGCCTGGGAGGTGGCGGTAGCTAAAGCGTGGGCAAGTCAGGCATGTCCCCGTGTTATCGCTCTGGCGCACCAGATTCACGGTGCTATCGGCACCACTATGGACCATGACTTACACTATTACACCAGGCGGACAAAGGCCGCCGAGGCAGCCTTCGGCGATGTAGAATTTTACCAGTCTATGGTAGCCAAGGAGATTGGCCGGGAGGCAGGCATAAGCGATTAACGCCCGGAGTACGCTCAATTATGGATTTTAGTATTGCAACTACAAAAGAAGAAGAGCTTTTCCGCCAGGAAGTCCAGGAGTTCTTAAAGCAGGAAGCCCAGGACATTGCACTAATCTCTAGCACCCGGAGTAGCTACAGTGACGAAAGCTACCAGGCGACCCGCCGGCTGGCCCGAAAACTCGGTGAAAGAGGCTGGCTATCGCTGACCTGGCCTGAAGAATACGGAGGGAAAGGTGATGCCGGTATACCATACAAGCTGGTATTCACCGAGGAAACATCCAAAGTCAACCTGATGGGGATGAACGGCTTCGGACTGGACATGCTGGCTCCTATACTCCTGGCACACGGGACCGAAGAGCAAAAGAGAAAACACCTGATATCGATGGGAAAAGGCGAAATTTTCTGGTGCGAGGGGTTCAGCGAGCCGAATGCCGGTTCAGACCTCTTCTCGCTCCAGACAAGAGCAGTGGAGAGCGGTGACAGTTTCATCGTCAATGGTCAGAAAATCTGGACCACCGGAGCCCACCGCGCCGAGTGGGGGTTCTTCCTGGTCAGAACCGACCCCAATGCTCCGAAGAAGCACCTGGGACTGAGCTTCCTATTAATCGATATGAAAACGCCGGGAGTCACTGTCAACCCGATACAGAATATGCTCGGCACCTTTGATTTCTGTGAAACCTTCCTTGATGATGTTAAGGTGCCGAAGGAAAACCTTGTCGGCGAGCTTAACGGCGGGGCACGTGTCGCCGGGGCATTGCTCAATGCGGAAAGGTCCAGCCTTGTTCTCCTGGGCAGGGGAGCAAGGCGCTCCATGGACCGGCTTCTCGAGTATATAAAAGAGAAGGAAAGCGAAGGCACATTAAGAGGTAATAAATCCGTATGGCTCTATAGACTGGCCGATATTGCGATAAAAGCCGAGATTGCCGGACTGTTCGGAAAATATACCTACTGGCAGCAAAGCCAGGGGCGTGATTTCACCCTGATGGCTTCCATCGGTAAGCTGTTCGGCTCCGAGCTGAGTCAGCAGGTAACCGACCTCAGCACGCAATTGCTCGGGCTCCACGGTCAACTGATGAGAGGCTCCAAATGGGCATGGAGAGACGGGCTGATTGGTGAGACCTACCTTGGCAGCCACCAGTCGAGGTTGATAGGAGGCAGTTCAGAAATTCAGCGAACGACGATTGCCGTCAGAGGCCTCGGATTACCTCGCGTTTAATCGGAACCCGAAGCAAGAAGAATTATCAGAATTAAAATAAAAAAGGAAGGAGAGTAGAATTATGCCGATTAGATATGAGACAGAAGGTCATATTGCCACCTTTACAATCGACCGGCCGGAGGTGATGAATGCTCTCAGCCCTCAGGCACTTGCCGAATGGTATGACGCTCTGGTTGACTTCCGGGATAGAAAAGAGCTGTGGGTAGGCATCGTTACCGGCGCCGGAGAGAAGGCTTTCTGCACCGGTCTGGACCTCAGAGGTTCCGGACCACCTGGCAGCGGTCCTCCGGGGGGAGGTCAGCCACAACGTCCTGCCATGCCGCAGGAAACTCTGGTACGCGGGTTTGAGCTATGGAAACCTCTTGTTGCCGCAATCAACGGCTATGCCCTCGGAGGTGGCCTTGAAATTGCCATGGCATGCGATATACGCGTCGCTGCTGACACCGCCAAGATGGGCCTTCCCGAAGTAACACTGGGATTGATGCCCGGTTGGGGAGGGACCCAGCGCCTGCCGCGTCTGGTAGGGTTGAGCACAGCCATGGAGATGACTCTTATGGGCAGGAGAATCGATGCCCAGGAAGCCTTGAAGATAGGCCTTGTACACGAGGTGGTGCCTCTGGTCGAGCTCATGGCTGCGGCAAAAGCAAGAGCGGAAAAAATCTGCGAATCGGCACCGCTGGCAGTCCAGGGCGTAAAAGAAGCAATACTGCGTGGATATGATATGCCGCTGGAGGAAGGTTTGAAGCTGGAACCCGAACTCGGCAGGAAAGTAAATTCATCAAAGGACTTTGCCGAAGGCCGTAAGGCTTTCCAGGAGAAGAGAAAACCCAACTATATTGGAGAGTAACCTAACACAAAAGTATTAATTATAATATAGAAAGGTCAGGTGAACTATGGATCTGGGTTTAAAAGGGAAGGTTGCCATCGTTACCGGTACCGGCCGGCAGGGAGCGATGGGCCACACTATCGCCAAGACACTGGCGGCAGAAGGAGCTAACGTTGCCTGTGTCGATATCAATATCGAGGGCGCTGAGGCAATCGCCAAAGAGCTGGTCGGGATGGGAGTGAAAGCGATTGCCTATAATGTCGACCAGAGCGAACACCAGCAGGTAGTAGACGGTGTTGCCAAGATTAAGGCTGATTTCGGCCCTCCGGATATCCTCGTTAACAACGCAGCCCTGCTCCGTGGCGGTGGACGTATTCAACTCACCACCGTTGAAGACTGGAAGACCAATCTTAAAATCAACCTTGACGGCCCCTGGCACTGGATTAGGGAAGTCTGGGACATGATGGTCGAGAAGAAATGGGGGCGAATCGTCAACATCTCTTCCGTAGCCGGCGTGCTCGGCGGCTTCGGGCAGGCGAACTATTCGGCAGCCAAGGCAGGCGTTATTGCCCTGGCAAAGACAGCGGCTCTCGAAGGTGCCAGAGTCGGCATCACCGCCAATACTGTAACTCTGGGCGTTGTCGACACTACCAAGAACCTGCCTCCTCCCAAGGAAGGTGAGAGAAGACCGCAGGGAGGAGAGATGTTCGAGCGAATAAAAGCCAAGATAGCCATGCGTGAGTTCGGTGACCCGGAAGACGTCGCCAACCTTGTCGCCTACCTGGTCTCGAAGCAGGCTAAGTACATCACCGGGCAGGATATACACGTAATGGGCGGTCTCGACCTGTTCACCTATTAGGCACAGGGGGAAGATTCATCGGTCCGGTATAGCCAGTGCCGGTCGCCTGATTACCGTAATGGCTGATACGGAAGATACGTGCTTTATATAAAAGCACGTATCTTCCTGTTGATTGAAGGGTTTACAACGGCGAGGCGATTGGCATAGAATAGACCACCAACTACCACCTGAAAACAGGAGGGAAATGATTATGATGGTCACCGAAAGCACTGCTAAAGCCAGTAACAAGTATTCTTCTTGGGCAGAAAGGAAAGGCTATTTGGTAAATATGCTCAATTCATTCTTCCTTACTCATAATTACCATCTCTGCACATTTAGCAGCAATATAGAGGGTATGCTGAGCGAAGGAGGGAATGAAAATGACAACCAATATAGCAATTAACGGTTTCGGACGAATCGGAAGGGTGACTTTCCGGACTATCAATCAATATCACAGAGACAGCCTGGCGGTGGTAGCGGCAAACGGCAGTTCCGATGCCAAGACAAATGCCCACCTGCTCAAATGGGATACCGCCTATGGTAAATACCCCGGTAATGTGGAGGCAGAGGAAGAATATATTATCGTTGATGGGAACAAAGTGAGATTTTTTTCCGAACGCGACCCGGCCAAGATTCCCTGGCATGAATGTGGTGTCGATATAGTAATCGACAGCACCGGGACACTCACCAACGCCCACTTGCTAACCGGGCATATCGCCAACGGAGCTAAGAAGGTAATTATATCCGCACCGGCAACTAATGAAGATATAACGATCGTTCTGGGAGTTAATGAAGAACTTTACGACCCTGAAAAACATCACATAGTATCCTGTGCCTCCTGTACAACCAACTGCGTAGCTCCGGTAGTCAAAGTACTGCATGAGAACTTCATAGTTAATCATGGTCTGATGACTACGGTGCATTCCTACACAAGAGACCAGAGACTTATCGACAGGCATCATACCTCCCTCCGGCGCGCCAGGTCAGCACCAGCCAATATCATCCCGACTACAACAGGTGCTGCTAAACTTGTCGGGAGACTCATCCCCGAACTTGAAGGTAAAATTGACGGACTGGCGATGCGCGTGCCGGTACCTTCTTGCTCGGTGGTCGATCTTGTAGCCGAACTGGAGAAAAAGGTTACTGTTAAAGAAGTTAATAACGCACTGCGTGAAGCGGCGGAAGGAAAGCTACAGGGTATCCTCGGTTATACAGAAGAGGAGTTAGTCAGCAGCGATTTCCTCGGCACTACAGAAAGCGCCATCGTAGATGCCCCGGGCACGATGATAATCAATGACAATATGGTCAAGGTACTCGTCTGGTACGATAATGAATGGGCTTTTTGTTGTCGCCTGGCTGAGGTGGCCAGATTATTTGCCGAAAAAGGGCTCTAATCAGACAGTTATTTAATCCGGCAGCCTGTGCTGCTGAGGGAAAGTCAGCTTACAGAAGGGAGAAGAATAAATGGCAGAAGGTATGCTCAGTCCCTACCGAATACTCGACCTTGCCGATGAGAAAGGGCTGATGTGCGGCAGGGTTCTGGGAGACCTCGGAGCTGATGTTATCAGGGTAGAGAAACCTGAAGGTGATTCTGCCCGTAATATCGGTCCCTTCTATAATGACGAACCTGACCCGGGAAAAAGCCTCTTCTGGTTTGCCTTTAACGCCAACAAGAGAGGTATAACCCTCGATATCGAGACTGCCGATGGCAAAGAGATTTTCAGGAAGCTCGTTCAGACAGCGGATGTCGTTGTAGAGTCGTTTCCGCCGGGACACATGGAGAAAATCGGGCTGGGACACCCGGTCCTGGAGAAAATAAATCCCGGCGTCAGCCTGGTTTCTATCACTCCTTTCGGGCAGACCGGTCCATATAGAGATTATAAGATTTCGGACATAGTCGCCTGGGCTCTCGGTGGTTACATGTTCTCGGTTGGCGATGCTGACCGCCCGCCGGTACGAATCAGTCATCATGCTCAGACATACCTTCACGCCGGAATTCAGGCAGCCCAGGGAGCATTGATGGCAATATACCACCGCGAGATGACCGGGGAAGGACAATATGTGGACGTCTCAATACAGGACTCCGTAACACGGTGCACTCCCGAGAGGATAACTCACCACTGGGACTTCAATAAAAGAATGATGCGGCGTGGTGGACGGATGGGCGGCATAAGCATCAGGCGGATATGGCCGTGCAAGGATGGTTACGTTTACGCAATATACTGGGGCGGACAGTTCGCCCGGCGCTGGAACTCACCGCTGGTACGATGGATGGAAAGCGAAGGGGTAGCCGACGATTTCATATCGAATTTTGACTGGGACACGTTCGACATGATGAATCTAACACAAGAGGTAGCGGACGGCATAGAAAGACCGACCCTCAAGCTTTTTGAAAAGTATACCAAGAATGAGCTCTTAGAGGGAGCACTGGAGCATAACGCCCAGCTTTATCCATTGACCGATACAAAAGATATACTTGATAATATTCAGCTTAAAGCACGGGACTTCTGGGTGGAACTGGAGCATCCTGAACTGGGTGCCAGCTTTACCTACCCCGGTCCTTTTGCCAAAACCACTGAATTACCTCCCACTTTATCACGACGGGCTCCGCTCATCGGTGAGCATAATCAGGAGATTTACCTGGATGAACTGGGTATGTCAAAGGAGCAGCTCCTGACACTGAAGCAGGCAGGGGTCATATAGCCAAATGAGAATGCGGACAGGAGATATTCTATGAAAAAGAAGCTGCTTGAAGGAGTTAAGATTGCTGATTTTTGCCGGGTTATTGTCGGTCCTTTAACAACCAAGACTCTGGCTGACCAGGGGGCAACGATAGTCAGAATTGAGAGCAGAAAAGCACTTGACCTGTATCGAACATTCGGTCCGGAACCGGACCTCAGCGTCCACTTCACCCAGTGGAGCACCGGCAAGATGAGCATCACTCTTGACCTGACGAATCCGAAAGCGGTGGAGGTAACCAAGAGAATTATCGCCTGGGCCGACGTTGTGGTGGAGAATTACGCCGGTGGAGTAATGGAAAGGCTCGGGCTGGGTTATGAGGAACTGAAGAAGGTGAAGCCTGATATTATCATGCTCAGTTCCTGCATGCAGGGGCAAACCGGACCTTTTTCCAGGCACCCCGGCTGGGGTTTCCAGCTTTCAGCCCTTTCAGGCTTCAGCCATATCACCGGATGGCCTGACCGTCCGCCACCGGAAATGGGAGTCTATACGGATTTCATCACTCCAAGCTATAATGTAATGATTATCCTGGCCGCTCTCCTCTACAAGAAGCGGACCGGCAAGGGGCAGTTTATCGATACCTCCCAGTTCGAGACTGGGGTACAGTTTATGACGCCCCTTATCCTCGACTACACGGTAAACAGGCGGGTAGCCAATAGAATGGGAAACAAACTTTTACACGCCGCCCCTCATAATGCCTACCGCTGCCGGGATGAATACACCTGGTGCAGCATCCCTCTATCTACTGATAAAGAATGGGAAAGCTTCTGTAAAATTTTGGGAGAGCCTGCCTGGACAAAGGACGCCAGATTCACCACCACCCGGGCAAGACAGGAAAACGAAAACGAACTGGCAAAGCTCATCGAGGAGTGGACAATCAACCTTACTCCTGAACAGGTGATAATGAGACTGACGCCGGCCGAGGTGGCGGGAGAACGATTACCAACCGGAATATGTGAGCTAGGCAAGAATCCTTCAGGCACCTATCGCTGCCTTAACGAAGAACGGTGGTGCGCTATATCGGTGTTCACCGACGAAGAATGGTATAGTTTCTGCAAGGTTATCGGCAATCCGGCGCTTGCCGGCGACTCCAGATTTGCTACTCTTCTCGCCAGAAAGGAAAATGAGGAAGAGCTTGACGGGATTGTCGGCGAGTGGACGATTAACCGTAAGGCTGAAGAGGTAATGACCCTTATGCAGGAAGGCGGAGTTGCCGCCGGCCTGCTTGAGACCGGTGAAGACCAGCTTGAGCATGACCCCCAGACAAAGCATCGCAATACCTTCCCGGAGCTCGACCATCCGACACTGGGGAAGCACCATGCCGTATCGTCTCCCTTTATAATGTCGAAGACTCCTGCCGAACTGACACGAGCACCACTGCTTGGCGAGCATAACGACTACGTCTTCAAGGAAATCCTGGGGATGTCAGACGAGGAAATCGCCGAACTTGTCATTGCTGGCGCCCTCGAATAGATACAAATAAAAACCCCTGCAAGTGATACCCTCAGCCTACTGCAGGGTATATAATGATAATAGATTTCGACTAAACGGTCTGCTCCTGTCCGATGGCAACACTTTTAGCATCGGACAATATTCTCCAGCTATTCGCATAAACGCTTGCCCGTTTCCCTCTGACGAAGCCAATGAGAGTTATCCCCATATCATTGGCAAGCTTTATTCCAAGGTCAGTGGGAGCAGATTTGGAAGCAATTATCGGAACCTGCCTCTTGGCTACCTTGAGAAGCATTTCCGAGGAGATTCTGCCGCTGCTGATGACTATCTTATCATCAGTGGGTATATCATCGAGGATACATTCACCGAAAATCTTGTCAAGTGCATTATGCCTGCCGATATCTTCACCGAGGAGCAATATGCGGTTTGTATCACACAGAGCGGCGGAATGGACTCCACCGGTAGCCCGGTAGGCCTCAGAACTATGCTGGAATTCCTTGACCAGAGAAAGGATTGCACCGGCCGGCACCTGCAGCCGCGACTCCGCTTTATCTCCACCGGCATCAGCAGCATTATAGAAAGAAGCCCCCCGGCCGCAGCCCGAGGTAATAAAACGCTTGTTCAGTATATCAATATCAAGCTTACCTTCACCCACGGTGGACACCCTTACTATCCCTCTCTGCTCATCAACGATTACGCTTCTCAACTCCTCCCTTGTCTGGAGCAGTCCTTCCGAGAAGAGAAATCCAACTGCCAGTTGTTTCAGATTTGCCGGAGAACAGAGCAGGGTAACAAGTTCCTGATTATTCAGAACGATAGTAAGCGGAGATTCCACGGCAACGTTATCTTCATAGTCATAGCTGCCTTCCCCGGTAAGTTTTACAACAGGAACTTTCGTTATTTCATTGTCCATTTTTTATTCTGTCCTTATTTTCAGAATATTACGCAGCTTGACCTGCTATGTATTGTATTTCTCAAGGGCATCGTAGAAAGTCCTCCAGAAGGGGTCAACGATAGGGTGTTCCAGTCTCTTCTCCCTGCCATCTTCAAGGAGTATCATTCCTTTTTCCGGTTCCGTCAGTTCTCCAACGACTGATGATTTTATACCTTTCTTAAGCAGAGTGTTTACTACTTCCTGAGCTTTATTCTCTTTACAGGCGACTATCAGCGTCCCCTCACTGATGGATACGTACGGGTCAATCTGAAAATAGTCACAAATCTCGCTAACGCAGTCTTCCAGTACTATTCGCTCCTTTTCTACCCTTGCTCCCAGTCCGGCTGCCTGAGCGAGTTCATATAGTCCGCCCCATACTCCGCACTCTGTAGCATCATGCATGGCAGTTACGCCGTTATCCCTAACACCAACACTTACCGCCGTAAGCGCATCATCCACAATGGACATTTTGTAGAACACTTTCTGTACTCTCCTGTTAAAATCAGCCCCGAATTCTCTTTCTATTAGCTGGGGAAACATTGCGCCAAAGATGCCGGTTGCTTCAATAGCCGGCCCCTTCGTGATGATTATGCTGTCTCCTGCCTGCGCCATCGCCGGAGTAACATATTCGTCCAGTCCGCCGATACCGGTCATCGTCGCTCCACCCACCATCGGGTAATGGCAGTTCTCATATCTGGCGGTATGCCCGCAGATAACACTGACTCCGAGCTTTTTACATTCGCGGTGTATTGTATCCCACATTATTGTAAGCTGTTCCTTTGTCATCTCCATTGGCAGGTTAAGGTCTATCGACAGAAGCCCGGGTTTGAGTCCGCAGGTAACTGAATCCGAGGCAATTATATGAGTTGCGAACCACGCTGCTCTCTCCCAACCATACTCTGGTACAATAAAGACAGGGTCACAGGTGAATGAGACTGCTTTGCCACCGATTTCCACGATGCCGACATCCACACCATGCTGAGGTCCGACCAGCACATTCCTGTTCTCGGCTCCCAGACGGGGAAATATCAGCTCGTTAAAGATTTCAGGAGAGATTTTCCCGATTTCAGGCATCTCACTCACGGTTTCCGTTCCTCCTTCATGTCTTTTTACTCTGATAATCTTCGATAGCCTTTTTAAGCGCCTCCTCGGCCAGGACCGAGCAGTGCATTTTCACCGGAGGCAGTCCTCCCAGGGCCTCCGCCACAGCACGGTTAGATATTTGTTGTGCTTCTTCTATAGTCTTTCCCTTTACCAGCTCGGTTACCATGGAGCTGGTGGCAATGGCGGCACCGCAGCCGAACGTCTTGAATCTGGCATCGGTAATTATATTGTCTTTAACTTTGATGTACAGCTCCATAATGTCGCCGCAGACCGGATTTCCGACATAACCGATGCCATCAGGATTTTCCATCTCACCGATATTCCTGGGATTCCTGAAGTGTTCCATAACCTTTTCGCTGTATAATGTCTTTACTTCACTCATTCATCACTCCAACATTTCTCTTTTTCAGCGGAAGACATTGCCCTGAGCCCGGTGATGATTACTGTCTTCGCGGAGAGCGGTGTAAAAAGCCCCCCCTCGCCGCGGGCCGGGTTGTTATACCGCGATT
>CAYVOV010000012.1:0-104097 GCA_964453525.1 uncultured Dehalococcoidales bacterium | reverse complement strand
CCTCTTTAGCTTCCTCAAGGGTTCATCCTGAGGGCTCACCGTTCGGCTGAGCTCACGGCGAAGCCCTGAAGGGCGGCGGGTGGGAATAGATAAAGTAAAAAGGGAGAGCACCTCATTCAACCAAAACCGAACAGAGCTCAAGACAAAAAGAGTTAAAAATTAGATATAAAAGAATTGATTGTATCAACAGGTGGAAATAAGGTGCTGGAGGGATAGAATAGCAATCACTGGTGCAGGTATTTGTGCCATTCGTCCCGTATCTGCGAATAGTGAGCAGGAACATAGAACAGCCCGGTAAAACGCGGTCTGGACGGCTGATTGATAAGTCTCATCCCCGCCTCCCGGGGAGTTCTGCCCGCCTTTCGCCGGTTACAGGCTACGCAGGCACTGACCACATTCTCCCAGGTGTGCTCTCCCCCGCGGAACCGGGGAATAACATGGTCAAGGGTAAGCTGCTTGACCTCTCTCCCGCAGTACTGACAGGTATACCTGTCACGTTTGAATATCTCAAGCCGGGTAAGCCTTCTGTCAGCCCGGTGAGGACGCCTTATCATAGAAGCAAGACGGATTACCGATGGTATCGGGAATTCATTATTAACCGAATGAATAAAACCCGAGCCGTTCTCCAGCATTTCCGCCTTGTTTTGATAAATAAGTACCACCGCCCGCCGCACCCGACAGATGTTAAGCGGCTCGTAACTCTGATTCAATACCAGAACAGGAGAATTAATCATAACTGAGAATCTACAACCACTCAAGCCTAGTCCATCATACTAGAAATAGCTCAGCCTGTGCAAGCTTCTGCTTCCCGTCAGGTACTCTACCGGTTTTTCTGCATGTTCCGGGATGTGCCCGACTGGCTATGGCGGCCAGCCCAGTAGTCCGGCGCTATTATTGTGAAAAACGTACTTAATTGCGGATTTGTAAACCTTGAAAGTGTCGGACCGTCCAGTTCGTCTGTCGAGCAGTTGGTGGTAACTACTGTCGGCAGCTTGGCGTTATAGCGGTAGTTTATCACCTGGTAGAGTTTTTCCTGCGCCCAAGGTGAAGTTGTCTGCTTTCCGAAGTCGTCAAGGATAAGCAGCGGAGTATTTTTTACACTCTCGAAGTATTCGTCATATGAAATCTTACTTTCCGGACTAAATGTAGAGCGGAGGTGGTCAAGAAAGTCAGGGACGACGATAAATAGTGCCGGTTGTTTATTCTGGTAGCGGTAGTTTACGATGGCGGCCGCCAGGTGGGTCTTACCGCAGCCATTATCTCCCTGTAACACCAGCCAGCCGTCAGGGGATTTAGCAAAGTCAAGAGCCAGATTAAATGCCCTGTCCAGGTTTTCCTGTTCTTCAACAGACAGGTTATTCCGTTTCTGGAAAGTTTCAAATGTCATACTTTTCTGCAGCGCAAACTGGGAAGCCCAGCCGTAAGTTGACGCTGCTGAATCCTTTTCATCGAAAGGGCACAACTGGTATACACCGGAGTCAATCAGTCTCGACTTTATCCGCTCTTCCTGTTCATCAACAGGAATTATGGAAACAATCACCGTCGGCAGTCTGTTACTGTAGCGGTGGGTAAGCAGCTGGTCGAGTTTTTCCTTTGCCCAGGGAGTGCCTGACTGAGCACCCAGGTCATCGAGAATCAGCAGCGGAGTATTTCGAACCTGCTCGAAGAACTCGTCATAGGGCATTTCACTATCCTGACTGAAGCTGGAGCGCAGGTGGTCGAGAAGGTCGGGCGTAGTGATATAAAATGCAGGTCTGTTATTCTTGATACAGCGGTTGGCAATAGCTGTGGCTAAGTGTGTCTTGCCGCAGCCGCTGGGTCCGGCCAGGACAAGCCATCCTTCGGGATTATCGGCGAACTCCAAGCCTGCCTGATAAGCGCGGCTGAACTGCTCCTGGTTGACGGGATTCTCGCTTTTACCCTGTGGCAGAAGATTATCGAAAGTAAGACCGGTCTGTGAGCCAAGATTACTGTACCTCTGTAAATGGGACCGGCGGGCTTTGTCCGACTCCTCCCGGGCACACCGGCAGGGAACAACCTGACTGTAATCAGGTTTACCGGAAGGTAAAAGTGGGTGAACGAACCTGGCACCTTTGCATACTGGGCAGACTGACTCCTCTAGGGCTTCTTCCTCCTCAGCGCTTGACCATGTACCCGTATTTTTGGCCGGTGTATTTGTCTGGACCTTTTTTAGAATCTCGCTTATATGTTCCATCACTTCTACCTTCTGCTGCCCAGTTTTCAAGAATCCTGGCGATATACCGCCAGTTCCGCTTGTTCAGGCTGACCGCTTCTCTTATCGCGTCTCTAATCCAGGACTCAGGATAGAGTTTCTCAGCCTCACCAAGTTCTTCAGCTATTATCGGCGTTATCATCCCGATATTTTGCTCATAAAGTGTGAAAATGTCCGGTAGTTCTCCGGTATCCCCTTCAAGACCAGGTTGCGCTACCGATTTAAGTCCGGCGATGACAAGCTCACCATTCTCTATTTTAGCCACGGTTTTTCTATCGGAAGCGGTATTGATGAAATAAATGTCCTCCGGTCTACCGCCTATATCCACCACCAGGTGAAGAATCGTCCCTCTTTTTATCGCCATCTCGAGAGCACGGCGTAAGGCGTTCTCCGGCTGGTTACCGCTTTCCCTCAGGCTGCTTATCAGGCTTTTATCGTTCAGCAGTTCATTATAGGTCACAAAACGGGGATACCCTTTTTTACCGTAAAGCAACAGGAAAACGTGGAGCGTTGTTTTTAGTTCGTTAACGTCATCGATTTGTGGCAGCAAGCTGCTGATGAAAAGGTTAGGGACCGGCGTAAACCGCATCCTGGCAGGAAAACCCTTAAATTGTTTCATAGCAGATCTGACACCAAAAAATAAGTAGTCATTAAAATACCTGCAGGTACAGGGATGAAGCAAAGAGCAAGAAGCTGTTTCATAGCATACTTGGCTCTTGATTGGCGATATTTTCAAATCTGGCAAGTGACGGAACGAAACGCAGGCTTATCTGGCCGGTGGGACCATTACGATGCTTGGCGATAATAATATCGGCAATACCTTCCGGATAGTCTTTTTCCGGGTGCTGAGTCTCCCACTCTTCCCTGTTGTAGTAGTACTCATCCCTGTAGATAAAGACAACCACGTCAGCATCCTGTTCGATGCTGCCGCTATCGCGCAGGTCGGAAAGCATCGGCCGGTGTGAAGCCCGCCATTCTGCAGCCCGGCTGAGCTGTGAGATAGCAACCACCGGTATATTTAACTCACGCGCCAGCGCTTTCAGGGAGCGGGAAATGAAGCTAATCTCCTGAACTCTATCCTTTATCTGCCCGTCCATAAGCCCCAGGTGGTCTACGATGATAAGATTAACACCATGCTCATAGTAAAGCCGGCGGGCTTTACTGCGCATTTCTCCTACCCGCAGGCGGGGGGAATCGTCAATATATATCGGTGCCTCAGAAAGGATACCGGTGGCATCCATGACCCTTTTCTCTTCTGCCTCAGTATGCAGACCAAGGCGAACGTGGCTTAAATTTACCCCTGATTCACTGGCAAGCATTCGCATTACAAGCGGCTCCCGGGCCATTTCCAGACTGAACATTGCCACACAAGCTCCCTGTTCAACGGCGGCGTTCCGGGCAATATTAAGGACCAGGCTGGTCTTACCCATGCTGGGCCTGCCGGCAATTATAATAAGGTCGGAACGCTGAAAACCACCCAGGAATTCATCCATACCGGAAAAACTCGTCCTGACGCGGGCAATCGGCCCGGCAACAGCTTCCTCATCTGGTATTTCAGGAGCTTCGAAATAACTGTCCAGTACCTGACGTATATGTACAAAATCGCCTTTTGTGTACTGGGGGCGTAGATTGAAGAGGATATCCTCCGCCCTGCTTAAACTGCTTTCCACATCAGGGTCTGATTCATTACCGATGGCTTCAATCTGCTGAGCGGCATGTATCAACCGTCGGCTAATTGCCAGACGGTATACAATCTGGGCATAATGTTCGATATCGAGTGAGGTGGGGACTATTGACACCAGATGACTCAAGAAGGCAGCTCCGCCGCAATCCTCCAGCTTCCCCTGCCTGTCCAGTTCCTGGGCCAGCGTAATCTGATTTATCGCCTCGTCACGCTGGTAGAGAGAAAGACATGCTTCATAGAGCCAGCGATTCCTCTCATGGTAGAAATAATCTGCCTGCGGAAGCAGACTGGTGATTTTATAGATTGCCGCACCATCAATCAGCAGTGAACCGATTACGGCTTCCTCAGCATCGATATCATGAGGTGGTAACTTTTCCATCTAACCTAATCCGTCTCCTCCAAGGTAATCAATAAACTTATCAATCGCTTTTTTCAGTTACCGTAACCTTAATCCTGGGAACTATATCCTTTGCCAGCCTGATGGTGATTTCATAACTGCCGAGCTGGTTAATCGGTTCGTCCAGTTTGATTTTCCTTTTGTCAATAGCCAGGTTAGTGACCGTCTCAAGCTCACTGGCAATATCAGTGGCAGTAATTGAACCGTACAGCCGGTCTTTTCCTCCGCTCCGGGCTTCAATAAAAATTTCTCTCCCGTCTATCTGGGCAGCCAGTTCAATCAGTTCCGCTTCTGTCTTTACTTCGCTTCGCTCCTGTGAAGCAATCTTTGCCTCCAGGACATTTATTGCCTCAGCCACAGCCGGAGCCGCCAGTTTTTTTGGAATAAGATAGTTCCTACCGTAGCCGTTAGCAACTTCCTTTATCTCTCCGGCCCTGGCTACATTTGGAACATCTTCAAGAAAAATTACTCTCATAACCTTCCCCTCTCACTTGCCCATAATTATACTTCACCGGAAGCCTATATTTCAAAATATTGGCGGTCAGGTTATTAACATCTTATTAAAAAACTGAGCTAATTATCCGCCGGATAGATAGTAATTTTCTGCCGTATATAACCTATCGGAAAGGTTGACAAGGCATTGTCGCTGGTCTATACTATGTAACTGTTATGGGAAAAGGTTTGTATCTCAATACTATGAGTTAAAGGGGAGAGTACAGCTTTCCCCTTTTTTTGAGTTGAAAGCTATGTAAAGAAACAGGGACCAAATACTATACAAGGAGGAACTATGGAGCTAAGCCGAAGAGATTTCCTTAAAGCTTCAGGAGCCGGAGTAGGAGGAATGGTCCTGCTCAACGCCCTGAATAGCGGTGTGGCTCTGGCTGCACCAGCCAAAAAAATACCTCTTAAAAAGCGGCGTGGTGAACACAGTACTATCTGTCCCTACGATGCTTCAGGCTGCGGTTTTATCATCGACACAATCGATGGTAAAGTTGTGAACATTGAAGGGGACCCTGACCATCCGATCAACCGCGGCGCTGCCTGCGCTAAGGGCGCTTCAATGCGTCAGTTATCTCCCGATAATCCCTGGCGTTTGAGCAAGGTTCTCTACCGCGCTCCCGGCGGGAAAGACTGGGAAGAGAAAACCTGGGACTGGGCGCTGGATAATATTGCCCGCCGTATCAAAGATACAAGAGATGATAACTTCATAGAGAAAGACGGCTCGGGCAATACTGTCAACAGGAATCCAGCAATTGCAAACCTGGGAGGTTCTGCCTTAGATAACGAGGAGTGTTATCTACTTGCCAAACTGACCAGGGCACTGGGCGTGGTCTACCTCGAACATCATGCCCGCATATGACATTCCGCCACTGTCGCCAGTCTGGCGGAAACATTCGGACGCGGGGCAATGACCAACCACTGGAATGACATTGCTAATGCAGATGTCATGATGGCAATAGGCTCAAACCCGGCAGAAAATCATCCGGCCGCATTCGGCCATATAATGGATGCCAAGGATAGGGGCGCAAAACTCATCAGCGTCGACCCCAGGTTTACCCGAACATCATCCAAGGCAGACCTTTACTGCCCGCTACGTTCGGGAACCGACATCGCTTTCATCAACGGCATGATAAAATACGTGCTGGATGATATCGAAAAAAATCCGGGTAACTATAATCTGACCTATATAACCGAATATACAAACGCAGCTCATCTCATTAATCCGGACTTTAAGGGACCTGCCGACCTCGACGGCCTCTTCTCCGGCTACAGTGTGAGTAAAAGGTCTTATGACAAATCCACCTGGCAATACCAGGTTGGCAGCGATGGTATCCCCCTGAGAGACAAAACTCTCAAAGACCCGAACTGCGTTTTCCAGATTCTTAAGAAACATATGGCGCGCTACACTCCGAAAATGGTATCCGAGGTAACTGGCTGCCCGCAGGACACCTTTATTGAGGCAGCCAAACTTTATGCTTCCTCCGGTGCCGTCGGTAAATCCGCTACAATAATGTATGCCATGGGCACCACTCAGCATACTTACGGCACACAGAATATCCGTGCTTATGGAATCCTCCAGCTCCTGCTGGGTAACATCGGTGTAGCCGGTGGCGGTATTAATGCTATGAGAGGTGAATCAAACGTACAGGGCTCTACCGACCACTGCCTGCTTTCTCACATACTTCCGGGATATCTTGGAGTGCCCACTGATAAGGATACAAACCTGGCAGATTACCTCAAGCGGCTGACGCCAACAACCAACGACCCCAACAGCGCGAACTGGTGGTCCAATTACTCAAAATACATCGTCAGCCTTTTGAAAGCATGGTACGGCAATAAAGCCACCGCTGAAAACGACTTTGCCTTCAGCTATTTACCCAAGGTCGAATCGGGTGTCAACTATACACATATCGGCCTGTTCGAGGCAATGGATGACGGCATAATCAAAGGACTGATGGTCTGGGGGCAGAACCCGGCCGTCGGCGGACCCAATGCCAACCTGGAACGGAAGGCAATGGAGAAGCTGGACTGGCTGCTGGTTACAGATATCTGGCATACCGAAACAGCCAACTTCTGGAAGCGGCCGGGAGTAGATTCTTCGAAGATTAATACCGAAGTATTTCTCCTTCCCGCAGTCGGTTCTTTTGAAAAGGAAGGCAGCGTCACCAACAGCGGACGCTGGAGTCAGTGGCGTTACAAAGCTGTTAACGGTCCAGGAGGCGCCATGGACGACCTCTGGATGCTTAACGAATTAGCCAAACGGCTTATTAAACTTTACGCTACTGAAGGCGGACCTGCTGCCGGAGCTATTGCCGACATGGACTGGAATTACGGCAGCGGTCATCCTGATGTCCATGCCGTAGCCAAAGAAATCAACGGCTACGATCTGACCACGGGTAAGCTTATGGCTAGCTTTGGCGGATTGAAGAACGACGGCACAACAAGCTCAGGTAACTGGCTCTACTGTGCCAGCTATACCGAAGCAGGAAATATGGCCGCCAGACGTGATCCAACACCGGGCCCTTTTAATATCGGTCTCTATCCTAAATGGTCATGGTGCTGGCCGGTTAACCGGCGTATCATTTATAACCGGGCTTCAGTTGACCTCGATGGTGTGCCCTGGGATAAAGAGCAGCCGGTCATCTGGTGGCAGTACGGAGGTGCTGAATCATGGGTCGGGGATGTTCCCGATGGCGGCTGGCCACCGATTAACGTTAATCCGGAAACAACCAAGTGGCCATTCATAATGAAGCCGGAAGGTTTCGCCAGGATATTCGGTTTCGGCAGAACAGACGGCCCTCTCCCCGAACATTACGAGCCGTGGGAATCGCCTGTTGACAATGCCGTGTCCGGACAGCAGAGTAACCCGACGATTACAATCTGGAGGCCTGATGAACAGGGCAGCCGGAGCAATTACCCAATAGTCTGCTCAACATACCGCCTTTGCGAGCACTGGCAGGGCGGCCAGATGACGAGAAATATGCCCTGGGTAATAGAAGCTCAGCCGGAACCGTTCTGCGAGATGAGCGAAGAACTGGCAGCAGAAAAGGGAATTGCCAATGGAGACAGAGTTATCGTTGAATCAGCCCGTGGTCAGGTAAATGTTGTAGCCCTTGTAACCAAGCGATTCAAACCATTCCAGATGAATGGCAGCAAGGTACACCAGGTAGGTGTTGTCTGGCACTGGGGATACATCGGACTTTCTACGGGTGACAGTGCTAATGTTCTCACTCCCCACGTTGGCGACCCCAACACAACGATACCAGAATATAAAGCTTTCCTTGTCAATGTGAAAAAGGCTTAGGAGGGAAATATGGCAGATAAAGCAATTTTATACGACGCAACAAAATGCACCGCCTGCCGTGGCTGCCAGGTAGCCTGCAAGCAATGGAATGAAAATGACGAAAATATTCCCACCACGGAAAACGGAGTGGATGCAAGGAACTGGGGCAGCTATGAAAATCCGCCTGACCTCTCTCCTCAGACCTGGCTGAAAATGAGATTCACTGAGGATGACTCCAATGGCAAACTCAGGTGGCTCTTTACCCGTCGTGCCTGCATGCACTGCACCGACGCCGGCTGTGTCCGCGTCTGCCCCAACAATACGCTCTATAAACATGAACTCGGCTTCGTCGTTTACAACCAGGACACCTGCACCGGCTGCGGCTATTGTGTAGACGCCTGTCCATTCGATGTACCTCGCCTTAGCGGTAATATATTTATGGCCGTCAACAAGATGAGTAAATGCACCTTATGCACAACACCAGGCCTGGACCGCATCACCGAAGGCTGGGAACCGGCCTGCGTTAAGACCTGCCCACCCAGCGCTCTCCAGTATGGCGACCGCAACCAGCTAATATCGGCAGGCAAGAAGCGAGTGCAGGAACTCAAAGCCGACGGAAAGTCGGCTGCGAACCTGTACGGCGAAAATGAGCTCAACGGACTGCATGTTATGTACGTTCTGGAAGATTCCCCGGCAACCTACGGACTGCCGGAGAATCCCCAGATTTCAGCGGCCACCGTTGCCTGGAAGAATGTAATTCAACCTGTTGGCTGGGTAGTCGGCGGTCTGACACTAGTTGGACTGGGACTGAACTACATCGTAGCCCGGGCTAACGCTAATAAGGGGGCAAAATGAGCAACCAGATAGTTGAAAAATATACAAAACCGGTACGAGTACTTCACTGGACACATACTGGCGCCTTCATAGTCCTGTTCCTGACTGGACTGATACTCTTTATTCCCGGTCTCAGCGGACTTGCCCAGAACAGCATAACCCGTATCCTCCACCGCATCGCGGCGATAGTCTTTATCGTAGCGCCAATCATCTATACGATAATGGATACGGGAGCAGTTAAAAGGGGAATAAAGCAGGCATTCACCTGGGGCAGCGATGACATTGGCTGGTTAAAGGCAGCACCTGCATATTACTTCCTCGACAGGGAAACGGATATGCCGCCCCAGGGAGCGATGAATACAGGACAGAAGCTATGGTGGATGCTGACACTGGTCTGTGGTGCAATCTTTATCATCACCGGGCTGATTATGTGGTTCGCCAATGGAGGATTCGTGCAATGGATGGTCTTTCTCCATGACATTTCATTCATTGTCAGCGGAGCCATGATATTCGTCCACATTTATCTTGGCGTACTGCACCCGCTGATGACAGAAGCCTGGAACGCCATGGCAAGCGGTAAAATCTCCACTGATTACGCCAAGACGCACCACGCTAAATGGTATGATGAAATCACCAGAGGAAAGTAAGTAGAGTCCCAGTGACACCAAGCAAGATAAACAAGATTATCAGTAGACTAAAAGAAGAAAAGAAACGGGGATTATCTCCCCGTTTCTTCGATTTTCTAGAGAAGCTTTTCGGTATTCAGGCAGATGTCGAGAAAAAAATCGGCAAGATTAAACCAGGCCTGAAAAAAGATGATATTTACAAGCGACAGCAGAATGGAATGCCACTTATCGGCTACACCGACCTCGTCCTCGACTGGCCTCTTCTCAATGAAACATTTACCAGGATAAAAGCGCTCTTTGTCGAATACTCCGACCTTTTCGGCGGGATTCAAGATAGTGAGAAGATACCCGATACTCAGCAGCAGCTTTCAAGAGAAATTGTCAGAACATGGTTCAACGAAGATAGACTGCCAGCTGATACAGTAACTAAAAACACGGATGAATATCTACTCCTGGATACCCAAATCCAGGCTACAATGAAGCCCTTTCTTGCCAGCCATACCAGAGCCCTGATTGACTCGGTGAAGCAGGAGGAATGGCGCCGTTTACGTTGCCCAATCTGCGGCGGGAAGCCTGACATTGCCTACCTTGACAAGGAACGCGGCTCACGCTGGCTGGTCTGCTGCCGGTGTGATACGGAGTGGATTTATCAGCGGCTTCAGTGCCCTTATTGCGCCAGTGAAGAGCAGAAGGACCTCGCCTATTTTACTGACGATGAAGGAACCTACCGTCTGTATACCTGTGAGCGTTGTCACACTTACCTGAAAACAATAGATTTAAGAAAGCTAGAGACAGAAGTTCTCATGCCGCTCGAACGCTTTCTGACCCTGGATATGGACAGACAGGCCCAGGAGAAGGGATATAAACCCGGGCACATTGAAGACCTGACTGATTTTACGGACTAATCGGAGTCAGCCCGAATACACTAGTGGCCAGTTTAATGCAACGCTTCTGGAAACAGCCGTCAGCCTCAACAGATTGCAAAATCCAGCCTATGTTTCTATAATTGACAAAAGACCAGGGCGAATGAAGGCTTGCGCCCCGTAGTCACCGACAGGAAGCGATTACATAAAGATGGTTCTTAATTCTACCCGTAACCTGTTCTTCAAAACAGCAGCAATGAGGTGCCCGTAATGGACCTTTTCGGTATGGGCATAGGAGAAATACTGCTGGTTCTACTGGTGGCTCTCATTATCTGGGGACCGGGCAGGTTACCGGAGATTGCCCGGACACTGGGCAAGTGGGTCAGCACTTTCAGAAAAGCAAGCCTGGACCTGACGACACAGGTGAAGAGGGAACTGGAAGAAGAAGAGAAAAAATCATCTGCACCGGAGCCGAAAGCTGGTACCAACAAAGAGGTCGAAAAGCCGGCAGATGCTAATGGTGCGGAAGACGGCAGCACAGCAACAGACAACCCTCAAGACCGGTAAGAATTTATTCACAAAATGAGTACTGACGAAAAGAAATTATCCGTAATCGGACATCTCAGCGAACTACGCAAGCGTCTGATCCGCAGTATCATCGTGGTAGCGCTGATGTCTCTTCTCGCCTTCATATTTTATGAGCAGATATTCAATATTCTTATTTTCCCGGTCAAGGATATCGACCTCATTTACATCGAGCTTACCGAGATGCTGGGCACGATTATGAGAGTATCTCTGGTCAGCGGAATTATCGTCTCTATCCCCTACCTGACCTACGAGCTTATTATGTTCGTATCTCCGGCGTTGACCCGCCGGGAAAAAAAATATGTCTACCTGATACTTCCCTGGATAGCTTTAATGTTCGCCGGAGGCGTCGTTTTTTCCTATTTCATCATCACTCCCCGGATGGTAACGTTTTTACTCACCTTCGGCAGTGATATTGCCACCCCCCAGATAAAAGTTGGAAACTATATCTCAATTGTAACCAGACTTCTCCTTGCGGTTGGTCTCATTTTCGAGATGCCGGTACTGACAACCTTCCTGGCAAGGATTGGTGTTCTCAAGCCGGAGTGGCTCTCCGGCAAGCGAAAGATAGCCATTGTAGTGTCCTTCATTCTGGCGGCAATCATCACTCCCACAATCGACCCGATTAATCAGTGCCTTGTCGCCCTGCCGATGGTTGTTCTGTACGAGATGTGCATCTGGATGGCGAAGCTGGTATATAAAAGAAGCCCTGCCACCGATACAGAGGCAATATCACCTTGACTTATTGTCAAGAAACAGCTAACATAAGCGCAAAAATGTAAAGGAGGTGAGAACGATGACCTGGCTTATACGTTTAACCTTCACCTGAAGATGAGCCATACACACCGGTGCAGGTTCTGCATCAGTCATCGGTTCGAAGAGCCTCCGCACGCCGGGAGCTGGTTCATCCTGAACAGTATTTAAGTCCCGGGATTCCTCATGAACGGATACCCCAGGAAGCGATAGTCGGAAGCTCTCAGCCAAATGACTATCGCTCTTTTCATCTATAGCACTTTCCTGCAGTGCTCCCTGTTTTAGAAAAGAGCAGAGCGAGTATTAAGGAGGTATTTATGCGACAATTCCTGAAATCAAGATACACAATTATCGTCGCCGGTCTCATTTTCGGTGTCCTGGCAGCGCTGATGACAAACTGGGGTAATCCAGCTAATATGGGTATCTGCGTTGCCTGCTTTATCCGTGATATCACCGGCGCCCTCGGACTCCACCGCGCCTCTGTGGTGCAGTACATCCGTCCCGAAATAATCGGCTTCGTGCTCGGCGGCTTCATCACGGCTTTTTCATTCCGCGAATGGCGCTCTACGGGCGGCTCATCGCCGATAATCCGTTTTATCCTGGGTGCTCTGGTGATGATCGGGGCCCTGGTATTCCTGGGCTGTCCGGTACGGATGATGCTTCGCATTGCCGGCGGCGACCTCAATGGTATTTTAGGCTTGGCCGGAATGGTAGCCGGGATAGCCGTTGGTGTTCTCTTTCTGAAAAAAGGATTCAACCTGGGACGCTCCGTTAAAATCCATCCTGTTGCCGGCTGGATTCTTCCGGTACTGATAGTAGGGCTGCTTCTTCTTGCCATTTTCAAACCGCGTTTCATATTCACCAGCGAGAGCGGTCCGGGAGCAATGAGCGTATCGCTCTGGATTGCAATCGTGGTTGGACTGGCCATCGGTTTCCTCGCCCAGAGGACAAGAATGTGCTTCGTCGGCGGCTGGCGCGACCTTTTCCTGGTAAAGGACTACTACCTTTTCAGTGGCGTTATCGCTTTCTTCCTTGCCGCGCTGATAACCAACTATGCAGTCGGTAATTTTGCCGCCGACGGTTTATACCACTGGGGCTTTACAGGTCAGCCGGTAGCCCATGATAATCACGTCTGGAATTTCCTCGGAATGAGCCTGGTCGGTCTGGCGGCTACCATGCTCGGAGGGTGCCCGCTGCGTAATCTCATCCTTTCCGGAGAAGGCAACACCGATGCGGCAATGACGGTTCTGGGTTATTTCGCCGGGGCGGCTTTTGCTCATAACTTCCTCCTTGCCTCAAGCCCCAAAGGAACCGGTGTTTTTGGCCCGGCAGCAGTGATAACAGGACTAGTCTTCTGCTTGGCTATCGGCTTTTTAATGAGAGAAAAGGCGGCATAGAAAGGGAAGATGGCATTTTTTAAACGTAAACGGAAGACAGAATTCGAAGGCAGCGGCCTGGTGCTGTTTACGGAGGTACAGCAGGCAATGAAGGCAGAGAGAGTCTTAAAGGATGCCGACTACGAAGTAAAGCTGGTGGCTCCGCCGCCTGAATTTCGCTCGGGGTGTGACCTGGCAGTAGCGGTAAACCTTGTTGAACAGCCGGGAATAGAACGGCTGCTGAACGAGAAGTCCGTTGACTTCATCAATATCAGCCCGGTTACAGCAGGGGCTTCGGAAATCATAGAACTTGTCAATGTAGTCAATTTCGGACGCTGGCTGATGGTAAAAGCCGGCAATATGAAGCTCACTTTTGACAGAGAAAGCGGAGAAATAGTCAACACTTCCGGAGGCGGTTGTCCCGATATTCCCCGGCTTCATGCGGAACTGGTGGGTAAGAAGCTCACCGAAGCACTGGACCCGGGAAAGCTGAGCTTTACCCTTTGCGGTTTAATGCTGGTCAGGGCTTTTGAAGAGAGCCTTACTCTGTGGAAAGGAGAGAAGTAGATATGCTGCTTATTTTCGGGACTGTCCCCGTTGAAGGCTTATCGCTGACAATGGGAAAAGTTGAAAAAGACGGTGAGTTTATAAAAGCCGACGGGCAGCGTGTCCCCCGCACCCAGGGAACCGGCACCATGATTGGCGCCGCCCTGGCCACAACCGAATACCTAGGACTCGAACCGCCGCAGGTACTTATCGTCGGAGATGACGGACAGGGCAAGGGTAGCCGCCGGATTCACGAATACCTTATTGAGCAGGTGGCCAAGCTTTCGCCCGAGGTGCTGGCACTGCACTACTGCGTGCCCAATATGACTCTAACAAGGCGGTTAATCAGTGCTGTAAAAGAATGCCGGAAAAGGCCGGTTTTAATTGCCGATGCTGCCTCGATGTACGCCGCCAAGGCGGCCGGGCTGGCTCCTGAGTTCGATATATTTACTCCGGATGCCAGCGAGATGGCTTTTCTTGCCGATGCCGATGCCACCCACCCTGCCTATATTAACCGGCACCTCTTCAACGCCGACATCACCCGGACGCCGGAGCTTGCCACCAACGCCTACCATCACCGGAACGCCGCCGGACTGCTGCTTGTTAAAGGGGCAATTGACTATGTAATTCGTGATGGAGAAGTACTGGCTACAATAGACGAGCCGGACATACCCGAGCTTGAGGCTATCGGCGGTACCGGTGATACCATCACCGGCATGGTGGCAGCCTTCGTTTACGGCGGACTCGAGCCGCAGGAAGCGGCAATTATCGCCGCCAGAGCCAACCGCACCGCCGGTGAATTCGCCAGGGTGACGCCGGCAACAAGAGTCAGGGAAATAATCGATAGCTTTCCTGCAGTGTTCAAGGAGAACCTCTGCCATTGGAGCGGAGTCTGTTACGAGAAAGGAGAAATCAGTAATGATTGAAGTAGATGTCCGTGGCTATTCCTGCCCTATTCCTGTGGTCAGGACGAAGAAAGCCATTAAAGATAATCCTGAAAAAGAGCTAACAGTACTTGTTGAAAGCGCCGTTTCTAAAGAAAATGTGTCCCGTCTGGCAGAAAGCGAGGGATATACAGCCCGGGTAGAGGAAATAGAGGACGGCTTCAAGCTACTCCTGAAACCGAAGTAATGATAGCCCTGTGTCTTTTCAAAAGCTCGCTTCTAATGTCATTCTGAGAAATCCCAATGAAATCGGGACTCAGGGTGATATGGATATACAATTTTCAGGACAAGACCCTTCAAAATGGGAAAAGTTTCAGATAGGGGCTTTATAAAAGGGAGAAATATGATACTTGTTATTAATGCAAGTCATCTGCAACGGGGGTGTTTTTAAGAGGGGCGGAGCCCCTCTTAATCTTCCTAAAGGACTGAACACCATGTCATAAGCATTAACGGTAGTATCCAGCCCCAGGGGTATATTGGCACTAATACTGAAGTAGTACCCCTGCGATGACTCCTTCGGATAAACCGTTATGTACAGGTCAAAGAACTCGGCAAATTTCGCTTTTACCTCATCCGATGCATAGTCTAACTCACTGACCAGACCACTTCTCCAGTATGATGCCATCTTGTCAAATGTAGCCCTATCCGGTGGTGATGGCTCATGGCTAAACTCTTCAAGCCTCTTTAACTGGTCATTTAGTATTCTTTCTTCAGACTTGATTTGTTTGTGAGCAGATACTAATTCCTCGCCTGTTATTATCCCTTCTGCCTGCTGCCAAGAATATTGCCGTCTCTTACGCTGAAGTTTGTTAAGCTGTTCTCGTAAACCTTTTATCTGTTGGTCTGTTTTAGCTTTCTGTTTCCTCCAGGCTTTTCGTTTGTCTTTTACCATCAGTTCAAGCGTGTCCAGTCCTAACAAACACTGAACGAAGGTATCCCAAACTTCTTTATCCATTACATGCCAGGTGATTTTCGGGCTCGGACATGGCGGATATGCCCTGTAAACATCGGCATGAAGGCAATAACATCCGTGTTTAACCTGTAGTTTGTATTTTCTTCCACATATTCCACATATGACACGAGAACTCAGCCACTTCCGCTTTCCAAAACCATAGCTGTTTTCACGGTTACGCTTCAGATTATTCAGGATTTGCTCGGCTTGTTCCTCTGTTATTCGTGGGGGGATAAGACCTCTTATTTCATAACCGCCCCAGTCCCATATTCCTGCGTAACGCCTGGCATGACGAAGGACATTTGCCACCGTAGCTCTGGTTATAATCTTTCCCGAGGAATTGACTACACCCCTTTCCTGAAGGTCCCTTGTAATGCGGTTAATGCTATCTCCACGCAAAGCTCTACATAGTATCTCATCAATGACTGTTATGAACGAGGTAGTCGTGAATTTCTTGTTGGATAGATCATATCCAAGCATTCCTTTGCCTATTCCAGCCGGGAGTTTACCCTCTGATGCAGCCCTGCGTTGACCCGCGTGCAGATTAGCCATTGAAATCTTCGTTTGAGTATGCACACCAAAGGCATTTAATATAAAAAGTATAAACTGGATAGGCTCATCATCCGGACGTAGCCACTGATTCTCACGAACAAAGCGTATTGTGAGTCCGTATTTCTTGCAGTCAAGGGCGATCTGCATGGCCGCCTCAAATTGACGGCTTAACCTATCACACCTAGAAATACTGATACCATTACATCGGTTATGTTTTTTTAGCGTTATCGCTTCTTTAAATACCTCATTAAACAAATCTCTTTCTTCAAGGTTGATTGTGGCCGGCTCTACAATATTGCGGATAGCTAACAACCGGTACTTCTGGCTTTTACCATCTGCGACAAGTTCACTTTTCTGTATTGATGGACCATATCCTTCGGCTACCTCCTGGCTGCTACTCCTGGTTAGGCCGATCATTTGTAATGTTTTATACTTTTCATCGTGTGTAGCCTCTCTACAGGTTTCTGATGACAATGATTTCGACATTTTTAACACCTCCCATATGATCAGTATCTTACAATGCTACACCATTAAGAGATATTGAATCAAGTAAAACACGTTTCACCATAGTATAGATATAACATATCTCATAATATATTCATATATCTAATAAATACTCTAATATTCTAATATTTTCATGACATTTTTTCGGTATACCGAAAAATAATAGACATTATTTTGAATAAACATCATTGAAAAGATAACAGCCGGTCAAATAGGATAGGGGATCGGTCGTATCAGGTCCCCTTTTATTATCGCTTCGTAATAACTGATATTAAACTATATAGCATTTTTTTCTGTTGTACGACGAAGTAGGCATGAGACCATGAATCTCAAACTGTAAAACTGAGTAGTAAGCAATAAGAAATAATTGGTATATAGCATAGAGTTAATTGAGAAACGATATGTGAGTCTTACTAGTACCATGAAGTGTGAAGTAGTCAGTAGATAGTAGATAGTGGATAGTAGGTAGTAGATAGTAGGTAGTAGATAGTAGGTAGTAGATAGTGTGATATAGGTAGTTAGTAGTACATTAAAAAAACCTATATAATTATTGTAATTAATACCACAAGATACACATATACGGTAAAGTGAATTATTGTATTAATGTGGGAAATATTAAAGGGGTCGATTTAGGTTATGGTTATGTTCGCTTTATTTTTTATTATACTTGGTATTCCTTTCACATTGTTTTATAAATATTTCTCTAGAAAGGCATTTGAGTTCTACCACGCAGAGTATACAGGTCTAAACAAAATACTCGGTGAAATCTCATTTTTAGTATTAGGTATTTGCTTCGTTATTGCAGGGATACTCTGGTTAATAAATCCTGACCTTTTTAGTTAAAATAATGCAGAAAATATATATCTATATAAATAAAAAGCCTTGAAGAGCAGGAAATCATCTATATCAACAGGTACTATGAGAAAAACCTCACCACCGGCATTTATGGATTTGCCATGGGTTATCTTTATTTAAAAACGGATAATCTTTGGGCTCCATGGCTTATGCATACCATCAACAATACTATACAAAATATGACCCACATTCGAACAATAGAAGGTCTTGACTCTGATATGATGGTATTTCAGATCACACTGACTTTATTATTAATTGCCATCATCCCAATTTTCAGGGCTTTAGCAAAGCGGTTCCAAATGCCCGAAGTCAAACCATGGAGTCAAGAAATCCAACAATATAGTGATAGTTGACGTTTTCTTAACGCAACGATCTCTTTATCCGATAAATATTACCCTGATTTATAGCGATTGTATAAGGATGTCACAATACAGAAGTACCTTGAGTCAAGTAACAAACGTCCACAATGTTCAATACGCTTAAATGGCCTGCTCTTGTAGGCATATTCCATTCATCTAGGCTAAAATTCACTTTATTCTAGGCAAACTATCGGTTATTTTACATCCTTGGTTTTCTAGTGCACTACTCTCTACTCTCTGCATCACACTATCTACTATCTACTATCTACTCTCTACTATCTACATCGCACTACCTACTATCTACTACCTACTTCTTAATATTTGTTGCCTGCTTCGTACTATCTACATCACACTACCAGCTTCCAACTTCTAACTTCCAACTTCCAAATCTTCAGTACACATTTTATGTACTAGAATCAAATAAGAGTTAAATAGTTAAAGTTGGCAGTTAATAGTGAGAAGTGAGAATTACATAGATGGTTCCCAGTTTATTATCACTATATGACCAGATGTCAAGCTTCTATTGCTTTGAATCACTTGACCAGCATTTGACCAAATTGAGCACCATTTTGATAATTACCTGGGAAAAAGAGGACAAACTGTTATTCGTAGAGAGCTTTCAGAGGGTTGGCCCAAGCAGAATCACTGGCGGATATACCCTCTTTGGTAAGTCGGAAATACTTTCGAGGTTGTCCTTCGGGGTAGTGGTCCTGGAATGATGATGGTTCGATAAAACCGGATGGCTCTACCCATTTAAGCCTTTGCAGATTGGAAAAATAGACAACAAAAGAATGAATTGTTGCCATTCAGTACGCTCGCTTTTTGGCAGTCTTCTACTCCCCATGGAGTTTTGTATGGATAGATAACCTTAGATTATGAATATTGTCTTACCGAGTATTCCTGATTGATCTGTTTCTGTGCTTATCAGTAATTTTAGGTTATTATCGTGTTCAGTTCTCTCTTAAGGGAGGAGGGTGGGAATAGATAAATATAAGGAGAATAGGGTTCATTATATATTGCACTTAGAAAGCTTAATAATATATACTTAATTTACCTCAAAGCTAGGGGGAGCGGATGAGTCCCGGTGGGCTTCGCGGACTTCAACTCCGTTGAGGGGCGTTAATAGCGTCTTTGGTGGGTTCGACTCCCATGCGCTCCCGCCAGGTTCGTTTACTCCACGATTCGCATACTTATTCATAATCTTTTTTCTGTTGTTTTCAGTCTGGCCGTAATATGTACTCACCCGATACGACATTAGTCACATACAGAATTCCTGCAGTTTTTTAGACTAAACACATGGGAATAGTTATTCTGGTATTAATTATTATCTTCCTAGCTTACTCTATATTTGTAGCCCGCAAAGGTGGCTCAGCCGGTTGACATTAATAACGCCGCCCGTCGGGTGGCGTTTTGCTCAAAAAAGGGAACTGATAAATACTAAATACCATATTCGTGATAGTGCGGGAAAATGAGTATGTTAGACAAACCTCAGAAGTGCATAAAAAAAAAGCTCTTTTAACAAGGCTTATATTTGAAGCCAGAACGGAAGAATTAAAGAATAATAGCAAAGCTCCTGCCCTGGTACGTAATCCAATTTTAACTCGATGAGACTACTTTCGATTAATACGTTCTTTTCCGTGACACTTCTTTCCTTCAAAATAAAAACAGGCTGGGAATTCCAGCCTGGAATTTTGCCTTGGTGGGGTTTTCACCCACGTCCTGCTCCTTTGTAAGGGGCTGCTCTAGTCTGAGCTACAAGGGTATACTGTGTTTGTGTATCAGTAACACATTGATTATAGCAGAGATTTTGAGGCCAGTCCACCCCACGGGGGGCATCAAATACCTCAGATAGGTGAAACGGCGCCGCCCCATAGCACAATATAGACTATCAGGCCTACAAGGATAATCGCCCAGGTATAGACTACTATCGCCCCTCTGCTTAACATGGTACTACTCTATAATACCATAACAAGCCTGTATGTGATATTTATCTCAATTTAGTTGTATTTGTTAATTCACTCACTTTTTACTGTTCGGTTTTGGTGGAATGAAGTACTCTTTCTTTATTTCTCTATCTCTCCCCATCCACCGTCCTTCATGGCTCCGTCGTGGTTCCAGTGATGTCACCAGAACTGAGGTCAGCCGAACGGTGAGCCTTAAGGATGAACACTTGAGGAAGCTAAATAGGGGTATCCCTTCTTTAGAAATCTCTCTCCCACCCGTCATAGTCCCGGTCAAATCGGGACGGCGGGCAGGCCTGCTCCTTCCTCTTAATCAGAACCTCGCTTTAAATGTCATTCTGAGGAATCCACCAGAAGCGGATGACGAAGAATGCCGGGGCAGGGTAAATAATGTATCTTTCGTGTGACTAATTCCACCGGAGTGTTATAATAGGATAAATTACAGCTTTAAATACCGGGTTGATGATACTTCAGACGAAAATCAATCGCAGAATAAATAAAAAGGAGACATGTACAAAGAATGAAAATCGGAATTATACGCTGCCATGAACACAGCAATAACTGTGCCGGGTACCATTGTTTCCCGGCAATTCAGGACCGCGAAGGGGAATTCAAAGACTATGACATTATTGAACTGGTAGGGTTTGATAGCTGCGGCGGCTGCGGCCGCAACAAAGCTGATAAGATATTAAGTCGGGCACAGCGCCTCAAGGAAAGGGGGGCGGAGGTCATCCACCTGGGCAACTGCCTTGTCGGAGCCTGCCCGTTTAAAGACCTTTACGGAGAAGCCCTGAGAGCAGAGGTAGGAATTCCTATCCTGGAAGGAACCCACGGCCACCCGAACCCGCCGCCGAAATCATAATTAGCCTTGTTATGTAATCGCTTTAGATCCACCGACCTCATCTTCCGTTAAATTCAGTCCGGTTACTTCGGACAGATAGGAAAGTCCGCCCCTGAGGATTTCGTACACGGTAAGCGGCATCGAAGAGATGACAGGTTCGCCGAGTTTCCTGTCAAGGAGTTGCAGATCGCTCACATCATTGGCTGGCTGAGTTCTGTATACGTCCGGTTGGCCGAGATTAAACGGACTGCACCATTCGGCCGGTGTGGTTACATAGTGGGTCGCGCAGGCGTAGGGTTGCACCTCATATATGGTACATATATTATTATGTAAAAAAGGACAGGAAACATTCAAAGACTGGTAGTCCATCATTGATTCAGACAGCTCAATCCGGTTAGCCTCGATATTGTCCTTTTCTTTCCTCAGCTTCATCCGCGCTTTCATTCCGGCAAGAAGCAGGTCGCCATATCTCCCCGTTTCACGTCTCCACGCCGGATACCGCTCCAGAAAGATAAAGAAGGTATCCATACGGTTATAGAGGTAGTAGACGATAGCCTCACACTCATTTACGCTGGCTTCAATGTAGAGCACACAGCAATAGGAACACCCCTTACGGCAGGTAAACTGCATTCCCTGCTCAGTCTGGTCAACCACTTCCCGGCGTATTCTTTGCAGTATTTTCTTCTTATTATCTATATAGCTGATGCTGAAATCCCGCCGCTGTCTGCCGGATTTACCCCGGTACGCAAGGTCCCTGTTCCTTTTGAAATACTCAACATCTTCCCCGGTGATTCTTAATTCTTTGTTCATCTCAAAATGATGTCTTTCTGTTCCTGCAAACCTATCTTTCCGTAAAGGAAAAATAGGTGATATAGTAAACATCGCCCGTCCTGGTTACGGCCACGGCACCATAATTAGCATGCTCATTTAGAAAGCTGTTCGCATAGGCTGCATCCTCTTTCCATACTCTTAAAGTCCCTATAGCCACCTGGTCTGCCGTAGCATGGCCTGCAGCCCGGGATACGGACTGCCAGTAGTTGGAATCCGAAAGCTCCACCACCCGGTATTGTGCCATGTAGTTGCTGTGCTCCTTTGCCCACCGATGAAGACTATCCGTCCATTCAAGCTCAGATAAACCATTGCTACTCCTGTCCTCGTTTATCAGAGCGAATATTGCCTGTTCTATATCTCCCTCTATTATGTCTGCTGTCGCCTGTATCGCGCTGTGGTACTTAACGTTCAGTTCATCATAATCCACTTTCAACTCATTATGTTCTTTTTCCAGTCCATCACATTCAGACACCAGTTCATTATATGTAGCATCCAGTTCACCATACTTTGTGTTCAGCTCGTTATAGTCTGAATTCAACTCATCATACTTTGACCTCAGAGACTCAAGTTCGCTCTTTATCTCATCACAATCATCATCCGTCTCACTAGTATCATTCTGTAAATTTTGAGCTCCGTTGCTCTCACTTTCTTCTTCGGACTGAATCGTCTCATTCTCAGAGCCGGGAGAGCACCCGGTGATGAGAATAATACACAAACAAATGAAAAATAGCCCCGTTAATAGCCTGTAAATACGCTTCATATCTTCTCCCCTCCCGTATTCTCCTCTATTGTAGCAATATTACTGAAATTTGAGTTTAATTCGCCTGTGGTAAGATGTCAAGTGCCTTTTGATTAAGAAACGGGATATCGGACGGGTAATATTCGGCTGAAAGCCGGACAGTCAGGATACCAGGGAGAATATGGATTTAACTATAATGGACACAGGGCCGGTGGAACTGATTATGTCCACCAGCCCTGCTGGAATTTTAATTCAGTTAATGCTGTTGTAGATTTTAGTTACGATTTACTGATTAATCCGAACCCCGTAGCACCAAGACCCAGACTGGTAACTATCATGAAAGCGCCCGTTGCCTTAACTACGGTGAATACTCCAAACGAAGCCACCGCCAGATAAAGGTAGTTCTCAAGGTTAAGAGCCTGGGCATAAGTTAACTGAGTCGTATTGGTAGGGTCGAACCGGCCTTCACCCAGCAAATCTCCATAAGTAGGAGCAATACCGTGGCGGTGCTCTCTGACAGTATCACCGGCCAGTTGGGCTTCCGCTGCCGTGTCTACAACACCATCAACTCCCTCTATCGTAATTTGTTCCTGCCTCATTGTGCTACTCAGGTAGGCCTCTTTTGAGAATCCCTGCTGGACAAAGGCTATGCCGACAGCAAGCACAATCACCGCGGTAAGAATCACAAACATGCCCAAATATCTGGATTTACTGTTCATTTCTTCCTCCTTCAGATAGTACGTACATTTAAATAATTATATTGGTTGCCATAATGCGTGTATATGACATAAGTCACAAAAAACAGATGTTTTTTTACAGGAAAAACAGTATAAAATAACTCCTCAAACAGTACTGTTTGAGGAGTTATTGCAGGTAAAATAGCCTACTCCAGGCAAGTAGCTCTAATTCACGCAGTATACATGAACAGGAATCCTTTATTTCCTATTCTGATCTTTTTTCGGCAAAATCACCGGCCCAGGGTAGTTTATACTTTACTCCCTGATAAGCCCTGACCATCAGGACTATCCAGAGGATAAAAGCGATAAACCAGATGATCGATGAGAGAACAATCCTTACCACCGGTATCCAGCTGAAAATAATCAGGGCGACAGTAATAATACCGAAGACTACAATCGACTGCACAGCATGAAAACGGACGAACTTATTCTCTGTCTCCAGCAGGAAAATTGCCAGACCACTAACCCACCCCAAAACATAGCACAGCAATCCGGCAATATTTTCATCCAGACCCATAGAGGTCTTTTCCATTATCCAATACCCCCTCATTTAAGTCTATTAGGCGTAAGATTGAAGTCCAAGATTCAAATGTCAGATAGCTCTGAAATTAACAGTACATGTCCGGCGCCTGCTGAAATACTTGAGAATAGCCAGGCATCAAGATTAGAGAAAATCCTTACCATCAGCCTACGTTGACCTGGAGATGATGACCATGGAGAATACGTCCTTACCGCGAGTGGTGTTTCCACAGTGTTGATATATAATGTCCTCGATTACAATATTCTCGGGCTGACTGCTCAACCATGAATTCACTGCGGTCTGAAAATCTTCAACATCGCCGTCATACTCACTGCTCGTGAATATCGCCACCTCACTACCTGAAGCCTTTATTTCCTTGGCAAGCATGTATCACCTCCTGTTTATTATACAATGACAGAACACGGTTACTGTCCGTGCCGTCGGCCATTTCAACACCTTCCTCCATCGCAATATCTCAAAACAGTGCTGCTATTTCAAGATATCTAAAATATAAATATTCATGCCCGGCATTATTTAGAATATAATTAAGGTACCAGGTCTCAGTTCCGGCTTATATACCCATGTCTATATCATGGCGGACGCTCACGTAGGTTGCATACGGGTCCGCTTCGTCAAGCGATACTCCCATATCTATGAGGCAATCCTCGCACATTACCTTACCTTTGTGTACGTAGACCTTGCCCGGATACTCGATAGCTTTGTCCTCGGTAAACTCGCGGTCACACTTTTCACACTTCACCATTTTCATAACCAGTATCTCCTTATATAGTCATAGATACGATTATCAAGCCATAAAGCCCTGAGGCTTTAAATCTAATCTCTATTTCAACGCTTGTCAATACCACTGGAAAAACAACTATTTAATCAAATATTTTAACTTATTGGTGGTAATTTGACAATGACAAACGGCAGTATATTCCTCCCGGCTACGATTAATCCTTGCCAGCCCGGTATAGTACCCTTTCGTCACCGACACGGCGGGTTATCTTCTTCTCATCCAGGTGCTCAAGAAGAGCCTGCACATACTTGCGGCTGGTCTTCAGCAAATCGCGGACTTCAGCGAGGGTTGTTTTTCCCTCTGCCTTGATAAGGGAAGTAATCTGCTCCACCATCTCACTATAGGCTGCGGTAGAGAAGACCACAGTTTCGCTCAGCTTCACCACCTTCTGCTGTTCAATTAGCAAATTAAGCAGTTCAGGCTCGGGTATCATGTCTGCCGGGGGTGAGTACGGATTTTTACCCAGAGCTTCCAGGAAGGCGTCGATACTTTTCTGCTGGGTTTGAGTAAGTTTGACCTGGAATGAAGGCAGCCGCACATTCAAACCTTCCTCGATTACCACACCTTCACCGGAAAGTTTCTGCCAGACAGCCGGGGAATACCTGCCGAGTTTTAACCGACTGCCAAGTTCCGCTTTCGGCATACCGGAACGGACAGGAAACTTTTTGTGGTATTCCTCGAGTGTGGCAACTGCCTGTTTGGTCAGGCGTTCCCAGCCGGCCAGTGTGAAAAGAAGACTTTGCTCTCCCTGCCCTACCGCTATTATTAGTCCCTGCTGAATGAGTGATTCAACCGCCGGTCTCGCCTCACCGGCAGCCAGGTCAGTCTTCGATATTAGAGCCGTTAACTCCAGCGACTGCCCCGTTTCAAGCAGAGCGACAATAACTTCTTCAGAGGTACCTTCCTGTTTCACTTCAAGGCTCTGAATTATCGCCGGACGGAAACGGCGCAACCGTTTAGCATGTGAATCAACAATTTCACCCCCGCCAAGAGTATCCATAGGTGAGCGGATGATAAAGTGGTCGCCTTTTACCACCGCCACTGGCTCAGTTAACTGTAACTGCACCCAGGCCGTTTCACCGGCCTCAAGCCTGTCTTTCTCAAGTATACGAATCCTAGCCATCGTCTCGGCAGCGCCGGTATGAAAGCTCACAGTAGCATTATGGGGTAGAGGCCGGCGCAGGTGAGAGAGCAGGTGAAGCCGGGCACTTATCATAGAGGTAGGCCTGAGCCATCCGGGTGTGGTGAGGACGTTTCCACGATACAACTGCGAGGTTGCGATACCGACAAGATTAACGGCAACCCTGCTTCCGGGTGCTGCCTTATCAACACGGGCTTTATGCGTCTGCAATCCCCGTATCCGCGACCTCAAACCGGCGGGAACAATCTCCACTTCCTGGTTCAGTTTAAGCGTGCTATCAATGAGGGTTCCGGTAATTACGGTCCCTGAGCCAGCAATGGTAAAAATCCTGTCTATCGGCAGCCTAGGTCTGCCGGTATCTTTCCTCGGCTCGGTAGAGCCTAATTGTTCGTCTATAGCGGAAACCAGCTCCGGTAGACCTTCGCCGGTAATTGCCGAAACGGGAATAACCGGAGCACCCGCCAGGCTCGTAGAGCTGATTAACTCCTCAACATCAAGCCGGATGAGTTCGAGCCACTCGTCATCGACAAGGTCCTTCTTAGTGATTGCAACAATCCCTTTTGTTACTTCGAGCAGATTCAGGATATCCAGATGTTCCCTTGTCTGAGGCATCACGCCTTCATTAGCAGCAACAACAAGCAGTGCCAGGTCAATCCCACCCACTCCGGCAAGCATATTCTTGATGAATTTCTCATGTCCCGGAACATCGACAATACCTACCTCCTGCCCGCTCGGCAGTTTCAGCCAGGCAAAGCCGAGGTCGATTGTCATTCCCCGTTCCTTTTCCTCACGCAGCCGGTCAGGGTCTATCCCGGTGAGAGCCTTTACCAGCACCGACTTGCCGTGGTCGATATGTCCGGCAGTACCCAGAACAAACATATGTCTTCTCTCACTACAATATTTGACTAGTGATGGAACAACCTTGTCTTTGAGAAAGCCATCACAATTCCGTAACCGTTGCAGGCCTCTATCACGCCATCGTCTCTCACCGAGCCGCCAGGTTGAACAACATAGCTCACTCCACTCTGATAGCCACGGTCGATTGTATCACGGAACGGTATAAAAGCATCCGAGCTGAGAGCAACTCCGGACATTTTATCCAGCCAGTCCCTTTTCTCCTGGTAGCTGAGCTGCTGCGGGACCGATTCCAGTGCTTCATCGAGTATTTTTCCCTCCTCGGAAGTCAGCCTTTCCAGAAGATAGAGGTCGATGGCATTATTTTTCTCCGGTCGGCCGGTTCCTTTCCGCCACTTGAAATCCAGAATGGTCGGGTGCTGGCGCAGGAACCAGCGGTCGGCCTTATCTCCGGCAAGCCGGGTGCAGTGAATCCTCGATTGCTGTCCGGCACCCATGCCTATTACCTGCCCGCCAACGGCGAAACCGATTGTATTCGACTGCGTATATTTAACCGCCGTGGTACACACCATCAAGTCTCTTATGGCGGACTCTGGCAGCTCTTTCTTTTCAGTAACAACATTCTGAAACAGGCTGGCGTCCACAAGCAGGTCATTCCGTTTCTGTTCAAGGCGTATCCCGTAGATATCACGGACTTCTATATCTTCCGGTTCATAGTCCGCATCTATCTCTATCATTGGATATCGGCCGTTTTTCTTCTTTTTCAGAATCTCGACAGCTTCATTATCAAATCCAGGAGCGATAATTCCATCCGAGACCTCGCGGCTAAGCAATCTGGCGGTGGGCAAATCGACCGTATCACTCAGGGCAACCCAGTCACCATAGGAGGAAACCCGGTCGGCGCCTCTTGCCCGGGCGTAGGCTGAAGACAAAGGTGACATCTCCATATCGTCAACGAAGTATGACTTCTTCAGTGCATCATCAAGCGGGATAGCAACCGCCGCCCCGGCCGGGCTGACATGCTTGAAGGATGCTGCTGCCGGCATCTTCAACACCCGCTTGAGTTCCTTAACAAGCTGCCATGAGTTCAAAGCGTCAAGCATATTTATGTAGCCGGGAGAACCGTTTACTATCCTGAATGGCAGCTCCCCCTTCTCTCTGTACAACCTGGCAGGCACCTGGTGCGGATTAAACCCATAACGGAGAACTAATTCGTTGTCAGCCATATTTTTACCTCCCTGGATTTTACTTATAATACCGCTCTAGCCAGCGGTCAGACCCTTTAGAACTTTTATCATTATCTCATCTTCTTCGGGCAAGACGGTGCGCGGGTCAAGAAGCACTACATCTTCTTCGATGCGCCCGATAACCGGGCACCTTTCATTTTTCCGCAGTCTTTCAGCCAGTTTCTGGGCTGAAATCCGCCGCTTTCCTGTACTTTCACTGCTGATTGCGACGAGTTTTGTCGGTAGAGTGCTCCCCGGAAGGCTGCCGCCGCCGACCATGCTCTCTCCATCAATTACCCGCCCCATACCACCGGTAGCCTCCGCCCAGATTCCGGCTCTCCGGTTTATATCATCGAGCGGTGCCGAAATCATCTTCCAGACCGGTATTTTCTCCGTGGCTTCACCTTTGAGGTAATGGAGCAGGGTTGCCCAGAGCCCGGCAATTCTTAACTTATCGATTCTTACCGCCCTAGCTAAAGGATGCCTTCTCAGCTTTTCTACAAGCTGTTTTTTACCGACGATTATACCGGCCTGGGGACCGCCGGCGAGTTTATCGCCGGAAAAGCAGGCGATTCCGGCACCGGCAGAGACACTCTGCTGTACGGTGGGTTCATGAGCCAGGCCGAACTGTTCCGTGTCCAGGAAGCAGCCGCTGCCCAGGTCATCAATAACCGGCAGTTCATATTTTTCGCCGAGAGCTGTCAATTCTTCAAATTCAATAAAATGGGTAAAGCCGACCACCCTGAAATTACTGGAGTGCACCCGCATCAGGGCTGCCGTGCGGGGAGTAATTGCCTCTTCATAGTCAGTGATATAGGTGGCATTTGTAGTGCCCACTTCAACGAGTTTGGCTCCACTCTGGCGCATCACGTCCGGAATGCGGAAGCTGCCGCCAATCTCTACAGCCTCCCCCCGGGAGACAATAACCTCTTTTCTCCTCGCCAGCGCGGTCAGACTTAACAGTACCGCCGAAGCGCAATTGTTTACCACCAGCGCCGCCTCGGCGCCACTGAACCGACAGAGAATTTGCTCCAGATGGACATTGCGGCTGCCCCTTCTCCCGCTATTGAGGTCGAACTCGGTATTTGAGAAACTACCTGATACCTCACTCATCGCCGCGATAGCTTCCTGGCTGAGTAAGGCGCGTCCCAGGTTGGTGTGAAGCATCACCCCGGTGGCATTAATTACAGTACGCAGGCTGGGTTTTTCCAAACCATTTACTGTGCTGGTAACTGATTTCACGATTTCATCAATGGAGCAGCATTTGTTACCGTTTACTATCAATTGACGTTCGATATCCAGTTGCTGCCTGATAATATTCACCAGCAACTCGTGAGGATAATTGTCAGAAAGCTGCCTGATTCCTTCTTCGAAGAGCAGCCTGTCAACACCCGGCAATTTACGAAATTCAATATCCATAACTCGGTCTATTTTAGCATAGATAGGGGCTGCTTACTAAGCCTTTTAGCGCTGATTTATGGTATTACTTTATCTGTCATTGCGAGGAGTCCCGATAAAATCGGGATGACGTGGCAATCTCTATGAATCATACTACCTCAATCCCTGACTTATGAAAACGATTTGTATCACCCCATCCCCCTGTATCCCCCTTCCCCTTGAGGGGAAGGGGGACTAAAATAAGAAAGAGGGGCTTCCGCCCCTTTTTACACCCTGTTTTACCACTCATCTTAACCAACTATAAAGACGGAGTGTTCCGTGTCTTAGAACCTTCATTATCGTCCGATAATTTGACAAATAACAACTCGTCTCTATTCTCTGATTTAATTTCTAGTGCATACCTATGTGTACCGAATTCTTCTAAGAGCGGAGGGTCAGAAGTTATGGTAATTTCCAGTATACACTTAGCCTCTCTAACAATCTCAATACCCTCTTTATCATCAACTATCACTGGTTTTTCAATAATTGTATGAACTGGGAATGTTTGTTCACCAGATGTACCCATTTTAAAAAGCGCAAGTCCTCCTTCATATATACTAGACTCTGCATCTCTAAGTACAGCCTTTTTAGCTTTCTCCGCAACCAGAATTGATGCCACACCCCCTCCTCCGTTGATTTGACATTTATCCCCGTTACCTTCCCAATACATTACATATAAACCTGACGTGGGCTTCCCAACGATAACTCTACCGCTTGCTGTAAAAAGCCCTCCTTTCCTTCCAATATTACGTACCACTAAATAGAATCGTCCATTATTTACTTCCGTCTTTGTTTGAATATTTGGCATTGTATCCTTTATGCCATCTAACTCGCACTGTATTTCATCTCGTTTAGTCCTTAACTTATGGAACGCAGCAAAAGGGATAGTTAACAGTAATACGAAAGCGATTAGAAACCATAACCATGAAGGGACTCTTGTGAACTGATTATTATAAACTAACTGATAAACACCTATAATATTGATAGCTATTGGGGCAATTACTATAAGCCCCCAATAGCCCAAAGCAGTAATGTATTCTTTGAAAGATTGCCCCATACTCTTATTCTACCAATTCCATACTTTACGTCAAGTAGATAATTTATAAAATGGGGGAGTTTCTAAAAGAGGGGCTTTGCCCCTCTTTTAGCTTCCCTAAGGGCAGCGGGTGGGAATAGATATAAATGGGGGTGGAGAGGAATAGCTATATAGATATCGATTATTTCTATAGATTGCCACGCCCGCCTCCGGCGGGCTCGCAATGACAGTGAAGTAAAGCAAATACGACGAAAACCGAGAATTAACCGCTTTGCTTTCCCTACCTCATGAATGCTAGAATACCTGTTGGAGTCTTCCTTATAGAAAAGGCTTCGACTGTGGAGGATTAATGGTAGAGGAAAACAGACCCAGATTGATGGAGAGCGTCCGTGGCTCAGGCTGAGCTTCAAAATTGGGTCCGGGAGACCTGAGTGAAGCTTTATGTGACCTGCCGCTGCTGACAGACCCGAACGTGATAAGGGGCATGGAAAGCCTTGATGATGCCGGCGTCTATAAACTGACCGATGACCTGGCTATCATCCAGACCGTGGACTTCTTCACTCCGATAGTCGATGACCCCTATATGTTCGGCCAGATTGCCGCCGCCAATTCACTGAGCGATGTCTATACAATGGGCGGCAAGCCGCTAACGGCATTGAACATCGTCTGCTTTCCGGTACAGTCTATGGACATATCTATCCTGAAGGATATTCTCCGGGGCGGTACCGACAAGATGAAGGAAGCAGAAGTGGTGCTTGTCGGCGGGCATACCGTTGATGACACCGAGCTTAAGTACGGGCTTTCCGTCACTGGCACCATACATCCGGAAAAGCTGGTAACAAACTCCGGCGCCAGTCCGGGAGACAGGCTCATCCTGACAAAAGCACTGGGGACGGGAATCATCAATACCGCCGCCAAAGCAGGAATGGCTGATAAAGAGACAATTGATAGAGTTACAGAGTGCATGGCAGCACTGAATAACACTGCATCGGCATTAATGCTTGAAGCAGGAGTACATGCCTGCACCGATGTTACCGGCTTCGGATTTATCGGCCACGCTGTCCAGGTGGCAAAAAACAGCGGAGTAGCGCTTACAATTAATGCCGCATCCCTGCTCTATTTCCCTGAAGCGGCAGAATTCGCCAGACAGGGTCTTCTACCGGGCGGCTTACACAAGAACCGGGAGTTCTACTCCCCCGATACAGCAATAGATAGCAAAGTACCCGTTCACATTCAGGATATTCTCTATGACCCCCAGACCTCAGGAGGACTGCTTATCTCCATACCCGCGGAGAAGGCAGAGAAGCTGCTCGATAACCTGCATAAGGCAGGAATCGAAGATGCGGCTATTATCGGAGAAGTAACCGGAGAGCCGGCAGGAACAGTTACAGTAAGGTAGCTTTACCGGTTATTATCCTCCCGGATCCAGGCTACTCGTCTAATGATTAGCCGCAAACAGATGTTCGATTATCTCAGGGAGGATGATGGCAAAAAACAGCCTCTACCGGGACAGAAATCTCCAGATAGTCTTCGGCGTGACCCTGATGGCAGTACTGGGGGTTTCCAGCATTATCCCGGCTTTCCCCAGTATGATTCGTGAGTTGGGTATTACCGGCAGCCAGGTAGGTCTGCTGATTACCTTCTTTACCCTGCCCGGGGTAATCCTGTCACCGGTACTGGGTATGCTGGCTGACCGGTACGGACGGAAAAGAATCCTGGTGCCTTCCCTTTTCCTTTTCGCCATGGCCGGCACCGCCTGCACATTCATCAGGGATTTCAATTTTCTCCTTGGAATGAGAGTGGTACAGGGTATCGGAGGGGCCGCGCTGGGTTCCATCAACAATACAATCATCAGCGACCTCTATACGGGACGGCGCCGGGTGGAGGCTATGGGACTCAATATCAGTGTCCTGACGGTAGGCACCGCTTCTTACCCGACCATTGGCGGCGCGCTGGCGATGCTGGGCTGGAACTACCCGTTTGCTCTCTCAATAATCGCTGTCCCGGTTGGCATTCTTGCTCTCACCAAACTTAAGAATCCCGAACCGACCGGCCATCAGGGTATAAAAGAATACCTGAGCGGTACCTGGAGACACCTCAAAAACATCAGGCTCGTTGGCCTGTTTACCACCGGCATGATAGCCTTTGTCATTCTCTATGGCACCTACCTCACTTATTTTACATTGCATATCAGTGAAAAATTCGGTGCCTCGCCCTTTATCATCGGTATTATTATGTCCAGTTCATCACTGACAAATGCCACAGTTGCCTCCCAGCTCGGTAGAATCAACCGGTGGTTATCGCTGCCGACAATAATAAAGATGTCTTTCGTACTCTATGCTCTGGCGATGTTCCTTATCCCATTCATGCCCAAACTCTGGATGCTGCTGATACCAACCATCATCTTCGGCACTGCCGGCGGAGCTACTTTACCCAGCATCCAGTCATCGGTCGCCAATCTTGCCCCGCTAGAATACCGGGCGGCATTTATGTCGCTCAACAGCACGATGCTGAGATTGGGCCAGACAATCGGACCGCCGCTTATCGGACTTGCCTACGTTTATGGAGGTTTGAATTCCACCTTCTTCGCCACGGCTGGACTGGCATTGCTTGTCCCAATTATCGCCCTTCTATTTCAGAAAATGCACCGTTAATATTTAACAATCTGCCCGCCATATGATATTCTATACTCAAACACCATCGGGCAAGAATCAACCAGATTCTAACGGCATTGAGAGGCAGTAGATTAGAAATACAGGCGTCACTTGCGTTATTAGCAAGTATTCTCTATCCTCATCGCCGTATCACCGGCAACGGAAGAATTCATATTCTAAAAAAGCTCTACACCGGAAGGAGAGAAAATGCAACTAGACGATACGACCATATCCAGGGCAATAGCCGAGACTTTCATGAAAGAGTTTCTCGATTACCTGGAGGTGGATGCCGCTATCGTCGGAGCCGGACCGGCCGGAATGACAGCGGCTTATTACCTGGCAAAGCAAGGAATAAAAACAGTAGTTTTTGAAAGGGCACTCAAGATTGGCGGCGGTATGCCAGGCGGCGGAATGATGTTCAACCGCATTGTCGTGCAGGAAGAAGGCAAGAAGCTGCTCGATGAGTTCGATGTCAGGACCGAGGAATACGCGGAAGGTTACTACCACGCCGATTCCCTTGAAGCCACCGCGACAATCTGTTCAAGAGTGATTAAGGCGGGAGCCAAGATATTCAACCTCATCAGCGTCGAAGACGTGATGATTAGAGATGATGACAGGATAACCGGACTGGTCCTTACCTGGAGCGCCACTTCCATAGCTGGACTGCATGTCGACCCCCTAGCAATGAGCTCAAAGGTTGTCATAGATGCCACCGGCCACGCCAGTGAGATTTGTCACATTGTAGTCAATAAAATAGGTGCTAAACTGAGAACGGAAGCTGGCACAGTAACCGGAGAAAAATCAATGTGGGCTGATGTAGCGGAGAAGGAGATAACGGGTAACACCAGGGAAGTGTATCCCGGGCTTATCGTCGCCGGTATGGCTGCCAATGCCGTATTCGGCGCTCCCAGGATGGGACCAATCTTCGGCGGTATGCTTCTATCAGGGAAAAGAGCCGCTGAGATAGCGCTTGATATTCTGGCAAAGAGATAACTCCACGCGGCAATACTGCTGGATGATTCAAATTTATTACCGAAAGATAAAGATAGTGAATAAGCGGTCTTAAATGCTTTACAGAGGAAAAGACAAGGTGAAAGTAGCGGTAGCAATGAGTGGTGGAGTGGACTCATCGGTAGCTGCTGCCCTGCTCAAAGATAGAGGGTGTGAGGTCAGCGGGGTAACGATGAGAATATGTAATGAGGCAGATTTCCCGGAGAAGAGCGGTCACCACGGCTGCTACGGTCCGGGAGAGGAAGATGACATTGAAGACGTCCGGCGGGTGGCCGAAGACCTGGGAATCACTTCCTATACCTTTGACCTGATTGATGTATACAGGACCGAAGTCCTTGACTACTTCAGACGTGAATACAGGGCAGGGAAAACCCCGAATCCGTGCCTTAGATGCAACTCCACGGTCAAATTAGGCGCTCTACTCAGGCAGGCTGAGGAAAGCGGCATCGAATTCGATTATTTCGCAACCGGCCACTATGCCAGGACAGACTATGATGAGAATAACCAGCGCTACCTGCTTAAAAAAGCAAAAGATTCGGTTAAGGACCAGTCATACTTCATCTCGATGTTGTCTCAGGAACAGCTTTCCCGCCTGATTCTTCCCATCGGTGACTACACGAAGGCTGAGGTAAGAGAGCTGGCTGCCAGTTTCAACCTGTTAACAAGAGACAAGCCGGAGAGTCAGGATTTTATCGCCGGCGGTTACTCTTCTCTTATCGAACCGATGCCTCCTGGACCGATACTTGATAAGGAGAATAATATCCTGGGAGAGCACCGGGGAATCCTCAATTATACGGTGGGGCAGAGAAAAGGGCTGGGAATACAGGCAAAAAAACCACTATATGTTACGGAAATCGATGCTGAAAACAACGCCATCATCGTCGGGACTATAGACGAAGCCCATGGTGACGAGTTTACGGCATCCGGACTGAACTGGATAGCCATTGAAAAACTCGAGCGGCCGGTACAGGTGAAGGCAAAAATAAGAAACGCTCACCAGGCTGCCGAGGCAACGGTAACACCTGTTGAAGATGATAGTGTGTTTGTCAAATTTAAAGAACCTCAACGCGCCATAACTCCCGGGCAGGCAGCAGTCTTTTACGATGGAGACATAGTGCTGGGAAGCGGTACGATTGAGAGATGGAGGAAGCAGTAATATGGCAGAAATAATCGCCGTGTGCAAGAGCAAGAAAAAAGGCACTCCAAAGCAAGACGTCGGGGAGGGGTACATCCAGGAAAACTACGGGATGATTGACGATGCACACGCCGACTGTAACAGTCACCGTCAGGTAAGCCTGATAGCAATCGAAAGTATAAAAAAGATGAAAGACCTCGGTTTTGACGTAGGTCCCGGAGATTTCGCCGAAAATCTCACCACGGAAGGAATCGACCTGGTCTCGTTGCCCGTTGGCACCAGGGTTACCGTGGGAGATGATGTGATTCTGGAGATTTCACAGATTGGCAAGGAATGCCATACCAGATGCGCTATTTTCAAGCAGCTGGGTCAGTGCATAATGCCCCAGGAAGGAGTATTTGCCACAGTAATCCACGGTGGAATCATCAGAACCGGGGATGAGATAAAGGCAGACACAGATGGGGAATGAAACCAGGCAAATTCCCGTATCAAGGTTTAGCGGAGAAAAGAGGAAAACCGCCGAGGACCTGGTCGCCAGCGAGATTCATCTCAAAATCATCCTTAATGACCGTGAGGTGATAACCCTGCCCTGCTCACCGAAAGACCTGGACTGTCTGGCTATCGGATATCTCATCTCCGAAGGACTTATCAGTAGCAAAGGCGATATAGAGAATATACTTGTCGATGAGCAGGCGAGTACTGTGCAGGTGAGGACCGGCAAGGATGAAGCGCCACCGGGTGAACAGTCGCTCCTAAAAGCCGAGTCCGGCTTGAAAATTACGGCCGGCGAGGTATTCGACCTTATGGATAAATTCATCCGGCGCTCCGAGGTCTTTGAGGCTACCGGCGGTGTCCACAGTGCAGCTCTTTGCGACGGGCAGGGAATTATTATTTTCAAAGATGACATCGGCAGAAACAACGCTATAGACAAGCTTTTTGGCGAATGTGTCCTGAACGACATCCCGGTTGACGAGAGATTGGTGGTGGTCAGTTGCCGGATGTCATCGGAAATACTCTCAAAAATAGCAAAAAGGGAAATCCCGATAGTTATCTCCAAATCTCCCCCAACCGACCTGGGAGTCAGATTGGCTGAAGACCTGAATATTACTCTCCTCGGCTTCGTCAGGGGAAAAAGGATGAATGCATACGCCCATGACTGGAGGATTACTGAAAATGGATAACAGAGACACAGCGCTAATTGAGAAGATTGAAAACCTCAAGAAAGAAAGGAATGCCGTTTTTCTTGTACACAACTACCAGCTTGGTGAGGTTCAGGATATAGCCGACTTCATTGGAGATTCACTTGAGCTCAGCCAGAAAGCCGCCGGTACTGGCGCTGATGTTATTGTTTTCTGCGGCGTCCACTTCATGGCTGAAACTGCCTCTATTATCTGCCCTGATAAAACAGTGCTGCTGCCGGATTTACACGCCGGATGCCCTATGGCAGATATGATTACCGCCAAATACCTGCGCGAGAAAAAAAAGGAGTACCCGAAGGCAAAGGTCGTCTGCTATGTTAATACTCCGGCCGAAGTGAAAGCCGAGTCAGATATCTGCTGCACATCAGCCAATGCCGTCAAAATCGTCGAAAAGCTGGCCGATGCAGAACAGATAATCTTTGTCCCGGACAAGAACCTCGGCGACTTCGTTGCCCGCCAGACCGGGCGCGAAATGATTCTCTGGCCCGGGTACTGTCCCACTCACACCAGGATAAGACCGGAGGATATCTCCAGACTGAAAACGGAGTATCCGCAGGCGAAAACAATTATCCACCCTGAATGCCTGCAGGAAGCAAGAGCCCTTGCCGATGCCGTCCTGAGCACCGGGGGAATGATAAGATTCGCCCGTGAGACCGATGCCAGAGAGATAATTGTCGGCACCGAGATAGGCATATTACACCGCCTGAGGAAAGAGAATCCTGATAAGAGGTTCATCCCAGCCTCGGAGCAGGCAGTCTGCCCGAGAATGAAGCTGATAACCCTGGAGACTGTTCTGTGGTCACTGGAGAATATGGAGAACGAGGTAAAAGTCCCGGATGAAATCCGGCTGAAGGCAAAAATCGCCGTTGACAGGATGCTCGAAGCGTCATAACAGACGTGCCCTTCAGCCGAACATGACCGGCCTGCTAGCGTTCAATCTGTTTTATCCGATAGCGTAACTTACCGGCCGGCGCCGCTATCTCCACCGTTTCCCCAAGCTCTTTATCAATAACCGCCTTGCCGATAGGTGAAGCGCCTGAAATCTTACCTCTGGCCGGGTCTACCTCGCTGGAACTGACCAGAGTGTAGCGTAATTCAGCCCCGGAACCGAGGTCGAGAAGAATAACACTATCACCAAGGCTAACCCTGTTATCAGACTCCCGCTTTCTGTCAATAACCACCGCCGTTTTCAGAGTTCCTTCTATCTCCATTATCCGTCCCTCTATTTGACCCCGCCTTTCTCTGGCAGCGTGCAAAGGCGCATTCTCCCGGAAATCTTTATCGGCAGCGGCTTTACGTATTTCCTCGATGACCTCCCGGCGGGTATCCTTCAACACCGCAAGTTCAGCCGCAAGCTTATCATATCCTTCCTGCGTTAACGAGACGGTCTCAACGGTATTCGGCCCGGATGAAGAGCGTGAAGTCGTCTTCACTTTCCTGGCTTTTAAATGAGCCGCCAGATTCGTTTTACTCCATCCCTTTTTCCTAGCGTAAGCGAGGAATTTCCGTATAAGTTCAAGTTTCCTTGTGTAATCGGTATCCGATATTGACAGACGCTCTGCATAATTACCTATCTCGGCGGCGGTAAGTCCATCAAAAGCACGTTCTCTCCCGAACCAGCGAATGAACTTGTATATCTCCTGCTGGCTGACTCCGCTGTCCTCCGGCGGTAGTCCAGCCACATAACTGCTGGCCACCTCTGCAAGGCTTGGACTCTGGCTGGTGCCGGTCATTTTTCAGCATGCCTCCTGTATTCATCCATAATAAACCAGGCCTTCATTCCTCATTCCACCTGTTTCCGGGTAAAAGGAAAACTTACCGCCCCAAAAACCTGTGAAAGAGCCCTGAATCCGATAAGCTTCAGTACCACCCTGCCATGCCAGTCAAATGACAGGTCATTCGCCTCAGCCAGGGCTTTATCAATTCCATTCGACTGAACTATGTCAAATATCCTGTCAATCTGGCTGTCGCTAAGTCGCTCGTAGAATTTCCTCGCCCAGTAACCAACCCGCAGCTCCCGTCCGAGCTTTCTTCTCCACTCTCTCTCATACCCGGCCAGGCTCTTTGCCGACAGGGTATCATTTTCCAGAGCCCGATGCAAATTCTCGGCAGCGATATCGGCACAGAGCAGCCCATAGTAAACACCGCCACCGGTGGTGGGTTTGACCTGTCCGGCAGCAGCACCTACCACGATTGCCCGGTCCGTGTAAGTCCTTGCCGGCGTTTTCAGCGGAATGCCACCGTAACTGAATTCAACATCGGCAGTGGCTATTCTCCCCTGAGACACCAGGGATAACATCAATTCCCTCAGGTAATCCGCCGGATTCTTACGGGAAAGTAGCCCGATAAGAGCCCGCCCCGGTGAGGTCGGCACCAGCCAGGCGAAAAATCCGGGTGCTACCTCTTCTCCGAGATATACCTCCACCATATCTATTCCATTTGCTGCCACGTCGGCCTGTACTCCCATTACAAAATCTTCAACTCTGCCAAAACCAGTCTCTTCGACTAGCTTGGAACCGAAACCGGCAGCAATAACCGCTACTTTCGCTTCAATAGAGTCGCTCTTTTTCCCAAAACACTCCACTTCAAGACTGACCCCGTCATTCCTGACTTCAATAGCCCTGACCATGGTATCCAGCAGATATTCAGCACCCTGATTCTCAGCACGGCTGCCTGAAGCCAGATTAAGCGCCGGCCTATCCACAATACTGGCTTGCGGTTCCTGCCGCCGGACGCTGATTACTTTCCCCGAAGGTGAAAAAATTCTGGCGCTGTTCGCCTGCCGGTGAATCACGTCTTTGCCAATTTCAAAAGAGCGGATACATTCCTGGCTGATAATACCGGTGCAACAGACCGGCTCATCTAACCTTCGCTTCCGTTCCACCACCACTACGCTGTGCCCCTTTTCAGCCAGTCTAAAAGCTACTTGACTGCCAGCCGGTCCCGCACCGATAACCGCTATATCATACACTTAATTCTCCCGAATACGTAAAATCACTATCATCACCACACAAAATCTCAATTACAGAATCCCAACCCGCCGGCGCGTTAATCAATAGTGCCCCGGTGATAAAACCGATAATCTCCTTCTTCCTCACCAGTCTGTAGAACAATATCAGCAGTATTACCAGTCCTGTTATTTCCGGTATATATATTTCCGGAACGGTAAGCAAGTCAAACAACCTGTTATACGTCCAGTCGGCGGTCTCCGCTCCGGGCAACGGTCCGAGCAGAGGCCAGAGTAATATTACGGAGTAACTCCACATCTGGTCAAGGATAAGATGAACAAGGGTGGACAGCGAAATGGTCAACAGCCACGACCTCCGATACCTGAGAAGAACCAGACCACCGATTAGCAGGACCAGAGTAAAAAGCAGCGTATGGGCATAATCGCGTCCGCTTAACGTGGCAGTATTGCCAAATAAGAGAAATACCGGCTTATCAATGATGTCAGGTAAAATCGAGCCTACCAGCACCAATCGATAATCAATTCCCCTTATCCAGCTCCTGACCTCTCGCGGTAACCTGAATATACCTCGTCGCTGCCCGCCATCAGCCCGGGAAGTCTCAGAAACATTGCCCATTTCCCGATTGCTGGCGGGATTAGTCCCGGCAAGAACGATATCAAATACTTTATATACCCCGGCTGTAATACCGATATGTCCCAGGATAAACATCAGGCAGGTTGCTCAACACGGTTTTCAAGCATTCAGTTTTCCTCATCTTCTTCAACTTCAGTTACATCAACCTCTTTATGTCCCATGGACTTTTTGATATAGTAGATACCGACAGGAATAACAGTAACTACAATAATCGTTAATAGAGAGTTTAATCCCGTAGTTCGAACATTAAATATCCAGTTGGAGAACAGCAGGCTAAGTGTGACAACAACAATGGACAGTGCAAAAGACAGCAGGATTCTTTCCAGAATATCTACCTTCCTGAAGAAAGCGAGAGTCCAGGCAAATCCAGGTAGTAAAAATACAATTATAAATCCGAGCAATCCCCTGATAAAAGGGACACGGTCTAAAAGTGGTGTAACAAACTCAAAAATATCTTTTACGGGAGACAGCCAGTCCACGCTTTATAACCCTCTTACCGAGTGCTGTGCAGCTATCAGATTTTATATCTATTTTCGTTAATAATACCTTTTGATTTAGCTCTTCAAGGTTTCTGCCTACATCCTACTCAATATTAATAGTAACTTCAAGCGCCGTCCATAAACAGCACTATAGAGCAAGTCATCGGTTTGGTAATCTGCCTGAAATTACCCGACATACAGTAGTCAACATTTGATTACACAATATCAACTCCATGGAAAAGAAACAGACAATGAGGAAATGTTGACTTCCAGGTCAACAAATGACACCTGTCTATAGTAATAATTACTAATTTGCCATTTGTCTCCCAAAAGAGCTTGACTTTCCAGTCAACATAGTATAAATATAGTATAAATTTAGCCTGTATATTCATAATATCCAGGGTAAACTGACAGGTAGTTATAATGGAAAGCAAAGATTTTGGAACAAAGCTGAAAGAGCTTCGAAAACTCGCCGGTCTCAGCCAGAGACAACTGGCAGATAGGATTGGAGTTAATTTTTCCTACCTCAGCAAGATTGAAAGCGGGAAAATGCCTCCTCCCAGCGAGCAGATAATAATGAGACTGGCCGAGGTCCTGGATACCGAAAAAGACGAGCTACTGACCTTAGCCGGTAAAATACCTTCTGATATTGCCCAGTTGCTAAAAAGCCGGGAGGCACTGGAAATTCTGCGGTCGGAGCGTATTCAGAAGAAAATAAAGAAGGTTAATAGGAAAGAGGGTACCGGCATGATAAGAAACTTAAATTATAAAAAACTTTCAAAATTGGCGGTACCCATCGTCCTTGTCTGTGCAGTTGCTGCCTCGCTCTGGTTCGCTGCCCCTCTACCTGCCAGAGCTTTTACCATCTCAATTACAAAGCCGCCAACCGGTACCCTCGGTCAAACCCATTCTTTTTCGGTAACAATAGATATTATCACTCAAGAACTAGTACCGATACAAAGTATAAACATGGAGATTTACAAGAATAGCTCTCCCTCCATTTATAAAGCTACCTGCAATAACCTGCCTTTGACTCCGGGAGCCACTAAGAATTACACAACTGGTCAGACAGGCGGTGGTGCAGTCAGTGTTACCGCATCATCTCCCAGTAACAATTGGGCGTATTTCTACAGTACTTCCTTAAAAACATATTGGCAAGGAACCGGATATAATTTCGCTCCAACCTATGGATACGGCTATCAGATAGGAGCAGCCCGAATTACGTACTCCGGCACTTGGACATCTCCCTCGAGCTGGCCTGCTGGTACTGACTATAAAATAAAGATTGCTGTTAACGCTGCCTCTTCAACCCTCTCCGAAACTTTTGTAGAGACAAGCAGTTCCTTCACACTTAATGCTCCTGCCGCTCCTCCTGTAGGTGGCGGCGGCGGCGGTGGAACAACAACCAGAGAAGTGATTGAAATATCAGCGGGTGTTTACGATATAACAGATGTTCTTTATTCCACGGGCGCATTCAGACAAGATGTTAGTCTTGACTCCGCAGACAGGAAAGTAAAGATAGATATCGCCAAAAACACCGTCGCTAAGACTTCAGGCAATAAGAACCTCACCGTGATAAGTTTAACCAGAATGTCAGCCCCGCCGGATCCACCGGAAGGCAAGACTATAATCGGTCTGGTCTATGACCTCAAACCTGATGGAACTACCTTCAATCCGGCGATTACTCTTACCTTTACCTATGACCCCGATGACATACCTAACGGAGTTGACGAGGAAAAGATAGTAATTGCCGTATGGGTCGAGGGTGATGATGACGACACCGGCAAATGGGTTGAGCTTGAAAACTGCATCGTAAATCCGGCAACACATACCATTACTACCTCTATAAACCACTTCACACCTTTCACCATACTCGGCACCTTACCGGTTGAGGAAGAAGCACCGGCTGCATTCGCCCTCAGCGACCTAAGTGTATCGCCTGCCGAGGTCGATATCGGAGATATGGTATCCATCAGTGTTGTGGTTGCCAATACCGGTGACCTCTCAGGCAGCTATGACGTTAACCTGAAGATAAATGGCGCTGTAGTCGAGACCAAGAGTGTTACCCTGGAAGGTGGTTCGAGTCAGACGGTATCGTTTACCACATCCCGGGACAGTGCGGGTACTTATACCGTAACTATTGACTCTCAGATTGTAACCTTTACGGTTAAAGCACCACCTGAACCAGCTGCCTTTACCGTCAGTAACCTGCGTATATCCCCTGCTGAGGTCAACATAGGAGACGTGGTATCCATCAGCGTCGTGGTTGCCAATACCGGTGACCTTTCAGGCAGCTATGACGTTAGCCTGGAGATAAATGGCGCTGTAGTCGAGACCAAGAGTGTCACCGTGGCGGGTAGTTCGAGTCAGACGGTATCGTTCGCCACGTCTCAGAACTTCATCGGTACTTATACCATTAATGTTGACACCCTCTCTGGCTCCTTTACGGTCACGGAAGCACCACCCACGGGTATAGACTGGTGGGCCTGGGTTATCGTCGGTTTAGCGATATTAATCATCGGAACACTGGTCTACTTCCTGTGGTGGAGACGACGTTACACTTACTAATCAGGCATAATACAACAAAGCAGCAGCAAGGGCGCCGCCATTATAAAATGGCGGCGCCCTTTTTACCTTAAACTATCCCCGACTTCTTATAATAACCTTACCCAACTCAAAAACCTGCATAGTAAAATTTACTACAATAATAGAATAATAATTTTTACAACCGGCAATAAAAGTATACATAAGTTTTCGTTGACTGTAACATCTCCATTTGCTAACATCTCTTTTAAAAAGAGTGATGTTATGGTAACAACAGTTACGACAGTCACAACAGTAACAACAATCGCATTTCTTGGAATCAGTGCCGTAATAAGTGTGGCTGCCGTGGCAACATTATTGATTTTTCTGGCTACCCGTGAAATTGCGGCCACTGGCAATTCACCATTTTCCCTGCGTATTGCCAGGTTTGCCAGTGTCGGTATTTTACCCCTTATTATGGCTTTTGCGGTAGTAGTAATCATCAAAATCGTGGAAACTCTCTGATAGCCCGATTGTAAGAATAAAGAAGGAATATGCAGGCACCCAACCGGGTGCTTATTTGTATTTATCCGGATAAATTACCATACAAATGCAGTCAGTAACAGCCTGAACAGGGTAAATTGACTTCAAACCTGCTCCGAATAGCATAGTACTTCTATAAACGAGCCGTTTTAAAGCTACATATTTTCCTGTCTATAGTTGTTCTCCAGGTCGGTGCTACTTTCACTTATTCCATTTATGCAAACATTTAAGCTGGTCTAAAATAGCAGGGGCATAACCAGGAATAACACGGTATTGGCTATACCATGAGACAGGATAACACCAAACAATGACCCTGTCCTTTTAACAATCCAGCCAAAGAACAAAGCAACCGCAAAAACAAAGACGATATCCAGTAGTGAATTATGTATCACGTGGACAATGGCAAATAAATAGCTTACGTAAATTACCCCCCACCAACCAAACGATTGCTCAGCAGTGTGCTGAAGCACTCCGCGGAATATTACCTCCTCAACGAATCCGGTAAATACTATCAAGAAGAATGCCGATAACAGCCAGGTTTCCTGCAATATCAATCCGGTTACTTCAGCTTCCTCTCTGAGGATAAAGTACTCGGCCAGCCCGATAACAAATCCGGTTGAAGCCACGGCCAGCTGGATTGCGGTCTTTTTTACGTTCAATCCTATCTGGCCAAAGCTATATCCTAATATACGCATCATCTGAAACGTGGCTACCAGTAAAGGCGTGTAGATAATGGGATACCACCAGACCTGTGGTATATTGGCTAAAGGCATTGATAGACTGATTATTCTTATTAGAGGTACCAGTGACAGCGATAGAATCAGGTGCCAGCGGATTTGCTCTCTGTATAGTGCTGCGTACAGAATGCCCGTTACCAGTAATACTATATGGCACAATATCCCCCAGACCGGGTTTACAGTGACGGTAATGACCTCAGCCACGGTTATTCCTACAAGATAAGCTAAAGCTACTTTCATACCATTCCAGCAAGTACTGATAACTGCTTTAACCAGACCTGATACAACACGCTAGTCCGTTCTAATATCCGGAGGAAGTGCTGAACCATCAGAGGACATCGCCTTAGCGGTTACAGCATCCGATATAGCTTCCTGCCGGCGAACCTGAAGGTAGCTGGCAAAAGCAACTCTCTCAAGGAACCAGCCGATAAAAACTATCCAGATGCCGTTAAACCATGCTACGTTAAAAGGACGAATGATGACGATTAGAATTCCCGTTAATATGAGCAGGTAGCCAATACCCTGCCCTACCCGTGCCGCAATCCGACTGGAACGAATGTAACTGCCACTAAAATGCCAGAGGACCGAACGAAAGACCCGTCCTCCGTCAAGCGGAAAACCCGGTATCAAATTGAATGCCGCCAGCGTCCAATTCGTAATCATCAGCGCAAATAACATCCGGTATACCAGCTCCGGTAATTCGGGGATTAATAGAAAAAGACCGAAGAATCCTCCGATAACCAGGCTTGACAGAGGGCCGGCAGCAGCCATTTTTAATTCGGCACCGGGATTTGCTACCTCTTTTGTCATATGGGAGACACCGCCAAATATAAAAAGGGTTATGCTGTCTATTGGAATACCCTTTGCTCTACCTACCAGACTATGGGCCAGTTCGTGGGCAACTACCGAAGTAAAAAACAGCAGGCTGGTAGCTATACCGATAATCCAGTGAAGCCATTGAGAGTAGTTAGGATAAACCAGAGAAATGGTAGCCAGAACAAAGATAATAAACCAGCTGAAATGTAGACGGAATTGTATGCCGAAGAGTTTACCTAAACTTATAGTTTTACCCATTATTTTCTGTAATCTAACCGAGTGAAAGGAGCAATCTCCTCAGTTCAAACAGTGCCGCGGAGATAACCCGGTTTCTCCACTGTGGTCTGCCAACCTCTCTGCTGCTTCCACTACCATTGGCTACACCAATATAAGCAACACCAAACGGTCTTTCTTCCGTTACCTCTACGGCGGTAGTGCAGATACCGATATCTGCCCCGAGCGATGTTCTTGCCGCTTCTGCCATCGCTACAGCCATCTCAGGACTGACAGCACCGTACCGGGTAAAAATCTCCGGATTCACTCCAAAAGCCTCTTTTGCCTTATCCGAACAGGCGACAATTCCTCCCCTGAAAAAAGAATCGCTTCCGGGAATATCGGCAAAAGCAGCGGCCAACCATCCTCCAGTGCAGTCTTCCATAATTGCCAGGCTTAATCCTTTTTCAACCAGCAGCCGACTGACAATAGCTTCCAGAGTCTCCTCATTCACTCCCCAGATATTGTCATTCAGAACGGCTCTAATGCTAGTCTCTGTTTCATCGAGCATCTTTTCAGCCTTTTCCATGTTTTCACTCTTCGCTGCCAGACGCAGATAAATACCATCCTGCTTGGCATAAACTCCGAGGGTAGGATTGGCTGAAGAAAGCAGCGAGGATACCATTTCACCCACTGCCGCCTCCGATAGACCGTAAGTCTTGAAGGTCCGGGAGAGAATAATCGATGCCGAGTTGCGGAGTAATCTGGGCCGGATTTCCTTCATCCATATTTCATGCAGCTCCCTGGGCGGACCGGGCATCGCCACCAGAATGTGCCCATCACGCTCCACCCACCAGCCGGGAGCAGTGCCCTGGGTATTCTGAACAGGCTCGGCAGACGGTATAATCGTAGCCTGTTTTAGATTGCTCAACGGCATTTCCATTCCCATCCGGCCAAAACGTTCCCGTAAAGTACGCTCCAGAGCCGGAACAACCTCCGGTTTTTCACCGAACATATCGGCGATAGCCTCACGGGTTATATCATCCTCGGTGGGCCCCAGACCACCGGTTGTCAGTATAAGCTCAGAACGCTGCCAGGCACGCTTTAAAACCTCTATCAGCCTCACCGGATTGTCACCTACCTGGGAAATCCAGTAAAGGTCGATGCCAAGCGACGGTAACTGCCCCGCCAGATAAGATGCATTGGTATCCGTTATCTCACCGAGAAGTAGCTCGGTACCGATAGAGATGATTTCTGCCTTCACTAACTAACTGCCCTCTACATAAAAATGCTGCTGCTATTCCGGTTATTCAGTTCTCTGGAAAGTGCCTTCCACAAACTAGCACCTTGGTGTCTGAGTGCCCAGATACTCTCCAACGAGTTCCATGGCACAGTACTTACCGCACATACTGCAGGCGGAGCCGGCAGTGGTGTGCTGGCTGCCATGTACTTTTCTCGACCTGACAGGGTCAAGAGCAAGTCTCGCCTGTTCTTCCCAGTCGAGTTTTTTCCTTGCCACGGACATATCCCTGTCCCACTGGAGAGCACCTTTAACTCCTTTGGCAATATCTCCGGCGTGAGCGGCAATCCGCGAGGCAATTATTCCCTGCCTTACGTCTTCGGGGTCGGGCAGAGAGAGATGCTCCGCCGGCGTTACATAGCATAGAAAATCAGTACCGGCGGCAGCGGCAATAGCCCCTCCGATAGCACCGGTAATATGGTCATAGCCGGCGCCGATGTCTGTCACTATCGGCCCCAGTACATAGAAGGGCGCCCCCTTGCAGATGTATTTCTCCATCTGGACGTTAGCTTCTATCTGGTCCAGGGGTAGATGACCGGGTCCTTCCACCATTGCCTGAACTCCCGCCTGCTGTGCTCGCTCGACGAGTTCGCCGATAACGAGTAACTCCTCAATCTGGGCCCGGTCGGTAGCATCTGCCAGGCTTCCCGGCCGCATCCCATCACCGAGGCTCAAGGTCACATCAAACTCCCGGCACATCTCAAGTAAACGGTCATAGTGTTCGTACAGCGGGTTTTCACACTCATTATGAATTATCCAGCCGATGAGAAAAGCCCCTCCCCTGGAGACAACATCGGCAACCCTCCCTTGCTGCCTGAGCCTGGCAATAGCACCACTTGTTACGCCGCAATGAACGGTAATGAAATCTACACCGTCCACAATATGCTCTTCGATTGCAGCAAAGAGGTCATCGACAGTCATCTTGACAATGGCACCACGAGTATCTATCGCCTTGATTCCGGCCTGATATATCGGTACCGTTCCTATCGGCGCTGTACTGGCGGCAATAATCGCCCGCCGGATAGCGGAAATATCTCCGCCGGTTGACAGGTCCATAACGGCATCAGCCCCGGCGCCAATTGCCACCCGCAGTTTTTCAAGCTCGGTATTAATGTCACCGTAGTCTGAAGAGGTTCCGATATTGGCGTTAACTTTTGTGCTGAGACCTTTACCGATACCGCAGGGTGATAGATTGGAATGATTCGTATTGGCAGGGATTACTATAGTTCCATCAGCCACGCCCTGACGGATAGTCTCCGCTTCAATACTCTCCTTTTTCGCCACAATTTCCATCTGTGGCGAGATAATATTTGCTCTTGCCATTTCCAGTTGAGTCATTGCCGGCACCTCCCCTAAAGGAAAACCAAGGGTTTTCCTCTACTTATATACTCTTACCCTTGGTGCAATTCAACTCTGCTTCCCTACGCTCGCATTACCGAGGTCAGGTACCAAGGGTTGTCCCGATGTCATCGAGACTCTCAGCCTCTGAGCACCCCTAGCTTTTCCACTATTAACTTGATTAAATATTAACATAAGAGTGCTCATTGAGCAAATAACTTTGTTTCTCCTCTATATATATTTCCACTACCATAGAATAATTAATATCCTCTCCCCCTTAAATCCCCCTCTCCTTGTTAAGGAGAGGGGGAGACTTCAAAAAAAGGATGTACTGCCACTATAATCACACTCCATGGAAGATATAGAACCGCCTTACAGGTACCTCAACGGGAAGTGGTCAGTCTTCTCAACAAAACAAGCAGGAATGCCCGGATGTAGACTGAAGCAAGAAGCCTTTTGATTTTATTTTTGGGTTTCACAAAGGAGCAACCCTTCTTAAAATTCATCTGGCGGTAGTCTAAGAGGTGGTGTGGCGCCAAAGCGTCACACCACCTCTTCAAATTACTCCCCCTTCCCCTTTTGAAAGGGGAAGGGGGATACAGGGGGATGGGGTTCCATAAATCAATCCCCAATCGCCTATTTGCCGGGTAATCGGTTATAATTATTAGCACAGGGCGAAACTCTTATGGAAAAGCTTAAATCAGGCGCCGAGAAACTGGGGCTATCTCTTACGGAGAGGCAGCTTGAGCAGTTCGATATCTATTTCCGGGAACTGCTGGACTGGAACCGGCGGATTAACCTGACCTCCATAACTGAATACGATGCCGTGCAGATAAACCATTTTCTTGACTCGCTTACTGTAACCCTGGCAATAGACAAAAAAACGAGTTATGGACTGCGTATTATTGATGTCGGCACCGGCGCCGGTCTGCCCGGTATACCACTGAAAATACTCTTCTCGGAAATAAACCTCACATTGCTCGAAGCTACAGCCAAAAAGGCAGAATTCCTGAACCATATCACAGCTCAATTAGGGCTGAATAATATAGAAATCATTACCAGCAGGGCTGAGGAAACCGCTCACCGGCAAGAGTACCGTGAGAGGTTTGATACTGTACTTTCCCGTGCCGTAGCACCAGTGGCAACTCTGGTTGAGCTAACGCTACCCTTCTGTAAGACCGGCGGCAGCTTCATCGCCCAGAAAAAGGGGAACATCTCCCGGGAGATTAATCAGGCAGAAAAGGCTATCAACATTCTCGGCGGAAAGCTGCGAGAGCTAAAGAGAATCAACCTCGATGAGTTTCCCGATGAGCGCTACCTGGTAATCATAGACAAGACAGCAGAGACCCCGGATAAATACCCCCGCCGCCCCGGAATCCCAGCGAAAAGACCGATTAATTGAAAATTTAAAAACTATGATTCGACATATTTTAATGAGTATTTGCCATAATCTTCAGAACCGGTCCCTATTTCTAAAAATATAGCATATCGGTAATTATATTCTTTTTTTAAGTATGTCTTTATCCTTTTCTTTATCTGATAAGTTTCTTGACATTTTCTTAATTAAAATAATTACTAGATTATCTCTCGACTCACGTCGATGTATAATAATATCTGGACGAACATTTCTACCATTAAGCCTTTTTATATCGCCAGTATAATCACGGTTATATTCACAATCCACGTGCCAAGCATCAAATTTCTGCTGTAGATAAAGCGCAAGTCTATGGGCAATTGAAATTTCAGATGAATCCTTTTTTAACAGATATAAGTCCTGTTGATATAAAAGGTCTAAAGAGCTTTTCAGTTTTTCATCAATTTCTTCTTTTGGAGGGGTTTCACCCATTCTGAAAACATTGTCATAAGCCATTACACGGATTTTAACCAGCTTACCTTTACTTGTCAAACTCTAGTAAGGGCGTCCAAGAGGGGCTCCGCCCCTCTTTCTTATTCCTCCCCCTCTCCTTTGAAGGAGAGGGGGACATAGGGGGTGAGGTAGTTAAGTATTTTTAGAGATTGCTTCGCCCGCCAGATGCGGGCTCGCAATGACAGAGGTAAAGAAGTTGATAAACATAATCAACAGTAGTAGAATTTATCTGTACAGATATACTTGTAAACCGGGGGTAAAGAACAATGGAAACTGGAACCTGGAAAGTAAAGACCGGACTCGCCCAGATGCTGAAGGGCGGAGTGATTATGGATGTGGTCACTCCCGAGCATGCCAGAATTGCCGAGGATGCCGGCGCCTGCGCAGTAATGGCACTGGAGAGAGTCCCGGCTGATATCCGGGCTGCCGGTGGAGTCGCCCGCATGGCCGACCCGACAGTCATTGAAGCCATTATGAAAGCTGTCTCCATTCCGGTGATGGCAAAGTGCCGGATAGGCCACTTTGTCGAAGCCCAGGCACTTGAAGCCCTCGGAGTGGACTATATCGATGAGTCCGAAGTGCTCACTCCGGCAGATGAAAGTCACCACGTCTGGAAACATGATTTCAAAGTCCCCTTTGTCTGCGGCTGCCGTAACCTGGGTGAAGCCCTGCGCCGCATCGGCGAAGGGGCGGCGATGATAAGGACGAAAGGCGAAGCCGGCACCGGCAATATCGTCGAGGCGGTCAGGCACATGCGTACCGTAATGGACGAAATCCGCAAACTGGCGAACATGTCCCAGGACGAACTTATGGCAGAGGCAAAAGAACTGGGTGCGCCCTTCGCCCTTGTTGAAGAAGTGCACAGGACAGGGAAGCTGCCGGTGGTCAACTTCGCTGCTGGCGGGGTTGCCACCCCAGCCGATGCCGCCCTGATGATGCAGCTTGGTGCCGATGGTGTCTTCGTCGGTTCCGGCATTTTTAAGTCGAGTAATCCTGAAGTCAGAGCCAGGGCGATTGTGAAAGCCACCACCCATTACCAGGACGCTGAGATTATCGCCGAGGTTTCAAAAAACCTGGGAGATGCCATGCCCGGTCTTGATATCAAACAGATACCCGATGAAGAACTGCTTGCCCCCAGAGGATGGTAAATAACTGAAAAGAAACCCTCGTATTAAGGATAAAAGAATGAAAGTAGGCGTCCTTGCTGCGCAGGGAGCCTTTGCCGAACACATAGTTGTACTTAACAAACTGGGAGTGGAGGCTTTGCCCGTTCGCCTGCCCGGGCAACTGACAGGTCTGGACGGATTAATTATTCCCGGCGGAGAAAGCTCATCCATAAGCAAGCTGATTACAGACTATAATCTTGTGGACGAAATAAAGCAACTGGCTGAGAACGGGCTACCGGTATTCGGGACCTGTGCCGGTATGATAATCCTTGCCAGCGATATTCCAGACGGCGATATCGTTAAACCTCTGGGGCTGATGAACATTGGAGTCAAACGCAATGCCTTCGGCAGACAGAGAGAAAGCTTTGAAGCCGAACTATCCATACCGGTGCTGGGAAATGAGCCTTTCCCCGGTGTTTTTATAAGGGCTCCACTGATTGCCCGGTCGAGCAACAACGTTGAGATACTGGCAAGGCTGCCCGACGGTACGGGTGTCGCCGCCAGGCAGGGAAAACTGCTCGTTTCCGCTTTTCACCCGGAACTTACCGAAGATACCCGGTTCCACCGGTATTATCTGGATATCATTGCCGGGAAGCAGTAATATTGCCTAAAAGGACTGAGATGGATAGAGCTGAATTAGCCGGAAAGATTTATAAGGTCTCTTACCTGACAGGCACCTTCACGCTGCGCTCCGGGCAAGTATCTAACGAATATTTTGACAAATACCTTTTCGAATCGGAGCCGCAACTGCTTTCCGAAATTGCCAATCACCTGTCCGAACTGATACCGAAAGGCACCGAGATACTTGCCGGTCTTGAGATGGGCGGTATTCCCATTGCTGCCGCTCTAGCCTTAAAGACAGGCATTCCCGCCATATTTGTCAGGAAAACGGCAAAGGAATACGGTACCGCCAAACTTGCCGAAGGTACCGATTTCAAAGATAAAAAGGTCTGTGTCATTGAAGATGTAATTACCACCGGCGGCCAGGTGGTAATGAGCTCAAATGACCTGAGACAAATGGGCGCTGATATTGAGTACGTGCTCTGCGTAATAGAGCGGGATATCAAAGGCAGGGAAAACCTGAAGAAAGAAAACCTTGAACTACTGTCACTGTTTACAATGGAGGAATTGAAGGCATCTCAGGACTGATAATAACCGGGATGACCGGGAGAAGTTAGTTTTGCAGAAGATAATAACTGACGACCTTGAAGCACTGCTTGATATTTTTCCGCCGCACATCCAGAAGCCGCTGAACAAGCAGGAGGATATCCATGAGCTTCTGGAGGTGATTCTCGACCTCGGCAGGCCACCGGAAGCCCGCTTTCCCGGGCGTGAAATCATTCTCAATCCTGAAGAGGTAACCGAGCAGGATATCGAATACGTTGCCTCACGTGTCGGCACTTTTGGTGATGATAACCGCGCCGGAATTGCCCGTACCCTGCACAGAATCTCAGCCATCCGTAACCGGCAGGGACTAATCGTCGGCCTCACCTGCCGCGTCGGTAGAGCCGTATTCGGTACAATAAAGGTAATCGAAGACCTTATTGAGTCGGGCAAGAGCGTTATGCTACTGGGGCGTCCCGGAGTGGGCAAGACAACAATGCTCCGCGAGGTTGCCCGGGTGCTTGCCGATGATTTCAACAAGCGGGTTATTATCGTGGACACCTCGAATGAGATTGCCGGTGACGGTGATATACCCCACCCGGCAATCGGACATGCCCGGAGGATGCAGGTGACCACACCCACCAGGCAGCACGCCGTGATGATTGAAGCCGTGGAAAACCACATGCCGGAGGTTATAGTCATCGATGAGATGGGTACCGAGCTTGAAGCCCTTGCCGCCCGGACAATCGCCGAGCGCGGCGTTCAGCTTGTCGGCACCGCTCACGGCAATACCCTGGAAAACCTGATTATGAACCCCACCCTCTCCGACCTCATCGGCGGTATTCAGAGCGTCACCCTGGGTGATGAAGAGGCAAAACGGCGGGGCACCCAGAAATCGATTCTGGAAAGAATGTCACCTCCCACCTTCGACATCGTCGTCGAAATCCAGGACCGGGACAGAGTAGCCATTCATCCGGATGTGGCGCAGGCAGTCGATGACACACTGCGTAACTTACCCCTCGCCACGGAAGTGCGCTGGCTGGACGAAGACGGAGAAGTAAAGACAGAAAAGGTTGAACCAGCCGCCAGGGTCAAGAAGCCCGCCAGGGGGAAACAGGCGGCTAAAGATAGCAAAGTGCACCGGCTATACCTCTTCGGAGTTAACCGGGGACGGTTCGAGCAAATGGCGAAAGACACCGATTCAGGCATTGAGATAGCGGAGAACATTAAAAATGCCACCCTGTTTGTCACCTCCAAGCGATACTACCGCCGCAAGCCGCAGAAGGTAAAGGACGCCGAAACGGCGAACCTGCCCATCTATGTCCTCAGGAGCAATACTCCCACCCAGATACGGCAGTTCCTCAATACAATCTCTCCCGGCAGCGAAACGGAGATTATGGACAGGCCAGAGTCCTTCCAGGTAGCTCTCAGAGAGGCTCAGGAAGCGGTAAACCGCGTACAGGAAGAGGGCGGTACTGTGGAGCTGAGTCCCCAGAGCGCCTATATCCGCCGCCTCCAGCACCTGATAGCCGAAAGAAACCAGCTTAACTCAAGAAGCTCCGGCAAAGATCCCCAGAGAAGGGTGAGGATTTATAAGGGGTGAACGTAAAAGGAAAGAGACGGGTATCTTCACTAGGAACAAACCACAATGCTAAGTAGACACTTTATTAACAAAAATTGAAACATATTTGAGTACTGAGGTAAAAATTTCAGGAGCCGTTATCCACAAAAAAGGATGCTGCAAATCACAGAAATCGGATAGCTTGGCTCCAAAACTAAAGTATTTCGCACTGTCTTCCATTTTTTCATTGACAATTTGAGAATATGCTTCTAGGCGTTCATTTATGGTGTTCACCATGTCCTGCCCATCTTGACTATTAGCAGTAAAGTCTTGAAGATGAATAGTTAGTGCGTCTCTAATGGCTTCTGACTTCTCTTTGCTGAAACTCTTTGATATCCAGTAATCTAGGGCGAACCACGAAAAGAAAGTCAATTCTTGTTCTATTTTAGGTAACTGAGAACTTTGATTAATACTAGGTTCTTCTTGTAGGTGTTTTAAAAATCCACCAACTGTATCATTGGTAAACTTTAGAAGCAAAAGAGCAGCATCATTCGGGCTAATCCTCTCATTGTGACTTCTTTCTTCCATACCGCACCTCCTGTAAGGCCGATTATACTCCGATTACAGGTAGTGTTAAAATTTATGGTAAGTGGTAAAATAGGGGTATGCCAAATTTCGACCCAATTAAAATGTTCCAGAGGTTGTGGGATATGAGGTGGTGGGGGCGTATTCTGGTGCCAATCACAATAATAGCAACAGTACTTGCCATCATATCTTTCTTTACAGATTATATTTCTACTTTATGGGCTTTTATATGTGCTTCTTTATTATGGGGTTTAGTTGTTCTGGGTTATATAGAAGTAACACGGCAGACAAAGAAAACGCTCGATGGCTTTATAGGCAAAGGAAATCAAATCTTAGCACAATTGACGACTGAGAGTTGGGATGCTATTGATAGATATGATTTTGGGATGGATGAGTGGGCTACTAATGTTAGAAAATTGTTAAGAACAATGGGTTACGAAAATTATTGGATGTCAAATCCAGGATTAGTTAAAGAAGAGGTTGAAAATCAGGAAGACCCTATCAAGGAGAACCTTTCTATTAAGAGAAATTACATGAAAATCCGACTGCAAAGACTACATGAAATCAGAAGAAGATTAGGAGATTAGGCTTTTTGTACTCCAAGTTCTCAGACTCAATAAGTTTAAGTAGTGTATCCCTATACTATAGAAGGGGTTCAAAAGAGGCGAAGCCCCTTTAATAAATTATCTTCCCTCTCCCCTTTTGAAGGGGAGAGGGATAAAGGGTGAGAGGTTAACAAAAATTAGTGACTCAGGACAAGATTAAAGAAGCTAAGCATCACCTCTCCCGTGAACAGGGCACTATCGTCAAGGACTGGGGAGGCAGACTGCCCATCGCCCTGATTTACCCGAACTCTTACTACATCGGCATGTCAAACCTGGGCATTCACGCCATCTACAGCCTTCTGAATGAATACCAGAATATTGTCTGCGAGAGATTTTTTCTTGAAAAAGTAGATAAAACCCCTCCCCTATCACTCGAATCACGGCGTCCGCTTGCCGATTTCGCTGTCCTCGCCTTCTCCGTCACCTATGAACTGGACTACTTTAACGTCGTTCAGGTACTGAAAGCCAGCGGTATTCCACTTTTTGCAGCCGAACGCGATGAGCGCCACCCGCTTCTAATCGCCGGAGGCGCCTGTATCACCGCCAATCCGATGCCTTTATCTCCTTTTTTCGATTGCCTTTGCATCGGAGATGCAGAAGTGATACTACCGCAAACGCTGCCTGTCCTTACCGAATATTCTCATTCAAAATACCACGACCTGCTGGAGACGCTTTCTGTTTTACCGGGTACTTATGCACCTCAGGTACAGAGTAAGGCTGCTGTAGTCCGCCAGTGGGTGAAAAACCTCGATGAATTTCCCGTTCACTCAATAATACTGACACGTGACACCGAACTTGGCGACCTGTATCTAATAGAGGCCCAGCGCGGCTGCGGTCATGGCTGCCGATTCTGCCTGGTCAGCAATACTTTCAGCCCAACACGCTTCCGCTCGGTAGAAAACATCCTTTCGCAGGCGGAAGAAGGACTGAAACACAGGAAACGTATCGGGCTGGTGGGTCCAGCGATTTCCGACCACCCTCGATTCGAAGAAATACTTACCAGACTGGAGCGGATGGGAGCCGGGATATCCGTCAGCTCGTTGCGGATAAAACCCCTTTCCGATATGGCACTAAGAGCAGGCACAAAAGGAAGAGCAAAGACAATCGCTCTTGCTCCCGAGGCCGGCTCGCAGCGTCTTCGCCACCTGATTAAGAAAGGCATCTCCGAAGATGATATCCTCGAGGCAATGCACAAAGTGGCTGAACAGGGCGTAAGGCAGCTAAAGCTCTACTTTATGATTGGGCTGCCCTCGGAAACGGATAAGGATATCGAGGAAATTATCAAACTCACCGGAAAGTGCAAAAAGCTCATAGACCGGATAAATCCCGGCTGCCGCATTACCCTGAGCATCGCTCCCTTCGTGCCCAAAGCCGGCACACCATTCCAGTGGTTGCCGATGGAGAGAATCACCACGCTGAATCACCGCTTATCTATGCTTAAAAAAAACCTGCCCCCGGCGGGAATACAGATAAAAGCGGAAAGTCCTGCCTGGAGTCAGGTACAGGGAGCGCTGGCACGAGGTGACACCAGGCTGGCTGAAGCCCTGGTAAATATGGACGTCTTTTCATTATCCAGCTGGCGAAAAGCGCTGGACAAATGCGGAATTGACATCGATTATTACATTCACCGGAGACTGGATACCCTGGAAGAGCTACCGTGGTCGATAATAGATTCCGGCACATCTCACGATACTCTAGAAAGTGAATTGAACAGGGCAATAGCTTAAACAGTATATATCCGGATTCTTCTCAATCTTGGTTGGAGGCCCTTCGACAAGCTCAGGGTGAATGGGAATGAATGCCACTCATGGTGAGCCGTTAGCCTGTCCTGAGCGAAGCCGAAGGAAACCATAGCAGCGAAAGAAATATTGATATTCATTGTTGCCTGTGCAACCATGATTAAGCAAAAGGTATACCCGATACCTCTTGTACGCATTAATATTCTGTGTTACAATTCAACTTCATTTTAAATAAAGGAGGGATGGAAAAAATGGATGACTATATGGAGGGATGTCCAACCTGCGAAATGGTAAAGAATAACAGTGCTAACAACGTAATACTCGAAAATGACCTGGCAATAGCAATATTTTCTGATTCATTTAGAGAAGGACACTCGTTGGTTTTTGTTAAAAGACATATTATATCTCCGTCTGCCATGAATCCGGATGAGTACAGCGCGGTTTTTGAACTGATTGCCAAGGTCTCAAAGGCACTTGAAGAGAAATACAGCGCCAGAAAAACATATGTAATCATGATTGGCGATGCGAATAAGTATCAACACCTTCATTTCCACCTGATACCAAAACACAGGCATCTTCCTTCGATGGGGGTTTATTGCTTCCAGAAACTATTTGAAGCTGAGCCTAATAGAGATACCCCGGATTCCGAGAAACATGCCGTAGTAGCCGAACTCAAAGCGATGATAGAAAGCTGATATACCCGGTGAAATACAGTATTTCGGTGCTGTTTGGTTTTGATTGTTAATGTCATTGCGAGTCCCGATGTAATCGGGACGTGGCAATCTCTACATTCGAAGGAAGGGATTGCCACGTCGCTGCGCTCCTCGCAATGACAGTGTAATCAACTAAATACAAACAGAATCAGTATTTCCCCCGATTGACAAATATATTATCCCGTGTTATATATTAGGTGAAAGCCAGCGACCGAGAGGCGTTGAGCCAGATAATATGAACGTTAATAACCTGAGTCCGCTTGGATCGGACATGACCGAGACGGCAGCAATAGAAAAGTATAACATATGCCTTCTCTGACTATGTCCGGGAAGGTTTTTTATTTGGGAATCAGGCTCAGGGGGAAAACGGAGTGATCAAACTAGGGTTCATTGGAGCCGGAACCGTAGGTACCGCCCTGGCTATCGGATTGAATAGCAGGGGGTACCCGGTGGTGGCTGTGTCCAGCCGGAGCAAAGCATCAGCCGATAAGCTGGCGCAGTCAATCGAAGGCTGCCGTGCCGTGGACAGTAACCAGGCTGTGGCTGACGCTGCCGACCTTGTTTTCATCACCACTCCGGACGGTATTATTCCTCAGGTAGCCGCTGAGGTAAAGTGGCATGAAAAACAAAGCGTCGTCCACTGCAGCGGTGCCGATTCGACAGAGACCCTTGAGCCAGCCAGAAAACTGGGAGCGCAGGCAGGAGCCTTTCATCCTTTACAGACCTTTGCCAGCGTGGAACAGGCGATAGAGAATATACCGGGCTCTACCTTCGCCTTGGAGGCTGAAGAACCGCTACTGACCACTCTTAAAGAAATGACCACCGCCCTCAACGGAGACTGTATAGTCCTGAAAGCGGAAGATAAAGTGCTTTACCACGCCGCCGCCGTTATAGCCTGCAACTACCTTGTTACCCTTGTCAAGCTGGCTACCGACCTGTGGCAGACATTCGACGTGCCGACAAATCAGGCAGCAAAAGCACTGCTGCCGCTTTTGAGAGGAACAATCAATAATATCGAAAACGTCGGTATTCCACAGTGCCTCACCGGACCCCTCGCCCGCGGTGACGCCGGCACAATCAAGAAGCATATCACGGCGCTGGAGAAATCGGCTCCCGCGGTATTACCCACTTACCGTGAGCTTGGCCGCCAGACAATTCCGGTTGCTCTGGCAAAAGGAAGAATAGACGAAGAACAGGCAAAGGAACTGCAGGCGATTCTTAAATAATAAAAACAATTCATCGTCACCAGAAGGGGGTGAAGTCAATGAGAGCGATGCTGAAGAGTAAAATCCACCGGGCACGAGTTACCGATGCCAACATCGACTATGAAGGCAGCATTACCATTGATAAAGAGCTGATGGAAGCCGCCGATATCCTGCCCTATGAGCAGGTAGAGGTGCTGAATATAAATAATGGAGCCCGTTTCAGCACCTACGCTATCGTCGGCGAGAAAGGCGAAATCTGCATCAACGGGGCTGCTGCCAGGCTGGCAATCAAGGGAGACCTAGTTATCATCCTTTCATATTGCCATGTCCCGGACGAAGAAGCCCATAACATAGTCCCTAAACTCATACACGTTAATGAGAAAAACGCTATCGCCGGTCCCAGGCGTTCGATTGAGTTCACCTTTCTCTAGGAGGCAGCATTATGCGCGTCACTATAAACCAGATAATGGAAATGAAACAAAAGGGCGAAAAAATCTCAATGCTCACCGCCTATGATTACTCAACAGCCAAGATAGTAGACGAGGTGGGAATACCAATGATTCTGGTAGGAGACAGCCTGGGTATGGTGATGCTGGGTTATGACACAACCCTGCCGGTAACAATGGAGGTAATGCTGCACCACACCAAAGCCGTGGTCAGAGGCACTCAGCGAGCATTGATTGTGGGCGATATGCCCTTTATGACATACCACGTCTCCATTGAGGACTGCATCAGAAACGCCGGACGATTCATCCAGGAGGCCGGCTGCCAGGCAATCAAGCTGGAAGGCGGCGTAACCGTGGCCGAAAAGGTGAGGAGGGTTGTGGACTGCGGTATCCCGGTTATGGGGCACATCGGGCTTACTCCGCAGTCGATTAACCAGTTCGGCGGCTTCAAGGTACAGGGTAAGACCCCCGATGCAGCCGCCAAGATTCTTGATGACGCCATCGCCCTGGAACAGGCCGGGGTTTTTTCAATTGTCCTCGAGGTTGTCCCCACGCCACTGGCAACCCTGATTACGGAAAAAGTAAGTGTACCTACCATTGGAATCGGTGCTGGTATCGGCTGCGATGGACAGATACAGATTATAAACGACATTCTCGGCTCTTATACCGACTTCGTCCCCAAGCACGCCAAGCAGTATGCCAAGCTGGCAGATATTATACGGAAAGCCCTTACCGAGTATGACAGAGAAGTAAAAGCCGGCACCTTCCCCACCGATAAGCAGAGCTTCACCATGGATGAAAGCCTCCTTGAAGAGCTCAAGAAATAATAAATGTCCTTAACTTCTGCATGGATAGATGAAAGAAAAGAGGGCAAAGCCCGATAATTAGGGAATTTTACATAGGGGCATAGCCCCTCTTTTGTTTCATTCAGGGCAGCAGGCAGGAATAGATAAAATACAGCGATACAGTTTATTAATATGAAAGTAATCGAGACAGTAGCCGAGATGAAACAGGCAAGAAAGCAGATAACCGACCCTTTCGGATTTGTTCCCACCATGGGCTACCTGCACGAGGGCCATATTGCCGGGGTAAAACGCGCCAGAGAGGATAATCCGGTAGTGGGGGCCAGTATCTTCGTCAACCCCGCTCAGTTCGGACCCTCCGAGGACTTTGAAAGCTATCCGCGAGATACCGAAAGCGACCTAGCAATGCTGGAGCAGGAAAAAACAGACATCGTCTTTATGCCTTCGGCCGCCGAAATATACCCGCCGGGTTTTGATAGCTGGGTGGAGGTCGGCAAAATCACCCAGCGGCTGGAGGGCGCTTCCCGCCCCACGCATTTCAGAGGAGTAACCACGGTGGTCGCTAAGCTCTTCAACATAGTCCAGCCAAGCCGGGCTTACTTCGGACAGAAGGACGCCCAGCAGGTGGCGGTTATCAGAAAAATGGTCAAGGACCTGGATATGAACCTTGAGATAGTTACATATCCTACAGTACGAGAGCCCGACGGCCTGGCGATGAGCAGTCGCAATTCCTACCTTAATCCCGAAGAACGTAAAGCTGCGACAGTCCTTTATCAGGCACTCAACCTGGCAAAGAAGTTATGGGAACGGGGCGAAAAGGATGCCGAAAAAATCCGCCGGGAAATGACAGAGCTTATCAGGCAACAGCCTCTGGCGAATATCGACTACGTCAGCATCGCCGATAACGAGACCCTGGAGGAACTTGACGAGGTAAGAACGCCAGCGCTGGTGTCACTGGCGGTGAAAATCGGTAAGCCGAGACTTATCGATAACCTGGTGCTGGAATAAATAACAGAGGAATAAAGATACAGGAGCTTCAAAATGGCGAAAACAAAGGTAAATACTGATAAATCAACGAAAAAGACAGATACAGCGGCAGATGTCCCGCCGGTGCAGGTCGCCCTGGACCTGATTGACCTGCCCAGAGCAATCCAGATAGCCGAGGAGGCGGTAAAAGGAATAGTAGCCGAGACCGGAGATATCTCCAAAGCCTGGGTTGAAGCCGGGACTCCACTGATAAAATCCGAGGGCATGAATGCTGTCCGCGAACTCCGCGCCAAATTCCCCGGACATACCGTTTGTGCCGATATGAAGGTAATGGACGCCGGCGCCACCGAGGTGGAGATTGCCGCCAAAGCCGGCGCCAATATCGTCTTCATTCTGGGTTGCGCGCCGGACTCCTGTATCACTGAGGCAGTACTGGCGGGCAAGAAATACGGGGTGAAAATCGCCGCTGACCTGATTTCGGTAAAAGAACCGGCGAAACGCGCTGTTGAGCTTGAGAATATGGACGTGGATGTCATCAACATTCACGTCGGACTGGACCAGCAGGTGCTGGGAGTCAAACCAATCGATTTAGTGCGTGAGATATCAAAGGCGATATCCGGTAAGGCTCTAATCTCGGCAGCCGGCGGAATCAACAGTGAAACGGCAGTGCAGGCATACGAGGCCGGTGCCGATATCATCATCGTTGGCGGTTCCCTGTACAAAGCGAGAAGCCCCGAGGAATCGGCAAGAAAAATCGTTCAATCGCTGAAGACGGGTAAACCAATCGAGACAAAGGAATTTCTAAAGTACGATAAAGAGCACCTCGTTGAAGCGTTTATGAAGGTAAGCACGGCAAATATCAGCGACGCCATGCACCGGACGGGTGAATTAAGGGGGGTGAAGCCGGTATGGGTTGGTGAGCCGGGCGAGCTCAAGTTCGCCGGACCGGCGGTTACGGTACGGACCTATGATGGAGACTGGAGTGCCCCCGTCCAGGCAATCGACCACGCTAAACCAGGTGATGTCATCGTCATTGACGCCTGCCGGGGTGAGACCGCCGTCTGGGGCGAGCTGGCAACCAACAGCTGTATCACCCAGGGAGTGGTGGGAGTTATAATTGACGGCGCGGTACGCGACATCGATGATATCCGCAAGATAAAATTCCCGCTGTTTGCCCGTCATTTCACGCCGACCGCCGGAGAGCCAAAAGGCTTTGGCGAAATCAATGCCCCGATTGAAGTCTGCGGCAGGAAGGTTGAGCCGGGCGACTGGATAATCGGTGACGAGAGCGGCGTGGTGGTGGTGCCTAATGATATGGCAATGGAGATGGCAAACCGCGCCATTGACGTGAACGAAAAGGAAAACCGCATCCGGGAGGAAATCCAGCGTGGCTCGACCCTGGGACAGACCCAGTACCTTGCCAAGTGGGACGTGAAGAAATAGTAGCCAAGATAATATGTGTTTCATTTGGTAATGTCATTGCGATTCCGCCTATGGCGGGCGAAGCAATCACCACGTTCGATAGAGGAGATTGCCACGTCGCTGCGCTCCTCGCAATGACAGATGTGTTTGAGATTGCCGCGTCGTTATGCTCCTCACAATGACAGCATAATCAACCCAATGCAAACAAAACCATCGTGAGTTAATATGAGGTTGATAGTGCTCTATCAGCTATTTATTAACAAAACCAGCCACCAGCTTTAGAACTTCCGGCTCGAATTCCTGCTGTATATCAAACCAGTGAATTCTTTTGTCTTTAAGGCGGAACCAGTTGTACTGGCGGCGGACGAGGCGGTGGGTCTCGGTCTTCATCTTAATGGTAGCTTCTTCAAGCGTAATTTCACTATTAAGAAACATACCAATCTGCTTGTAGCCAATACCTGACATCGAAGGCAGATTCAGGTTATATCCCATCTCCATAAGTTTTTTCACCTCTCCGACAAGACCCATCTCCATCATTCGGTCTACCCTGGCATCAACCCGCCGGTAGAGCTCCTCTCTATCCGCGGTCAGACCGATTATCAAAATATCGAAGGGTGGAGCGTCTTTGCCCTGGAGCTTTGAGAATGGAGCACCGGCACTCCTTATAACCTCAAGCGCCCGTATCAAGCGGCGTACGTTTCTCCTATCTATCTTCTGCGCCGCTGCGGGGTCGACTTCAATTAGCTCCCGGTAAAGCTCGTCGGTTTTACCACCGGCTGCCCTCTCCTCAAACCTGCGGCGGAGTTCCAGGTCAGGTGGCACCTCCGGTATCTTCCATCCTTCCAGCACTGCCCAGACGTAAAGACCGCTGCCGCCAACGAGCAAGGGCAGTCTATCGCGCTCTTGGATTTCTTCTATAGTCTGATAAGCGAGCGCCTGGTACTGAGCCAGGCTGAAGTCATCACCGGGATCGATTATGTCAATCAGATGGTGCGGTACCAGCAAAAGCTCATCGTGGGTCGGTTTTGCAGTCCCGATATCCAGGTATCTGTATACCTGGCGGCTGTCAGCGCTTACCACCTCCCCGCCAAATTTCCGAGCCAGTTCAATTGCCAGAGTGCTTTTCCCCGTTGAAGTAGGACCGATAATTGCTACCAGAGGCTTCATTCTTATATTTGTAAAACCCTAAATCCCAATTTCTAAACTCTAAACAAATTCAAATTTTTAAATTCAAAGGTCTTTAATTTTCCATGACTACCATGACTGCACAGTCAGGTCCTCAAGTTCCATAAAAAATTATGGCTAATTATTCATTTCTGAGATTGACTTGTCTATAGATTTCTGGACAAATCTTGGCCAGTCAAGTTGTTCTTTTAAATATTTTATAAGCTCATTTACCCAATGACTTATCGGTTCTGAAGCGAGTTGTTCTTCAATGGCTCTATAATCTTCGCCTCCAATTTTTGTTCCACCAATTGATAATAGCATGTTATAAAGGTAATCCAATTCTCCAAAACGCTCCAAGAATCCCCAAACTTCATATATAAATTGCATCCATCCTTCTTCCTGCCTACCATACATGACACCCACTGCTACATATTGAGTGACAGTATTTCCGTAGATATCTTTATCGTGTGGAAATCGTTCTTCAATTCTAGCCAATATTTCATTGGCTACTTTGGACGATTTACCAATTTCTTCCACATCAATTATTAAGGACTCTTCGCCAACGGGGAAGGCAGATATTCGTCCGTTGTCAGTAATTGCAAATAGATTATATTTTTCGTTATTGACCTTTAGAATTACCGGTATTTTATGTTCTGGATGTAAAGGTATGATATGCAATGTTGGGTCAAAATTATCACTCTGTCGAGAGAGATTCTTATTAATAACTTCTTTAATTATTATTCTATCGATTTCATCGTATGGTTTGTTCTGAAATAACCTAATCAATTCAATTAGAGACTTACCTTCTACAAGGACAGCAAGTTGTTCGGTTGTTAATTTGTCTAACTGAGGCATACCAACTATACCAGCACCTCTACAATTAGGACATATAGTTAGCGTATGGCTATAATCTATGCCATCAACTTTAAGTGTTAATAGAGATCCCTTTCCTTTACAATGTTCGCAAGCCTTCGGGTTTCCTTTTTTCATTAGATATAGTTCCTAATGTGGATATCGGTTAATCTCTACTTTCTGACATCTGCGGTCTGCTGGACAATGCTGATGAACTCGGTTGCTTTGAGGCTGGCTCCGCCGACCAGGGCGCCATCTATCTCGGACTGGCGCATAAACTCCGCTGCATTGCCGGCAGTGACGCTACCACCGTAGAGAATACGCACATCCTGAGCGGCTTCACCACCGTACATCTCCGCAATATTATTCCTGATAAGGCTTATCGTCTCATTTGCCTGCTCACCGGTAGCGGCTCTGCCGGTGCCGATTGCCCAGACCGGCTCATAGGCGATGATAAAAGCAGCGGGATAAGCTATCCTTTCCATAGCCGCTTTCAGTTGTCCGGTAACTACTTCCGCCGTTTTTCCGGCCTCGTTCTCCTCCAGTCTTTCTCCGATGCAGAGGATAGGTTTTAAGCCGGCCTTCAGCACCGCGTCAATCTTTTTATTCACAATTTCGTCCGTCTCACCGAAATACTGCCGGCGCTCGGAATGCCCTACTATAACGAACTCACACAGCTCAGCGAGCATCAGAGGAGAGACCTCACCCGTATAAGCTCCTTTTTCCTCAAAGTAAAGGTTCTGGGCTCCCAGCTTTACTGACGTCCCCTTCAACATCTCCTTTATTGCCGACAGAGATACAAAGGGCGGGCAGAGCACCTTTTCAACACCCTTTATCCCGTCAAGTCCCCCCAGCATTTCAGTGACGAGAACCGTTGCTTCGTTCAGAGTGGTATTCATTTTCCAGTTTCCGGCAATCATCGGCTGGCGCATTTTGTCTCCCTCATTCGTTGATATTAGTAAATCCCCCTGTGTCCCCTTTCGTAAAGGGGGAACGGGAAGTTAATTCTACTTAAAGTATCCTGTAAATGTTCAAGAGGATTCCTTTTTCAGCAGCGCCTCCACGCCAGGCAGTTTTTTACCGCCAAGAAAACTCAGTGCAGCACCACCGCCGGTAGAGATAAAGCTAATCTTATCGGCCAGTCCCATATTCATCACCGCCTCGGCAGTCGAGCCACCGCCGGTGACGGTAACGGCATCAAGACTCGCCAGCAGTTCCACCATCGCCCGTGTTCCGGTAGCGAACTGCGGAATCTCGCTTATCCCCATCGGTCCATTCCAGAAAACCGTCTTGCAGTTCTTTAACTCTTTAGAAAAATTCTCTACAGTCCGGGGACCGATATCCACAATCCTCTTATCCGGCGGTATACTTTCTACGGCCACCACTTCACTACCGGCTCCATCGCTAATCTCAGCGGCAACAACAACGTCTGCAGGGAGCAACAGCCGCACTCCATTAGCTGCTGCTTTCTCCATCAGCTCCGCAGCTATCTCCAGCCTGTCTTCCTCAATAAGAGACAGCCCGATTTCATGTGCCTTCACTTTCAGGAAAGTGGCTGCCATACCGCCGCCAATGAAAAGAAAGTCTATATTGCCCATAATATTATCAAGCATTTCAACTTTATCACTCACCTTGGCGCCGCCGAATAATCCGCCGAAGGGATGAGCCGGATTCTTCATAATGCCGCCGAGGTACTCAAGCTCCTTCTCCATAAGCAGCCCGGCTGCGGATGGAAGGTACGCCGTAACACCCACTATCGAGGCGTGTTTCCGGTGAGCGGTACCGAAGGCATCGTTCACGTAAATATCAGCCAGGTTTGCCAGAGAACGGGCAAAGTCAGGTTCGTTTTCCTCCTCTTCAGCATGAAAACGGAGGTTCTCCAGCAGCAGCACGTCACCGTTTTTCATGCTTTCGGCTACCCTCTCCACTTCGGGACCAATACAATCGTCGGTCGTGCCAACCGGTCTACCCAACAACTGCGATAGGTGCCGTGCTGCCACACCGAGCCTCATGCTTTCAACTACCTTACCATCGGGCCTGCCGAGGTGGGAACAAAGAATAATCCTGGCTCCCCGGCCAATAAGATATTCTATCGTCGGCAGGGCTGCCCGGATGCGACTGTCATCACTGATTGCGCCATTTTCATCAAGGGGAACGTTAAAATCGACCCTGACAAGAACTTTCTTTCCTTTTACATCAATATCTCTGACCGTCAGCTTATACATCGTACTCCAGTATCCCCAGTAACACTCCGGACGCCACCTTTTTTAGAACTCAAACGGTAGAATCGTCTACGATACCAGCCTCCGATTGACAGCCCGGATACTTATAACGAGGTTGTCTTTGCCTTATCTTCGATATTTAGCAACGGACCGGTATCCACGGCAGGTAATATTGACAGGACCTGTTTAACTATCCCCCTGGAATCGAGTCCGTACCTGGCACGAAGGATTTCCTGAGTTCCCTGTTCAACAAACTCGTCAGGGAGACCCAGGTTTTTTACCCGGACATCGGAAACACCTGATTCCTGTAAAAGGTCGGTCACGGCGCTGCCGAAGCCTCCGCTGAGGGCGTTCTCCTCAACAGTGACCAGATTTTTAATGCGGCCAGCGACATCCAGTATAAGCTCAGAGTCGAGCGGCTTGGCAAAGCGGGCGTTAACCACGGTAGCCTCAATACCTCTTAAGGCAAGCTCCTGTGCCGCCTCCAGAGCAGCCGGCAGGACAACACCAATGGCAAGTATGGCTACATCCTTACCGTCTCTGATAATTTCTCCCCTGCCAACCGGAATGGACTTAAACTCAGTATCCAGTTTTACGTCAAGGCCGGTCCCGCGCGGGTAGCGTATCGCCACAGGACGTCCGGACTGAACTGCCGTGTAAATCATATGCTGAAGCTCGTTCTCGTCCTTTGGTGCCGCTACCACCAAGTTTGGAATCAGCGTCAGGTATGAGAGGTCAAAAGCACCCTGATGAGTCTTACCGTCATCGCCGACGATACCACTGCGGTCAATGGCAAACACAATCGGCAGTTCCTGGAGGCACACGTCGTGGATAATCTGGTCAAAGGCACGCTGAAGGAAAGTAGAATATATGGCAACAATGGGGATATAGCCCTGAGTAGCCAGGCCGGCAGCAAAGGTGACAGCATGCTGCTCACAGATACCGACATCGAAAACACGCTCCGGGAATTCAGCCTGAACTATATTCAGGCAGTTGCCTTCCGGCATGGCCGGTGTAATCACCGCTAATTTCTGGTTTTCGCGGGCGAGCCGGAGCACGGTCTGGGCAAATACTTCACTGTAAGTCTGTATTTCGCCGTTACTGCTGTTTTTAGCCGGTACACCGTGAAAGTATACGGCATCACCCTCAGCCGGAAGATAACCTTTCCCCTTTGTGGTAACAACATGAACCAGAGACGGCTTTAAGCCATAGTCCCTTGCCTGAATAAAGGCGGCTTCAAGTTCACGAACATCGTGGCCATTAAAAGGACCCATATACGCAAAGCCAAGCTCTTCCCAGAGCGTTGTCGGCATAACTAGCCCTTTTACGCCGCTTTCAACCTGCTGGCTGGCCTGTAATAGTCTGCTACTGAAAGGGAAATGCCTAAGTATCCGCCAGCTTTTCTCCTTTGCCTTGCTGAAACGGCGGTCAAACCGTACTCTTCCCATTAGCCTGGCCAGAGCGCCCACAGTAGGCGAAATTGACATCCCATTATCATTGAGGATAACAATCAGCTTGGAGCCCAGATGTCCCGCCTGGTTGAGTGCCTCAAGAGCCATCCCTCCGGTTATAGCACCGTCACCGATAACAGCAACTACACTGTAATTATCCTTTTGAAGGTCTCGAGCAATAGCCATTCCCAGGGCTGCTGATATGGAAGTACTGGCATGACCGGCGCCGAAGGGGTCGTGTTCGCTCTCACTGCGGGAGGTGAATCCGGACAATCCTCCGTACTGGCGCAGCGAGGCAAAACGTTTCCGCCTGCCGGTCAGTAGTTTATGAGTGTAAGCCTGATGCCCGACATCCCAGACTATTTTGTCCTGCGGGCTGTCAAAGATTCGGTGTAAAGCTATTGTAAGTTCGACGGCGCCAAGATTGGAAGCCAGATGTCCGCCGTTCGCAGAAACCGTGGCCACCAGCTCTTCTCTTATCTCAGCAGCTAACTGCTCAAGCTCCTGGTGTTTCAGTGCTTTTAAATCGGCAGGGCTGTCTATTCCATCAAGTAACTTCAGCACCATCAGTCTGTTCCGGGTGAGGCTTTTATTATAACTATACTAACAATGCGAATTGGATATTGTCAATCAAATTCTATTGGCACCCAGGTTGTTTGACGGCGTAATAGCCTTTTGCTACACTGCCAGAAAATACCCAATGAATTGAGCACCATGAGCGCTAAGGAGTACGGTGTCCCCTGACGAACTGGTCGGTCTAGGCTTAACCAGAGAACTGGTAGTGCTTATTGTTTCGGCCCTGCCGATAAGTGAGCTGAGGGGAGCTATCCCGATAGCCATAAACGTATTCGGCTTCCCCTGGTATAAAGCTTACCTGCTGGCTGTTATCGGCAACCTGATACCCGTGCCGCTCCTCATCTTTTTCTTTAACGCAATCTACAGGCTGCTGGGAAAGATAGCCGTAATAAAACGCTTCTTCGACTGGCTTCTGGAGCGTACCAGGCGGCAGGGACAGGTTATTGAGAAATACGAGCGGATAGGCCTGATGTTATTTGTCGCCATACCTCTCCCTGTAACCGGCGCCTGGACGGGTTCTCTAGCCGCCATTATCTTCGGGGTAAAAATCAGATACGCTTTCCTGTCCATTCTGGCAGGCGTACTTATTGCCGGGGCAATTGTCACCTGCCTCAGCCTGCTCGGCTGGATAGGAGCAGTAATCGCTGGAGTATGTCTCGCTGCCCTGGCTGTGTTCGGACTGTGGAAAATCTAGCCCGTAACCTCATCTTATCTACCCTCTTAAAATAAGGCAGTAGTATAGAATATTCGCACCGAATTCGCTACATTGACAGAATACATTCATTGTCATAAGCTGAGGCAAAGGGTAGAGTTTGATGAATGGCATAAATAGACTTTTATACCCAGACTCAGGTAATCTTTTAGAGGATGCTTCTGTTCTACGAAACGCTGTTTACTTCAGCACAGCCGAGCGTGCTTATTCAGCCCAATTAGTGCTTCAGCAACCCCTCAATGTGAATCAGCGAGCAATAGATTTCTTAGTTATCAAAGCTTATGAAGAGTTCATGACCTCTACCGAAGACTTAATAGGTTGGCTCTTTACATTACAGGAATGGCAACCTGGTAACGCTGAGTATTCCCTCTTTCTTCTTCTCGATAAGATTCAGGTGGGGAAGAGAGGTCATTATGAAGAGAAACGAGCGGTATCTATCCTAGAAAATTTAGATGGGGAAGGCTTCAGAAAACTATGTCATATACCAACGAATGACGAGTTAATCAATGCAGGGGCATCTGAGGAACTAGTGGATAATATAAGTCGGAGCATACCACGCAAACTGGAAGGTTGGCTTAAGATTGCTAAGAGGCGAGCAGAAAAGGGTCGTGGTTGGGTTCGTATGTTTAACAAGTTCAAACATCACATGCTAGCGTTTCCTACGAGAGCAAGAGACAAGGACGAAATATGGATGCCTACTTCAATCAAGTTTGACGAAGAACGTGGTATAGGATTGGGACAAGGATGGCTTGAGTCTAGCATTAATAAAGTACGGAGACTAGCGGGTGATGCAATCGCTGCCCAAGCAGTGTTACACGATACTCTAGCAGTAATATTAAGCACTAGGTATGATGAGAGGTATACCGTTCCTCAATGGGTAGTTAAGGCTTATCAAACTGACTACTTGTGGCAAAAGTGAGGACGAAAGAAAATAGCTGAACAGCAATATCTCTCAATTCTAGTTTGGTGTGGTGCTCTCCTTCCCCTATTTGTCCTTATGCTCCAGTATTAGTTATAGTATTGACAATAAAAAGGAGCAGGAGTATAGTCCAAACACACATTATGAAACGATTCCCCCAGCTTAAAGGAGGAAATAGTAATGTCAGATGATTTGGATAATCTTGTCCGTGTAACCAAGTCCCAGGCTAAAGCAGCAGGCAACGTTCTTGCCCAAGCTTTTGCTGACTACCCGTTACACGTAGCATTTATTCCAGATGGGTATGAAAGAAAAAAGAAATCACCCTATTTTTTAGAAGTTTTCGTTCGCTATGGGATTTTGTACGGTGTAGTTTATGCAACATCTCCGAAGCTGGAAGGCGTAATAGTTTGGCTTCCTTCTGAAAACGCCGACTACGCCATCTGGAAAATGATTCGGAGTGGGATGTTATCCTACCTTTTCAAGATAGGTATAAAGACTATCTTAAGAATGATTTCTGTTGGTAATTTTTTAAACTCACTACATAAACGTTATGCTCCCTTCCGCCACTGGTATGGATGGTATGTTGGTGTTAATCCTGAGTTTCAAGGGAAAGGGTACGGTAAAATCTTAATAGAAGCAATGTTAGCAATAGCTGACAAGGACAAATTACCTTGTTACGGGGAGACACACACTCTAGAGGACGTAGCACTGTGGGAACGTTATGGATTTAAGGTCATCGATGAATCAACCCTCCCAGGTACAGAGTTCAAACAATGGGTTGTGTTACGAGACAAGGTTGGTTAACCTTTGGTCTAGTTCGGTGTGGTGTACTCCCTTTTGTTTGTTAGTAACCCTCCAGTCTTTAAGTACAGGCAAATAACATTACCCTACGTGATAGCTTAACGTCTTTGCTAAACGTAGTGAGGAACACTAACGTCCTCCGTCTGTTCTGCTCAAATTTCAAACTTCACTCGATGCTTACCTCGGTTCATTAACAAATAACAAAATAACCCACTTCTTACGCTCAGCAATTTTCACCAAATCAAAATCTAGCGGGTTCTTTTTCTGGATGATGGTTTTACACCCTTCCTCTACTCAGTAAAGCTTGTCTGTTATTCTTTTTACTGCGTATACATTGATTGACTATACTTTATGCCCACCCATATAATACGAATAAATCTCGATGTTCAATGAAAGGAGAAGAAATGGCTGGAGATTTGTTCCTTATTCTAGGTTGGGGTTCACCTGTTGGAATTGGCATTTTCCTTGTGTTACTGGGTATCATGATTTTACTTCTTTCAAAAGCTGACAAGATAAGTAAACATACCAAAGCGTTTGCAAAGGAAAAAGGGTTAGACAAGAAGAGTGTGTTGCGAGAGAAGCTTGGTTAGTCAGAAAAGTGAATTAACCACTCTTGTTTTATTTAATATTCTTTCATTATTGCCGAGGTGAAAAAACAGGGTTTAAAATCACGCTCAAAAAAGTCTTTTTTTCTCAGGCAAAAAATAAGGCATGTATTCTTTGCAGGCTAAGGTTTTATACCCTATTATTTACTGAATTCCTTGAACTTAAACATTACCCAGATATTCACAAAGCAGTTGGTCTGCAGCTTGTTTTGACACTCGTTTTATCGTAGAATTTACCTGTGATTCATTCGTCCCTGTAGCTCAGCAGGATAGAGCGGCTGCCTTCTAAGCAGCGGGTCGGGGGTTCGAATCCCTCCAGGGACGCCACACGCTCAACGGGAGCAACTGCTTCACTCCAAAAATACTCGAAATGTAGTACTAAGTTGTAGTCCGCCATCTCCAAAAGATATAAGCTGTCAGAGTAAGGAGAACACCGTGGCTACCCTATCCGAAGCTCTGACAGCTTATCGTATCTGTGCTCAAGCAGAAGGCAAGAGCCCCAAGACGGCACGCTGGATCACCTCCAGTGTCACCTACTTCAGTGATTTCCTGGGACCCGATAGACAGAATATCGATGATATCACTGGTAATGACCTCCGGCAGAGGCCAAAGTTTCTCAATCACCCTTTCAATAAACCGAAACAGGATAAAATAAGCGCCCGGTCGATTGAGACCTACGCGCGGGCAATCCGGGCCTTCTTCAGTTACCTGTACCGTGAGGAGATGGTTGATAAAAATCCGATGCAGAAGGTAAAAATGCCCAAGGTACACAAGTTAGTGGTGCCAACATTTACCCAGAAAGAGATCGAAATACTGTTATCCCAGCCTGATAAGAAAACGGACACCGGATTCAGGGACTATGCCCTAATTCTTACCCTGATCGATTCTAATGCCAGATTATCCGAAATCGCTTTTCTTGAAGAAGATGACGTCGACCTGGAGAATGGATATCTCAGAGTAATGGGAAAGGGTGGAAAAGAGAGGTATATCCCCTTCGGTTACAAGGTAGCCAGGACGTTACTGAAATACAAAATGAAGCATCGCCCCGTTCCTATCGGTACCGCCCGCTTCTGGTTAACATTCGATGGCAGACCTCTAGAACCAGGCCGTATTGAAAAAATCGTTACCCGGTATGGTAAGAAGGCAGGCCTTAAAAATTGCTATCCACATAAGTTACGGCATACAAGCTCGGTATTGTATCTGCGAAACGGCGGTGACCCTTTCAGCCTGCAAAAGAAACTTGGGCACAGCTCGCTTCAGATGACCCGTCACTATGCCAATCTGGCGGACGGCGATGTCAGGGAGCGCCACTTGAAGTACGGAGTTGCTGACAGACTTAGAGTGTAAATAGTCACACGCGAACACATCAGGGAGTATCATCCAGCTTGCGGTCTGTTACTTAACATTTACCAATTACTGTTAAGCAAATAGTTTCGAGAAATCCGTGCAGATTGAAACTATGTAGTAATTACTTCCCTATTTACTCAGGTTGTGGTAAGACTCCCTTATTCAAACTCACTCTTGGACATTATTACGAAAGCAGTAGCAGGTATTGCCAGCAGTGTTATTAGAAGAAGCAGGCAAATTTGGTAAGTATCTAACTAACTCTCAGATTGATGAAAATCTAGCAAGGTTTTCAAATATGACAAAAGACCCTTTTGTTTCATCAAAAGGTCATAAAAATAAAAAGGCTTACAAATTCGCCGTTTCGCCACGTGGAGCACATTTAGCATGTCCAAATATTAGAGAAAATGAGATGATACTACAGCTTCTAGATATCTTTTTCAATATCCTTATTAATTATGACCTTATGTTCTGTTCTTTCTTCTTCCGTCTCTCTTTTTGTCCAATTTTATCCTTATATATCTTTACAATGCTACTAATTGACTATTTGTATTAACCAAATGATGATTTATTAAAGCGAATGTTTAAGGTATCGTTAATGAAGGGCAAAGAGTATACAGTAAAAATTAGATAAACAGGGGGGTCCATCGGTAGTGGCTGTACAGAACTCTTTAAAGCGAAAAACTGCATCCCTAAAAACCGGAGCGCCAAAGAAGCAGAGGATTTCTTCCCTAAAAACGACTGTGCCTAAAAGGCACAAAGTTGCTTCCTTAAAAACTGCTGTGCTTAAAAGCGAACGTTTCAAACGGTGGAAGGCAAGGGTGAGTAAGTTACCCCGAAGCAAGACGCAGCAAGCTCGTTATCTCCTTAAGCTACTTGCCGGTATGATAGTGGAGAGTATTCAGGAGACATCATAGGTTGGGCTTAGTTACGCTATGGTAACTACTGGTATTTTTATTATTGTATTTGGCTTTATCGTTATTTTTATTCAATCACTCTTCCCTGACTTAGTTCCTGACGCTATAAATAACATTCTATCACAAGACCTTTCTAATTTTGCAAGATTAGAGTTTATACTCGAAGCGCTTCTTCTTTTCTATCGATATTCAGGAATAGCTTCTATTATCGCTGGAGCTATTTTATTTTTTATTGGTCTCCGCAACCGTTAATTGAAACTGTTTTCGTATTGATTTTTCCTGGGAGTATATTCAGAAAAATGACATAATATCCATGTTAAATGGATCCATCATTAAGCCATAACCTGCTCCGTTTGGGTTGTTTCTTTGGTACCTTCAATCCTTCCCTCCTCCAGATCCTTTCTACTCTCTTGTGGTTTACCATCCACCCTTCCTTTTTAAGCATAGCCGTTATCCTGCGGTAGCCATACCTGCCATACCGGGTCGCCAAGGCAATAATATCATCGGTAAGCTGCTTCTCATCGGATGGTGGCGATAGAGTGCGACGTTGGGTGGCCCTGGCTTGCTCCCTTCCTCCTAATCTGGGATAATAAGTGCCTTGAGTTTAGGATTCTACGAAGTGATTTGAATAACAATAGAATTTTGAATTATGTTTTGAATTCTGACCATTGTGCTGATTACTCTATGTCAAACCAAATGGAAAAACAAGAGAGAGTCGGACTCCCTCTGAAACAATCCTGACTTTGTGCAATATCACATCATTATTCGATCCTCGGGAAAGTTCGATCCACCATGGCTAATAAAAAGTCATGCGTGGGATACTAAGAACTTACGTGGAGTTAAAAGGCAACGTGGTGTATTGTACATCTTTGTGTGATTATGATAGCATTAACTGGTACTTATTTATGCATATCGTCTCTAGATTTATCCAATTATTATCATCACAACATTGGTTTAAACGTGAGTAGGAAGATGAAGGTTTCTTTAAATATTAAAAGTGGACTATGGCACCTGCTTAACCATAATCGTCACCTCATATACAAGGCTCGGCAAAGGGAATTAGATCGTTACGGCATTTTGATAAATGATTCAGTGGTTTTATTTCAGATTCTAAAACTTGGCGAAGACGCAACTACATCAGAAATATCTCGACAATTATTCCGGGAACGTCATAGCGTCTCAGAGCAGCTCATAAGGATGGAAAAAAGAGGATTAATTAAAAGATTAAGAGATCCGGCGAAGAAGAACTCAATATGTGCGAAAATAACTAAGAAGGGATACGAAGTATATTGCGATGCCTCTAGGCACGAATCTACCGAGTATATCATGTCGGCGTTGACTAAAGAGGAGCAACTTCAGTTCTGGTTTCTTCTATCTAAGGTACGGGACAAAGCGATTGAACTGCTAGGAATAAAGAATTTGACTCCTTATCCCCCATCAGACCCTAGTGAATTATGATCGCGGAGTGCTATGGTGTGGACATATGTATTCTTTTAAACGTTCTGTGGACGGGTGATGAACCAAACTCTGAGATTATCAGGAAGCACCCTAGACAGCACCCCGATGACTGGACAGGTAAGTTTAGGAGAGCCTGGTGGGATAACCCTTTGTTACCCTGCTTAAACACTAATCTCTCAAGTAATTTCGTGAGTGGTAGCCAAGGGCTGAATTAAGCCTGTTCTGATTTTAGACCTCATTAATGAAATAAGGAAGCCTGGCTAACTACCACATCATCAAAGGTCTGGTAATCACATAAATAGACCTCCTCGTATTTCAGTGTATTGAAGAAGCTTTCCATCATGACATTCTAGCTAGGATTACCAGTGTATGCTGGGCTGATTTTAAAGCAGTATCTCTTGAGTTCGTCCATGTAGTCACCTTAGGCACACTATGCTCCCTAGTTTGAGTGATGGATAACACCCTAAGCCAGTTGTAGCCGGCTATGGTTATCTTGAGCCCTGTGAACATCACAGTGGTATCTAGTCTTGCGGAAAAAGCGTAGACAACTACCTTCCGGGAATAAGCGTCCAGTATCAAGGGATTACTTCACCCGCATAAGTTCATTTGTATTAATCCAACGGATGCTCTTTTGTGCTTGACAACAAAACGATTCTAAGAAGGGTAAGCACTAGTTACTTTAATTTCTATTGACAAAAGACCTTATTGGTGTTAACGTATCGTATACGTAATCCCGTATACGATACGTTAAATTAATAGTGTCATTAACAAAGTCATACAGAAGATATTATAGCCAAGAGCTGGTCCATCTTTTAAAGTAATAGGTGCTGGTTTTATAATGAAAAGTCAGAGTGCCGCAGCTTTTTCTCCTTTAAGTCGTATCTTACGTTGTCATTGTGCTCCCTCCCAGCACAGGAGCCCCGGAGGTAGTCAGATTTAGCAACATGAACAATTAAGGAGGTGCACCCTTGAGAGAAGACAAATGAGATATCAAAAGATAATAGTCGAATACGCGACGATTCTCAGAAAAGATTAATCTGTATAATATAGTGGAGGAGGAGAAGAGATGAAAAGGAAAATTGTGTGGACGATGGTGAGTTCCCTGATGGCATTGTCCTTGGTGATAGCATCCTGTGGCCCGGCAGTAGAAGAAGAGGAAGAAGAGGTAGTAATAGGAGAAGAGGGAGAGGTGGAAGAAGAGGAAAAGGTGGAGGAAGAAGAAGAGGAGCTACTGCCTCCGGAAGTGCCAAAGTATGGTGGATCTTTAACCACGATATTAACAAGAGACCCGATGGGCTTTGATCCAGCCGTACAGTTTAAAATGAATTGCACAACTAACTATGTTACCAATGAAAAACTATTGACGGGAGACTGGGCGAAGGGCCCAGCAGGCACTGACGAGGTCGACTGGACTATGGGTATGGGGGGACGTATTGAGGCGGAGGCAGGCATGCTGGCTGAAAGTTTTGATGTACCCGATAATGAAACCATAATCTACCATATCCGTAAAGGGGTCCACTGGCATGATAAGCCGCCTGTAAATGGCAGGGAGTTCACCGCTGAGGATGCGGCCTGGAGCATAGAGCGGGAATTCCTCTACTCTCCCACAAATTATCTTTACCTTGCTTACACAAAAGTTGGGCAAGGCCCAACATCTGGAAAGGCGCTTGATAAATATACGCTTGAAGTCAAGGTTCCTCCGGCAGCCCTCGGGCTGATGATAAATCAAGTAAGTGACTTTTTGCATATCCTTCCGCCTGACATGGTAGCAGCACACGGCGACATGAAGGACTGGAGGAATGCTTGCGGAACAGGAGCGTTTATGCTGGCGGATTACGTTCCTGGCACTTCAATAACCTATGTAAAGAACCCCAACTACTGGATGAAGGACCCAGTTGGACTAGGCAAGGGAAACCGATTACCTTATCTAGACAGCGTTAAGGAACTGATCATAGTTGATAAATCTACCCAGATGGCGGCATTTCGGACAGGTAAGATTGATAACTTAGCTGGTATCAGTTGGACAGATAGAGACCAATTGAAAAAGACACAACCTGAGCTGGAGGAGGTTCCGACTCTCGGCCCCTGGCTCTTTCCTTGTGGTAGGATTGATAAGCCAGAGCTACCTTTCAAAGACTTGAGGGTTCGACAAGCGCTGAATCTGGCTATAAACCGGCAGGATATTATAGATAATTACTACGATGGTAACGCCTGGATGTTAGCTGTACCCATCCTGCCTTTCAAGATATTTGAGCCTTTTTACACCCCGCTTGAAGAAATGCCAACAGAGCCAACAACGCCTGACTCAAGGTGCGGTGTGCAGGAGCTTTTTACCTATAACCCGGAGAAGGCAAGGCAACTGCTGACTGAAGCAGGGTATCCCAATGGCTTTAAGACCGAGATTGTTTGTGGGCCTGGATCAGACGTGGACTTCCTTTCCATAATTAGAGAGTACTTCCTTGATATAGGTGTCGATATGGAGATTAAACCACTGGAATCTACTGTGATAACCAGTGTAAGGAGGGGTAGGACGCATGCACAGATGATCTATGGTGGTGGTGCCGCTAAAATACCTTACCTGATGCTTCAAGTCCGTTCAGAGAGTGCCGACGACCCCAGTTTCTTCGAACACCCACGTACCAGGGAGACCTATAACAAGATTTCGGCAGCCCTTGGATTGGACGATAATGAGGTCGCGCGATTGTTGAAAGAGATAAGCCCGTTCATTCTCGAGCAAGCCTGGGGAGTATGGGTGCCAATAGAAAAAACTTATTACATGTGGTGGCCGTGGCTGCAGAATTTCTACGGTTGCATAGATATAGGTAATGATGGGCATCACCGTTACTTTACATACTGTTGGATAGACGAGGCACTAAAGGAATCCATGGGATACTAAATGGCATCATAGGGACAGCGTTGAATGTCTTCTCCACTGGAGGAATAATTTATATGAAATGCCTAGAACTTTTGTAATCGCTCTGGGAGGTAATACAATTCTGAGGGCGAATGAAAAGGGGACTATTGAAGAACAATCCTCTAATTTGCAGCGAACCAGCGCACAACTGATGGAACTGCTGGAAGGTGAAAACCGCGTTGTGATCACTCATGGTAATGGTCCTCAGGTGGGAAATCTCCTTCTCGCTGTTGAATCAGCTAGAGAGATGGTACCATCAATGCCCTTGGACATTTGCAATGCTGCGACCCAGGGGTTCATGGGGTACATGTTGCAGAACACATTGGCCAATGCCTTAAGAAAAGCGGGATTGAGACATAACATTACCACCGTTTTGACGCAGGTAATAGTCGATAGGGATGACCCTGCTTTTAAAAATCCAACTAAACCTGTTGGACCTTACTACAATTTGAGGGAGGCGGACAACCTGCGGCGAGAAATGAGATGGGCTATGATTAATGATAGCCCTTCTGGCTATCGACGCGCAGTTCCCTCACCAAGACCGGTGACCATTCAACAGGTGAGAATCATCAAAAGTATGCTAGATGCCGGCGAGATCGTGATTGCAGCTGGAGGGGGCGGTATTCCCATGGTGAGAGAGTGTGACCAATCCCTCCAAGGTGTCGAAGCGGTCATCGACAAAGATTACGCTTCGAGCCGTCTAGCTATCGAGATAGGCGCTGATTTCCTCCTTATTCTTACAGCCGTGGAAAAAGTGTACCGTGATTTTGGTCTCTCTTCCCAGAAAGCTCTGGATCATCTCAGCCTGACTGAGGCTAAGAAACTTCTGGTACAAGGTCAATTTGGGCTAGGGAGCATGGAGCCAAAGGTCGGAGCAGCAATTGAGTTCTTGGAGGAAACAGACGGGGAGGTTATAATTACCCTACCCGAAACGGCATCAAAGGCATTGCGAGGTGAAACGGGGACACGAATTACCAGATAATGCTGCTGAACTTGCCAAATGTGGTCTAATAATCGTTGGGAGGTCAAGAAGTGTTGGGAGTAGATTTCGCTGGACTTAAGTTAAAGAACCCATTTGTAATTGCAGCAGGGCCTTCTTCCTGTGATGCAAGGATAATAAAAAGAAACTTAGGCAGGATAGCCGACGCGGGATGGGCGGGAGTAGTTCTTAAATCAATTAGACGGGAGCAACTAACCCCAACAAAAGGACATAAAAACTCTCCATGCATTTTCCCGGTAAGAGGCAGGAAAGGCCTGATTGGTATGCAAAATCGTGGTCCAGGTTTCACACCATTCTCAGATGCGGATTTAGGCGAGGCTCTTAAAGCTGGAGAAGAGAGGGAGTTGCTGATAATCCCCAGCGTGGTAGCTACAAACATAGAGGATTGGGTCTATTTAACCAGTAAGGTCGAAGAATGTGGAGCTAAGCTAGTTGAGTTGGACCTTTCTTGTCCTGCCTTGGGACTCCAAAAAGCGGAGGCAGCATTTATTGACCTGGATCCTCAATTGGCAGGGGAGGTAGTTAGCGCTATAAAGAGAGAATGTCATATACCAATGGTTGTTAAATTAAGCCCCAACCTTTTCGACCTTTCTCCTGTTGCCAAAGCAGTGGAAGAAGCTGGGGCAAGTGGCATAGCCGGAGTGAATACTTTGTTAGGCCTCTCCGGCATCGATATAGAAACCGGCATACCCCTAAGTGCATCTCCAAATAACAAGGCAACTTTTTCTGGTTTATCAGGGGAAATACTTAAGCCAGTGGGGCTCAGATGCGTGGCTCAGATTGTAAAATCTGTTGGGATACCCGTATTCGGGATTGGAGGCATATCCAGCTGGCAGGCTGCTGTCGAGTATTTGATGGTTGGGGCTACAGCTCTTCAAGTATGTACTGATGTAATGCTAAACGGATTCAAGGTGGTTGATGGCTACTTGAAGGGTCTGGCTAATTTCATGGCGCAGAAGGGCTATAAAAGCATAAGTGATTTCAGAGGCATATCTTTGAATTACATTGTAGACCAACCTGCCCAATTAAGCCTGAGCCAGACGCTTGTTGTAGCTACAGTCGATGAAACAAAGTGCAGCGGTTGTGGGCTTTGCGTTACAGCGTGTAACGATGGAAGTGTCGGTGAAGTAATAACATTGGAAAATAAGAAGGCTATTATTAATGCGAGTTTATGCGTAGCTTGTGGTTTGTGCAAGGTAGTTTGTCCTTTAGGCGCTATAGAGTTTTTATCTGATATTTGATCTTGCGTGTAAGATAAGGAACCATATTATTATGCGAAGGAGAGCCAAAAGTGGCTAAGTCTAGGGTTGATAGTGCCATAATAAACGGCAAAATCGTAAGCCCTGCGGGGATTATTCCGGCAGGAATAGCTGTTGATGAAGGTAAAATAGTAGCTATTGCCAGTAATGCTAATCTGCCCGAAGCTAAGAGAACTATAGACGCTCAAGGTAATTATGTACTTCCCGGCCTCATCGATGTGCATACTCATCTTGGGTCTTTCCATTCTCTTAAAGACGGATTAAAAGACACAATAGGTGCTGCTTTTAGTGGTATTACAACTGTAGGCAATTTTGTAGGTCTTGGAAGGGAAGCTGGAAAAGGTTCCCATGTAGATAGCTTTGAGCGATGGAGGGAAACATGGGAGAAGTATTCCTTTATCGACGCTTTCGTTCATGCCAACATTCTATCAGAGACCAATCTGAGTGAAATAAAGCTTAATGCTAATCGTTACGGCGTTGCCTCATTTAAATTCTACATGGGCTATAAGGGGGGAGAAGGATTAGGAGCCTATCCAACTGATGATGGGATATTGTGGACCGGCTTCAACGAGATCGCTTCACTCGGTTATCCAGCTGTGGCTCAGATTCACGCCGAGGACGTAGATATAATTTCTCGCATTAAACCTCAGTTGGAGGCTACTGGAAGGCAGAACATGGAAGCCTGGGACGAAGCTCGCCCAGGCTTTTGTGAGACTATAGATATTAAGAGGGCTATTTCGATTGCGGAGCTGACAAAGGTAATTCTGTATGTGGTTCATGTACACAACGGTGCTAGTGTAGATGTTATTGCTAAAGCTAAGTCGGAAGGAATCAATATAGTAGCGGAGACATGTCCTCATTATTTAGTGTTAGATAAAACCTCTAACTTAGGTCCTTTAGGCAAAATCAATCCCCCTATAACTGATAAAGCTTCCAGCGAGAGATTATGGCAGGGGATTAGAGAAGGCACTATCGACTGTATTGGCACCGACCATTGCAGTGTCACAAAAGATTTGAAGAAGGACATGTGGAAGGCTCCACCGGGGGCACCAGGTATTGAAAATCTCCTTCCCCTTATGCTCAGCGAAGGGGTAAATAAGAGCAGGATTACATTAGAGAAGCTCGTTGAAGTTCTCTGCTTTAATAATGCCAAGACCTTTGGACTTTTCCCTCAAAAAGGCACAATTCAAGTTGGTTCAGATGCTGATTTGGTGATTGTGGATCTCGGCAAGAACATGAAGATGACAGTAAACAAAGAGCACGGATGCTACGATTACATCCTTTATGAAGGATGGGAAGTTAAAGGCTGGCCTGTATCTACTATGCTTAGAGGTAATGTGCTAGTGGATAATGGCAAGCTCGTAGCCAAGCCAGGAATCGGTAAATACATACCAATCTACTGCCAGTCAGATCAATCAAGGGATGGTAGCACATGAAGGAATTATCTCTCATACCTTGACCTGAGAAAGTAAGACCACAAAGCTTGACCAAGACTGATAGCTTGAATGCCGTTTAACTACCTCGTTTGAGATACTAAGTTATGTTGGCATGATTCGAAGGAGGGAATGTGAAATAAATAGAATGACCCGCCGGTTTTTGAATAGGGGATCGTTAAAAAAAATTTGGAGGATATGAACCTATGGTTGCCAAATTAAAAGGAAAAGATTTTATCACTTTGAGAGATTATTCTAGAGAAGACCTGGAGACAATTCTGAGTTTAGCATCTGAGTTAAAGAGGAAGTATTACCTCGGAGAGCCTCACCGCCTTTTAGAAGGTAAAGTATTGGGAATGCTATTCTTCCAGTCTTCTACAAGAACAAGAATAGCTTTTGAGTCTGGCATGTCTCATTTAGGGGGGCATGCTCAATACTACACACCGGAACAACTGCATGTGCTACATGGCGAATCGTGGGTTGATACTGCCCAAATTCTGTCCCGTTATCTGAATGGGATAGTCATTAGAATGTCCTCTATACCTGGGCGAGAAGATTTGAAGTATGGTGATACACGTAGAATTATAGAGACCATGGCCGCAAACGCAAGCATTCCCATAATTAATGGGCTCGACGATAAAGAGCATCCCTGTCAGGTCATGGCTGATATTCAAACTATAATGGAGAAATTTGGTCCGGATTATAAGAACAAGAAAGTAGTCTTAGCTTGGTGCCCTTATCCCGGCCCAATAAGTCCCGGCATACCTCATAGCTTGGCTCTTGCCGGGACGAAGCTAGGGATGAAGATAACCTATGCATATCCAGAGGGATTCGACCTCGACCCGGAATATATAAATGAAGGATTACAGTTAGCTAAACAGTCCAGAGGAAGTCTTGAGATAACACATAATATTAATGAGGCAGTCGAGAATGCAGATGTAATCTACGCTAAGAGCTGGAAATTGATGGGGAAGACGCGAGAGGAATATTTAAAGAGACGTGAATCTTTGATGGATTGGCGTATTACCAAGGCACATTTTGATATTGCCAACCAAGGTGCCATCTTTATGAACGCTATGCCTATAGCCAGAGACAATGATGCCACCAATGAGGTAATAGATGGTCCAATGTCTGCTATGTATGACCAAGCAGAAAACAGGATGCACGTACAAAAAGCGATTATGGCTTCGATAATGTAATTATTACAAAATAACGCTATTGTAAATCCTGACGCACTATTAAATGCTGAAACAGTAAAATGTGAGATACGGCACCAAACAGAGGGAAGTTTACAAACGGGGTAACCTGAGCCGAATTGGGGGGCGGATTATATTGTTTTGCATAAACGATTTTATCCAGAATCGATAGAATCAACATATTTCAAAGATGCTAAGGACAGAATGAGTGCCATGATAGAAGAATTAAGAAAAAAGGAGGAGACAGGTAATAATGGTTCTGCCGCTTGAAGGAATAAAGGTTATTGAGCTTGGTTTGTGGGTGGTTGGGCCTACCTGCGCGCGCATCCTTGGCGAACTTGGAGCCGATGTTATCAAAGTAGAAAGCCCTGCAGGTGGTGACCCTGGCCGTGGAATGGTTTCTACGAGAGCACTGACTCAAGATGGCCGTGCCCTCCGCCGCGTAAGCCCAACATGGGAAATGTGGAACGGGAGCAAACGCTCTATCGCTGTTGACCTTAACCTGGAGGCAGGAAAGGAAATAGTCTATAAGCTAGTTCAGAGATCTGATGTATTCATTACCAATATGCGTGCTTCCGCAGTTGACCGCCTTGGTATGGATTATGAAACCATATATAAGCTTAATCCTAAGATTATATATGGTCAGAATACTGGTTTTGGTACTAAAGGTCCTCTTCGAGATAGAGCCGCTTTTGATGATACCACCTTTTGGATACGCTCAGGAATAATGTCCACTCTGGGTGAGCCTGATGGGCCGCCAGTACAATTACGAGGCGCGATGGGAGACCTTTCTACTGCGCTCTTCCTTAGTTTCGCCATAGTTTCAGCGCTACTGGCTAGAGACCGCTTCGGGATAGGACAGAAGGTTGACATATCCCTACTATCATCCGGTGTATGGGTAGCCGGTGATGTTGTCCAACGTTACCTCATTTTCGGTGAAGAAGAAAACACCCTCAAATACGCCAGGCAACTCGCTCCTAATCCTTTCCGCAATACTTACCAAACAAAGGACAAGAAGTGGTTTTTCTTCATGATGCTCCAATCCGACCGATTTTGGCCGGCGATTTGTAAGGCTTTGGAAAGAGAAGACTTGGAAAAAGACGAAAGATTTGATTCACATGCAAAACGGGTGAAAAATCACGTAGAGCTTATCGCCGTACTTGATGAGATTATCGCCACTAAAACGCGAGAGGAATGGGCGAAGCGATTTGAACATTGTAAATTGATATGGGAACCAGAAACAACAGTGCCTGAAGCTTTAGCTGACTTACAAAGCACAGGCGATAGTTATATACAGGAGATTGAGCACCCTTCAGGTAACATTATTAAGTTACTAGGCATGCCTTTCCAGTTCAATAAGACTCCCATTGGCCCAAGGAGCGCCGCTCCAGAATTGGGTCAGCATACTGAGGATGTACTGCTAGAACTGGGCTATGATTGGAGCCAAATCTCACAATTCAAAGAGCAAAAGGTAATTCTCTAAAGGATAGCCCAGTGGTTTGGGCGATAAAGGAACAAAAGGAAAACAATAGAATTAGAAACCGCGGCATTTGAAAATGAGTATATCCTTATAAATATTAGCTGGGTACCATAGCTATCGAATCCAAGACTAAATGGCTGAGGATTGGGTACTTGCTTTGAGCGGTATTGGTAATTATTAGTAATATGGAGCAGATGGCTTTATAAAGATTCTAAACAGTAAGGAGTAGGAAAGGAGAGGATAATTGATAGTAGATTTTCGTGTCACTGTTCCACGGCAGGAATATGGCAGGCAGCTAAGTCGTGAGGAGGCAGAAAAAAGACGGAAAGAAGCCACCACTAGAGGCTATTCCCGAGTCTACAGAGAGTCGCTCGCGGACGAATGGAAGATGTCAATAGAGGGCATAATCAAGGCGCTTGACGAGGCTAGGGTTGATAAGGCAGTATTGCAGGCAGAGTATAACTCCACTGATGTTGACTACCACGCATTAAATGACGCCACCTATCGGATAGCGAAAGCTCACCCAGAAAGATTTCCTTTCTACTTCATGTGTCTGAATCCTTTGTTGGACGAGGACTTGGTTAAAATTCTTGAAAGTGAAGTTAACGAACGAGGATTCAAGGGCGTCAACATTCAAGCTTGGGCAGTCAGAGTAGATACGACGGACAGTAGGTTTTGGCCAGTATATGCAAAATGCCAAGAATTGGGACTGATTGTCACCATACACACATCGATCAGCTTCAACGTAGACCGTTCACTCTACTATTCTCATCCTTCACACATCGACAAGATAGCTTGTGACTTCCCGGAACTTAAAATAGTAGCCAACCATGGCGGCTGGCCATGGGTTCTAGAGATGATTGCCATTGCTTGGAAGCACCCTAATGTGTACATCGAGTTGGGTGGTGTTTCTCCAAAGTACTTCGCTGCCCCTGGATCGGGGTGGGAGCCATTGATGCGCTATGGCAACACTCTTCTACAGGATCAAGTTCTATTTGCTACAGATAACATGTTGCCACCCAAGCGTTGTGTTGATGAATTAGAAGCCCTCCCACTCAAGGACGAAGTTAAGGAGAAATGGCTAGGTAAGAACGCAGCTAGATTATTGGGATTATAGGTTGACAAGGAGAAGCTGTCGACCTTATTATTGCATACAATCGAGGCTTTTGCTGGTAACAATAGCTTGAAATGTATGATTGGGCACAAAAATAGGTTCTCCCCAGGAGGTTCAGTTCATTGACGAGAACTCTTTAGCTTACAGAAGGAGACCCTCAGAATCAAATTCTCGGCGTTTTTAGGGCAGTGCTCTCTTTCTTTCTCGATTTGAAAGTATCATATAAAAGAAGTGTCAAACGAGGAGGTGATGTATTTGGGAGAAATGAAAATTAACACTAAAAGATAGTATCTATACCAAGGGTTACACTATTCGAAGACTATGTGACTGAAGTTTAACAAATTTGGATGAGGTGTAAGGTAATGATGAAAAAGAAGATTGCATGGTTCGTTCTCATATGCTTGACGATACTGTCGCTTATCTTAGCATCATGCGGTCCGGCGGCAGAGGAGGAAGAGGAGGTGGGGGAAGCAGGTCCAGAGGCGCCAGAGTACGGTGGTGTTATTTACATCGCCTTATCAGGTGACCCGGGCACCTTTGATGAGGCTACCGGATTCATGCATGCGAACGCTCATACTCTCAAGCTGACAAACGAGGAACTCATTGTTGGTGACTGGGCAAAGGGCCCAGCGGGTACTAATGATGCTGACTGGACAATCAGGGGTCTTTTCCGCTGGGAACAAAAAACAGGCTGTATCGCAGAAAGTTGGGATTTTACCGAACCAGGTACTTTAGTCTACCACATCCGCAAAGGCATACATTATGCTATTAATCCAGACAGCGAGGCGAGTCAGTTGGTTAATGGCCGGGAACTCACCGCTGATGATGTCGCATTTACCATTAACTATTACTTGCAGGGTGACAAAGGTTGGATCAGAAACGGCACTGTCGGTGCCGGGCGGGTAGGAGAACTCTCCGTGACTGCTCCTGATAAGTGGACAGTTATTATCAAGGTCCCGGTGGATATGTTTGGTGATTGCGTAATTGACTTCAGTGACTTTGCCAGTATCATACCACCAGAGGTACCGGAGAAATATGGAAACATGAATGAATGGGAGAATTCCGTTGGCACCGGCCCGTTTATGCTGACTGATTTTATTAGAGGGAGCGGGGCAACTCTGGTTAGGAATCCAGATTACTGGGACAAGGATCCTGTAGGGCTAGGTAAAGGAAATCAATTACCCTACTTAGATGGTGTTAAGTACCTGATTATACCTGACGCCTCCACACGAGAGGCCGCCATTCGTACAGCTAAGGTTGATGTCTATTGCTCGGTTGAGTGGGAACCCGCCGCCGAGTTAATTAGGACGACTCCGCAGTTGCTCTACAAGAAGCACCCACGGGATACAACAATCGGTGCTATTCATATGAGAACGGACAAGCCGCCATTCAATGATATTCGAGTCCGTCGAGCATTGATGATGGCAACTGATTTCGAGTCATTGAGAAGGGACCTGCTTGGTGGGGACGCCTTAATAATAAGCTGGCCAAAAACATATATCAGAGAATACAAGGATGCCTACCTAGGTCTTGACGACCCGGAACTTCCAGAGTCAGTAAAAGAAATGTATTCCTATAATCCCAAGAAGGCAAAGGCTCTTTTGGCTGAAGCAGGTTATCCAGATGGCTTCAAGGCTGAAATAACTTGCCGGACTACAGAGGCCGACTATATCTCGGCAATAAAGGATATGTGGAATAAGTCAGATATCGACCTGACAATTAATGTTATCGAACCGAGTGCCTATACCGGTCTCATAATGAGCAGGCAATACGAAGGCATGATTCAAGGTGCAACATCGCCAATGGGTGGTTTATATAAGTGCGTTGACCTTTGGGGAGTGACCTTTGCCAACTGTAGTTATATTGACGATCCCTATGTTATGAAGGTTCGGGATCAAATGCAAGAAGTCTGGATGACAGACCAGTCAGAAGCGGATCGGTTGCATAAGGAGTTTATGAAATATGTCCTAGACCAGGCATGGGCTATTCCGAAGCCTCTGCCTCCCCTCTATCACATGTGGTGGCCATGGATAAAGAACTATCATGGTGAATATAGTATTGGCTACGATAATGCCTATAACTTTACTAAGTGGGTCTGGCTTGACCAAGACCTTAAGAAATCCATGGGACACTGAATCCGGGATTATGGTATCGATTAATTATTTAATTAAGGCAAGGAGATTGAAGTTATGGAAGCATATTGTGTTAAATGTCGAGCGAAAAGAGAAATGAAAGATCCTAAGTCCGTTACTATGAAGAATGGTAAACCAGCAACTCAAGGGACGTGCCCTAGCTGTGGTACCAAGATGTTTAGGATTGGTAAAGCATAGGTCTCCATTTGCTTCATGACAATAACGAGAGACTTGATTCAGTCTTTTCCTCTTTACAACCGCTGGCTGCATTCTGATGGGAAAAGAGTTGGTCTGGTATTCTTTGATTTTGGACGAGGGGGATTTCAAATAATCTTATGGGGTGCTCTCATACTAGGGCTTATCGCTTATGGCCTCTTGATCGGTGATTTCTCCTGGGGATTTATCTTGCGCTGGGGGTTCGCTTCACTGATTATCATATTGATACTGAGTATCGATTTAGCCGGAAGTACACCAGTTTACAAAAGCGGGTTACTGGAGAGAAGACTACTCAAGATTGTTCTTGACGAGGAGAAATGCCGTGGTACTGGTTTTTGCGAGGCGGTCTGCCCAAGGGGCTGTTACGAGAAAGATAAGGACCGACATATCGCCACAATGCCGCAGGCGGAGCGCTGTGTCCAGTGCGGCGCCTGTATTGTCCAGTGTCCGTTTGATGCCCTGTATTTTAGGAGTCCACAGGGTGGAATAATACCACCGGAAGACATCAGAAGATTTAAGCTGAACATAATGGGTAAGCGCCTGGTCAAAGTGTGATAACATGGTCAATGCATTCTTGACTATTATGCATTATAAGGTAAATTTAGCGAGTTATTATCGAAGTTAAGTGCTAACATCACAGAGTCAGTTATGTATGATTCTCTCATACTATGGCGTTTTTTCGAAACCTTAGCCTCAAAATGATAAGGAAATGCGTCTCGAACTTGTTCTGGAGCCGGGTGTCCAGCCACCCGATTTCCCGGAGTATGTCAGCCATCCGGTAACTTCGCAGCGCCGTGTAATTGCCAAAGTGAACGAACAAAACGTAGCCGCAGCCATAAGCTGGGCGCAGGCTCTTAAAGAAAAAGAAATCGCCGAGGAATTTTTCCTGGGACCGACGACACTTGAAGATATATACGTGCGAATGGTCGGCAGGCTAGATATACTGGATATTTCCAGTGAGGAGAGTTAAACGGGATTATGGTTAACGCAATCCGCCAGTACGGTCTTCTGCTCAAATGGCAGGCTCTCAGCCAGAAGCCCATACTAGCCCTGAACATGGCTGTACAGATAATGATAGCGGTCGGCTTTGTAATCGGCCTGAGCTTTTTCTACCCCGATATAACCCCTGTTACTGCCAAGTACTTAACTACCGGAGCGCCCACCATAATCCTGCTCATGATAGGGCTGGTACTGCTGCCCCAGATAGTCGGAATGGCACGTAAAGAGGGGACTTTCGACTACGTATGGTCGCTGCCAATTCCGCGCATGGTTTATATCGCGGCTGATGCCACGATCTGGGTCGCGGTAGCTATACCCGGAGTTATCGTCGCCCTGGTAATGGGTGCGGTATATTTCGATTTCAACCTGGCGATAAGCCCGTTAGTGCTTCCGGCTCTGCTGCTGGTGGCAATAAGCGGAGTACTCCTCGGCTACACGCTTGCACACGGAGCCCCGAAGCCGGAGATGTCGCACGTGGTTACCCAGGTACTTGTCTTCGTCATAATGATATTTTCACCGGTACTCTACCCCGTTGAGCAACTGCCGGCCTGGCTGGCTAAAGTACACAGTGTTCTGCCGATTCAGTATATGGCAGACCTGTCGCGCGGTACGTTAACCGACCTGGATATAAATATCGGACGCTCGTTCGCAATAGTCGGAGCATGGTGCGCGGTGGGGCTGGTAGCCACCAACTATTTCATAAGACGCCGCAGCTAATCCGCTAGGTTGTTGGTTCGAGTCCAGCCCGGGGAGCCAGGTTATCTTACAAACTTCTTTAGTGCTTCTGATATTTGATTGGTTGCGTCATCTACCTTTCTAGAGAAATCATCATCAGCAGATGAGTATATTATATTTCTCAGTTCTCTAAGCCAATCTTGATTCCTATATTGATCGCCAGATTTTGCCTCATTTCTTCTTACGTCGAAGTAAGACTCGATTGCTGATGCTAATTCAGCATAGCTTTCCCTATATGATTGGATGGCTGTCTTAACCTGTTGTACCGAGTCCTCATCTAGAAGTATTTCCGCTTCCCATTGTGCTTCTATCGCTTTATTAAGGCTTTCGATCACAGAATTCAAACGATTGTTCTTGATATACCTAGAGACACAGCACGATGAATGACAACTAGTATGAGAATTAGGGTAAAATGATTTGAGGAATGGATATGCTCATATTTCCTTAGGTAAGCTTTTGATATAGATAAGCGATTCAGGATAGTCTTCAATTAAATCCTGCGTGAGTTCATCATATGCGGCACTGAGTCTTGCTAATTCATAACCTTTATCTTCTAAACCATCGGATAACTTTTTAACAAGACCTTCAGGAGTAACAATAACTAGAATATTCATTGATTTCATAGTGTTAACTTCAATACATAGTATTCTAGTAAGTAGCATAATACAATGGAAATTTAGTACCAAATTAACGAAAACCCCACAACGCACACTAAAAAAGGACGTCTATACAGATGTCTTCAGTTTAATTGGTCATAAAAATTACTGATTATATTACAAAGGTGGCTATGTATCAGTGGCTTTGACCGACAGTATTGGAGGCCGGGCAAGAAATATAAAGAATGAGGAAACGGCAAGCAATAAGGCGATTACGGTTAAGGCCATTACATAGCTGCCAGTAGTGTCAAATACCCATCCAAGGTAGATAGGGCCCATGATTCCAAGCGGCATGGCGATTGCCATAGAAGATCCTCGGATTAAACCGACAGCCTTCCTACCGAAGTAGCGCCCAACAACCAGAGGTTGTACAATCATGTGTACCGACATGGTAATAAAATAGAGGATAAGGAAAGGGTAAAACATAGCGATGTTCTGGTATAACACGAACAGACCAATCCCAGCGCCCTGCAAGAGAAAAGAACTTGCTAAGACAAATCGCAAATGGTGTTTCTTAACGCGGTCGGCTAAATATCCGCTTAAAAATCTTGCGGCAGGATTGGACAAACTGGAGATTGTTACCATAGCTGCCGCCTTAGTTGGGGTTACTCCCATATCGGTAATCATAGGAATGAAATGTAACATTAGCGAACCCGTTGTAATGCCCGGGCCTATCTGGGACAATATTAACAACCAGTAAGCAGGAGTTCTCATCGCCTGTTTAGTAGTAAATTCTACTTCTTCAACCTCAGAAGCGTACTTTACGCCCCTGTCTATCAATTGGTCTTTATCTTCTTTTAGCTCTTCGTCTGCCTGAGAACCATCAGGAAGCAGGCCATAGTATTCGGGGCGGTGGTTCCTGACGAAGAGTTTGGTGAGGAGCAATCCGACGATTAACCATACAACTCCACCAACAAGACATGATATCCGCCAGCTGTAACTGGTACTGAGCCAGGTAACAATTGGTAAGGCGAGGGCTGCGGGGATCATCATTCTTATACCCAGAGCCATCCCTCTTTTCTTGATAAACCAGTTGGTTATGGCAGTGTTCATGGGTATACCATGAGATGCAGAAAATCCCAGCCCCATCATAATGCCCCAAACTAGGTAGAATCCCCATTGCGAATTGATAAAGTTCATTATTATCAAACCGAGACCAAAAAGAAGGACCCCGAAATAGATCACTCGTTGAGGTCCGATTCTATCGGAAAGCCAGCCAACAAGAATGCCCTCAAAGCTTCCACCAATCCGACCGATGCTGTTAACAACGGACGTGGCTGCTCGGGTCATCCCAAATTCAGCGGAAATGGGTAGGAATAATGCAGATAATCCGTACTGCCGGTAGCCGGCTCCCCAGAAACTGAAAAAGGCTGCGGTACCCACCATACCCCAGCCAAAGAATATCCTGGGAAACCTTATTTTCTTAATCAAAAGGTCTTCTCACCTTATACAACGATAATTTAATCTTCCAAGATTTTACTTTGGTAATTATCGATCTTGTTTGAACTTGAGTTTAGTCCTACTCAGAGTGCTTGTCAATGAAAAAAAGGAACCTTTGTAACTAACTATACAGCACCTTAACAATTGAATATGGAAATAGGGTCTAAGGTATATTGCCAATAATAGGTGGTACATATGCACTTCAAAGAAAGAAATGGAGAATAGCACTTGCTGGCTCTATCTGTGCTATCCCAGGGTCAGGACTTGGTATACCAGCAACAATATTCATAGCATTAGCCAAGGATGAGTTTGAATAGTAGTAAAATTATGGTGGTTGGTGCCCTTTTTGTGGTTTAGGTGAAAGGCGGGTAATGATGAGACTTTCTAGCATCCTGATCATGAACATCATTTTATAGGAATAATCCTACGTCAAAATCAGCAAAATCTGATAGCATTGAGGGGTTCTTGGTAATAAAATATCGATATCATGTTTTGAAAGAGGGGGTGATTACTTTCGGAAAGTAGAAAATGACTAAGAAGATAAGTTGCTATGCTCCAGATTGAGGAGCGATAAGAAAATAGTAAAAGAAAGGAGTTGTTAAAGAATGAAAAAGTTGATAGCTATAGCAGTGGTGTTAGCATTGTTGCTGACTATGGCGGTGAGCACACCTGTTGCGGCAAGTGCTACGTGGCATGTAGATGATGACGGGATACAGTACCCCAATCCAGACTTTAATACCATCCAAGCAGCAATTAATGATCCTTCAACTGGTGCTGGCGACACAATAATCGTTCATGAGGGAACATACCTTGAAGGTGTTGGCATCAACAAGACTGATTTGACCATTCAGGCTGCGCCTGGAGAGGATAGGCCAGTCGTTGATGGTGACGCTTATCCGGCGTTCGTTATCACTGCTGATGGAGTGACCGTGAACGGTTTTAATGCTACTACTTCCACAAATGTACACGTGATCCATATATGGACCCAAGTTTCAGATGTCATGATTGATGACAATGAGGTATCTGGCGCTACCGATGCCGCTATCATGGTTTACGGGTCGTCTAACACCATCAAAGCGAACCATGTCCACGACAGCTTTATTGGCATCCGTCTTGATTGGAAATCCAGCAATAAGGTCTTGGATAACAGCATTGACAGTGTGGGCGTCTTAGGTATTTGGCTCCAGAATTCTAATAGTAACACGGTGGTCGGCAATCAGGTTGACGCAACGGGCGCCGAGTCCTGCATCCAGGTTAACGAGTCGACGGGTAACACTATCGTTGGGAACGAGCTTTCGAACGGTGCAGTTGGAGTCGCCATGCCTAACTCCGGGAGCAATAGGATCTTGGAGAACAGCATCAGCGGCAGCCACACGGGTATCAGCGTCCACACCGGCGCGGACAACAACCAGATTTCGGAGAACAGTATCACTAACGCGGGCTTGTGCGGCATTAGTCTTGTTAATGCCAATAACAATGAGGTGATCAGGAACGTGGTGTCATATAGTGGTAGCGGGGTATGTCTATCGGCTGATTCGGATTGGAATAAGGTGATTGGAAACAATATCTCTCACATTATTGTGGACGGAATAGAGGTTTTACAGTCAGATAGCAATCTCATTGAGGAAAACGTCTCCGATAACTGCTCAAGGGGCATCTCGTTACATATTGATTCCGACAAGAATAAGGTTAGAGAGAATAAGGTCTATGATAGCAAAATTCGCGGCATCAACCTCCAGATTGGTACCGACGATAACGAATTAGTTGGAAACGAGGTTATCGGTAGTGGTTTGCAAGGCATTGGTCTACTTAGTTCCAATGGAAACCTGATTAAGCAGAACAAGGTCTCTGGTAGCGGTGTAAGTGGCATCGGGCTAAGTAATTCTATTGGAAATCCGATCGTAGAGAATGAAGTATCAGAGAGCGTTGAAAATGGCATCGCGCTTCGTAACGAGTCAAATGGCAATAATGTCATTGGAAACGAGGTATATGGCTCTGGTGAAGTCGGTATCTTGAGCAATAATTCGACCGACAACTTGATTAAGCAAAACGAGGTAATCAACAGTAAAATGGATGGGATCGTTCTCTGTAATAGTGCCAATGACAATCAGGTGATAAAGAACCACATCGTCGATTGGAATGACTCGAATGGCGTTGGCATTGTCGCTGAAGGTAACTCGACTGGCAACTTAATCGAAGGGAATGTTCTCTCTAGCGGTTCCCAAGGCATTATGCTAATAAGTAATGCTGACGCAAATAAGGTAGTTGGGAACGATGTGTCTGAGTGTATCAATCTTAGCATTCATGTGCGGAATTCGAGTCGGAACCAGATCGAGAGGAACAACGTCATTGGTGGCACACAGGGCATCCTGGTTCTTGAACTAGCCGGCGAAAATACCGACGGAAATGAGGTCGTTGGTAACGATGTCTCCGGCTGTGTCGAGGGTATCCATGTGCAGGGAGCAGATGAAAACCTCATCAAGAATAATAACGTATACGATAGCGGCGCAACTGGCATAGGCCTTGACGAGGGCGCAAGCAGTAATACGGTTTCCTGTAACAACGCCTTCGGTAGTGGAGCTTTTGATTTGTTCTGGGATGAGTCAGGTTCAGAAAATGTATGGGAACACAACAAATACGATACTTCGTACCCCCTTGATTTGCAGGCTGACCATTGATGCGGAGGAGGCATAGTTCAAGTGACTTTTGAGAAAAACTGAGCCATATAAAGAGAGAGCCTCTTCGGGGGCTCCCTCTTCTTTTCATTGACTCAAGAATGGTTCCTTTTTCAAAGAAATCCCCAAGTCTAACCTCCAGGCATAACAATCTGCGGACCTTTTTATAATGGTTGTTAACCGTTGGGTTATTGGCGTCAGTTCTGCCGGTTTCCAGCGGCTTGAGATGCATATGTTCAGGGGGAGGGAGAGTAAGAATGTGGCAGGTTCTCATCGTAGTGTCCCGCCTAACAGGCAGGAGCGTACCAGCACTTCTGCAAGGTACATGGGGCACTCGTTTTAGTCCCGGTAAGCCCCGTTTCGCGACACAGAGCTTGTAAGATATGCCAAGTTTCAAGCAGAATTTAGTTTGTTGCGAAATGGTTTTTAACCCGCTGATATAATACTATTGAATGGTATTTAATTGCTATTATGATACAATTCGAATGGTTGGAGAGGTAGCATGTCTAAGGTTCTTTCTTCGGTGCTCCTTTACACAATTATAGCTGGAATTTTCGCAGCAGTAATTACAATGGCTGCAAAGTCAAAAGGTGGTGAGTTTAAGAAACGTGCAGGGCTATTAACCTCTATGGGAGCAGTTCTGGGTTGCCTTTCAGCTTTTGTGTACATTTACACATATCTAACTGATTTGGGGTTTGCTTACTTGCCGTTTGACCCAGGACGCTACTTGGGTTACTTCCATTTAGACCCGATTAAACCAGTTGCTTCGGAATATGGCTGGTCAAGAGCTTACGCAACGCTCCATGCCTGTCCTACTATTGCAGTAGGCTTTCTCGTTGTATTGGTAGTTTTCACCACAGTAATCTCCAGCTCAGCGAAGGATGGACTGGTAGTTGGACTAATTGGTGGGGCAGTTTTTGTAGTGCTTGGTTTTTTTTGGGGAACCGTCTATGACGTAACGGGTAGTTCATATATTATGACCTTACCCGCAGCAATCATCAGTATTGCTGGCTATGTGATACCCGCCTATTTATGGTGGCGACTGTAGAATAATATCACTAATGGTACCGTCCACAGCGACAATCTCGACGACCAAGACGTAGAAAATCACGTAAAAGGTAGCATCCTCTAGGGCATTTCGCAACAAACTAAATTGAACTGGCTCCCCGGGCTGGACTCGAACCAACAACCTAGCGGTTACGCGCCGCCAGTGTATATATGCGGGCGTGGGTGCACTCTACTCAACCAAAAGGAAGCTTCAGGCCTTCAGAATCTCCTTACGCCTCAAAGCCCGCTCCAATGACGGCTTCATCTTCATCTCACGGAACTCTTTGATGGCAAAGTCAAGGTGCTCGAGGGCTTCTTTCTTCTCGTCAGGGTAATGGTCGAGAAGGAGTTCCGTAAATTGTAGGCGGGAAAGTGCCAGTTCCGGGCGGAATTTCATCTCGGTGCAGACCCTGATTGCTTCTTTATAATGCTCTCTGGCCTCATCAAATCTTTCCAATAAAACGGCTGCTGCTCCAAGATGGCGGGATATACAGGTAGGACCTTGGACACCACCTGATATATAGGCTCCCACTCCCTTCAATCGATCATATAAAATCTCGGCTACTTGATTCTGCCCTGTTAACATACTTGCTTCTAATAATATTGTGTCAACAAACAAAGGCATTTCATCGTCGGTACTGCCAACGTTCGGACGCTGTAAAACGTATCTCTCAAGAATCTTCGATACTTCTTCAACTCCTCCAAGGTGGGCTTGGACCAGGCAATATCTGAGTCTACCTTCAAATGAACGAGATGTTGCATCATACATATCAAGAGGTTTTCCAAGAAATATGCGAGCTCTAATGTCACTAAATTGGGCATTCCCATACGCTGATATACCTGCTTCTTCACCAAGAGTTTTCATGCTTGTCACTAAATTAATGACTTCTTCAAGCTTACCATCCAACAGTGCCAATGCTGAATCTATGAATACTAATACAAGTTCATGTGATAGGCTTCCAATGCGTTGGGCTATCCCACGTAGTTCTGCACAAACTTTTTCTGCGTCACGTCTCAGTCCTGCTATTAGAAATGTACTCGCAATAGTAACATACCCTTGCCTTTCGATAGCACTCATTCCAAGGCTTTGAATAATACTCCAGAACTCTTTAGCAAGTTGCACGTTTTCCTCTAAATGCTGCGGTCCTATACGCAATACTAGAACTCTGTGAATAACTTGTAGCAAAGTAAACTGGTCATCCAATCGACGCGCCAGGGCAAGAGCCTGATTAAAATAACTCAGGCCTGATGTAAAATCACCTCTTTGCCAGTTCCTTACTCCGAGATATGCATCGACCAATGCTCGTTCGCGGGAATCTGGGCTGGCATGTTGGTCTGCCTTTTCAAGCCACTCGCCAAATAACGGAGATGTTATCCCTCTCGCCGATTGTTCCATAATGATAGACCACAATACGGGCATGCAGGCGCGAACGGCTCGTGAACTATCTTCTAAATCTTCAGCGAGAGAAAACGCCTCCGGGGCTTCAATATCAATAATACGTCTGAAGTCCGGGATTAGGAGTAAGGCTTCACATAAGTCCAGTATCAGGTCGCATCTTTTCAATTTATCACCAGAGTCAAGTACTTCCTGTACTTTGAGAGCTTGATCCAACAAACGTACAGCTTCTCCATAATCAAAGACATCCATGGCTCGTTGAGCAGCCATTTCTCCATAGGTCACTGCTTTGGCCAGGTCAGCAGCTTCAGAAGAATAGGAGAAATGCTCAGCTAATTCCGCAGCATGTTCCTGTAACCGACTGGAGTATACTTCCTCAAGTGCCCTGGCTACCTGCTGGTGCAACCTTATACGTCTGGGGGCGATGTTCTCTTCATAGAGTACCGTCCTGAAAAAGGCGTGGGTAAAGCGGTAGGTCACCGCCGCTCCTACCGCCGAACGTTCCTCGATGATGGCTACCCTTTTAGCCTCTTCAATGTATGTAAGGACTTCATCCTCAGATATATCCGCTACCTTCTGTAATACATCAAGCCTGAATTCCCTGCCTATGACGGCAGCTATAGAGAGTAATCTATTACACTCTTCACTGAGGTTTGACAGTCTCTTGCCGATGACATCCCTTAATCCCTCGGGTATGTTCATCTCTAAGGGAGTAGACCCGGCGGTTATCATTTTTCCACCCGCCCGTACCAGCAGCTTCTCCTCAGTGAGATACCTGACCACCTCCTGGACAAACAGTGGATTACCTTCTGTCTGGTTGTGGATAGCCTCGGCTACTACCCAGGGCACCTCTTCTCCGTTAATGCTCTTCAGCATCCGGCTTACTTCATCGACATTAAGGCCTCTAAGGAGGATTCTATCGAAGCTCGAAGCACGCCTTAACTCGGCCAGTGCGGCTGATAAGGGATGATTCCTGTCTACCTCCACGTCACGGTAGGTACCCACAATAAGGATTCTTTTGTTGGATAGATTCCTTGAGACATAGAACAACATTTCTAATGTGCCTTTATCGGCATCATGGAGGTCTTCCAGGATGACAAGCATCGGTTTAACGGCAGCGGCATTTGAGAGGAAACTTGTTACCGCCTGCATCAGCCGGTACCTGTCTTCCTCAGGATTCTCTGCTTCCCTGGGCTTTACCTTAAGCTTCTCCCTTATCTCCGATACTATCCTGGCTACATCGGTTGCCCCTGTCCCTAATTCCTTCCTCAAGTCCTCTACTTCCCTGTCAAGGACGTACGACCTCATCGCCTCGACGAAGGCAAGGTAGGGCAGGGATAATGAGCCTTCTTCATAACAATGACCGACCAGTGGTTTGCCACCTCTCAGGGTGACATAGGTGGATAATTGCTCACAGACGGCAGTCTTGCCTATTCCCGGCTCTCCCACCACCATCATCAATGCCCCCTGCCCGGATATAGCCCCATCAAAAGCAGAATGTAACTGTTTCAGTTCAGTCTCTCTGCCGACAAAGACCCTCCTGTAGAGGGGATTCTCAGATGGCACCTGTGTTTCTACGGTAGATTCCTTTATATCACCCTTCTCTATCGATTCCAGGGCGTTATAGACATCTTTAGCCGATGTTGGTCTCTTCTCCGGGTCTTTCTCAAGCAGCTGCAGTATCAGTGTCTCCAGTGCCGGGGGAAGGTCGCTGCGGTGCCAGGTGGGTGATACCGGTGGAGTATTGATGTGCCCGCCTATAATGGCAATAGAGTCATCTCCTACAAAGGGCGGCCTGCCTGTCACCATCTCATAGAGCATCGCCCCCAGTGAGTAGAGGTCGGCTTTCTCTGTTATCTCGCCTCCCATCGCCTGCTCCGGCGGCATGTAGGATACAGTGCCTACCATCATACCTTCCCGGGTCAGCCTCGAGACATCGGTTACCATCGCCAGGCCGAAGTCGCCTATCTTGACCGTGCCGTCTTCGCTCATCCAGACATTACCCGGTTTGATGTCCCGGTGGACGATTCCCTTGGAGTGGGCAAACTCCAGACCGAGGCAGACGGATTTGGAGATGGTAATAGCCTGTTCGAGGGGGAGTCTGTGCTCTGGTGCTTCATTGATGATTCCTTCGACATCGCCGCCAGACATCTCGGGAATAACGATATACGGCTGTCCTTTTTCCTCTCCCATGTCATGGATGGTCATGATGTTGGGGTGGTCACCGAGCTTTGCCATTGCCTGGGCTTCGCGGGTGACGCGTTTCCTGGCGTCTTCATCCAGGTTTTCCGTTTTTATCAGAGCGAAGGCGACGTCTCTGTTCAGTCTCGTATCTGTTACCAGGTAGACCTTTTTCTTGCCGCCTTCCCCAAGCTTTCTCTTTACCTTGTAGCGGTCATCGGCGAAGGAGGTGGGTTCGGTGGATGGTTTGGTTTGTGCGGGTGTCGGCTCAGCAAGGGAGTAGCCACATTCTTCGCAGAATTTAGCAGTAGGCTTATTTATATGATTGCATTGAGGGCATATTGACTCAGTGTGAAATGGCTGTCCACAGTCTATACAGAATTTAGCAGTATCCGTATTTTCAGCCTGACAGTGCGGGCATATCATAAGGAATAGCCCTCCCGTGCCTGATTTGTTCCTACAGTGTATGACTGTTGTTAATCATTGTCAAATGTCGATTTCCAGCTTCTCAGGGCGGAGGCGCTTACAAATCCCCCGTTTCGCGGCATAATAGTATTATGGCGAAGGAAAAACGAGAGGCAACTGCAGCAAATGGAGACCTTGAGGCTGCCATCAGGAAGATCGGACGGCTGTCGGGCGAGTCTCAGGCCGCCGCTGGACAACATGGAGCACTAGCTCACCAAGCTGAGGGCGGAGAGGAAGTCTGAAAGGACGATAAGGCTCTACGGCAAAAGCCCTCTATCTTTGCTTCAAGATAGAGGGCTTCAATCCTTATTGGGCCGAGACAAATTCTAAGGAAATGTTACCATTCTTGGCGGACTACCGCTTGTGAAGTGAGTTACCCGGCGAGATGTTGCATGTCCGACAAAACAAACAACGTAACGCGGGTTATAGTTTTGATTTCAGCTTATACTCCCTGCGCTACTTTTTACTATCCATTTACTTTCTAAAAGATATAACTGCTGCAATCGACTATCGATCATCAGAGTAGGTTCGTTTGCCTTTTTCTTGAGTAAGAAGTCCAGCTGTATACCAGATTATTAAACAGACAGCGACCAGCAATCTGGAAGCGATGTGTACAAGCCGATACAGGGCTTTCCCAGCCATGATGATAGTCCGGTATTTCGATGACTCAAGACAGAGGCAAATTTAATAGATTTTTCATCTGATAATTCAGATTAAACAAAACAAAGCATTGTTTTAGGGGGAGTTCGACTCTCCCCACTATACACCACTCCGATGTAGTCGATCTCTTTATTTTTGTACCTCGAATTGTCCGAGTCGTCTTGTTTTCCACTTCTCCTATGACATATAATCTTCTGCACAAAGAGAATAAAAGGGCATTAACTCTAACTTAAGAAGCGGTATCCTTTGTGGAGCAGGGCATCATGGTATACCAGATCCATAGGGTATTCATCAGTTTCTATCATGGGGACGAGCAATACAAGACAGATTTTGAGCAAAGATTTTCCGATTTATACCATGTCTTTATCTCAAATTCTGTTCAGGAAGGCGATATTCATCCTAACACTAATGTCGATGCTATCCGTCAGAGAATTAGAGATGTATACCTGAGAGACTCCTCCGTAACGGTCGTTTTAATTGGAAATGAGTGACTATGCTTGCCTACGACCTTTTGGTCAAGCGAACAAACATCACTCGTTTTCTATTCGGTATGAAGCTTAAACCAAAGAAATAAGACTGGACTATCGTGTATATGATTTTATCGAGAAAGCAAATGGTATCGCCCACGAGCACGCATGATGTGACAAACATCCTATTCTTTCAGTGGTGTCAGGAAAAAGAAATCATCATCCAGCTGTAAATTGGTCTCTATTTGTTCATCCTCTACAATAGTCCTGCCTGTCTGCTCATTGCTTGAGATCGAACGAGAAGGAACACGAATACCATGCACGTCACGGAAGTCTTCAGATCGTGTGGTTACCGGAATACCAATACCCCCCTCATTTATTAATATTATTTTAGAAAGAAGCACGTCACCTGTTATTGCATCAACAAATACAGTAATCTTCGGCAAGTCACCCGATTTTAACTCCACTACATAAACTTCTTTACCATCAAGCACATCAGCTCGTATCACATCTATAGTGTCAAAGTAGTCGCGCCAGTCACCAGTCATAACATAAGGATGTCCTCGCTTAGCCTGCGCTAGTAACTGGCCACGTAGTTCCTTAAAGGGACCGAAACTTGATTCGATCCAGGCACGGTCACCATTTACGACCGTGTGACTATAGCCGTACTTGCCGTAGTCAGCGTCAACACGATATTTATCAGGACCGGCAACATACATTGAGACTGTTCCTTTAACTCCCGACTGAACACTATATAAAGTGCTGTCAACTCTATAGTTGCCTATAGATTCCAGGGCTGCCTCGTTACCTTCGGCATCACGCAGAGTCATGATTTCAGCAACCGTTGGCAGTCTTTTACTCTCAATCTGCGGCATGGTAAACTCCATGCCTGCTTGGTACATTGTAAGTGAATCTACCTCTCCGGAGGTTGATTCGCTGAATCTTACGCTTATATCAGGTGTAACACGAAAAACCCACACGCCCTCCTTATTAGGGGGATAAAGCTCGTAGACCATCTGCCCGGGCACATCGATGGCAAGCCGGTTATTTTGTATCAGGACCTCAACGGTCATTTCAAGCTCATCAGAGCGATAGTTACCGAGATACTTCTGTAATTCGTCTAGAGGAATATCTGCTGCAATCTCGACACCTTCTCTGGGTATATCGAAGGTCATACCAGACTGGTACATCTTCATGGCAATGACATTATCACCTTCATCACGTTCGAAGGATACGGCAATATCGTTGCTGATGACAAAGTACCATTTGCCTTCTTCATCGGGCTCCTTGAGTTCGAAGACCTGTTGTCCTGGGATATCAATGGCGAGGCGGTTATTCTGGACCAAAACCGTGAATGTTGTGTCTTTGAACTGGCCAAAGTTAGCAATATACTTGCCGAGATATGGTTTATAGTCCTCAGACGTTTCAACATTACCTGTTTCCTCACCCAGCAGCGTATCCCAGACCATATTTATAATCAGGGGTGGTAATAAGCTTGCCGAGACGTTAGTGAGTAAAACGAAGCCGAGGTTAGACTCTGGCAGCATAGCTACCTGTGCAGAGAAACCATCTACATTACCGCCGTGTTCAATGACAGGCTGACCTTCCCATTCGCGTATCATCCAACCCATTCCATAGCCTACATCCTCGGTAATATCAATCTGTGTCGTCCATGTTTCTTTGAGATTTTCCCCACTTATAAGTCGATGGCCTTTATATTCACCTCGATTAAGTAGGAAACGCAACCATTTTGCCATATCAAGAATATTCGAATTAATGGATCCGGACGGGCCGATATTATCGACATTACGCATTGGTTTATATTCGTAAGCCTGTAGGTCCTCATCCCATAGATAGCCTGATGCCAGTCTCGAATCCATCTCAACCTGAGTGATAGATGTAGTTGTACTATCCATACCCAGTGGCTCAAAGATACGTTCCTTTACTAGTGTATCCCAGTCTGCACTAACTGACTTACCGGCCGCTACACCTGCGGACATATACATCACATTGCTGTAATACCATTTCTCACTTAACGGCACATATGGCTCTGCATTGGTGGCATCATGCAACACTTCTTCGATGGGGATTTTACCACTGGCAATAAGTAAGCCCATACGGGTAAAGCCGGTACGGTGGGAAAGTACATCCCGTATTGTGATCTCAGCGCTTTCATTATCACTTTCAGCATTCATCTGAAAGTATGGTAGGTATTTGGTGACTGGGTCGTCCCAGCCCATCCTGCCTTCATCGACCAGCATGCCGACCAATGTAGAGGTAAAGGCTTTAGTAGATGAACCAATAGCAAAGATAGTTTCCGGTGTCACTGGTGTTTCCTTTTCTACATTGGCAACCCCGAAGCCACGATTGAGAATCACTTCATCATCTTTAACCACCGCGATGGCCATACCAGGTACGTGCAGCGTCTGACGCTGTTGTTCGAGTTGTTCCACTAGGAGGTCAAGTTTCCACTGTAGTTCTGGAGTTATTGTCGGAGTGGTCTGAAGTGCACAACCTACTAGTAGAATGATAGTAATGAGTAGGGACAGTATCAGTTTTTTCATGTTTTGTCTCCTTCGGACAGCGTGCTTAAGCTTTTCTTCACGGGCTAGGCAAGTTTTCGAGAGCCTCCTTCATGCTATTTCGGTACTCATCGAAGGCGAGTCGACCCTCATCAGTAAGTCGAACGGTAGTGTGGGGTTTCTTACCTAGAAATTCCTTTTCGCTAACCACGTATCCAGCAGCTTCCAACTTGCTTAGATGCACTGATAGATTACCCCAAGTCATACCAGTCTGGCGAACTAAGAAAACGAAGTCTGCACTTTCCACAACGTACAGGTGGGCCATAATAGTTAGCCTGGAAGGTTCGTGGATCAGTCGGTCAATTTTGGCAATTGGCTCTTGAGTTTCACTACGGTCCTTATTGGTTGTCATCAAAGCCCTCCGTCAATACCGGTGGATACTTACGAAGGAATCGAGCAAATATGGTCATTCCGTACAAAAGAATCACTCCTCCCGGTATGATGAAACTCAGTTCGAAGGATAGTCCCAGCCAATGGTTGCAAGTAGCAAAAACAAATACCAATCCGGCATATCCGTACCAGCGGGCGATTCCCCACCAGTAGCCAATTAATCCAATAGCAATGGCCAGCATTGTACCAAAAAGAAGCTCGAAGTAATCGCGCAGGAACTGAGGCATTCCACCTGTAACCACCAGGAGGAAGATCATTATGCCCAAGAGCAGAGTAACGGCACCAGCAATTACAACTCTTGACTTTTGTTTTCGGTGTTCAGCAGCTTTAGCGTAACCGATTCTGGGATAGGTTATTCTCTGTTTCAACCCTAGAGCCATCCAGAATAAGGCTATAAAGGTTGCGCCTGGCAACCAGCCAAGATCAAACAAGATAGCAAATCCCCAACCTAATAGGAAAAGCCCCAAGACTACATCCCATAATCCATCCTGGAAGTAGGCCATATATACCTTGCGTTGGATTTTCCTTATATCTATAGCTGATTTCATCACTCACCTCCGACCATATAGAGTACTTTATATAACAAAGTACTCTATGGACATAATATATCATAAAAAAAAGGTTGTCAATATATATGAGAGGCGCTACGAGGCTATGAAAGCGATTCAAGACGGTTTGCTATTATAAATACTGGATATTATTCATGCTATCCACACCTCGGTACGTGACGTAAGGGGATAATTGCCTAAAACGTTATTGCTGCTTTCAATGAAACTGGAAACTGGGAGTTCTGAATAAATGACACCCTGAACCTAAGTCAGGGTATCAGAATCAGCTTATTACTCGTTGGTCCATCATGTAACAAACACTCAGAAAGTGACATATAGAACAGCCTTGAACTTTGAAATGGAGG
>CAYVOV010000011.1:120304-121416 GCA_964453525.1 uncultured Dehalococcoidales bacterium | reverse complement strand
CTGGTCAGGCTGCGGTAGACATTGTAGCCGTCAAGGTCGCTCTCGCTGTTATCATCCCAGTCAAGGCTTACCTGCTTATCGCCCGGTGTGGCATTGAGTCCGATGGGTGCTGTTGGAGGCTCGTCAGTCGGAGTAGCACTGCTTTCGTCTGAATATCCACTCTCGTTGGCTATCATATCCACTGCGGTCACCACGTAATAGTAGGTGATTCCGCCGGGTAGCCCGGTATCTATGTAATCACTGGTCGGTAGCAGGCTGACATTAATCTTTGTGTAACCGGAGCCGCTGGTCAGACTGCGGTAGACATTATAGCCGTCAATATCTCCCTCACTATTATCAGACCAGTCGAGGCTTATCTGTTTATCACCCGGTGTGGTATTGAGTCCGGTGGGTGCGGCCGGTGTTGCGTCCGGAGTAGCACTGGCTTCACCTGAGTAATCACTCTCGCTACTCGTTACGTCAACGGCAGTAACCACATAGTAATAGGTAATATCATTGGTAACCGTGCTATCCGTATAGTTACTTGTCGATACATTGGCGCTAATCTGGGTGTAGCCGGAGCCGCTGGTCAGGCTGCGATAGACATTATAGCCATCAAGGTCACTCTCAGAGTTATCATCCCAGTCCAGACTGACCTTAGCATCGCTCGGTGTGGCACCCAGACCGGTAGGTGCTGCCGGCGGCGGGTCAGTAGGACTTGCACTGGCTTCGTTGGAGTTGCCGCTCTCATTATTGCCCGAATCTACCGCCCTCACCACGTAATAGTAGGTGGTACCGCTGCTGAGTCCGGTATCAACATAGGAGTTTGTTTCTACCAGACTGCCGTTTACCTTGCTATAGCCGGAGCCGCTGGTCAGGCTGCGATAGACATTATAGCCATCAAGGTCACTCTCCCCATTCTCATCCCAGTCAAGGCTGATCTCGGCATCACCCGGAGTGGCCGCCAGCCCGGTGGGTGCTGCCGGCGGCGGGTCAGTAGGGCTTGCACTGGCTTCGTTAGAGTTACCACTCTCATTGGCACCTGTATCAACTGCCGTCACTACGTAGTAGTAGGTAGTACCACCGGTAAGTCCGGTATCCGTGTAATTGCTTGTCTCCACCAGGCTGCCGTT
>CAYVOV010000011.1:0-120204 GCA_964453525.1 uncultured Dehalococcoidales bacterium | reverse complement strand
TATCAACAGCGGTAATCACATAATAGTAGGTAATACCACCGGTAAGTCCGGTATCCGTGTAATTGCTTGTCTCCACCAGGCTGCCGTTTACCTTGCTATAGCCGGAGCCGCTGGTCAGACTGCGGTAGACATTATAGCCGTCCAGGTCACTTTCCCCGTTATCGTCCCAGTCAAGGCTTACCTGCTTATCACCCGGGGTGCCTCCCAGTCCGGTTGGCGCTGCCGGTGGCGGGTCGGTCGGGGTAGCGCTGTATTCATCAGAGTTTTCACTCTCGTTCGTACCTATATCAACAGCGGTAATCACATAATAGTAGGTAATACCACCGGTAAGTCCGGTATCAGTATAGTTGCTGGTAGCTACCAAGCTGCCGTTTACCTTGGTATAGCCGAATCCGCTGGTCAGGCTGTGGTAGACATTATAGCCGTCCAGGTCACTTTCCCCGTTATCATTCCAGTCAAGGCTGACCTGCTTGTCTCCCGGTATGCCCGACAGTCCGGTGGGTGCTGCCGGAGCCAGATCGGTTGGAGTAGCATTATCTTCATCAGAGTAACTGCTCTCGTTGGAGCCTGTATCCACCGCAGTTACCACGTAATAATAGGTGGTACCATTGGTAAGCCCGCTATCGGTGTAATTGCTTGTCGATACATTGGCGCTAATCTGGGTATAACCGGAGCCGCTGGTCAGGCTGCGGTAGACATTATAGCCTTCAAGGTCACTCTCGGAGTTATCATTCCAGTCAAGACTTACCTCTTCCTCACCGGATGTGGCAGCCAGACCGGTCGGAGCTGCCGGAGCAATGTCGGTCGGTGTTGCACTGTCTTCGCTGGAATAGCTGCTTTCGTTGGTGCCGAAGTCCACCGCGGTCACCACGTAATAGTAGGTGGTATTATTGGTAAGCCCGGTATCCGTGTAATTGCTTGTCTCTACCAGGCTACCGTTTATCTGAGTATAGCCGGAGCCGCTGGTCAGGCTGCGGTAAACATTGTAGCCGTCAAGGTCGCTCTCAGAGTTGTCATCCCAGTCGAGACCGACTTCCTCCTCACCGGGTGTAGCTACCAGATTCGTGGGTGCCAGCGGAGGCAGACTATCGGTAAGTATCAGGACGTCATCTATCCAGACCGCATCGTTTGCATTGGTCATTGCTGTATTGTTAAATCTAACCCGGAAGTTGGGGATGAAATACTGAGAATCGGTTATTACCTCACTGAACTCACACCAGGTATCTTCGGCATGAGTGGGATAATCAAGTAAATCATAGAGTGTACTATAGGCGGTGCCATTATAGGTCTCGACAATGATGTCACCGGTCTCAATGCTATTCGGATTGAACCAGAAGTATATCGTAATGCCAGTTGACGATGAAGCGTCCAGGTCATCGGAGGTAAAGTAACCGGCTTCCGTTTCCCTGCCTCTGGCAGCGTAACTTCCGGTATGCGTTCTGCGACCGTTTTGCCTCCAGACAGTCGTTCCATTTTCGTTCCAGTTATCATCCCAGGGAGTGCCCTCGAAACCATCTTCAATAAAAAGCAATCCAAACGGTGTAGCGCTGTGTTCATTTGAGAATGTTCCTTCATTGTTTGCCAGGTCCACTGCCGTTACTACGTAGTAATAGGTGGTAGCTGAGGTAAGGCCGTTATCCGTGTATTCACTGGTTGTTAGCAGAACAGAGTTAATCTTCGTGTAGCCGGAGCCGCTGGTCAGGCTGCGGTAAACATTATAGCCGTTAAGGTCGTCTTCACCGTTATCATTCCAGTCGAGGCTTGCCTGCTTATAACCCGCTGTGGCAATCAGTCCTGTCGGCGCCGCCGGGGGTGGGTCGGTCGGAGTGGCACTGGCTTCATTAGAATTACCGCTCTCGTTGCTTGCCAGGTCCACCGCCCTCACCACGTAGTAGTAGGTGGTGCCACCGGTAAGTCCGGCATCGGTGTAATTGCTTGTCTCCACCAGACTGCCGTTAATCTTACTATAGCCGGAGCCGCTGGTGAGGCTGCGGTAGACATCATAGCCATCGAGGTCACTTTCGCCATTATCATTCCATTCCAGGTCTACCTGCTTATAGCCCGGTGTGGCAACCAGTCCGGTGGGAGCCGCCGGCGGCGGGTCGGTCGGAGTGGCGCTATCCTCATTGGAGTAGCCGCTCTCATTGGTACCTACATCAACAGCGGTTACAACATAGTAGTAGGCAGTGCCACCGGTAAGTCCGGTATCGGTGTAATTGCTTGTCTCCACCAGGCTCCCGTTTATCTGGGTATAGCCGGAGCCGCTGGTGAGGCTGCGGTAGACATTATAACCATCAAGGTCACTTTCGCCGTTTTCATTCCAGGAAAGAACAGCCTGCTTATCACCCGGAGTGGCTAGCAGCCCGGTGGGCGCCGCCGGGGGCGGGTCGGTCGGAATAGCACTTGCTTCATTGGAATAATCGCTCTCATTGTCTATCAAATCCACCGCCGTTACCACGTAGTAGTAGGTGGTGCCACCGGTAAGCCCGGTATCAATGTAGTCACTTGTTTCCATCAGACTGCTGTTAATCTTGCTGTAGCCGGAGCCGCTGGTGAGGCTGCGGTAGACATTATAGCCGTCAATGTCACTCTCACCGTTGTCGCTCCAGTCGAGGCTTATCTGATTTTCGCCCTCGAGGGCTGTCAGTCCGGTCGGCGCTGTCGGTGTTGCGTCCGGAGTGGCGCTAACTTCACTGGTAGAGCTGCTTTCACTGCTGGTGATGTCAACAGCGGTAACCACATAATAGTAAGTGGTATCATTGCTAACCGCACTATCGGTATAATTACTTGTCTCCACCAGACTGCCGTTAATCTTGCTGTAGCCGGAGCCGCTGGTGAGGCTGCGGTAGACATTGTAGCCGTCAAGGTCGCTTTCACTGTTATCATCCCAGTCAAGGTCAACTTCGGCGTCGTGTGGCGTAGCAACAAGCCCGGTTGGCGCTGCCGGTGGCGGGTCGGTCGGTGTAGCGCTAGCTTCATCAGAGTAGCCACTCTCATTAGCGCCCAGGTCCACCGCCGTAACCACGTAATAATAAGTTGTCATGCTGGTAAGCCCGGTATCGATATAGTTGCTAGTCGCTACCGGACTGCCGTTTACCTTGGTGTAGCCGGAGCCACTGGTCAGACTGCGGTAGATATTGTATCCATCCAGGTCACTCTCAGAGTTATCATCCCAGTCAAGACTTACCTCAAGGTCACCCGGAGTGGCTTCAAGTCCGGTAGGTGCCGCCGGTGGTGGGTCGGTAGGTATAGCACTGGCCTCAGATGAGTAATCACTCTCGTTGTTTATCAAATCCACTGCCGTCACCACGTAATAGTAGGTGGCATTACCGCTAAGCCCGGTATCGGTATAGTTGCTGGTCGCTACCAGACTGCCGTTAATCTTGCTGTAGCCGGAGCCGCTGGTGAGACTACGGTAAACATTGTAACCATCAAGGTCATCCTCACTGTTATCATTCCATTCGAGGCTTATAAGATTTAGACCCGGGGTGGCTTCAAGCCCGGCAGGCGCCGCCGGAGGCAGGTCGCTTGGAATAGCACTGGCCTGAGCGGAATAATCACTCTCATAGCCGGCAAAATCAACTGCCGTCACCACGTAGTAATAGGTGATATTGCCGGTGAGCCCGGTATCAATGTAATCGCTGGTTGCTACCAGGCTGGCGTTTATCTGGATATAGCCTGAACCGTTGGTCAGGCTGCGGTAGACATTGTAGCCGTCAAGGTCACTCTCACCGTTGTCGCTCCAGTCAAGGCTTGCCTGCCTGTCACCCGGGGTGGCTGACAGGCCGGCCGGTGGCGCCGGTGGCGGGTCGGTCGGAGTGGCACTATCCTCATTGGAGTAGCTGCTCTCATTGGTACCTACATCAACAGCGGTTACAACATAATAGTAGGTAGTGCCACCAGTAAGCCCGGTATCGGTATAGCTGCTTGTCTCTACAAGGCTGCCGTTTACTTTGGTGTAGCCGGAGCCGCTGGTGAGGCTGCGGTAAACATTGTAGCCATCAATGTCACTCTCACCATTATCATTCCAGCTAAGACTGACCTGCTTATCACTTGGAGTGGCTACCAATCCGGTGGGTGCTGACGGCGGGAGGTCGGTCGGAGTAGCGTTTGCTTCAGCGGAATAACTGCTTTCATAACCTGTCAGGTCCACTGCCGTCACCACATAATAGTAAGTAATATCATTGGTGAGTCCGGTATCCGTATAGTTACTTGTCGATACGTTGGCGCTTATCTGGATATAGCCGGAGCCGCTGGTCAGGCTGCGGTAAACATTGTAGCCGTCAATGTCACTTTCACTGTTATCATCCCAGTCAAGACTGACCAGTTCCTCTCCCAAAGTGGCGATAAGCCCGGTCGGCGCTGCCGGAGGCAGGTCAGTAGGAGTAGCGCTGTCTTCACCGGAATAAGTACTCTCGTTGCTTGCCAGGTCCACTGCCGTCACCACATAATAGTAAATGGTATCATTGGCAAGTCCGGTATCAATATAATCGCTCATCTCCACCAGACCGCCGTTTACCTGGGTATAGCCGGAGCCGCTGGTCAGACTTCGGTAGACATTGTAACCGTCAATATCGTTCTCGGTATTATCCGCCCAGTTAAGACTGACTTCCTCTTCGCCCGGAGTAGCGACGAGTCCCGTGGGCGCAGCCGGAGGCAGACTATCCGTAACAATCAGGACATCGTCTATCCAGACCGCGTCATCATTATTTGTCATTCCTGAATTGTTAAACCTTATCCTTAAGCCGGCGATGAAATACTGAGAGTTGTTTACCACCTCGCTGAACTCACACCAGGTACGATTAGTATAAGTAGGATAACTTGTTAAATCATAGAGAGTGTTATATGAGCTGCCATCATAGAGTTCAACAATGATATCGCCTGACTCGATGCCACTCGGGTAGAACCAGAAGTATACGGTGACGTTTGTTGAGGATGAGGCGTCTAAATCATCAGAGGTCAGGTAACCGGATTCGGTTTCCCGGCCTCTGGCAGAATAGGTACCGGTATGTGACTGAGTAGAATTTTGCTGCCAGACGGTTGAGGCGTTTTCATCCCAGTTGGCATCCCAGGGAGAATCATCGAAACTATCAACAAGTGTGGTTAATCCCCACCTGAAACCCAGAGCATCGTCTGAGCTCTGTTCATCATCCACAAAGAGGCCTCCGGTTACCCCGGCGAAGGTAGCCAGAGACATCACAGTCATGATGGCCAGTGCGATAATTAACCACTTTCTAATTATCATTAATTCATTACCTTATTCAGTCTTTTTCTGCGGTTTCTTGTAATCTCTTGGCAGATGTTTATGACATACAAAGTAATAAAGACTAATCCGGGTACGACCACAGCTAAGGTGAATCCATAAGTAGTTTTAAGGAATTCAGTAAAATAGCCCAGGAAGGGAACATGGAGACAGACTTTCCCAGCCAGGTCACGAACTGGCACGGTGAATGGGTCAGGATTCTCATTGGCATCGCCTTTTGTCTCGAAGTAGAGGGGTGAATTATGCTTGATACCGGTGACCCGGTGAGTCACCATAGTCTCATCCAGTTCCGGCAGGCGAAAAGATATTATGTCGCCCACAGCGACCGTCTCAGGCTCTACCGGACGAACCACTACCAGCGAACCGACCTTTAACCGAGGCTCCATACTGCCGGACACTACAGCATCTACCCGCCAACCGATATGAGGCGCCAGATAGGTAAACACTGCTGCCGCCATCAGCAGAACCAGAATGGTATAACCAATATATTCAGCTGCTTTCTTCATAATGGATACCTCATTGATTGAGGACAAAGGTCATTGTTACGATGACGCCATCAGTCTGAAAATCACCGCCTATGCTGTCCCTTGCCTTGATAGCGATTTCAAACTCTTTGCTGGATGAAGCATTTATACTGCTCTGACCAGTTAAATCTGTGTTTTTCAAGTCCTGAATATCCCTGTAGCCGTTGATATTATTGTCCTGAACACTGGAAAGGAGACTGGAGCCATCATACTTAAGCGTTGTTACCTCAATCATTGCTGCCGTATCATCGGCACTTTTATTAACCGGGTTGGCGGCACCATCACTCTCGATGTAGGTAAAGGCAATATCCAGGGTTGAACCCGCTATACTGCCCGAATTTTTCAATATTATAGTTTCAGGTCCTATTACCTCACCGGGTACCATATTGGTGGCCATAAGGGTCTGGCTTACTCCGTCAGTGTCATTTGTCTTCAGGTCCAGCGTACCCGCGGCTAACACGTTGCCTGTTGAGGTCTCAACATCGCTAAAGAAAGCCCAGGTACCGATGCCAGCCATACCGGTTAAGAGCAGGAGAGCAATTGTCAGTCCTATTATTTTCTTCATTGATTCCCCGATTGTTTCTCTCACGGCTACGTATAGGTTTAATTTACACGTATGCTATTACAAACGGATTAATCCCCACCCACAAAAATTAAAAAAGTATTACAAAGTGGTTACAAAAGGGTTACAATATGGAGGGATTTGAGGCTATTTGTCCCGGATGGCGAAACCTGTTATCTCTATGGAATATCCGCCGTAATAAGCGTATATATCGGGTCTGGTGGCTATCGGAACGATGAGACAACATCACTGGATAGAAATCCCGTAAATAGCCTGTGATGGGGTGTTGTGGGGGATTGACCGCTATCTTTCCCTCGATTACGGTAAAGCCAGCCGTAATACGCCGGCGGCGTTAATGTTCAGGTGGTCAGAGTTATACGTGTCAGAAGGTGTAGCCGGCCCTCCCGTGGATTCGAACCAGGGGAGCTTCATAAGTGGCGGTAGGGTCGCAAACGTTAAAAGTTAATTATAGAGGACAGTTAAAAACTGCTGGAATGCCGGTGGTTAAAAGAAAGAATTAGAGTGGTGTGGCAACCAGGCGTTACCAGCGCTTCCACCAGCCCCAGGAACGCCACCAGTGGCCCTCGGGACCGAGCATGGCATTGGCACGCAGGACGGTACTCAGGGTTTCCGCCTCAAGGTCGTACTGAGGCACAATGATGGTGCCTGTTGGCCAGCTATAGACCCATTCATCGTTCCAATCCCACCAATCGTCATATATCTTGACGAAAACTTCGTTAAAATAGGAACCTGAGTAGGTCAGTATTCCTGATGCCTGGAAGACTATTTCGAAGACTTCACCGGGGTGGAGTAGCAGGTAAGGATTATAGTCGGCATACTCATAATTCTCGCAGGCTCCTTCCTCGTCCCAAACCGGGTCTTCTTCGTCAGGATAGTTTTCAAAATCCCAGGTAATACTCCAGCGGTACTGGCTGAAGGGCCAATCACCCTCCCAGTCTTCATATAAGAAATCACCACCGTTATTTTCGTCAGGCATACAGACCAGGGTCTCACTTTCCGCGGTAGGGTCGAGGAACTCAACGTTATCAACGTAGAAATAGTCCTCATCATTGTTTAATCCTGAGGCATCAAAAGCCACGTAAAATGTAGATGGAGCACCATAACTGGAGAGGTCGAAGTCGTAGCGATTATAAAGGTTGTCGTCATCGCCATCTTCAAAAGTGTAGAGGACGTCCCAGTATCCATCACCACTATCGGCAAGCTCAACATTGTCAACGTAAAAGTAGTCATAGTAGTCACCATAGCCTGTGCTCATATTAGAGTCAAAGGCTACGTAAAAGGTGGAGGGCGAGCCATAGCCGGATATATTAAAGCTATAGGGGTGGTACTGGTTATCATCATCACCATTTTCGAAAGTGTGAAGAACATCCCAATCTGCCCCGTTGGTCGAAACCAGGACCTCAACCTCATCCCCGTACTCTAAAGCGCTTAATTTTGCGTAAAATTTAAGTGAAGCATTAGAGGAACCGCTCAGGTCAGCTACTCTACTGGCATATCCGTTATTCTCCAGTCTCAGATGCTCGGAGCCCTGATACGGCCAATCATATCCGGTTATTGAGTAATCACCGGAAAAGGTCCAGTCTCCACTCCAGTTACCTGTCCCACCGGTTTCATCCTCACTCTCAAAACCGTCGAAGGCGACACTGGTATCGACGGGAGGATCAGGAGAGACCAGGACGTCAACCTCATCTCCGCTTTCAAACTGGCTCATCCTGGCAAAGAACTGGAGAGAGGGACTGGAGGAGCCAGAGAGGTCAACCGCCCGATAGGCAAAACCATCACCCGGCGGGGGATACGAATCACCACGCAGCCTCAGGTGGTAAACACCCTGATACTCTCCGGACGTACTGAAATCACTGTTACCTGAAAAGGTCCAATTAGTTATCCAGTCACCGCTGCCACCATAGCTGTTAGCAGTTTCAAAGCCGTCAAAGGCAATGCTTGAGGGACGTATAATGCGGCCATGGGCGGAGTTATCCACATACATAAACCCCTCTGAAGGCTCCGTTGAGCCGGTGGCAGGCAGCCAGTCTTCTACTTCATATATCGTGACAGTATCGGTATCTACATTTTCGATTTGTATTGTGTAGGTGACAGTTTCCTCCTCGTAAGGGTAAACAACCTCTGGATCGGAGGTTTTGGTTATTTCTACAAGACCTCCGCTGCACGCTGTTTCTTCCGGGTCCCCCACAACAATCTTGGCGGTTGTGCCGCTGACTATCGCACCCTCGTCTCCAAAGTCTGAATTAGATACCCAGATATGGTTACAGTAGGTGCCTTCAGCCAGAGCGGCAAGTGCTTTGAAGCTCATCGTCTTGGTCTCGCCGTAATCGAACTCTATGTCATAGTAGCCGGCCGTCTCAAAGTTCCACTGAAGCTCCTGGTACAGGTCACTCCCCGAGCCGTGAATGGTTGTAGAAGGGTCAAACGGTGGTACAGGCCACTCCCCGTTGGCAGCTCCCTGGTAATCACTAAACTCAACGTTATCAAGGTAAAACGTGTCCGAGTAGTGGTCACCATTCATTTTGAAGGATATGAAGAAGCTTGACGGGTTACCGTAGCTGGACAGGTCATACCAGTGCTGGTGGTACAGGTTATCACTGTCGTAATTATCAAATGTTTCCAGCACGTCCCAGTCTTCACCGTTTGTTGAACCCCTGACCTCAATGGTATTACCAGCCTCAACGTTATCGATACGGGCCCAGAAGTAGAGGTAGGGGCCGGATCCATTATAGCTACCCAGGCTGATTTCTCTCTCCGCGTAACCGTCTCCAGTACCGCCGTCACCGCGCAGCCTTAGGTGGTAATAGCCGGCATATTGTCCGTAATTTAAAAAGGAATAATCACCGGTTAATGTCCAGTCTCCCGTCCAGTTACCGGAGCCACCGGAACCATCCCCGCTCTCGAAGCCGTCGAAAGTATAGCTGTCATAGGATACTACGTCCCATTCCGTGGAGCCGTTTATGTATGTCAGGTATTCGTTACTGTCACCTTGCGGAGGCAGTTCATCTACAATCCGGTCTAAAGCTCGAGTGTCCCACGGATCACCATCGTAGAGGCAGCCGTCCGGGTCAAGGCACTGAAAGGATACGTTGTAAGTGAATTCGGTGAGGACACCCGGCTCCACAACGGCTGTTTCCTGAGAATTTGTGAATCTGATGTCATCAACGTAGAACACATCCGACTCATGGTCTCCTTTCATTTCGAACGCTAGATAGAAGACAGATGGGGCGCCGTAGCTACTCAGGTCGTACTGATACTGGTGGTACTGGTTGTCATCGTCATTATGATCGAAAACTTCCAGCACGTCCCAGTCTACTCCGTTTGTTGAAACTTTTACCTCTACGGTATCATTATCTTCGCTCTCGAAATTATACATCCGTGCCCAGAATTGCAGGTACGGTCCCAGTCCCGAGGAGCCGCTGAGGTCAACCTGGCGCTGGGCGTAGCCATCTCCGGAGCCGCCATCGCCCCTGAGTAGCAGGTGGTAAGAGCCTTCATGCTGTCCACCGCTGAGAATGGAGTAGTCGCCGGAAAGTGTCCAGCTTCCCGTCCAGTTACCGGAGCCACCGGAACCATCCCCGCTTTCGAATCCATCACTGGCGAGAGTCAAATAGGTCGAGCTGGCGACTACCGTTTTTTCCACTTTGAAGAAGATTTCATTATCGGCACGGCCGGCCAATTCCTGTCCTGAGAGTGGTACTTCAAGAGCCTGTGACGTAATAGTGGTATTGGCTGTTACGCCGTTGAGAGTAACATAGAAAGGTTCGCTCTCGGTACCTATCGGCAGGGTCTCGGCAAAGCCGGGCTCATGCTTTAACCGCCACATTCCGTACTCAACGGCGGCATCTGCGGCGTAACCTTCCATAATGTATTTGCCGTATATCTGCCGGGTTTTGAGAATGGTATTTGCCGATTGCAGTAACGCAATAGTAAGCGTGGCGCCCACACCTAACAGTATTAATACCAGTATAAAAGCCTGTCCGCATTCCTTTTTCATATATTTATCCTCTAGGGTGGTAAGTCAGCCCGCATTTCTGTTGAGAAACTCCTGGTGACCTCGGAGTCAATATCTCCGGGACGAGAGGTTAAAGTAATGGTAAATATTCTTCCATCAAGAGAGAAGCCGATATTTGTAACGTATCTGGCAATGATTGTTACTTCCCCGTCGTAGTTACGCCGGAGTTCAGTTCCTGAAAGTGTATAGGTTATAGAGTGATGAGTAGAGCCCGCATCCTGCGCCCAGTGGGTGAGGTCGCTCCAGCTAATACTTATGGCAGAAACAGGTTCTTCCCCGTCTGTCAGGCTGGTTTCCTGAGCCTGGACAAGGTCCCGGGATAGCCAGTTAAAAGCGTGGTCGATATCGTTCACGGCAATACTTTTTTCGGATACGTTCACTCCTCCACGCATAATCTGGAATAAACCGGCAACGACAACAAGAAGAACTGCTGTTCCGATGGGTAAAGCTACAAGCATCTCAATGAGTGTAAATCCGTTTCGTTTCATTGTATTGCCTTATAAAACGCTACCGATAGGACGGGAAGACCCCCATGCTGGACGGCAACAGTTATTTCCTGAATGGTGGTGATATGTTCTCCCATCAAGTCATCGAGTGTAATGCAGTTGTCCGCCGTGCCGATACAGCTTGGAGACGTTACAGTAATATCCATGGAGTACTGGGAGGGAAGAGTAACAGTGACCGGATAATTACCGCTTTCCTGGTAGGCTGAATTCTTTATATATTCTATCTGGGAGCGAATTAAAATCTCCGCCTGTAGCTTTTCATCCAGTATGCCGACACTCCTGTATCCGGTAAACATGGCACTCATGAAGGCCACTCCAATGGCTGCCACAATGCTTGCCGCAACCAGGCTCTCAATAAGCCCTATTCCCCTTTGCTCTCTGGTAAACCTGTATCTCGCTTTACCTAGCCATCTCATAACATTATTTACCTGATGTAACTAACAGTGTCATTTATATTAGATGAGTATACCTTCCCCAAATTAGTCTAACACCCGTATTTAGCCTGAACAATAATACAAAGGGATTAATAAATCAGCGTGCTGTATCCTTTAGTAGTAGTACTTTTGGGTGAAGCTTTACATTCGGTTTCCAGATAGAGTTAGTTAGTGTGAGTTGAGGCTGGCATACCGGCGCTCCTTTTATGGGTGCACCGTAATTTAGTAATTTAACGAAATGATACCGGAGGCGTTAGGCGTTAGTCCGCCATATTCGCTGCGGAAAGATAGAAGAACATATATCAAGTTCCAGTTGTCTATACCGGTGCCCATCTCAACCAGAGCTGAGCAGTCTCCTTCAGAAATAATTGGACTTGAGACATTGAAACCATCAATATCTACACCATCGATGAGTTGTCCGTCGAGAGCACTACTCATTCCATTCCAGACATTGTACTGAGGATTGACGGCATCTGACATGTAATAGTCGTTGAACTTCAGCCAGTCGTTACCGGTATGGTAGTGAGGCCAGCCATAATGTTCGTCGCCTTCACCGACGAAGCAGGTCAGGACTGCTTCGGCATCCGGTGGTGCTTGAAAACCCTCAATTGTGAAGCTATGCTCCGTATAAGAACCGGCAAAGAGAAAATGGTCATAAAGAAATATCTGACGGATCGGCTCGGATGGACTGGAATAAAATACTAAAAGAGACCAACCGGCGTAGGACCATTCTCCGGTTGTGTTTGCAGCCACGCCGGCTACGGTATAGCAACCGTTGCCCTGCGGATTGATAAACTTGATTAGCTCAGTCACATCTCTAAAACAGGAGTAGGAGTAGTCAGGAGCACTGTTTTGCAGAATCCACCATTTTGATGCCGATATATCCTGAGCGCCTATTGCTGGTTCTCCTTCGCCGTCAAAATAGATCTGAGTCCCATTAACACTGAAAGCAGCTTCCGTATCAGCTTCTTCCATCGCTCCTTCGTACTCTCGCCAGCCTGACCAGTAAAGATAAGCCAGAACCACTTCGGCGTCTTCCGGAATATCGGTGATATTGGCGCTGCTTTCACTGAGTAATACTTCCCGTACTTTGGGTTCTGAGTCATTATCTATCATCAGGGTATTGCCGATAGCCCTGTAACCTCCCCGTACCTGACAACCACCCTCGCCCAGTGAAAATCCTGAACTCATATAAGTGTAACCCCCAAGGGTGATACTCCGGCCGGTGGTATTATCGGTAGCCGTCGAGCTTACCTGGTAAATATTGCAATTGGTCTCCCAGGCAAGATAAAGGTCTTCATTTGTTGTTCTGATCCATGTGAAACTGCCCCCGGCAACGTCATCTACGGGCGTCACATAGAAATATAACCTTCTTGTCGCCGGGTACTCCGCACCCGGCAGAAAGCCTCCCCCCGATCCTTCCGTGTATTCCGGCAGGTCAACAAAGTTGATCGCGGGATTGAAATTCCAGGTCAAAACTTTGCCACCGCGCTGTCTGGTGATGGTCGGGTTATCGGTAGTAATTCCGTAACAGGAGTCAGTTACAAAGTCGAAGCGGGTAGGAAGCCAGACAGCAACCTTATCAATCGGTAAGCTCCCATGAGTACCATCATAGCTCATCTGGATCTTATATTTGCCTTCCGCGGTATTAACGATACCGCCGGTTATTGTTAAAGAGTCTGGTGATGTGGTTCCGTTCTCATCACTTTCCAGGCCGACCAGTGGCCAGATTTGCTTCATAGTAATATTCACTGAATTTTGATTTACATTGTCTGAAATTGCATAATTGAATTCTGTTACATAATCGCCGTGCTCCAGCGGTATTTGTTCTTTCTGGCTTTTCCAGAGAGCATCTTCCAGCCCGGCATCGGCAGCGTAGTGCAATTTCGTCCTTCCTTCGTACATCTGGCCGGTCTTCAGCCCGGTACTTACCAGGGTTAATAGTGTAACAATAGTCAGTCCCCCAAGAACCATAAAGCAAAGTACCAGAATCAATGCCTGCCCTTTTTCATTCCTCCTTAATCCATTAAAAGTCAATTTCATTGGCTCACATCCCCCATTACAGTTAGCCTGGCCTCGGGACAACCTGGTAGGTTCTTGATTCACTTTCCATTTTGGATCCTCTGCCATAAGTAGCGGTAATAGTCAGGGTGAGTATGCCGCTGGTGAGGTTACAACTGGTCTTTTCCGGGGCAGAGTCAATATACTGGGCGACCAGCATAGTTGTATCGGCAGTACCGTTAATGGACTGATTTCTCCACATTGTTTTTAACTCATTCTCAGGCATATCTTCTAGAGTGTAGGTAACCTGATACTCATCACCATTGTCTCCGTCTATCCATGTGAGAATCAAGAACTCCGGAGAAGTCAGGTTTTCTGCAGTAATGCACTGTGCTCTCTTGGCATCCTGACTTATCTGCTGGTCAGCGTTCTGCACCTGAAGCACTGCTGCCATATGATTACTATTGCGCTCAGTATTCATCTGTATCTGAATTATGCCGGCGCCTGCCGCGGTACTTACGCAAACCATAATAGCAACCGCCACCAGCAACTCCACCAGAGTAAAGCCTTTTTCGCCTGACTTCATCTGTCTACCTTGTAACCTTCCAGTATGAATACCTTTTCACCGGAACGCCTGATTGTAACCGTTATTTTTTGGATCCCATCATCAGTTTCATGCAAGGATTCGGCAGTGATGTTTGCCGAATAATCCATATAATCCTTATCAGCGGGTATATACGCTAGAGAATAGCTGGTAGCGTTATAGGAATAGCTGGCATTCTTAACCCACTCCATCTGAGTTCTGGCCAGGCTTTCAGCAGTAGCTTCTTCATCAGAGATATAAACTCCTTTGGAAGAAGTAGCCACGCCACTGAGGAAACTAACGGCAATGGCGCTTAATATTGACACGGCAATAATCGTTTCAATAAGGGAAATACCTTTTTCATGGCAGTGAAATATTTTTAACAGTCTAAACAAGTTTCCCTCACATCTGTTGTATAGAGTCGAACTAGCTCTTATACAGTAATGATTACAGTACCCCAGTGAGATTATACTTCCGGTCTGCGCTCTATGTAATCACCCATATGGGTCACTTCATTAATACTATGGTTATATATTGCTACCTCTTGGGTTCACCTGAACAGACATAGGAAATAAACACACCGTGTGAACGTCTTTTTGGGAACTATATGCTGTAAAGGCAAACGATATTCTATACAAATGGTGTATACTAAAATGAACAATATGCTAAACTCTGTTTACGAGCTCAGATTGTATATTCGGTATCAGAGAATGATATGTTCAGGCTCAGAATTGTAATTAGCTGTCTCCTTCTTATCTTTATAGTACCCCTTCTTGCCTGTGCTTTTAGTGAACCTGTTCTGCCTTCTGAGGCTGCGGAGAAAATCAAGGAGAAACTTGGTTACGCACTGGCGCCTACCTACCTGCCGGAAGGATTTGAATATGCTCCCGGAGTGGAGAATCCGAGGTCGGATTTAAACTCTACAGCCCGTGAGACATATCAGGTTTATTACAAAGTTGTCTCGCTGGAAGAAGCAGCCATTTTAGCCATAATTTACCCCTTTGACGTTCCTGAATCTGCCTCCATCGAGGAAAAGTTCGGGTTGGAAGTACCGGAAGACGCCGTCAAAGAAATAGATATAAATGGTATACCTGCACACTTGCAACACGGGAGCTGGTCCAATGATACTCTCAAACGGATTGCCCGGCTCGAACTACCGATAAATCCGGAATGGGACTATGACGGCGCCATCTCCATTCGGTTTGCCATCAACGTGCCGGACAAGGGAAGGATTTGGGTATGCATAAGTACTGTCTTTCCCACTGACGAGGTTACTGACAGAGACCTTATCAGAATTGCCAGGTCCGTGGTGGTCGTGGAATAAGCTATAAAGACAGGCATCGCTTGCGTTATTTGATAAGTGACTCAAGGAACTGGCGGAACAGCTTAAGGAATTTTATACTAAAGAGAAAAAAGAGGGAAAGTTAGATAGACGCACAGGTAAATAAGAGCAACAACGTAGTCCTGATTGTCTAGGAGGCGGGTTACACAAGGAGAATTAAATGTCCGGCTGGCTTGAATCCTTGCTATTGTCATTTGTCCCCTTATTCATCGTTATTGACGCTCTTGGCAATCTTCCTTTCGTTATCTCCTTGAGTGAAGGAATATCCAGGCATGAACGGCGAAAGATGATACATATAGCCGCGGTCACAGCGACAATTGTTGGACTGGCGTTCCTCTTCTTCGGTCAATTCATTCTGAATGTCATGGGGATTTCCGTTGGCTCATTCGCGATTGCCGGAGGTCTTATCCTTATGGCACTTTCTATCAAGTACATGATGACTGGGAGACTGGTGGAGGTAGTCAGGGAAGAAATGATAGCTGTCGTCCCGATCGGCACGCCCCTCCTTTCGGGTCCGGCGACAATCACTACATTATTGCTTCTGGCAGGCCAGTTTCAATTGCATATAGTTTTAATCTCTTTCATGTTGAATTTGCTTGTCGCCTGGGTACTCTTCCTGCTGGGTAACCAGATTGTCAGATTCATGGGGCAAGGGGGACTCAGGGCGGTTTCAAATGTATTTAATCTTCTTCTCGCTGCCATAGCAGTATCGATGGTAATCCGTGGTCTGGAACTGCTTGGCATTATCAGTCTGAGTGTCTAATCGGTACTGTACTGGATTTCTGTCTCTGAATAATGCTGGTATTGCCGGTAAAGACTCGTAAAAAATCTTTTACCCTGCCCTTTTTCTAATAACAAACCTGCGCCCGAGCAGGGCTATAATAACAATACAACCAATAATTACACCTGCATACCACCATTTTCTCATGAATCGTACTATCTGAGCTTCTGCTGGTTTCGGAGGTAAAGGAGGTTCTCCAATTGTCTCATTTTCTTCGGTTAAGGGAGGTCCTTCAATTGTCTCATTTTCTTCGAGCAAGGGAGCTTCTTCAGACATCTCGCCTCCCATGGATAATGAAGATTCTGGAATAATCACTTCTCTGTCTTTAGACACTTGCTGCTGCCAGACCGGTACCACAGCATCAATAATCCCGTGAGGAAAGGTGACCCGCACATCCAGCCATTTCCCGGGCGTTAATATTTCACTGGGGATGAATTCTATGGTGCGGGAATCAATCATTCGCGACTCAGCCTCGACACCGCTGCTCGTAATCTCCAGTGACCGCTCATCTAGTGATAACGGGAGAGTGATAATTACCTTGCTGGAGTTGATAAGAGCATCACGATATTCAAAGAAAGCCCTCCAGAAGATTGAGTCACCCTGGTCATTAATCAGCAGGCTGCCAATGATTCGATATTTGAGCACGAAGGTGTAGGCCTGGTCAGCTTCAATCGGATAGTCCCATACAATCCACAGCTGGTTATTATCAAGTCTGCTGCGGACAGGAAGCCTTTCTCCGTCTGTTGATACTTCGATACTATCTATCTTTTCCAATCTATCCACGGGAATGAAACGGTATCCACCATTTTGAGCGGCATTAAAAAAGCACTTCTGGGTCTCTGTTACCAGGATATCTCCGTTCTCTTGGACGTCAATTTCAATATTATAAGACTGCCAGTAGAATGAAGGCTCCTGCGCTTTTGCTGCAGGATTAATTGAAAAACTGCCAGCTAAAAGTATGACTATCAATAGAGCGATAATAATTAGCTGCCTAATAGTGCACCTCACTCCTGATAGTAAGGTAGTGATTAAAAAGAACACTGAGTTACAATTAGGGAATCCAAAATGCTGGTGCTCTTTCATAGTCCATCACTGAACAGTTACCATATTTTCATATCCGCTCTAAATATTGGAATAAAAGTCTAGCCTTAATTATTACCATTTGTCAATAGTTGATATGTTTATTATGTTTATATAATATTGCTCTTTTACATCTAGTTGGTTTAACTATTATTGATAAGGGCATAGCGTACCTGCCTGCATGCCGGAGTGCGTTTCTGCACGCAGGCGTGGTAAATCTCAAATACGACTGTCATTGTGAGGAGTATAACGACGTGGCAATGCCATTACCAGCCAAAACCAAATTGCACATTCATGAGATGCGGTGGACACAAACGGTATTATGGACTACCATTAGATGAACTGATGTGGCAGTACATTGTATTAGGTATTATTCAAGGAATATTCGAATGGATTCCCATTTCCAGTGAAGGAATAATCGCTTCTCTCAGTCAGCTTTTCCTGAAAGAAATCAATCCTGTTGATATCGCTTTGTTCATCCATCTGGGAACTTTTTTTGCCGCTATCATTTACTTCAGAAAAGACTGGATAAAGGTCTTTTCACTTAAAGACCCTGATTTATTAAGATTCCTTGTAATAGCTACTATTGTGTCTCTGGTGGTAGGATTTCCTCTCTACACGGTAGTTAGAAACGCCGCAACAGGAGCGATACTCCTTCTTATTATGGGCTTTGGACTGCTCCTGACAGCTATATTTCACAGGATTAAAAAATTGGACCTGGACCTTAACAGGGGCCTGAACATACTGGCTGTTATAGCAGGATTATTACAGGGTCTGGCGGTAATCCCGGGACTATCAAGGTCCGGCTCTACGATTTTCGGTCTATCCCTGGGAAAACTCACCCCTTCTCAAATCTTAAAGCTTTCATATATGATGTCTGCTCCGGTAATTCTGGCTTCGACCCTTTATATTGTTCTGCGTAATCCCGTGTTAATCGAAGGATGGCCGGCATTAATTTCAAGTTTTGTGATAGGCATCCTCAGCTTGTCGTTTTTAATGAGAATCGCTGAAAAGATTAACTTTTTCATATTTGCACTGGTCTTCGCAATTATTTGTTTTATTGGAGGAGCTATTATCCTTATAAATTAGCCGGTTCTTAATTACAGGGACACTGACTGTACTCGGCAGCCGGATAAATCTCCTTTTATTTCTCTTTGACTATTTACAAACTGCCTGTTTCTGGTCTATACCGTTATCTTGTAGACTCGACTTTTTGCCATTTCACAGAGTAGTTCTTAAGGACAAAATCCTTCCATGCCAGCAGGATAATGTATTCGTGAAGTACCACGTAAGAAAGAATATTAAACACATTATGTAATACTGTTTTTGAGATTTTGTCATCATCGCTAACTCTTATACGCGATAGCTGCCAGTTTAGTAATATGAGTGAAAATAGAGAAAGCACCAGATAGGCCAGGCTATAGGCAAGCGGAACGATGAAATTCGCCGAAACCAGCAGGGTAATAAACAAGACCAGGCTTCCGAGCAGGAGAAAGGGAGAGAATATTTGTAACGTCTTATGAGAGGGAAAAATAAACGCGGAGTATCTGTCTCCGGGTAACCAGAGATATCTTTTATGTTTGAAAAAACTCTGTATCGTCCCGATTACTGCCCTTTTTTTCTGCACTATTTGCTCTCTCTTTGAAGTCGGCCCCGCCTCATAAGCAACCGCATCCGGCTCGTAGGCAATTTTGCAACCCTGCCGGCGTATCCCGATTGCCATATCAAGGTCTTCGGCAAGCGAAGCGGTGTCCGCATCAATAATATCTTTTCTCCAGGCATTGATTTCTCCATGGAAAAGGCAGGCAGAATCCAGAGCAGATTCTCCCCTGCGCATCAGTGACTCTATCTCCCAGTAGTATGACGAAGCGTGTACTAGGTCGCTGTCAACATTCGAAAGGACAAAACGTCCCCCAACAGCTCCGATTTCCGGATATTTTAAGTGTGTTACCATTTCCTTCAATGCGTTAGCACTGAAGATGGTATTGGCGTCAGTCACCAGTATAACCTCTCCTCTGGCGTATGATTTACCAAAATTTATCGCCGACGCTTTCCCTTTCCTTGCGCCTTCATCCAGGACAATTATGTTCGAACTATTTCCTTCAAAATTGCCGGCAATCTTCGATGTATTGTCAGTAGAACCGGAACTGACGACTATTATCTCAATCCTGTCCTTCGGATAGTCAAGCGAAAGCAAATTCTCAATTCTGCGCTCTATTAACTTTTCTTCGTTGTACGCCGGAACGATTATAGTTATGAAAGGCTGATATGAATAGTCTTTATCTGATGAAGGCCGTTTACTCCTTATGTAAATTAAAGCCATGCAAAGGGGATAGCCGAGAAATTGCCAGAAAACGAGAAACGTGCATAGTACATATAAACCGAATAACATTCAGGTACCTCTTTAACTTACCGGGTAATTTCCTTTCTTACTTTATCATGTTACGGATTATGCCGGGCACTGTTATCTTTTAATACGATATTTATAGAAAAAGGATAGAGCGATTACAACAGCTATCAATGTCTGAGTAGCCAGCCAGGCAATTCCTATGCCCGTTAATCCCCTGCTGATAACAAGAATATACCCTGATAGCAGGGAAAGAGAGGCAACCGAGACGGATACAAGTATTATTCCAGCAATATTCTTGTTTACCCTCATCACACTCAAAGAAATATGAATGATACTAACAGGTATAACGGATATAACCAGCCAGCGAAGGAGTGTGGCTCCATTCTGGGAGTAACCACCGCCGAATAAGAGTAATAATTTATCACTCAGGAAGAACAGTATTGCGATTGCCGGAATCAGGATAATCAAGCATAAGTAAACGGACTTCATAACGTTGTCCCGCAGTGACTGTTCATCATATGACCCCTCGGCAAAGAGAGACATGGACACCGCCATTGGAATGGCAAACAACATCTGGGCAATCGTCCAGGGCATGTAAAAGTAGGCGTTCAACTCGGCGCCAAGGATATTAATCACAATCAAAGGAAAAACCATTAGAGGAGTAAACCAGAGGAGCTCGGCAAAATAATTGCCCAGTGAAAAATGCAGTACATTGCTGACCATTTCTTTGTTTACCACGGGAACAGGAAAATACCCCGACTGTACTCGAGGTAAAAACAGGAATAATGCCGCAAGCAGCGCCATAAATATTGCTATGCCCCACGAAAGAAAGACACCAGAGGTATTGGAAATAGATGCAAATACAACTGCCGCTACGATTTTGATTATACCGGCTGCCGTGTTCTTCAAAAGGACATATCCGGCACGGCGTCCAGCGATGAAGGCCTGCTCCACAAGCAGGAATACCGTATATGCTATAGCGAGAGCCACAAAGAAGATAAAAAGCCCCGGAGAGTGAAGATAACTAATAGCCGGAGACCACAGGTTAAGTCCGCTGAGGAAGATTAGCGCCGCCACCAGTGATATCAGTCCGGTGATTGTAAAACAGCTGTTTATCAGGGCACCAGCCCTATTCCCGATATCCGGTAGAAAGCGTATCAAACCATATCCAAATCCCAGACGTGACAACCTTGCCATGAAGACTACTGCCGCTACTGTCGCCGAAGCTAGGCCGACCTCAGCGGGACTATAGAGCCTGGCAACAAGTGTCCAGAAAGCAAAGCCAAGGATAGAGACTACGACAACGTCCGCCATCAGGTAATAGGCATTTATATAGAGGGACCTCTCAGGCAGTATCTTCAAGCTTTCCCTAAAACTACTCGTCCCTAACACGGAGGTAAACCAGCCGGTTATCTTCAATCACAACCTCCAAGAATACACCGGGGAAGTGCTATTTGCCCTATGTTTCCTCAGAGTCGCCATCAACGGCAACTTCTCTTTTCTCTCTAACGGGCGTCAGACTGCGTCCGGACTGCCTCAAGTATATGTAGGCAAACAGGGCATACCAGAGCGGAAAAATGACATAGGCTGCGTTGTAATGCATTGCCTCCAGTCCGTCAATGCCCCAGAAGTAGCCTGCGATAATAGAGGCAAATACCCTGACGATATTTTGTAACCAGGTTCCGGCAAGTCCGATTAGGAAAATATACCAGGCTTTTTTTAATGGCAATGTCACGTCCAGCATCATCAGGGCAAACAGCGCGATGAACACACCGATTGTTGCGTACCCTGCACAGCTAGGGATTATAGCCGTTGAAATAGTGTCTCCGGTAACGTCTGTCAGGCGAATTACAATCCCATCGTTGGTAACAGGTAATCCGAATATTTTTGTTAAACCGGCAACTATATTGGCCACAATCAGTGCCGAAGGCTCCCCTATCCACCTATCTATGAGTACAGGAAACAGGACACTGAAACCGTAAACCCCAAGGAGTGCTGACGGTAACACCGCCGCCCGTGTGAAAATGATGGCGGAAACGCCCAGCCAGCCAAGCAACATCAGCCAGACCAGGAAATCATCGGACCTCGGCAGAAATATGGATAATAAGACCAGTGCAATACCGGCTATTGAAAACGGGTAACTGAACCTGGCACTCTGCATCTTGGGTAACAAGTCTTTCCTTTTTAGCCAGAGCCACAGCAGGCACAGCCCGAGCACTCCCCAGTGAAAAACGCCGTGTTGTTGCAGTCCTCCGGGCGACAGCCATTGGAGCAGCTTCGGCCACAGTTCCCGGAAAAACACAATGGAGATAGCCAGGCAGCCAGCGCACCAGATAAGTATTTTTATCTTCAAACAACCCTCTGATTTTTTCTATTCAGCCGAATATATACGGCATGACAGCAACAAGTACCGTATTCCCAACTCCGTGAGCTACTATCGGTGCTGTCAGGCTACGGGTTCTATAGTAGAGATAGCCGAATACAACACCGGCCAGGAAGGTGAAGCCCAGTTCGGGTATCGACCTCCAGGTAAGGTGCATAATTCCGAACATCAGACTGGCAATAAATAGTCCCCACTTCCAGCCGAACAGGTTCGTTAAATCCTTCTGTACCAGTGCCCTGAAAAGAAGCTCCTCTCCCAGACCGACGAAGAATAACATATAGGCTAAATCACGCAATAAATACTTGATTTCAAAGGCAGGAAAAGCCGCAACAGGTGTAATTATGAAATACTCACTTGCACCGAGAGGCATTCCTGCTATGATTCCTATCAGTATATACTTGACCAGCCGGTTACTGCTGAAACCGATTTCGCCAAGATTTATATTCTTCCGATATATATGCCAGGCACATAACGCAATTACGGCTGCGTATACTGCCGGCAGGATAAGTTCCTGGCTCAGGAAGAACCACGGCAGAGAGGAGGTGAAAAGTATATACAGCGGTATCAGGACCAGGGATTCGGTACAATCAGTAAACAACTTACCCAGCCTGATTACAGGAATGACCAGGTAGATAGCCAGTGACAAGAACAGAGCCAGAATGATACCGTAAGCAACATTCTGGTAGGCAAATACCCACTCGCAGGATGTAATCCCCAGGCATATCAGAGCGAGGAATATCGCCGAGTAGGCTTTAGGGGAAGCAGCCATCCTTTCTCTTACACTCATCACTGCATCATCCTGACATATTTTACCCCGGATAATGCCGGAGTGTAAGGTTTTAAGCGTGGACCGGGACTGCTTTCCTTCTTATCCCGAGGTATATTGCAGCGCAGAGGCTGAAGGCAATCACCGCGGCAATAACAGTGGGAAACTCGGGGATTGCCGATTGCTGAACGGTAAAGGTATCGCTGGAGATAATGTATGACCAGCTTCCATTATAGGTATTGGGCGGGTCAAAATCAGGCTCACAAACGATAACATGCCAGGTTCCGGCCTCATCCTGCCCCAGTTGAAACTCATGCTCACTGGATACGTTCCCAGTCGCGCTGGAGATTGCATCACTATCGGTATATGTATTGTTATCGCTACCGTCATAATAGGCTACCCGGTAATTATGGTTGGGCAGCAAGCCAGTGATGTCCATGTAAGCTGTACTCTCATTGACAGGTTCATCGAATTCATCACAGGAGGTGCTGTGCGAGGCATCACTGTAAGATGCTGTAACAGGCAAGGAAGTATTGACTGCTGCCAGGGCATCTATCAGTCCCCAGCCGTATGTATTATTGTAGCTGACAGACCCGTTAGAGGATTCAAGGGCATGTCTGACCTGAGCCGGTGTCCAGGTGGGATGTGCTTCCAGAACCAGGGCAGCGACCCCGGCAGCGATAGGACAGGCCATTGATGTCCCCCGCATTATGTAGTAATCTGCCGGGCCTTGGTTGTCATTGGAGCCGCCGCTGGCATTGCTCCTGTTTGGCCCGTCATTATCAATAATAAAATGACTGTAGGCAGTAATATTCCCTGCCAACCATGGATACGCGTCCGTATCGCGGCAGGAAATAATAGCACCGCCGGGAGCAATAATATTGACCTTATCCGGAGCTCCGGTATCCACCCTGGGTCCCCGACTGCTGAAGGTAGAAATCTGGTACTTTGGGTCATTGGGATACCAGTAACCTGAGTTATTGGCAGCGTACCATATTTGCCTGGTATTGTAAGAACCGACAGCGATAGCACTATCTGCTTCAGCCGGAGAGCCGACTGTGTAACTGGCGTTGGCACTGGCAAAGGTCACATAGCTGGTCAGAGCATATATATGAAAGTCCTGCGAATAATCCGACGAGTTAAGTACCCTTAAATAGTAAGTACCGGGAGCAGTCGAATTGAGCGTGCCACCCGAACCATAGTAAGAGTACTCACTTTCCGTCCCACGGTCGCTTTCTGTCTGGCTAAAAGAAGTATATGGCTCAATCGGGTCTCCCGTGTCCTGAGAGTAATAGGCAGATAGTTCCAGGTCGTTACTGGGGTCACCGTCATACCAGACCAGGTTAAAATACAGGTAGCTGGTGGCGGAAACATCTACCTCTATCCAGTCGCTCCACGAATTATTAGCAACGGTACCCAGGTAATGCTGGTCGTCATCAGCGTCATTACCGGCGGAGATAAACACCACCACTCCCTGGCTTACCGCGTAATCGACAGCCTGTGCTGTCTCGCTTGTCCCATCATGATAGGTGCTCCAGCTTCCATAGCTCATCGTGATTATATCCGCCGAATAGTTATCGGTAGCTGCCATCACAGCGCCTATCATTGCCGATGTATTGGCAGAGGTGGTGGTGTCACCGCCTATCTTGAGGAAAACGAGGTCGGCACCCGGCGCCGTGCCGTTATAGGTGCTATTAACGGTATTCGATGCTCTGCCCAGGGCGCTTCCTGTTACGTGAGTGCCGTGACCGGTACCGCCATAAAAATTTTCGATTGAATCGTTTAGATTGGGATAGTCGAAGTAGTCCTTGCTGGCGACCGGCGGCGGGATATCGGCGTGAGTCACATCAAGACCGGAGTCAATAACGCAGATAACGACGCCGCTGCCGTTGTAGCCTGTCCAAACGTTGTCGGCATTGATTGCCCCGGTAGCGTTGTCATTATGCGGCTCGAGTGTGGTCTCGGCGGTATCCAGCCTGGCTACGTAGTTCTTCTCTGCCAGCACGCCCAGCTTATCCACCGGCATATCGGCGATGATAAACCCGGTGGGGTGTATCCCGACCGGTGGTATCCAGGAGTCCGGGTAAACTTTCAGCCCCATGGACTCAAGCTCTGAAATCTGCATTTCATCCGGCTTTTCATCGAAATGGATGAATATCCTCTGCATTGTCAGGTCCGGGATTGCCAGGCCTTCTTCCTGCATCGACTGCAAAATAACGGCCTGACCTTCACTTAATTGCCCTCTTTCCTGAGCACTGAGCTTTACTTCAACCTGAAGACGGAGGAGTCCGCTAATTTTGCCGTTCCCGTCTTCCTGGGCTGAGGTGACAGGAGTTGAAACCGCTCCTCCGAGTACAAGCGGTACCAGGAGAACAAGGACGGCCAGAATAGTAAAATACCTTTTTATCACTCTTTTATTCCACCTGAGGTTCTAAACCATCTTCCACATCAGGTTTTAAACCATTTTGCGGTTCAAGCTGGGTTTCAGCGGTATCCAGCCTGATTACATAGTCCAGTTCTGCCAGCGCCTCCAGCTTATCTACAGGCATTTCAGCTATAAGAAAGCCGGTTGGGTGATTCCCAACCGGAGGTATCCATGATTCCTGATAAAGAGTGACTCCCAGAGCCTCAATTTCTTCTGTCTGAGACGGGCTGAGCGCCTGTTTGAGGTGAATGAATATCCGTTGACTCTCCAGATTGTCGATATTCATCCCCATATTTTTCATCTGCTCCAGTCGCTCCGGGTCAGGATTGGCAGCCTGTTCCCTTTTCAGTCCTACCTGAATGAGGAGTTGACTGCTTGCCTTTTCAACTGCGCCGTTATTTTCCTGATTACCTGTCTGGCTCTCTTTACATGAGATAGCGGGTAATATTAATAAGACCAGGCTAACGGCAATCGATAGAATCAATAGCTTGTTCACGGAGTAGCTTCTCGCTGTCTGGTCTTTTTTACCGGATGTTATTACTTCCAAATATCCGGCTATTCTCAGCCGGTAGATATAATCATTACTATTCTGGTAAACACCATGCCCACAAAAACAATAAACAGGATAGTTGCCAGGTTATTAAAATTGAATTTATATCTATCCAGAATGCTAATTCTTCTACTGACTGGACTGGCTTGAACCAGTTCCAAAAATACCATAAGGATAATAAGGATAGCGCTGATTATTATACCGGTATTGATTCCGGCGGTACCGCCAAAGGTATTGGTGAAATACTCCATTGATATCATTGAACTCATCACCGATGTGGAGAATGCAGCAAATGAGACAAAGCTGCTCATTAACTGCGGTGGATATGCCGGTAATGAGATTGCTTCTACGGAATTACCACTTTCTGAACTGGTTTCAAGCAGAAAATTAACCTGCTCGCCTCTCTTCAATGAATTCTCATAGGCATACTGGTGTCTGGTGCTGGACTGCGGAGTGACTGTAACACTCCCGCTTTCTACAAGCCTGCCATTGACATACAACTGGTAGCTGGTGGTAGCCGGTAAATCGGTTACGTTTGATATATCGAAAGTGACGACTATTGGCTCATTTTCTCTGGGGACTTCAGGTAGAATTGACATGGTTATCGGGTCATCACCCGATTTAATGGCTATGAAAAAAACCGCTAACAGAATAATACACAGCCAGGTAATACTTATTTTAAATACGATACCTTTAGGTATGCTAGCTCTCTGTCTGTCCACCGTCCCCCTTAGCTTTAGCAGAGATTTCTCCAGAACTGCATAGATTATTATTCATAGTATTAGGCAAACAGCGAATTGTCAAGAGGTCAATTTTTATTTATGTAGTAAATAGCCTCTTCAACCGGCTCTGTTTTACCTTCTTCATATAAGGTAAATATTATTTTCCCTTCGTCCAGATTTTCAGGGTATATATGTTGAATGTAGGTATATGTCTGCCCCGGTGCAATTACCGTACTGTCTCTACGGACTGCGTTATCTACAGAAACATGAATTGTGTATTTAGTGTCCTTCTCGTTATCATTGGTGATGTTGCACTGTAATATCCACTCGTTCTCTCCCGCAATAATCTGTACTCTTTTTGACTCCGTATAATTCTCATCTTCAGGGATGAAGACTATTATAGAGATAATAACTCCCAGCAATATGATTAAGGATAAGATAAATATCAGTCTGAGTTTGAACAATTTAACTCACCCTCTTCTCTAAAGATACCAGGTAATCAGACAGGTACCCGGCTTACTCCAATCAAGCACTTCAGAACTATCGGCATTGACCTTGGTCAAACACCTGATTCACACCATGCCAGTATTTGCAGTGGTCATTCTGACAATAATATAGCTTATGCCGCCCTATTATACTAATTCATCACCGTTTCAATGGTCAGGTAGACGGATTAAAACTGAGTTAAAATTTCAGCAATTACTTTCCAGCAATCCCCCAACTTGACATTTTGTTATTTGTCGTTTAGAATACTAATCTCGCTATTAAAAAATTTCTGGGGTTATTAAAAAGATTTATATGAATAAGTCACCATGTGGTGACTACAGTCTGAGTCTACATATTTTCTAGGAGAAGTACATTTAAAAAAGCAACCGGAAATCAAGATGAATTTGCAGATAAATTTACACCTGATAGTACTTCAACCATCGAGTGGGAGGTGAGTGTATGAAGGCTTTGATGATTGATGATGACAAACAGACCATCAAAGATGTCGCTTTCTGCTTGCAAGTTAGATATCCTGACACCAATGTAGTAACTGTTGCTGAAGGCAGGAAGGGAATTAAGCTGGTAGATTCAGAGTCACCGGATATCGTTTTAATCGGCTCTTCTTTACCCGATATTTCAACAGTAGATTTAATCAGCGGAATTCGTAAATTTTCTGATGTCGCTCTAATTGTCCTTGCTGAGAAACAAACTGACCTGGAAAGGGCCGAGGAACTGGAAATCGGAGCGGATGAATACGTTATCAAGCCCTTCAGTCCAATTGAATTCTTGGCAAAAATAAACGCGCTACTCCGCCGTATTAATGGGCTCGGCTTTAAGGCACAGCGCGTGGTTAATATCGGCAATGACCTTGTCATCAATTTTAACACACGGGAAGTTTTCCTTGCAGGAGAACGTGTAAACCTGACGCCTCTCGAGTATCAATTACTTACAGAACTGGTTAAAAATGAAGGTAGAGTACTCACTCACGGCACTATAATGGAAAAAGTATGGGGGTCGGAATACCTGTATGACCCCAGTTTCGTAAAGAAATATGTACATCGCCTTCGCACAAAAATAGAAGCCGATGCCAGCAATCCGCGTATGATTATCAATGAACGAGGAGTTGGCTACAGATTCGCTAAAATTATGTAATTGCATAGGGCTTAATGCTTTTCCCCCGTTTCAAATATACCTATCTTTTAGGCAATTAACCTGAAGTTTATAAAACATAAACGAACTCTGTTATCAGCACTCTACTGGCTTACCCATAGTTGTTTCAGTAAGCCTGAGACCACAGGAATTAATCCTCAATAAACGGATATTTATTCTTCCCTCATTAAATCAATTTTTTTTCCACCATTTATCCACTATCTTGGTACCTTTCTGGGCACTTTATGAACTTGGATTTCTACCTTCTTATTGTATGATACCAACTATTAGCTTTTCACGATACTAAAGGGTCACCAAAATAATACTAGAAGTCCAATAACCATTTGATGTCCGTTTATTAAACGCCGGAGGAGTACCATTAAGCAGTCCAATATCCTGATTATTGAAGAGGACGAAAGTGTAGCTATCCCGATAGCTGCTGCCCTGGAAGGAGCAGGCTTCCAGGTAATAAAAACCTCAGATGCTTTTGATGGGATAAGGAGTATATATCAGAAATTCCCTGACCTGATTATTTTGGATACAGGATTGCCTATTATCAACGAAGAGAATGCATATAACCATATTCGTGAATTCAGCTATTTACCAATTATCGTCCTCGGCAGTCAAGAGGAGGCGGCAGAGTCTCTTGAACTTGGTGCTGATGTTTTCATGACCAAGCCACCGAGTCTCCGTGAATTAGTAGCACGCGTACGGAATTTGCTCAAACGAAAATCCGAATTCGATAACGATAGAATGAACAGACCACCAGGAGCCAATACAAATAATCTTCCATATAATTTCTTAGATAATACTCCAACAAATACTTCAAGTGAGAATAACCATCCGGAGCACAAATCGGATGTGCAGGGTGGCTCTGACGGACTTAAGTACTTCACTTCAACTGAATTTCGTCTTGCCAAATACCTGATAAACAATGAAGGCCGTTTCATCGATTATTCCCGGATTATTCGTGACGTCTGGGATGGCAATAAGGTATCAATCGATACAATCCATTTTTATGTAGGCCGGTTGCGTAGAAAGTTGCAGGCTCTGTTCCCTCATCAGGTGGACATTATTAATTATCGAGGTATTGGTTACCGTCTTGAAGAACAATCATAGCAATTAAGGAAAGCTGGAGGATACAGATAGTACAGAAACACCATAACCGGTTTATAACCGGTGATAACAGGGAAAGGAAATAAAAATATGTGTGGAATAGTCGGTTTTATAAGCAGCGGACAGGTAGTCCCAACAGTACTTGACTGCTTGCATACCCTTCAGTATCGCGGGTATGATTCCGCAGGCATTGCCACGATAGATAATGGACATATCTTTTGCAGAAAAGGTATTGGCGCGGTTGATGCGGTAAACAGAGAACATAACCTGGAAGAGTTATCAGGTAATATCGGCATCGGGCATGTAAGATGGGCGACTCATGGTGGTGTGACCGATACAAATGCTCATCCCCACATTGATTGTAAATCGGAAGTTGTCCTGGTACATAACGGAATCATAGACAACTATCAAAGCTTGAAACAAAGATTACAGTCCCGGCACCAGTTTGTCTCGGAGACCGATACCGAGGTAATCTGCCATCTTATTGAAGAATTCTTAGCCGAAGGAGCATCTTTCCAGGAAGCAATGCTGAATTCCATGGCCTATCTGGAAGGCTCGTATGCAATCGCGGCGATTTCAAGTCGGGAACCAGACAAGATTTTAGGAGCGCGTAAGGGCAGCCCGCTGGTAGTCGGCATGAGCCAGAACGGATACTTTGTGGCCAGTGATATTGTTTCACTTCTTGGCCGGGCTGAACAGGTCATTCCCCTTGATGATGATGAGCTAGCCGTAGTCAGCGATGCAGGCGTTGTCATTTTAAACAATAAGGGAGAGGAAATCGAAAAACAAGCAATTTCGGTATCTCTGGACTGGTTCCTACCTTCGAAGAATGGTCACGATCATTTCATGCTGAAAGAGATATTCGAAGAACCGGATAGCATAGAGGCTGCTATGAATCAGGATGACGATTTACTGATGGAGCTTGCTCTTGAAATACTGAGAGCAAAGGACGTGGTTATCGCTGCCTGCGGTACTTCACGGCATGCCTCGCTGGTCGGCAGGTATCTCTTCTCCAAGCTGGCAGGCAAGTTCTGTGAGGTGGTGATGGCATCCGAGTTCGAATATTTTGCCAACTCAATAGACAAGAACACGCTGGTGATAGCGATTTCTCAGAGCGGTGAAACGGCTGACGTTATAACTGGGGTAAAAATGGCTAGAAACCAGGGAGCCAGAGTGCTGTCTATGGTCAATGTACCCGGCTCAACCCTGACCAGAATGAGTGACAGAGTTATATACCTGAACTGCGGGCCGGAAATCTGCGTTGCCGCTACAAAATCATTCGTATCACAACTGGTGATATTTTACCTCCTGACATTTGCCATGCTTAACCAGCTTGAACAGGGAAAACAATGGATTAGAGAGATTACTCGCCAGATTAAGGAAAACCTCAATACTAACGGCCTGGTAGTAAAGAAGCTTGGTAGTGAAATAAGTGATAAGTCTGATTTCTATTTCCTTGCTCGTGGTATCAACTTTGCCATTGCGCTGGAAGCAGCACTTAAACTAAAAGAAATTTCTTATATTCATGCAGAAGGAATGCCGGCTGGTGAACTAAAACATGGCACCCTCGCTTTAATTGATAAAGGAACACCGGTGCTTGCTATCTGCCCCAATGACAATACTTATTATGATACCCTCTCCAATGCCATGGAAACCAAAGCAAGAGGGGCATTTATTATCGGTTTATCTGACGTTGATAATGAGATTTTCGATATCTGGATAAAGATACCTGAGGTGGATGAGATATTCTACCCGCTGGTAAGTGTAGTACCACTACAGCTTCTAGCGTACTATGCAGCTATCAGCAGGAACAAAGACCCTGACCGACCCCGGAATCTGGCCAAATCGGTCACGGTGAAGTAGAAATTAAACGCAAAATGGAAAAATTTTTGAAAAGAGACAGTAGAGTGGAATCAATGAAAGCATGGTATGTAGCAAAAACCAAACCAGCCAAAGAGCGAATAGTGGAGACCTTCCTTAATAATAAGGAGGATGTCGAAGTTTTTCTCCCACGCATTCGTCGGCCTCTGGTTAATAAAATCAGGTGGGAGATGCTGTTTCCTACATATATCTTCTGTCGAGTCGACCCTCAATCGGGTGATTGGCCTGCTATCCGCTGGGCACCCGGTTTGTCCTATTTTCTTGGTGCCGGTCAGGAACTGGTGCCGGTTTCAGAAGAAATTATCTCTCACCTCAAGAACCGGGTGTGCGATTGGAATGAAAGAGAATACACTCCTCAATTCACCCCTGGTGAACTATTGACCGTAACCGATGGTCCTTTTTATGGATTTGATGTTATTTTTCAGAGATATTTTCCGGCCCGGCAGCGATGCCAGGTTCTTATTGAGATGATGGGAAGGCTGGCTAAAGCAGAAATTCCGCTAGAAGCTATCCGGAGCAAGTCGCCTTATCAAGGATTGGCCTTTGCATACTGATACTCTTTAACAAGTCACGTATATAACTTCGCAGCTGTCTCAAGTCAAAGTGAGTGCTGTTTGAATAAAAGAGAAAAATATAAATTTTTACGAACCGGGCGTGAGCCGGGAGGGCGGTAGCGTGCCTGAATTAAATAAATATAGTCACCGGCTACGAAAATATCATACTTAAAATCAACCCAGCTTGAATCAGGGGGTGGGGCACGGAGCAATGTCCTTCGGGGAGACTGATTCATTGCCGGATAAAGATAAATCGTTTTGGAATTTAGAGCTTTAAGAAGTGGCTACTGTGACTGCTTTCCGTCTCATCCAGAGGTATATCCCGACACAAAGGCTAAGGGCTAAAATAGCCACCAGAACAGTGGGAAACTCGGGAATAGCCGACTCCTCGACGGTAAAGCTATCGCTGGCGTTGATGAACGCCCAGCTACCATTATACGAAGTTGGGGGTGTGAGGTAAGGCTCACAAACGATAACATTCCAGGCACCGGCGGTATCAGACCCCTCCTCAAAGGTGCGCTGGCTTGATAAGTTCCCCGATGCGCCAGAGGTAACATCATGGGTGAAGGTCTTATTATCGCTACCATCATAGTAGGCTACACGGTAATCATGGTTGGGTAGCAGGTTGGTACCATACATATAAGCTGTGCTCTCAGTGACAGGTTCATCGAAGTCATCGCAAGCGGTGGTGTGCGATTCGTTACTATAAGAAGCGAGAGTGCGTGTTTGAGCCGGGTTGCCGATGCTGACTATTACCTTGGGTACCTGCCACGTGCTTATATTGGCAGTGCTTCTAACAGCTAATGATTCACCTGTGGTTAGCTCAGGCTCAAAGTAAGCTCCTAAATCAAGCGCCGATGCTTGCAAGAGTATATTAGAAGAAACAAAACCTGTTTCCAGGAGAGCATATCCCTCTAGCGTCACATTATCACCGTGTGAAGGAGGTATTGAATTTATATAGTCATAATCGAGGCAGATTATTACATAGCAGGGTGCGTCAGGTAATCCACTGACATCATTCTGCAAATCATCCCTGACATCACTGAATACTGTCTGCTCGATTCTATGGTCTCTGGTGGTCAGGTTATCGCCGGGATTCCTGCAATGATAACGGTAGGCACCGTTTTCATTTAACATATATATACACTGGGTTAAATAATAGTCAGCCCAGGCCGAAGGGACTGTCAAGCCCATCTGAGGACCTATAATGTGATCAGTGCAGCCGTATCCTGCCCATAGAAGCTGGGAAATCTGCTGTAGTGTTAAATTGTCGCTGGTAAAATTGTCGGTGTAATTCAGATTAGCCAGCACTCCTTCGACGGTATTATCCCCATCCATCGAGGGGGTCGGCAATGATGCGTTAGAAGAAATTGCTACCGGCGTAGAGGTTAGTGTTTCAGAGGCTGATAATCCAAAATAAGCACCATCGCCTCTTGGACCAGTCGTTACCGGCTGTTCGCTGCTCTCCCACAGAGAAACGGCAGCAAGCAATGCCGCCATGTACGAAGCCCCTCTATCAAAATTGAGCTCCACATCATAGTTAAGAAAGACATCAGCTTCGGTGTAGGTTCCTGTGACTGTGTTTTCACTTGAATAGTAACTAAGTGAGTTATTGTCCGTGTGATATTGATATGTGCCATTCACTGTAGTGACATATATAGTTCTGTTAGTCCCTGCGTATGGGACCATCGCTGCAGCCCACATAATATTGCTGAGTTGCTGGTCACTAAGATTGCCACTCTGGCCATGAAATGAATATCGACTATTTAAACAGATTTCCAGGGAGTTTCCAGTAATAATGGGCTCAGGGAGGGAACCAGGAGGTGACGAGAAAGCGGGAGAGCCGGTAACAACAAAAACAAGCGATACAATGAACACTACCAGGGCAAAGCAATATAAAATTCGTCTAAGTTTGCACCCCATGTAGAACCTCTCTCTCCGTGGGATTCTCATTCTGGCACTTTGGGTACTTCATGTGGAACACACTATTGTTCAAGACCTGTATCCATAGTTCAATAACCATCACACCCCATACCCTGGAGAAACAGGACTATCAAGTTACTAAAGTGAGCAGTTTATTGTGAAGTGTTATTTGCCATCAGGCAAATAAATTTGACTTATTTTTAATTCCTTTCCCAATGAGATTTGTATAAATTTTTATCGTGATTAAATCTCGCAGGTGAAGTTTTACACATTTTATGTTACTTGTCAACCCCTTTACCCTTAGAAGAAGTAATTCGCTAACTGGATTAAAGCCTGGTCAGGAGAGTTATTCGTTGGGAATAACCAGATGTTATCAAAAAAGCTCCATGGTAGTGTCACGAAGGGTTGCTGACGAAGTCATCCTAGTACCAATCAGGCAAAACGTTGGTGACCTACAACGCATTTATACCATGAATGAAATAGGTGCCCGCGTTTGGGAACTACTCGATGGTAAAGGAACAGTGGCAGATATGGTGTCAGCCATCGGGAGTGAATACGAAGTAGAACCGGCGCAAGCTGAAGCTGATGTAGTCGGTTTTCTGGCTCAGCTGGAATCTATCGGGGCGGTAAATTCAGTCCGAATCGAGGGACGGAATCTCGTATGAGCTATCGTAATATAAATGGTCAGCAATATGGAGTCCTGCCTGGTCCAAAGGAGGAGAAAACGAAGGGCGATGGGCGAATTAAGCGTGACTCGCTCTTCGATTGCTTGGTTGCGGACATACTGGGTCAGGGGAGTTACTTACGCTTCTGCGCCCGTGGCAATAGCATGACTCCTTTTATCCGAAACGGCGATATAATTCTGGTGGAGCCTAAAGAGGCTAATAAATTACGCATCGGGGATATTGTTTTCTATCATCATGCTAGGGGAGGACACGTCGCACACCGCCTGATTAGCAAGAGAGGAAACGATGGCTCACTGGTACTGACAACCAGAGGTGATAATCTAAGACACCCAGATGCGCCAGTATTTTCAGGGCAGGTTTTAGGAAGGGTAATTCGAATCGAAGGACAGGGTAAGGAGCTCAGGATTAATGGCAGAGTTGGCCAGGCTTTAAATCGCCTTCTGCTTTGGCTATGGCTAAATGTAAGATGTATCGTAGCGAGGTCTAATCAGGCTCTGGTGGCTATCAGTGAGGAAGCATAAGTGATGAATAGAGGTCGCAGGCAAGTCTATGTCATCCTCTCGGTAGATACCGAGCACGATGTCACTTCATTAAAATATAGGACTAAAACCGCTGGCTGGTCAAAAGGAATTCCATTACTCTTTGAGGTTTTCGACGACTCGGGTGTAAGAGGGAAAGTCTGCTGGCTCATAGAGCATAACTTGAAAGAGGGCATCGTGGCAGCTAACCCGGATTCAGTTTTTTTCGTTAAAGAATTCCCGGCGATAATTGAGCAAATCAAGGACCGTGGAGACGAACTGGGTCTACATCCTACCATGTTTGATTGGCTGGGTGGAGAAGGAAATATCCCTGTTTCCTCGTACGGTGACCCCAGATTTTGGGATTTCAACAGGTCATATCTCGACCCGGGCTTTGTGATGGAGTCAATTACATCTGGGACGAGCGAGTTTAAGAAGGTCTGCGGAGCTAATCCCGTTGGTTGCCGGACTAGCGATCTCCATTATGCGACTCATCTGGCTACGGCGTTAGAAAAGAACCTTATATATATGGATAGCTCCGTACCACGGAGGTTACGGCACTGGCGGGTGGCCGCGCCTAATGCTTATTATGCCGCCAGGGATGATATACGTAATAAGATTACCGCAGGGACACGTGTTCTGGAAATTCCGGTAACAGGCTGTATAGGTGACGGATGGATAGCTCCCTTTTTAAAACTCCGGAGTCGGCTTTTACTTGAGAGCCGAGAGCCGATTTTCCTTTCTTTCTATATGCATAACTGGCAGGCGGTGACTACCGGTGGTGAAGTAGACAGGCAGTACTTAAAATTTCTATCTTCATTCTTGCGTTTGCTTTCCGGGCACGGAGCTACCTTTTTGAGTTGGACACAAGCTTATAACACTTACGCGGATATCTATGGACACAGTTTCGTTAAAGAAGATGTCTACACAGCCTGAGAAAAGTATATGTCACCAGAGACAATGAACGGCTCTACAAGCAAACTATAGATAATATCATTAAGTATCTGGATGTTCCCTAAGGAGCTATTGTGAGAATTCTCTTTGCTCCCGAAGAAATCGGCGTTCAAATGCAACTCTTAGCGGAGGCTTTCCGAAAAAGAGGTCATATGGCAACTGCGGTTTGCTACGAACCGCCAGTTGCTGTGATTAACGATGTGAATATAAGTCGTAATGGCAAGCAGTCCCGGTTGCAAAAAGCTATACAGCAGAGCCTCTTAACAGTCTGGGCTATACAGAACTATGATATTTTCCACTTTTTTTACGGGAAGAGTCTTTTACCTTGGCGGTTAGACCTGCCGTTTTTAAAGCGGACGGGTAAAAAAGTATTCGTGCACTTTCGTGGCTCAGATATCCGGAGTCAAACCTTTGCTCTTCACCCGGATAAGTACTTTCTTGGTTATGAAGATTACTCTATACCTCCTCCTATTCAGAATCCGTGGCAGCGTAAAAATCTTGAGCGCTGGCGGCGTTATGCCGATAGTATGTTTGTATCGACGCCTGATATGCTTGAAATTGTACCTGAGGCAAAGCTGGTTCCACAGGCAATTGACCTGTCTCTGTGGGACTATCAGCTTGAGCCACTGGGAGAGAGTCCTGAAGTAATACGAATCATGCACCCTTTCACAAGCAATAAGGGTAACGAAGTTATCAAAAGGGTGGTTGAAGATTTAAAATCAAGGGGCTACCCGGTTGAGCTATTTACTATTGAAAATGTTCCTCATCGCGAAGTCATTGCCTTATATAAGGCATGCCAGATAGGGATAGATAGTTTAACACCTGTAGGTTGGTACGGGACAATATCCGTAGAATTGATGGCTTTAGGCAAGCCGGTCGTTTCCTATATAAATCCCGAGCTGTCAAATCAGCGTAAGGATCTGCCAATAGTCAGCGCTACTCCCAGAGACCTGACGGAAAAGCTCGAAACGTTGATACGTGATAGGGAACTCCGCAGGAGCCTGGGGCAGCAGGGTCGGGCGTACGTGGAAAAATGGCACGACGTGAATCACATTGTTAATCAACTCATTGAGATATATGAGAGCTAGTTTTAAACTTTAAAATTAATAATAAACACGAACGAAATAGAGATATATAATCCACAAATAAGGTTAAGCCCAGGAAAATATTAAGAACGTCATTAGTTCTGTATTGTAGTGATACTTCATTATTGCAGGTAGTTGAAAAATGGATTTAAACAGGATACTGGTACTGAGCCCGCATACCGATGATGGCGAACTTGGCGCCGGTGGCACCGTTGCCAGATGGATAGGGGAGGGTAAAGATATTTATTATATTATTTTTTCTACCTGTGAGGCCTCCGTGCCGGATACGCTTCCCAAAAATATTTTAGAAAAAGAGGCCTATCATTCGGCTGAAGTAATGGGTATACCTGAGAGCAAAGTAATAATACTAGACTTTGAAGTCAGAACTTTCCCCGAATTCAGGCAGAAGATACTGGACATATTGATAAAATTGAGGGATGAAATAAAACCTGAGCTTGTTCTAACGCCTTCATTTAATGATACTCATCAAGACCACATGACAATAAGCTGGGAAGCGTTGAGAGCTTTTAAAAAGGAAGCCTCAATCTGGGGATACGAACATCCATGGAACAATCTTAGCTTCAAAACCGACATTTTTGTCAGACTCGAGAGGGAACACCTGGAGAAAAAACTGGATGTACTGAAGTGTTATGAATCACAGCGTAACAAAGGCTATTTTGACAGCGAATACATTCGTTCGTTGGCTCTTACCCGCGGAGCACAGGTTGATATACCTTACGCTGAGGCTTTCGAACTTGTGAGATTGTTAGTCTGAGCAAGCAGACGGATGAGTCCGAAAGTGACGATTGTATCTGGAGTGAGATACTGAATTAACATACTGGCAGGCGGATATGCAAATACCATCAACCAAACCATACTTTAGCGAAGAAGCTATAAACTCTATTTCCCATCAAATAACCTCTATTTTAAGAAGCGGCCGATTGATCCTAGGTCCCTATACAGAGGAATTTGAAGAGTCTTTTGCCACCTATTGTGGTGTAAAACACGCGGTAGCCGTTAGCTCATGCACAGCGGCTCTGGAGATTGCTCTTCGCTACTTCGCTGTAGACGGGAAAGAGGTAATCATCCCGGCCAATACTTTCATTGCCACAGGTAATGCAATAATCTACAGCGGAGGAATTCCCATCCTGGCTGAAATAAAGGCTGATACACTCTGTCTTGACCCTGATGACCTCTTGGAGAGGATAACACCAAAAACCAAGGGTGTTATCATGGTTCATATTGCTGGTCTGCCTTGTCCCGAAACAAATGAAATCCAAAAAATTTGTAAAGAGAAAGGCCTTTTTCTGATGGAGGACGTAGCTCATGCACATGGTGCTACGTTTAAAGGCCAGAAGGCAGGAAGCCTCGGAGATGCGGGCTGTTTTTCATTTTATCCTACCAAAGTGATGACTACCTCTACCGGGGGAATGATTACGACCAATGATAACAGCTTAGCTGAGTATGCCATCAGCCTCCGTCATCACGGTGTTGATAGAGACCTTAATGATAACGTGGTTGGCAGGGACCTTAATAATATCGTAAACCTGGGCAATGATTGGCTGATGGATGAGATAAGCGCTGCAATAGGCATCTATCAGCTAAGGACCTTGGAGACCAATATCAGGCAGAGAAATGAGATAGCCCGGAAGTATACTGATGCCCTGTCAAACCTAGAAGGAGTAAAACCATTTGAGGTACCACCACACATCAGACACAGTTATTATAAATATCCTGTCCTCCTATCCAAAGTCATAGATAAGCAAGAGTTTGTCATAAAGATGAAGGCAGATTATGGTATAAGTGTAGGTTCTGTATATGATCCCCTGTGCCATCTCCAGCCAATTTACCAGCAACTTTTTGGATTCCGCAGAGGTATGTTCCCCGTAGCTGAGGCGACTCTGGCAAGGGTGGTCTGTTTGCCAATGTTTCAGCAAATGACAGAGCAAGAAGTAACCTATGTCCTGCAGTCCCTGGAGAATATTTTGCATAGCACCAAGACGAGTGCAAGTTTGGCAGATTAACCATTGCAATATTCTTTGTTATTGATGGGAAAATGAAGACAGTATCAATGCACCAACCGAACTATCTACCCTGGATTGGGCTTTTCAGCAAAATAGCACACTCAGATTGTTTTGTCATTGTCGGTGATGTTCAGTACACACAGAACAGTGTGATAAACAGGAACAAAATAAGAACAATGGGTGGATGGACTTATTTGACGATACCGGTGGGCAGGAACCACAGTGACTTGAAAATTTATGACGTGTCTCTTCCGGGAGATAAAAAGTGGATGCAAACTCACTGGAAAACGATTACACAAAATTATACAAAGGCAGAGTTCTTCAGTCATTATCGGGATTTCTTCGAAGGATTATACCAGAAGGATTTCGAGTACCTGTGGCAAATTAATGCGGAGATAATATCTTATTTATTGAGATGTTTTGAAATTGACACAGAGGTCATAACAACCCGTGAAATGGATTTGGCTCCGGAGTTGCAGGGCACAAACTTACTGGTAACGATACTAAAAAGTATCGGCGCAGATACATATCTATCTGGCCCGAGTGGAAAGAATTATTTAGATGTTGAAAAGTTTCACCAGAATAACATAGATTTAAGATTCTTCGAATTCCAGCATCCCGTTTACAAACAAACATACCCTGGATTCGAGCCGGCTATGGCTGCAATTGACCTGCTGTTTAATGCGGGACCACAGGCAAGCAAAATCATCAAAGCATCCGGGGATATTCGACTCCCGGTTTCTAGCTCCGTTAGCTGTGATGACCATGGGAATTCCTGTAAACGATAGCCAGTTCATTTCTGGTCATTGACGATAGATACGATATTAATTCGGAGCATTATTAAGGAATGTCATGATTGAGCTATTAAAATCGAATAAAAGGCTCTGGGATCTGTTTACCAGAAGAGAAGAATATAACGCTCCATTTTTAGATGAATATAGAAGATTTCCGTATTACTGCTCAAAACACAGAAATGTATTAATACCAGAGGTCTCACAATTCCTGATTAATAACGGGCTAAAAGTAGAATACCCTGACAACAAGAGATTTGCAGTCTGTATGACGCATGATTACGATATAATTCGCAATACGAACCTGACAATCAGCTACGAAGCGGCAAAATCATTACGAAGGTTGCAGTTCAGAAAATCTCTCACCGTATTGCTGAGCAAAGTAAATAAAAAGCTGGACCCTATTTCGGACTTTACAAGAATTATGGATCTTGAAGAAAGATACGGTGCAAAGTCAAGTTTTTACTTCCTCGCCTTAGACAAAGGCAACCTTGATTTTAGCTACAAAATCGGTGAAATAAAAGAGGAATTAAGGGACATCACTAATCGCGGCTGGGAAGTAGGTTTACATGTCGGACCTGAAGCATACAAAGATATAAATAAACTCAAAAAAGAGAAAGAAGAGCTGGAAAGCGTTGTCGGTAAGACAATCATTGGATGCAGAAATCATTTACTTACGTTCCAAGTGCCAACGACATGGGAGCTGTTAAAAGAAGCCGGTTTCAAATACGATGCGACTTTTGGCTATACCGATTGTGTGGGATTTAGAAACGGTATGTGCCATCCTTTCAAACCTTTTAACCTGAACACTGATGAATACATAGATATCATGGAAATTCCTTTAACTGTTATGGATAAAACCCTTAATACTCACATGAGGTTAGATTTGACCAGTACATGGGATATTATTAAGAAACTAATCGATACTGTCGAAAATTGCCAGGGCGTCATTACAATTCTTTGGCATGGCGACATGTTCGTGACTGATGGAATGGGCGAAATGTACGAGAGGATGCTACAGTACTGCCACGAAAAAAATGCCTGGATAACTTCGGCAGAGAACATTTACAGGCATTTCGCAGTATGAAGAGGGTACGAATGAATTCTGAAGTACGCCTTCTAAATGAAAATGAATACTCACTCTGGGATAACCTTGTAGATGAATCATCCCGGGGAACACTATTTCATAAAAGCTTCTGGCTTAAGGCCTCCGGGAGGAAAATTGTCATATACGGCTACTTCAAGAAGGGAGAACTCTATGCTGGTATTCCTCTGTCTCAAAGTGGGAGATTTGGAGTCAGGCTTGCCTCGCCACCGTTACTGACCCCCTATTCGGGAGTCCTGCTGAGAGAAAGTGATGGTAAATATATCTCCAGATTATCAGCAGAAAAGGAAGCGACCCAAGAAATCGCTCGGAAGCTTAAGAGCGATCTGCATTCCGTGCATTTTATGTGCTCGCTGGGAGTTGTTGATATACAACCATTCCTGTGGGAAGAATTCTCACCAAGCATCATGTATACCTATATAATCCAGCTAGATAAAAGTCTGGAAGACATTTGGGAAGATATGGAACGCCCGGCAAGAAATGATATCAGGAAAGCCGAGAAAGACGGCATAACAATAGATATAAGTGACGATTTTAATAGAACCCTCAGTCTGGTTGAAAAGACTCATACACGGCAGAACAGAAATGTCCGTTCTGAATTATTGGTCTGTCAAGCCTATAATGAAGTGCTGGCGAAACGTAACCAGTGCAAGTCATTTTTAGCCAAGGATAAAGACGGCGATTGTATTGCTGCGTTTTATATCGTCTGGGACAATAGGAGAAGTTACGCTATACTGGGAGGTTACGATTCAGAAAAGAAGCACCACGGTGCCTATTCACTGGCGATATGGAAAGCAATTGAATTCAGCAAGCAAGAACTTGGCCTGGAAGAGTTTGACTTCGAAGGCTCTATGGTTCCGAAGCTTGAACGATTCTTGAGAAGGTTCGGAGGACAACAAATTGCCCGCCTTGGTGCTACCTGGGTAAAACCTTCCATGAAGATTCCTTTACTTACATGGGATGCATTTGGCCGAATCATTGCTTGCCTACCGCTATAAAAATTTAACTAAACCAATTACAGGCTATGGAGGCACCTGACTTATAAGCAGGTCGCAAATTGAATTGATTAGTAATCAACTGATTTTTTGTCATTTACGATTAAAAATTTCATCTCTTCATAAAAATTCAGAAATATATTGAAAGTAATTTGTTACGCAGATTTCAAACACTCATAATTCCAGGTTCAAGGTTTTCACACCGGGTCGTAAGCGCCGGGATTTGGTCAATAACTTTCCGTGCTGCAGACAGGTTAATTAACTTAGCCCGGGTTGTAGTACTGGCAAGAATTCTTACGCCAAATGACTTCGGCTTGTTAGGCATCGCTATGCTGAGCCTGGCTTTTGTACAGGCTTTCTCCATAACGGGCTTCGGAGAAGCGTTAATACAGAAAAAAGAAGATATTACCAGTTATTTGGATACGGCCTGGACGGTTTCCATTATTAGAGGCGCTATTATTGCCGTAGTTTTGTACCTGAGCGCCGGATACGTGGCTGGTTTCTTTGACACAATGGAAGCCAAATCCGTAATTCAAGTTATTGGTTCCGTAATGTTACTGAAGGGGTTTGCAAATCAAGGAATAATATACTTTCAAAAAGATTTAGAGTTCCATAAGTTATTCATTTATGACTTCGGCAGGACATTAGCTGTTTTCGTAACATCTGTGATATTAGCATTATTATGGAAGAATGTATGGGCGCTCGTTTGGGGTGTTATCGCAGGCGATATTGTAGCTACGATATTATCATATGTGCTTCACCCCTACCGACCCCGACTTCGATTTGATTTTCAGAAAGCAAAGCAGCTTTATACCTTCGGAAGGTGGATTTATTTAAGCACGTTGTTGACTTTTCTCTCCGCCCAGCTAGATAAAGGCGTAATAGGGAAAGTTATTGGTTCGGCATCACTTGGGCTCTACCAGGTTGGTTCCACCATATCCAATACAGCCACCGGAGAACTGAGCCAGGCAATTTCTCAGGTAGTTTTCCCGGCTTATTCCAAGCTTCAGCTTGACCTGTCCCGATTACGCCAGACGTTCCTCACTACGTGGGAGAATACGGCCTGCCTGACTCTGCCTCTAAGTATATTAGTATTAATACTGGCGGGCGGAATTGTTCAAGTAGTACTCGGGCCACAGTGGTTACCAGCAGTAACAGCAGTAAGGATATTGGCGATGGCAGGTTTTTTCACTTCACTGATAAGAATATGTGGGGCACTGTTACAGGCTATCGGCAAGCCAAGACTCCATATGCAATTGAATCTGGTCCAGATTGCTGTGGCCGGTATTCTTATATATCCACTTACTAGGCTAATGGAGATAAACGGAGCAGCATTAGCAATGCTAGGCGGTGCTCTGCTGGCAATACCGTTTGCGCTACGCTATATAAAAACGCACGTGAATATACCTGTTAAGGACTTTTTAAAGGCCTCGATGGCTTCGGTTATTCTTAGTCTAGCAGTGGGAGTTATTTCCATAACAGTTGGATTCAGCCATTCCGAAAACCTCATGGGATTAGTCCTCATACTTGCATTAAATCTGGTGGTATATATTGGAATAAGTTTTGCCCTCTGGTGGTGGTTTAAATCTGGACCGGTTCGAATAATCGTTGCATTGAGAAACGATAAACCACTTCAAGTTAAATAGCAGTATTTATAGAGCTATGCTGGGCAAAAACCTGTCTTACATCTCATCCGACAGTACCGGCTCAGAATAGCCAGGTTTTTAAGGAAAGAAAAAACAAGGGCGATGGCTCGTAGTAAAGTTCTGTGGCTTATAAAAGGCTTGGACCCGGGTGGTGCGGAGAGACTCTTGACCACGGCTATTCCCCACATTAACCGTGATGCGTTTGACTACGAGGTGGCTTATTGTCTTTCTCAGAATAATGACCTCGTGCCGGAGTTCAAAAACGCTGATATCCCGGTTTTCTGCCTCGATTTGAAAACTACTTTGGATCCCAGAGGGCCTTACAGGCTGTTTCGTCTACTAAGGGACCGCAAACCGCAGATACTACACCTTCACCTGCCTTACAGCGGTATTTTAGGACGGGTGATTGGCCGTTTGGCTGGGGTAAAGGGTATAGTTTACACCGAACACAGTGTTATGGAGATGTATCATCCTCTTACCAGGTTATTGAATCTGCTTACCTACCCGCTAGCCGGAATTACTATTGCAGTATCGGAGGAAGTACAGCATTCTATAAGAAAGCATCGAATCACAAGTCGGAATGAGCTTCTTGTCATACGCAACGGAGTAGACTTGAACAGTGGAAGCACAATCGGAGGACGGCCGGATAAGACCAAGGAAGTCCTGGGCATTCCGCCTAATCATAAAGTGGTAGGAAACGTAGCTCATATTCGGCCTGAAAAGGGGCATGACTATCTGGTACGAGCTGTAAAAATCGTACTCGACCGCTGCTCTGATGTTACCTTCGTAATCGTGGGGCGCGATGATATGAACGGCGAGATTCGCCGTTTGGAAGAGTTGGCAGCAAGGCTGGGAATAAGAAACCGTGTTATTTTTACAGGGTTTCGGAAAGATGTTTTAAATATAATACCTATATTTGACCTGTTTGTCCTGTCATCATTATACGAGGGTCTTCCGCTGGCTCTTCTGGAAGCTATGTCTATGGGTAAACCAGCTGTAGCCCCTGAGGTTGGCGGAATTCAGGAAGTGGTTGAGGATGGTCTGAACGGGTTCCTGGTCCCGCCCAGAAATCCAGAAGCACTGGCGGAAAGGATAATACAAATTCTTCAAGATGATGTCTTACACAGTAAGATGTCCCAAAACGCATACGAAGTGGTACGAGAACGATTTAGTATCCAAGAGATGGTAAGAAAGATCGAACACGCTTATTCTACCTTACTAGCTTCCTAGATTAATACAGAGATATAAGGAAAAGGAAAATGTGCGGTATCTGCGGCAAGTTTGATATAACGGAAAGAGTGGAACGTTCCCTGCTCGAAGAGATGTGCGCCTCTATTAGCCATAGGGGGCCGGACGACCAGGGAGTATACCTCGGGTCTTCAATTGGCTTAGGCAACCGACGCCTGTCCATTATTGACCTTAGTCCAGCCGGCCATATGCCCATGTCAACAGACTCTGGCAAATCATGGATTACCTACAACGGCGAGGTCTATAATTACAGGGAACTCAGAGCCGAGCTTGAGAAGTATGGTTACCGTTTCAGAAGCAATACTGATACAGAGGTTGTGCTTAACGCCTACCATAAGTGGGGTCCAGATTGTCTAAGCCGTTTTAACGGAATGTTTGCCCTGGCTATCTGGGACGAAGAGGAACAGAAACTTTTCCTTGCCCGCGACCGGTTAGGAATAAAGCCACTTTATTATTATTATGATGGTGCCAGAATTATCTTTGCTTCTGAAATTAAGGCTATTCTTCAAGACCACAAAGTACCCAGGGAGCTTAGTCAGGAAGGAATCATCAATTATTTCACCTTTGGACATTCCATGGCGCCTCGCACCATCTTTAAGAACATTCACAAGCTTCTTCCCGGTCATTACATGATGTGTCTCCCGGAAGGCGAATCAAAGCTTCAGCTCAAGATTCGACGGTACTGGGCACCCCCGATCCCGGGGCAGAGCAAAGACGCCGGTAAGAAGTATTATACTGAAGGGATTTATCATTTGCTCAGGGAGTCTGTCCGTAAACGGCTCATTTCTGATGTTCCCTTAGGAGTATTCCTGAGCGGTGGTATCGATTCCAGTATTGTCACTAGCTTGATGAGCTCTATAGACCAGTCTCCGGTCAAGACTTTTTCTATAGGATTTACCACTGGAGGTGCGGCTTATAACGAACTTGATGATGCTCGGATAGTTGCCCGTCACTTCGATACTGAACATCATGAAATATTGCTTGATGAAAACGATTTGACTCAAGCTCTGACAACTCTGGTCTATCACTATGATGAACCTTTTGGAGATGCTGCCAACTTCCCCACCTATTTACTGTCCAGATTCACCAAAGAGCACGTCACAGTTAGCTTGAGTGGAGAAGGCGGTGATGAGACCTTCGGAGGCTATCGGAGATATGTCGTAGAAAACTTGATAGCGCGTTATCCGGCGCTGGTTGGTTTGCTAAGCAACAGGATGATGCGCAACTTTTTCTTCAATATTCCCAGGTTAAACCGATGGTACAAAATGGCGGAAGACCTGCGGGTTCGTGATGGTGCTGAACGTTATGCAAACTGGTTATCAGTATTTAACAAGGAGATGAGAGCTGAGCTGTTCGGCGGACAGCCCATGGAACTGCCGGATTTTGATCCTCTGGATATCTATCACCGCCTTTACACAGGAAATGGTGCTCATGGAGTAGATCGCATGCTTTACACTGACCAGCAGACCTTGCTGCCAGATACGTTTCTGGAGAAGGTAGACAAGGCAAGTATGGCAGTAGGATTAGAAGTGCGCGTTCCTTTTTTAGACCATGAACTTGTGGAATTTGCGGCAACAATCCCGGCCAAATACAAGGTCAGAGGTCTTTCCACAAAATCTATCCTTAAGAAAGCTTTTCTCTCCTGTCTCCCTCCCCAGACTCTGCGGAAACGTAAACATGGCTTTACTCCCCCGGTAGATCCCTGGTTCCGAAATAAGCTGAACGGTTTTGTAAAGGATGTTCTCTTCGATTCACGGGCTCGCTCCCGCGGCTTGTTTGACCATGACTACATCCAGAAACTTTATAACTGGCATATTGAAGGAAGGGGCTATTATCACTGGCACCTCTGGCTCCTGACCGTTTTTGAGCTGTGGTGTCAGCGGTTCCTTGATAATCAAAACGATACAATTCAAAACCAGTCCGTAACTAATAATCCAAGGACATAAGCTATTAACATTTATAACCAATCATTAAAGCAATCGACCGTGTTTAACGCAACAGCGCTACGGCTTCAGTTGGTCTTCTTTTTTATTCTCTTTGCCGCCCTGGCTGCAGTTATAGGCTTGTTTATGGCGGAGGGTAATAATGAGTTGCAGGGGCTGTTACTGTCAATTCTGGTCATTGGCATTGCGGCTTTCTTTCTATTACCCCGCATGTCCCGGCTTGATGACTGGAGACCTCTTTCTCGTATCCTTACCACCGGTCTGATGTTAAAGCTGGGATTCTCTATATTTCTACTTTGGATCGGCCTCGTCGTATACGGTGGAAGGGTAGACGCAACTAGATACCATAGTAGAGGCGCCGAAATTGCCCAATATATCTGGCGATTGCAGTTTGACCAGGTAATTCCCTTTGTGCAATGGGGTACTCCCTCCATCGACCTCTCCACCGGGATTATATACTCCATGACAGGCTCAACTCTTTATGGTGGCTATCTCATATATGCTTTTCTCGCCTTCCTGGGTAGTTATTTTTTCTATAGAGCGTTCCGGGTAGCCTTACCTCAAGGGAACAGCCAGCTTTATGCTATCCTGGTGTTTTTTTTCCCATCTCTCATCTTATGGGCAAATGGCATCGGAAAAGACGCTCTCATTTTCCTCTTTATAGGTCTTTCTGCATACGGGAGTGCCAAACTCTACCGGAGTCAATTATCGGGCTTTTTGTCTTTGGCTCTGGGGCTTTTAGGAGTAATGTGGATTCGTCCCCATATCGCTCTAATACTAGCCCTCGCCCTTGTCATAGGTTTCCTTATTCCAGGGCGGGGTAAAGGAACCGTTCGCCCTGCCGTGCCCGTAATAACGCTTCTGGCGGTTGGGGGATTTATCTGGTTTATGCTACCCCGACTTTTGCCTTTCCTGATGATAGAGGAATTATCTGTGGAAGGAGTACTCAGCCTTCTTCAGCAACAGCAAAGCCTGACTCTTGCAGGTGGGTCAGCATTTCAAAGCGTAGATATCTCGAATCCCTTGAACTTTCCTTTAGCTATGGTTACTATTCTCTTCAGACCTTTTCCCTTGGAAGCCCACAATTTACTAGCCCTGGCTCAGAGTTTAGAGGGGTTGATTTTTGCTAGTCTTGCCCTGTGGAGGATTAAGAGCCTGGGTAAGGCACTAGCATCTTCGATTTCCAATGCTTATGTGCGGTTCATCCTGATCTACGTCATCGCTTTCATTGTCGCCTACAGTTCTGTACAAAACTTCGGTACCCTCATTCGGTGGCGAACCATGATGTTACCGTTCTTCTTCATTCTTTTGGCCTACGCTCCTTCTGTTGCCCGCGGGCGACAGGAAGTTCCTGAGAAATTCCAGACCTCTGCTATTTAGGCCGTGCCGATAACCCTGAGAGACTTCTTCGGGTCTGGCAACATTTTTACCGAGTTCTACCATTATGGAGAAGGGCTTTATTAGATAACTTGACTTCAAGAGGGCTACCTACAATGCTTCTCCAACTTCGATAACAACAGGAGGTGTCAGTCTCATGAAAAAAAATAGTGTAAGTGTCATCGGTCTAGGCTATGTTGGGCTGCCGCTGGCAATAGAGTTCTGCCGTTCAGGATTCAAGGTGTTTGGCGTGGATATTGACAAAAAACGGCTTGCAATCCTTCGCCAGGGAAATTCATATATTGAAGATGTGGCCAGTCAGGACGTCCAGAAATTCGTGAGTAATGGTCGCCTCTGCCCTTCGGCGGAATTCTCTGTGTTGCAAGAGACTGAAGGAATTATTATCTGCGTCCCGACACCGCTTCGTAAGACAAAGGAACCTGATGTATCTTATGTTATCACCGCCGCTGAAAAGATCAGTCATGTTCTGCAGCACGGGCAGGTCGTAATCCTGGAAAGCACAGTCTATCCCGGGGCTACCGAGAGTCTGGTTGCTCCGATACTGAAAAAGAGCGGTCTGAAAGCCGGTAGAGATTTCTACCTAGCTTTTTCCCCGGAGCGTATAGACCCGGGCAGACATAGTATGGAGCTCAAAGACATCCCTAAGGTGATAGGCGGCATCAATAAGGAATCCACCCTCCGAGCTGTCGAGCTTTATCAACGTGTCTTCAACACGATGGTACCGGTGACTTCAGCAAAAGAAGCTGAAATGGTCAAGCTTTTGGAGAACACATTTAGGGCGGTGAACATCGGGCTGATACATGAACTGGCGATGATTGCCCATCAAGTGGGTATTGATATATGGCAGGTGATTGAGGCTGCCGCCACCAAGCCGTTCGGATTTACGCCCTTTTATCCCGGACCCGGTTGGGGAGGGCATTGTATCCCGGTGGATCCGATATACCTTTCCTGGCGGGCAAAGATTGACGGGATTGACACCGGATTCATTGACCACGCAGTTCAAATCAATAACGAAATGCCACAATATATCGTTAGCCGCGTGGCCGACCTGCTTAACGAAAGAGGCAAGCCTCTATGTGGCTCTCGATTACTTTTACTCGGGGTAACCTATAAAGCGGATGTGAGTGATATCAGAGAATCACCGGCACTGCCAATCCTGGACCTCCTCAGGCAGAAGCAAGCTGTTGTCACCTATCATGACCCCTATGTGCCTTATGTGGAATACAACGGGAAAAAGTTAAAGTCATGCGAGTTAGACAGCAGCCTGTTATCAGAACAAGACTGCGTTATCATCACTACCAACCATTCGTGCTTTGATTACCAACTTATTGCGGAGCATTCCCGTCTGCTTTTTGATACGAGGAATGCTACCTGTCATCTTCAGCAGCGTAATTCTCACATTCACGTTCTGTGAAGCTACATAGAAGACTATTGACGAACTGGAGAAAAAAGTGAAGGCTTTGGTGACTGGCGGGGCTGGTTTCATTGGATCGCATCTGGCGGAACGACTTGTACAAGAGGGCATTGAGGTGCGAGTCCTTGATGACTTCAGCACCGGCCGCCGCGACAACCTAGCAGCGATTGCTTCCTGTATCGAGCTTGTTGAAGGGGATGTGCGCGATTACCAGGTGATGTGCAAGTCAGTGCGGGGAGTAGACATAGTGTTCCATCAGGCGGCACTGTGCTCTGTAGCGCGGTCGGTGGAAGAGCCTCAGAACACAAACTCCGTAAACATAGGGGGTACTCTGAATGTATTACTGGCAGCCCGGGATGAAAGGGTAAAGCGTGTGGTCTATGCCTCCTCTTCTTCTGTGTATGGTAATGCCCCGGCGCTGCCCAAACACGAGTCTCAAACCCCTATGCCAGCTTCACCCTATGCTATCACCAAATTGACTGGTGAACTGTATTGCCGCACCTTTTACCAGCTTTTCGGCCTGCAAACCTTTATACTCCGCTATTTTAACGTCTTCGGCCCACGGCAGGTTCAGGATTCGCCTTATGCTGCCGTCATCCCTGTATTTATTAGCGCCCTTCTCCGGGGCGAGCCGCCTGTAGTCTACGGTGACGGCAACCAGTCCCGGGACTTCAATTATGTCGACAACATTGTCGAAGCTAATCTGCTAGCCATGAAAGCGGGAGCCGGCTTTGGGGAAGCTTTCAATGTAGCTTGCGGTCAGCGCACTACAGTGGCGCAACTGGCTGACTACTTAGCAGTACTATTGAATATAACGACTAAGCCTGTCCATCGGCAGCCTCGACCCGGGGATGTACGCCACAGCCTGGCCGATATCACTAAGGCTGAGACGATTTTAGGATACCAGCCCAATACCACTTTTTCAGTCGGATTGGAGCGTACTGTGGAATGGTACTCAAACCACAAAGGAGACCTTCAATGAGTCAGTCTTTCAAGGTTTTACAAGTAGCAGCGATTGATGAAACCGTGAAGTGGTTTTTACTTCCACTAGTCGATCGGCTTCTGGTAGAAGGCTATCAGGTACATATCGCTTGCTCCAATGGGCAGTACGTGGCTGAACTTCAGGATAGAGGATACATTGTGCACACCATCACCATTGAGCGACGCATTAATCCTGTTTCTAACTTCAGATCACTCTGGCACCTTTACCGTCTTATGAAAAAGGAGCAATTTGATATCATACATGTGCATACGCCGGTGGCGGCTGCTTTGGGGCGGATAGCAGCGTGGGCTGCCCGGATGCCCCTAATTATCTATACCGCCCACGGCTTCTATTTTCACGGGAACATGCCTCGATGGTTGAGGCGATTCATAATCTGGATGGAAAAGCTTCTATGTAGTGTCACTGACCTTGTTTTTACTCAAAGTCAGGAAGATGCTGTCACAGCTGTGAAGGAATCTATCTGCTCTCAGGACAAGGTATTGTGGATAGGCAACGGTGTGGATACGGCACGTTTTACCTTCGAGCCTGGCCACGATGGAACTAGAGAGAGTTTTGGGTTACGTACAGAAGATAAGGTGGTGGGTTTCGTGGGGCGTCTTATTAGAGAAAAGGGAGTCTTGGAACTCATTGAAGCAATGAAACTGGTAGCCAAAGCTATTCCTGACGCTAAGCTCCTCATAGTAGGCGATGCTTTGAGCAGCGACCGTGATAGAAAGGCAAAGCAGGCTATTGTCCGGCTAGCAGCTCAAGATGGGCTGGCTTCTCGCGTTCTGTTCACTGGCCTGGTAGAAGATATACCCAGGGTACTGGCGGCTATCGACCTTGTCGTGCTTCCCTCTCATCGGGAAGGAATGCCTCGCTCGATCATTGAAGCCATGGCGAGTGGCAAGCCAGTGATAGCTACGAACATCCGCGGTTGCCGCGAGGAGGTAGTTCCTGGCTCGACCGGTTTGCTGGTCTCAGTTGGAGATTCTAAGGCACTTGCGGAAGCTATCATTTCTCTCCTTGAAAACCCGGAACTGGCTCATCGAATGGGAGTTGAGGGTAGACGACGAGCCTGCAAATACTTCGATGAGAGTATCGTTCTTGACAGGCAGGTAGCTGCTTATTCTGAACTCACTCAGAAGAAGCTTAGCCATCAGACCATACGGGGAAAGAGAATGGGGCAAAGGCGGATTCAGCTCTGGTTAAAGCGGGTCATGGATATCAGCATCAGCTCCATTGCTTTGGCATTATTATGCATTCCTTTCCTGGTCATCGCAATTCTCATAAAATCGGATTCACCGGGCACGGTTTTCTTCCGCCAAGAACGGATAGGCAAATGGGAAAAGCCATTTCGTATATGGAAATTCCGAACTATGGTGGAAAACGCAACGAACCAGGGTCTAGGTCTCGTTGCAGCCAAAGATGACTTCCGTATCACCCGTGTGGGTAAAATACTCCGCAGGTGGGGGATTGATGAACTCCCCCAGATAATAAACGTCCTGAGAGGAGAAATGAGCATAGTTGGCCCTCGTCCAGCTTTGTGTTACCCGGTGAAGCAGTATGATGATTTCTATCGGCAGAGATTCCGGGCAAAGCCTGGAGTCACGGGCCTATCAGTCGTAAAAGGACGTAACCTGCTCCCCTGGGAAGAACGTATAAAATTAGATGTACAGTATGTTAATAACTTGTCTCTCTGGCAGGATTTGATAATCATCCTCAGGACATTATGGGTAGTCTTAGTAACTCATGAAGGAGTATATGGTCCCGACGGTATAAATGACGGTGGTTTTGTATCAAATAATATCAACGAGCTTTCTGCGATGGAAACAGACCATCTGATTCAATCGGGGCTCAGTGGCAGGAGGTACAGGAAATGATAAAAGGGAAAAATATTCTCCTTACCGGTGGTGGTGGCTTTATCGGAGTTGCCCTAGCGGAACGGCTCAGTAAACATAACCGTGTAGTCCTGTTTGATAACGATTTTGAGAATAATGCTTTTTTCTTTTCGCAACTGAAGAGTAATGGGCATATTCAGCGAATCCAGGGTGACATATTAGACACAGAGAAAATCGCCCGGGTAACAGAGGAATCTCAAATAGTAGTACATATGGCTGCCAAAGTAGGTGTGCAGGAGGTTATTAACGATTCTCTGGACACACTGGAGGTAAACTATCGCGGCACGTCAAACGTGTTGAAATCAATAGCAGATAATAGCCAGAATTGTGAGCGAGTGATAGTCTTTTCTACCAGTGAGGTCTTTGGAGTACGCGCCTTTAACATTACAGAGAGTGGTGATTCCATTCTTTCTTCGGTTCAGGATATAAGATGGTGCTATTGCATCAGCAAACTGGCAGCAGAGCAACTGGCATTCAGCTATTTCCGTCAGAAGGGCCTGCCCGTTGTGGTGATTAGACCTTTCAACATATTTGGCCCCAACAGAGTAGGTGACCATGTGGTACTGCGATTTATACTGAAGGCACTACGAAATGATGATTTAGAGGTATATGGTGATGGCACGCAAATAAGAGCCTGGTGCTATATAGATGACTTTTGCGACGGCGTGATTCGAGCCATAGAAGCTCCTGGGGCTGTCGGACAGGCATTCAACATAGGCAATCATCATAACACTATCACCATTCAAGGGTTGGCTGAAAAAATAATTAACCTGTGCCAGAGCAAGTCCAAGGTAACTTTTAAGAGCCTGGATTTTGCCGATATAGATATCAGGGTACCAAACACATCCAAGGCCAAGAACATACTCGGATTCGTTCCGGAAGTGGAACTGGAAGAAGGCCTGACCAGAACTATTAAGTGGGTTAAAGAAAATATGGATGAGATAATTTCTCATAACGGTGTAAAGAGAAAATACGTTGTATGAGCAGATGCCTTATGGCGAGAGGAACACTAAAAGAAGGAATTCTTTCGTATCCTGAAGGAAATATAGATAACCACACTTAGAACACGATGCCATACAGGAGTAACTTTTGTAGCCTAGCGGTGGTATAGATTTTTATATTTTTAAAGAGTTCAGAACCAGATTTTTTAGACTGGCAGAATACCAGCGATAAGATTGTGGATTATGGTCATTATCCACACGAAGGATTAACACCACACATTAAATGACAGGAAGCTAATTCTTGCTTTTCAAAAAATGGCAAATAGGTTGGAGAGGCATTATTAGTCAAGTTAAAAAACGACGGGAGATATATGGAGTCCTCTGCAATTATGAAAATCCTAGTTTTTCTACCTACCTACACACTGACTATCCAGCGCGGCGATACTACGCATATCAAGGAATTAGTCAGTAATTTATCGAGACTCGCCGAAATTCACGTAATCAAAGCAAACGACGCAATAGCTTCCGAACAAATTCCTATTGTGACGGCAGCGCTGCGCGTTCTGCAAGGTCTTGTTAAAGCTGTATTTCTAATCCTGAAAAGAAGACCTGATTTAATATACACCAGAGACAGTCAGGCTATTTTAGCTTTTCTTTTGTCAAAGCTTTTCAGGCTCCCGTTAATAATAGAAATTAATACGCTATTTATTAGCAGTTGGGAGGTGGAGAAAAAACCTTCAGGAATACGCAAGTACATTAGTTATATAAAGGGTTTACTCAATGAAAAAACATACAAGTATTCCGACCATTTGGTTGTTGTTCCTCCCAAAGTCAAGGAAGTGCTGGAAACTGAATACAATATTAATCCGGAAAAGATTTCTGCAATTGGATGTGGAGCGAATACCGAATTATTTAGACCGATGAATACCAGCGAGGCAAGGAGAGAGCTAGAGCTAAATGAAAACTACAACTATATTTGCTTTGTAGGAGTGCTATACAAATGGCAGGGCGTAGAATACCTGATAAAAGCAAGTCCGTATATACTTGAGGAATGTTCACAAAGTTATTTCTTGATTGTTGGGGATGGATATAACCGTGAATCGCTAACAGCCCTTGCTGAGCAACTCAGAGTATCAGACCGATTTATTTTTACGGGAACTAAACCTTATACCAGTATTCCGCTATACATCAATGCCAGTGATTTGTGTGTAGCCCCATTTATAACAGAAAGAAACAGCAGGACTGGCCTCTCTCCGAATAAGGTGTATGAATATTTAGCCTGCGGGAAACCGGTCGTTGCCAGTAATATACCAGGAGTGCAGGAGCTCTTGGAAGAATCAAATGCAGGAATTTGCGTACCGGCCGAAAATCCACAGGAAATCGCCAAGGCCGTTGTTGGTTTACTTCGCAACCCCGAGTCCAGAGATAAAATGGGGAAAAGTGGTCGGATGTATGTTACCAAGAATGGTAGCTGGGAAAGCGTAGCCAGGAGAGTTTTTGAGGTTTGCCAGAAGGTTGTTCAAAAGCACTAAGCGGAAAGATACGAAGTATGACAGCTTCCCGTTGTCATACTCTAGCGAAGTGGAAATTCTGGACAAATGAATAACTTACTAAAAAAAGGTACATTCATTCTTTCCCTTGATACTGAACTAGCCTGGGGCTCAGCACACTATGACAAAGTAGCCCAGCGTAAGGCGTGGTTTCAACTCACGCGAACGTGTATAGGCAGACTACTTAAGCTTCTCGAGGGATTTCAAATCAGTGCTACCTGGGCTGTAGTGGGACATCTCTTCCTTGAGAAATGTCAACCTGTAAATGGAGTAAAACACCCGGAGATTATCAGGCCAACGTATAGCTGGTTAGCAGATGACTGGTTAGCTGTAGACCCATGCAGTCAGCTTGAAGATGCTCCCATCTGGTACGGCAGAGATATCATCCAGCAGATTCTGAGTTGTAAGGTTAGCCAAGAGATTGGCTGTCACACCTTTTCTCATATCCAGGTGGGTGATCCGGGTTGTAGCCGGGACTGCTTTGCATCAGAGCTACGTGCATGCCGGCTGGCGGCTGAAGAGTTTGGAGTAACACTGAGGTCGTTTGTATTTCCACTGCAGATGGTGGGGCACTTAGATGTACTGAGAGAGCACGGATTTTTAGCCTACCGTGGTGATCTTCCCCCGAAAAACACAAGCAGCATGCCGCGAATATTACGATGGCTCATTTACTGTTTAAGTGCAGGGCAAACTGTTTTGCCTGAGGAACGAATGGAATTATGGAACTTACCGATGTGTTTGTCCTACCCACCACCCCATTACTGGACTTCTGGCCCAGCTGTTGCGCTTCAGGTGTGGAAAGCGAAGAAGGCGTTGCGGCAGGCGGCACGGGAGCGACGGCTCTTTCACATGTGTTTCCACCCCTTCAACCTGGCTGTCAACCCCGATAGACTTCTTCAGGGGCTGGAGGATATTTTTGCCGAGTTTTGTTTCTATCGAGACGCAGGGTTATTAGACAACCTTAATATGGGACAACTGGCCCATGCTCTCCAGCTTGCAAAAGAATAGGTGGCCAAGATTTCAGCGACCAGTTATTCGGAGCAGATGAAGTATGACAAATATCATGAAGCGGATGTCAAGGTTTCTTCCAAGGAAATTAAAGACGATAATCAGCCCTATCTACGGTAAAGTGATAAGTGTATTAAAACGGCCTGCTTTGGAAAGCCCATCATCAATAAGAATAGAATCTTTTGAAGGCTTTGAAGTTGCATATAGAAAAGGAACTGTAGACGAAAAAGTCATTGCGGGTAGTTTTAGTCATGACGATTTCTCTTCAGGAGCTCCCGAACTGACCTTAGAGGGTAATTCATTGGCTCCTTTCTATCAGACCGCTGATGACCATGTGATTATTGATGTTGGTGCTCATATAGGCCTGTTTTCATTATTGGCTTCGTCTAAAGTTAAACGTGGCAAAGTGTATGCGATTGAACCCAGTGAAGACTCCTTCAACTTGTTACGCATAAATGTTGCCTTGAATAACGCTACCAATATATCCGTGCATCATCTGGCTATAACAGATAGACAAGGAACTTGTAGAATTTATTACGGTTGGGGCAATTGGGGGCACTCTATAGTTAACCACCGCCGTTCTCATCATTATGAAATCGTGCAGTCCTCCACTTTAGCAGATTTCTTGGAAAGTAATAAGATAGATAGATGCCATTTTATGAAACTAAACTGCGAAGGAGCAGAATTTCCTATTCTACTCAGTTCCCCAAGCAGTGTTCTTCAACGATTCAATATGATTCTTGTAGCCTATCATTGTGATTTTTGGACCAGCAATACAGATACAGACCTGCTATCTCACCTTCAGTCTAGTGGTTTCAGCACGATAGTTCGTAATCGGTCTGAAAGACGTGGCTGGATTATTGCTGAAAATAATACATAAATTGCGGATTGTAGTAAAGCGAGTTATGAAGCTTAACCCAAAATACCATGATGGAGAATCCTTAGCGTGCACCTCTGTATAACAAACAACAGTTTAATATCGGAAGAAGGGAACACTGCCGGTGTGTCAGTTATCCCCCCCGTAACCTGCTGGGTTTTCGGATATTTTAGACATTGTTCCGATACCATTCTTTTTGATAAGGAAGCTGCCGAGTATGCGGTGAAACTGTATCATGAAAAGCGATTACTGAACGAAGCGGGTAATCTGAACGGTAGTTTCGTACTTATATTATCCGATGAGCAGAGTAAATGCGTTCATGTTATTACAGATAGATGGGGGTCTGTTCCTGTTTATTGGGGTCACTACAACGGAAAACTATTCATAAGTGATGATTATTGGTGGGTTGTACGTGATATCAAAGCGCAAGAGCTTAACAAAGTAGCAGTTGCACAGCTATTACAATTCTGTTATGTACTGGGAATGCACACGCTCGTTGAAGGCGTTTTGGACTTTCCCCCCCATGCAATTATTAGTATAGATTACACTCAAGAGCCGCTAATGTCTCAGAAGCAATACTGGTCATACAAGCTAACCGAGCACATGCATCTATCCGAGACTGAGCTGCTCGACCTTGTGTCGCATCTGTTCAAGAATATATTTGAAATTTATGCGAATGCTATCAAGAAGAGGAACTGGACTGCGGGTGTCCCGCTGTCCGGTGGCATGGATTCACGATTTATCGCCTGGGGACTTAGTAAAAATGAAGTGCCACTAACCGCATATTCGTATGGCCCACCCGGTCATGGAGATTTAGTGTTTGCATCTCAGGTAGCAGACTCGCTAGCCATACCAATCAAGAAAATAGTCTGGGAGGACGAAAAGCATTTTACTGGTAAACGGCACGATGATTTGGTCAGGCTGATTGGCCCAACGACGACGTATTATCACCCGATAGGGGCTTATGCTGTAAATGAGGAGTGCCAATCAGCCTGTGATGTTTTTCTTCCCGGGCATTCGGGTGATTTCATTGCTGGTAGTCATGTCCTTGATTATTACGTATACGCGTTTAATCATCGATTAACTCGCCTGGCGATTGAACAGGTAGCTAAGAAGACGAGCGACCATAGTTTAAGGCGACTTTACCCCTGGGGTTCTAAATATTGGAATACCGTTCATAAAAGCTTCATGGAGACGATAAAACCGGATGATGATCCCACAATATTAAGCCTCACACAACGTTGGACTGTCGAGCAACGCATCAGGCGATATACATTGCGCGAGTGCCACGTACATAGATACTACGGTTACCAGGTTATGATTCCTTTCTGGGATTATGAACTAGTTGATTTTTTCACGGGTTTACCCAGAAAGTACCTCTACCATCAGTATTTATACCGCAGATTAATGCATGATTATATCTATACCGGATTAGACTCGCCTCTGAGAAATATTGACACAACAAAAGGCCCCGTCTTATCACCAGAGGCTAGAGCATGTACACCAACTTTAGTTGATTTTGTCGCTAGAATATCTAAGGCTAGCTTCAACAGGATTCAAAGTCGAACAATACCTTCAAACTCATCGAAATCGCTAAATAACTCATTCTTGTACATGTGGTACTACTCCTCTGAGCTTCGCCAATACTTCATTCAATTGTTTCACGAGTCTCCACATTGTCATAAGCTTTTTGATATGAATGTTCTAAACAAACTCATAGAGCAAGCACCACCCAGCTTTATAAGTGGACCGGTTTACAACCTAGCCACCATTGCTCACCCGATATTCAGCCAATATAAGTAGTGTTCAAACACTATGGTTGATACTTGAAGTCCAGAAGTTCACCCCCCAGGTATACACGGCTTCAGTATTGGGGCGTGAAAGTCTTCCAGGTTGTTTAGTTTTATTCCTAACCTATAAATTGTTTATTTGCTGTTCAATGAGGTGAAAAACTTGCTGATGCTTGGAAGGGCAAAATGCCTAATTAATGTGGGGTTTACCTCATCTATATACATGTTACGCAAAACTTGTTTAGCCGCCGAGTTGACCAGGCGGCTAAAGGTTACTGTAAGGGTGGTCCTCAGCAACATGCAGGATGTGATAATAAATTTACTTCACCGGATAAGAGATAATATTTATCTCGTAAGTCCTGAATGGGGAAAAAGTATACTGAAAAGAGTATATTGGAGGCTATGGTTTATAAGGTTAGACTTGAAAACCAGGTTTGGAATGCTCAGAGGTGGGACAAGAACCTTTAAAGCAGGCGAAATAGTCTATGTTAACCCGGCCGAAATACGTTATTATATTTTCACTGATAATTATAAGTATAAGAATATTAGTACGATTAAAGGTGGAGATTGGGATTTAAGAAGACAAAAGTTTGAAGATTTGGATATTTTTATTGCGCTCAGAGAACATTTCGAAAACGGAGTCCCATTTTCAAAAAGCAAAGCTCACAGTCGAATTTTAAAAGATATTGATAAAGGTGTTTTCAAGTGGGGATGCAAAACAGAAGAAGAACTTAACGACAGATGGAGACGAATCGAAGAGCTTTATTTTGATATCAAAACAAAGGGATATAAAAAGCAGAAGGAACTCGGGAATGCGAATTTCTTAGACGAGGTTACAATAAATATCGGGCGGAATGGGGAGCTTTTACTTGAGGATGGCCGACACCGCCTGTCAATTGCGAAAATATTAGGGCTTGAAAGTATACCCGTCTTAATAACGAGAAAACATCATGAATGGGTGAAATTTAAAGCTGAGCTTCTTTCAGGTAGCGAAAAGGGGCATATGTATCAGCCGCTCCTGCATCCAGATCTGAGAAGTATTTCCAGTGAAAAAGGAGATAAGAGAGCTTCTCTTATCTTGGACAACTTACCGTGTCATAGAGGAGAAGTTCTGGATATTGGCGCCAACTACGGATACTTCTGCCACATACTGGAAGATTTCGGGTTCACCTGCTATGCCGTTGAAAATAATCTCAGAGTGCTATATTTTTTAAATAAATTAAAAAGTATAGGAATGAAAAAGTTCGAAGTTATCCCGAAGTCAGTATTTGACGTTGAAAAGGTAAGCTATGATATCGTATTGGCATTAAGTATTTTCCATCATTTCCTCAAGAATGAAGATGATTATCACAAACTTACAGAATTTCTGGGCAAGCTCGATACGAAGTTTATGTTTTTTGAAACACACCAGACCAATGAAATACAGATGAGAAAAGCATATATAAACTATAATGAAACCGAATTCATAGAATATATTTTGAGTAATTCTTGTCTGAATACTTATACATTTTTGGGTAGGCCAGAAGAAGATAGAGGGATGTATCTCCTCAAGCGCTAAATAAGGAGCAGGACCACGACCACGACCCAGAGAATGAGCTACAGATAATATAGCAAGGTGAAGCCAGGACCGAACAAACGAAGCAACTTGTACCGTCCAGGAGAAGATTCGCATTGTCTTAGAAGGTAATCATTGAGCAAGCAACACCCAGCTTTATAATTGAGCCACTTTACAACCTGAGCACTATTGCTCATTCGACATTTAATAAGTATCACTAACAGGACGTTATTACACGTGATTAATGAAAGCATAAGCGAAGTTGGGTAGCTATTAAAGTGAAAGGTAATATGGATAACTTCAAGGAAAGAGCTAATGTGGAAGGGAGAATGAAAGTTTCTCCGCTATGGCAACACCTGGCACGATATGTTTTTGCGGCACAATTTGTGGAAGGTAAGGCTGTTTTGGATATAGCTTGCGGAAATGGCTACGGTTCGAGCTGTTTGATTAGTAAGCACGCCCTAAACGTGGTTGGGGGCGATAATTCAGAAGCAGCTATATCATTCGCCCAACACCATTATCAAACAGACGGGCTTTGTTTCCTCAGTTGTGACGCTCAGCAAATGCAGTTCGCTGATAATTCCTTCGATGTGGTAGTTTCAATGGAAACGATAGAGCATCTAGAAAGATACGAAGATTTCCTTAAGGAGTGCAGACGAGTCCTCAAAGATGATGGTCTATTCATCTGCTCAACACCCAATAGAAAAGCGTTATTTGGCATTAAAAATCCTTGGCATTTTAGGGAGTTCTCCTTAGATGAATTCTATGAACTAATAGGTAGATATTTTGCACATGTAGAGCTTTACGGACAGGGCTTTTTAAAGAAAAGAGAGGCAATTAAAAGGGAGTCAATAAGGAGACTAGGCCCCGTAATCCGTTTTATCCCCCAGCCAATTAAGAGCTTGCCCAGAAGGTTCATTTATCCTGAAGCGTACCGTTTCGCTTCATTGGCAGAAGTGTACCCTAATTTTACACTAGGGCTTGAAGAACAAATAGATAAACAATACATGCCGTTTCTATTATGTCAAGGTTCACCGCTTTGCAGAGTGATGATTGCTGTGGCAAAGAATTGAGCCACTTTACAACCTGAGCACTATTACTCATTCGACATTTATCAAGTATCGGTGAAAAGGCACGATATACATGATTAATGAAAACATAAGTGAGGTCCAGAGTTTCACTCGTGACAGAGTAAGTGAGGTCCAGAAGTTTACCCGTGATACTATATGGACTTTTTTAGGTCTGGGGCTCCGGAGTCTCTCAGGTATGGTTAACGTTGCACTGCTGACAAAGTCGTTCCATACCGAACTCTACGGTGTATGGGCACAGATATCAGTAACAACGGTATTAATTGCTCCACTGGTATCTCTAGGACTGGGTACCGCTTACATCAGATTCATGTCAGGAGAAGAAAACAAAGAAAAAATACGGCAAGCTCTGGGCACAGATATCTGGCCTGTTTTCATTATCGCATGTCTAATACTAACCCTCTCCTTGTTTTTTAGAGATGGCTTGTCGGTAGTCATCTTTGTCAATCCCGAATATGTCACCTTTGTTCCTTTGACTTTCCTATGGATAGCTGTTTATGCCATGTTCCTGGAATCATTAAGCTATTATAAGGCATTGCGTAGAATAAGGAGAGTAGCCGTTATACAAATGAGCTGCGCCATATTGCAGACGGTGATATTGGCAATACTCGTAATTAATGGATTTGATTTGATATGGGTTGTATTTTCAAACATTGTAATTTACGGTCTTTTTTTCATCCTAATTTTTGGTTTGATTTTTCTAGAAGTAGGCATACCAACTCTGAACCTCAACAGATTGAAGGAATACTTACTCTTCGGCATTCCCGTTTTGCCTACATTTTTCCTTCTTTGGATAATGAATTCCAGTGCTAGGTATTTCATTGCGCATCTTCTCGGAATTTCCTACACCGGTATTTACTCTGTTTCCTGGTCGTTAGTGAATCTCTGCTCATTTTTTATAACTCCAATTGCCGTTAATGTTTTCTATACAATCGCAGGATTATGGGAAAAAGGAGAAGTACAAAAGGTCAGGAGCTATCTAGAATATTCGACTAAGATTTTCCTTGGTCTTGCTATTCCGTCTGTTGTTGGTATAGCAATATTGTCTCAGCAGTTATTGAAGATTCTTACTACTTCTGAATTCCTGACCAGTGAGGGACTTGTTTTGCTCCTCGGCATAGGGATAATATTCTCAGGTGTGTACCAGATTAACTCTTATGTAATATACTTAATTAAGCAGACCAAGTGGCTGCCGCTTATAATAGTTGCTACTTCAATCATTTCTATCGGATTCAATCTCTTTCTAATTCCACAAATAGGCATACTGGGAGCAGCAGTTTCCAGTGCAGTGTCTTTCTTCGTGCTAGCGGCTATTGTCACTATCTGGGCGCGAAGAGCTATCGGATACTCCTTTGACTATAAATTCTTGGTCAAGGTTGTCATTGGCTCCCTCGTGATGGCTCTGTGTCTTTACTTCATAAGGGTTGACGGCATTTTGGGTATTATCTTGGGGATAATCGCAGGGGCAGCTATATTTGGTGCAGCGCTTTTCTTAATGAAAGCCTTCTCCACTCAAGAAAGGCAGCTCATGAGGGAAACAATCTCGGGACTGGTTCCCCGATCAAATTGAAGAAAGAGAAAATATTTTTAGAGCAATATTCGCTTGGAACTCCAAATCTCGTATGTTTGGCTACCATTGCACTGCTGACAAGGTCATTCTATGCTGAACTCTATATGAGCAAAGAAGAAATACTACCTGATAGGATACGAAACGATGAAACAAAGAATAGGTATAGGTAGATATTGGAATCACCTTCTCCTTAAGAGAAGGAGAAATCTGGTTGAGAATCTTCTGTTAGCAGCTTTAAATGTCGCCATCCCCGCTTACAGGAAGCTAAATGCGGTCTTAACGAAGAGCGATGGCAAAACTGTCTCCAGGCTTTATCTTCGGGCTAAACACCTGGAGCGAAGCATTATCGGTGGGAAATATAACTTTGTAAGCGTCGATGACCTAGTGATATGGACAAACGAATGGGTAAAGTCTTTACCAAATAGTTATGATGTCATAGTCGGCATACCTAGAAGTGGATTACTGGTAGCCAGTCTAATAGCATTAAAACTTGGGAAACCACTAAGCACGCCAGAACTCTTCATCCAGGGTCAATATTGGTTAAGTGAGGAAATTGAAAGAAAAGGAAAAGCAGAACACAAGAATATCTTATTAGTTGATGATAGCATTGACACTGGAAAGGACATGGCGAAGAGTATGCAGCTTTTAAGTTCGCATTGTGGAAATCTGAATATCACCAAGGCAGCCCTGATGGCACACGAGGATTCCAAGACATTAGTCGATTTATATTACAAAATCATACCGCACCCACGGTTATTTGAATGGTGCCTTGTGCATGCGAATAAGGGGAGGCTCGCCGCAGATTTAGACGGTGTCATTTGTGAAAACTGTCCGCCCGGCTTTGATTCAGATGAAGAACTGTATATTGAGTGGATAAGAACTGCCAAACCATACATTATTCCTGTCTTTGAAATCGATGTGATTGTATCAAACAGGCTTGAGAAATACCGTTCTGATACCGAGGAGTGGTTAGCCCAACACGGAGTTGGCTATAAAGAGTTAATCTTATGGAATATCTCATCCAAGCTGGAGCGAGATGGCAAGCTAGCCCAGAATAAAATAGAGAGTTTGCTGAAAATTAAGCCGGACATAATTTGGGAAAGCAATTTGAGCCAAGCGAAGCAAATCTGGGAAGCTACCGAAATACCTGTCTTGTGTGTTGATGAAATGATATTATTTGGTTCCTCCTAAAAATACTCAAAGGAATTCTCATAACTACTCTAAGAGTAAGAACAAGAAGATTCTATTAGCCTGCCATATAGATTACAGGAATAAAAAAATGTCTAACTCGATTAATAAGAAGATTAATATTCTTGTAACCGGAGCCACCGGTTTTATTGGCTCTCATCTATGTAATGAATTGGTAGAGCGTGGATATCAGGTCCATGGGCTGTCTCATTCCGGCAATATTCAGAATATCAAACTTCTTTTGCAGCAGAACAACTTTCACCTGGTACGGGGGGATATTCGTGACAGAGAGGCAATCTGTCGATTGTTAAAAGACCGGAATATAGGCACTATTTTTCACTTGGCAGCACAACTTCCTCGGGCAACTGATTTTAATGACCCCTTCTTGAGCTTCGATATTAACGCCCGGGGGACTCTTAATCTTTTACACGCTGCCTGCTTAAATGAAATCGATAGATTTATTTACAGTTCAAGTATCGATGTCTATTCCGAGCCTCCCGAATACCTGCCGGTAGATGAGAATCACCCTACACGACCCCACAATCATTACGGTATAGGTAAGCTAGAAGCCGAACTTTACACGCAATTATACGCTAAAAGAATTAAGGTGACCGTGCTACGCTATTCCATTGTTTACGGTAAGGGAGGGAAACAAGGCGGTGCTGTAAACCAGTTCGTTCGTCAGGCTCTCAATAACGAACCCTTAAGAATAAATGGTGACGGGAACCAATCAAATGATTTTGTTTATGTCAAAGATGTAGTCGGGTCCAATATGTTGGCTTTGGAACAGGATAAACCGGGAATTTACAATATTGGAAGCGGCGAAGAAATAAGTATAAAATCCCTGGCTCAGACTATCCTTCAATTAACCGGGTCGAGTTCGAAAATACTCTTTACCGTAGAAGAAAGCAACCGACCTTTCCGGTTTGCCCTGGATATAAGTCTGGCAAAAAAAGTATTGGGATATCAGCCTTGCTCACTCCGCCAGGGGCTTGAGATACACATTAATTCAAATATACGTAGTACCACCTCTCTCTCCAATTAGCCTGAAATTATTGGTACCTACTAAAGAAATGCATTTAAAATTTACCAAACTTAGAATTAACTTGTTGAGTTCAATATATTGCGCTCACTCTGATGCAAATAAGTAACAAGTTCAGGAATTTCCTGGGGGCTAATAAATTATTTACATGTAGTAACTTTATCGCTGGATATTATTTATGAAAAAAGAAAGCATTGTCTTAATTGGTATGGCAGGCACAGGCAAATCAACCATAGGGTTAGGATTAGCCAGGGCTTTAGCATTCAAATTCACAGACTTGGACGAATACATACGTAATAAGGACGGACAGACAATCCAGGGCATCATTGACGACAAAGGTGAAGATGCCCTGCTAACGCTGGAAAAACAAAGAATGTATGAATTGAATATGAAGCACAGAGTTGTTGCACCGGGAGGCAGTATCATATATCATCCCGACCTCATGAAATACCTGAAGGAACGTTCTTTTTTAGTTCACCTAGATGACACTTTTGAGAATATAAAAGAAAGACTGAAAGATGCACCAGCCAGAGGAATTGTAGGATTTAAGAGTAAATCATTGCGAGAGATTTATGATGAGAGACAGCCTCTTTATTCTAAATACGCTGATATAATTATCAATCAAGAGGGCAAATCAAAGAAGAGAATTATCAAAGAAATAATAAAACACTACCTAATGTCTCACCTCGAAAATAATCAGAAAAAGGTTTTATCTTTCTGGAAGTGAATTTGCATCGGCATGGCTGGCTTTCATAAGTTTGATAAAGGATAATAGCCAGACATAGTGTAGCTGGTCACAAGTTATTACAGAGCTTGACAGGATGAAAGGTGAAATAGCTTTAATTGTAATTTTCACCTCTATGAAATACGTGCTTGAATTTTCTGACTCTGAGTAATGTTAAAAACGACACTAACCATTAGGAGTCTTCCACGTTTATGAAAATCTTAGTTTTCCTACCTACCTACACACTAACAATACAACAAGGCGATACTACGCATATTAAGGAATTAGTCGGCAATTTATCAAGACTTGCCGAGGTTGCTGTCGTACATGCAAATGATGCAGAAGCTTCGGAAAGAGTTCCTTTTATAATGAAAACACTCCGTGTTCTACGAGGTTTTACCAAAGCCGTATTTTTAATCCTGAAAAGAAGACCTGATTTAATATACACGAGAAGCAGTCAAGCTATATACACTCTTCTTCTGGCAAAGCTCTTCAGACTCCCATTCATAATAGAGGTCAATGGATTATTTATTGATGAGTGGAACATGGAGGGAGGAACTTCAATAATAAGTCGGTGGATTGGCTACAATAAGGATTTACTTAACGAAAAAATTTACAAATTCGCCGACCATTTAATTGTCGTTACTCCAAAAATCAAGGAGGTGCTGGAAACTGAACGCAAAATCAACCCGTTAAAAATGTCCGTAATTGAAAATGGAGCTAATACAGAATTATTTAGACCGACGGATACCAACGAGGCGAGAAGAAAGCTCGAGCTGGATGAAGTGCGTAATTACATATGCTTTGTCGGAACGCTATACAAATGGCAAGGTGTAGAATACCTGATAAAAGCAAGCCCCTATGTACTGGAAGCATACCCACAAAGTTCTTTCTTGATCATTGGAGACGGACCTTCTCGTGAATCATTAAACAAGCTCGCTGAGCAATTCGGTGTGTCAGATAAATTTATTTTTACCGGAATAGTCCCTTACGAGGAAGTACACCTGTACATTAATTCAAGTGACATATGTGTTGTTCCCAGACCACCCATTAAAGGTTCACCTTTAAAGCTCTGTGAGTATATGGCTTGCGAGAAACCAGTTATTGCCAGTGATATAGACGGAGTGCGGGAAATTTTGGATGAGTCAAAATCAGGAATTTGTGTATTGCCTAAAAGCTCGCATGAACTCGCTAAGGCCATCATTGACTTGCTGCGTAACCCTGAGTCCAGAGAAAACATGGGGAAGAATGGCAGAAGGTATATTGTAAAAAATAGAAGCTGGGAAAGCGTAGCGCGGAAAGTTTTTGAGGTTTGCCAGATGGTTGTTCAAAAGCACTGAGTGAAAAGCTGTTATATGGAATAAATCGAGGTGCGAATACATGAACTACATCCTCTATTCCAACGACTATGAAGTTTATCTTGGAGGGAATTACTACCCGGAAAATGATGTTCTCATAGAAACTACGAATCGTGTTTTATCTACATGCGGTGAGATTGGCGTTCCCATGACATTATTTTGCGATTTGCCATGCCTGTGGCGTTATCGTGAACTGGGGCTTGGTGAATTCCCTGATCTCGTCGATAATCAACTAAGGCAAGCAGTCGCCGCAGGACATGACATTCAGGTGCATATCCATCCGCACTGGGCTAAAACGGAGATTATTCATAAAGAAGACGGTACCTCTAAATATGATTTTGACCTCTCGACATACTTACTGGGGAATTGGATTCCAGAAGGAGGCACAGCTTTGCGGCGTTTCTGTACAGATATATTGATGAGGGCTAAATCATATCTGGAGAATCTACTTCAACCGGTTAGACCTTCTTACCGCTGCATTGCTTTTCGTGCGGGCGGTTACGGAGCACAACCCAACACGAAAGAAATTCTGGAGGCATTATTAGACACAGCGTACTTAGTCGATTCGTCCATTGTCCCGGGTATGGTGCTGAGGAGCAATGTCAACCGTATCGACTTTTCTCAAGTACCAAAAAAAGGTAATTATTTTCTCTCACCGGAACTTGGATTAAACAAGGATTCGGAAAAAGGAATCTTCGAAATACCAATTTTGGCATTAAGGCAAGGAGAGGATAGTTGGTTTCTTGCTAAATATTTCGTGCGGCGGGTGTTGAAGTATATTATTAAACATACGATGCCAGGACCCTTAATTTACGCGACCCCAAGACCTATGGGTTACACTATACAATCTACTGATTTGACTGGAAGGCGAAACGCGTTTCTAAGTAAAGTTCTTGCCAAGGTTGATGTCATAAGACATGGATGGTGGATGTTAGAACTCGATACAGATGCCAATACAATGGTTAATGCTACCCGGCAATACATCGACCGTTATAGCAAAACTGAAGAAGACCTCTATGTATCCTTCAGTTGCCACAGCAAAAATACTAATCATGCATTATTAAATTCCTTAAAAAAATATCACCACCGACTTAAGGGTATCTATGGAGAGCAGCTCAAGGCAATAACTTTTCAGGAAGCCGCTGAACATTTAAGCTCTCATCATTTACTAAACGCCTCTTAAATTCTTTTTTGATTCAGCTTTTATCCATAGTATAAAGGACAGTTGGACTAATCCTGAAATTCTGTAAGGGAAAGAATGAAGTTCAATGAAGATAATTTTAGTGTGTGGTACAAGACCCAACTTCATGAAAATTGCCCCTTTGATAAAGGCAATAGATAAATACGATACTGAGCATACCAACACAAATATAAAGCCTGTCCTGGTTCATACCGGCCAGCATTATGATTATGAAATGTCTCAAGTATTTTTCCAGGAGTTGGAGATACCGGAACCAGACATGTATCTTGGTATTGGTTCAGGAACTCACGCCGAGCAAACCGGCAGGATAATGATTGAACTGGAGAAAGCTCTCTTACTAGAGAAGCCTGCTCTTGTAATAGTGGTCGGTGATGTTAACTCAACCCTGGCTGCGGCTTTGTCTACGGTGAAACTCCACATTCCGGTAGCCCACGTTGAAGCGGGTTTACGTTCCTATGACAGGTCCATGCCTGAAGAACTAAACAGAGTCCTGACTGATACGATATCCGATTACCTTTTCACAACATCGACAGACGATAATAACAACCTCAAGCGCGAAGGAGTGGCTGAAGAAAAGATTTACCTCGTTGGCAATGTGATGGTTGATTGCCTTACCCAGTACAGGGAAAAGGCAGATAAATCACCTATTTTGAATCGCTTGGAACTGCCAAAGAAAGGTTATGCCTTGTTGACTTTACACCGACCCAGTAATGTGGACGCCCCGGAGAGTCTCCTTAGAATAATCAATGCTTTGTGTGTAATATCTCAAAGGGTCCCTGTGGTATTCCCCGTTCATCCCAGGACCAAGAAGAATATTAGGCAATTCAGATTTGACCAGTATTTTAAGAACAAGAAGATTCTGATGATTGAACCTCTCGGATACCTCGACTTCCTGAACTTAGAAATGAACGCTAAACTGGTGCTTACAGACTCAGGTGGAATGCAGGATGAGACTACTGTCTTAAATGTTCCCTGCCTGACTTTGAGGGACACGACTGAGAGACCTGTTACCGTAACCCAGGGCACAAATACACTGGTATGGAACAACACTGAGCGTATAATTGAAGAAGCACACAAGATAATTGATGGTCATACCAAAACCAGCCGGTGCCCTGAATTCTGGGATGGTAAAACGTCAGAGAGGATTGTGAACATACTAACCAGCGTATAAATATCTATATGCTCAAAGATATTCGACGTTGTAAATCAATATAAAATATGAAGGGTAAAGTCCAGAGACATGAGAGAAATAATTCGCAATAACATATCGGTAATTGGTTGTGGTTACTGGGGTAAAAACCTGGTACGCGTTTTTGACGAGCTTGGTGCTTTGTATAGTGTCTGCGATATTAATGAGAAGACTCTGCAGCAACTGAGGGCTGCCTATCCCTCTGTTAAAAAAGAGACAAACTTCTGTAATATTTTATCTGATAATGAGGTAGAAGGAGTCGTTATCTCAACGCGAGCCGAGTTTCACTATCAGATGGCACAGCAAGCGTTATTAGCGGGCAAGAATGTCTTTGTTGAAAAACCGTTGGCGCTTTCCGTAACTGAAGGGGCGGAATTAGTCAGATTGGCACAGGAGAAAAAGAAAATTTTAATGGTGGGGCATCTTCTTGAATACCATCCCGCCATTGTCAAGCTTAAGGAACTGGTGGATAAAGGTGAGTTGGGTAAAATGTACTATATCTATTCTAACCGTCTCAACCTGGGCAAGTTCCGTACCGAGGAAAACATCCTTTGGAGCTTCGCACCTCATGATGTAGCAGTCACTCTTCTGCTTCTGGGTGATATGCCGTACGAAGTGTCCACTAATGGTGGTTGTTACCTAAACCATGAAGTGGCTGACGTCACTGTCACCGATATGAATTTCAAGAGCGGTGTCAAAGCACACATCTTTGTAAGCTGGCTCCATCCCTATAAAGAGCAAAAACTGGTAGCAATTGGAGACAAGCGGATGGCAGTCTTCGATGATGTGGCACCCAAGGATAAACTTTTACTATATGACTATCAGGTAAAATGGGTAAGACAGGTGCCTACCCCTGAAAAAGCGGATGCTACGCCCATAGAATTCCATATGGAAGAACCTCTTCGTCTGGAATGCCAGCATTTCCTCGACTGTCTGGCAAAAGGCACAAAACCCAGAACGGATGGGGAAAGTGGTCTGAAGGTTTTACAGGTATTGGATGCCTCGCAGAGGTCTTTACAGTCAGGCGGTTCTGTCGTCTCTCTAAATAATAGCGTTTCGCTAGATAATAGGAAGTATTATGTCCACCCTACCAGCATCGTGGAGGAGCCGGTAGACATAGGAGAAGGCACCAGAATCTGGCACTTTTGCCACGTGATGCCCGATACTACTATTGGCAAAAACTGCACACTGGGCCAGAACACTTTTGTCGCTTCCAATGTCAGCATCGGCAGCAATGTAAAGATAGAGAACAACGTCTCCATTTTTGAAGGCGTAACGCTGGAGGATGACGTTTTTTGCGGTCCGTCATGTGTTTTTACCAACGTTACCAAACCCCGGAGCTTTATCTCTCAGCAAGGCAAATACGCTAAAACGCTGGTGAAGCGTGGCGCTACCATCGGTGCTAATTCCACCATCGTGTGCGGTCATACCATTGGGAAGTACGCTTTTATCGGCGCAGGCTCTGTGGTGACCAGGGATATACCAGACTATGCCCTGATATATGGTAATCCTGCACGGATTCAGGACTGGGTGTGCGAATGCAGTGCCAGGCTTGAATTCAGCAAAGATAATATAGCAAATTGTAAAAGATGTGGTAAGACATATCTGAAACGAGAGACATCAAGCCGGGTTAAGGTTGTAAGGAGTACCCTTGAGCGTTCCTCTGGTTGATTTAAAGGCACAATATAGTTCTATTAAAGATGAGATTGATGTTGCCATCAAACGAGTTGTAGAAGAAGGAAACTTCATTCTGGGACCGGATGTTAAGAAATTCGAGCGAGAGGTGGCTGAATATCTTGGGACAAAGTTTGCCATAGGTGTGGCTTCAGGCACTGACGCCCTGCGTATCGCCCTCTTCGCCTGCGGAATAGGTAAAGGTAGTGAAGTAATCACCACACCGTTCACCTTCATCGCTACAGCAGAATCGATTGTCCACTGCGGGGCGAAGCCTGTTTTTGTGGATATTGATCCCAAAACCTATAACATTGACCCGGGCCGGATTGAAGCCAAAATCACGCCCAGAACAAAGGCCATATTGCCCGTCCATCTATATGGACAGGCGGCAGATATGGGCGCTATCATGGCCATCGCCAGAAAACATAATCTCAAGGTGATTGAGGACTGTGCTCAGGCTCTAGGGACAGAGTACAAAGGCAAAAAGGTGGGTACAATAGGTGATGCCGGATGTCTTAGTTTCTTTCCATCAAAAAATCTGGGAGCATACGGCGATGGGGGGATGGTAATCACCTGTGATCCCAAAATTGCCGAAACATCAAATATCCTGCGTCAACACGGTGCCAAAACCACATATTGCTACCATTTGCACGGCTTTAATAGCCGACTTGACAGTTTACAGGCGAGCGTACTTAGCGTGAAGCTGAAGTACCTTGATAAGTGGTTGAACCGGCGCCGTGAAAAAGCCGGTGTTTATAATCAACTACTTAAAAACGTTGACGGCATTGAAACTCCGTTTGTTGACAACTCAGGCGAGCACTCTTTTAATTATTATACAATCCGCCTTAAAAACCTACGGCTAAGCAGGGATGGCTTGAGGAAGCATCTGGAGTCCGGAGATATCTCAAGTGCAGTATATTATCCGCTTTCGCTCCATCTTCAGGAGATTTACAAAAATCTCGGTTACAAAAAGGGTGATTTGCCGGAGAGTGAAAAGGCTCAGGAAGATGTTCTCTCATTACCGATGTTTGCCGAACTGACTGACGAACAAGTACACGAGGTAACAGGGAGTATTAAGGAGCTTATTAAGGGCGCATAGTATCTTCCTACTGCCAATTAATGTAAGGTTTAGCTCCATGACCTTCGTAGCTCTACTGCCCGAGCCCAGCCTAATAATAGTCTTTCTAAGTCTGAGATGGCGGGAGTACCGCAAGGTCAACTAGCATCAAGCCATCCAGCTCAGTGCAGAATGATATCCCATGATTAGCGTTTGTGGGAGTTTAATACACTACCACTGGCACTACGGAGGCGTAATTGAGGTTTCCTGTAGCGACTGGTTGCTCTAGCATGCCGGTAGCCAAAGCCAGCCAAGGTTATCACCAGTAATATAGGAGCCACGACGAAGATTACCGGAAAGTCACCCAGATTCCATCCGTTATTAAAGGATATACTCAAAGCGATTCTCTCCAGATTACTAACGCTTGCGAGCGTGGCAGGATTCGAGGTATCGGTAATATCGCTGTCAATACGGTTTGAGATATCCGAAGCAATGAGATCGGAATATGGCGTATAAGTATACACAGATGAGTCACCTGAAAACATACCAAACATAATAGGAAATGATGTTGAGAAAGCAGGAGCTGGAGCACTATCATCAGTGTCGGTAATATCCATGTCTTGTACTATAAGTATGTTTTCATCTGCTAAAGTGACCGTTATGTCAATAGAAGCGAGAACTGAAGTATCAGTACCATCACTTGCTACGAAGGCAAAGGTATCTGAACCGTTAAAGCCCGGAGCGGGAGTATAGATAACAGCAGGTGGCGTGCCTGAAAGTGTTCCGTTCGAAGGACCCTCTACAACAGTATAGGTCAAGACGTCCCCGTCCGGGTCCGAGGCAATCAGTGCTACCGTTACCGGTGTGCCTTCTTCAGTGTTAATGTTTTGGCCCTCGGCTACCGGCAGGCCGTTTAATTGATTCACATTTATGACAATATTGGTTTGCTCAGAAGTATCAACGCCATCACTTGCGGTGAAGACAAAGGTATCTGAACCACTGAAACCAGAATCAGGCGTGTAGGTGACAACAGGCGGTGTACCTGACAGTGAACCATTAGAAGGAACTCCGATTACAACATAGGTCAATTCATCCCCGTCAGCATCCGAGGCATACAGGGTTACGTTTACCGGTATACCTGCATCAGTACTTACAGTTTGCTCCTCACCAACAGGGATGTCGTTTATCGAATTTACGGTTATAGTAACAATGGCAACTTTCGACGTGCTAGTCTTATCACTGGCAGTGAAAGTGAAACTGTCTGAGCCATTGAAATTGGGATTAGGTGCATAAGTAATAGCCGGCAGGGTACCTGACAGTGAACCGTTAGAGGGACCGGTAACGATTTCATATGTCAGGGCATCATCTTGAGCATCGAAGGCACTTAAAGTTATTTCTAACGGTGCATCTTCGTCGGTTGATATTTCCTTGGGATGGCATATCGGTGCTGTATTAAAAAATCCCCCTCCGCCACCTCCACCGCCACCACCTCCTAATGGAGGAGGTGGTGAGTAGGGAAGAGCCTCGACGGTAATAGTAATATCTTCAGAGGTTGTCAAAATACCATCAGATACCTGAAAATGAACGTCAGGATAACTGCCCGCTTGTCCAGAAGCTGGTGTCCAGGAGAATTTATGAGTGGTACTACTAAAGGTAGCCCCTGACGGCAGGTTACTTGCCGAGTAGGTGAGGCTATCGCCATAAGGGTCAGTGGCAGAGATAGTAAATTGAAGATTCTGCCCTTCTGTCACTGTTTTATCTCCGATAGCATTGAGTACCGGAGCTTGATTTATTACAGCCGTGATGGTGATGTTTTCCGAGTCCGTTAATGACCCGTCGGATACTTCGAAATGAACATCCGAGTACGTTCCTGTCTGGTCAGCTATGCCTGATAATATTCGAGTTACCGGGTCAAAGCTAGCCCAGGGTGGCAAGTTGGAAGCAGAAAATGTCAGTGGGTCATAATTAGGGTCATAGGCGGAAACAGTGAGTTGGAAAGGTGAATCTACATAAGCTATCTTATCCCCTACAGGATTGAGTATCGGAGGTAAGGGGGCACTTTCTGCTGCCGGTACGAGTAAATATTCGGGGTCGTGCCAGACAAGGGGCGGGATACCGACCAGCCAGAACTGCCCCGACTTATGAGCCATACTTATTTCTATCTTCCAGATACCCGAAGCAGGAGAATCGAATGTCATCTCCTCTGAATAACCATCTTGTTGGCCAAAGCTGAAGGGGTATGTAATTCCGTTCGGGTCAGTTAGCTGCCCATGAGCAGGCCATATTGCTTGATTAGTGCTTGCTCCAAAGCGGAAATTTACTGTTCCTGATGGTACATAGAAATATTCCTCGGTTGCAGGCATTGCTCCCCAGTATGAGGGAGCGTTCCTAGGCTCAACTTCACTAGCTTGGAAGATGATTGTTCTGGGGTCTGCTATAATTGATGCCGGTCGGTTCGGAACATCCACGTACAGGGCGCTCTGAATTGGTCTTGAAAGTGTTGTATGGATAATGTAGTCGCCGGGAATGGTAGCACTGAATGAGATAGTTGTCCAGTCTGTTAAATCACCTTCCTCAAATCTTACGTAGTCTACCATTAATCCTCTAGGGTCGTACCACTGTACTACGCCTTCACGCCCATTTACCAGAATATCAACGGTTTCATTACCTCCTGATGGGACAAGAATATCTTGATACCATCCGTACATTACAGGAAACCTGGGCTCGGTAGTATCACCGAGGGCTTGAAGATCAATCTCCCGAGGATTTATATACGGTGTAAAATATCCGGTAAACTCTGCCAGTCCTTCATCCAGCCATGCCCTGGCTTCCGCCGCTGTTGGTGGGGTGATGTCTTCAAGTGCATCAATTTCCGAATCTGTCAGTCCTCTATTCTCCAGCTCTGTGTGCAGCCCGTCCTCGTAAGTACTCAAGACCCATCTACTGGAAACCACATATAGGTCTTCAATTTTGGTGATAAACGTGTAAAAGTCTTTTAGCTCATCAAGGGTAAGATTCGTAATCCCTTTATTGTGCCAGAGCCATAGGTAGCGGGTATAATACTCAAGATGGCGGATACGTTCAAGTATTTCATCGTTGCCTGCTGCTAAAGACTCTGCCTGGTCCAAATCCTGGAAAGATGCCTGCAAAGCAGCGTCATCCGTGCCACGGTTTTCGTAGTAGTGTTTCATTACTTGCTTTGCTGGACCGAAAGCCCTGGTATAGAAATCATCAATCAAAGCGTCTACATCTGCGTTGGGATTCCAGAGTAGCTTGCCTATTAGATAGTAGCTAAGGCCATTCGCTGCCCAACCATCTGCCGCTTCGATTTTAACCGCTCGGACACCTTTGGAAGCGTACCAGTTCAGCCACTTAACGTGGTCAAGAAGTACATCTGGAGCGTCTTGGTAGTGAACCCAAACATCAAGATAATCATAGATACCAACCTCAGCACCCCGGGCACGCAGTCCCTCAATCCGCTGACCAAGGGAAAGATCAGATAGACTGTAGCCAGTTGTTAAAAATGGAAATAAATTTGGTTCCAGGTCATATGTGGGTACACCGGCGTAAATGAAGTAGCTACACAACGACACGTACTTATCAGGGAACTCTGTTTTTATAACCTTGGCAACTTCGTTGGCCAGATAATACACCTTGTCGGTGATGAGCTGTACATCTTCTTCGTCATATGGCGGTTCGAATCCCCCACCGTCCCTTGGTGAGATGCACGCTGAACCCATTTCGATGGGATCATTACAATATGAAATATAAGGTAATTGACTCAGTTGGTCACGAGCATACTGGACGGCCCTGTCAATGACCTCAGGGTTCTCAGGATTCAGTTGCCAGGGAGAATCGGGGGCGTTACCAATGAACCACTCTGGATGAGCCTCATATTCAGATATGTCAATTATATTATGATAAGTGTGGATAGAAGGATACCACGAAGTACCAATCAGGTGGTTTCTCATATTCCAGGTAGCAGTTACGCTCGCATCGTAAACCATTGCTGGCGCGATAACTCTAAAGAAATAGGAAGGCTCCTGAATCTCATTAAGGGCTCCCGGGTCTTCCAGGGATTCAGGTACTACTTCCCAGGCCGGGTGCTTGAAGAACCAGCGTACTCCCAGTTTCTCAAGGAGGACGTAAGCGCCGTGGCGTGTGGCAACTGGAGTTTTACCGGTAATACGGATACCGTCTGTATCTGCCAGGATTTGAACAGATTCATCGCTGCGACCAGCAAACTCAGGTAAATCAGGGTCTACATCCAGACGAACAGCCGGACCACCAACGTCGCCTTGAACAATTGTCCATGACCTACCCGACATCTGTCCCAGATATGTCTGAAGCTCCTGAGCAGCAGTGTTCAGGTACAAATCAGATGTAGGTAATATGGCAATGGTATCAATCCCATCCCAGCCAGCCCAGCTACTGGCGTTGGCAGAAGGTGTTACTATGAAAGGCGAACTCCCGGCGAAGATCACCAGGAATACTAATACGGGTACTGTAACCCGACTCCAGAAGAGCCGCTTCTTCAGCCCTATACTCATTTCCACTAACCTGTTAGACTAGCGTTTCGTTGCCTTGAAAGCTTCTATCGCCTGTTCCTACGCAAGTTTAGGTAGCTCAAGTTTAGGTATATTGACCAACAACAATATAACAACAGAAACTACCATTGTGCAATAGCTTATCGGTTATAAAACGGATAGCTCATGGTTCTAGAACGGATAGCTCATTGGTCATAAAAAGGCTAGGTTACTTTCGTTACCGCTGCTTCATAATAAAGTCACAAAACAGGTGGAGTATCCTTATATCAAGTGGAGTATTTGTCACCGTTAAATAATCGCTAGGCTCTTAATTCAGAGGATAGACTAACCCTATATCAAACCCTGCTTACTAATGTCTTTGGTTCGGTAAAGGTACTGGTATAATAGAATTAAATGAAATATCTAGCACCAACGTTAAGTAAAACTGAGAGTCCATCTTTGGAGAATAACGATGAATCAAAAACTCACTTTCATACTCTCCAAGGTTATTCCAAAACCTGTAGTGTCTAAAGTCCGATATTTTGAATTCAAGATAAATACTAAAAAACTGAGTGCTATCTTTGAAAAATCATAACACACTATGGACACTCGATTTCCATAGGATATAAACTCCATACGGTAAGAAGGTGAAGAGAGATGGAACAGCAAGAATTTGACCTGACAAAGCGTTTAAAGGGTTTGTGGCGATTCAAATGGATAATAGCCATAATGGTGCTGATTGCCGGAGGGATAACCCTGGGATTTACCGCGAATCAGCCACCCGTCTACGGAGCCACAGCAACTCTGATGGTTGAAAGCGGAGAGCCGCCGCTGGCCTTGCCTGTAGGATTTGAAATCACATACTTGCAGGACATAGAGAGTCAGATCGAGGTGATGAAAAGCCGCAGCGTGCTCGAACGTGCAATCACTCAACTTGAACCGGAAAAGGCAACAAATCCCCAGTACCTGCAACTGGAGGTAGAGAAGCTGCAGGATGCTCTCAGTATCCAGCAAGTCAGAGGTACAAGTCTCGTGGCACTGACTGTTGTTTCTTCCGATCCTGTCCTGGCTCAAAAACAGGCCAACGCAGTGGCTGAAGCTTACGTGTATGACGTAAATAAAGCCAGACTGACAGCTATCGAGTCCGCTGTAGAGAATATCACAACACAGCTAAAGGAGCTAAGAGCAAGTGAGGTAGACCTTTCTATCAGCCCTTCGTTACCTCGGATAACTGCCCAATTAGATGCCTCCCTGGTAGCTCTTGAAACAGCATCTGAGCATTTGGAGAAACAGGATGATACCAGCTCACAGGTTTACTCACTTATCTCCGAACGAGCGGAGACCGTCGCCTCTGAAGCGAACAGACTCTATATGCTTGTCCAAGAACTCGCCTTGAAACCTGTTGATATAGCTGTTGTTGAAAGCCAGACCCGGGCACTGGCTATTAAAATTGAGGTTTTATCCGCACAGGTTGCGACAGTTCGGGAAGAGGCAATCGATACGCAATTGCAAAAACAAATGCTTGATGTTGAGGAACTGGTTCAGGTGGCTAGTTCTACCACGGGAGCTATACTGGACCAAGTTATAGCCCTATCGGAAGCGCTGGATGACGAAGGAACGGGTGCAAACCAGGTGCGTGCAAACCTGCAGTATCGGATCGCTGAGCACACCACCTTGGTTGCTACTACATTAGAAACAGCCTCTGCGCAACTGCAGCAGGTAGCCACTTCAACATGGCAACCACTCCAGACGCTACAAGAGAGAGTAACCACGGCTATTGCAACTTTGCAAGCGCTCTCGCAGCAGCTAAATCCTCCTTCTTCAAAACAGGGAGTCTTCTTGAGTTACGCCGAAATCAATTCCATGGAAATCCATGCCCAGGCAGCAGCTACAACACTAGCCCTGTTACTTACTGACGTAGAAGATATACAGGAGGATGAGTTTACATCTCAAATCTACTCAGAGATGGACAGTTTCCAGGAATGGGTTACAGTAGCTAACGACGCCGTTAGCGAGCTACCGGAAGAAGTGGCTGGACTTGCTGAAGGTGGAGGAAGCAGCCTCAGCTATGGGGCGCTGAATAGTCTGCGACAGGAGCTCCAGCTCGCACTGTTGACCAGCGATGGCAATGGAGTCAGAGTGGTGGATATGGCGGTGGTTTCTCCCACCACTATATCCACTCTTGAACGGTACAGGAGTGTATTCATGGCAGTTGTTGCCGCTCTGCTCTTAGGGATTATGATTGCTCTGGTGTTTCAATATTTTGACCGTAGAGTTCGGGATGCCTCTCAGGTGACGAGCTATGTTGGCCTTCCCTTGCTGGCTAGTGTTATCACGACACCGACTATCGGATCCTCCCACCCGCCCTCTATACTGAATGGGAGCGCACCTCAGTATCTTGAGACTTTCCGTATGTTGCGAACCAACCTCGGGCTGGATTCCTACCAAGGGCAGGTTCTGTTAGTTAGCAGCCCCGAGGAAAAAGAGGGGAAAACGACCGTAGCTGCTAACCTGGCGCGGGTGGTGGCATTGCAGGGTCGCAAAGTGCTGCTCATAGATGGCAGTTTGAGAAAGCCTGACGTTGCAGCAGCCTTTGGTCTGACAGAAGCAGAAGGTTTATCCGATTCCCTAACACGCGAAAGTGAACCATGGGACCATATAATACAGGCTGACGGCGTTGATATTCTTCCCGCAGGAACCGCATCAGCAAAGTCTGCGGAGCTTCTCTCATCGCCCCAGATGAAAGCTCTCCTGGAAAAAGCAAAACAGACCTATGATGTTGTAATTGTGGATAGCGCCCCGGTAATGGGATATGCTGACACCAGAATCCTGGCCAAGGAGGTCAGTGAGGCACTGCTAGTCCTTCAGCCGGATACTTCAAGACTGGATCTAGTGAAGGATAGCTGGCAGGCACTTGTATCTATGGGGGTGAGAGTGGTAGGCTTTGCCCTAAACAAGGTAGGGGCTAAAGAACTCAAGTACTTCTATCCTGTAGTAGATAATAAGTCGCAGGTACAAGGTTAACGGGGCTGGTATGGGTCGTACTATTTTACCTAATGTATCTCTTTTTTAAAAATCGTTAGCTTATTCACCAATTCATTATTTCTTGTTCTCGTCAATTTAAGACAATTTTTCCACTATATATCCACCAATTTTCACTTTAATAGGAACTTTAGGAACCTGAATTTCTACCAAAGTACTATATTATCATAGGGAGAAAACACCGACGAGTGGTGTGTTCTCGGAACAACTTAAAGAAAGCAGGAGGTAAAAAAAGATGAAGAAGGTATTAACAGTACTGGCACTGGTACTCGCGTTAACTCTAACACTTACCACGGCATCACCAGTCGCCGCCGCAAATTACCAAGAAATACCCTTGGTCGCAGGACAGTATGAGGAGATTGGCTACGTAGCAGTCTCGAATAGTGCTACTGATCTCTACTTTGAGTTCGTAATCACAGAGCCCGGTTGGGAAATCATTAACTCGCACATCGCATTTGATATCGACCCGGCTAACATTCCACAGACTAACTCAGGCAATCCCAAGGTAGGGAAGTTCCCGTACAGTGATGCTGACGGCATCTATGACCCCATAGCCATACCCTCTGCTTGGACTCCTCTACCAACACAAATTTACATTGCTGCTCATGCTGTGGTACGCTATACAGACCCGTGCGACCCTTGTATAGTCCGGGAGGAGACCGCCTGGGGTATGGGTGAGACTTGTCTTGGCGAGTACAGTATTCCATTTGGGGGAAGTAGCTGGGCAGAATATTTCCCATACACGGTACAATAAATCAGACTATATAATATATAATAGAAGATTTCTGTTTAGCCTGCGCATAGATGAAACTGTACCTGCAGTAGTGCTTGAGTACAGGCAAGAGGAAGATTCGAGCCATAGAGAGTGAATCCTTTAACTTGAGAAAGAGATGCAAAATACTAAGGGATTGTGTGAACCGACTGAGTGTTCGTATACCCCTGCTTATGAGCTGGCCCCCATTCGCGACACACAGGTCATAGATGATTTCTCAAGATGTCTGGCATGAGGGGGCCAGCCATCTACGCAACAGCTATAAATTCACTTAAGTTTATTGTATTGCCGGGTCACGTTTTGTGGGCCTAAGTTTGGCTCTATATTCCATCCAGGTTCACAATTACTCCAAGCAAATTGGCGTTTAGGCTGTACCACTGTTAGATTAGTAAAGAGATGAAGCTTGGTTTTGTCATCCTTATATTGTGGACACTGATCCTTCTCAGTTTGTTGCTGTCTCCGATTGCGGAAACGCCAATACCCAGCGTCTGGGGGTTTGAGCACTTTGACAAAGTTGCCCATTTTGGTCTTTTCTTCGTCACCGGGCTTGTTGGCGTTTTCAGCGCCAGGTTTCTCAGCCAGTTCAGGAACCGGATGCTCTTCGGAATTGCATTTGGTCTATTCCTGGCCATTTGTACGGAGTTTACGCAATCCTTGATCCCCTTCCGTAATATGTCGTTCTATGACCTCTTTGCAGATGTAGCTGGATTGGGCGTCGCACTGGCCTTATGTGCCTTTATCCACCGCTAGACCAAGCTTAAAGAGTTTTTAAAGCATAGACTAGTTCGAATCAGATACATGAGCGAGGGTGCAATCCCAACTGTTTATACTGAGAAAGAATTGAGTTCATACTGGTTACGCATTTTACTTTTCAACCTGACGTTCAAACCATAGAATGTTCCCACAGGTATTGAAGCCGATTTACCTGAAAACTTACCTGTTACGTTTTAGAGCCTCTCGCATGAGAGGCTCTTTTATTTCCATTCTTGATTGCGACTCCTATGGAGCTGAGGGGACTCGAACCCCTGACCTCCTCCGTGTAAAGGCAGGATTTTCCATCCAATTATTCATAACTTCAGTATCCTCCTCCTTTTTCATTATTTATCATTTATCACAGCGATTAGTATACCACATTATAATTATCTGCGAATTCAAGCTACCTGCAGATCTTTTCCCTTTTGACTTGCCCTCCGAGAAGGTATCTATTTATTAGACCCCGGTACGCTTTCTGATGAAGAAAGAAAAGATAAAAAATGATGTACCTAAGACATACAAAACTTAAAATTCGCTGCATTTTTGTATCATTTCTTCATTAGTCTCGCTCACGAGCACGTATCCCAATAGTCACTAGCTCAATAAGGCCGCAACTACCTTCACGTACATCGTCGTACATAAGTTTGTTAAGGTAATCCCAGGTTCTATGAGGTACTATCCTACGACCAGAAGGCCACACAGCATTATTAACCGAAATGTCGAATTGCCATTCCGAGCCTACATTATCACCACCCTAATACCTCTTAAGGTTTTGCCCTATCTGCTTTCTGTCTTTTTATTCAATTTCTACACCCCCTAGCCTATATCTGTTGAATAAAACGGCAAAGGGGGTATAGTTGAACTATACCCCCTTTGAAGTTACTACCAGTTTTTGGTTTTGTATTTGTTATCCTCCCATATATTGCCTGTGCAAATCCCATCCCAGTAGAGGTCATACTCTCCGCTGTGGAGCACTCTATTCTGCGTAATCAGGTTGTTGCTGGCACCATCGTGTACGCTAATACCCAACAGGTCGATATGAGAGATATTGTTCTCCTTGATGGTGTTGTTACTTGATCCATAGGCAACCTGTATGCCGGCGTCGTGACATCTGGAGACCTCGTTCTCTCTGACCTCATTGTCATTGGAATTGTGCCGTAGGATAATACCCCAGTCACTCCCAGTGACCTGGTGCCCCTTGATGAGGTTGTAAGTCGAATTACTACTTACGATGCAGGCCTTGCTAATGGCGGAGAACTCGTTTTCAAGGATATCATTGTCGTGAGCATCATCCAGTTCGATGCCCTCCCCGCTCTCGGAGATCTTGTTCTTCGCGATGAGATTGCCCTTGGTCCCATCCTGAGCTTGGATGCCAGCATGTTCGCAGCCGGAAACCTGGTTTCCTATCACGTAATTACCACCTTCGCCCCATATCACAATACCCCACTCGCAACCAGCAGAGATGTTGTTCCCCTCGACGCGATTTTCAATGGTACCTTTAAGATGAATCCCACGGAAGCAATCAGAGACCTTGTTCCCCTCGATGACGTTGCCGGTCGACCCAGCCCCGGATGAGATGCCAGCCTCTTGACCGCCAGAGACCTCGTTGTCTATGACGTCATTATAATGGGCACTACGTAGTGCAATGCCCGCATTCTCACTGCCGGAGACCTCATTGCCAATAACCTGATTGTCATTGGCACCATTACGGAGAAAGATGCCTTCATCACCACTACCGGAGACCTGGTTATTCTCGATGAGGTTGCCGGTCGAATTGTCACCCAGGATACCAGCCTGGTTAGAGTCGCAGAGGTTATCCTTGATGAGGTTGTCATCTGAGTCACAAACCTCTATTCCGCCCTTGGTACTGTGAGAGACATCGTTTCCAATCACCCTATTATTACCTGAACCGCCCTGTAGCAATATACCGGGTGTGCTATGCGAGACCACGTTGCCAATGACATCGTTGACACTCGAATTATTGCTCAAGATACCGACTTGACCAGAGCCATATACCCCGTTTCCACTAACGTTATTGCCATTTGAGCCATTATGAAGCGCAATGCCATTCGCGACGCTCTCTAATACCTCATTCTCTACGATTTGATTTCCAATAGAGTTACCTAGCACGATACCACCTGCATCGCTACCGGAGACCAGGTTCTGCTTGATCAAATTGCCACTGGAGCCAAAGAGATTGATGCCTTGCTTATGACTATCGAAAACCCGGTTGCCAATGACCTCGTTGGAATTGGCACCATTAAGGAGCACGATGCCGGGAAGCCCGCTATCGTAAACACTATTCCCCGTTATGACGTTACCGGTAGAATGGCCAATGAAAATACTTGAAGCATGAGAGCTATGCACCTCGTTGCCAATGACCTGATTTTCATGGGCATCATAAGATAACTGGATGCCCATCAAGCAGTTATCAGAGAGGTTATCCTGGATGAGGTTGTGATCTGACTCAAAAACTTGGATTCCGGCCTCGGTATTGTGAGAGACCTCGTTTCCAATCACCTTATTCCAATCCGAATCAGCCCGCAGACATATGCCGTAACCACTATACGAGACCATGTTCCCAATGACCTCATTGCGATCGCATTCATCATTCAGCAGGATGCCCTGTAGGCCGCTATTGGTGACTGTATTCTCCTCAATGAGGTTCTCATCCGAATCCCCGCTGATGAAGATGCCGCACTCAGTGATATCGGAGATGATGTTCCCTATGACCTCATTGTTGTCGGCGTAACCTAGCTGGATGCCGTCGTAGCTGCAATTCGAGACCTCGTTGCCATTGACCTGATTGTTATTCGCATAAGATACCTGGATGCCACCACTGGGCAGGCCGATGATATCAGATACATGGTTTCCTATTACCTGATTGTTATCGCCACTTAGTCCAATGCCTGAGTGGCTGTCATGGACATAGTTCCCTTCGATGGTGCAGTTTCTAGACTCAAAGGCAATGATGGCAGGGGCGCCTGTTGATCCGGATACGTCGTTTTTGCTGATGATGACATTTTCAACCGCTTCGATACCGATCACGTGGTTCCATTTAGAACGGCAGTCAAAACCTTCCACCGTAACATCATCAGCATTAATATAGAACGCGTAACTAACTTTACGACCATCTACAACTGGCATATCTTCACCATCTGCAGCCTGGATGGTCAGAGATTTATAAACATTTACGTTCTCTTTATATTTCCCCGCATGCACGATTATGGTGTCACCAGTGGTCGCATTATTAATGGCGTCTTGGATTGGTGTACCTGACCCAGGGTAGACATCCAAAGTGGTGCTGGCTGCAACCGGTGCGCTTACCGCCATGGTTAGCAACAACGCTAACGCCACTGCTATTGCCATTAACTTTTTCACTCTTTATTACCTCCTTTCTTTCTAGTACTGTCTTATCGCCCCTCGACCTTGGGGCATAGTGGTTTGATTGTCTTTTCGACTTTGTTTTTGAAAACCATCACCCCCCCCTATTAAAACATGATATCCTTATTTTCTTGCTAAGAAATATCAAATGGTATCAGACCTTTCTTATTTTTATGTAAGATTTCTCCTACAAAAACTAAAAAGGACACCAGCCACCGCAGTCTATTTAGCGGCTCAAGTGCCCTTATATTAGCCCGCTTCTTTCCCCAAACCCACCACTGGTTATTCAATTATCTTCAATAGATTAGGACTTTATTATAGACTCTCTTTGGTGTTTGTCAATACCTTTAACCAAGTTATGTGGGAAGCTTGAACAATCGGGCGGAGTGTTCAATGTTGGCTAGATGGGACACTTTTTCGTCCCTCTTCTGATGCGTCTGGACTGTATGGTAGCCTTGACAGCCACTACAGTGGCTACTTAGAATTATAAAAACACTGCCGGATTAGGAGTTCGTCTGTGGTAGGGCGAGGAGCAAGAATGTCGTAGGAAGGAGTAATAAATCATGGCAAACGAAGAAGCTTTTATAGGAGCCAGGACAGCGTTGATCCTATTTAATGCATACGTAAACACGGTTGCCCAAGAAATAGGTAGGGAAAGGGCCGTCGCTGTGATGACCGAGATATGTGAATCCATAGGCGCTATGAGGGGCAAGATGCTGAAAGAGCAATCGGACATTGAGGAATTCGACGCCAAAACAGCGTGGTCGCTAGTAAAGGCCTTAAAGGATACTCTTGGGGAAAGCCATGAGGTTTTAGAAGAAAGTCCCCAAAGGGTTCTGGTAAGAAATGGCAGGTGCCCCTTTTACGAAGCAGCCCGGTGGCTGGGAATGAAGGCCAATACTATCGAGACCAACTGCCGTGCTGGTCCTATGAAGCTTATGGACACAGTGGTCAAGCAGCTTAATCCTAATTTCAGTGTTCAGATACGGAAGTTCCGGTCAACTCCGGATGATTCCTGCGAAGAGGAGATTGTGCTAGTTTAGCCACGTTCGTTTAGTGAGTACGACTTGGCTAATGCGGGCTTCTGAAATTCCGAGTGATAATAAACTGGGAATCATCTACGTAATTCTCACTTCTTACTATCAACTATCAACTTTTGCTATCTAATTCTTACTTGATTATATCGCGTAAAATGTTTGCTGAATAGTTAATAATTGAAACTCGAAACCTGAAAATCGATACTTGATAGTTGGTACTGAAACTACTGACATTCACTAAAAATAAGACGGGAAATATGGGCCCAGAAACTAACCTCCACGGAAATCAGAGTTGAATCACAACATTGACACAACCGACTTCCATACGCAGTATCTCAATACCCGGAGTCCCTGTTTGCTCATTGGAGTTCGTGATTTTTTCTTCTCAGCTGATTTATCCCGCGGCGGTAGCTGGTTTGCTCCGTGACCCGAGCCAATTTATGGCGAAACATGCAAGGGCTCCATCTTTTTACATGGCTACCGCTTCTTCCACCGCAATCTTGACCAAGTGGTTGACCCCCATATTTCGGGCAGCAAACTCCTTGCTCATCTCGTCAAAAAGGTCTCCAGATGTGAGTATCTCGGCGATACCCCAAACGCGGCAGCCCTTACGAGTGGCAGCGTTTAGACAGAGCACAGCTACCTGAGGATTCTCCTTAAGGTTGGCAATAGTGCGTGGTGAGTGAATATCTGCAAAGATAAGGTATTCATCATCTAGAACACGCAGCGATCCTTTGGCGGATACGTTGGGCTTGCCAGCTTTATTAGCTGTAGCTACAAGCGCTGGTCCACACTCAGCAACCGCTCTTTTTACTTCTTCTGATAACTTAGCCATAGGACAACTCCTTAAACCTATTATATTTATAGTATTTATAATCTATACCATAGAATTGTTAATCAAAGCAAGGCTGGTTTCTTGGGAGTTCAGAGCAGACGGCACGACGAGCTAAGGTTAGCCTCGAATCGAACCGAATCGCACTCAGACCGGACACGTAGTGCCTTTTTGGCTAACCTGAACCGCAATGGTGACTCGTCTCGGAAATTGAAAATGACAATCATGCGTGCGCGGAAGTTCCGTAGTGCGTCATAATAAAGTGTTACTGAAAAAAATATAGTTGAATTCTCAAGGTCGGTCTAAAATTCTCTACTTAAATAGGTATTGGGGTAGCGAATTGTCTTCCAATCGCTGCCTCTCCTCCTCAGTCTTTTCTTGAGATGTGGTTATAGGGGTTGCGACTGTACCCGCCTGGAGCTTGTCATGGAGCTGGTATGACTTATCCCTGATGTAAATACCGTGCCATGATGAAGAAGTCTATCCAAGATCAACCTGACTATATAAACTGCTGAAAGGCTTTGCCAACAATGATATGCAGATGTTATAATAATTCTACAATAGTATGTCGAATATCCCTGTTTGTGAAAGGTATGAATATATAATAGTTGTAATAGACCTCGGCAGCGGATGAAGAACTGGTTGAATGCATTGATGAAGGTTCTTCTTTGGTAGCCTCCGATTATTCCGGAAACGCAGATCAACATAGTATTTCTATATGTCAACATGGAAAAGCCTGATAGAACAGGATTTTGATTGTGACCAAAAAGGATATAAGCTCCAATATATTAACTGATTACGATTTATGGTGTTTACTACTGCATGCCTGGTTCGCTGTTCACAGGATACGCCAAATAGAACTGGCACAATTCGGTCTTACAGTAGAGCAGTCTGGAATTCTGGATGCAGCTCGACGCAGGGGTGGTTGGGTAACAAGTAAAGAGTTAGAAGATCTATCATTACGTAAGCATAATTCGATATCGGACCTCATCAGCAGGATGACTAAAAGGGGCTTGATAGGCAAAGAAAAAAGACCGGGTGAAAAAAGACACAGAATATTCATAACCCAAAATGGAGAGAATCTATTTAGTAAATCAGGAGTTGTTTCTCTAAATACAATCTTATCCTTCCTTTCGCCGGAAGAAAAACGGCAACTAGCTAGCAGTTTACGCTCCTTGAATTCCGAAGCACACGACCTGATGGGTGCATCCTTTGAACCTCCTTTCCTTACAAATAACAGCAGACTCACTCTTACTGAGATAGCGGAGCAGACAGATACCAGCCATTTTAGGGAATCAGATTACGAGCTATGGAGGTTTCTAGATAGAGCAGCGTTTGCTGTTCACAGATTACGCCAGATAGAGCTAGTTCAATATGAGGTTACAGTAGAACAGGCAGCAATTCTGCATATACTCAAGGAAAATGGAGGTTGGATGACCACCAAGGAATTGGAAGATTTTACTATGCGTAAACACAATTCAATATCAACTCTCGTCAAAAGAATGGTTATAAGTGGGCTGGTAGATAAAGAAAGAAGACCGGGCGATAATAGAAATAGAATATTAATAACAGAAGTGGGAGAAAGGCTACTTGGCAGAGTTCCAACAACCTCCATAGAGATGGTCCTATCATGCTTATCAACAGAAGAAAAACTACAACTTGCCAGTAATTTACAGAGAGTGCACATTAAGGCACGTAGACTTTTAGGCATGCCTACTAATCACCTCTCTCTTGATGGATACGATTGCCATTTCCAGCGCTCGCCTTGGAATAAAATTCACCATAAATCTCTGTAGTTTGTCTGTACCTAGATTATTGAAAAGCCACTTGATATTCACGTTAAAATTCCCTCCACTTAATTTGGTGTCAAGTATAGAGTTTTGCAGGTAAAGTACAATCGTTTAGGCGCTCTGCTGAAATATCATGCCTTAGTTTTGGTTGCAGTGTATGGGACCATCTTTTATTAATGAGTGATAATCTTTGTAAGCTTCTTTCCATAGAGATTCAGTTTCATGCTTATGCACCTCTCTAGCAAGGCAAAAATTACAATCATACATTTGTAACGAATAGTGCACTACTCCTATTTGGTCTGGCAACCTCTCTTTGCCCGTCCCTACATTTCGCAGTTGGTTGCTCTAATTTATACGGTTTCCAAATATCCTTTTTAATACCTATCATTAATTTAAAAGATGGAAAGGCTTTTTCAGGGGATGTTTTTATAATACCAATAACAAACAAAGAAAAGCTAAAACCATCACTATGATGCCAATAACCACAAGTATTTGAGATTGACACTCATTAATCCATCCAGAAGTCAGTAAAAACGTAAATATTAATTTCATACCGACTCCCAAAAGAAATGGCGGTATACTAAAAAGGGTGAATCTATTCCGTATCCTTGTAAAAAACTGGGACATAAGACATTTACTACACTTATCTTTAATTGGGAGTATATACTACTTAGGCACTTGATACCAGAATATAAATAAGGGTACTGATTTAAGATGAAGTGCCTAAAAGAGTGAACTTTGCCGTTTTGCAGGAAACAGTGACAATATTCATAATCCCTTAATTTATTTGGCACTAACTACGTTAAAAAATGGATGACTTTTATAATAATGTCCTATACGACGTCAGTATTGACATTATCTAATCACTATGCTATACTTCCCCGACTTTACAATATTTGAAGCAGTGAAGGATTAATTTAATTATAGTGTAAATATTTTATTTTAGACTCTGGTGACACCAGGGAAAGAATATTGTTGATAGGTAGGGATTATAAATATGTAATATGTTGGAGAAAAAGACTGACCTTGCCGTTAGAAGCGATATGCGGCAGATTTTAATTGGTAACTTGCAGCATTGTAATCACCTCCTGTAAACCCCTTGGTTGTAGCCTTGAGGAAAGATGACCTTACGGCAAGGTCAGCCAAGGGGGATAATTTAGAGCAGAACCATGTAAAAGACTGGGAAATAGTGATATAACTCCGAAAACATCCGCGATAATCCAGGATAGGTTTTGGAAAAGAAAGAAGGAGGCACTGGGAAAATGGCTAAGAAGATTATTTGGGTGGTGGTAAGCGGTCTGATGGCTCTATCTCTGGTGATGACATCCTGCGGGCCGGCAGTAGAGGAGGAAGAGGAAGAGGAAGAGATAATAATAGGTGAAGAAGAAGAAGAGGAAGAAGAAGAAGAGGAAGAAGAGGAGCTACTGCCTCCAGAAGTGCCAAAATATGGCGGAACATTCACCTTTAACTACCGAGAACCCACGGGCTTTGACCCGGCTTACACAATTTCGCCCCAGATATTCACTGCTCTCAGCTTTTGTGGAGGCGAAATGTTGCAAGGTGACTGGGCAAAGGGGCCAGCCGGCACCGGCGAGACGGAGTGGATGTGGGGTTTCGTTGGCCGCGTGGGTCTGGAATCGGGGTCTCTGGCTGAGAGCTGGGAGTTTCCTGATGAAGAAACCATCATCTTCCATATCCGCAAAGGGATTCGGTGGTGGAATAAGCCCCCGGTCAACGGCAGGGAGTTTACTGCCGATGATGCTGTCTGGAGCTGGGAGCGCGAATGGGCTTCTCCAAGGAGCTTCCCCCCACTTTGGTTCAAACCAGACGACAGAGTGAAATCCTTTGAAGCGCTCGACAAGTATACGGTTGAAGTCAAAGTTCCATCAGAAATGCAAGGTGCGCTGTTTGCTTTTCTTGCTGATTGTGACCCCGTATCATACCCCCATGAGGTAGCCGAGAAATACGCAGACTTCAAGGACTGGAGGAATATGGTTGGAACAGGACCATTTATCCTGACGGACTATGTTCCTGGCAGCACGTTAACGTACGTGAGGAACCCCGATTACTGGATGAAGGACCCAATTCACCCGGAGAATCAGTTACCGTATGTAGACGGCCTCAAGCACCATATCATAAGTGACACGTCTACCCAGCTGGCGGCGCTACGGACGGGTAAGATTGACTGCTCGAAAAACGTGACCCTTAACTGGGAAGATGTAGAGAGCCTTATGAAGTATGCGCCTCAACTGGCGTACAAAGCAGTTACCGGTACTGACAGACAGATATGGTATAGGATTGACAAGGAGGAGCTACCTTTCAAGGACGTCAGAGTTCGGCAGGCATTAAACCTGGCCGTAAACCAGCCCGAGATACTGGACAAGTACTATGGAGGTCATGCCGACCTGTTAGGTCATCCGTACCCGCCCTATAAGACATGGGCGCCTATGTACACCCCGCTTAACGAGATGCCAACAGAGCCAGAGCCATCATCACCGGAATCGAGGTGTGGCGTGCAGGAGCTATTTGCCTATAACCCGGAGAAGGCAAAGGCTCTTCTGGCTGAGGCGGGTTATCCCGATGGCTTCAAGACCAACATAGTTGTTCAGGCGGGACCGGATGTGGACTTCGTGTCTTTGATTAGAGAGTATTTCCTCGAAATTGGCGTTGATATGGAGATTACACCGCTGGAAGTAGGTGCATACACGGGCGTCACCAGGATGAGGACTCACGAACAGATGCTATACGCCGGGAGTCCTACTGCCATGATCCCCTACACAATGCCTAGCGTAATTATAGAAACCATGGACGACAAGAGTTACTACGAAAACCCGCGTACCAGGGCGGTCTTCAACGAGGTTAACAAGTATTATGGGAAAGATGATGCTAAGTGGATGAAGTTACTGAAGGATATAACTCCATTCTATCTGGAAGAATGCGTTGGAGTATGGCTGCCGGTGCCACACTCATACGTCATGTGGTGGCCCTGGATGCAGAATTACCGCGGTGAAGGGAGTCTGGGTTTTGACAACCAGATGGCGATCAGTCACTACATCTGGATAGACCGGGATTTAAAGAAATCTATGGGATACTAATCCAGACATCAGAGGGTAGACCAGTTATAAATAAATGGGGCTGGGGGGCTTAAACCAAATCACTAGGCCATTTTTAGGAAATAGTCTGGGAGAAACGTAAGAGACTATTTAATAATCAATGGTCATGGTTAGGAGCGTTAGCCACTAAACAATATTATTTATATTTATTATGGTTCAAAAGTGCTTTGTTCTCAACGATAAACAGAGGGTTGTCAAACACTTTTAAACGTCATCTCTGCGAGGAGTTACAGGGATGGTTTGAAGCAGATCGAACTTTAGTGAATGATGGGTGAGAAATAAGGCAGGTGACATTTTTAGCTAGATAAAATGATAAAAGGAGACAAGGGATATGTTAGAAGCAACAGTCAAAAGTAGGATAGTGGATGAGCTGGAAAAGATTGTCGGCAGTGAGTATGTATCTACGAATAAGGCTGACCTGTATATTTACTCTAAGGACATGACACAGGCTGAGCCAAGCTGGCCTGATGTCGTAGTCCTGCCAAAATCGGTGGAGGAGGTACAGGCAGTCGTACGCCTTGCCAACAAGAATAAGATACCAATTACTCCTTATGTTGCGGGGGGAAATATAGGAGGTCTGACTATTCCTCTTAAGGGAGGCATATCACTTGACCTGAGGAGAATGAACCGCATATTAGAGGTTAACGAAACTGATATGTATGCGGTGGTTGAACCCGGTTTTACGTTTGGAATGATGAAAGCCTTTCTTGATAAGCATCACCCTGACCTGGTTTATTCATATGCTTTTTCACCTCCGTCCACCGGCATTGTGAGTAATTGCATCACGCAAGGACTTAATACTTATTCCTTTAGATATGGGGTAGCCTCGAATTGGGTTAGCGGACTGGAAGTAGTGCTTGCCAATGGAGACCTGGTGAGGATCGGTTCCTGTGCTGTAAGCAACATCTGGCAGGCGGTAGCGCCGATGCCGGAGCTTACCGGGCTTTTTCTTGGATGGCAGGGAACCACAGGTATCATCACCAAGATGGCAGTGAGCCTTTGGCCTAAACCAAAACATGCTGTATCGTTAAACCTCTTGTTGATGGACCTGGAAGGCACATATGAGTTTTTCAAGGAAATATTGAGAACCCGTGTTCCCGATGATATGATATGTAACTCCGCTGAATTGATGCAGCTTTCTATGTTATCCATGCAACAACAGAAGGTTTCTCTATATCCAGCAATACACCTCGGCCCTGACGTGCCTAAAGTCACGGTATCAATGGAGGTTTCGGGTAATACTGAAGATGAGCTTAACGCCAAAGTAAAGGTTATTGAAAAAGTGATTAAGGAAAAGCTTAAAGAATTTAGATTATTCGTACCTCCAGAAACTGCAGCCCCCAGGCCAATTTCTTGGGATGGCAATACTCTTAACCCAGTACCCAGCGAAAGAGGAGTGTCGCTCCCTTTTCAGTCTGTGTTCATACTAAGTTCGGGTGGAGGGCTAACTTGGGTAGGTGCGTACGGCCCTATGAGCAATTGGCTTGAGACTGCCAGGAAAGGATGTGAGATTCAGAACAAATACGATCTCAGTCGGAGTTTATACTCCAGGATTATGAACGAGGGGCACTTCGCTGGTATCAGGTGGATGATCCCCTATGATAAAGAAGACCCCGAGATGATAAAGAGAGTAGAGGATATGTCTCTAGAGCAGCTTAATATGGTTCTTGACATGGGTTATGTCCCCTACAAGACACCGTTTTGGGCGATCAGAAAAATAGAAGAGAAGGCGAGCCCTGAATGGCTAGAGCTGCACAGAAAGATTAAAAAGCTGATGGACCCCAATAATATCCTTAATCCGGGCAGATGGGGTGCTCCCGCCGAATAAAATTGTTTCAAAATAGATAGAGGAGAAAGTAATGACTCTCAACGATGTGAAAGAATGGCTTTACGGGTGTACCCACTGCGGCACCTGTAAGGAGGTGTTAAGAATATTCGTTCCCTCCTGTCCAGCCGGTGAAAGATTTCAACTCGAGTCTTATTATCCTTCCGGACAGGTGCACATAGCTAGGGCTATTTCTGAAGGAATGACGGATCTTTCGGATGATGGGCTCAGAGAACGGATATATGCCTGCACAGGCTGCCTCTCATGTGAACAGCAGTGCGCTGTCTATCATCACAACCATATTTTTGAAATTGTCCAGGCCCTGCGCACCGAAGCGGTAACACAGGGATACCTGAATCCTGCCTATATGGTTATGTTCGATAGCCTGAGGAGAGAGGACAACGTTTTCGGCAAACCCAAGTCGGAAAGGGGGGACTGGGCTGACGGCTATGATATTAAGAACGCTGGCAAGGAAGCGGTGGATGTCCTTTATCATGCTGGCTGCATGCTCTCATTCGAGCCGGAGCTCTGGGAAATACCGAGAAGCGTGATAGATATTATGAAGGCAGCCGGCGTGGATGTTGGTATTATGGGCAAGGAGGAAAACTGCTGTGGCGGCCGCTCTTATGAAATAGGTTACCTGGGAGAGTTTACCAAGTATGCCGAGCACTCTATTGAGACCTTCAACTCTATCGGTGTAAGCAAGGTTATAACCTCGTGTTCTGATTGTTACGCCACATTCAAAAGACTCTATCCTGCGGTTGATATTAAAATGAAGTTTGATGTACTGCACGTTGTGGAGTACATCGACCAGCTAGTAAAAGAGGGTAAGATAAAACTAAGCAAAGAAGTCCCGATGAAGGTTACCTATCACGACCCCTGCCACCTGGGGAGGCATATGGGTGAAGCCGGTGTTTACGACCCTCCCCGGGAAGTATTGAATAGTATACCGGGAATTGAGCTGATAGAGATGGAGCGTAACAGAGAAAATTCCTGGTGCTGTGGGGCTGGCGCCGGCGTGAGCCAGTATAACCCTGATTATGCTATGTGGACAGCCAACGAAAGGTTGAAAGAGGCCGTGGCTACGGGTGCTACAGCGCTTATTGCAAGCTGCCCCTGGTGTGAAAGAAACTTCAAGGATGCAGCTAAGGAGTACGGTGTAGAGATTGAGATTTATGACATCTCCGAGATTGCCCGAAAGGCAATTTAGAGATGTTTTTACCCTTAGGTTTTAAACAAAGTTATGCAATAACTTAACCGGAACAAATGGGGGGTTAGTCATTAGCTCTTATAAGAGCAGCAAAATAAATATAGGATGCACTGAGCCTGACAGGCTTTGTGCATTCAAAGGAGGAAAGGTTGGAAGAGAAAATGAACCTACTCAAGGAAATGGCTTCTCGTATGGCTATGACGAGGGACAACCTACCACCTGAGCAAAAGTGGCAGCTTGGTGCACAAGCTGCCTACTGGGGCAGGGCACTTAATGCCTGGGAAAAAGGCGAACCCCTCAACTGGCACAGCTTCATCAGTTTTCCCGAGATTTTTTATGCCATGGGCATTCCTTCACTCGAGATGGAGGCTATGGGGGGCATGATCACCATGCTTTTTCCCGACAAGTTGAACGAGAAGTATATCGACATAGCACATGAAAACCTTATAGCTGACCATCTCTGCTCCACACAGAAAATCCCGCTAGGGGCAGCTCTGTCCGGTGAACTTCCCCCACCCACAACGCTGGTCCACACCGCGGCGCCGTGCGATTCTACTCTGGTGAACTACCCTACCGTCGCTAACGTACTCGGAATACCCCATTTTGGTGTTGATGTCCCTACCTGGAAAAACGAGCGCTCGATTCAATACGTTGCTGATGAGCTGGAAAGGGCGGTCGCCTTCATCGAAGAGCATACCGGGCGGAAGCTTGAATATGAGAAGCTTAGAGAGACTATGGAGAACTCCAACATTGCCCATGAGTACAATCTCAAGGTCAATGAACTGACAAAGCTGAAGCCCACCCCCGTCGCAAACATGATGGGGGCAATAATGACATCAGGAGGATCCCCTGAGTGTGCAGAGTACTATAAGGGGCTATACGAGATGGCAAAAGCCAAGGCTGAGAAAGGGGAGGGATATCTGACTGAAGAAAAGGTCAGGCTGGCCTGGTTCTCCACCTCTCCAGCTGATGGGCAGGCGATACACAGATGGATGGAGCAGGAGTTTGGCGCCGTGGTTGTCAACACCATGCTCGGCACCGATACCAGACCACCGGCTGAGGATATCTCCAGTACGAGGAAGATAATGGAAGCTCTGGCCCTGAATCTCCTGACGGCGCCTATGGGTCGTGAATGCTGGGGAACTCTGGAGAGCTGGTTCGATTATGCGATTACCGCCTGCAAGGAGTGGAAGGTGGACGCAGTTATTATGACCATACACCAGGGCTGTAAGAACATATGGGCAGTTAGCAAGCTGGTCAAGGACACGATTGCCGATGAGTTAGGAATTCCATCCCTGGCTGTGGAAACAGACTTCTGCGATTGGAGAGTCTTTCCACCCGAGGATACAAGAGCCCAGATTACCGATTTCATGAAAACCATGCTGGCATAGACCAGAGGTGATGTGGGGAAAACTGGCTGATACGTAATAATTTAATACAGTTTAGTATAAATAATGAATTTCGGGAGGAGCAAATGACGGCGTTAGAAGAATTGGCCGAATTGACGAAATCGCCTTACAGTCAGGCTGTCAAGGATTGGAAGGAAAAAGGCGGGAAAGTGGTAGGTTTTACCTGTGCCTATGTTCCGGAGGAAATCCTCCACGCTGCCGGTATACTGGCTTACCGGGTGAACCCAACGGGCTGTACCGAAACCACCGAGGCAAACGTCTATATGTCTAGCTTTAACTGCACCTTTTCCCGCGCCTGTTTGCAGTTCGCCCTGACAGGAGTCTATGACTTCCTTGACGGGGTTGTGATGATGAACAGCTGCGACCATATCCGCCGAATGTATGAGAACTGGAAACAGGCAGTGGGCTCCGCTTACCTGCATTTTCTCAGCGTGCCCCGTAGTGTAGGCAGTGGACCTGAGGAGTGGTATAAAGACGAGATTACCATTTTCAAGGAGAGTGTCGAGAAGGCTTTCGGGGTTAAGATTACCGATGAGAGTCTGCGTAATTCCGTAAAGGTTTACAGCAAGACCAGGGCTTTGCTCAAGAAGCTATATCAACTCGGGGAAAGGGACAACCCTCCCCTGAAGGGCAGCGAAATGCTCAAGATTCTTATTGCCGGTTTTCAAATGCCCAAAGAAGAGTATAATCAGCACCTGGAGAAACTTCTGTCAGAGATGGAGAAGAAGGAAGGCGATTCTGCTCACCAGGCAAGGTTAATGCTCATGGGCGGTGCCTGTGACGACCCGGACTTCGTAAAGGTAATAGAAGATTCTGGTGGTTTGGTGGGTGCCAATACTCTCTGTTTCGGGAGCAGATATTTCTGGGATACGATAGAGACTACTGGTGATCCGATGTCTGCCCTGGCCAAATACTACCTCAATCATCCTGCCTGTGCCAGGATGGCGGATAGCCAAATCACAAGATGGGACTTCTCCAAGCAGATGCTCAAGAGGTTCAAGGTTGACGGTGTCGTCTATCAGAGGATAAGGTGGTGTGACCTCTGGGGTGGAGAGACACTTTACCTTGGGAAGCAGCTTAAGGAACTGGACGTTCCCTTTCTCGTTCTGGAAAGAGAATACTGGCTCAGCGGCGCCGAACAGATTAAGACCAGGGTTCAAGCCTTTCTGGAGGTAATCGCAGGTAGAGTTTGAGAAAATGCTAGAAGCGGCAGCTAAAAGCAAGACTATAGAAAAGATGGGGAAAATAGTAGGAAGAGGGTTTGTCTCCACCAATCAAGCTGACCTGTATATATACTCCCGGGATATGTCACAGGCCGAACCTGGCTGGCCGGACATCGTGGTTCTACCCAAGACGGTGGAAGAGGTTCAAGCGGTCATACGCTTTGCCAACAGAGAGAAGCTCCCCGTTACGCCCTACATTGTAGGGGGAAATGTCGGCGGGCTGGCCATACCTCTTAGAGGCGGCATACTGCTGGACCTGAAGAGAATGAACCGTATATTAGAGGTAGATGAGACCAACATGTATGCCGTAGTGGAGCCCGGGGTGAGATTTGGTGATATAAAAGCCTACCTTGAAAAGCACCACCCCGGTCTAATCTATACTTACTGCTTTTCGCCTCCTTCTACCAGCATCATGGGTAACGCCCTCCTGCAGGGACTTGACGACCTGTCTTTTCGATATGGGGCAGCCTCACACTGGACCAGTGGGATGGAAGTAGTCCTTCCCACTGGAGAGCTGGTGAGAATCGGTTCCTGCGCAGTGAGCAAGTGGTGGCAGGAACGTGACCCTCTCCCTGACCTCGCCGGGCTTTTCTTGGGATGGCAGGGGGCTACCGGGGTGGTCACCAAGATAGCAGTAAGCCTCTGGCCCAGACCAAAACACGCGCAGACACTCAACTTCATGGTGATGGACTTTGACGGTACCTATAAGCTTGTACGGGCAATGTGCCGGACTCGCGTCCCTGATGACATCATCGGTTACTCTTACGCCTATGTGAAAGGTATGATGCCTGGTGGAGATTCCAAGGAGATTAGAGCGACAGCCGTTAGGAGAGGCATTTATCCAGCAGAGACCACCAAAGCCGGGGAACCTGAATGTACTGTTCACCTGGAGATTTCAGGAAATACTGAAAATGAGCTTAAAGCTAAGCGGGAGGTGATTGAAGAAGTGGTGAAGGAAGAGCTTAAGGGCGTCAAGATCATAGGGCCTGATATCTCGCCCGGTAGAAGAGCGGACTTACCCTATCAGCCACTCTCGGCGTCTAACGCCGGGGGAGGGCTAACCTGGGTTGGAAGCTATGGCCCAATGAGTAACTGGCTTGAGGGAGCCAGCAGAGGCTGTGCCCTTGAGGATGAACTTGGTTTCACCAGGAGTCTCTACTTCAGGGTGATGAGGGAGGGTCATTTCGTTGCCCTGAGGTGGTTGCTACCTTTCAACAAAGAGGACCCGGACGAGGTAAGCAGAATCCGTGAATTGTGCTTGAAACAGCTCGACATGGTTCTGGATTTGGGCTACATCCCATACAAGATGCCGGTTTGGGTAATAAGAAAGTTGGAGGAAAGGGCAGACCCAAACTGGGTGGAATTGGTGAGAAGAGTCAAGAAGATGCTGGATCCTAACAACATCATGAATCCAGGGAGGTGGGGAACACCGCAGGAGCGAAGTAAAGCTAAACCGGGACGTGAGAAAGAATGAGTCTTGATAAAGTGAATGAATGGCTTTATGGATGCACGAGGTGTGCTAATTGCAGGAGTGTTCTTAATCTGTCCGTCCCGTCTTGCCCTGCTGGCGAATGGTTTCAGATTGAATCCTACTCGCCTTCAGGAAAATTGTTCATCGGAAGGGGCATAATGGAAGGTACTTTGACCCTAGCTGACGAAGATACACTCGAGAGGATATACGCCTGCACTGGCTGCTGCTCCTGCGAACAACAGTGCGGTGGCTATCATCATGAGCACATCTTCGAAGTTGTCCAGGCTATTCGGGTGGAAGCAGTTACACAGGGATTCCTCAATCCTTACTACATGGTTATGGTTGATGGTCTGAGAAAATACGATAACGTGTTTGGCAAACCAAAGACGCAACGAGGCGCATGGGCCGAAGGCCTGGGAGTAGGGGATGCCACCCGGGAGAAAGTGGACGTCCTGTATCATACCGGATGTACGCTCTCCTTTGACTCAGAACTTCGAGAAGTACCTAGAGGTGTGATAGCCGTACTAAAAGCGGCGGGCGTGGATGTTGGCACTATGGGGAGTGAGGAAGCCTGCTGCGGAGGTCGTGCTTATGAAATAGGATACCTAGGTGAATTCATCAAATATGCCCAGCATTGTATGGAAACCTTCAATGCCCTGGGTGTGAGCAAGGTAGTGACCTCTTGCTCCGACGGCTATAGCACATTCAAGTCCCTCTACCCCAAGGTAAAATCCATCTACCCTGAGGCTGAAGGCAGGATGAATTTCGAGGTGTTACATATAGTAGAATACCTTGACCAGTTGATAAAGGAAGGCAGGCTCAAATTCAGCAGGCAACACTTACGGAAGGTGACCTATCATGACCCCTGTCACCTTGGGCGGCATGTATCTCCTGGTGTGTATGAGCCTCCCCGAGATATATTAGAGAGCATTCCAGGGGTAGAGCTGATAGAGATGGAGCGTATCAGGGAGAATTCGTGGTGCTGTGGCGCCGGCGGTGGGGTAAAGGAATCCTGCCCCGAACTTGCTCTGTGGACAGCCAGAGAGAGAATCAACGAGGCGATAGCTACCGGAGCTGATACCTTGGTGACGGCTTGTCCCTGGTGTGAGAGGAACTTCCGAGATGTCATCCACGAGTCCGGAGCAAACATAGAGGTTCTGGATATCGTGGAACTTGCTGCTAGGGCAATCTAGGTAGTTTCTCCTGAAAATTCGTCCGCATAGAAACGATAATAACGGGAGGGTAGAATGCCAAAGGTAATTGCCATAACAGGTAAGGGGGGTGCCGGGAAAACCATGCTGGCTGCTTTGATACTCCGACTCCTGAGCAGGGAGGGAGAAGCCAAGTTACTGGCTATAGATGCCGATTCATCAATTAGTCTGCCCTACGCCCTGGGGATGAATATCAACAAGACCCTATCCGAGCTTCGGATGGAAATGATTGAAGACCCTGCGGCAAAGAAGGAGATAATGGACAGACATATCCAGTCAGTAATAGAAGATATCGTAGAACACGGGAAGGGGTTCGATTTGCTGGTGATGGGTCGGTCGGAGGGACCGGGCTGCTATTGTGGTATTAATGACCTTTTGAGATATGGAATAGAAAGCCTGTCCGGTAAGTACGATTTCACTATAGTTGACGGTGAGGCAGGGCCTGAACAAATCAATAGAAGGGTACTTCAGAGTATAGACGCCCTGATAATCCTCACTGATACCTCTGCCAGAGGATTCCAAACGGCGGATGTCATTCAAGGAATTGCCGGGAGCGGTGCTGCTACAGAGTTGACTCAAAAAGGTCTGGTGGTTAACAGGTTAAAAGGAAGTAGCGAGTTGGTAGATGAGGCTACCCAGAAGCTGGGATTGAGGGTGTTCGGCTATATTCCCGAGGACGAAAATATAACGAAGTACGACTTGGAGGGCAAGCCGATAATCGATCTTCCTGATACCTCTCCCAGTATCAAGGCGGTTAAAGGGATAATTAAAGAAATAGGGGTCGGGGATTAACTGGACAATACTTCATCCTAGGTAGTGAGTAATGGCATCCCGCTAGGTTTGACACTTGGGGATTGCGTTGATATACTCCATACAGCTCTAGAAAGCAAGAAAAAGAAATGGTAACAGTAGGTTTAGATGTAGGCTCTTTAACCACCAAAGCGGCAATAGTAGAGGATAGCACCGTCATAGCTCACAATTTGGTGCTCACCGGTGATAGCAGCTACGAGGCTGCTATCAGGGTGGTAGAAGCCTCTATGAAACTTGCCGGAGTGGACGCCAAGGATGTTGCCAGATATGTCTCTACCGGTGCGGGGAAAGGCGAGATACCGTATTCTAATGAACAGGCAACTGAGTTATCGTGTGATACCAGAGGAGCACTGTTCTATTATCCCTCGGCAAGAACAATCATTGACATGGGGGCTGAAAGCGTCCGAGTAATCCGATGCAATGCCACAGGGCGGGTGTTAGACTTTGGTCTAAACGAGAAATGTGCCTCAGGCACTGGAATCTTCCTTGATACAATAGCCAAGGCGCTGGAAGTGGAAGTCGAGGATTTGGGTTCGCTTTCCTTACAAGCCATTGAGGATATTACAATAACCGCAACCTGCGCTGTTTTTGCCGAGTCGGAGGTTGTGGGACTGATTGCTCGCGCCATAGACAAGGCTTCTATAATAAGCGGTATTATGAAATCCATTACTAATAGAATATATGCACAGGCAAACAAAGTAGGCGTCAACAAGGATATCGTCTTTATAGGTGGGGGAGCTAAAAATATCGGGGTCAGCAGAAGTCTAAAAGACCTTATCAAAGAGGAACTTCTTATTCCCCAGGATCCCCAGATTGTGGGAGCAGTAGGAGCAGCCCTTATTGCCCAAGAGAGAAGCGAGTAAGATGATAACAGCTGGCGTGGATGTTGGTTCACTGACAGGTAAGGCGCTGATACTGAAGGACAGCGAGATCATATCCTGGAGCCTGATACCTACCAGTGCCGATAGTGCCGTAACTGGACAGAAAGCAATAGATATAGCCCTGGAGAAAGCAAACCTATCGCTAGGTGATATTGACTATATCGTATCTACCGGCTATGGTAGATTGATAATTCCTTTTGCCCAGCGAAACGTCACTGAAATCTCCTGTCACGCCAAGGGAGCACACTGGTTTTTCCCGGAGACAAGGACTATATTGGATATGGGAGGGCAGGACTGCAAGGCAATCAGGTGTGACGCTTCCGGTAAGGTTACCAACTTCGCCATGAACGACAAGTGTGCCGCTGGTGCTGGGAGGTCCATGGAGGTAATGGCAGATTTACTGCAGCTACCCCTTGATGATTTAGGTAAACTCTCGCTGGAGATAAAGGAGGCTGAGGTGCCCACCAGCAGTACCTGTGTCGTCTTCGCCAAATCAGAGGCTCTGTATAACCTGCGTCACGGAAAACATAAAAACGATATTCTGGCCGGCGTATGTGAGGCGCTGGCTCTCAGGATTCATAGCCTTCTTAAAAGGGTAGGGGTAGAACCAGAATTTATCATTAGCGGTGGTATTGCCAAGAATATTGGTATAGTGAAGCGGTTGACCGATAAAATAGGCTTGACTCCCCACATAGCCTTTGAGCCCCAGATAGTGGGAGCGCTAGGAGCCGCTCTCTTTGCCCGGGAGAGCTTAGAAAAAGCGCAGAATCAGACTTAAAGATGATTGCTCACTATGGTTATACTGACGGTTCAGGTGAATATTATATAATCATTGACACCGATAAGTGCGATGGCTGCGGAGAATGCATTAAGGCATGCCTCAAAGGGGTCTTTGAAATAGCCCTTGATGATTATGATAGGGCTGTTGCCCGAGTAAAAGAGGACGTGCTAAAGTCTATCAGCTATGTCTGTTTGGGCTATCACCGCAAGTGTGCTAACGAGAAGGACAATTGCCACAAAGCCTGCTCCCAGGATGCCATAAGCCACACCTGGTAACGGTCAGACTCAACACTACCTAGTGGGTAGAGTCCGCTTGATGGCCTGTAGTGATTGTTTGACCTCTCATTGTAGTGGAGTATCGTCTGAGAAAAGGCAGCTTTGCTGCCTGACGTATCATTATTTCCGGTGCCATAATGTCCCACTTTTGCAGACAACATACAATTGCTATCAGAGAAGCACCTAACGCGCAAATTCAGGTGCACCAAGGGTGCCAGCAAGATATCCCGCGTCCGATTTACTTGGCACTAGTCTAGAAAATAACAAGAATCAAGTCAAGCGTTTGGCGGGCGTAAAGTTGAAACGGAAAGACTTCCGGGAATGCATCAAGACCTAAGGGAAAGAGTCTATGTTGTTCCATGCAATGAGATGCAATGTTTCTCACTGTTCGTACCTTAGTCATCTGTCCTTTCCACTAATATGTTTCAAATACATTGAAAGAATGTTTAGCGTGGAATTTCCTTACAATTCTTGAGGGTAAATAGTGACGACTCTCTAAGCATATTGAGTCGCAGTTCTGGATGAGTAATAAAAAATGTATTCATTACTCAACATTTTACTTGAAAGTGACATTGCGGAAATTTACAGCTGCTAACGTAAAAGATTATTATTAAGTGGCTGTGCTAACCAATGCAACTAACAAAGGACGCTTTCAAACCCTGTTATTGACATGGTTCTGTTTGACCGTCCATGCGGTGCCAATAGGCGGCTTACCTCTTCTACTGCCGTTGATACGCCAGGACCTACAGCTAACCTATACTCAGGCGGGTAGCTTGGCTTCGGCAGGGCTGCTGGTCTATGCTTTAATGCAGTTTCCCGCTGGCTACTTATCCGACCATTACTCTCCCCGAAAACTTGTGGCAATCGGTGTTCTTGGGCTGATGGGCTTCTCCGTACTCCTGGCTTTTTCCCGGCAATACTGGCAGGTTCTGGTAATCCAATTCTTCTGGGGCTTTTTTATGTCTCTGGAGTTTACACCGGCGATGTCGGTATTCATCCGTTGGTTTTCTCCTGAACGCCGTACCACCACTACCACTCTGCCCGTGGTAGGAACAAGCCTGGGTATTCTATTGATTAATTTTCTTTTCCCGGTGATAGTTAATCGTTATGGCACCTGGCGTCTGCCATTTATCCTGGTTGGAGCGGTCGGTATTATGTTTGCCTTGCTGCTTTTAATTTTAGGTAGGGAAGCGGTATCCGGGGGAACGCGAGCTAAGTTCCGCCTTGATGTTATTCTGGAGACCTTCCGGTATAAACAGGTCTGGATTTGTTATGGCCTGCAATTTATCCGCTTCAGCATAGTGCGAGGCATCCTTTTTTGGTTACCGACTCTTTTACTCAGTGAGAAGCAATTCACGCTTCAACTGGCCGGAACGGTTATCGCCTTGCAGGCAATAATAACCGGGGCTTTCAACATATTCATGGCATATCTTTCGGACAGGTTCAAAAAATCCACAATGGTTATCGGCATCTCTATGGTAATGCTTTTAGTTACCACCGGTCTATTGGTCCCACTGAATTCGGTGGGGCTCATCATTGCGGTAATATTTGTTAATGCCGTCTTTCTCCAGGCTTACTTTGGCCCTTTGTTTACACTGGCAGTGGAAATACTTGGACCGGATAAGACCGGTGTATCCAATGGCGTAAGTAATATGTTCGCTATCTTTGGCGGTCTTGTTACATCCTATCTGATGGGAGTTCTAAGAGATGCTACTGGATCCTTCGAACTGGGGTTTTATTCGATATGCGTTTTATGCGCTGTCGGGCTGATTTTGACTTTAATATTGGAAACAATGAGGCGGAGAAAGGCCGTTCTATACTCTGAAACGCAATAGCAGCTAAGGTTTTTAATTCAGGACACAACCGTCCAGAATATTGAGTCAATCAACAAAAAAAGCCCACGAGTACGCATGATATGACAAACATCCCGATGCTTGTCAATGTTTATATAAAAATTACGTCGAATTTTTACACCAAGAAGTTAATATCATTAGTGCAAATTAGTGCCATTTAACGAAAAACTCTTATGCTAATAACTGCATAAGGGCTTAATTTAGCTTCAAATGATTTATTCGGTTTTATCAGTCATATATTTTTAATCCTACAGATTGGCAGTAACATTACATCTTTACCATATTTGTGCCGAGATATATAATCAGTATACGGCTAAAGGACGTATTATGGGTTTTATAGATTTCAAGGAGCTACCTTCTGCAAAAGGAGGAAGTATTGAACAGGATTCTTGGGCTCTGTTTGCCTGGGAATTTTTTACGGCGTTAGGCATCAGTGTCGAGGAAGGACCTGATCGAGGGCCTGATTCCGGTAGAGATTTAATTATAACCGAGACTAGAAAGGGAGTACTCGGTTCAAGGCATCATAAGTGGTTGATAAGCTGTAAGCATTTCGCTCATTCAAATAAATCCGTATCCGATAGAGACGAGCCTGATATATTAGGAAGGGTAAAGAAATTCAAGGCTGATGGTTTTATCGGCTTTTATTCTACGATACCGAGCTCTGAACTAAACAGAACACTGAAAAGCCATAGTAGCGAAATCGAAGTAGTCATTTATGACTCAGCATTGATTGAAAGAAACCCACTCAGTAATCCCAATCTAAAGGGAGTATTTGAAAGGTTCTTCCCTAAGAGTTTTCGAGAATATCAAAAAAGGTCACATACTCCACAAGAAATATCCGGTTCACTTGTAGGTATTTACTGTAATGTCTGTGGTAAAGACTTACTCAAAGCTCGAGAAGGCAGAATCGGATTTGCAGAATATCTGGATGACGAAACCAAGACAATCCATACTGTGGATATGTACTGGGCATGTATAGGCAAATGTGATAGAACGATGGAATTAGTTTTTGAAAAGCGAGGATTTATAACAAGTTGGGAAGGTATCGAAGACCTTATCATACCCTTAGTCTTTATGAGATGGGTAATTGCTGCAATGAATGGTATTAGAGATGGTTCACATGTATTCAATGATGAAGCTTATGAGAAATTTAGGGAGTTCACCTTTGCCATAGCTCAATTAGTGGTTCGTGAGACGTCAGACGAGGAAAGAGAGCGCATTGAGAGTCTTAGAAGCATCCCCGCTTTCTTAGGTGGGCTAGAGGGATGGGGGCCTCACTAGATTTGCGAGTGACAGATAAGCAACTGCTGTATCGCCGGAATCACCTCCCTTCTTCTCAAACACCAGTTCGGAATGCTTCCAATGCGGGCCACCACCAACTATTTCTGGGTGGTGACTGAGGTCTACTTTCTACCAAGCCATCAAGTCTGTAAAACTCGATTTCTTAGGGATTCAAATTCCGATGGTAGTCGATAACTGAAGTTAAATGGAACTATAACAGCATTTATATCATCGAGTGTAAAATTCAGAGTCGTTCGAGTTGGTGAGTTTACTAACCGCCATTCTCTTTCCATATAGTAATTCTTAACGTGGTCTTCTGCTAGATCCTCGTCATACATTTTTATGAAATAGTAGAATTCTTTTGCCAAAAAGCTCCACTCATTTGCTGCAGCATTAACTGAATCCCTGATTCTTTGATTAGAGGAGAGAGTGCTGTTGATTGCCTCTTTTGATTTATGTACTTCTATTAGAGAACTCAATACGTTCCTGAAATGTCTCGGGATGTATTCCCCTCTATTCGATTTGCCTCCAGGAATACTACTCTTTATCGGTATATATATCACGGGTTTTGCGCCTTTAGATGCTAAATATCTTTTTGTAAACGAAATACCAAACTGGCTGTACTTCCCCATATGAAGCTGTAGTGACTGCCGAGGTATGTCGCAAAAGCAGATAGCAGCAATTCTAGTTAATTCCCCGGATACCACCTTCTCTTGTCTATCGATTTCATTCTCTGCAATACGTTGACGAGAACTCCGTAAAGTCCCATTTTCTAGGATACGTATTAACAAATCAAATTGCTCGTCTTGTGTTGATAGATGTCGACCAACGAAATGGAATAGTTCATTGGATACATATTGATTTACGTTATACATGAAACCACCTCATAACATGAGCGAACTTAGGTTAGAATTTCTCCATTAATGCGCATTCTATGCCAAGGCTTCGGCTACAGATGTCACTTTTCATCTTTTATATACCGTTCCAAGGGGTATTGCACGGAGCTATATCGTACAGGATGAAGGGACCATCGTGGTAGATAACGGCCTTCCGAACAAATTAAATGACCTCCTTGAGGTAGCAGAGAAAGCCTCGATTAACCCCAGGGAAATTTGATTGTTCAATAGCTAATGTGTTAATAAAACGTACATCTTAAAACGACTATCAGTAATCCCTACTATCTGCCGGCAGCCTATAACGACATTTCTTTCTTCTAAACCTTCCTTACCCTGACCTTGACGGCAGTTTCGATAGTAGCACAAACAGGATCCATATGCTCCCAGTCCATAGGCAGCAGGGTATCAAAGTTGCTTCCTTTCCCTCTGGCTATAGGTTGACCTTTTGCCCAGTGGCCAGCGGTCGCTGCGATACCTACCGTCAGAGGATGGTGCCCCTGCAGCGTTTTGAGTGTGCCCGAAACTTTCCGCCCCAGATAAGTCTCAACCTCAACGGCATCGCCATCCTTGAGCCCTTTCTGCCTAGCAGTTGAAGCATTCATAGTAATGTTGTAGGTATAGGGATTCATCCGGCTAGCTTCATCCAGCCATGGCTGCTCCATAGTTGATGAAGCGCTGTGTAAGGCATCACGGTAGGAATAGCAATAGAGGTCATAGTTGGGGTCTGTGACCTTGTGATTGGTGCAGGGAAACCAGGATATAAGCGGTGTGTATTGTTCGGGGTCCATAAACACGCCTGTCTTATCGTATATTTCCTCCACCTCCGACCGTAGATGTGCCAAGTATTCTGCATAAATAGGTATCCTGAGGTCAAGGTACCATATCCAGTAGGCTTCTTCAGGCTTCTTCGGCCATCGGATGAAGCCGTTCTTTTTAAACCACTCCCAGTCGCGTTCAGGGCCAAATATGCTCTTGGTAATCCTATCACCAACCACCTCCATGGTCGGCCTATCCGTCGGCTCGAGTTGGTATTCTTCGGTTATCGGCCAGATTTTGTTAAAATGGGCATTGAGTTCCGCAACCAGGTCTCGGTTCCACTCCTTACCCAGCCTCTCCAGTATCTCAAGGCCGACGTCGTAAGAGTTCTTGCGTTGAGCCTTTGGCTCAACCACCTTCTGGGATATATGGAAACACCAGTCTTCCATGCCGAAAGGGTAGTTGAAATTCTGCTCAAGGCCATTCATCCATTTCGATTCCTCAAGATAGCAGCCATCGGGCAGGACAATATCGGCGAAACCTTCGGTTAACTCACTATTAAAAATATCAATACTGACAATAAATTTGAAAGCCTTGAGGGCGTTGGCTATCGCATCGCGGTTGCCAATACTCATGATTGAGTTACAGGCCACGGTAATCATCATCTCAGGTTTATAAGTAGCTCCTACCTTTTTCCAGATTTCGTCCCGGTCAGACCCACCAACGATATATTTGAAGGCACCTATCGGCTGTATATCGTGAACTCTGTAATCGTGATTCATTTCGGCGTGCGGGATTGGCCATTCCCCGTGATAAGGTATATTTTTATTGTTCACTCCACTATTAGGGCCGAAACGCTCATTTTGCAGGAAACCATCAAGCCCTTTGAATACCGACCATTTAAGAGCTCCGGGGTCGACGTCTTCTCTACCGGGAAAACCCAGCGTTCGGGATGGCCAGCTAATAGTACCTCCAGGTACTTCCATTGCCCCTACCAGGGCGCTGAGCAGGCTTATGGCGTAGCACGTGTGATAGGAATTTTCATGTCCTTGACCACCGCGGAAAATAACCGCCGCCACGGGACGGCAAGGTAGGATCTGCCCGTCAATGGATATGGTGCTACCAACTTTCGCTTCAGTGGCAAACTCGGTGGCAATACGGTGAATGGTCTCCGCCGGGACTGTGCTAATCTCTGAAGCCATCTCTGGAGTATACTGTTTGAGATGCTCCTTGATAAGCTGGAAAGCCGGCTGGCATTTAATTCCCCTGAACTCGTATTCACCTTCGAGGGCGTAATCCTTTATCGTTGGGTCATCATAGACCTTGGCCTTACCTTCCCCGGCATCCCAGACCATCGGTTTATTGGTTTCATCATCTCCGATGTAGGTTACCTCCCGCTGAGTGCCGTAGGTATGATGTATCGCTTTAACCCCCCTCGCCGGTCCTTTCTCACGGACATATTTCATATCAGGCCGGACCAGGTAAGGAGCATTTGTCTTGAGCCTAAGAAAAGGCTCGTCGATTATTCCCAGTTCGTTGACAATAACATTGCACATAGCCAGGACGACAACCAGGTCAGTACCGGGGATAATGGGCACCCATTCTGTCGCTTTACCGGCGGCAAAATTGCACATGGGATCAAAGACCACCATTTTCATGCCTCTGACTCTGGCCTCCGCTGCCGTCCTGGCGGTTACCATAGCGGAGTGGCCTGAGCCGTGTCCCTTACTAGCACCAAAGTATAGCGCGTAGTTGCAGTATTTGAAGTCAGGTACTATTGACCAGGAGCCATGAATCAGGCCGCCTACCCCATGGGCTGCGCCCCCGCAATGGAGACCCAAACCAGACACAAACGCGCTGAAGGGCCCCAGAATACTCATCGGTTGATTAATACGGAATTGAGTGGGAATTCCTCCCTGTATGGCCAGTTTCATGGGGTCATCTTCAAGAATTTTTTTCAGCCTGGGAATAATTTCGGCATAGGCTTCTTCCCAGGTAATCTCCTTCCACTTGGGGTCGACGCCTACACCCTTCTCCGGGTTGGTCCTTCTCAGGGGTACGTTCAGCCGGTTGGGGTCATAGAGTACCTGTAGTCCGGATAACCCCTTGCTGCACAGGCCACCCTCGGCACCAAAGTTACTGTCAGGCTCTCCCTGCATCTCAACTGCCACACCATTCACCCGGTGAACTTTTATGGCGCAAAAAGCGTAGCACCTCGCACACTGGGTACGAATCCAGACGTCTTCTTTTATTTCCTGCTTAGGATTTCGCATTATTAAACCTCCAATTTTATGCGTCCGAATTTGCTGTGTATTATGTTGTGTATTATATTGAAACCATACATGTTTGGCAAACGTAACGTGATTTCAAAGTGCGTTTTTGTTATTCAGGAAGAGAAGCGGGTTTTATTAACGCGTAATTTAACCTGCTTGTATTTTGCTGGCTATACTACCAGAGTTCATTCACCGAAGTATTGGGTATCGGCGTTGGGATATACGGCCACCTTCGGGGAGTCGCCGTGGAGCTTTTTCAGCGTACTTGTAACTCAGTTTCGGGCCGCCACTGAAGCCATACTGGCCGCGGGAGCAGAATATGCCCGATAACTATCTTCAGGTCGCAGGACATCACCTCGCTGCTACCTGAGGTCTCACTTAGCCATTACTGGATAAAGCCCCGGGGGTCCCTGACCTGCCCCGGGGCTTTCATTAATGTTCTGCCTTCTTTCAACCTTGTCTTGGCTTTGATCGGGGTATCAATACCCCATGGTGGCTTTGAGGTCCTGGTCAATCCAGGCATACTGACCGAAGGTGCCATAGTTAAAGTAACCAACGGATGAATCACCATAGAAGTTCTTTAGCCATGGCCACCAGATAACATAGCTGCTGGCAACAGGGAAGTTGATTCCCCAGTATTGATCCATGACGTACTTCATCAGTTCCCTGTGTAGCCTACCGGCTTCATCCCAGTCGGTTAAGGCTAAGCTTTTTATTTCTACATAAGCTTCATTAACTTTAGGATCGTCAATCATGCACATGTTAGTCTGTGCTGATCCCTGAAGACGATTGCCACGCAACATAACATTACCACCGCCAATGCCGACATCAGCAATAAGTCCCTCGTAGTTACGGGTTCTCGATATGGAATTGTGGGCACCAGTCTCCAGTGGATTAAGTGATAGCTCAATGCCCACTTTGGCCCACATATCCTTGAGTACTGACATCCGGTCGACGCTGGTAGGGTTATTCTGGCAGGTTACTGTAGTTGAAAAACCATCAGGATAACCTGCTTCAGCTAGAAGCTCCTTTGCCTTTTCCGGATTGTATGTATACGTTTCCTTGATCCTCTCCGGACAATCGGGGTCATCAAGATTAATTACAAAATTCAGGTATCCTGAGTTATAGGATTGAGGGTAACCCAGCTTTTCGCCCATGCCAGCACAGAGCGTATCGATTATGTTTTGATAATCGATTGCCATAATCATCGCCCGGCGAACTCTGATATCACTGAAGGGCTCCATGTCTGTCCTCATACCTGTAGCTGTACCTCCTGGGAGACCTGTCCTGTATTTCAGCTCCGGATTCGCAGCTAGAAGGGGTTCAGCGTCTTCGTTTGCAACAAAGTCCCAGGAAGTGAGACCCCGAAAGTCAACCTTGCCTGTACGAATAGCAGCCAGTCGGGTGGAATTATCGGGGATTACCAGCCACTTCATACCGTCAACGTATGGTAGCTGGTTGCCCTTGCCAGGACCACAGGGGTCCTTCATCCAGTAATTGGGATTCCGTTCTAGGGTTATCGCGCTGCCAGGTATAAAATCGACCAAAATAAACGGACCAGTACCAACTGCATTCTTCCAATCCGACTGGTCGCCATATTTATCGATGACTTCCTTCGGCACATCAACCGTAGCGAAGGTGAAAAACATGTCTGCGGCATCGAGGGAGTACTCCACCGGAACCTCGATTTCAAGAGTATATTTGTCCGTCGCTTTAACAGACGCCGTTTTTACCAGTCCGGGGAAAGCTCTATAGATGTAAGACGTGGAAGCCCCTAAATATGAGTTCAAGGCGAATTCCGCGTCGTTAGCATTAAATTCTCTACCACCTACCAGAACACTAGCCTCGTTATTTGGATCAAGAGAGTAGTGTACACCCTTCCGCATATGCATAATCCAGTGACCCACCTCGGGCATTTCCCAACTTTCGGCGAGACCACCTGTTTGTAATGCATAGATACCGTAGTCCAACCTGTCTATCTCATTTGTGCCAGCGGGCCCCTTTGACCAATCTCCTGTCAGGAGGTCCTGGTTGGTTACCTGGCGTGTGTATGCTGCTGCTTGCCAGCCCTTGACCTCGTCGAAGTCCATTATTTCCCTGGGAGTGCAGGCGGTAATCCATCCACCATACTTCGGTCCCGTCACCTCTACTACTTCTTCTTCCTCCTCTTCTTCCTCCCCTATTACTACTTCTTCTTCCTCTTCTTCTTCCTCCTCTACCGCTGTTGGACCGCATGAAGCCAGCACTAAGGAGAGCACCATCAAACCACTTACTAGTATCCAAAAAATCTTCATGTATACCTCCTTTGTCAGTAGAAGAAAGTATTTCAAGCCCGGTCTAATACCTCTAGCTCGGCTCACATCTTTCCCAACTATTCGTATTGTGCTTCGATAACTATGCCTCCTTCATAAAATCTTGCGTCTCTACGGTTGATTTCATTAGTGTCGGATCGAATAATTCCCATTACTAGTCGTGCTTTTGCTTTGATATATAACCATATAACACACGATTTGACATGTCAAGCGGATCATTTGTACAAGAATTCAGTAGATATAGAGCAGTAACCTGGTATTTGCGATACTATTTTTATTGTGCTATGTTTACTATAGTTTTCTGCAACAGCTGATTCGGGAAAGAATATAAATATCACCATAATGTACCGGTGGAGGTATGCTATGTCATCTCCTGAAAATAAGCCTGAGATCTGGGAAGATGCTTGGGTCCATACACAATGTTCGAGGTGTTACGCTGCCTGCGGCGTGAGGGTTCATCGTATTAACGGCGTCGCCATTGAAATCGAAGGAGTGCCCGGCAGCACAATGGGAGCAGATGGTGGTTTATGCTCTAAAGGTTTATCTTCCATACAGCAGTTGTACGATCCAAACAGGTTAAATGTGCCGCTTAGAAGAACCAATCCAGAAAAAGGTATCGGAGTCGACCCAAAATGGAAAGAGATTACCTGGGAAGAAGCTTACGCTGAAATTGTTCCCATGATGAAGAAAATCTATGAAGAAGCCCCTGAAAAGCTGGTACCCCCTCCAGGATTGGCGGGTGGTTATCCGGGGCAACCCACAGGTGCTCCGGCCTATCTTGCCGGCCTGGGAACCACAGCAACTTTCGTGGGAGGTGTCGGTTTACACTGTGGTAACGGCGCCCATCCCGTTGGTGGGTTGATTCACGGATCATGGTCTATCGTACCGGATTTTAGGTACTGTAACTATGCTATATATTTCGGCTCAAGTAAAGGTCATGGCTCAGGTCACTCGGCAATGACTGCAGCTAGGCTGGCGGCGGATGGTAAATCCAGGGGAATGAAAATCGTTGTTTTCGACCCTAAATGTAGCACCGCAGCCGGGTCTTCAGCAAGTGAATGGGTGCCGATTATTCCCGGTACTGACCTGGTTGTCGTCCTAGCTATGTGCAATGTGATTGCCAATGAAACAGGTATAATCGACGAAACATTCCTTAAGTTAAAAACGAACGCTCCGTATCTTATTGGTCCAGATATGAAATACGTTCGAGAGAACGGACCGGCACGTGGCATCAAATCGGTTAGTCACGGTATGGGTGGAGAGGTAATCGGGGAAATAACGTATATAGGTGATGACGAGACGAATAAACCGATGGTCTGGGACACTGGCGAAAATAACGCCAAAGTATATGATGATCCAACTATTAAGGATTACGCCATTGATGGCGATTACGAGTTCCGTGGAATTAAATGCCAGCCCGCATTCCAGTTGCTAAGAGAACATTTGAAGCAATATACACCAGATATGGCTTCAGCTATAAGTAGTATACCCGCGGAGACGATTCGCCGGATTGCTACAGAGTTTGCAACAGAAGCTCGTGTTGGCAGTACTATTTCTATCGATGGTCACGTTTTACCATACCGGCCGGTCGCGGCGGTTATTTTTCGTGGCGGGCAGGGGCATGAGAATTCCTATCATGCCTGTTTCGCGGTCAACTTGCTCAGCATGCTGGTTGGAGCAGTTGAGGTCCCGGGTGGCACTACTGGTTGGCCGGCCGTAACAATGGGTTATCCGGGACGGGAAGAGCCAGACGCTGGCGCTCTCAAATGGACCGTCTTTAAAGGCGTGGACGGATTTTTACAGAATCAGCGTTTTGGTCCTTCGAGTGGGACATCCAACGCGCGTATGCCCTATCACGGGGAGTGGCCTATTCCCCTGCCAAGTCTAAAGCACCAGAGCGGGCTAAGAGATGTCCAGCCAATCGGCCAATTTAAGTACATCGCCGGCGGTACCGACCGGGATGAGGTCTGGAAGAAGCTTGAGGCGACCTATGATCTCCAAATGTTATGCATCATCAAAAATCCGGTATTGAGCGTGGGTAACCGGGATGCCATTGCCAATGCTCTCAAGAAGATACCATTTATTGTCTCTATAGAACTCTTCAATTCTGAAACTAGCGAGGGATTTGCCGACATTGTTTTACCGGATACCTGTTTCCTAGAGAAGGACAATTGGGCTATGGGCCTTGCTCAGAATTTCAACCACGCCTGGGGCATGGAAGACTGGTGCTATCATATCTCCCAGCAAGTTGTCGAACCTGCTGGGCAGAGGAAACACTCACACGAAATCATAGCTGATATCGCAGAGAGGTTAGGTAAAGAATGGGGTCGGGACCTGATTGCAGAAGCTAATGAAAGGGCCATTAATAACTGGCCGATAAAAGAGGAATACAAGCCGAAAGATATTAACCGCAGGTTGACGGTGGCCGAAATGGGCGGTGCAGTTGTGAAAAGCATGTTTGGTCCCGAGCACGACTGGGAGTGGTTCAAGAAGAACGGCTTCATTCGATGGCCAAAGAGAGTAGAAGAGGCCTACTGGATATGGTACATCGACCTCAGAATACCGGTCTATATGGAGTATTTGGTTCATATGAGAGATGAAGTCGAGAAAATAAATAAGAAGACAGGGTTAAACATAAACCTGGAACAATATGTTCCCCTGATATCCTGGTTTCCTTGCACCACCCATAAAGTCACTGATTCTCAGTATGACCTCTATTGCTATTCCTACCGTGATGTCTTGCATAGTGCTTCTTCAACTATGGAGCAGCCTTGGCTGGATGAAGCCAGCCGGATGAACCCTTACACCTACAACATTACTATGAACGCTGCTACCGCCAGACAGAAAGGAATCAATGATGGCGATACTATTGAGGTAGAAAGCTATCAGGGGAGGAAAGTCACCGGTACCGTTAAAACATTAGAAGGACAGCATCCCCAAACCGTCGGTATTGCCGCTACTGCTGGTCACTGGGCAAAAGGTCAACCTATCGCTAGGGGCAAAGGAACAAATTTCGATACTCTGTTACCTTTAGATTTTGAGCATATGGATCCTATTTGTGGTAATATCGAAACGGCCACTCGAGTAACGGTAAGGAAGATTAAAAAGGAGGCTTCAATATGAGATGGGGTATGGTTATTGACCGTAAGAGATGCATTGGTTGTTATGCCTGTATGGTCTCCTGTAAGCAGTCACATGCCCTACCTCCAGAAGTATTCTGGAACAGGGTGCTAATCTCAGAGACGGGAACATATCCAATGGTTACCAAACAGATTCTTCCTGTTCTTTGTAACCACTGTAAGGAAGCAGCTTGTGTAGACGCATGTCCTACAGGGGCGACAGCAAAGAGAGAAGACGGCATTGTCTGGGTTGAAGCAGAAGTGTGCGTTGGATGTCGGTACTGTCTCATTGCCTGTCCCTACCAGATGCGTACATATCATACAGGCAAAAGGAAGGAGTACTGGCCAGGCCAGGGGTTGAGCGAACTGGAACGTTTTGGGCGGGAGGTGTTTTACCCTCTTGAGCTGAATACAGTTATCAAATGTAACTTCTGCATGGAAAGAATAGATACGGCACGGAATAACGGGCTAAAAGTCGGTATCGACCGGGATGCTACTCCGGTGTGTGTTAATGCCTGTCCGGTCAAAGCAAGGACCTTTGGTGACCTGGATGACCCGAATAGTAACGTTTCTAAATTGGTTAAGGAGCGCCGTGGTTACCAGCTCCATCCGGAGCATGGTACTGATCCGTCTGTTTACTACCTCGATTGAAAAGGGGAGGTTAATCAGTAATTTAAAAGAAGAAGAGTACTAGGGATAGCCTCCAAGATGGTTTGTTTCAGATATCAAGTACGTTGACTAAGGAGTGGCGTATGGAAACGCAACAAAAACTTTACGAATGGATGGTCAAGGATACACCACAGAGAGAATGGATAGAAAAAAGAGGTATTCTTTTATGGCTTGCCTTCTTCTTCATCGAGTTGGGAGCAGGGGCCTCGTTCGTAGGTTCCTTCTTTGACAATCTTTGGGTGATGGTTGCCGGCTGGCTCATATGTGGAGTTTTGGGTGGTGGTATTCATATCCTTTACCTGGGGCATCCTTTTCGGTTCTGGCGTATGGTATTGAAACCCGGCACATCGTGGATATCCAGAGGCTTAATATTTGTCAGCCTATTCCTGCTTTTCGGTTTGATCCAAATAGTGCTAGTGGCAGTAGGGAGCCCGTCACTGGTTCTTATGATATTGATGGATATTTTTGCTTTCCTGACGATAGTATACGGCGGTTTTGCCATGAATTACGTCAACGGCATCGCTCTATGGAATACCGCCCTGCTGCCAGTGCTCTATGGAGTAAGTGGCATCTGGGGAGGAGCCGGACTTGCCCTGGCTATTGCGTTGGCCACAGGCCAAACATCCATTGGAATGACACTCGAAGAATGGGTAAGAATATTACTAATTAGTTACATTGTTTTACTGGCAGTGTATCTTATCAGCATCAGGTACAGCACTATGACAGCCAAGGTCTCTGTCCAGAAAATAGTTACCGGCCAACTGTGGCCATTGATGTGGTTTGTGGTGGTACTTCTGGGACTGGTATTGCCAGTGGCAGTAGTGCTCACCAGTTTCACGTCAGGCATAGAAAATATGCCGGTAGGGCTACTCTACCTCTCTGTTTTTTGTGAACTAATCGGAGATCTTACAATGCGCTACCTGATACTCAAAGGTGGCCTGTATAGCCCTCTTGTTCCATCCTCAAGCTACAGCGTTGTGTAAGAAACGAGAATATTTGGTCACTTGACACACAAAAAAACAGGGTGTCAGCGGGTTGCCGGAAACTCGGCAATCAATGACATCTTTTTTGTATTTAACCTTGAAAAAAGTCAATGAACATTCGCTCTAACGGACATATTGCTGGAAAGGAAGGAGGTAAAGATCATGCCATTGCCGCCAGAACCACCAGACCCTGAAGAGAAATTATGTACCTCCTGTACCAACAATTTCGGGGATTTCGAGTTTGACGGCCCGGAAAAAGGTCCTGCCTGTTTACTGAACATCGAAGCTGAAGGTTATTATCCGATGATTTGTATTTACCTGAAGGGTTAAAACCAAAAAACCATTACAATGAAAAATGGCAAACCGGCTGCTCGGGGTACTCATCTTTCCTGCGGCACCAATATTTTCCACATCGGTAAGGCTTAGCCTTGATCAGTTTATACGAACTTATGGACTTACTCGGGTGGATACTGCACTGGCTAATTGGAGAATGATAGATGGAAGTCACGAAGTTTGACATTCTTGTTTTAGTGAAGACAATTAACTCGCGATAACAAATAGCTGGTTATATTCAATGAAAAAGAACATAAAAATCGTTTATTTTCATTCATGCCGAGCGTAGAAGGGTGCTCTTGTAGCATCAGAGTCTGTTGAATCCACAATCGCTAAAGACGACGAAGGCGTCTAAAAAGACATATATCTAGGATTGCGAAGTTGTGGAATCACTTAATCAGCATCAAAGAGGGAATACAATATCATGAGCATTACCAGGTTAAATGATAGAATTTATCGAATAGACATGGGCAGGATTATCAGTTCAATATCTGGTAGCTTGGTGCATTGCAGCCTAGATTACTTAATTGTTCAAAACGGAAAACTGGCAATAATCGATACCGGTCCGGCTATAATGGTACCTCATATTCTTGAATCAATAGAAACAGTCGGCTATGAACCCTCTCAACTCCAATATATCATTCTCACCCATATTCACCTTGACCATGCCGGTGGGGTGGGTGCGCTGGCTAGGCTGTTGCCAAAAGCGGTTGTTATGGTTCACGAACGTGGAGTACGCCATATTATTGAACCTGAGAAACTAATTGAGCAAACTGTACAGGCCTATGGTCAACGATATGAAGACGAATACGGTCCAATATCGCCGGTTCCTGAGCATCAGGTACGAGCAGTTTATGATGGTGAAGTTATCGCGCTTGGCGAAAGAGAGTTGAGAGTAATATATACACCTGGACATGCCGTTCACCATTTATGCGTTTATGATACGAATAGTCAGGCACTCTTTTCCGGTGATTCACTTGGCCTTATAAGAACAGGGGCTGATCCAATTTTTACTCTGGTCAGGGATTCCGCTTTCGACCTAGATTTGGCAATTTATTCTATCGATGAGATTAGTGCCCTAAATCCAAAGTATATCTATGCTTCTCACGGTTCAGGAGAACCGGAAATACCCGAGTTTATTCAGTTAGTTCGCACTATGACCATAGATTATGGAAATATAATCCTCAAAGCTATGAAATCCGGCGAGGATAAAGAAACGATTGAGCGACACTTGGAGACATATCAGGCTATACATAACATGGAAGGTCCGCTTGCAAATATTGTGCGCTGCTATGCAGCATATTTTACAAGGAAAGGAATTGAGATTGATCTACCAGAGTAAGAATAAATAGAATCATAGCCGACAACGGCGATGCCAGCTACATAAATAAAGGGGCTGCGCTCTGAGGGGCAACCCCTTTAATTTGGTGTTTATTGATTCAGGGATACGTGAACTCTACTTTGGGCCGTTACCTCCCTTACCACGAGAAGATTCGTCATTGGGGGTAATTCGGATGATGTCTTGACCCATAAAGGAAACTCCCGTGTTCAACTTTCCGGCAATGTACAAAGGCATTTCAGTATTGTCCTGAGTGCCGGTCGGAATACCGAGTTCAAACTCCCGGAAGTGGAATACCATGTCTTCCATACCATCAGCGTTGATATCCTTAAGGTGACCCTCGTGTACCGGGGCTGCCTCAGTTCCAGTAACGCCGGCAAGCACAGTACTTACATCGATATTAGCAACATCGAAGGTGGGGCTCCCGAAGACGCCGATGGGTACTACACCATTGCCGTTGAGATTGATTGAGTTTGACCAGCTTCCCGGCTTGACATCTATATCAACGGTCAGGATAGTAATTTCCCAAGTCTTGGAAACCTCGTTAGAGCTTACCTGTTTACCATCTATAGTAGCTGTAGCTACGATGGTATCATCTCCTTCAGCAATGCCGACATAAGAGAATGTGCATTGTCCGCTTGAATCAGTCGTTGCGGTTCCACTGGCAGAATTAGCTCCAGTTACCGTGAAGGAGACCTCCACTCCCTCCAGCCTTGGGAGACATTCCAATTACCATCAGAGATTTCACTCTCTGTGGAAACAGCCCAGCCACTGAGAGAGCATATTGTCCTCCACCAGAGGATCCAAATATATGTGTACTTTCTATCCCGAGTTCATCCATCACCGTTATTATGTCTTTAGCATTATTCTCCATAGTATGTTCTTCTGGAGGGTATTGTCTGTTGCTTTTTCCATGTGCTCTGTCATCCCTTAATATAATCTGGTAATCGTTTTTTAGCGCATCTACATAACCGTATTCTTTCCATATTTGCGAATCTGTGAAAAGACCATGAAGCATCAAGAGAGAAGGTCCTTCACCGTAAACCTCATAATAGATATGGACTTCACCGTTTACTGCATACGGCATTGTTTATCCTCCTTCACTACTGGGGCTATTTCTGGTGTTTAAGCTTAGGTAAAAAGAACCTATATGTCAAACTGTGAAAATAATGGAAAATAGCATCAAATAGTGAAGCTAAACGGTATCGCCCACGAGTACGCATGATGTGACAAACATCCCGATGTTCGCCCTTAAATTATATTTTTGATTCTTATGGTACAATATTAGACACTATGATCGGTGGAGGTTAGAAATGAAAATAGTAAACGTGGAGACCTTTGTAGTGGAAAATCCTCCTCCTAATCGTGTGGGAAGAAACTGGCTATTCGTGAAACTAACTACAGACAACGGAATTGAAGGCATTGCCGAACCGGTTCGTGGCGGGTTTGACAATGTTACTACAGCTCAATTAATTAGTGCCGCTGCGGACCGATATATAATTGATGCCGACCCGTTTAATATAGAGACGCTGTACCGAAGAATGTATGGAGTGGGTGGGGCTCAAAGCCCAATGAGCATACTTAGTGCCTTTGAAATAGCCTGCTGGGACATTATCGGCAAGGCCCTTGACCAACCTATTTATAATCTGCTCGGTGGCAAGTATCACGAAAAGATAAGAAGCTATTCGTATTTGAACCCAGCTTCCGATGATCCTAATCAGACGAGTGTCCATAGCGACCCAATACGGGCTGCCGACAGGGCAGCCGTTTACTTAAAACTGGGTTTCACAGCAGTAAAGTTTGACCCCTGTCCACCAGGAATAGTGCCTGCTCCTTACCAGCTTTCCTTAGAAACGCTTGAGAATGCAGAGGCTGTGGTCAGAAATGTACGGGAAGCAGTTGGTGATAAGTGCGATATTATTATCGGCACCCACGCGCAGATGACTACCTCCAGTGCTATCAGATTAGCCAGGAGGCTGGAGAAGTATGACCCATTGTGGTTTGAAGAACCGGTCCGTCCGGAGAATAAAGATGAGATGGCGAGAGTAGCCCACCATACGACCATCCCTGTTGCCACCGGCGAGAGTTTATCCACAAAAGATGAGTTCAGGGACTTGTTGCAG
>CAYVOV010000010.1:131252-131436 GCA_964453525.1 uncultured Dehalococcoidales bacterium | reverse complement strand
CAGCCAGTATGTCCATCTACTCCAATGACCCCGATGATAACCCGGTTACCGTGCCTCTCTCCGGTAACGGTACTACGCCTCTTCCAGAGCCCGATATCGTCGTTAGCCCGGCCTCCCTTAACTTCGGCTCCGTCCAGGTCGGCTCTCCCAGCTCTCCCCTGCTGGTCTCTGTCAACAATACCGG
>CAYVOV010000010.1:0-131152 GCA_964453525.1 uncultured Dehalococcoidales bacterium | reverse complement strand
CAGCCAGTATGTCCATCTACTCCAATGACCCCGATGATAACCCGGTTACCGTGCCCCTTTCCGGTAACGGCACTGCACTGCTACAGGCTGACCTTGCGATTATCAAGTCCGATAGCCCGGACCCGGTTTACATCGGCGAGAATATCACCTATATACTCAACGTCACCAATAATGGCCCCGATGACGCTACCAATGTTATTGTTACTGATACTCTGCCTGCAAATACCACTTTTGTTTCAGCCAATTCTACCGATGCTTCTCATGCCGGGGGAACAGTTACCTGGAACGTTGGTGACCTGGCTTATAACGCTACCGCCAACCTTACCATAATCGCTACTTCTCCTTTAACGTCAGGTAATATCACCAATGAAGCCAGCGTCGATGGAAACGAACCGGATAACAATGCCAATAACGACTCCATTTCTATCGATACATATGTATCCAGTGTCAAGACAGACCTGTCAATAACAAAGACAGGCAGTCCCGACCCGGTCTATATAGGTGATAACCTTACCTACACGCTGACGGTCAGCAATAACGGCACCGAAAATGCCACCGGAGTTTACGTCCTTGACATAATAGCATTGACCGGTGCCACCTATATTTCGAGCAATACATCCGCCGGTACGGCAAACCATTCCGGTGGTATAGTGACCTGGAACATCGGCGATCTAGCTGTGGGCGAAAACGTCACCATGGATATTTACGTTACGGCTCCTTCCATGCTGTTCGTACCCTTTATGCCCGTTGCCAATATAGCCATGGTAATGAGTACCGAGGTTGTGGATAGCGACTATTCCAACAACATTGCTATTACAACTACCACAGTCTCCCAATATAAGGCCGACCTCGGGATTACTAAAACTGCCAGCCCGGACCCGGTTTTTCACGGTGAAAACCTCACCTATACGCTCAGCGTCACCAATCACGGTCCGGATACCTCCACAAATGTCACCGTTACCGATATACTTCTATCTGGAGCTACCTTCGTCTCCGCCAACTCCAGTTCCGCTTCCTATGCCGGCGGCCTGGTTACCTGGAACGTTGGTGACCTGACCGCTGACACTACCGCTAATCTTACCATTGTTGTCACCACTCCTCTCATTCAAAGTATTCCTCTTCCTTTTACATTTGCTATACCGATGGTGAACGTGGCATTCGTGACAAGCTCAGAAGTGGCCGATACCAACCAAAACAACAACGCTACCCTGGTCACAACCTTTGTCTCTCCGTACGAAACTGACCTTGCCATTACCAAGACGGATAGTCCCGATCCGGTATATATAAATGACAATCTTACCTACACAATAAACGTAACTAATTACGGACCGGATAACGCCGGTGATATTATTGTTACCGATATCCTGCCTGCCGGGGTAACCTTTGTTTCCGCCAATTCCACTTCCGCCTACAATTCCAGCGGCATCGTTACCTGGAATATCAGTGACCTGCCTGTAAATACCACCGCCAGCCTGAGCATCCTGGTTACTGCCCCGGCGAGTCCGGGTAATATTACCAATAGTACCTTTGTATTCAGCAACCAGGTGCCTGATAACAACGTGCTCAATAATAATGTTTCTATAGATACCACCGTTTCGACTCCTGACCAGGCTGACCTTGAGATTATCAAGTCCGATAGTCAGGACCCAGTAGCTGTCGGTGATAACCTCACCTACACACTCATCGTCACCAATCACGGTCCCGATAATGCCACCAGCGTAAATGTCACTGATACCCTGCCGGCAGATATCGAGTTTGTCTCAGCTAACGCCTCTCCGGGCACAACAGCCTCGAACTCAAGCAGTATCGTTAGCTGGAACATCGGCAGCCTAGCCAGCGGTGATGACGCCACCCTGGATATTCTGGTAACTATCGGCGTTAGCGCCAGCGATAATCTGACCAATACCGCCGTAGTAGGAGCCAGTGAAGGTGATCCAGTTCAAGCCAATAATACGGCGACTATAAATACCACCATTCTCATTGAAGAACTCGCTACCATTTACGGCACCGTCTTCAAAGACCTTGATGGTAATGGAGTACAGACCGGAAATGAGACCGGCATCTCTGGGGTAACTATCACACTAGACGGCACCGTTAATACAACCACAGATACAACAGGTCTGTACTTGTTTATGGTTTCCAACACTGGCGTCCACACTGTGAACGAAACCGACCCCTCCGGCTACTTTTCTACCACACCTAACTTACGGCACCGTAATGTGGATGCCCTGGGCAAGAGCTACGAAGTGAACTTCGGAGATGCTCCTGAAAGCTCCGGTTTCGCTTCTATCTACGGCACCATCTTCGAAGACCTCGATGGTAACGGAGTACAGACCGGAAACGAGACCGGCATCTCCGGGGTACTCGTTTCTCTGGACGGCACCACCAACACCACCACTACAGATTTATACGGCTATTACATATTTAGCACTACAATTATCGGCGTACACACTGTGAACGAGACCGACCCCTCCGGCTACTTTTCTATCACGCCTAATAATGTAAATGTTAATGTGGATGCCCTCGGTAACAGCTATGTAGTGAACTTTGGTGATGTTTTACCGGATGCAGACCTGATGATTTTGAAATCAGATAGTCCCGATCCGGTAACCGCCGGTACTAACATTACTTACACACTCATTGTTAGCAATAACGGAACCACTTTTGCTACCGGTGTAAATGTTACCGATACTCTGCCTCCGGGCGTAACTTACGTTTCGAGTAATACATCAGCCGGATCATCGTCGAATAATTCCGGTACAGTTACCTGGAATATCGGCTACCTCAATTATGGTGACTCGGAGAATATGACTATACTGGTCACAGCACCTTCTACGGAAGGTAATATAACCAATACCGCAAATGTGACCAGTGCATTTACTGACCCCGTACCCACCAATAATACGGCATCCGAAAACACAACAGTAGAAGTCATTCCACCTGGGCCTGAGGCCGACCTTTCAATAACCAAGACCGATAGCCATGATCCGGTAGCTGTCGGTGATAACCTCACCTATACACTCATTGTCACCAACAATGGTCCCGATAATGCCACCAGCGTAAATGTCACCGATACCCTGCCTGCGGGCTTAATCCACCTGTCCAGTAATACGTCGGCCGGTACGGCGCTGTATGCTTCCGGCAACGTTACCTGGAACATCGGTGACCTTGCCAGCGGCGATAACGCTACTCTGGAAATCATTTGCGGCGTGACCTTATTAGCCTGTGGACCACTTAAAAATACCGCTGTAGTAGATGGCAATGAAACCGACCCCAACCCTGAGAATAACATCGCCATTGAGTATACAGATAGCCCGTGTACCGACCTTGTAATTACCAAGGTTGACAACCGCGATCCGGTAAATTTCAGTGACAACTTTACCTGGACGGTCACGGTAACCAACAATGGTACCCACGATGCCGGTAATGTTACTGTCATTGATTTTTACCTTGCAAACACCACTATTATCCATTCAATAAACCCGTCGAAAGGGACAGTAAATCAGACAGCACCCGAATGGATGGCAGGTCTACCAGGTTTACCGGGTCTGCCCATCCCTACTCCGCAGGAGACACAGTTCTACTGGTATATTGGTGATCTGGCAAGTGGTGATAATGCTACCCTGGATATTACAGCTTCGGTAAATTTCACCTTACCGTTTTCGTATCCTATCCTTAGTATATTCCTGCAATATTCCAGCATTAGTTTAGAAGATGCTTTTCCAGATATACCTCTGATCAATGAAGCGATGGTAATTAGTTCTATCGCAGAACCCGATTTCGATAATAATTCTACTTATGAAACTACCACTATTGAATTTACATTGCCCGAGGCTGACCTTGAGATAACCAAATCCGATGTTCCTGATCCGGTTTCTCTTGGTGATGATATTACTTACACAGTTGAGATTACCAACCAGGGTCCTGATGATGCTCCCGGAGTATTTGTCGTAGATGGCGTTCTAGACTCGGCTTTAATCCTCCAAGATTATGACGAATCCACGGGTAACGTGAGTAAAGGGTTACCGCAATGGGTAGTGGACTTGTATAGCGCTGCCGGATTCTCCATGTCCGGAGTGAATATAACAATGCCATTTCCCACCGGCCTTAGCTTCCTGAACTGGGATATCGGAACTCTGCCCAGCGGTACTTCGGCAAACCTCACCCTGGTTACTACGGCAAATGCCAGTATGTCAATGTTAGGTTTTCCGGCCGGCAGTGATTACGTAGTTAACAGCGCTGCAGGTGTGGGCGAAGTGGTTGATATCGATATCCTCACGGACAATTTCGTCGAGGAACAGACCGACATTATTTCTGCTGACCTTGAGATTTTCAAGACCGATGTTCCTGACACGGTAGTCTTTAGTGACAACTTCTCCTATATCCTCACCGTCACCAATAACGGCCCTACCGATGCCATCAGTATCAACGTTACCGATACTCTGCCTTCGGGTGTAACCTATCTATCCAGCAATACGTCGACCGGCACGGCGTCGAATACTTCCGGTATTGTCACCTGGAATATAGACTATCTCGCCAAGGATGATTCGGCAAATCTTACTATCCTGGTCACAGCACCACCTGAGAACGGTGGTTATATTACAAACACCGCCATCGTGACCAGCATGTATGCAGACCCCGATCCGGGTAACAATACTGTATCAGAAAATACCACCCTGGCTTGGCCATGGGAATCTGACCTTGTGATTACCAAGACGGATAGTCCTGACCCGGTGGCTACGGGTGATAACTTTACTTATACGCTTACTGTCACCAATAAAGGTCCCGCCGATGCCGAATACATTAACGTCCAGGATACTTTATCGACCAGCGTTACCTATCAATCAGCTAACGCTTCAACAGGAGATATCTATGTTCAAACGGGTCCCCCGGACATCATTTACTGGAGTATCGACTATCTGAGTAAAGGTGACTCGGCTAATCTTACTATCCTCGTCACAGCACCATCTACTCCCGGTGTAATTACAAATACCGCCTCGGCCAATGGAGAGTATCCAGAGATTGACCCCAGTGACAATACCGTATCAGAGAATACCACCGTGGCTTGGCCATGGGATTTTGACCTGGAGATTTTCAAGACGGATAATCCTGACCCGGTGGCTACGGGCGATAACTTCACCTATACGCTTACTGTCACCAACCATGGACCCGCCGATGCCTACTACATCGAGGTCCGGGATGATTTGCCGGCCGGCACTACCTACCAATCAGACAACGCATCAACAGGCTATACCATAAACTCATCAGGTACCGTTTGGTGGTATATCGACTATCTCGGTAAGGGTGACTCAGCAAATCTTACCATCCTGGTCACGGCACCACCTACTGCCGGTACCATTACAAATACTGCCACAGTCAGTGAAATTGGAGAATCTCCAGAGCCTGGTCCCAGTAACAATCCCGCCCCGGGCAATACAGAAGGAGAAATTAATTACGGTAACAATACCGTCTCGGAAAACACTACCATTGTTACCAAATATGCTGACCTTGAGATTATAAAATCTCCCAGCTTCAGTTTGGTAAACACCGGTGATAACTTCACCTATACGCTAACCGTTACCAACCAGGGCCCTCACGATGCCACCGGCGTTAGTGTTTCCGATGTCCTGCCCACCGGTGTTACACCCCCCTCATTCACGCAGTCGACAGGCTCGGTAAACCAATCATCGGGTAACGTTACCTGGGATATTGGCAATCTCGCCGCTGGTGCCTCGGCAACCCTTTCCATCAATGTCACGGCGCCTTCATCCCCGGCGCTTCTAACCAATGGTGCCGGTGTAGCCGGAAACGAGCTTGATACTGCACCATTCAGTAATATATCTCTCGCTTTCACCCTGGTCTGGCCGCTTGTGCCCGATATTGATGTCAGCCCGACTTCCGTTAATTTTGGTTCCGTTGAGGTCGGCTCGTCCGGCACCAGCACGGTTACCGTTAACAACACCGGCCTGCCCACTCTAAGCATCGGCAACATTACCATTGACAATAACCAGTTTGCCATCTCCGGCGGCAATATTTCCGGCCAGGCCTTAGCGCCTGGCGGGTCGGCAGATATAACACTCACCTTCACACCGTCATCCAGCGGGGCAAAGTCCGCCATTCTATCCATTCCCTCCAACGACCCGGATGAAAACCCGTTCATCGTATTTCTGTCCGGCACCGGGACTGCACCGCCCGGACCAACACCGGGACCATTCGAAATAGAGCCAGAAGAACAGGCGCAATATTTCACCGTAGACTTCCTCGGTAAAATAACGAGGGAGGTAATTGATGATAATGGCCGACCTCTCAAGAACATTGAGGCACCCAGCCCTGACGGAGTTCACCTGCTTGAAATTGAGCAGGGAACCAGAGCATCTGATACCGAAAACAATACAGTGACCATACTGGAAATCAGGAAAGCGAGTGCACCCAGATTGCCAGCTAATACAGTACTGGTTGGTAGCGCCTACGAATTCAAACCTTCAGGAACTACTTTCGATAAAATGATGAGACTCACTCTCGGTTATGACGTGTCCGCCCTGCCCGATGATGTTGAATCTATCGGTACGGCGTACTACGATGAGGGCTGGAAATACCTAGAGACTGAAAGCAGAGTAGTAGCCGAACTAGGTAAGCTGACTGCCCGGCTAAACCACTTTACTGTATTTGCCATCCTGGCAAAGGTACCTGCACCACCTGAAATTATACCTGAACCCACAGAGGAACCTGAGACTGTTCTGAAACCTGCCTCTTTTAAACTCACCAACCTGGTTATCGAGCCTTCAATATCCAGGACTTTTGAGAAGGTAACCTATATCGTCGTCACCGGCGAAGAGGTGACCATAAGGGTTGATGTTACCAATGAAGGTGAACAACAGGGTACTTATGCTGCTAATCTGATGATAAACGGGAAGGTCCGGGAAACAAAGAATGTTACTCTTGAGCCCGAACAGACCAAGACGGTATCATTTACAGTTACTGCTGAAGAGCCGGGTGACTACACAGTGCAGATAGGCGACCTCGCCGGGAATTTCACAAGTGAGAGCTGGGTTAACTGGTGGCTCTGGGTAGGCTCAGTTGGCGGTTTCATTCTATTAGGCCTGGCTATTTTCTATGGCGTGAAAAAGTTGAGAGCCGGGGGATAGTATTAAGCCTGCCGAGGCTAAATCAGCAAAATTGCGGTAAAAGTAATTGACTAACGGGCGATTCCATCGGTCAGTCTCTCCGGAGCGTGTTTGAGGACGACGAATATTCCGCCGAGAATGAGGAGACCGCCGACTATCTCATTTACTGTCGGTATTTCATCGAGAATCAAGCCTCCCAGCAGAGTCGCCCCCACAGGCTCACCGAGAATGGCTACCGAAACAAGCGTTACCGGCACCAGGCGTACCGCCAAGTTCAGACTTGAATGCCCGATAAGCTGCGGCACAAGCGCCAGCAGCACCATCATCAGGTAGGTCTGACCGGAATAGCCGAATAAGCTGTAACCCATTATCAATGTGGCCGCCAAGAGAATTACAGCGGCACCGGAATAGATAAGGGCAAGGTAACTGAGAAGGTCTATCCGGGTTCTTAATTGACCGCCGATGATAAGATAAGCGCCCATCGCAAAGGCAGCAAGCAGAGCAAGCCCGTTCCCCAGGATAGAGTCGGTAGCAAAAGATATACCGCTGTAGTTGATGACCACAATTCCGATAAAAGCGATGACAATACCGCCTATAGTCAGCCTATCCAACCTCTCACCCCACAGAAAATAGGAGATTACGGCAATAAAGGCGGGATGTGAGGTTACAAGAACAACCGAACTGGCAATAGACGTATAATCAAGAGAGGTTATCCACAGTCCGAAGTGCAGCGCAACAAAAATACTTGAGAGCAGTATCAGAAATACGTCGCGCTTTGACAGCCGCTTGAGACCTTTCATTGATTTAATCGAGGCGATGGGGAGCAATACTGCGGCGGCAATAACCATGCGGCAGGTGGCAATTACCATTGGCGGGGCATCGGCCAGCCGGATAAAAACCGCCGCAAAAGAGACCGCCACCACGCCGATAAAAAGAGTCAGATACGCTTTCACAGGTTCTTAGCCTCAATTAATCGCTTTTTCAAATACCAGTGACAGTAGAGACCACTTTAGCTTATAATTGGTAAACTTACAAGATACCTGACAGATGGAGTTATGGAGCAGCTCATCTACAGATTTATCAGCAGCAATGACGAACTTGAAGAAGCTTTCAACATAAGAAGGCGGGTATTTGTCGAAGAACAGAATATTTCAGAAGATATAGAGCTTGATGAATATGATAGCGTGGCAACTCACATTATCGTCAAAGACGGAGACAGAGCTATCGGGACGGCCAGAGTCCAGTTTCCGGCTAAAGGAATAGCAAAGATAGAGAGAATGGCAGTCCTCAAAGATTTCCGACGCCGGGGAATCGGCAGCAATATTATCAAGTTTCTCACCGAGGATTTTAAGAAAAGAAAGATTGAGCAGGTAGTCCTTCACGCCCAGTATGCGGTGGTGGACTTCTACCGGTCATGCGGTTTCAAGGAAACCGGCGAACCGTTTATTGAAGCCGGTATCAAGCATATCAGAATGGAGAAAAAATTCTGACCGACTCTCAGGTCATGCTTACAAATAAATGAGGAAGGGAGTCTTATGGAAAAGTACAACGGTGCTGAAGCTTTCATTGAAGTACTGAATGCCAATGGCGTGGAGCACATCTTCTTTAATCCGGGAGGGGAGCAGGGTATACTACTGGCGACAATTGCCAAATATAGGATACTGGGTAAACCCTGTCCGCAGCTTGTCCTTTGCCTTGATGAAGCGGTAGCCCTGACCGCCGCCCACGGGCACTACATGATTTCCGGGCGTCCCCAGGTGGTCTTGGTTCATGCCGAACTGGGCACACTCCAGCTGGGAGGGGCTTTACATAACGCTCAGTGGGGACGGATACCAGTCATTATTATGGCCGGGGCAATGCCGGCCGGCCAGCGGGTAAACTGGAAGAATGAGCCATATGACCAGGGCTTGAGCGTGCGTAACTGTATGAAGTGGGACTACACAATACAGGCTGATGAAAACATCCACGATGTCCTGCAGAAAGCATTCCGGACATCCTTTACCGAGCCGTGTGGACCGGTTTACCTTGGCTATCCGCGGGAAATAATTGCCGGGGAAATTGACCGGATTACCATCCCCAAATCGGCAACAACCGCTGCATCGGCAGCTTCACCGGTTGACACCGCCACCATCGGCAGCATCGCCGATACTCTGCTCAAAGCCGAAAATCCTCTTATCGTTGCCGGTTACACGGGCAGGTATCCTGAATCGGTAGCGACGCTTGTTGAGCTTGCCGAGACACTCTGTGCTCCGGTGGTTAACGGCCCCGTCTGGCTGAATTTTCCCACCAATCACCCCCTCTGTGCCGGAGTCGAACAAATTCTCGGCAGCAGGAAAGCAAACCCTTCGATTATGTCTGTGGCTGATACTATCCTGGTAATCGATTATGATGTGCCCTACGCAGCATCACCGGGGCTGCCCGGACCGGAGGCAAATATCATCCATATCGATGTCGACCAGCTGACGCAGGGCAGGCCGCTCTGGGGACACGGAGCCAATACCTATCTAGAAGCCGACTCCAGGGAAGCAATTCCTGCCCTGACCAGAGCTATCCGTGAAAAACTGACTCCGGAGAAGACGGCGCAACTCCGCCAGCGTTTTAGCCAGCTTGAGAGTGCCCATAAAAGGGAAAAGGAAGAATGGCACAGTATGGCTCAAGATAAATCTGCCCAGAGACCGGTTTCTCCGGACTGGATCTGCTATTGCCTGGCACAACTCATCGATGAGGACACCATACTGGTTCACCACACCATCAGCCAGTCGGCCTCCGCCACGGAGCAGATTGACCGTTCAAAGCCGGGGACTATGATGAGCTGCGCGGCCGGCTCAATCCAGTGGGCGCTGGGCGCCGCCCTCGGGGCGAAAGTAGCCGCCCCGGACAAACTTGTGGTAAGCATGATGACTGATGGCGGCTTCGTCTGGGGCAGCCCGGTTGCCACTCTCTGGCCTTCAGTAGCCTATAAAGCGCCGTTTCTATCGATTATCCTTAACAACCAGTCGTACGGATTTATAAAACTACTTGTGGAGAGGTCTTATGGCGAGGGCAGTATTCCGGACAGGATGGCATTCGAGGCGGGAGTGGATATTATGCCGGCAGCCGATTACGCCGGAGTCGCCCAGGCCTGCGGCGCTTACGGCCGGACTGTCGAAGACCCGGACGATATGATGCCGGCGCTGAAAGAAGCCATCGACCAGGTCCGCAAGGGAAGACCGGCGGTTATCGATGTCAGGGGTGAGAGAGAAGTCAATTCGGTATTTTAATGGTTCAGTTAAAGTGTAGTTGTTTAAACTGTCACTGACTAAACAGCACCTGTCCAGTCCGGACAGCATTAACGGTGAAAGGAGATAAAATGGAGAAAAGCGAAGTGAAATCGCCCTTTTCAAAGGTAATACAGGTGGGAGTAGTGGTCAGGGACGTGAAAAAAACGGTTGAACGTTTATCATCATTGGGAATTGGTCCGTTCCAAGAAATGGTGTTACCTCCTGATAGAAAAGAGTGGTTTCGCGGCGAACCGATGTATGCCGACTTCAAAATATACGGGGCGATGATTGGTGATATACAGATCGAGCTTATTCAGCCTCTGAGCGGAAATTCTCCGCACATGGAGTTCCTTGAAACAAAAGGAGAGGGCATTCAGCATATTGCCTGCGCCGTCCCGGATGTCCAGGCAGCGGTAGATAAGCTTGCTGAAAAAGATGTCAGCATACTGATGAGAGCAAAGTTTCCTGGAGACAGGGGAGTAGCTTATATGGACCTCGGTGTCGGCAATATACTTGTCGAGCTTATCCAGAGACCGGCCGAATAAGTGCAAATCATATAGGGGAAAGAATTATAATGGGAATTATTCTGGCGATTATTGCCGCCTGCTGCTGGGCGTGGAGCGCCATATTTGCCCGGCTGGGTTTGAATACCGGTATCAGGGCTCCTACGGGCACCATGGTGTCGATAATTTCCAGTTTCCTGCTGGTCGGAATCCTGGCGCTTGCCCTGAGCTTTGATGATGTATTGCTGCTCACGCCGATGGCACTGCTCTGGTTCGGGCTTATCGGGGCGGTGAATTACATTATGGGCAGGCAGTTCAACTACGCGTCAATCAACCGCATCGGAGTGGTCCGGGCAAGCCCGCTTTTTTCCACGTCACCCCTTTTCGCCATGATACTGGCTGTCTCCTTCCTCGGTGAAAGCATCAATCCGGCTATAATAATCGGCACTCTCACCATCGTTACCGGAATCTACCTGGTGGTGAGCGCCCGGTGAATAACAAAAAAGAGGCTATAGTCGGGATTGCTTTCGGCATCGGGGCAGGCCTGTGTTATGGAGTCAGTTCGGTACTGATAAAACGCGGAGTCGGCAGTATGGCGCCGCCGCTGGTAGGCGCGGCTGTTTCACTGCTTGCCGGTATGCTGGGACTCTCTGTCCTCGGGGCGCGCAGCATCAGGACTGACCTTGATAAAAAGAAGGGAATCGGCTTTATGCTGCTCGCCGGTATAACCGCCGCCTGTGGCGTAATCTCAATGTTCTACGCCCTCAGTATGGCGCCGGTAGTAGTTGTTGCTCCCTTGCAAAGTATTAACCCGTTGTTCGCCCTGCTCTGGTCTTACCTGTTTCTCGGCCGGCTGGAAAGAATCACTCCCAGACTGGTGATAGGCAGCGTACTGGTGGTGACGGGAGTAATCCTGATTACCCTCGGCAGGGCAGGATAGTTTCCACTTAACCATTGCAAATATGATGCACTGCCGGTAGTAATCTGTTGCTGTAAATATCTTGATAATGCTACAATCGGTGTAATATCAAAGTCATCAAGCTAATAGAACAGGAGGGAATGCTGTGGCAATAGGAAAGAAGAAGCTTATTGAGATGTACAGGACGATGGTGCGGATTAGGACGTTCGAGGAGAGGGTGGCGAAGGAGTTCGGGATGGGTAAAATCCCGGGTATTATCCACCTCTACCTGGGTGAGGAGGCGATAGCCACCGGCACCTGCGCTCATCTCAGGCCAAACGATTACATTGTCAGTACTCACCGCGGGCACGGCCACCTTATCGCCAAAGGCGGGAAAACGGACCTGATGATGGCTGAAATCTTCGGTAAGAAGACAGGTTACTGCAAGGGAAAGGGAGGCTCGATGCACATTGCCGATGCCGACCTGGGAATGCTGGGGGCTAACGGCATCGTCGGTGCCTGCATCCCGATTGCCACCGGAGCAGCCCTTGCCGCCCGGATAAAGGGCACTGACCAGGTCTCGGTCTGCTTCTTCGGTGATGGCGCCACCAACACTTCCCGGTTCCACGAAGCAATAAACCTAGGCTCGGCCGATAAGCTGCCGGTGGTCTATATTATCGAAAACAATCTGTGGGCGGTCTCCACCCGCACCAGCGACGTTGTGAATATACCCGACTTCACCTGCCGGGCAGTTGCCTATGGCATTCCCGGGATGGCCGTGGACGGTAACGATGTAATAGCCGTCTATGAAGCGGTTGGAGAGGCTGTTAACCGGGCAAGGAAAGGCGAAGGTCCCAGTCTGCTCGACTGCAAGACCTACCGCTGGAGCGGCCATATGATAGGTGACCCCCAGACCTACAAGCCGAAAGAAGAAGTTGAGGAGTGGATGGAGAGAGACCCTGTCCCCATATATGAGAAATACCTGGTTGAAAATAAAGCAATGACTCAGGATGAAATGGAGGCAGTAAAAGCCGAAATGCTTGAAGAAATAGATAAGGCGGTGAAGTTTGCCGAGGAAAGCCCCGACCCTTCACCGGAAGAAGTACTTGAGGATGTTTTTGCATAGGAGGCAATGATGAAAAAGGTATCATTTCTGCAGGCACAGCAAGAAGCAATTAACGAGGAAATGGACAGAGACCCAACAGTATTCGTCCTCGGTGAAAACATCCGGTCGATGTCAACCACCGGACTGTGGAAGGGACTGCTCGACAAGTACGGGTGGGAAAGAGTCAGGGACACGGCAATATCGGAGCAGGCGATACTAGGCGGAGCGATAGGCGCCGCCGCAGCCGGGATGAGGCCAATCGCCAGCCTGATGTTTGTCGACTTCATGGGCATCTGTGGTGATGAGCTTATAAATCAGCTCCAGATGACCTACATGTTCGGTGGGAAGATAAAGCTGCCGCTGACCATTGTCGCCGGCTGCGGAGCCGGTCGGTCTGTTGCCGCCCAGCATTCAAAGAGCCTCTTCGGCTGGTTGATGGCGGCTAAAGGACTTAAGATAGCCATACCATCCACACCGTATGACGCCAAGGGCTTGCTGAAAGCGGCAATCAGGGACGATAACCCGGTGGCTTATTTCACCCATAAACTTTCTGCTGACCAGACGGAGGAGATTCCGGATGACAACTATACCGTGCCCCTGGGAAAGGCAGACATTAAGAGGGAAGGCAGCGATGTCACAATCGTTTCAATAGCCTATTCGGTCACCCGCTCTCTCAATGCCGCCGAAAAGCTCCAGGAACAGGGTATCAGCGCCGAGGTTATCGACCTCCGCACCCTGGTGCCTCTCGATAAGGAAACTATCATAAATTCGGTCAGTAAGACGGGGAGGATTGTGATTACCACCGAGGAGCCGGCGACAGGCAGCGCCGCCGCAGAAATAGCCGCCACAGTTGCCGACGACGCGTTCGACTACCTGGATGCCCCGGTAAAGAGGGTCTGCGCTCCCGATACGCCAATCCCTTTCAGCGCCGTCCTGGAGAAAGTCTGGATACCTGACGAAGAAGATATAATTAAGGCAGTAAAGGAATTGATCTAGCTTTTCTTCTATGTCATTGCGAGGAGTCCCGATGAAATCTGGACGACGTGGCAATCTCCTAGTTCGAACCTGGTGATTGCTTCGCCCCGATAGAATCGTGGCTCGCAATGACAATGCAATCGAAATAGAACAGCACCTTTTTGGAAACTCTGGAGGTAAAAGAATGGCGGTTCCCATAATAGTAGCCAAAATAGGGTGGGGTACAGAACCGGTTACGCTTGTCGAATGGAAGGCAGATGAAGGCGACCGTGTAGAAAAAAACAGCACGATACTGGTAACGACAACCGAGAAAATCGAGTCCGATATCGATGCCGAAGCCTCCGGCTACCTGCACATTATTACCCCGGAAGGAGTCGACGCGGAGATAGGTACGGTTGTCGGTCTCATCGCCGAAACAAAAGAGGAACTTGAGGCGGTCCAGAAAGAGACCCCGCCTGAATTTCTCACCCCTGTTGCCGTACCTGAAGAAGCCCCTCCCCCACAGCAGGCGCCAGCACCACCGGTTACCAGGGCAGCGGAAGGTGAGCGGATTAAGATATCCCCGGTAGCCCGCAAGATGGCTGAGGAGCACATGATTGACATTGTGGCGGTCAAGGGCACTGGCCCGGGAGGCAGGATTGTCAGGGAGGACATCGAAAAGGCAATCGAGTCGAAGGGAGCCGCTGTGACACCTGCTGTAGTTACCGGAGGAAAGAGAGTCAGGTCCACCATCCCGCTTAAGGGAATGAGAGCGGCAATAGCTGCCAATATGTACCGCAGCCTGTCCACCTCGGCACAGCTTACCCTTATGGGCGAAATAGATATGACAGAAGCGGTGAAACTGAGGGAGACGCTGAAAGCTCAGGCGGATGAAATCAGAGTAAGCGTCACCTATACGGACATCTTCGTTTATATCGTTGCCAGGGCGCTGAGTGAACATCCCATTATCAATTCCAGCCTTGAAGATAACGAAATCAAGCTCTGGGAGGACGTTAATATCGGAGTTGCCGTTGCTCTTGAAGATGGGCTTATCGTCCCGGTGATAAAAAACGCCGATAAAAAATCAATCGTGGAGATTAGCCGCACCGCAAAGACCCTGGCTGAGAAAGCCAGAGAAGGCAAACTCGTCCCGGATGACGTGACCGGCGGTACCTTCACCATCACCAACCTTGGTGCACTCGGCGGAGGCTATCGTTTTGAGACGGTGATTATAAACGGCCACGAGTCAGCCATTCTGGGAACAGGAGGCATCAGCGACAGGGTGGTGGCGAGGGATGGGCAAATCGTTATCAGACCGATAATGACCTACTATTTCACCTATGACCACCGGATAATCAACGGCGCCGTGGCAGCCGAGTTTATGGCGAGCATCACCAGACTACTTGAAAATCCATACTTGCTGCCCGACTGGAAAAGCGTTACCTAATGAATGAAAGAGACACTGTGGTAATCGGCGGCGGCCCGGCCGGTTACGTAGCAGCGCTCAGGGCTTCACAGCTAGGGGTGAAAGTATCCCTTATCGAAGAGAACAAGCTTGGCGGTGTCTGTCTTAATTCAGGCTGTATCCCCACCAAGTTTCTGCTGCACGCCGTCAACCTCCAGCGGTCAATCGGTACTGCCGGGGAGTACGGCATAGAAGTAACCGGAGCCGCCATTGGTCTCACCAGGCTGCAGGAAGGAAAGAACAGACTGGTATCGAGCCTGGTGTCCGGAGTCCGGCAGCTTCTGGCAGCCGGGAAAATAGAGGTTATCAACGGCAGAGCAAAGCTCGGCTCATCCAGCCAGGTGGATATCACTACAGGCGACGGAGAAAAGCAGTCAGTCCGGGCAGCGAAAATTATCATCGCCACCGGTGGCAAAGCCGTCGGTCTGCCTGTCCCCGGGGCCGATAACCCGGAAGTAATCAATTACGAGGGGCTGCTCAGCCTGGACCGCGTCCCGGAGAGCATGGTGATAATCGGGGGCGGCGTAATCGGGGTGGAGATGGCTACGGTTTATAACCGGCTTGGCTGCCGAGTAAGCATCGTGGAGATGATGCCGCGGATACTGCCAACAGTTGATGCGGAGATTGTCTCGGTCGTGGACAGCGCCCTCAGGAAAGACGGAGTTAATATTTACTGCGGGGCCGGGGTGGAAAAAATTGAGGACGCCGCTGAGGGCAAACAGGTCTCTTTCTCCATTGGCGGAGAAGTTAATAAACTGGGGGCAAAAATTGTTGCCGTTACCACCGGACAGAAGCCTAACATAGAAAGTGTGGGACTTGATGAATGCGGCGTAGCCGCCAATGAGAAAGGAATAAAAGTAAATGAAAGGATGGAGACTAGCGTCACCGGCATCTACGCTGCCGGTGACATCACAGGAGGCATGATGCTGGCTCACGTCGCTTTTGCCGAGGGCAAAACAGCCGCTGAGAACGCCACCGGCGGAGAGGCGATAATGGACTACCAGGCGGTGCCCCAATGCATTTTCACCTCGCCGGAAATCGCCGGCGTCGGTCTCAGCGAAGAGGAAGCGGTGGCGCAGGGGTATGAAGTAGAGATAGGCAGGTTTCCATTTTCCGCCAGCGGTATGGCGGCAATTCTCGGTGAAACAGGCGGCATGGTAAAAATAATCACTGAGAAAAAGTACAGCCGGATTCTGGGTGTCCACATCGCCGGCCCTTCGGCGTCAAATCTCATTGCCGAGGCTGCCCTGGCAATAAAAATGGAGCTTACTCCGCAGGAGATAATCGAGACAATACACTCCCACCCCTCCCTCTCCGAAGCATTCTGGGAAGCCGCCCTGGATATCTCCGGTGAATCAATACACTTCCCCTCACGGAAAAAGACAAAACCCTGAATATCCGATAGCATTAATTGCAAAAAGAAATGGCATTCATTGTTCACAACACCGGACTTACCGAATACAGTGATGCCTTACGCCTGCAAAGCGATATCCGTAACCGGGTTATTGAAGGCAGGGCGGAGGACACGCTTCTTCTCCTCGAACACCCTCCGACAATCACCATCGGCAAGTCCGGCAGTCTGGAGAATGTCCTTGTTTCCGATGACCAGCTGGCAGAACGGGATATATCGCTATTTTTCATCGACCGCGGCGGCGATGTGACCTATCACGGTCCGGGGCAGCTTGTGGCTTACCCGGTAATTAACCTTAAAAAGCGTGGCGTGAATGCCCACCAGTACGTTCATGACCTGGAGGAAGTGGTAATAAGGACGCTGAGCGATTTCTCAATTGAGAGCTACCGCGATGAGGCCCACGCCGGAATCTGGGTGGAGAATCGTGAAATTGGCGCCATCGGCATCAATCTCAGAAGATGGGTCACCACCCACGGAATAGCCCTTAATGTGAATATTGACCTAAGTCCTTTCTCACTTATAAATCCCTGCGGCTTCACCGATAGAAAAGCCACCTCGATAGCGGAGATACTGGGCCGGGACATTTCAATGGCTGAGGTGATAGAGAAATTCCTGGCTCATTTTTCAGAGGTGTTAGAAATGCAACTGAAGCCAGTGGAAAATCAACTACCAGCCGGAGGTGCCGGTGAATAAAAGGCTTCCTCCCTGGTTCAAACAGCTGCCCGCAGACACGGCGGCCGTATCGACCGTGAAAAACCTACTCGACGGACTCAGCCTGCATACTATCTGTGAAAGCGCCCTCTGCCCTAACGCCGGAGAATGCCTGGCCCACAAAACGGCAACATTCCTGATTCTGGGCGATACCTGCACCCGCCACTGCACTTTCTGCGCGGTGAAGAAGAGTATTCCCACTCCAATCGATGAAACCGAGCCCCGGCACCTGCTGGAGGCAGCCCGGAAGCTGGGACTGACATACATCGTGATAACCTCCGTTACCAGGGATGACCTCCCTGGCGGAGGCGCTTCCCACTTTGCCAGAGTAATCAGCCTGCTCAGAGAAAAAATCGAAAATGTAACTATAGAAATCCTCATTCCCGACTTCCTAGGCTCCATTGAGGCGATTAAAACAGTCGTTGAAGCCGGACCGCAGGTTATTAATCACAACGTTGAGACGGTACCCCGCCTCTACCCGGAGGTAAGACCTCAGGCGGACTACAGTCGCTCCGTGCAGCTTCTCGCCGCGGTGAAGGAACTGAGCCCCGGTACCGTCACCAAGTCAGGATTGATGGTGGGACTGGGGGAAACAGAAGACGAAGTAATCGAGGTGATGAGCGACCTCCAGGAAGCTGAATGTGACCTGCTGACAATCGGGCAGTATTTGCAGCCCACTCCCCATCACCACCCGGTGGTCAGCTACATTCCGCCGGAAGAGTTCCGTGAATACTCCACCATTGCCAAGAAGATGGGCTTTATTGATGTCGCCTCTGCACCTCTGGTAAGAAGCTCCTTCAAAGCAGCCGAATTATATGCTGGAGTAACATCACTCAAAAATGGCGGCGCTGCATAACCGACTGTAAGAAGAATTTTATTCATACTTTATTAATGTTGCCCGGTCAGTATGCTCTTAGAAGCGGTGAATCAATATTCCGATGCCATACCATCTATTTCTACTGTCAATAGCTAAATAACGAACCTTTTACTTAATCATGGTTGCACAGGCAACAATGAATATCAATATTTCTTTTGCCGTTGTGGTTTCCTTCGGCTTCGCTCAGGACAGGCTAACGGCTCACCATGAGCGGCACACATTCCCACTCACCCTGAGCTTGTCGAAGGGTCTCCAACTAAAATTGAGAAGAACCATAACGAAAATACAGGGATAATTGAACATTTCACAAATCGCTACACCAGGTAGCGACGGTAGAGTGTCACGCTCTTGTAGTCGATGGTGACATCGAAGGCTGTCCGTAGCACATCCAGGTACGGGCTGCGCGCCGCTTCTTCATCATTGATGGTCTCGATGGTAATCCGGCGTACGGACTGGAACTGTCTGGTTAACAGGTGGCGCAGAGGACTAATGTATTCGGGCAGGTGTGGGTCATCGGGAGGAACATTAAAGATTAGATTCCGGCCGTTCCGCCTTGATGTTGCCACTAACCTGGTACCCCGGTAGACAAGGTGCGTACCGGCAATACGCTTCGGCAGAGACCCTCTGATTGCCTCAAGTTGAATTCCACACAGGGATGCTGGGTCAGTGGCATTTATCCAGTAGACTGTATCTTCGGGCAGTCTCCGCTGCAGACGGCGGAAAGCCTGGTGCGAGATGAACTGCGGCCCGGGAATGCCATGGAAGAAATAGCCGGCAAGAACTTCCCCGGAAAGTTCCATCAACCGCAGGGCGCGGAAAACATTCCTCCACTGGAAAGCGGGCAGTTCCTTTTCCAGTAGCTCGCGGAAGAGGATCCCGTAGCGGTCGAGCAGGAGTCTTGCCCGGTCCTTCATCCGCTCCTCGGTCTCGAGCAAATCACCGTCCGGTTCGGGAGCGGGAAGCAGGAACCAGTTACCAGCGTAGGGCAGCGAGCCCTTCCAGCGGGCGAAACCACCCCGACCACCAGTCCGCCGACCGCGATGACGGCGGCCTGTAGAAGTAGCGTCAATCTCCGGTGCCTTGAACCGGTTCAGAATACCCCGGCGGAGGGCGGCGAAGGTATCATTGGTGACCTTTCCCTGCCACACAGCTTCCCAGAGCCGGTCAGACAGCTCACCGGGGTGTAACCCGGATAGAGTGAGGAGTGTAGAAAAATCATACCGGCCCAGGGTACTAGGGAACACATCGGTAAGCCCCACATCCACACCAGTCGATTCTACGGTCTCCATTACGTCTGTTGCATCTTCCTGCATCAGGTCCAGGTCAGGCTCAAAGCAAAAGACGGCGCGGTTTTTTTCACTGCCCACCCAGCGGAGGTCGCTTTCCTGCATGGCGCTGTCCAGCCAGGAAGTGGAATACGGATGCAGCCTGGCCGGCAGGATTTCTGATTCCCACAGCGCTGATGGCACCGGCAGGCAGAGCAATTGCTCAATGCACCGGAATAAATCCTCAACATCATTTCCGGGGTCAGTCAATCCCTGGTGGTACGCCAAGAAGAGGGGTAACCACTCCACATCCAGTGGCTCGAAGACAGGTACGGCACTTGCCCGCGCCAGCCTGAGCATTACCTCGAAGTTCTCACTGTCACAGATATATTCATCGGTGCTTTCCGTCACCAGCGGTCCCACGATTACCTTCTGAGAGTCAATCAGGTCTTCCAGCACCAGGGACAGGCGCTGCTTCTCAATGCCGAGTGTGGTCTGGGCGAAGTTATAGGTGACCGGACCATAGTACTGCAACCACTCTGCCAGTACGTCGGTCAGGATTTCGTCATGGTCTTCTACTACGTTAGCGGACATACCATCTATTTTGGTCGGTATAGCAGATGAGCCTGTCAGCGGTTCTATTGCTACGTCCTGTCCTCCATAGAGGGCATGAGTAATTCTGAGCAGGGTTTCCAAGGCTACTACCAGCGCTTCCGAAGCTGCCGGCGGCTTGACTCGTACCAGTCTTTCGGCAAGGGATTTCAGCAACTCATCGTTATCAGTTTCGTGGTCGTCGTGCATCGCCTGCAACAGGCGCTCCCATTCCAGAGCCGGAATCAGCAGCCGTTCCTTGACCCAGTCTACCAGCTCTCGCGGTGTATCCGGTGAATAGCCGGGGGCCAGGCGCTGCCGCTTCAACTCGAACTGTGCTACCAGATCGCGGGCAACACCGGGACGGATTCCGGGGGTGAAGACTACGTGGTTGAGGAGGTCACTGCGCAGCCGGGAAGCCGTTCCCGCTGCCGGTTCGTCGGTCATGTAGACGTACTGATTGGTCTGTTGCCAGGAGAGACTCTGTGCCATCGGGCTAGGATAGGTGGTATGTGCCTCCGACCATTGAATCGCTCCTGACTCAAGCTCGGTCAGCACCTGCCGCAGACTTTCCATGTCGAATTCGTCCCGCAGGCAGGTACGCCACGCTTCCAGGAGGATGGGAAAGTCATCGTACTGCCTAACGGAATCAAGCAGCTTCAATGAGCGCATACGGTTCATCCAGAGCGGCATTCTCTGGCCGATTTTGCCGCGGGTCAGGAGTAATGCCCGGCCGGCACACTCACGGAATCTGGCGCCGAAGAACCCTGAGCCTTCCAGCCGTTTCCTGAGAAGTTGCTCGATGGTTGCGCTGGACACCAGCGATAGCACTTCATCAGCACTGACATCATGAGGTAACTGGAGCACAATGCAGTCGTTGCCGGTATATATCTCCAATCTCTGACCGTAGCGGTCTTCCCAGGCAGCATCCATCGCCATGGCAAACGGGCGGTTGACCCGACCTCCCCAGATAGTGTGCAGTATGAGCTGGTTTCCCGGTACTCCGCCCGGCCCCGTGCTGACAGTCTCCACCACGATATGGTGCCGGTGAGGAAGGTCGCAGCCTGTCCTTTCCTTCTGTCGCTTCAGGAAATCAACCAGTTGCTCCGATGCAGCGGAATCCATGTGGCAGTCACGTTGCAGAGTATCTATAAAGGCGGCATCGTCCAGACTGTCATCGGCAGTCTCCAGGAACTGGCCGATTCGCTCTGAGAAATGGAAGTCGCGGTAGTTCTCCTCACCCCTCCAGAACGGCGTTGCCATTATTCTGGGATTGCCGGGAAGCACAAAGACATCATTGTGTGTTATGCGCTCGATTTTCCAGTTCTGCGTACCCAGGGCAAACGTCTGGCCGGTCGATGCTTCCCAGACAAACTCCTCGTCAAGCTCCCCGATGAGAGCGCCGGTCTCCTGATGACGGAGGTGGAAATAGCCGCGGTCAGGTATAACACCGCCCGATGTGTACAGGGCCAGCAGGGCTCCCTTACTGGCAACCACCGTGTTGTCCAGCCGGTCAATGGAGATACGCTGCCTCAGCTCACGTATCCGGGCATCGGCATAACGCCCGGCCAGCATGTTCAGGACAAGGTCGAACTGCTCCCGGCTCAGGTGACGGTAAGGGTAGCTGGCGGTAACCCGCGTATAGAGTTCAGCAATGTCCCATTTCTCAACGCCAACCATGGAGATGATGACCTGGGACAGCACGTCAAGAGGACACAGGACAGGCTCGGTGAGTTCCATGTCATGTTCCGGTATGGCCGAGGCGAGCACCGCCGCTTCCAGGAGGTCATGCGGGTGCGTGGGGAATATCTCGCCCCGGCAAACCTCACCTACCTGGTGGCCGGCCCGGCCGACACGCTGAATTGCCGACGAGACCGAGGGTGGCGACTGTACCAGTATCACCTCATCCAGCGAGCCGATATCAATGCCCAGCTCCAAGGAGTTGGTTGCTACGACTGCCCGAAGCTCACCTTCTCTCAGTTTGCGCTCGACTTCGTTGCGTATCTCGCGGGAAAGGGAGCCGTGGTGCACATAGGCTATCGGTAGCTCTTCCTCCTCATTGAGCATGAGGGCCAGCTTCTCGCATAGCCTTCTACCGTTGGCGAACAGCAGCGTCGAGTGGTTTCTGCTGATTATTTCCTTGAATTGTCTCACCAGAGGTTCCCAGATGGAATCCTGTACCGGCTGTTCCGCCGCTTCTTCGGGGAACCGTACTCGAATGTCATACTGCTTCGTTGTATCGGAGCGCACGATGGAGACAGACCGTGGTGTGTGATACGGAGAATGTGCGTCTCCTTCGACCCGGAACCCGCCGATAAAAGCGGCCACGGTTTCCAGGGGGCGGATGGTTGCCGATAGGGCAACACGCTGGAACTCGCTAGACAACAAGACAAGTCGCTCCACAGCCGTCATCAGGTGCACGCCCCGCTTGTTTCCGAACACGGCGTGAACTTCATCGAGAATTACCGTGGCGAGGCCCCTCAGGATTGACCGGCCTCCGGTGGAACTGAGCAGCAGGTTCAGGCTCTCCGGTGTAGTGATGAGGATTTCCGGTGGGTGGCGCTGCATCTGGTGCCGTTCCGTCTGCGGAGTATCACCGCTGCGGGTCAGAACGCGGATTTCCGGAAAGGGCTTCTCTGATTTCCTGAAGGCTTCTCTCAGTTCCTTGAGTGGCCCGAGCAGGTTCCGCTGGATGTCATTATTCAATGCTCTCAGGGGAGATACATACAGGATGCTGGTGTGTCCTGTGGTAAACTGCCCGGTCACCAGCTGATTAATTGCCCAGAGGAACGCAGCCAGCGTCTTACCGCTTCCGGTTGGTGCCGTGATGAGGACATGCTCACCCCCGGAAATTCTCTGCCAGCTTTCTTCCTGCACCTCGGTTGGTTGTCCAACCTCTTCCAGGAACCACCGGGCGATATTCGGATGGAAATGAGAAAGAATGCTCACCTCGCTTGATTATGTATTTCCGTTACCTTCTTGTCAAATATACATCATCAATGTTGGTATCGCTGCATCAATTGACTGTACATAATAATTCACTTATTTTTCATTTCTCAGGCAAACTATTTTTAAAGTATGTAAATCTTTTCAAAAAAAATCTGTGGCACAGGCTGCAAGGGGACTTGACAAAAGTGCTGAATGGCGGTTATCATTCACCGCATACTCTTATGGAGTGATAAGATGCCGGCAATATATGATATTGGTCAGGAAGTACTGATAAGACCGGTAACTGAGCCGGGACTGTCCGTCCGGGAAGCTGCCTTAAGTCCCTACGCGGGCATGACCGGCAAGGTTACGAATTATTACTGGATAAGACCTCCAACCGGCAAGCTTTTTTATCTGTACACGGTGCAGGTCGGCGACAGTAATAAGGAGATTGTCCTTTATGAGGACGAGATAACTTATCGTACCAGAGCAAAGTCCAGACCAAGCAAAGTGAAGAGCAAATAGAATACACTGCTGATGACCAGACAGACATTTCCTCACGCCGTGTCCTCAAAAACTATCAGATAGAGCGGCTATCCGGGATCGGTTATACTTTACATAAATACTTCCCAGGGAGGAGTAAATGGAATGGAATGATTTGCTGACGGACGGCTACGGGCGAGTTCTTGAATATCTGGAGCACGTACTTGACGGATTGAATCAGGATGACCTTGGCTGGCAGCCCAGTGAAGACTGTAATAGCATCGGCTGGTTAGCCTGGCACCTGACGCGACAGGAAGATGCCCAGATAGCATCTCTGATGGTGAAAGACCAGCTATGGATAAGTGAAAAGTGGCATGAGAAGTTCGGCCTGCCGGCCGACGAAGGTGATATTGGCTTCGGTCACACCAAGGAACAGGTGGCGGCATTCAGGAGTCCGGATACGAAAACACTTGTCGGCTACCACCGTGCCGTTCTGGAGCGGGCAAAGGATTACTTTAAAACCCTGTCGAAGACCGACCTTGATAGAGAGCTACAGGAACCGTGGTTCAAGCCGTTACCCACTGTCGGAGTACGTCTCATCAGTATCATGAATGATGCGACCCTGCATCTTGGTCAGGCTGCATACGTACGCGGTTTACGCCAGGGCAGAGGCTGGCAAACGTATTAGATGGCTTCCAATCATTACACCCCTTTATATCTGCTGTTGTCACCGGATAGAAAAGTATTGTGACAGGTCTACTGATTCTCTCAGGAATTCTGATAAGTCTGGCACTGGTCTTTTACTCTATCGGCGTCTGGAGTGAAAGATTTGCCGGTAAATTGAAGGGCTGGCACCTTTTATTCTTCTGGGGTGGACTGGCTTTCGATACTGCCGGTACCGGAATGATGTTTGACATGGCAGTGCAGATCGGGGTGAATATTCATTCTATAACGGGAATACTGGCAATTGTTTTGATGCTAATTCACGCCGTCTGGGCGACTGTCGTTCTCCTGCTAAAGAATGAAAAGGCTATCAACAACTTCCACCATTTCAGCCTGATGGTATGGATAATCTGGCTGGTGCCGTACCTGACTGGTTTCTTTGTCTCCATGAGATAATCTTTGTAGAATAAGTAGGGGGAAAATACCGGATATTAATATGAAAAGAATCGTACTGAAATGGGAATTATCAGGCATAATCTTTGTATTTCTTCTTGGATCTTTATTACATTTTCTTTTCGAATGGTCGGGAGAGTCTCCATTTGTCGGATGGTTTGCTTCTGTCAATGAGAGTGTCTGGGAACACTTTAAGCTGGGTTTCTGGCCAATATGCCTTTTTGCCTTGATGGAATACCGATTCGTACGTCAATACGCAAATAACTTCCTGGCCGCAAAAGCGGCGGCTGTCTACATAATTCCGATTGTTACCGGGCTTGTTTTCTATGGCTACACGGCTATCATCGGCACGGAGATATTAATAGTTGACATAATCATATTTCTTGTGGCTATAGCTATAGGTCAGGTAACAGGTTACTTCATAATGACTCGTACTGAATTGCGCGGATATTTCAATGTCATATCAATTATTCTAATAATACTTCTTGCATTTATTCTCATTCTGTTTACTTTCTATCCGCCGCATCTGCCAATCTTTCTTGATTCCAATACCGGTACGTATGGAATCCCAAAGTAGTGATGGGAGTATATAAATTCTCATTTTCATGACTGTCCGGACGTTACTTTGTAGTTCTGGTACTTTTCAGTTTTGATTGAATGAAATACTCTCCCGATTTAGTTTATCTATTCCCGCCCACCGCCCTCAAGGAAGCTAAAGAGGCGGCTAACACCCCCTCTCCCCTTTACACCCCCCTCCAGCCAAAAGGCAAGAAAATACCCACCAAATGCGACCAGAAGCGTCGTTTCCTTGTTTTGAGTTGTCTAATGTTCTATAGTTAAGTATCGGCATTATTACCTGTAATTCACGGAGAGCTGAAAATGAAATCTGAATCCGGTGAAAGCGGCCTTGATGAGCTGATGCGTTTGTCCCGGCAAACTGCCCGGCAGGCAAAAGACCTCGAGGACGCCGAAAAGCAGCGCCAGGAACAGCGGGAAAAAGCGCAGGGTGTCAGACAGGGCTTGAAAGAAATCAGTGTATCAGTGGCTCTACAGCAACTGAGGCTGGTGGCAAAGGACGAGGTTATTGAAAAAGTAAGCGCATTAACAAAGAAGCCGGGTATAGAAGACCTGCGGAAGCTGATATCCGATTCCGTACATGACCTTGAGAAACAGACCGGTGGTGCCGCTGCTTCGAAAACCGATATTTCAACAATAGAGCAATCGGTTAAGACACTGGCTATACTTATTGAACTCTATTTTGCCCTCAGTGATTGACGGCGAAAATCGCACTCTTATCGATATCCACACCCTATCTGCAATACTCCGGGCGGAGTGGAAAAAGGCGCATCCGGAGACAAAATTCGTTACGGATTAATATCTGATCCGCAAACGGTATTACCAATATCTGTTTTTTCTTGTCCTGTGCGTTTTCACTCTGTTTACCTGTTGTTTGTGCAATCTGTCACCCGCCCCCTTGATTAATAACTCCGCATTCCCGGGATTCTGGCTCAGGTAGAACTGGAAAAGGCCCAGATACTGCATAAAATTCAGCGAAACCGGGCTGGACCGGTAATCGATTGTTAGTGTCCTCGATAGTTGCTTTAGCTGTGAATAGGTAAATACCTGTTTCAGCGCTTTCTTGATAGTCCGACTCTTTCCCTGGCGACAGAATATCACGAAATCCCGGTATAATTCATAGTGCCGGTCCGGCAATAATCTGGATTTCCTCTGTTCCGCCTGTAGCAGAGCGATATCAACCGAGGGTACCGGCCGGAAATCTTCCCTCTTAAAATGATAAATAATATCAACCCAGAACAAAGACTTTATCAGCAGCGATGCCAGCGTATCAGCAGGGAAGCCGGCATACTTTTCCGCTGCTTCCTTCTGGACTACCAGATAGCAATCTTCCGGCGGATTACTGGCGTAAAGCAGCTTATTGACGATATCAGCGGTATGGACGAACGGTATATTTGAAAAGACTTTGTATTTCTGTTTCGGAGGGATTTTCCATATCAGGAAATCATCAAGGTACAATTCAAACCTGTCCTGGTCAATGAATTTTCTCTTGCATTCAAGGTACAGTCGTTCATCCTTTTCAAAGGCAATCACTCTGGCGCCCTTCTTCAGTAACACCTCGCTGATTGCCCCAGAACCGGCGCCGATATCGTATACAAGGTCGCCTGCCGTAATACCTGACTGATTAATAAGTCTTTCTATAAGCTCTTTGTTTACTATCCTGTTCTGAGAATATTTTATTGTGAAATTGTCTTCATTGTGATTCATGGTGCTCACCTGCCTTAGCGGTTACTTTGTGCGGGGTGGTTTCAGCCCGCGGCAGCACCATTCATCTGAAAACCAAGGGTGAAGATGGAAAGCAAAACAGTCCTGGAAAAGCTTGGTAAACTCTAGATACGCAGGGGAGAGTTACTGCAGGAACGTTCAATGTGGCAACAGAACAACTATATTAATAATATTTGCCGTTGGCAGCTTTATACTTGGTACGGACTGTGCTGCCGGAGTTTTATCTGGCGATAACTCTTCTTTTGCTGCCTTTGAACATCTCAGTCATCTATCACTGACCTTCCGGTTCTGTTTGACAAAGTCTATCACAACACCATATCGATTTCAATATTCATTACGGTTATATACGCAGCCATCGGAGCAGGTACACCGTAAAATCAGGAATCTGTAGTGCTCATTTGCCAATCTTGACAGAGTTACCTCGAGACCCTAGACTGTTCTTTAGTTAAAATAACCTCCCAGAGTTTGGGAACAATATAGTAAAGAAATCCGCTTGAACCGAAAGGAGATACGGGGGATTGGACGCATTAGAAGGTATTAGAGTTCTGGACTTGTCCAGATTCCAGGCCTGCCCGTTATGCGGAATGATACTTGGAGATATGGGTGCCGAGGTAATCAGGATTGAAGAGCCAAGGGGAGCACCGGACAGGAGCTGGGGGCAGTGCGGACCTGACGGGGAAACACTGCTGTATAAAGTTATCTGCCGCAACAAAAAGTGCGCCACGCTGCGAATAAATACCCCGGAAGGCAGGGAAATTCTCGGAGAACTGGTCAGGCGTTCGGACGTCCTGCTTCACAATTATACTCCGGGCGCTCCCATTGCCGCAGAAGTGGACTACGAGCGTCTTAAGGTGATTAATGAAGGGATAATTGTAGCGGCGCTTTCCGGCTACGGCCAGTACGGACCGAACGCAGAAAGGCCCGGCTTTGACGGTACCGCCCAGGCGAGGTCGGGCGGTATGGTGTTGACCGGATTCCCGGGCGACGACCCGATTAAAACCGGCATCCCTTTTGTCGATGTCTCTGCTGGCCTGTTCACCACTGTAGCCGTCTTGAGCGCTCTTCTCCACAGGCAGAAGACGGGCAAAGGACAGGCGATAGATGTTTCACTGTACGATACGGCAACCTTCATTTCTCAGTCAATGGGAACTCTCCTCCTTTATCATTTCTACGGCGAGATAAGGAAACAGATTGGAAACCGCGGTTTTCACTCCTACAATACCTGCCTTGAGGCTAAAGACGGCTGGGTAGTGCTTTCCGTAGTCACCAATAGCATCTGGCGCAGGTTTACAGAAAAATTCGGTAGACCGGAGATGGCTGACGACCCCAGATTCGGTAGTGACATGGACCGCTTCCATAATGCCGACCTTATAAATGAGGTGGTTGGACCATGGGTGGCGGAGAGGACGGTTGATGAAGTGGTAAAGCTATGTGAAGAAGCCCGGGTCCCCTGTGAGCCGGTTCAAACGATTGACCAGTTGCTGACCGACCCCCAGGTGCAGGCCCGTGATATGGTTCAGCATATAGAGTATCCGGGGCTGGGTAAGATTCCAATAGCCGGTATCCCGATGAAGATGTCCTTAACGCCGGGCAGCATCAGAAGTCATGCACCGCAGCTTGGTGAACACAATGACTATGTTTATAATCAGCTTCTGGGTCTCAGCCCGGACAATGTCTCCAGTCTGAAGCAGGAAGGAATTATCTGAAATTATTCAACATTTAATTTACCAATGTCATTACGAGGAGTCCCGATGAAATCGTGACGACGTGGCAATCTCTTCTTTCGAACCTGGTGATTGCTTCGCCCCGATAAAGTCGGGGCTCGCAATAACAGTTGAATCAGCCGAATACATATAGAACTAATATGAATAAGATTAAAGGTGTGAAAAATGAAAATAGATATGTTCTGCCATATCTTACCTAAAAAATACAAGGAAGCATTCTACAAGATAACACCGGATAACTTCTATCTGAAGAATGTAATAGACAGCCTGCCGACGCTTTATGACCTCGACCACAGATTTAGAATCATGGATAAATATGAAGACCTGGCACATGTGCTGACTCTGGGTCTGCCGCCGGTCGAGGCTATCGCTCGGGGTGAAAAGGCGGTGGAACTGGCCAGACTGGCTAACGATGAGATGGCTGAACTCGTTCTGAAATACCCGGATAAGTTCCCGGCGGCGGCAGCCACATTACCGATGGACAATGTAGATGCTGCCCTGGCAGAAATTGACCGGGCGATAAAAGACCTGAAGATGAAAGGTATACAATTACTTGCTCCGGTGAACGATAAGCCTCTTGACCTGCCGGAGTACATGCCAATTTACGAGAAGATGTCTGAATACGATTTACCGATATGGGTGCATCCCACCCGCTCCGCCGACTATCCCGATTACCGGACCGAAAACAGGTCGCGGTACATGATATTCAGCAATCTCGGCTGGCCCTATGAAACGGCGACTTTCATGACAAGGATGGTATTCAGTGGAATTTTAGAGAAGTACCCGAACCTGAAGATAATCACCCATCACTGCGGCGGCATGATTCCATTCCTGGGACAGAGGATGGAGGGGTCGTATGACCATGCCGTAATACTCCGCGGGGCAAAGTACACGCAGGGATTATCAAAGCCGCACCTGGATTACTTCAGGATGTTCTATTACGATACAGCGCTTTACGGCAATACCTCCGCATTAATGTGCGGCTATGACTTCTGCGGTGCCGACCGGATGGTGTTCGCCACCGATTTTCCTTTTGACAGCGAATACGGTGACAGATATACCAGGCAGACCATTGATTCCATCGAGAATATGCCCATCAGAGACGAGGACAAACAGAAGATATTCGAGGCTAATGCCCGAAGGTTATTACACCTGCCAGATTAATGTCCGGATGTTATTTAACATATGAAGATTTGAGCGGTTGTTTAGCTTGGAGAATAACAGATAATTTCTAAGCGTTTTTATCAAACAGATTCACATTTATAGAATTATAGAGAAAGTTGATTTTATTAAGCTACCGAACTACTGGCTCAATCAATTCGATTGATAATTCTTCAGCGTCAATTTGAGCTAAAATACCTTCAGGCATAGGCATTCCTGTAATGTCATGACCAAAGTCGGCATTAGCGATAATTGGGAAACCGTAATCTTTAGTCATTTCGAGGATTATTTCTCTAATACCAGGTAATTCTCCTTTATAATCTATCTCTTCACAGTTGACCAGTTTCCCGACTACCATTCCGGTTATATTATTAAAGAATCCTTCGGCCTCCGCGATAGTGAATTGTCTTTCAATTTCGTGTGGTTGCGTTTCTAAGGTTTCCCAGAACAGGATAGTTTCCCCCAGTGATGGCCAATAGCTAGTGCGGAACAAACCTGTAACTGCTTGAAGGTAACCTCCCGTTAAACGACCTCTTGCCTTTCCGGGCCGCCAGCATTCCCATTGGGTAAAAGACGGCATTTTCCCCAGGAATTCCTGCTGGGTACAACATTTGATAAATAAATCTATGTTATATCTGGTGGCCGGTTCATCTTTGTTAGCGCCGAAACCAAAGGTTAAGTCAAGCCCATAAATAGACACTATTTGGGCTCTGGCGAGAAAAGCCAGGTGCAGGTGGCCGATGTCACTCATACCACTAAAAATCTTCGGATTATTTCTTATTGTTTCATAGTCAAGCAGCTTCAATATTTGTGATGCGGTGTCACCGCCGATGAGACAGATAATAGCTTTCGTTTCAGAGTCTATAAAAAAATCCATTATCTCTCTAGCCCGGACTTCAGGAATAGCAGTGGTATTTTGATATTTTAAATAGACTGTCGGTCCGACCTCCACTTTAAATCCAAGTTCTTGTAATGTGGCAATACCATTTTCGACTGCTTCCTCATTAATGATATGCATCGATGGAGCAACAATCCCAATCTTATCTCCGGTTTGCAGGGCAAATGGTTTAACCAATTCCATGTCATTCCTCCAATTTTTGAGATTGTCATTTGGTATATTAGATTTACCTCAATAAGTCACTTCCTTCACTGCCTATTGCCAGTTAAACAAGTTTACGATCCCAAAATTATAATGACGAGCTTATACTATGCCAAATTCACGTTTAAGTCTTTCGTACCTGTTCTTTCTTTCAGGAGCCTGGATTTCAATTGTAGGATTATATAAGCATTGTTGAAGTACATCTGCATCTTTCAAGACTTCATTGAAATCAGAATGGGTGGCTTCTTTTTCACCATGAGTATAAATAGCATCGCAAATCATTTCAGTTTCATCATTATTTGTTATACGCAATGATGCCAGTATTTCTCTTGCCAGGATTGCACCCTTATGCGCATGGTCCTTTGTGTCCGCCTTTGCGTAGGAATATATGTCATGAAGCATACCCACCATAGTAGCAAGCTCAGCGTCTTCTCCACGCTTTAGTGCAATTAATGTACAAGCCTGAGCAACGCCGTATAGATGCAGGTACGCATGTCTTCGTTCTTCAACATCGGTCATATTCAAAAGCACTTCATCAATATACTTTCTTAGGATTTCAATTCTGTTCATAAATTGTTTCACTCCATAAATAATTTCCCAAAGTTTCAAGAGAAATATACGCTAATCAATATATCAACCTTGGCGAAGTAAGTAAAACATTGATTAGGTTGGGAAACAGAAATTTGTCTATAGCGGATCACGAGCTCATAAATCACAAAACGCTAGATTGTAAATATAACGCCTAGCCATTGGATTTGAATCTATCCGTTAAGTCTTCACCTTCAACCTGGTTAAGGACTCAATCAGGTTAAACCTGTCATCCACCATCTTCTGGAAAGCTTTAATCTGGTCTTCTTTCAGGTGACTGAAGCGTCCCATCGTTCTGGTGAATTCTTCAACAGGCAGCGGGTTTTTGGGTACGTAATTGAGCCTGTATTCTCCCCTCTCGCATTCCCAGAGCGGGAAGTAGTTGGTCTCTACAGCCATGCGGCACATCTCAACCGAGCTGTCCTCGGCGGCTCTCCAGCCCGTGTAGCAGGGAGAGAAGATGTGGATATAGACAAGCCCGTCCTTCACCTGTTTGGCTTTTTCCAGTTTCCTGGCATAGTCCTCCAGATGACTGGCCGTGGCTGTCGCCGTATAGGGGATACCGTGGTCGGCCATAATCAGGGGCATGTACTTGGCTTTGTTTCCCTTTCCTGCCCGGTACTCACCAACCGGTGAAGTGAAAGTCCAAGCGGCAAACGGTGTGGTTCCGGAGCTCTGGATACCGGTAGCCATATACGCCTCGTTATCGAAGCAGATATAGATAATATTTTCTCCTCTTTCGGCGGCACCGGACAGTCCGGCAAAACCGACATCGGCTGTGGCGCCGTCGCCGACCATGGCGACGGCCATAATATCCTGGCCTGTTTTCTGGTAATACCTTTTTGCCCCGGCGGCGGTCGATGCCGCATTGGTCATGAGGCAGAAATAAGCTGGAACCCTGGCACTTGCCTGCATTCCGATTCCCTGGGTAATGCGGGAGCAGCAGCCGGGAGTCCCGAAGAGGACAACGTTGTCTCCCAGCACCTTTCCCGTAAACCGTGACATAGTCTCGATAGGACAGCCGGAACAGAGGCCCACTCCGTGGGTGAACAAATCCTCGGTACGCAGATAACCGCGAATGGACTCGGTATTGTTGACGAATTCCAGCACGCCGTGAGGGCAGGCTTTCACACAGGCCGGGTCGTCGTCACACATCTCGCATTTGAAGGCAACCTGCGTATCCGGGTCAAAAAACATATTCCCGTAAGTACACGCTGAAACGCAGGTTTCACAGCCGATGCACTCATCTTTCAGGACCCGGACGATGCCGTCTTCCTCGCTTTTCACTATAGCCTCGGAAGGGCAGGCTTCCAGGCACAGGGGCTGAGCGCACTGGCAGCAGGTGATATTTTTCGACCTGGCAACCTGATGAACCTTCTCAGCCTTTATAACCGGACCAACTGCGCCTAATTTTGCAGCACAGGCTTCCTCACAGGCACGGCAGTCCGGCGGGCAGTCTCTTCTCTTGACCAGCGTATCGTAAAACCTTGCCATTTTATACTACCTCTCTGATTGTATCCTTCGATTCAGTAATCAATATCGTCATTCATTCCAGGTTGAGCCAGGTGATTTCCTGATGAGGTTTGCCCTCGGCAGCCAGCCGGGTGATGTCCACCGCCCTCTCCACCATCTCCAGGCTGCAATCCGTTCCCCCTATGCCGGCGATAAATCCCGTTACCGGGATGCGTTCCGGTAAGTCCTGCATAGCTGCCTTTACTTCCATAAATGTAATGCCGGACTGCCAGCCGAAGCCCACGTTCCTATCGACAACACCTATTGCCTTCTTCCCCCGCAGCGCTTTTGCCAGCCTCTCTCTGGGGAACGGCCTGAAAAGTCTAAGCTTAATCACGCCGACCTTTTCTCCCTGCTCGCGCCTGGAGTCGACCACGTCTTTGATAGCTCCGGTCTGGCTCCCCATGCTGACCATAACGATTTCGGCATCCTCGGTACGGTATTCTTCAATCTGCCCGCCGTAGCTCCGGCCGAAGGCTTCCTGGAATTCCCTCTCAATATCTTCCAGCTTCTGTTTGGTCTTCTGCTGAGCGAGGGCATGCTTATAGCGCCACTCGGCAAACAGCTCCTCTCTGGTATTGGTGGGTACCGTCAGGGGGTCCTCCAGGCATAGCTTGGGGCGGTTGATTCCTGTTACCAGAGCCAGGAAGGCGTCCACGTCCTCCTCATAGGGCAGCTCGACTCTCTCCGTCAGGTAAGACAGGTAATATCCGTCAAAGCAAACGTTGACCGGTAGCAGTATTTCCGGGTCTTCCGCCAGCCGGTAAGCCATAATCATCGTGTCAAGAATTTCCTGGATTCCCTCGCAGACTATCTGAATCCATCCGCCGTCCCTTACAGTGACGAAGTCCTGGTGTGACGAAACAACGCCGTCAGGAGCTGCATTCTCCCTGGTAGCCAGCGCCATCACAACGGGAAGCCTGTTGCCGGCAGTTTTAAGATACGCCTCATACATATAGCCCAGTCCCTGGGAAGCCGAACCGATAAAGGTGCGTCCACCGGCAGCCGAGGCTCCGATGCAGTAGCTGAGGGCGTTGATTTCTCCATCGGCAGCTACCAGTTCGGCATTCAAACGTCCGTTGGCGACATACTGCCAGACCGCCTCTACCATCGGGGTCATCGGAGTGATTGGTACGCAGGATACCAAGTCCGGTTTGCATAGCAGTACTCCATAGGCGCATGCCCCGTTGCCGTCAAACACTCTTACCTGCTCCACTCTGGGAGTAATCTTGGTTGCCATCTTTATTTTGCCTCCTCTCTCACCATGGTGATGGCATCATTGGGGCATTCCCGAGCACAGAGTCCGCATCCTTTACAGTAAGAAAGGTCGGCTTCACAGTATGTGTCCATATCTTTGACCGAGCCGACGGGACACTGGAGATAGCAGATACCGCAGTGACCGCATTTGGCTATATTGAATACTGGCCTTGTCGCTCTCCAGTCTGCGGTCGGATAGGCAAACAGGACGGGTCTCGCTGAAGCCCACGGCCCTTCATATTCAGACCTGTATCGCACCATCAGTCTCCTCCAAATCTGTTAATTTCCGTTTCCTCGTAACCCCTTTTAACGCAGCGGATATTGCTTTCCAGGAGCCTTTCACTGAAGTATTCCTTGAAGGCTTCGAAGATTGAATCCAGTGTTGCCCAGCCCGTCGTATAGAGGAGTGCTCCAATCAAGACCGTGTTGGTTATAGGACGCCCGATTTCCTCAAGGGCAATGCCGGTGGCGTCCACGGTCGCCAGGACTCCGGTGTTTTCATGGGGCTTTTCACCGAGCATATGAGGGACATTCATAACTACGATGCCTCCCGGTTTCAGTCCCTTTAACGCATCCGGAGTGCGGGCAAGAAGCGGGTCGGTCACTATGACACAATCCGGGTAATATATTTGAGACCTCAATCGTATCGGCTTGTCATCAAAGCGTAAAAAAACGCTGATTGGCGCACCTCGTCGTTCGCCGCCGAACATGGGAAAGCAGGTAGCGTATTTCCCCTCTTTCACCAGAGCGGCAGCCATCATCTCGGCAGATGAGTATGCACCCTGACCGCCTCTCCCCAGCATTCTTACTTCTATCATTATTCCTCTGGCCTCCTTACAAGTGGTAAGCACATATAATTCATGATTTGTACAAGGGAGCATGGAAATCGCTTCTGAGTATATAAGTATACAATACCACATTGCAGGTCGACCAGTAACCGTGCTCATCTGATAAATCAGTGACAAAAGAACTCCTCCGGCAGGCTTTTAAATGGATTACCGCTGACAAGTTAGATTATGCTATAGTGTCACCAAATACATAATATCCAACTTAAGGTCTGGATGAAAGGTAATGCGATGGAGAAGACAATACCTGTTGACGAGGGGGCAGAAGCTTTCTTAGAATTGCTGAATGCCAATGATGTGGAGTATATCTTTCTAAACCCCGGTACCGATACCTTCCCCATTCAAGAAGCTATATCCAAGTTTAAAGCGCTGGGGAAACGTACTCCAAAAGTCATTCTCTGCCTCCACGAGTCCGTAGCCATGGCGGCTGCTCATGGATATTTTGCTGTTACCGGGCGACCTCAGGTGGTTCTGGTACATGTTGATATTGGTACTCAGCAGGTAGGCGGAGCGTTGCACAATGCGCAACGCGGCAGAGCCGGTGTCATTTTCTGTGCCGGACGGGCTCCTTCAACTTACGGGCAGAATATACGCGGCGAACGCAATGCCGGAATACACTGGATTCAGGAGCAGTATGACCAGGCCGGAATTGTGCGCGGCTATGTAAAGTGGGAATACGAGTTACGCAGCACAGCAAATATGCACCAGGTGTTGCAGCGAGCTTTCCAGATTGCCTCTACCGAGCCCTGTGGTCCCGTCTATCTCACTCTGCCCAGGGAGTTACTTATGGAGAAGATTGAAAGCGTTACCATTCCCGATGTATCAAAACATTCCGCCGTGACAACCCCGGAAGCAGATACTACTCAACTAACCAGAATCGCCGATATTCTATTGCAGGCCGAGTCACCTCTTATTGTCTCCGGTGATACGGGCAGACATCCGCAGGCGGTAGCATCACTTGTGGAACTGGCAGAGAAGCTGGGGGCACGGGTGATTCCTGATATGGTCAGGATGAGCTTCCCCGGCACTCATCCCCTCTGTGCTAGCGGCTTCGGTCAGCCGTACTTTCAGGATGCCGACGCTATTTTACTTATTGATAAAGATATTCCTTATATCCCCGGCCAGACAAAGCTTAGAGACGATGCAAAGATATTGCACATCAGTATCGACCCGATTAAGCACGATATACCCCTGTGGGTCTTTCCCGGAGATGTATTCGTTCAGGCTGACCCCGGCAAAGCACTGTCTGCTTTGAACGGGATAGTCCGGCAGAAACTAACAGTGGAACAAAAAACTCGTTTTCAAGCCCGCTTTGAGCAGGTACAGAGTGAGAATGAGCAGGTGCGAGAAAGAAGACGGGCTTCTGCTCTGGCCAAAGCGGAGCAGAAGCCGATCTCTCCGGAATGGCTCAGGTACTGTGTTAACGAAGTAATCGACGAAGACACCATTATCGTACATGAGATGGGCCGGGCAGTTCCTCGAAATAAACCGGGAACCCTGTTTGACAGCGGCGGGTCAAGCCTGGGATTCGGTATGGGCGGAGCTCTGGGAATCAAGCTGGCTTCTCCGGACCGGACGGTAGTCAGCATGGAAGGTGATGGGTGTTTGATATTCGGCAGTCCAATCCCGACTCTCTGGGCGGCCAGCGTCTATAATGCTCCTTTTCTGGCAATCATTTTTAACAATCAGCAGTACCATGCTCCGCGGGGAATGGTTGGTATCCGCGGAGCATATGGCGAAGAGAGCTACTCGGAAAAGACCGGTGTCTGGGAAGGTATTGATATCGTCCCATCCCCTGATTACGCCCTGGTTGCCCGGGCCTGTGGTGCCTGGGGACAAATGGTAGAAGACCCGTCAGAGCTCATTTCAGTGTTAAAGGAGGGGCTAAACCAGGTAAGACAGGGCAAGCCTGCCTTAATAGATGTCAGACTGGAGAATCCGTACCCCTAATACAGCGGGCTTCCTTTAAGATAGGGAAAGGGCACAGCCGGAGTATTTGACTATCTGGCTATGCCCTTTCTATTCTTACTCTATCTTTATATTGCCATATCTAATAGCCCAGGCGTGCCTTCAGTTCCTGGTCCATCCAGAGATAGGTACGTTGATAGTTAGCAATAGAAGACTGAGCAATGTTAGTCTCACCCTGGTAATTCTGTATCCACGGCTGCCACATGGTATATCTGCTCGGCGCCGGCAGCCAAATCCCCCAGGAATACTCGAGAATGTGCGGGGCTATGCCTTTCAGCTCTTGCAGCATCATTGCAGTATCCTTACCAACAGTCGCCAGGACCTTGTTATAAGTTTCCCTGGTCTGAGGTGTCTCAAAATAGGAGGGATTACTTGAGCTCTCTGCGCGAAGGTTGAGCATTTTCCAGAAGGTAAAGGGATATGTCATTGCCATGCACATCTCCTCGACCTGCCTGCCCTTGACCATAGCTGTTATCATACCACCTTCTCCCGGTTGAAGCTCCATATCAATGCCGACTGCAAGCAGGTACTCTCTGATTATAGAAAGCAGGTCTACCTCTTCATTGGTGCAGATAATCGAGGTCTTAAAGCCATTTGGATAGCCCGCATCGGCAAGGAGTTGTTTTGCCTTATCCGGTTTGTACTCAAATAATTCCTGGACTATTTCAGGCATTTGTTCAAGCGGTACAAACTCGTTCTGAAATGCATCAGTGGGAAGAAACGGATAACACAACAGAGCGCCGTGACCATCGTAATATTCATCGAGTATCTCCCTCTGATTTACCGCCAGATTCATTGCCTGCCTGACTCTTAAATCTTTAAAAGGCAGTTCCTCCTTGTCTATCCTGCCGCATGGGAAGGTGGGAAGAGATGCATATACTTCCATATAGTGCAGGTCAGGACGTTGATTCATGAACCTCTCCCAGTCCTCAAATCCGACTTCCGTGAGAAAATCAATCTTACCCGTCCGGAATCCCGCCTGCCGGGTGGACAAATCAGGTATAATTGGTGTCCTTAATCCATCAAAATAGGGCAACTGATTTTCCGGGTGGAGAGGGTCATGCTGCCAGTAGTTGGGGTTTTTCTCGTAGGTTATACTGCTGCCTATTACATAATCGGTAACCATAAAGGGCCCTGTCCCGACCATTGTTTCCCAGGTAATCATATCATCGCCTAATTCGGGCGGGACCATTCTTACCGACTCGCCGGTTACGAAAACATTCAGCCCTTGTGCATGGGGAGGGACCTTGACCTCAAGCGTATACTTATCAGTTGCTGTGGCTGATATTATCCTGTCCTCCGGCGGATTACCAAGCATGAGCCAGCTCTGGGGAGAATTCCATTCCCGGTTTATACTCCAGGCAGCATCTTCAGCAGTAAATTCCCTGCCGTTCAACGGCGGCTTATCCCACCAGTGAACTCCATGCCGGATGTGAAAAAGCAGCGTTTCATCATCAGGCATTTCCCAGCTCTCAGCAAGAAGGCCGGTCATCAAGTCTGTTCTACCGGTTAAGCCCTGAGTCCAGTCAGTTTCTCCGGTTCCGGCTGGGCCCTTTGCCCAGTCTCCTGTGAGCAAACTTTCATCCGTAATAAAGTTAGGCACCAGCATAAAATTCATATAATATTTCGGATCAAAACCAATAGGGTCTCCACCAACAGAAACCATGTATCCGCCATACTTCGGCACACTTGGGTCCAGCAGCCCTTCTTCCTCTATCTCTTCTTCCTCTTCTTCTTCGCCTATTACAACCTCTTCCTCCTCTTCTTCTTCCTCCTCCGTCGTCGTTGGTGTACCGCATGATGCTACCACCAGCGATATCGCCATCACGCAGCTTATCATCAACCAGAGAATTCTTTTTGCCATTTTTTACCTCCTCTTTTAACTACAGATTGCAGCCCTATATAAAAAAGGCATCAGCAATCACCACCTAATTCGGTGAGTGCTAATGCCTTTGCGGCGCCGCATATTTACTCTCTCTTTAACTCAATATACTATCCTTTCCCTCGCTGGCAGAGTATACGCCAACATCAGATGTATGTCAATAGTGAAAAAGAAATATCACCTACACGCTGGTTCTATATATTCTGCGAACATCTAATTTTTCTGGCATCTTTCTATTACCTCTTTACTGCCAGCTCAACTATTTTGGCAACATTATCCACTTCCTCCAGATTGTCCACCAGCTCTTTTATCTCTTCCGCAGCCTTCCTGCTGACCATTTGACTGAACTCCACCTGTTCCATGAACTTATTGACCAAAGTTTCTCTGGGTAGTGGACGAGAAGGTTCACCCTGTGCCTGAGCAACGTACTCGGAGAGTGTACGCCCGTCCTTCAGCCTTACCTCAACTTCAACACCTTCGGTTTTATCCAGTTCTGCCAGTGCCAGCGTTATTTTACCGATAAGGGCTTGAACTCCGGGGTCACGTATTGCTTCCTCGGTGTAATCCTTGTTCTGAGCAGTCCCTCTCGTCAGTGCGCTGGCTACGGCGTACTTGTAGCTGAAGAGCGCGTCGCCGGTGGGGTAGTCACCAACCTTGTAGGGTCTTGCATAATGCAGACCTGTAGCCACACCCGGAGAAGTGCGTAGAATAGCTTCTTCTATATCGTCAGCCTTGATACCGTGTTTATGGACCAGCGCGACTGAGGCAGCAATGGGTGCCTGAGTAGGTCCACCACCCAGATACGGCTTAAACAGAACCTCCACATAAAACTTCTTGCCGACATCTTCAGTAAACATTTCCGGATGGTCATATTGGCGTGGACCACCTCCGTCGAAACCACTTCCACCAAAGAATGGGTCTATTGCTCCTGTCCACCCTCCTTTAGCCAGCAGTGCCGCAACGATACCACCTCGAGCCGATGTACCCTGGCCTATTTTAAAGGTAGGCGCTCCGTCCCAGATGCCTCCACCGAATCCATCTGACCTGCCGACGAGACCAAGGGTATTTCTCATTTGACGCTGGTTCAAGCCCAGCAAACGACCGGCAATGGCGGCTGCTCCATAAGTTGGTGTTGAAACCATCATCCCCGTCTGAGGTATACTGCCGGGGGGAGGGCCTTCGCCAGGTTTGCGATATTCACCGGGAAGGGGATGGTCGTTAGCAAGATGCAACCTTGCAGCGAGGTCATCACCCACCACCAGGGCGGTGATTAATTCCCTGCCGCTTATACCTTTGCTTTCCCCCAAAGTAAGGGCTGTCAATACCGTCGTCTCACTGACATGATGGGGAACTATCCTGTCATTAAAAATATAAGCCAGCGGCCCCCGGTCGAAACCACGGCACATGGTGCAGTTTACAAAAGCCACTTCATGGGCTGGCGCCCTGACACCGTGACCAATGATAGTGGCTTCCTCTTTGCCTCCCCAGTCTTCGACCATTTTTACCAGTGATATTATATCGGGAAGGGTGGCACCACCGATGGCACATCCAATGGTATCAAAAATGCGGGTCTTTGTGTTATCTATCGTTTCCCGGTCAATGTCCTCAAAGCGGGTATTCAAAATATTGGCTGATAGTGCCTCAAGAACCGCTTCTCCGTTAATATTTTCGATACTCATATTCAATCCCCCTTCACGGCTTTTGGTTACGCCCGCACTACCGGCAAACCTGGAGTCTGTATGGTGGTACCGGGGCAAGGTGTATTCAATACCTGCGCTGCCATCGGAACCGCTTATGCCGCATCAACACCGCTGCTGTTGCTGGCCGGGAAAGTAATTTAGATTCACCAGATTCAGGTAATATTTACGGGACGGCTTTTAATACACGTAATGCCCGCAGCGTCACCCACTTGTTCGGCTGTCTTTTTACGCCAAAATCAATCCAGGTCTTGCCTTTGTAATCGTATTCCAGTTCCCAGCGCCCCTGTTCGTCCTGCTTGTCACGAATTACCTCAAGGGCGTTAGCCAGCCGCGAGTCATTACCGTATCCCAGCGCTACCAGTGCCTCCACATTCTGCAGAATATCGGTCACATAAAATGCCGGAAAGCCGAATTTCCACCAGTTACTGCTCGGTTTATCAGCGTACCCACAGGGATAATCAGCCTTTGCGGGGTCGGTGCTGAACAGGAAATCGACTCCGGCATCGATAGCATCTTTAATCAGCGGCGTTCTTTTTCCCTCCGGCAGTTTGCTGAAAGCCAGCATTACCTTCACCGCTCCCCAGGCGCAGGACAGCTTGTTGTTTGCCCCGCAGGCAAAGTTCGGCCCGCATTTATAGGCGTAGTAGCGTAGTGGGGCATTCTTATCCTCAATCGGAGCCAATCCTTCTCCGGTAACAGTCCGTGCCATCCATTCGAATGCGGTATCCAGGCGCGGGTCTTCTGAGCCGAGGTCGAGTAACGCTGCGCAGAGGTTACCCTGCAGGCAGTCTATTGTCCCGGAGGGCTGCCCGTTCACCGAGAAATGCCCGCCCTCTGTCAGCGTGTTGTCAAGAAGGTAAGAACAGGCAGTTGCAATCCGTTCATCAGCATCTATTGAAGCGCCCAGTTGAGCAAGCAGGATAACAGACCACACCGTTCCTCTATATTTGGGAGAGTATCCGGCACCGGGTTTCACCCAGTAGCCTTCCCTGTTCATCTCTGCCAGTACCTGATTGATGAAACCTGTGGTATGTGCCTTTTCTCTTACTACAGCCAGGTCCTTTTCACCAGCATCAACAATGTCACGTAAAGCCAGATACCTGACACCGGTTTCATCCGGCTCCAGCAACCATTCGATTCCGTCTCTATCTCTATTACTGTTCACTGTTGGATATTATGCCTGATGATAAAGGAGACCAATCACAGGGGGATGTCAACCGCTTCCTTTTCTTTGTACGGGGAATCTGAGCTCAGTAATAAGTTCCTCAGGCTCTGCCGAGATATTCAGGTAAAATTCCTCATAGGGTCCGTTAATTTCGTAGCCGTTTTCAGAAATCCAATTTCTAAGAGACATAAACGTTTCTTCGATTTTCTCATACGGTCCTTTATATATCATAGCTGCTACCTGGCCCGGCCTCAGATGTTTTACTCCGAAACCATCATCGTCCGGTTCCATAGCATCCAAGTCATCTGTAATCTGGCTTCGAAGCTCCCAGCGTATATCGTCCTCGTCTACCTGTCCGGGTAAATCATAATACACAAGCATAGCCGGCCCTTTTGCCTTATACCCCTTTTCTCTTATCCAGCTATAGAGCTTATTGAAGGCTGCAGGAACCCGGCTCATACCTCCTTTAGCACCGAAGTAAACTACCGTCATCGGCTCATCCTGCTTTAAGGTTACTTTTACAGATGAATCCATCTTCAAACCTCCTTAAGCGCCGGCTTTTAGAATTTTCGGCTCGAAGCTGTGCGTGGCGAAGAGGTCGTCGATTGTTTCAGCTCGCCGGGTAAGCTCGATAGTGCCGTCAGTACGTAACAGTAGTTCCTGAGGACGTAACCATCCGTTATAGTTGCCGCCCATGGCCGGGCTGTGAGCCCCGGTGTCATGCTGAACAAGAATATCTCCCGGCTCCGCCCGCGGCAGGGTCCTCTGTCTGGCAAACTTGTCACTGTTCTCGCATAACGGACCCACCACGTCGACAACTTCTTCATTGCCCTCTTTCTGCCTTCCGTCAGGGTCGAGTATGGTGATATGGTGATAAGCGTTTTCATAGATTGCCGGTCTTGGATTTGCCGACATCGTTGAGGCATCGATACCGACATATTCACGGTACTTGCTCATCCTGTTAATCACCCTGGTGACCAGGGCGCCGTGAGGGCCGGTGATATAACGGCCGCATTCCATATACAGCCTCGGGTAATAACCGTGTTTCATCTCAAATTCCTTGAGGAGCACCCCGGCTTCTTTTGCCAGGGCAGGCATATCGAAGTGCTTGTCTTCCGGCCGGTAGGGGATGCCGATTCCGCCTCCGATATTGAAGAACTCGAATTTTATACCAAGTGCCCGGGAGACCATCTCAACGACTTCAAGCATCATCCGGACCGTTTCCATCATGTACTTATAATCCAGTTCATTGGAGATAATCATTGTGTGAATCCCGAACCGCTTTGCGTCGCGGTCGATGGCTCGTTTGTAAGCCTGGCTAATCTGGTCGTGCCTTACTCCGTACTTTGCTTCCACCGGAATCCCGATGAAATGGCTCCCGCTGCGTCTCTCGCCCGGATTATACCGGAAACAAATCAGCTCTGGGAAATCGGCAACTTTATCGATCATCGTTATATCGTCAAGGTTCAGAATACAGCCGCCTTCAGCCGTCGCCAGTTTGAATAACTCAGCGGAGGTGTTATTCGAGGAAAGCATGATATCATTACCGGGAAATCCGCTGCTACGGGCAAGTATCAGTTCCGATGCCGAGCTGCAATCCAGGCCGAAGCCCAGTCTTTTGATAATTCCAAGAATTGCCGGGGTGGGTAGCGCCTTTACGGCAAAAAATTCCTGGAAGCCGGATATATCCCTGAAGGTTGATTTCAGGTCTTCTCCGGTATTAATAATTCCCTTCTCGTCGAAAATATGAAAAGGCGTGCCAAAATACTCGATAATCCCGGGTAAAATCGGGAACAACCGGCTCTGGAAAGCTTTTGACATCGGCACGGTAAAGTCCTCCTCAGCTAATTTTTCAGTTTATACTATCTATACTATCTGAAACCATGAAAAAATCAAGTTATATAAATAAAGCAGCCTGAAAAGGCTGTTTTATTTTAGTTCTTTATAATGCGACATGCTATCTCAAATACCAATTAATCTGGCAGCATTGCCGCCAAGCATTCCCTCGATTTCATTTTCAGGCAGGTCCAGCTTCCTTATCTCTTCAATGTAGCGTTTTGCCTCGGACGGGTTGCGGTCATAGTTGAATGGCCAGTCAGAGCCGAACATAAGTTTCTGCGGGCTGATATTCGTCAGGGCACATTTTACCGCCGCCATTCCCACTTCTCTCCCGGCCATGTTGAAGTAGAGCTTATCGAAATACTCTCGCCAGGGCCTGGTTATCATCGGCTCGCCGGTATAGAGGCTGGGACAGCCGGGGCCGACATAATTCATATAGGCATCCATGCGTTCCAGCACCGCCGATATACCTCCGCCGAAGTGGTTCATTATTATTTTCAGGTCAGGAAAATCTTCGAGGACACCGCCGAGGTAGACACGCAGGGTTGCCGCGCACATGTCCAGTTCCCGTGCCATAACGTAATACAGAGCGTAGGAAGCATGGACAGCATCAAAACCGGGCGGCTCCAGCGTTACGTGCACGTCGAGTGGTATCCCGAGTTCGGCAACCTTTTCATAGAATGGCCATAGTTCACGCGAGTCCAGGTGTTGACCTTCGGTTACTGTCCAGATATGCACTCCCTTGAGCCCCAGTCCTCCTGTGGCTCTCGCCAGCTCCTTAAAAGCCGGCTCTCCTCCCAGTGGCGGAACAGTGGCGAATCCGATGAACCGCCCGGGATGTTCCCCTACCAGCCCGGCGCAAAAATCGTTCCACCTCTGGCATTGTTCGAGACTGCTGATTGGATTTGTGGTCAGCACTGCCATATCTATGCCGACCTCATCCATGAACTGTAAATGGGATTCGGCTCGTCCGACCTCCTCAAAGGAACGGATTTTCATTTTGCCATCGGTGTCCCAGTACCGCTCACATATCTTGCCCGATTCGCTGGTACCCCTTTCGAGCAAATCAAAAGTAGCCAAGTGGTGCTCCATATCAATTATCATCTGCTTTACCCCCTGCCTTCCCACGATATTTGACCGACACCTAATATAACGGTATTGAATAGCCGTGTTAGAGATCAGTATGAATAAACATTATAACTGCTGGATTAATACAACCGTTTTCTGTGTAACCTGCGGAAGTCGGTCATAATACGGGCATGCTTCCGAAATATATCTTTATCATCTTCCGTATGAGTACCTTGATCGACAATTAGCCTGTCCTTAAGGGCTTTATATTCCTCAACTACTGAAACTATTTCATCTTCAAGAGCTTCTTCAGCCACCGAAACTCTTTTATCGTCAAGAGTTTCTTCTTCAGCTACCGAAACCGGTTTATTGTCAAGCGTCTTTTGTTCCTCAACCGTGGAAACTATTTTATCGTTAAGGGCTTCCTCTTCAAATTCTTCAAATACCGGACCTTTTTTATCTTCAATAATTTCTCTTATATCAGGAATCTCAGGCAGGCTATCTACCTGACGGCTGTAATCCTGGCTTAGCGTATGTTCAATCATTATGTTTCTGCTCAGAGCCATACCCACCAGGTTGGAAACCAAGGCGATTAAATTAATATAGTCTTTGCTAAAGCTCCTCTTTTTTCTGAAGGCTACTCCCATGATACCCAGTACTTTATATGTGGTAATGGGGACGGCAATTAATGAATGAAATCCGGCTTTTCTGAAGACGGCCAGAATGTGGGCGCCCTTCATATTCAGATTCGGGACCACTATTTTGTTACCCAGCCCCACTACTCCCTCGATAAAATAGTTATTCAGGTCTATTCTGGACATTTCATGGTGAATCTCATCAGTGAAGTTGCGGAAAGAGACCAAGTGTGGATACTGACTAAACGGACTGGTTAACTGAATCCAGCTACAGTCGATGTTCAGGTTATCCTCCAGCGAGTCAAGGGCTGTCTCAATGACAAAATTATGATTATTTGTCATTGATAATGACTCACTGATATTGCTGACGATGCGGAGGATCTTGCTCTTTCTAATGGTATTACCTTTTCACAGTAGAAATATTTATTGCAGAACGGGATTTTTCACTGTCTATTATAGCGGTTTAGCGGAATTAAAAAAAGTAAAAATGTACAGATTTCCTTTCCAAATTTTGGGAATTATATTATGAGTTCGAGTCCCGCTGGAAGCGGGGCAGCTTTACAGTGACAAAGAAGAGACCGGAGAATTATAGAGATAGCCTTATCTCCTACCCGCCAGGGCTCAGCAGGCAGGTTGGCTCACAGGGACCTTTCAAATGCAAGAATACCCGTTTCAGAAAAAATTGCTGACATTTGAGGTGGGACGGCAGGCCGGTTATGTATTGTCCGGGTGGTTGTGATTACTACTTTTTGGGGAGCGGTTATTTTCTTTATTACCGATACAATCCGGGCAGATATTCCACCGCTCAATAGCAGGTAGCGGTAACCTGCTATCTACTTCCTCGTTTTTTGTAACAATTGAACCGCAACTCCAGCACAGGTAGGTTACCGCTATTTCCGTCATTCCGTATGTAACCTCCTGGGAGTTTCGTTTTCTCCTGAAACCAGCGTTATCAGGTAAATAAAATTGTCTGCAATTCTCTTTACAGACAAATTAAGGTTGTATAATGCTTCTAATAACAACAAAAAGGCTAATTGGTCAGGGTATTCTGCTGGTGACGCAGGTGCCTGCGCAGGTATGCCGCCAGGATGATTCGCAGGTACGGATGTTGCCTTTTTATCGTCGGCAATCTATTCAGCAGAATATTTAATTCCGGGTAGTTTTCAATTAATACCCGCATAGCATTATCCAGGGAAATACTGGCACTTGATAATTTACTTCCTGCATCTTCCAGAGCATCAAAAACCCTAATATCTGAGATGCCAGTAGTATCACTATTAATACGTAACATTGCTAGCAGATAGCATAATACACAACTGTGGAAATCCGGGTCTTTAAAGTGCCTGAAATTGTGGAAATTGGGTATATAAATAGTGACAGATTGGTACTAAATTGCCGAGAACGGTTGTTTATAATGGGCAAATGGAGAACAAACACTCGAGACGTAGTAAGCAGGTTTATTAAGTACCAGAAAATAACTATCGAGCGATTAGTGGTTGGGTCTTATGAACCGGTAACCTACACCCCGTTCAGTGAGGATAACTTTTGACATGTCTCCAAGGTAGTTGAGTTTGGAACGCAGGCGATAGATGTATTTCTTGATATAGCTGAAATCACTATCGTCTTCCAATCCCCAGACCTTTCCCAGAAGAAAGCTATGGGTAAGGACTCTACCTTCGTTTTTAACCAGTGTCGCCAGTAAATTATATTCTATGGGAGTCAGGTTGAGTCGTTTCCCTGAAAGGAAGACTTCACGCCTGGCGAAATCGACAGACAGCTCATTTCCTATATTGACTATTTCCTGATTCTGGAAGCCATTCCCATCAATACGGCGGAGCAGCGCCCTTATCTTGGCCAGAAATTCGATGGGATTGAAAGGCTTCATGATATACTCATCAGCCCCCATTTCCAGTTCCTTGGCTCTCTCCAAGGGGTTGAGTTCATCAGTAATAATAAGCAAGGCAACATCGGAAAATTCACGTATTTCCCTGACTAAATCCAGAGTCGACATATCAGGTAAAGAAGAATTAACAAGGACGAGTTCAGGTGACTCTTCCTCCACCAATTCTATTCCCCGGTGCCCCTTATCAGTCACTATTACGTTAACGTTCGGATATCTCACCTGCAGGCAGAAAGAAATATCTTTGACAATTTCTTGGTCATTATCGATAACCAGTACCTTCAAACTTGTTGTCCTCTCGGTAAAACCGTTTCGTATGGATATAAAATCCGTTTATTATCTTTTTGTAAGTTTAAACAATTTATCTGGACAAGACATATGACTTTTGTTATATACAATGCCGGGCATGGCAAAATGAGCTGAAGCGGTCGCACGACTTTAGATATGTCCAGTGAGAACTATCAGAAATCTCTAAATGGTAATACTTCAAAAGCGTGATATCAGGCATGAGCTAGGGACTCAATAGCCTGATATGGGATGAAGTGTCGGTTTACGCGCCCAAGCTGGCGAGGAGATTTGCGACATCCTCTCGGCGAAACATCTGCTCACCGCGATGAGTAGTATGGCACGACTTTATAATTCCCGAACTCGCCCACAGCTTTACTGTACTGACATCAGTACCCAGAAGCCAGGCCACATCTTCTATACTTATAGTTTTGATTTTCATCCTGTTTCGCAGCATTGTTAAATTCCCCCTTTTATGAGCCTGTATAACCACTATAGCCTAATTCACCGCTCAATCAATCATTCTATTGGGCTAATTTCATTATCCAAAGGTATATAATCTGAGTATCCAACAAGACCAGTATTGCACCTTTACGGGCAGCCAGTACATAAGTATTAAGCCTGATAAAAAGGAAGGGAGGCTTTCGCCCCCCATAAATAATATAACAAAGGTCTTACCGGGCTTCTAACCGCTATTGTTCATTTGGTCAATTTAAGCAATAGAGATAATACCGTTTTTGATGGCAGTAACCACCGCTCCGGTACGGTCACTGGCATTCAGTTTAGTCATGATTCTCCGCATGAAAATCTTGACGGTATTAACGCTAATTCCGAGCTCATGCGCTATCCGTTTATTGGCGAAGCCTTGAGACACATAACGAAGGATTTCTACCTCTCTGGCGGTCAGCGGTTCCGCTAAGGCCGTAACTTCTTTATCCGTATCTTGCTGCAGATTTGAGAACTCTTCAACGAAGAACTGATTAAACAGTCTCTTGCCACGTCTTCTCCCCATCACCCATACCATAAGTAATCCGGCAATCGCCACCGGCGACACAATCATTGTGTCAACGTCCAGCGATATCATTATGACTACTATAACGAGAACGGCAAAGAGCATAAAAACAATGTTGAGGTCCCACATTGCTATATTCGTTCTGCTTCTCGCCATCTTTGTGGCCAGCTGTTCCAGCTCCGGGTCTGATTGCTCAGTATCTCTGGTTTTGACGGTATTCATGATATCTATTCTTCTTTACCTGTCCTAATAGGAATAGTAATACTACCCGGCTGGGTTACAAATGAAAGATGAAAATCTGTTGTTTTTTTATACTACTATCCTCATGGGCTATTATTTCTTTAATTATTGCCCACAGTTAAAAACAAAAGTACTATATACACTCTATGAAGTAAAAGCTTCATTGTCAACTTATTTCGAATCGTTCTGACTCGTGTTTTTTGGGATTATCTACATTTCGAGCCTTTTGGCTCACATAAACTATACTCGTGATACTATCATGGCTACTGTACAGTTATATCACTTCTCTCCAGTATTAATCTGATATGCCTGCTTTTTATATAATTTGGTCACCAACAATCCACTCAATTTCCACCAAACCAGGCACCCGTAAGACCTGGATTACCACCTTCTTGTGTTATGTTATGACACAGAGTTAGAGTAATGCATTATGAATTGATTTCGTTGCCTGGATAATTATTCTGGAATCACTGGTAGATATATCATGTGATTTTATAAAAGTCATGTAGGCTCAAGAAAAGGTATTATAGGAGAGGAACCATATGTTTTTCAGGAATGTAATACTTTCAGTAGTGGTAGTGGCTCTGCTTATGCCCCTTGCATTTTGCTCAGGCGCCGCATTCCCCAAATACGCATTAAGCTGTTATCCGTGCTCCAATCCGGAGATTAACGTAGAGAGCTACGTGGCGTGTTATTTAGAATTAGACTGGGACGATGCAGATGAAGCGCCAGGGCCTCGCTTAGCCGGGGGTGATGAAGCCGTATGGGTATTCAAATACGTTATAACCAACACAGGTGATGCCACACTGGAGAACATCACACTCGAAGATAGCATCTTAGGAACCATTGCCCTGCCGAGAACCACCCTGCTTCCTGGAGAATCAATGGAAGTTACCGTCGGACCGTATGCAGCTCTCTACGGAGAGATTACTCAGGAAGCCACAGTCACCGGTGAATATGGCGGAGCAGTATATTCGGACACCGACCTCATTTATTACTATCAATAGAAATCATACTATTGATGTTTGTGACCGGAGTAAAGATACCATAACGAAAGATAAATAGAAGACATCCAACCAGATAGTTAGGGGAAGATTTCGGCGATGTACGGCTGACTGCCGGCGTCGCCGAAATCTTTACAATCTATTACGCGCCATATTGCACCGGCTCCCCGTGCTCAGTTTAGATAAAACAGGTTATTTCACTTTATTGCACAATAAAGCCCCGGGTTAACTGTAGACTCCGTATTCCTTGGTAAAGTCTATCATCGCGTGGAGGTTTTCCGGTGTAGCCTCATCGGGAACAACTCTGGGGCATACGACAAGGCCTCCATCTTTACCGACGACATCAATTAGTTTTTTACAGTAATCTTTCACCTCACCGACGGTGCCGGCTGTAAGCAATGAGCCGGGAACGTTTCCCCTGATACATATATGGTTGTTCAGCACTTCTTTTGCCCGGAAAATATCTGTGGAATCAAAGTGCGCCATGAGTTTTGCCCTTGGCAGTTCCAGCAGGTACTCCAGGCGCATTGTCCAGTCACCTTCGAAGAAAATACAAGGCACCATGCCCTTATCGATTACGGCCAGGATGACCGTCTTCAGTCCGGGCCAGTAGAACTCCTCGAATTGTTTCAGTGACATGAAGCCGTCTGAACCGCGGTGGGTAGCCATGAAGACCCTGGGGCTATCGGTTCTCTGAGGCATCGATGCTATGCGCGCCAGCGAACTTTCCAGGAACGAGTCGATTAACTCATGAAGTTTGTCCGGCTGCCGGAACATATCCAGCATTGTGCCCGGCATTCCCCGGAGATTATTCATAACCTGGTCAAAGGGGGCTCCTCCGGCTCCCATACCACCAATCGGAAAACCGAGCTTTTTTATCTCCTCATGCAAATCCGGCATGGTCTTTCGCCATGCAATCGACTCCCGTCCCGCTTGCTGTAACCGCTCGATTGCAGCAGCCACTTCCGGTTGGGCAAGCGTTTCGGCGAGTGTCATTGCTCCGAAGTAACCGTAACCCATCGCGGATAATTTCGGCAGCTTGTCGAACGGTTCCATCGCTCCTATGATTCGCGGCAGATAGACCCTGAGGATAAAATCGGTGGGATCATGGAGAAGAAGGTCGTATTCGTCAGGTTTCATCCACTCGCCTTCGATTGCCTGGTTGGCGTGGTAGGGAGAAACGCCGTAGCCGGGCCACCTAATCGTCTTCGGGTCCAGTATTTCCATTGCTTTTCCTGGGGCAAGAGCCTGAACGTAAAAGAGGGAGTCCGGCTGAAAGTCCATCAGCGTCTTTTTAACGGCTTCCAGCCATTTGTCAGGCTCATAATATACAACCGAAGCGGGCACTCCCGCATACTTGGCCGGGAAATAGCCGAATGACATATCTATCGGTACGCGGTCGGGTATATCCAGACGTACGGCATCGTTTACTCTTTTGTTTCTCTCCTGATACAATTGTTCGGCTGTTTTGTCTGCCAATGTTTCCCTCCCGCTTTTTAAAAAGCAATAACGTTTATCATAGTAGTGCTTCTTATACAGTATTTCAAGGTTCGGAGCGATAATGCAGAGGTGATAAAAAACCGGGCGACCACCTTTCCTTCCTGCACCTCGTGCCGCTCTTCCAGGCGGTCGCCCCATTTACCTTTTTAAAAAGCGATGTAGCACCGCTCCGTCATAGCATTTATCTGGTTCCTGTCATCTTCTCCTTCAAATCCTGGTCGACCCAGGCATATTGAATCCAGAATTTTGATATCCCTTCACCATAGTAGTTCTTGAGCCAGGGCTGCCAGACGCGGAATCCCCACGGAGCCGGCAGCTGGATTAGGAAAGCGTTCTCCAGGATATAAGGTACTATATCCCTGAATGCCTTGTCAGCAGCGGGGTAATTTACCATCACGTTTTCTGCCTGCTTCTCGTAGGCTGCCTCAATGACAGGGTCGGTTCCCGGCGGGTCATTGACATGACTGATGTTAAAGACGTTCGGACCACGGTAGTAGCCGAGACTGTACCTGACGAAGAGGTCAGCGTTTCCACCGGAGAAAATACTGTGGGTCATCAGCAGGTCTTCTTCCTGGTGCCGCGCCCAGCGACCTGTCCATGCGGAGGGTTCATTGACATCAATCTCAACATCTATGCCCACATCAGCCCAGTAAGCCTTCAGTAATTCTGCTGCCTGGGTATGATCGGTTTGGCTACTTATCACCAAACTTGTCTTGAATCCGTCAGGGTAACCTGCTTCTGCCAGGAACTGCCTGGCTTTTTCTGGATTGTATCCGTACATTTCCTGGACTATCTCGGGCTGCTCTTCCAGCGGGATATGAACAGTCGGGTTGAACCTCGACGCCGGGCTGTACAGGAAGTCCGCCTGGCCATCATAGAGGTCTTCCACGATCTCCGGATGGTTGATAGCCAGCATCATTGCCTGGCGCACTTTCTTTTTCGAGAAAGGCTTCTCCGGCATATCAACCCTGCCGCCGACATGTATCGGGTATAAAACCGTCTGGCGTTTCTGCATATCGGGGTTGGTAGTCAGCAGGGTCTCCGTGTCTTCACGTGTTAATATTTCAGTTGTCCAGTCAGCCTTACCGGTCCTCAACGCCGCCAGCCGCGTCGAAAGGTCAGGCACGATGAGGTAATCTATATTATCAATGTAAGGCAACTGGTCTCCCTCGCCGCGACCACATGGATTCTTATCCCAGTAATTGTCATTCCTGATGTATTTGGCGACGCTGCCCGGGGTAAAGTCGTTCAGGATAAAGGGTCCCGTCCCCACCTGGTCCTGCCACTCATTGCTGGTGCCGTATTTATCCAGCATCTCCTTTGGCCAGACGAACTGGCTGCCTCCGCCACCCATTATCCAGAGGTAACCGGTGGTGGCTGCTACCGGGGTATTGACCGTTATTTCCCACGGGCCTGTCCTCTCTACGGTTGTATTTTGTATCAATGCCGGTTCGGAAGAATTGACCCATGACGACTCCGTATCCCTGAGATACTCAATACTATAGGCAACGTCTTCAGCAGTCATTTCCCGCCCGTTTACCAGCTGGCTGGCTTCAAAGTCCGGGTGATAGGCAAAATGCACACCCTGACGTATCTTGAGTTTCCAGACACCTACCTCAGGAGCTTCCCAGCTTTCGGCGAGCTGACCAATTACATATTTAAACTCGGGAACGCCTTCACCGAAATCGCCCTCTCCGGTGCCGGCCGATCCTCTGGTCCGGTCCAAACCCAGTATTTGCTCCAGGACGAGGCCACCCTGCTGGACACTCCTTGGCAATGCGGCAGCTCCGAAAACAGTGAGATCGGTGGGGGTGATGATGGTAAGCTTACCGCCGTATTGCGGTTCATCGGTTCCGACAGGGCCTCCTTCTTCCTCCTCACCAGCTGGACCGCATGATGCCAACACGAGAGCGATGACCATCAGGCAGCTTATCAATATCCAGGTAATCTTTTTTGTGACTCCCATATTCCTCTCCTTTACGATAAAAGGAACTTGCATAAATTCGACTTTTTAAACCGTGTCAGGTATGCAAATAATATCGCATCCTTAGATTTCACCAAAATTGTCTCAAGAGTGCACCTCCTTATCGGGAGCTTAAGAAATATTCCATTTACCCCAAAAGTCAGGCGATGAGAACCGGTTCTCGGGGTAATACCACCATCCTGTGACTGTATATTCTATTAACTTCTCCTCCTGTCTACCATATCCAATTCCGTATCTCTTTGTGTATAATGATTTTACTTTCTCTTACTCTAAATAAAAATAGGCATCAGCGATCGCTGGATATTTCAGCGGTCTGCAAATGCCCCTGCCCTGCAATGCATATTTTCGCTACTTCATAAATAGTAGGCGATTTTCTGGATTATCTACATTTTCCTGTTTGGTGGAGTATATTCTCAAATCAATTATTTGTCAATAGATAAAAAAGTGGGTTCTGTTTGCATTTGGTTGTTTTTCTTTGCCTCACCCCTTGCCCCTCTCCGGCCTGAACCATTGAGAATTGTTGAAAAGCATTTAAGGCCGGAGAGGGGAGAAATATAGAGAGGGGGCAGAGCCTCCTCTCTCAAACTCCTTCCCCCTCAAACAATAATATAATATCGACAATAAACGGGTACTGTTTGAGGGGGATAAAGGGGGTGACAAATTTATACCAACCAAAACCGAATAGTACCAAAAAGTGGAGGTTAATAAACTAAAGGCAAAGGTAACCTGTGTGAACTTTTACCCCCGTTATTTTTTTGTGTTATAATACGTGTGGAAACGGATAAGCAGGAGCAATAAACGGCGATTCTGGCTTTCTATGGCGGGAAAGAGAGCGTTGTTCCTGATTTTACGAAAGGTCCATCAGGTATTGAAGTACTTTTCTTCAATCGGGATAGCGGGAACACATTATTTCTGCGCTTATCCGGAAATGAGTACCGATACTCTTGCCACGTTGTATTTTGCCCTGTTAATATGATGATTGAGTAATTTATGACGTTTGATGAAATTCGAAAACAGGCGATATTAGAGTGGGAGGCTTTGAAGCACAGTGAGAAGCCTCGCATTTTTGTTGGTACCGCCACTTGCGGTCGGGCAGCCGGAGCAATAGCCGTTACGGAAGCAATCGAGAAGGAATTATCCAGACTTGGTATCGATGCGGCAATAACCCAGGTAGGTTGTATCGGACTCTGTTACGCTGAACCACTTGTGGATATAGCTATGCCGGACCGGCCTCGCATTTGCTACAGCGGAGTTACCCCGGATATTATCCCTCAGCTTATAGAGGACTATATTATAAATGGCAATCCCCGTCCTGACCTGGCTCTCGGCACTATAGGCGAAGGCAGTGTTGACGGTATCCCGAAGCTTCTGGATTTACCCATGCTTTCCCCTCAGGTGCGTGTAGCTCTACGTAACTGCGGATACATAGACCCTGCCGAGATAAAGCAGTACATTGCCAATGACGGATACAGCGGTCTCGTCAAAGCCCTGCAGATGGAGCCTGAAGCCATTATCGAAGAGATAGGCAAATCCGGCTTGCGCGGCCGAGGCGGCGCCGGAGCTTCAACCGCTTTCAAATGGGAGCGCCTCAGGGAACAGCCGGGTGATGAGAAATATATTATCTGCAATGCTGACGAGGGTGACCCGGGTGCTTTCATGGACAGGGCACTGCTGGAAGGAGACCCTCACGCCGTGCTCGAAGGTATGCTTATCGGAGCCTATGCCACCGGGGCAAATCACGGTTATATCTACTGTCGTGCCGAATACCCGCTCGCCATCGAACGACTTGAAAGAGCAATTTCCCAGATGACTGAATATGGCTTGCTCGGGGACAATATTCTCGGTTCGGACTTCAGCTTCGACATTCAGATTAAAGAGGGTGCCGGAGCTTTTGTCTGCGGCGAGGAGACTGCTCTGATAGCCTCGATTGAAGGCAAGCGGGGAATGCCCCGCTCCCGTCCGCCATTCCCGGCGGTATCCGGCTTATGGGGCAAGCCGAGCAATATCAATAACGTAGAGACCTGGGCAAACGTGTCCGCTATCATGCAGAGAGACGGAGACTGGTATGCCAGCTACGGCACCGAAAAGAGCAAAGGGACGAAGACGTTTGCTCTGGCCGGCAAGATAGTACGCACCGGCTTGATTGAAGTACCGATGGGTATCCCGCTGGGGGATATTATCTATGAGATTGGCGGCGGAACCGTCGGCGGAAAACGTTTTAAAGCGGTGCTGACCGGAGGCCCTTCGGGCGGCTGTATACCAGCCAGCATGATAGACCTTCCCGTGGACTATGAATCTCTGGCTGAAGCAGGTTCGATTATGGGCTCAGGCGGAATGGTGGTTGCTGATGAAGATACCTGCATGATTGATTTAGCCAGGTTTTTTGTGTCCTTCACCCAGGCTGAGTCCTGCGGCAAGTGCCTCCCCTGCCGTGAAGGCAGCGAGGAAATGCTCAGTGTTCTCGAACGCATCACGAAAGGAGACGGAAAGCCTGAAGATATCGAATACCTAGAGTGGTTAGCCACGTTAATGAAATCCGGCTCGTTGTGTGCGCTGGGACAGACGGCGCCCAACCCGGTACTGACCTCGATTCGCTACTTCAGGGAAGAGTATGAAGAGCACATCAACAAAGGTTACTGCCGGGCCGGCGTTTGCAGAGAGCTTGTCAAATCCCCCTGTCAGAATGCCTGTCCCGCCGGAATAGATGTGCCGCGTTACATCCGGGCAATCGGGCAGGGTAAATTCGATGAAGCGGTAGCAGTAATCCGGGAGAGAGTCCCGTTCCCGGCGGTACTCGGCTACGTCTGCGTGCATTACTGCGAAGCCAAATGCCGGCGTGGCCAGCTCGAGGAAGCGATAGCGATAAAGGAACTGAAGCGGTCTGCCGCCGACAATGATACCGGACTATGGAAGAAGAACATTAAAAATGCCCCGCCTACGGGGAAAAAGGCGGCGATAGTAGGTTCGGGACCTGCCGGGCTGACTGCGGCATATTACTTAGCCAGGCTGGGACACGAGGTAACGTTATTTGAAGCCCTGCCGGTAGCCGGAGGCATGCTGCGGGTTGGGATACCGTCCTACCGTCTGCCGGTGGAGGTACTTGAAAAAGAGATAAAAGAGATAGAGGAGACCGGAGTCACGATTAAGACAAACAGTCCTGTTGAATCGTTGGATGAGCTGTTTAAGCAGGGCTATGATGCTGTCTTTATCGGCGTTGGCGCCCACCGGGGTACCGGCCTGGGAGTAGAGGGAGAGAATGCTCCCAGTATAGTTGATGGGGTAGATTTCCTCAGGGAAATTAACCTTGGCAGAAAGGTAGAGGTAGGCGAGCAGGTAATGGTGGTAGGAGGGGGCAACGTGGCAATGGATGCCTCACGAACAGCGTTGCGACTTGGCGCCAAGGAGGTAACGGTAATCTACCGCCGGACCCGACCTGAAATGCCGGCCAGTGATGAAGAGATAGAGGAGGCGCTTGAGGAAGGAATAGAGATAGAATATCTGACCAATCCCATCGGAATAACCAGAAAAGATGGCAGATTAGAGGTGGAGTTCACCCGCATGGAACTGGGCAAGGTGGACGAGAGCGGCCGGCGCCGGCCGGTGCCGTTAGAGGGCAGTGAATTCACCGGAGAATATGACCTGATGATAAAAGCACTCGGGCAGGAATCGGTGGTACCGGATGAGTTTGGAATAAAGGTGGCAAGGGGAGGACGGATTACGGTTGATGCCGATACACTGGGCACCTCGCGGGAGGGAGTATTTGCCGGGGGAGACGTAGTAAGCGGGCCGGCATCGGTGATTGAAGCGATTGCTGCCGGGCGGCAGGCGGCGGTATCCATGGACAGATATCTTGGTGGTGAAGGCAATATAGATGAAGTGCTGGCGCCGCCGGAAGGGGAGGTAGCGCCGCTTGACCAGGATGAGATGGGGGGAGAGAAATACCGACCTGAACTGACATTACTTCCACGTGAGGAGAGGATAAAGAATTTTGCCCAGGTGGTGCTGGGCTATGATGCGGAGAGGGCAATCGAAGAATGTAAACGCTGTCTGAGGTGTGACCTGGAAGAGAGATGAGGGCAAACGGAAGGATGAGCGAAATTACGCTGACCATCGATGATAAGCAGATTAGTGTAGATGAAGGTATTACTGTATTACAGAGTGCAATCGAAGCCGGCATATATATCCCGACACTGTGCTACCACAGGTATTTAACCCCTTACGGCGGCTGCCGTATCTGCATCGTGGAAATCGAGGGAATGCGGGGTTTTCCTACTGCCTGTACCACACCGGCTACCGATGGTATGGTTGTCCGGACAAATACACCCCAGTTGCAGGAACTGCGGCGGGGCTTCCTCGACCTGATGCTGTCCAAACACCCCAGTGCCTGCCTTGCCTGTGAGCGTAAGGGAGAATGTGACCCGTACCGCGCTCCTATCCGGAAGGTGGGCGTGACTACCGGGTGCCAGTTCTGCCCCAAGAATCTGCGGTGTGAACTGCAGGAAGTGGTCGAGTACGTAGGGCTGAATGCACTCAGACTGCCGAACAGATACAGAGAGCTGAAACCCGACCGGAGAGACCCCTTCTTCGAACGGGACTATAACCTGTGCATTCTGTGCGGACGGTGCGTAAGGGTCTGTCAGGAAATAAGAGGTCTGGGGGCGCTTGCCTTTACCTACCGGAGCAGTGAGGCGCTGGTCGGGACTGCCTTCGGGCAGTCGCTGCAGGAGGCGGGATGCCGCTTCTGTGGCGCCTGTGTCGATATCTGCCCTACCGGAGCGCTGGCGGACAGGCGCCGGAAATGGGAAGGCGCCGCCGAACACTCCGTAGCCACTACCTGTCCCTACTGCGGAGTCGGTTGTCAGCTTGAGCTGGAGGTCAGGGAAGAGAAAGTTATCGGGGTTACCCCGATTGACGGAGTGAACCGGGGTCAGTCCTGCGTTCGGGGTCGTTTTGGAATTACAGAGATCGTTAACCACCCGAAGCGGTTGAAAGTGCCGCTGGTCAGGCAAAGCGGAAAGATGACGGAGGCGAGCTGGGATAAAGCGCTGGAGACTGTAGCCGACCGGCTTGGAAAATATAACGGGGATGAAATAGCTGTTATTTCCTGCGCCGAGAGTACCAATGAAGATAACTATATTCTTCAGAAGTTTGCCCGGGCAGTGCTGGGCACAAATAATATCGACAGTTATGCCCGTCTCTGCCATACGCCAACTGTAACCGGTCTATCACGAAACCTCGGTTACGGAGCGGCAACCAGTTCAATTGCCGGGATTCAGGACGCAGACTGTATTTTTGCCATCGGTATAGACACCGGAAACTCGCAGCCCGTACTCGGAGTGGAAATAAGACGGGCGGTAAATAATGGCGCTAAACTAGTTGTCGCCAATCCCCGCTCGACAGTCCTGTGCCACACCGCTGACTTACCACTTCAGTACCGGCCGGAAACGGATATTGCCCTGCTAAGCGGAATAATGAAGGTAATTATAGATGAGGGACTTGCCGACGCTTCGTTTATAGAAGAGCGATGTGAAGGATTCGATTCCCTGAAGGAGTCGCTGGCAAGCCTTGACCTGGAATACGTGGAAAAGGTGACCGGAGTCCCCCGCAGCCAGGTGATGGAAGCGGCTCGAATGTACGCCACTGTCAGGCCTGCCTGTATAATCTACGGAGAAGGGCTGACCCGTCAGAATCACGGGAGTGACAGCGTATCGGCAATTGCCAATCTGGCTCTGCTTACCGGCAATATCGGTAAGCCGTCAGCCGGAATTATTCCGGCGGCGGGCATGAACAACGTGCAGGGCGCCAGTGATATGGGCTTAACGCCTGATTTCTATCCCGGCTACCAACCGGTAGCCGACGATACTGTCAGACAGAAGTTTGAAGCTGCCTGGGGCGTTTCGCTGAATCCTGCACCGGGATTAACTCTAACTGAGATACTCGATGCAATTCAGCAGGGTAAAATAAAGGCGGCTTATATCATCGGTGATGACCCCGTGTTGCACGGCAGGCTTGAATCGCTTGATTTCCTGGCAGTCCAGGCAATGTTTCCATCCCCACCCGGCCGGAATGCCGATGTTGTTCTGCCGGCGGCAAGCCTTACCGAGAAGGAAGGCACCTTCACCAATGCCGAGCGCCGGATTCAACTGGTACGCCAGGCGATTGAACCGATTGGTAGCTCTAAGCCAGACTGGTGGATAACCTGCCAGATTGCCCTGAAAATGGGCGGCAAGAGCTTTGACTATGCTGAACCTCGGGAAATCATGAAAGAAATTAACGCCAATGTGCCAATATATGGAAGCATTAATTACCAGCAGCTTGAGAATGGCGGTGTGCAGTGGCCCTGTACCACTGACCGCCCCGAAGGAACAGCTATTCTGTATGAAGATGGCTTTGACGGAGAAAGAGCCAGGTTTACGGCACTGGAGTATAAGCCTCCTGCGGAAGCAGTTGATGCGGATTACCCTTTGATACTGACCGGCGAACCGGGCCTTTACTATTTCAATAACGGCGCCATGGATGCCGGTCTCGGGGCGTTCAGCGTACTTGCCGGGGAGGCGCAGGTGACGGTAAATCCCGGGGATGCCGCAGGGCAGGGAATTACCAATGGTGAGATAGTACAGGTAGTTTCAAAGCAGGGAAGTATTGAAGCGAAAGCAAAGGTAACAGGCACTCTGCCGGCGGGTGTAGTCGGTATGCCGTATCATCTCATGTCCGGCATGATAAATCCTGATGTTGACCCGGTTTCAAAGACTCCTGATTATTCAGCGTGCGCGGTGAGGCTGGAAAGAAAGCCTCAGGGAGAATAGCGTGTATAAGGTTTTATTGAAAGAAGACCTGGTGCCAAATGTTCATCTGCTCAAGATTGAAGCACCGGCTATTGCCAGGAAGGCTCAGCCGGGGAACTTCATTATGCTCCGGGTGGACGAATCCGGCGAACGTATCCCGATGACGATTGCCGATTGGGATAAAGACGAAGGCAGTATTACGGTAGTTTTCCTCGAGGTAGGGACGACCACCCGCAAGCTGGCATTGCTTGAGACCGGGGACTCAATCCGCAATGTTGTCGGTCCACTGGGTATACCGGTGCATGTCGAGAAAGTTGGTACGGTTGTCCTTATCGGCGGCTGCTATGGTATCGGCAGTATTTATCCGATTGCCCGGGCGATGAAAGAGGCCGGCAATAAGGTCATCTCGATTATCGAAGCCAGGAGCAGGAACCTTATCTACTGGGAAGACAGAGTGCGAAGTGTCAGTGATGAATTGATAGTAATTGCCGGGGATGATACATATCAGACTAAAGGATGGGTGCTGGAGAAGTTTGAGGAAATTCTGTCAGAGAACAGGGTCGACCTTGTTATGGCAATCGGCTGTACTTTTATGATGATGCGTTGTTCCGATATGACGAGGTCTTCCGGTATTAAGACGATGGTTCATCTCAGCCCGATAATGGTTGACGGCACCGGGATGTGCGGCTGCTGCCGGGTATCCGTCAGTGATAAGACAAGGTTTGCCTGTGTCCACGGGCCGGAATTTGACGGGCACCAGGTGGACTGGGACTTGCTGATTGCCCGGCAAAGCGCCTACCTTGGTGAGGAAATATACTCGCTGCAGGTATTTGACTGCCAGAACTGGCAGAGGAGCTAACAGGGAACGAAGTATGGCGAAATTAAATTTAAACCGCGAATCGATGCCGATGCAGGAGCCTGAAGTCCGGGCTAAGAACTTCGATGAGGTTGCCCTTGGCTACAGTCCAGAGAAGGCGAAAGCCGAGGCGAGCCGCTGCATCCAGTGCCCGAAACGCCCCTGTACCGGAGGCTGTCCGGTAGGCATAGATATCCCGGATTTCATCAAGGCAATCGTTGATGATGATATGGCTGAAGCGGTCAGGGTACTTAAAAATAAGAACAGCCTGCCGGGCGTCTGCGGACGGGTCTGTCCCCAGGAGTCACAGTGCGAGGCTGTTTGTACGCTTGGTAAAAGAGATGCGCCCATCGCCATTGGCCGCCTGGAACGCTATGTTGCGGACTGGGAGCAGGCTAATCAGCAGCCCGCCGGCTCAAGTGAAAGTCCGGTCAAACCAACCGGTAAACGCGTGGCGGTAGTGGGGGCGGGACCGGCCGGGCTAACCGTGGCTGCCGAGCTTGCCAAGCTGGGACACAGCGTCACTCTTTTCGAAGCGCTGCATGTGCCAGGAGGCGTACTCGTATACGGTATTCCTGCTTTCCGTTTGCCGAAGGAAATTGTCCAGGCTGAGGTAGAGTATGTCACCTCTCTCGGGGTAGACCTCAGGTTAGACTCGGTGATAGGCAAGATTGATACCGTAGATGAACTGCTTAATGGCGGTTATGATGCCGTTTTCCTTGGTACCGGTGCCGGACTGCCCATGTTTCTGGATGTTCCCGGCGAGAACCTTAATGGCATCTACTCTGCTAATGAGTTCCTGACCCGCGTTAACCTGATGAAAGCCTACCTGTTTCCCGAATATGATACCTTCGCCAAGATTGGGAAGAAGGTAGCGGTGATTGGCGGCGGCAATGTGGCAATGGACTCCGCCAGGTGCGCTTTACGTCTCGGCGCTGAATCAGTTTACATAATCTACCGGCGCTCCGAAGCGGAGCTACCGGCCCGCCGTGAAGAGGTGGAAAATGCCATGGAAGAAGGCATCATCTTCAAGTTTCTGACCAATCCTACCAGATTCATTGGTAATGAGCGCGGCTGGGTTACCGCCATGGAGTGTATAGAGATGGAGCTGGGTGAGCCCGATGACAGCGGCCGGCGGCGTCCCATACCGAAGGAAGGCAGCGAGTTCATTATCGATGTGGACACCGTTATTGTTGCCCTGGGAACCACTCCTAATCCATTAATACCTTCAACAACCGAGGGGCTTGATGTTACCCGCCGGGGTACCGTGGTCGTGGAAGAGGGAACCGGGAAGACCTCCAAGCCTGGAGTCTGGGCGGCGGGCGACCTGGCTACCGGGGCGGCAACAGTGATAAGCGCTATGGGCGGAGGAAAAGCAGCCGCCAAATCTATCGACGAATATCTCCGCGGGGATGGGTCCTGAGGGATACTGTCTCACCTCAGAAACATCGGTACATAATACATCAATTTTACTATTCCTCCAGAACTACGGGCTGATTCACAGCACAGCGCAATAAACTGTCCGATGAAGGTAATCATAGTTGCCGGCTAAGCTTTTCACTTCCTCCGATTCCGGTATGCGACTCTGGCGCCAGCCCGTTTTATGGTAGAATTGTCACTGTGAATAGGGATTCCCCATTACAGCATTAAACCGGTTTCTTTACATAATTAGCGAAGGAAGGAGAAGAACAATGGCCAGATTTAAACTTGTGGAAATTGATGACTATGAAGAGATTGTAGGAGCCGAGACTTTAAACCGCATCAGGGAGAAGGCGAAGCCGCTTCGGGGACTGCATGTAACCAATATCAACTCCACATATTATGGGGGCGGGGTGTCTCAATTGCTTTCTTCGCTAACGCTGCTCATGGACGGTATAGGAATAGAAACCGGCTGGAGGGTGGTTCACGGTCCACCTGATTTCTTTTCCGTGACCAAGAAAATGCATAACGCATTACAGGGCGGGCAGATAAACCTGTCCGAAAGAAAAATGGAGCTGTATGAAGAGGTAATCTTCGAAAACTCTATCTGGAATCACCTTGACCATGACCTGGTTGTTGTTCATGACCCTCAGCCACTTCCAATTATCAATCATTATAAGAAGAAAATCCCCTGGGTCTGGCGTTGCCATATCGACCTTACGTCTCCAAACCGGGAGTTGTGGAACTATTTATCTCCGTTCATTGAAAAATATGATGCGATTATAGTAAGCAGTGAGACCTATAAGCAGCAGCTTTCTACACCCCAGCTAATTTTCATGCCCGCTATAGACCCCTTTTCCATCGTTAATAGGGAGATGAGCCAGGATGACATTGACGAAAGGTTAAGTCACTACAATATTCCCACTGATTTGCCTCTTATTGTTCAGGTCTCCCGGTTCGACCGCTGGAAAGACCCGGAAGGTGTTATAAAGGCTTTTAACCTGGCAAAAAAGAAAGTGGATTGTACTCTGGTACTGTTGGGTAACGTAGCTACTGATGACCCGGAAGGTGAAGAGGTCTACAGGTCTCTGATGGACTTACGGGAGGAACGAATCATCATTCTCAGTGTTCAGGATGGGGCACTTGTTAACGCCCTGCAAAGACGGGCTGATGTAGTTCTTCAAAAATCGATTCGGGAGGGTTTTGGCCTGACTGTTGCTGAAGCGATGTGGAAAGGTACGGCGGTAATCGGGGGCAATGTCGGCGGCATCCGTTACCAGATTGATAACGGGGAGAATGGTTTCTTGGTTTCGTCTATTGAGGAAGCAGCCGAGAGAATCGTCCAGCTTATAGAAGATGAGAAACTGCGGGAGCAAATCGGACAGAAAGCGCAGGAAAAGGTAAGACAGAAATTCCTGATGACACGCCTCCTTGAGCAGTACATCGACCTTTTCAACTCTTTTGAATTTATTTTCAGACTCAAAGATTCAGCTAAAATCTATATGTAACAAACATAATTCTTATGTATCACTCATTTCATTACCATTCGCCAATGGTCATTAATGGTGCTATTCGGTTTTGGCTAGCAATGTCATTGCGAGACCCGATGAAATCGGGTCGAAGCAATCACCACGTTCGAGAGAGGAGATTGCCACGTCGTACGCCTCTGGCGTACTCCTCGCAATGACAATTTAATCAACCAAATATCTAACAGAATCTTATAAATAGGTACTATTCGGTTTTGGTTGGTATAAATTTGTCACCCCCTTTATCCCCCTCAAACAGTACCCGTTTATTGTCGATATTATATTATTGTTTGAGGGGGAAGGAGTTTGAGAGAGGGGGCTCCGCCCCCTCTCTCTATTTCTCCCCTCTCCGGCCTTAAAAGCTTTTCAACAATTCTCAATGGTTCAGGCCGGAGAGGGGCAAGGGGTGAGGTAAAGAAAAACAACCAAATGCAAACAGAACCTATAAATATTGTATTTTAAGAATAAAATCACGTATGATATTATCACCAGTACTTGTATCAATAAAGAAGCATCTTTGCAAGGAGCGTTGATTATGGCTGAGAAGATAATGACCGGGAAAAGAACCGTCACCGAACAGACAAGAGAAATCAATGTACTTCATGAGGCGGATGTGGTTGTCGTGGGCGGTGGTCCCGGCGGACATTCCGCAGCAATCGCCGCCGCCAGGAGCGGTGCCAGGACAGTCCTCGTCGAGAGATACGGGCATCTGGGCGGCATGGCTACCGGCGGCATCGTTATACAGATTCCGCATATGAGCGATATCAACGGAAAGCAGCAGATTGCCGGTCTCTGCCAGGAATGGATTGGCAGACTGGACCCGATTGGCGGAGTCCTTGTTCCCAGGCGTGAGGAAATTGGGGCGACCGATGAAAAGCTGATTTCGTATTGGCGCCGCTTCATGGGTAATGTCAGCAACGGCATGATAGAATATACCGCCTGGGTGGACACCGAGCTGACGAAGTGCATATTGAATGACATGGTTGAAGAGGCAGGAGTAAAGCTGCTACTTCATTCATGGGGTGTCCGGTCTATCGTCGAAGATAACACAGTTAAAGGTATTTTCTTTGAGAGTAAATCGGGGAGACAGGCGGTGCTGGGCAAGGTCATAATCGATGGCACCGGTGACGGTGACCTGCTGCCCTCGGCCGGGGCGGAGTTCGACGGAGAACTGGACCCCAAGCTGAGGAGTTCAATGCTGGCACTTGTCTTCCGGCTGGGGAACTGTGATTACCAGAAACTCTGCGACTTTAGAGAGGCTGAGCCGGAAAAATGGGCGGAACTGACAAAGGAGCTTGCCGATGTGGCGGGTACCCGTTTACTGCCTCTGCCAACACCCCGCAACGATGTGCTCTGGGTAAACAACTGGATACCAGACCTTGACCTGCTGAACGTGGAAGACCTCACCAAGCTGGAGGTCGAAATGCGCAAGATAATGCGCCGCGGGCATGAGTTTATGAAGAAGAATATTCCCAGTTTTGAGAACAGCTTTATTCTGGATACCGCTTCTCAGACCGGGACACGCGGCAGCCGGCGGCTAATCGGCGAGTACATAGTTACCATGGATGACCTGAAATCCGGGAAAAAGCACGATGATACCATTGCCATTATACCCCGGATGGGACCGTCGAGTGATGTTCCGCACGTTTTTATACCTTACCGCTGTCTGGTACCGAAAGAAGTGGAGGGCCTGCTTGTTGCCGGGCGCAGCTTCTCTTCGGATATGGCAGCCAACAACATGGTCAACCTTATCCCGCACTGTATAGCCATGGGACAGGCGGCAGGCACGGCAGCAGCTCTCTCCCTGCAAAACGGGGTCAGCGTGAGACAGGTAAATTATGAGGAACTCCAGAATTCCCTGACCAGGCAGGGAGTACCGCTCCCGGAATTCGCCAGTAAATAGTTACTCGATGGGTTCTACTGCAACTTCTGAAACTCAGAGTGGTGTCCGGTAAGGATAATGCTAAAATATAAGCAGTAGAGTGAAAGACTGAGAGGAGGCCTTACTCCTCTCCAATATCTCTTCCCGCGTCCAGTTTCCATTGAGAACGAAAGTATCTGGCGACGCAGTGCGGTGAGTTGATACCAAAGATATTGAATTTGAGAAAAAAATTTATATAAGATACATTGAAAATGTTAATGTAATATGATATACTTTGGGACTTCTGGGTTCAGCTATGAGGACTGGGTAGGGAATTACTACCCGGAGGGGATGCCCAAGCGGGAATGGCTTACCTATTACTCGCGCGAATTCCATACCTGTGAAATAAACTCGACCTACTATGCTATTATTGGAACCGCCAGTATGAAAGCTATGGTCGAGAAAACGGGTGAAGATTTTCTATTTTCTATTAAGGCGAATCAGAAAATGACTCATCAACGTAAAGATAATGCTGATGTATTCGAGGCATATTGCAGGATGCTTGAGCCTGCCGTTTCTGCCGGGAAGCTGGGCTGTGTGCTGGCTCAATTCCCCTACAGCTTCAAGCCTGACCGGGCCAACCGCGATTACCTCGGAGTACTCAGGGAACGACTCGGGGAGTTTCCCGTGGTTGTGGAATTCCGTAATGCCGGGTGGCTGACTGATGATGTGTTTGACCTGCTCCGGCAACTGGATCTGGGTTTCTGTTGCGTTGATGAACCCCGTCTGCCCAAACTTTTACCGCCCATTGCTGAAAGCACCAGCGATATCGGCTACGTGCGTTTTCACGGGCGTAACAGCGCCAGGTGGTGGCAGCATGAACACGCTTATGAAAGGTATGACTACAGCTATACGTCGGAGGAACTTGATGAGTGGCTGCCCAGGATTCGTGAACTGGACAGCGCCACTGAAAAGACATTCGTCTTCGCCAATAACCACTGGCGGGGACAGGCCGTCAATACCATCCGCCAGTTGCGGATGATGATGGACTAGATACTACGCTTCCGCTCTTGTTTTCCGGATTGTCACCTGAATAACTTACCTGTTGACATCTAAGCTGGTAAATATGATAGAGTCGAACTCGGAACAGACAGGTGGGTGGAAGTAAGGAGGAAGAAGAAGTGACAAAGAAATATTCGCACCTGCGCTCTCATCTGGAGAATGAGAAAAAAAGACTGCAAGAAGAACTTGCACAAATTGAAGCTAATGTCCGCACTGCGGATGTAAGGCGGGAAGGTAGTCCCTTCGGTAAAAGAGAGGAGGAGGCTACGGAGAGTCTTGAACTGGAGAAGCGGCTTGCTCTGGAGAAGCAGACGAACGAGCACCTTGCTGAGGTTGAGCATGCTTTACATAAGTTTGAAGAAGGGACATATGGACTTTGTGACAGTTGTGGCAAACCGATAGCTCCCGATAGATTGGAAGCACTACCTCAGGCGAGCTTGTGTGTAGAGTGTAAGGCAAAGAATGCAAAAAGTAGACCATCATCCGGGTAAATGGTGGCTGATGGCCTTTTCACTTATCGCCCTGCTGATTTTAACCGCCGACCAGCTTGCTAAAAACTGGATAAGGTCTAATTATCAGGGACAGCCCCTCTATGAGACAAAATTTTTCAGGATAATTGAGGTCCAGAATACCGGGGCTGCCTTCGGATTATTCCAGAACCAGAACTTTATCCTGACCATAGTGGATTTCATCGGAATCGCCCTTATTCTGTCATTTATTTTCCTGGTTCCACGCTGGTACCCGTATTTGTTATCCAGATTCGGAGTTATTTCGCTCGGTCTGGTTATGGGCGGCGCAATCGGGAATCTCATTGACCGGCTGAGCCGGGGCTATGTAACTGATTTTATTGATGTAGGATTCTGGCCGACCTTTAACGTAGCCGACTCCGCCACGGTGGTCGGGACAATACTGTTTGCCCTGTCTCTTTTAATGGTGAGTAGAAGACTGGAGGTGCGAAGGTGACAGCAAAGAAACACTTTACTACAGAGGAAGCAAAGAAAATAGGGGAGGCGCTGGGTATCGACTGGAGCAAATTCGATGTCGAGCAGTACCGGATGGGTCTCGATGTCGAACTCGAGCACGGATTACATGACCCGGCTACCAATGTCACCAATGATGACCCGATGATAACCGGGAAGATTGCCCTGGCCCACCTTAACGAATTTGCAGATTACTACACCAGGCTCGAAAAGATGGAGAGGGAGGCGGAGGGCAAGTAGGCAGCAGGGGAAGATTTTGACCATTAATGTCATTGCGAGCCCCGATTATGTCGGGGCGAAGCAATCTATATAAATATATAAATAGAGATTGCCACGTCGTTCCGATTACATCGGGACTCCTCGCAATGACAGATGAATTAACTACATGCAAGCAGAGCTATTAGCAGTCACGGTCGTCTTCTAGCGCTTATCTGTCGTTGGTGTCTGCGGAGCGTGAGTTCCGGCCTTTTCCTGCCTCAAGCAGGACTGTAGGCAGACCATTAGCCGGGTGGGTATAAACGCAGTTATCAGCCCCGTAGACCTCCTTAATGTTCTTTGAGTTAATGACCTCGGTCGGCGTGCCCTGCGAGTGTACCTGACCTTTATTTACCAGGATTAACCGGTCGCAGTACTGCGAGGCGAGGTTCAGGTCGTGAAGGGTAATTAGCACTGCCAGGTTATTTTCAAGGCAGAGGGTTTTTATCAGGTCGAGGATTTCAACCTGGTGATTAATATCCAGGTTTGCCGTTGGTTCGTCAAGGAGTATTGATTTTGGTTCCTGGGCCAGGAGGCGGGCAATGACTATGCGCTGGATTTCACCGCCAGAAAGCTCACCTATCCTGCGGTCAGCCAGAGGTTGAGTTGCTGTCCTTCCCATCGCCTGCCAGGTAATTTCCATGTCTCCGGCGCTCTCGTACTGAAAAAGCCCGAGGTGGGGATTCCTGCCCATAAGCACTATTTCGAAGGCGGTAAAGCTACTGGGCAGGAGAGGCATCTGAGGGACCACGCCGAGCAAACGGGCGAGTTCTCCCCGCGGAATCTGTGATATATTCTTACCATCGATAAGTATTTTCCCTGAATATGGTCTTATTATGTGGCTCAGGGCTTTGATAACGGTTGACTTGCCCGAACCGTTGGGCCCGATTAATCCGACCATTTCGCCGGGTGATACCTGAAAGGTAAGGTCTCTCATCACCACGTTGCGTCCGTATGCCAGGCTGACGTTTTCTGTTTCTATCTTTATCATTTTGATTATCGCTAGAAAAATACGGCTCTTTTCCTGCGCCGCAATAAGTACAGGAAAAACGGTACTCCACAGATAGCGGTAATTACTCCTATCGGTATCTCTATCGGTGCCATAACAGTACGGGCCCCGAGGTCGGCGAGCATCAAGAAGACAGCTCCGGTGAAAATGGAAAGCGGTAAAAGAAAACGGTGGTCAGGTCCCCAGATGAGACGTACCGCGTGAGGAATAATAATCCCGACAAATCCGATGGTCCCGACGAAAGAAACAGCGGCGGCGGTAATCAGGGTAGCGGCGGCAAGAAGAATCAGCTTTACTCTTTCTACATTAATTCCGAGTTGCTGTGCCTGTTCCTCATCGAGCTGCATCACGTTAAGCGAGCGACCGTAAAGCAGGATGACGATTATTCCCGCCAGTATATATGGAGAAGCAGCCGCTACTTCCGACCATTCGCTCAGGGAGAAGCTGCCCATCATCCAGAAGATTATGCCGTGTATTTTCTCCCCGCTGTTTAGAATCAGGTAGGAGACTACCGACCCCCAGAGAGCACCGAGGGCAACGCCGGCTAGGATGAGTGTGGTTACCGGCAGGGTCTTACCTACCCGTGCCAGACTGTAGACAATAGCTACACTGCATATTGCCCCGGCAAAAGCCAGGACGGGAATCATACCAAAGCCTGCTCCTTGCCATTCAAAAGGCAGCAGAAACCCGATTACTGCCCCCAGGGACGCCCCCTGGGCAACACCTATCAGGTAGGGGTCGGCCAGCGGATTGCGGAACAATCCCTGGTAGGTAGCTCCGGCTACAGAGAGGGCAGCCCCGACCAGCCCCGCCATGATAACTCTGGGCAGGCGTATTTCAAGTATTATTGTCTCGGTAACGCTCTGCCAGGTGGGGACTATATCTACCAGCGGCAATTGCGAAATGAGGATTCGTACTGTGGTCAGGAAGGGAATCTGAACGCTGCCGATTGTCGTGGCAAAAGCCGCCACCACTCCGGAGGCGATAAGGAGTCCAATAATCGCATAAATACGCCGCCGCCAGTGTGGTAAATGTACCGGCACTGCCTGTTCTACAAAAGAAGGTTTAAGTTGACTGGAGACCATTATGAAAATCCCTCACCATTTTATCACCATAATACAGAGGTCGCTGAATTCCCCCCTGATATTCTTAAGACTCAACTGGCTTTCTTTTTCATCTCTCAGGGTAAGATTTTGATAGATTATTACTTCGGTATCCGGTCTTACCCCGTTTTGCATCAAATATCCGGCGATTTCCTCCGGCATAAAATCATACGGTCTCGGCAGAAGAATTATATTTCTGTTTCCCTTGATTCTGTACAGCAGTTCCTTTTGCATCTCTTCAAGAGAACCGCCTTTGTGGAAGGAGATGAAAATGGATTCCTCAAAGGCTATTCCAGCTTTGCCCGCCGCTATCTGAACCGAGCTTATGCCAGGTACAATCTCCACTTCATCGTAAATGGCCATCTTATCCAGCAGTTCGGAGGCGGAGAAGTTGGGGTCTCCGGTAAAGCAGAAAACGCATTTCTTCTCTGCTGACTTCCCGGCTATATATTTCAGAAATTCGGCTTCGCCGACATGAGCCGGTATTTCGATTACTTCACCATTAATATGCTCTCTCACCACATCAAGGGCTGGCTTAAATCCGGCGACCATGTCCGCTGAAGCTACCTCGTTCTTTGCCCTAATGGTCAGGTATTCCGGTGAACCGGGACCGACACCTATTGCCAGAATCATAACATCCTCCTTATTCTCCGGTCCGACTATCCCGGCAAATGACCACCATTATCGATAGCCAGGAGAATTCGCCGTTCGATACTTCCTTCAGCGTTCCCCGGAAAATTCTCTCATCTTTGAGGGATAAACTATCACATACCACCGCCTGAGTGTTCTCACCGATACCGTTTTCTACTAGATAGGCTGCGTTCTCGTGTGGTTTGTGTTCCGGCCCGGAAATGATTATCAGGTGCCTTTTTTGCCGGTAAGCATCGAGCATGAAAGTTTTGTTTCTCTCCGTCCACTCTTCATTCTCGTGGAATGAGATGAGGACAGACTCATCCAGGTTTACCCGGGCGGTTACTGCGGCAAGCTGGGTGGAGCTTATGCCGGGGATTATATTAACCTGGAAATCACGGAAGATATCTAGGAGCCTATCCAGGCCACCGGAAATACACGGGTCTCCAATCCTCAATACCGCCACCGTTTCGCCGGTCTTTCTCGCTTCCTCAGCTGCCTCTCCGGCGACCCGGACATAGTTTTTTACGTCCTGGAGGAATACCTTTTTACCCTGGATTAGAGATTCAGCCGGCAGCAGGTCGAATTCCCAGCCGACAATTATATCCGCTTCCCTGATTGCGTCCGTTGCTTCCTCAGTCAGGTATTTCGCTGCTCCCGGTCCAACGCCAATAATGTATACCTTATTCATAATTCAAATATTAATTCTTCCAGTTCTACGGCTGTCCGAAAATTTCCGGGTGAATACATCTGGCAAACTGCTCGAGGCCGTCAACTATCCGGGGACCGCCGCGCCCGGTAAGGTCCATATCGATTCCGTAGATAGCTCCGTTCTTGCCTGCTTCTGTATTCGCCAGCCTGGATTCCCCCAGCAGATACTGGAGGGTTTTGTCCTCGCCGGTGCCCATGCCGATACCGGCAATCATTACCTGCGGGTTCCTTGAAACAAGTGTTTCCAGGTCGATTGTCTGAACACCTTCGACATCGGCAAAGATATTTCTACCGCCGGCTTTTTCAATAAGTTCGTTATGGAGCGAAGCCGAGCCGGATGTCTTTAATGGATCATGCCAGGTAAGGTAAAAAACAAGCGGTTTTTCTTCTTCGGTGAGACCGCTTACTCTATCGGTCACCGCTTTAATCCTGCTTTCCATCTCCGCTACCAGTTGAGCAGCCCTGGCGTTTTCCGTGACGTCACCGATAAGCGTGATAGCACTCAATATCGAATCGAAAGTCTTCGGATTCAGAACCAGAACGGTAATCCCTTTTTCTTCGAACTGGGGGATTATTTCATCTTCGTGCCTCGGGGTGGCTATTACCAGGTCAGGTGAAAGGGCAACTATTTCTTCGAGGTTCGGTGTGCTGAAACCACCGATGCTCGGTTTCTCCTTAGCCTCTTCCGGGTAGTCACAGAATTTGGTAACTCCCACCACCAAGTCACCCAGGCCAAGGGCGTAAAGAATTTCGGTGTTACTTGGAGCCAGAGAGATGATTCGTTCCGGGACTTTTTCCAGCGTCACCGTCCTGCCAATCTGGTCGGTAAACTCCATTGCAGACACGTTTTTTTCCTCTTCCGGCGCAGCGCAGGCCGAAGAGAGCAATGATAGCAGGATTATCACCAGACACAAAGCCAATACTCTGAGAGCGTATTTTTTCATGTTTTACCCCCCCATAAATTGTTTATTACGCAATAAAAAGCCCCTCCTGCAGCGGAGGGGAAACGAGACTCAACAAAAAATCCTACCTCTCCCCGCGGAGACCTGTAGGTAATTTGAGGGCTGGCGTTCTGACTTCCCGATTATCTCGGATTCACAGCGGCGCGGCCGTATCGGATTTTCACCGACTTGCTTTCCAGTTAGGCCCTCGCTTGCGCTCGGGCACCCTCTCTTACATATTCTTTTCCTAGAATATACAGCAAGCTGCAAAAATATGCAAGCCCTTTCTACCCGCATTATCAGTCTGCGACTGAGATTAATGGTTCTGTTCGGTTTTGGCCGGCACTGTTTACCTCACCCCTGGCCCCTCTCCAGCCAGTACCATTGTAAATGAAAGAAAGCTCTCCTGGCTGGATAGGGGTGTAAAAAAGAGAGCGGGGGCGGAGCCCCCTCTCATCCACCTCTCCCCCTATTAAAAAGCGAATAATCATATTATAAAGGAGCGAACGATTTGAGCGGTAGAACAAGAGGGAAATTTCTAAAGAGGGGCATAGCCCCTCTTTAGCTTCCTTGAGGGCAGCGGGTGGAAATAAAAAGGAAGAGCACTTCGTTCAACTAAAACAGGACAGCACCGGGTTAATCACTTCTTGATATGCAGATTGGCGAATGCTATAATTACACTGGCTTGTGTCGTCATTTATAATCTTAACCGGTCTATGTATACCAGCAGTTAATCAATCCCGTGGATTCACCGTAGCAAAAGTGGCGCAAATCAGCATATGGAAAAGAAAACTTCCTCATGAGTGTAAAGGTTAATGTTTATTACTTTTTACCTCATCTGACGAATGACCAAGAAGAAATTGAGGTTAATGGTAGCACCATCGACCAGTGTCTGGAGCAGTTAGTCAGTCTTTTCCCCAAAGCCAGAGAGTGGCTCTTCGGGAAAGACGGTAAGATAAGCAATTTCCTTGATATCTACGTTAACCTGGAAATGGTCGATCCGCATGACCTGACCAGGCAAGTCGACGACGGGGATGTAATCCATATTGTAATGATGCTGACCGGCGGGTGAGACAGGAAACAATCTGAAAAGTGAGTTGATGATATGAATAATGATTTGCCCATCTGGATATTTGAACCAGACCCATCGGAGAAATGGAACTTGTGGACAAAGAAGTTTTATGAAGGAATAAAGAAGACGGACCTTATCACCGAGTCCGTCAGCATTGACGACATTAAACAGCAACTAAAAGAGGTTCGTCAGTATAGCCGGGACAATAGTAGCCAGCTGGTTGAGGAGCTAAAAGCCAGTTTGTCCCAGAAATATCCGCAGGCAACGATAAAATCAGCACCGGATAGTATTGAGGCGGTAAACTATATCAGAGAAATCTCTGACGGAATCGACACTGTATCCGTCAATAACTCCCGGACTATCACCCAGGAATTAGTATCGGGATTAGTTGCCAGCGGTTTTACAGTTATCGATTCTTATTATGACGAAATTGACGCCGAGGAAATAGAGGGAATCAATTACTGGGAGCTCCCTCAGCTGCTGGAAGATAACCTCACCGGAACCTTTAATGTCTCAATAAAAATAGCTGGCACTAATCCACCAGGCGTAAACGGCACCAAGAAATATCTGGCTGTGCTCGGGGTAAATGCTATATCCGCCGAAGATGGCACGGTTTTTTTCCTCCAGCATTTCCGCAATATCTATAATGATTTGAAACAGGCTAAAAAGACTATTCTTGTCGTCGGTCTTGATAAGATTGTCAAAAATCGAGAAGATGCTGCTTTCCAGACCAAATGTATGGGCATATTTGGCGCGGAAAATATGCTGCTGGGAATTCATCCGAAAACTGATAAAACGCCAAGCGTAGCTGAGCTACCAGACCTCCCCGGTGATGAAGATAGGGAATTGTATATTGTTATTCTCGATAACGATAGGATGAGTCTGTTACAGAGCGAATTTCGGGATTACTTCATGTGCATAGATTGCCGGTCATGTACCGGCTCCTGTCCGGCTAACCTGAGTGGAAAACCCCTCTCACCCAAAGAGCTAATTTTTAATTTAAAAAAGTATTTGCCACAGGTAGGCCCCGGACTTCTCGAAGGCAAGGCGGAAACTTTTCCTGATAATTCTGATGGAGCACCGTCTGGCGGGACGATAACCGAGGACGAAATCTGGGCATGCACCACCTGCCGCGCCTGTCAGGAGGTTTGCCCGGTGGGGCTGGAGCATACCAATGCCGTTGTCGACCTGAGGCGAAATCTGGTAATGGTTTCTACATCTCAGGCAGCCAGAGACCCGCTGAGAAATATCAGGGTCAGAGGACACCCCTGGATGGGAACCACCCTTGCCAGGGAAGACTGGACGACAGGACTCGATATCAAGATTCTGGCTGAAGACAGCAATGTGGATATACTGTACTGGGTCGGCTGCACCGAAGCCCTGGAGGACAGAAGTGTCAAGGTAGCCCAGGCAATGGGCAAGCTGCTGAAGCAGGCCGGAGTCAATTTCGGAATCCTGGGCGAGGACGAGAGCTGCTGCGGTGACCCGGCTCGCCACCTGGGGAACGAGCACCAGTTTCAGCTCCAGGTACAGAAGAATATCAAGGCATTTCAGGAATACGGCGTTAAGAAGATAGTTACCGCCTGTCCGCATTGTTATAATACAATAAAGAACGAGTACCCGCAGTTCGGCGGGGAGTATGAGGTATTTCACCACACTGAGTATATAATGGAGCTAATCAAAGAGGGACGGTTGAAGGTAGAGGGAGGAAAGGGAGGAGTGGTCACCTATCAGGACCCATGTTATATAGGCCGGTACAATGATATATATCAGTCACCGAGGGAGCTATTAGCCGGAGTGCTCGGGGTGAATGTAGCTGAGATGGAGCGGAACCGGGAGAAAAGTTTCTGTTGTGGAGGTGGAGGAGGACGGATGTGGCTGGAGGAGAGTATAGGCAAGAGGATAAGTGAGATGCGGATAGAGCGGGCGATGGAGACAGAAGCGGAGACAGTGGCGACAGCCTGTCCGTTCTGTCTGCAGATGTTTGAGGATGCGATAAAAGCCAAGGGTGAGGAAGAAACACTGAAAGTGAAGGATATTGCCGAGTTGCTGGCAGAACAATAGCAAAACGGCAGTTTTTTATTGGTCCATCACATATCCAAGTAAAAACCGAGCAACTAAATAAGGGAGGAGAATGTTAATGAATATCATAGTCTGTGTGAAGCAGGTGATTGATCCGGAGTTACCACCGACGCTTTTCAGGGTTGACCCTGAAGCAAATCGGATAATCCCCCCCCGAGGAAGGGCACCGGTGCTGAGTACCTTTGATGAGAATGCGCTGGAGGCTGCTCTGAAAATAAAGGATGCTCAAGAGGCCAAAATAACCGTTATAAGTATGGGCTCAGGACTGGATGAGATAATACTCAGGGAGACTTTAGCTGTAGGCGCTGATGACTTAATTTTCATTGAAGATGATGCCTTCAAGGATGTCGATAGTTACTCTACAGCCTGCGCACTTTCTGAAGCTATAAAGAAAATAGGAGAGTATGACCTTATTCTGTGTGGCAGGCAGGCAGCAGACACGGATGGTGGCCAGGTAGGCTCCGCCATCGCTGAGATTCTAGGAATCCCGAGTATTACCGTTGCCTCTAAATTAGAAGTTAGTGATGGACAGTTAAAAGTTGAGCGGCTGACAGCTGATGGGCGTGAGGTAATCGAGGTTTCAATGCCGGTTTTAGTCACAGCCAGCTACGAGATTGGTAACATACGCGAAGCCAGCTTTCAGGCAACGATGGCCGCTGATGAAAAGGAAATCACTATCTGGGATGCTCAGGAGCTGGGGGTTGACCTTTCGCAAAACAGGCGGAGCAATCTGATGAAGCTATTTATCCCGGAGCATGAAGGAAGCTGTGAGTTCATAGAGAGTGCAAGTGAAGAAGAAGCGGGAGAAAAACTGGCACTTAAGCTTAGAGACGAACAGGTAATCTAGAATTCCCTGAAATACACTCCATGGTTCCAGAAATCACTTAACTATTAAATCATACTGATAGGGCGAGGAATTTTTTATCCGAAATGGATATTATCCTGATGCAGAGTCGGTCGAGAGAGGCAGAATGATGAGAAGAAGAGGCTATAGCAGTGTCGGCAGTTAGCACGACGTACTTCGGTATCATCCCGGGCTACGTGATTTTCTGGGTTTTATTTGCCATAGCTGTTGGCCTGTTCTCGCGGCGTATGTACCAGCTCGTACGGTACATGCTTTTAGGCCGCAGGGAAGAAAGTTACAGTCAAATAGCCCGCAGAGCTTGGACAACTGCAATTGCAGTTTTTGGACAGTGGTGCCAGTTGAAAAACCTTACCTCCAGGGACAGAGCCAGTATCGGTCACGCTTTCATGGCCTGGGGATTCTTCATCTTCGTTATCTTCTACTTCATCTTCATAGTCATCGGCGCTGGCTTCGGCATTTCCGAAACGCTGGAACACACCAGCTTCTTTTTCTATTATACATGGGTTATGGATATAGCAGCCGTCTTCGTTATCGTTGGTGCGGCATGGGGTATCATCCGCAGATACGTGGTAAAGCCACCCCGCCTTGAGGGCGAGCAGACTGTCGAAGCTATAACCAGTCTGGTTATTATCATAATTATTCCCGGCGCCCATTTATTTAAAGAAGCAACCAGCATTGCTCTCGGTAACCCACCCGCCGGTTTGGGTGCTGTCCCGCCACCCATAAGCGCAGCATTGAGCAACCTCTTTGCCGGCAGTGCCAAAAGCACTATTGAGGCAGCAAATATCGGTTTTTTCTGGGCACACTGGCTGGTGGTATTATCTGTTCTGGTCTTTATCGCCTATTCAAGACACCTTCACATGATAACCTCTATATTCAATATTCTTTTCCAGACTTTGCCTCCCAAGGGTGTTCTGCGTCCTATTGACCTCAAAAATGCAAAGAGTCCTGGCGCCGGTAAGATAACCGACCTCACCTGGAAGCAGATTCTTGACCTCTATTCCTGTGTCAGGTGCGGCCAATGTCATGAACTCTGCCCGGCAACTGCCAGCGGTAAGCCGCTGAATCCAATGATGATAATCCAGAACCTCAAGGCACGTTTGCTAGCGGATGGTCCCGGACTGCTAAAGAATAAGGGAAAAGATTCTGGCGATAATTCCGGTGGAGCGCTGGCGGGTGAGACAATAACCGAGGACGAAATCTGGGCATGCACCACCTGCCGCGCCTGCGATTATATATGCCCGGTCTGGGTGGAACATATTGATAAAATTATCGACCTGAGGCGTAACCTGGTAATGGTTTTGATGTCGGAAGCAGCCAGAGACCCGCTGAGAAATATCAGGGCCAGAGGACACCCCTGGATGGGAACCACCCTTGCCAGGGAAGACTGGACGGCAGGGCTCGATATCAAGATTCTGGCTGAAGACAGCAATGTGGATATACTGTACTGGGTCGGCTGCACCGAAGCCCTGGAGGACAGAAGTGTCAAGGTAGCCCAGGCAATGGGCAAGCTGCTGAAGCAGGCCGGAGTCAATTTCGGAATCCTGGGCGAGGACGAGAGCTGCTGCGGTGACCCGGCTCGCCACCTGGGGAACGAGCACCAGTTTCAGCTCCAGGTACAGAAGAATATCAAGGCATTTCAGGAATACGGCGTTAAGAAGATAGTTACCGCCTGTCCGCATTGTTATAATACAATAAAGAACGAGTACCCGCAGTTCGGCGGGGAGTATGAGGTATTTCACCACACTGAGTATATAATGGAGCTAATCAAAGAGGGACGGTTGAAGGTAGAGGGAGGAAAGGGAGGAGTGGTCACCTATCAGGACCCATGTTATATAGGCCGGTACAATGATATATATCAGTCACCGAGGGAGCTATTAGCCGGAGTGCTCGGGGTGAATGTAGCTGAGATGGAGCGGAACCGGGAGAAAAGTTTCTGTTGTGGAGGTGGAGGAGGACGGATGTGGCTGGAGGAGAGTATAGGCAAGAGGATAAGTGAGATGCGGATAGAGCGGGCGATGGAGACAGAAGCGGAGACAGTGGCGACAGCCTGTCCGTTCTGTCTGCAGATGTTTGAGGATGCGATAAAAGCCAAGGGTGAGGAAGAAACACTGAAAGTGAAGGATATTGCCGAATTACTGGTAGAACAATAGTAATATGGGAAAAAACCCTTATGCAATGCAGTATTTTTCTAATAGTTAAAGTATAATTGTGAGAAAGGAGAAAAGGTATTTAGATTTATGGAAGAGAAAGCTATTGTGTTTGACCCGGTACTGTGCACAGGCTGTATGCGCTGCATGACCACATGTTCTACATATAATTTTGGAGCTACGAGCCTGTCTAAAGCTCGTATCCATATTGTGAGACACGAAGGGCATGCTATCACCAGGATAGACGAAGAGGATGAGCTTATCTTTGAGGCTCTTGCCTGCCGTCAATGTGACAAGCCGTATTGTATGTATTTCTGCCCCACACGAGCTATTGGCGTAAACAAAGACACCGGAGCCCTAACTATCAACTACGATAAATGCATAGGTTGCCGAATGTGCATAGTAGGGTGTCCTTTCGGAGCGATTCGCTACAATACAGATAAAAAACAGCCCTTTAAGTGCGAATTGTGCGAAGGAGACCCGCAGTGCGTAAAGTTTTGTCCCACCGGTGCCCTGGAGTTTATATCCAAAGACCTGGTCCATATACCAAAGCTGGATTATATAGCCAGGAGAATAGTGGAGCTACGGCCGAGAGCCGCCGAAGAAATTCCTGCTGGGGAGGAGAAAAATGTCAGTGCCTAAAGGATATGCTGGTAATATAGCGATAATCGACCTGACGAACCAGGAAGCTCAGATAGTCCCGACTGATAAATTCTGGCAGGACTATGATATTGACCCCAGGCTATGGATTGGTGGAGATGGATTTATTACAAAGATTCTCTGGAAAGACCTTCCCGAGGCGATAGACCCATTCGGTCCGGAGAATGAAATCATCATTTCTACAGGACCTTGGACGGCGACCGCCGCTCCGCAGGCAGGAAGGGCTATGCTTGGTTGTATAAGCCCGGAGACCGGCGGATTTTCCTCCGGGTCTTTCGGGTGGTACTTCCCTGCCGCAATGAAATATGCCGGTTTCGATGTTATTATCGTCAAAGGTAAGGCGGAAAAACCGGTCTATATATTCATCGATAACAAAGAGATAACGATAAGAGACGCCGCCAATATCTGGGGAAAGGAGACCGGTGAAACGGTAAAAATGATAAGAGAGGAAGTAGGCGAGCGCTACGAGGGTGAAGTCCGCGTACTGAGTACCTCTATCGCCGGAGAACATCTTGTCAGGTACGCCGTCGCCTGTGGCGATGCTACTTCCTGTCCTGGCCGGTCAGGGGGCGGTACGGTAATGGGTTCGAAGAACCTCAAGGCAATTGCCGTACGCGGCACCGGGGAAATCCCGATAGATGACCCGCAGGGTCTTCTGGACTCTTCGTATGCCGCCGTCAACAAATTTATAGAAGAAGAACCTACGCTGAAATTGTGGAAAGAACATGGCAGCACAACAGACCTGTCAGCTACCGCCAACTGGCCGCTCACCGGAACCCGGCTGGCGGAAAATCGGGACGCCGCTGATTTCCCCAAGCTGAATAATGCCGGATGCCTTAACTGTTTCGCTCCCTGTTATCACTGGCTTCAAATTAAAGAAGGTCCCTATGCCGGGACGAGACAGCTTGGCGGGCATATGACCTTCCTTACTGTCGGCCTGCGCAACATCGGTATTCAGGACTTTGATAAATGGATATACTTCGAGAGATTAATCCAGGAGCTTGGCCTTGACCCGGCTTCCTTTACAATGGCTTTCTCCTATGCCGTTGATTTGTTCGTCAATGGAATCATAACCACCGAGGATACCGATGGTCTCAAGCTCAGCCGTGGTGATGAGGAGCTTATCTGGGAGGTATCGCGTAAAACTGCCTTCCGTGAAGGGAAGCTCGGTAATCTGCTGGCTGACGGCGTCGCTGAAATGGCAAAGAAGCTCGGCCCGGAGGCTGAAGCGATTATGCCCCAGACGGTGAAGGATAAACCTTCCATACAGAGAGATGCCAAGCTCCAGGCCCTAATCTGGTCGTTCGGCGCTCTGACCAACCCTCGGGGAGGTGACTGGCTTCGTTTACATAATGTATGGGAACTGGCTTTCCTGCCGGAGAGCCGGGATACCTATCCTCAGTACATAGGAATGACCTGTCTTGAGCTGTATGAAAGGTGCCTGGAACTGCTCGATATGCCCGACGACCTGAAGAAACAGATTTTCGGAGACCCGCCGAAGGTTGACGCCGATTGGGTTAGAGGGACAGAAGGTAAAGCATTATTTGCCAAGTGGTCGGAGGATTTTGTCGCGCTGTTTGATACCCTGGTAACCTGTATGTTCGGAGCTGCCACCCAGTTTATGATGGTCGGCTTTGGCCCATCCACTTATGCTGATATTCTGAATAAAATCACCGGCTGGGATGTCTCCTATGATGAGCTTATGCAGGTTGGCGAGCGGGTCTTTAACCTGGAAAGAGTCTATAACTACAGGATAAAAGGATGGGATGCCAAGGATGACAGGTTTGCTGGTAAGCTTGCCTACGAGGAGGGAACTATTGGTATCTACCGGGGCAAAATAGTACCCTGGGATTCCATACTGAAGGAATACTACGTTCTTCGGGGCTGGACTGCAGAGGGGCTTCCGACCAAAGAGAAGATAGCTGAACTGAAGCTGGAAAGCGTCCTCGATGAGGTAAAATTGCCCGGCTAAATCACCTACTCATCATTGTGCGAGACCAGGAGAGAGCGATAGAAGCCGCCATCATCGGCGTGACTGAGCTTCTATAGCCAAGATAGTACAATTAATAAGGCTTGGACGATAGAGAAGGGGGATTTTAAAAATCCCCCTTTTTTAACTGCTATAGTCCGGCAACCATCTGCCTTTGCCAGTGCTGCGGGCTATTTCTCATCTATACCCGCCAGTTTCTTGGCAAGCTTTTTCTTTGCCTCTATGTTTGAGTTTCTCAGTATAGTCATCCGGTGCGTTTCAGGCGAACCGGCACCGTGGATGTTCGAGACAATATCCCTGCTTTCGAAGGCAAGTTTCTCAATCAACCTGAATATACGCACCCTGTCTTCTGTAGAGACGCCATCCACGCCCTTGAGGTATTTATGGAGCAGTGGACCTATCTCCGGGTGAGCAAAATCTTTATCCGATGGAACGTCGGCTACCATGCCGCCGGCAATTTCAATCATCATCCGGATTACTTCGGCGAGTTCTTTGCCCTCGTAGAGTTTTGAGGTATTGGATAACACCGGGTCCACATTGTAGATTCCCGAAGGAGTTTCTACCGACTCAACCGAGGCGGCTATTGAGCAGCCATATATCGCTTCGGTGACTTTGAGCATCTCGGCAAGTTTGTTATTTATGTGGGATACATTCGGTAAGCCGTTGTAGTCGGCTGCGGTGGCAGCAGCACCGATAAGCACATCACCGACGCCACACTTGCAGCCGCCGTGTGAGTGGCGGTGGTAATTGCCAAAGTTCCTTACCATATTACCGGCGTATTCGTATTCTCCGCACAGGAAGACTCTCTCCCAGGGTACGAAGACGTCCTGAAAGATAACCATCGGGGCGAACTTGCTGAACTCGACGTTCCCTAGGTCGCACCCTTCTATTGCCCTGGATTCAAGTGTCCCCCGGCCATAGACATGGATAACACCATCGCTGTCCGCGGGAAAAGCAAAACATACGGCATAATCTTTATCTTCCTCACGCATTTCCCGGGTCGGGACCACTATCCCCCAGTGAGCGCAGAGAGAACCTGTCTGGTGTATCTTGGCCCCCCTGACCACTATCCCATCATTATTCCTGTCCACCACGTGGAGGTACATATCCGGGTCTTTCTGCTGTGACGGACGCATCGACCTGTCTCCCTTGACATCGGTTACGCCGCTGAAAAGTACATAGTCGTTCTTCTGCATCAGAGTGACAAATTCAACCAGTCTCTTCCAGTAATTTGTGCCGTATTTCTGGTCGCAGTTATAGGCTTCAATGCCGACAGAACTTATTGCATCCATGCCGGTACAGCGCATATAGCAGCCGCCGATATTCTGGGCGAGAAACTTAAGCATTCTGACCTTCGCCAGGAGGTCTTCCGGGCTGGTATAGAATTTGAGAAAGCGGCTGACTTCCTCGTCGATGAGGTCTGACTTCGTTACCAGGTGCTTCCTGCCTTCTTCGTCATTTTCAAGTTCGAAGGTTTTAGCCACTGAAGCTTTCATGTGCTTTATCAGCGGATGCTCAAAGACGTTTTCAACCTTTTCACCCAGAATATAGGCTGCCGGGTGCAGGTCTTTAAGCGATTCATAGTACTGTGCAGGTGTTTTTATTGCCATAGCTTTTCAAGTCTCCTTGGGCAGTTTAGGTTGAGGTAAGTACCGAACCCTCACCTTCAGTTTAGCATTTTGCTTTACTGCTTGGCAAAGATAGTCTGTAAAGGTCCTGTACGGTTTTAGTTAAATGTAAAACTCTCCCCCCTTAATCCCCTTCAGGGCTTCGTCATGAGTTCAGCCGAACGGAGAATCCTTCAGGATGAACCCTTCTCAAACTGTTCCTTGCCTTGCTATGCGATAATTTATCTGTTTGAAAGGGGACAGGGGGTGAGGTTAACAGTATCAACCATACACAAAACCTAATAACTACCATCATCCTAATTTGACTCAGTCAGGCTCGTTGGTGTAACCTATGGAGTCATGAGATTGTATGAATACGAAGGCGTTGAGCTATTTCGCCGGGAGAACATAGGCGTCCCCAACTATGCCCTCGCCGATACTACCGAGGAGGCTCTGGAAAAAGCAATTGAGATAGGGCTGCCGGTGGTGCTAAAAGCCCAGGTGCTTACCGGTGGCCGCTACCTTGCCGGCGGAGTCAAGACTGCTGACTCTCTGGAGGAAGTAGAAAAAACAGCTAACCGCATACTTGCCTCACAAATCAGAGGTCTGCCGGTGAACCGGATTATGGTATCGGAAAGCGTTGAAGTAGCGCGTGAGTTCTATCTGGGAATCACCGTGGATGATTATCGCGGTTATCCGCTGGCTATCCTCAGCGCTGAGGGCGGGGTCTCCATTAACCGGATTGCTAAGGAGCGTTCGGAGGCAGTCGTCACCAGGTCCGTTTCTATCTCCAGAGGGCTAGAGCTTCCGCAGGCAAGACGAATGTGCCGGGATGTCGGTCTGACCGGCAAGAACCTGCTGGAGGTTTCAAATGCACTCACCTCTCTTTACAGAGTTTTCCATAATTATGATGCTTTGATTGCTGAAATCAATCCTCTGGTACGGACGAGAAAAGGGACTTACCTGGCTCTGGACTCAAAGGTGGAACTTGATGATTCCGGTCTCTATCGTCACAAAAACCTCAATTTAAGTCAGGGAGGGCGGATAAATAATCCGCTGGAACGGAAAGGACGTGAAATCGGAGTAAGTTACCTGGAGCTTGAGGGAGATATAGCTATCATTGCCAGTGGTGCCGGCCTGGGAATGGCTACCATGGATATTATCGGCAGAAAGATGAGTCCGGCGAATTTCCTTGAAACAGGCGGTGCCATTACTGCCGACCTCCTGTATAAAGTAATGGACCTGGTACTTCAAAAAGAGGGAATACGGGCGATATTCATCAATGTCTACGGCGGTATCAATCCCATTAATGAAGGCGCTAAAGGAGTGGTACGTTACATAAAAGAGCACGACGTTAAAATACCGGTTGTTGCCAGGGCGCTTGGCAACCGACAGGAAGAAACCTGGGAGATTTTCAGACAGCACGGAGTCCATGTGGTGACCGGTATCTCCACGGAAGAGGGAGTTGAGGAACTTGCCCGCCTGCTGGGGGATGCAAGTTGAGCATATTACTGAACAGCGAAACAAGAGTCCTTGTGCAGGGCATTACCGGTCGAGCCGGACAGGAACAGACCCGGTGGATGCTGCAATATGGCACGAATATTGTTGCTGGTGTTACCCCCGGTAAAGGCGGTGAGATAGTAGAGGGCGTTCCTGTCTACAATACGGTTATTGAGGCTGTGAACGAGCAGAATGTGGAGGCTTCCGTATTCTTTATACCTCCTCCGGCCGTGAAAGCATCCGTCATTGAAACGGTAGACGCCGGTGTCAGGCTAATCGTTGTTGTTACCGAGCATATGCCAGTCCATGATGTAATGGAGATTCGCGAATATGCCAGGGGGCGGGATGTAAAGATAATTGGTCCGACAAGTCCCGGTATCATTACCGTTGGTGAAGCCAAGATGGGAATATTACCGGCAAATATGTTCACTCCGGGCCGGATAGGGATTATCTCCAGAAGCGGCACTCTTTCCTATGAGGTGAGCATCAACCTATCGACAAACGGCTTCGGGCAGAGTACCGTGGTGGGTATGGGAGCCGACCCGGTGGTATTTACAGGCATGCCGGAACTCCTGGGGCTATTCGAGAGAGACCCGGAGACTGACCTGATAGTGATTGTCGGTGAGGTTGGTGGTATTCAGGAAGAGAAGGCTGCCGAGTTTATTGACCGGTGGATAACCAAGCCGGTGGTCGCCTATATTGCCGGGCTTAATGCTCCGCAGGAGAAACGTATGGGCCATGCCGGCGCCATTATCCAGGGTGACGGCACAGGCACGCCCCAGAGCAAGATAGCCGCTCTTAATGCTGTAGGCGTGGACATCGCCAGATACCCAGGACAGGTGGTAGACCTGGTCCGCAGACATCTGCTGCCGGACTAGAGTAGTAAATAAAACAGGGTGATTTTCACACCCTGTTTTTTATCTCTAACTCTTAGTTGAGCATCTCAACTTACCCTGTCTTACCGCAGTATTTATTTACCAGGTCTACGGTATCGGTAACATTCAGGCGCTGGAACAGGAAGGAAAACTCGTCTTCCAGGATACCGGATATTCCGGCAAGGTTCTCCTCCGGCAGATGCCAGGCCTCCTGCTTGAAGCCGCCCCAGGCTTTCTTCCGTGTCTTATAGAGAAACTGTTCCCGGGTGTCTTCGGCTTTTTTCTCATCGGCAAAGTTCTCATCGAGATATTTGTACATTTCATCCAGCAGGTCTCTGGGAAAATACTCGCTATCATAAATCATATTCTGGAAACCTGTTGCCAGGTGGACTTCAAGAGTCCCGCTTTTCGGGAAGAGCTCGAACATCTCATCGGGCAGGGTGGAGGCACCGTGCTGAACGATACCGCCGACTCCGTAGTCCTCTTTTGCTACTTTACCAAGCTCTTCGATGGCTTTAAAATCAAGTTTCACATCAGCGATTGACCCGTCCGGCAGAACTACGCCACCGTGCGAAGTTCCAGTCTGGACGCTCAATTTGGAAATGCCCTTCACTCCCGGCCCAAGCCGTTTCCTGTAACCGTCCATGTAGGCTCTGAGCTCCTCCACGGTGGTGTTTGATGTTCCAACCTCACCAATCTCGCCGCCTATTGATATGGTTACTCCAGCGGGTTCCAGGTTGCGGATGAATTTCGTCATATCCGCCGCCACAATATAGTTGTGCTCCTGCTGCGCATCAACAGTCGGTTTTGAAAGGTCAACAAGAGTTGACGAATCTATATCTATGTTCAGAAAACCGGCGGCAACGGCTTCGGTGCTTGAATCTTCAACTGACTTGACTTCGGCTCTCGGGTCTGCGGCGTACTTCTTCCGGTTGAGCTGGAAATGGTCGCCCTGGACAAAGACCGGGCCGCTGTAGCCTTCTTTAATGGCAGCCGCCAGAACCGAGGTAGCATACTCATCGGCAGCTTGATTTGTGTAGGCCATCTCGGTTCGAGCAAGCTCGAAGATGAGGGCTCCGACCCTGTGCTTTAAAGCCGTCTTAAAGATAGCTCTCGCCGTAAGGTAAGTAAGTCCGCGTACGTTTATAGCCGGTACTGTTTTATTACTGTAGACACCCTGCGCCGCAGCCTCGTACAGTCCCTGTATACTCGCCAGATAGATGCCTGATGCCGCAGCCATCTCACGGATTTTCCTGCGGCTCTCTTTTTTCACCGCCGGGTCAGAGTCAAAGACTGATTTTTCAATCATACCGTCAATCGTGTTACTTAAAACCATGTTTCTCTCCTGATTCACTTTATGTTGTTATTAGCAGTTCCCGGTTAATCTTGTATTATCGTCCGCCGGCCGTTGTATCTCTCGGTATCATATTGCTTGGCGACATCCACAACGCTGATCTTACCAATCACCTCTTCGAGCGGGACAGAAGTAATCACGCCGTTTTTGTAGCTCACCATCCTGCCGTAATCTCCTCTGACCAGCAAATCAACTGCGGCAATACCGAAGTACCTTCCCATCCTCCGGTCATAGGCGCAGGGAGCACCACCACGCTGCAGATAGCTCAGCGCCAGACTTCTTGTCCCCAGCCCGGTCCCACTTGCTATTTCCTTAGCCAAGTAATCTCCAATCCCACCCAGGTAAACATGCCCGAAGGCATCAGTTTCTCCGGCTCTGGTAATGAGTTCGCCTCCGATTGGTTTGGCTCCCTCGGATACCACGACTATATTATACCTGTTGCCCTTCTTTACTCCCTCAACGAGCAGTTCATTCACTCTTTCAATTGAGAAGTCATACTCGGGAATCAGGATTATGAAAGCTCCGGCGGCTTCTCCTCCTTCCAGTGCCAGCCAGCCGGCATGCCTCCCCATTGTTTCCACAATGAATGTCCGCTTGTGGGAGCCGGCAAAAGTTCTCAGCCGGTCAATTTCCTCGGTAATTACATTTACTGCCGTCTCAAAACCAAGCGTGTAGTCAGTCCCGGCAAGGTCTTTATCGATTGTTTTTGGAATACCAACGGTTTTCAGTCCGGCTTCTGATAATTTGCCGGCGACTCCAAGAGTATCATCCCCACCAATAGCTATCAGGGCATCCAGTCCAAGACGCTCTATATTGTCGATGACAAGCTGAGAACGGTCATTCTTTTCGTCATACGGGTTTGTCCGCGACGAACCGAGGTTTGTACCGCCGAACCTGTCCCAGGTCCTGACCCTGTCTTCACTCAGAGGCATAATACACTTGCCATCACCATAGCTTTCAGACAATGGCAGGACAAGTCCCTCCCATCCGTCAAGAATGCCCAGGACTTCGTATCTTATTCCCCGTTCTTCTTCCAGCCTGCTGTCCAGGGCTGATTTAACAATCCATTTAATTGCAGGGTTCAAACCGGCACAATCACCGCCGCCGGTCAGAACCCCGATTTTAGCTGTCTTCATAATTTATACCACCTCGCTGATTTATATGTTTAATTTCTGATGACAGGAGTATAGATTGTCACCGGAAATTTATACTCAAAGTGGAGAGTTTAAAAACGCAAGCTCGCCCCTGTAATATCTGGATTGATAGGTTAATGCCGGGTAATTATAGATAAATTTCGGGAACTGGTTCCTCCAGAAAAACAGGTTCGAGTTTTCACCGGTCGAGTGTTCTAAAAATGGATGATTACTTACTATAGTACTCATTATTAGATTATCATAATGTAATTTGGATTTCAAATCTGGATTAATCCGGTTCCGTTTGCATCTGATTGGTATTTTTTTACCTCACCCCTTACTCCCCTCTCCAGCCCGAACCGTTACAAATTAAAGAGACGTTCTCCTGGCTGGAGAGGGGAGTAAGGGAGAGGGGGCTTTGCCCCCTCTTAAAAACTCTCCTTATACTAATAGAGTGAACAATCCTGTTTTAAAGCAGGGGACGACATGAGAAGTAGATTAAGGCCTGCCTGCTGCCGGACAGGCGAGGGGAAGCTAAAGAGGGGGATACCCCCTCTTTAGAAATCTTAAGGGTGGCGGGTGGGAATAGATTTAGTAAAAGGAAGATGCCCTTTAATCAACCAAAACCGTACAGGACTATTTATGCTAAAGGATTATTATGACGGGCTTTTCATATATTCAATATGGAGGATGTATCTATAATATAAGCAGTTCGTTCTAGCCGGCCAGTTTCCTTGTCTTTCTCAGGGCAAGGATTATCAAGCCTATTAGAATGACATCGATGCCAATCAGAATAAAAACGTTGGTTGCTATTTCAGGCCAGCCGCCGCCACGCTGGCTTATGGTAACAATCGGCTCCAGCAGGTAATAGGTTGGGAAAATCCTGCCAATCCACTGAGGGATTTGAGGGAACATGTAAATAACAGCCGGCCCAAACAGCAGAACTCCCCCGCTTTTCCAGACGGCGAAAAGAGTAGTGAAATCCTTGAAAATGACACCGCATATCAGGCCAATTTCAGCAGCCATAACAGCACCCAGTAGCAGCAGCAACACCAGCAGCAGGGGCTGACTTCCGAAAGCCTGGTTAAGGAGCAGGACCACCACACCGATAAATATACTGAGAATAACACCGAAAAGTCCCTTGGTGATAAGAACATCCCCGATAGATGTCGGAGTTACTATCAGGGCATCGAGGGTCTTTTTCTCCTTCTCGTCTATTATCGAGGTTGCCGGCAGAAACACTCCTCCCAGAAACACCGCCATGAGTACTATGAACGGAAGCAGGCGGTCACTCCAGGGAATAATTTCCTCGTCGCCGAGGATAATGGACTCGATTTCGACTGGTGCTTCCTGACCGGCGATTTCTCTCATCAGGTCGGCAATTGTCACCACCAGGATAATACGGTCCTTTGCCAAGCTCTCTCCCCAGACATAGGCAGTCAACTCTGTCTTCTGTCCCCGTTTCAAGGCATTGTCAAAGCCGTCGGGAAGTACTATACCCATGTCCACAACGCCGTTCTCGACTGCCTGTTTTAGCTCAGATAAAGTGTCATACTCCTTATAGATTACTGAATCACTTTCCCCGAGCATTGCCGTGATTTCAGAGTTACCTTCGTCTATAATGCCCAGTTCAGGCGTCTCACTGAAAAGCGTGCCAAATATTAACGAGAGTACGAATGAGAGGACCACCGGGAGAACGAGAGCCCAGATGAAAATGAATCCTTTGGGACCCTGCACGAGTTCCTTACCAAGTAAGACACCTACATTCCTCAGACTCATCGGGATTTCCTCCGTAATGCCAGAATGCCGACCCAGACCAGTACCAGGTTAAACCCTGTCAGTATCAGTAGGTTAAGCCAGATATCAGCCCAGCCAGCCCCGAAACTGGCCACCCGATGCACGGTATCCACCAGGTAATAGGAAGGAATAGCCTTTATCCAGCCGGTGACGGAACCGGGGAACATCACGCCGAATGACGGGATGAACATGGGAATTACAGCAACCATGCCCCAGGCAAGTACCGCCATGAAATCTTTACTCAGCGCGGCAATAATGAAACCGATGCCGGTAACAAGTACCGCTCCAAGCAGTAGCGTGGTTATGATTATCAGCGGCTGCTGGTTCATACCACCAGTAATTCCCATGAACAGTGCTGTCTGGACAAAGGCAAGGCTTACGCCAGTGATTCCCTTAGCAACAAAGAATCCTTTGACAGATACCGGCGTAACAAGTAATGCCTGGAGGGTGCGGTGTTCAACTTCCTCGGCAATCAGGCTGGCAAGTCCAAATGTTTCAAATATCAGAAGCAGGACAGCGAGCATGGGACGCATCCTGTCCCGGGGTGGTATCTGCATGCCCATCATGTCCGGACCGAGGATTTCCTCCGAGACCTCGATATCGAGTTCCTGCCCTAACTGCTCGTAGGCGAGCTCCCTGATGAGGAGTTCGATAGCATCCATATACTCCCGGGGTACGTCAGATGCAAAATACACCTTGATTCTGGGTTTCTGCCCTGACATCAGGCTGTCTCTTATATCGGCAGGAAGCACAATACCGGCTATGTAATCACCCTCAATTACGGCATTTTTAAGTGCTTCCTCGGACTCCGCAATCTGGATTCTCAAGCCCTCTTCATCTATCTGCTCAAAGGCAGGGAGTGGCACCAGTGCGTACAGTCCGATATTCAGGCTTTCATCCACCGACTTCGGCAGCGCCCATAAATAGAGAGCCAGGTACAAGACTATCCCGAGCACGGTTATTATGGCATAAAACCGGTTCCTGAAGAAAAGGGCATAATCTTTGGAGACAAGAGCTCCAATAATACGCCAGTTCATTCGGTAAGTCCCCGTCCGGTAATACTGATAAAGATATCCTCAAGTGTAGCTTCTTCACTGTGTACGGTAACTACTTTTTCTTTATCGAAAAGCTGCTGGACGGCCGAGGATGTTTCCGGGGTGTCCAGAACTATTTCGCGGTCTTCAAGTCCGCCGCCCTCGGTGGCGACTATTGCTTTCAGCGCCCGTTTGCCATACTGCTGTTTCAGGCTAAGCGGAGTATCGAGGGCAACAATCTTTCCCTGGTTCATAAAGGCTACCCGGTCAGATAGCTTATCGGCTTCCATCATATCGTGAGTGGTGAGAAAAACAGTGGCCCCACGCTCCCGTTCTTCAAGGATTATATTGCGAATACCTTCCGCGGATGTCGGGTCGAGTCCGGCAGTCGGCTCATCGAGGAATAACACCCTGGGCCGGTTAATGATTGACCGTGCTACCATAAGGCGCTGCTTCATACCTTTGGAATAGTTCTCAACCCGGTCTTTCTCCCTGCCGGCCAGCCCAACCCGCTCCAGCAGGGCACTGCCATCGAACTGCCGCACATTAAACAGACGGGCGAATAATCGCAGGTTTTCTATAGCACTCATCTGTTCATAGAGATTTGTCGTCTCGAAGCAGACGCCGATATCTCCCTGTACCTTCTCAACATTCATGGCAACGTCCATACCGAGCAGTATCGCTTTCCCGCCCTTGGGCTTGAGCTGGCCCGTCAGCATCTTGACAGTAGTAGTTTTGCCAGCGCCATTGGGCCCGAGAAAGCCGAGGATTTCACCTTCTGGTACGTTAAAACTTATTCTATCCACGGCGATTAATTCACCGTACAGGTAGGTCAGTTCCTCGGCAACAATCGCATCTCCTGCCATAGCTTCTCCTTTCCGGGAATGAGCCTGCAGAGTTTCCTGCAAATTATTAATCTGCATATTATAACAATTAGCTGGAATTGTCAATATATTTTTTACTGATTTAATAAAAATAATACAATATTTTAAGTTTATGAGGCTTGGGTATTTGATGAACGGCTGACAAGACAGGGATTAAACCGGACTCTGTCCACGGAATTCATGACCTGTCTATAAACGGAGTGACGGGAAAACCTAATTGCATTGCCGAGAATGACGGGGTATTAAAACACAAACAGGCTGGATTTTATCCAGCCTGTATTAGTCCTTATTCAGAATTGTACTATCTGCTTAACTTGATTTTATTGTAGCACTCGCTGCAGTAAACCGGTCTGTCTTCATGGGGTTCGAAGGGAACTTCGGTTTCCTGTCCGCACTGGGCGCATACAACGGGGTACATCTGCCGGGGAGCCCTGTAACCGTATCCATCGTCACCGTAGCGTTGTGCCTTCCTTGCTCTGCGGCACTCGGGACAGCGTTTCGGCTCATTCTGGAAGCCACGCGAAGCATAGAACTCTTGCTCTCCTGCTGTGAAAGTGAACTCTCGCCCACAGTCAGAGCACTGGAGCTGCTTGTCCTCAAAGCTCATTAGATGACCTCCTCTCTTCTATATTGGTTAGAGTGTCGGCCATCCAATACATGTGGAATTGTATGGAATTTAACTGAGTATTTGACAACCTGTACTAAACCTGAGGCATATTATACACTTAACATTTCCAGTTTGCAAGACTGTTTTTTGGAGTATATTACGTAATACTTTAGTTTCTTTTCTTAATAACGTATCAATATTAACCTTTTACTTAATCATGGTTGCACAGGCAACAATGAATCTCAATATTTCTTTCGCCGCTATGGTTTCCTTCGGCTTCGCTCAGGACAGGCTAACTGCTCACCATGAGCTGCATTTATTCCCGCTCACCCTGAGCTTGTCGAAGGGTCTCCAACTAAAATTGAGAAGAACCATAATCAAAGGAACTTTCCCTTTTTTTCACTCAAGCTGACAGCTGTCTTTATTGCTTCAACAAGACTCTGAGAATCGGCGACGCCCTTGCCGGCAATATCGAAGGCAGTGCCGTGGTCGACGGAAGTCCTGATGAAGGGCAGCCCCAGGGTGACAGTCAGACTTTTTTCAAATCCATGAACCTTAACAGCAATATGACCCTGGTCATGGTACATAGCGAGCACAACGTCAAACTCTCCATCAATGGCACGATAAAAAATTGAATCGGCAGGAAAAGGACCCCTGGCATCAATACCCAGATTTTGAGCCTCCTCTACAGCCGGAGCAATCTCTTCGGCTTCTTCCGAGCCGAAGAGTCCTCCATCGCTCCCGTGAGGATTAAGCGCCGCAACGCCGATGCGGGGACGCTCGAAACCCCACTGCTTAAAGGAATGGTGAGTCAGCTTCAGTTTTGCCACGATTCTATCTCTGGTAACCAGATTACAGGCATCCTTGAGTGAGTAATGGTCACTCAGGTGGACTACCCGCAGCCGACCGGTGACAAGCATCGCGGCATATTCGGCGGTTGATGTGAGGCGGGTAAGAAACTTCATGTGCCCGGTATCATTGTAGCCTGCTGCCATTACGGCTTCCTTGTTGATTGGCGCAGTTGTCATTGCCCTGACTTCGCCCGCCAGAGCCAGCCCGGCGGCTTTTTCGATGTATTCCATAGCCGCTTTACCGCAGGCCGCCGAAACCCGACCGGGAATGACCTCTTCACTATTAAGGTTGTGCAGGTCAAGGAGGTCGATTGTGCCGGGCATTCCTTTAGCTTCGGAGACCGTATTGACAGGGTGCAGGTTCAGCGGGCTGTTCAAAATCTCCACTGTATGCCGGAGCACGCTTCCATCGCCCACCACCAGCGGACGGCAAATCTCTTCAATTTCAGGCTCGCCGAGGGCTTTCACGACAACTTCAGGCCCGATGCCGGCGGCATCGCCCATGGTGACGGCTATAAGCGGTTTCACTCCTGACGCCATATCAGTCTCCGGATATTTTTGCCCTGCCCGGCAATATTAGAATGAATCCCGGTAAATCTGGGCAATTCCCTCAGCATCCAGTTCTCTGGGATGCTGGTTAATTGCGGGAAAAGTGGCGATTGTATTCTCTGCCACTTCCATGGCTCGGCCAACCTCGCAGCCGATGTCTCCCAGCCTGAGTCTCATTCCAACCTCTTCCAGCCATTCTTCGGTAGCCTTTATTCCGTCCGATTTGCCGAAGACATTTTTACCGAGCATATCAAACCTTTCCTGCCTTACCGGTAGAATGTGTCTCATCCAGGCGGGAAGCAGGGCTGCCAGTCCGGCGCCGTGAGTGACATCATAGATTGCGCTGACGGCATGCTCGATGCCGTGACAGGTCATCATGCCTACCGTGCCGCCCAGTCTGGCCAGCGCGGACATCGCAATTGTGCTTGCCCAGGAAAGCTGGGTGCGGGCTTCGATATCATCCGGCTTGGCCAGCGCCTTTGGCAGGTACTTGACCACGATTCGCATCACCGCTTCCCTGTAAGCATCGTTCAGTGGTAACGGCTTATCGGGCATCACGTAATACTCAACGAGGTGTGAGAAGGTATCGACTCCCCCGGCGCCGGTCTGATTTTTCGGTACGGTGATTGTTAACTCAGGGTCGATTATCGAGGTCTTCGCCCAGGCACTGGGACTGAATAGCAATCTCTTTTCATGGGTCTCCCAGTTGGATATAACGCCGACATTGTTTATCTCTGAGCCAGTACCGGCGAGGGTCGGCACCTGGATAAGTGAAGGAACCGGACCGGTTACCCGTGCCTGCTGCATTACGTAGTCCCAGACCGATGCGCTGCCGCTGCTGGTTACGGCAATTCCCTTGGCGGAATCCATGGCACTGCCTCCGCCGAGACCGATAACCAGGTCGATTTTCTGGTCGCGGACAATAGCGGCGCCTTTATCAACCGTTGTGCTGCGCGGATTTGGCTCCACATCTTCGAAGACTGTGGTCTCTATTTCATTTTCTTTAAGGTTATTGAGGATTTTATCCAGCAGCCCCACTTTTCTGATGTCCGGGTAGGTGACAACCATCGCCTTTTTCGCTATAGCTTTAGCCTCTTCTCCCAGCTGTTTGACGCTGCCTTCACCGAAAACGATTTTTACCGGTAGACTAATTGTGGTTATCATAATATATACTCCTTTTTTGTAGTACTTTCTCCGGAGATTTTCGGGGCTGCATAATTTTAGACTTAATCTTGATGAAATTGCAACAGGGGATAATATGGATTCTGCTTACGTATGGTTGATTAAACTGTCATTGCGAAGAGTCCCGATTGTATGGGGACAACGTGGCGATCTCAAATACAACCGTCATTGCGAGGAGTGAAACGACGAAGCAATCTATATAGATATTATTGAGCAACCGGAGAGCAGAAGAAAGAGTTTACGGAGTCTTGTTCAATATAACTACCGTACCGGCATCCTTGAAAGAGATTAATGCCAGCGGTTTCAGCCAACATCCGGCCTGTCTGGCGTTTGAGTTTCAATCAGAATAATAGCGGAGCAAAATCTAGCGCCGCCTGGCCATAAAGAATAGAACGATAAGGGCAATAAGTATCACTATCAGAATCCAGGTCCACCATTCCATTGGAAATCCTCCTTAGCCTGTTTACGCCTGGATACAAATTATTATCGGTATTATAGCATACTATCCCCCTTTTGGCTATATGTTAAGTATCCGCCAGTCTACCGAGCGCCAGGGAGTAGTTTTGAAAAGTGGCCGAATCAAAGAGGACGAAGACTACCTCTTTAATTGTGGTATCTCTCTCCCTGAGGAAGGTAGCTACAGTACTCAGCGCAATTCCGGCGGCTTCAGCCACCGGATAACTGTAAACACCGGTGCTTATTGATGGAAATGATACACTGCTCAGGTTATTATCCGCAGCTACTTTAAGACTCTCCCGGTAGGCACTGGCAAGCAGTTCCGGCTCTCCTTTATTGCCGCCGTGCCAGACAGGTCCCACGGTATGGATAACGAACCTGGCTTTCAGATTTCCCCCGCTGGTAATTACAGCCTGGCCGGTAGGGAGTCGTCCCTGTCTGGCGACGATTTGCTTGCACTCCTCCAGAATGGCGGGACCTCCGGCGCGGTGGATGGCGCCATCAACGCCTCCTCCTCCCATCAGGCTTGAATTGGCGGCGTTTACTATGGCATCGGTATCCTGGAGGGTGATATCACCCTGGATTATTGATAACCTTGCCTTGCCAATGCTCATTTCGGTGATTTGCTTCTCCATAGCATAGACCTCCTCCTGTCATAATGGTGAGGCTAACTCACCTGCTTTATCTCTTTGACTTCTTTAACTATTGCCGGCAAGATTTCACCGGTTTTTCCCTGAATAAGGTAGTCAGAAATCCCTTCTTCCGTCAGTGGTGTCGGTTCGGCGTTCACCTCGATTATGGTAGCGCTTCCTGCCTGTCTGGCTATTCTCGGCAGGTTGGCAAAGGGAAATACCACGGCTGAGGTCCCGCAGATGAGCATCAGGTCGCATTTCCAGGCTTCCTCAAGGCTGCCCTCGGCAACATCGGAGGGAATCGGCTCGCCGAAGAAAACGCCATCGGACTTGATTATTCCCTGGCACTTCGGACAGCGGGGAGGTAAACTGTCTTCTTCAAGAAGCTTCTGTAAATCGAATTCATCCCGTTTGAACCTGGCGTTGCAGGAAATACACCTCAGCTTGGCGACGCTACCGTGGTATTCATAGAGGTGCTCGGTCCCGGCTTTTTCATGGAGGGAGTCGATATTCTGGGTTATCGTGTATTTCAGGGTACCCATTTTCTCCAGTTCGGCAAGTGCATAATGGCCCAGGTTCGGCATTGCTTCCTCCAGGTTTCCCAGGGCACCGCCTCTTTGCTGACCGGTCAGCATGTTTTGCCACCAACTCTTCGGGTCCTGCGAAAAATCCTGATAGCTGCGGTAGGCTCTTCTTTCCGCTTCAGGATTCAAAGTCCAGACACCTTTTGGACCCCGGAAATCGGATATTCCTGACTCGGTAGACATTCCGGCGCCGGTAAGGGCAATGGCGTAGCTTGACCCGACAATATCCCTGGCGGCTCTTTTAATCAGCTCTTCCATTCCTCTCCTCCCTTTGCTTTTGGTTTAGCTGTTCTCTTTCACGAACCTTTCGATAGTATTGAAATACATATCCGGCTGTGCTGTTAGAATATCATTATGGCCGGCGCCGGGTATAATCAGGATTCTCTTATCTCCGGCTGCCGAATTGCCGTATAGTTCCTTTCCCTCACTAACCGGTATTATTTCGTCATCTCCACCGTGAATTATTAGAGTCGGCTTGCGGATATGCCGGACTTTCACCTTGTTTAAAAAGGTACTTTCTTCATCAAGGATAGTTTTTTCTGCATCGGAAGTCAGGTAAGCCCACATCCGGCGGAAATTATTGGCGGTACCGCTTTCAACAATCAGCCCGTTAATTGTATCCTGATAGTGGAATGCCAGTTCAACCGCCGGTATACTGCCCAGCGAACGCCCCATTGCAAAATAACTCTCTGCAAAACCTTCCTTACCGATTATCTCCCTGAATTTTTCGAAGATAACATGGGCATCTCCTATCATATTTGAAATAGTCGGCTTGCCGTCGCTTAATCCATAGCCCCGGTACTCGGCAACGAAAATGTTTATTCCTCTTTCCGTGTAATAGGGGGCAATCCATTCATGCACAGCCACCGTTTCTCCGTTGCCGTGGAAATAGAGAATTGTCGGACTCCCTTTACTGGCTGTCCATAAACCGCAGTAGAGTTTAATGCCTTCTTCTAACTCGATAGGGTAGGCCAGGATATCTGACGAAGCGGCTGGCCGGTCAGCATACATGGGAAAAGGAGAATAGGCCAGGGGGAATACAGTTCCAAGAATTTCCGGCTGGTCGAGTAAGGATAAATCTATTTCGCCAGTCATATCTGTCACAACCTTACAACATGCAATATGCACTGAGATTCAACTGGTATTTAATCATAATGGATGGATGACAGTCCAGAGGTTTATCCGGCAACGCCCGTTAAGTATAGCAGGGGGGCAAATTGACATAATATCGCCAACTGGACGTCTGCTTGAATGAAAACATCCTGCCGGCGAGGGTCTGTTTGCAGTTGGATGATTAAACTGTCATTGCGAGGAGTCCCGATAAAATCGGGACGACGTGGCAATCTCCTCTTTCGAACATAGCGATTGCCACGCCCGCCAGAGGCGGGCTCGCAATGACAATGTAACCGGACCGAATATCACCTTGTTGACTACCGCTATTGGTTGCGATATTATATTTACCTGACAGGTGACCGGAAAGTGCCACTGCCGGTCAGATGTATATAAAAATTCAAATAGGGGAGGGGATTGAAGCACCTCCCATCCGCAAGGGCTCGTAGCTCAGCGGCAGAGCGGTCGGCTCATAACCGATTGGTCGTAGGTTCGAATCCTACCGAGCCCACTTCCGAATCTAATTCCTCACAAATTCCACCGGCATTTTACGAAAACGCGCAGGCCCTTTCTGATAGCTCACAACTGTTGCAACTACGAGAATTAATGTATATACTTCTTGGTAACAAGGGGAGAAGGCATTTGGAGTTGCGCATACAAAATAAGGTTTGAGGCTAGTATTTTATTAGAGTATTTTATCCCGAGCCTAGTTTAATACTGAATAAAATATATAAAATATGTTTTGAGACTAATATCTTATTAGAGTATTTTATTAATAAAATATGTTGTAAAATATGACTACTTTATTTTGGATTACTGCTAATTGCAGGAGGCTACATTAATGGAAGAAAATACTACAGATTTCGAGAAAGAACCTACTAGTTTAGTCCAAATCGAAGATATGACGATTGATGAAATCCAGCTTGCAGAACAACTATATTATAGTGCTGGACTAGATCCAATAGTTGATGCCGGGATCAAAGACTACGATAAAAGGATAGAACAGGAAAATAAGTTAATCAACAAGGTATTTGGCACAAGAGGAAGTGATGTGAGGGGATATGGTGAATCGGTTGCAAGGAGGGTTTCATATGCTATCTATAGCCTCCTAAATAAGCAATACGGTGGTAAAGTAGGAGACATGAGGTCATATATCATGAGTTTGGAAGAGGAGCGTGACCACTCGAACAGACGGTATGATGACCTCATGGGAAGGGTAATCGGGATACTCGGAGACGAGTATAAAGACCTTAGGACTGATTCCAAAGAATTCATCGAGAAGTTAACAAAAACTCTGGGAGATGATCTTAAGGATTCCAAGATTGACCAGAAAGCGCTCGCAGAGAGATTAGCCGATATTGATGGATTGAGATCCCAAATAAGCACTCTTAACAAGGAAAAGGAACAAATAAAGGAAAAACATGAAGCACAGGCAGCTGAACTGAAAACTACACATAAAGCACAGATGGCTGAACTGAAAAGTGAGCATAAGGAAGAAATCAGAAATCTTGAAGTACAGATGAATGCCCTAAATAAGGAACAGGTGCAGTTAAAAGAAAAACATGAAGCGCAAACAGCTGAATTGAGAAGTGAGCATAAGGAAGAAATTAAAAAACTTGAATCGCAGATAGACGCGCTTTATAAGGAGCAGGTACAGCTAAAGGAAAAACATGAAGCACAGGCAGCTGAACTGAAAAGCGAGCATAAGGAAGAAATTAAAAAACTTGAATCGCAGATAGACACGCTTAATAAGGAGCAGGTACAGCTAAAGGAAAAACATGAAGCACAAGTAGCCGACCTTGACTCAAAAATAAAAGGGTTAGAATCAGATAAAAACACCTTAACGGACGATCTTGAACGATTGAAAACAGACTATAACGAATTTAGAACGGCAATATCGACATTAGCTGAAGTCGTACCCGAGGAAGACATGGGGAAGAAGATGGGTGAGGATTTATATAGTTTCATTCTGAAAGATTCGAAAGTTCCCTCAGCTGTACTAAAGGGTGTAGACCAGTTTATTGATTTTAAAAAGTATTTAGGATTGGCAGTTGAGAATGGTGCTAAGGAAGTGTGCAAACGAATAGAAAAAATACTTGGCACAACCAGAAATGAATAATAATGCAGGCAAAGGAAAGAACTATAATCATCGCAGTTAGCTTGCTGGAAGTATTGACTGTTCTCCACAATACGGGTCCACACGAGTGAATGTGAGAGGATAATGAATAATCCCAACTCTCATAACCGATTGGTCGTAGGTTCGAATCCTACCGAGCCCACTTTTGATTTTTTAGGACTGCTTCAAATAAGCTATTTGTTAATCCAGCTTGTTTACCTGCACATGTAGTTGACAATAACACAATAATATGTGCTACAAGAAATATTCAGCTAACTGGCAGGAACTCCCAGTAACAGGTTTATCACAATACCTGCGCCGGTAGCGATTGCTGTTACAATCACACCGAAAACGGAAGAAAGCGCATCAGTACTCGAAATAGTTTCGCCAAGGAAGTTGAATTTGTAAACGAACTGTCCCTTTAGCTGGCGCCTACTTTCCTTGAGCCGGCTGAGGGTCATCTCTCCAGCGATTATCTGTAGCTCTGCATTAGGATTTTGCTGGCTACGGTTATAGTTTCCGATGATACCCTTCTCAATCTTTTCTTCAAGTTTCTGAAGTTTCTTTAGTTCCGGTTGAAGCCGGGCCATCTGGCCACTACGGTATGGTACCTGGACCAGTAATCCAAATAGAATTATTGCCAGCAAGCCGTATAATAGAATGTCGAACCAGACTCCCGATATTCCGGTTATACTCTGCGGTGACTGGCCAAGTATCGTTAGCAATGCGAACACCATTGCCGGGATAAACACGCAATACGGGAGAGCGCTGGCTGCTAGCTGGTCACGGTAGGTTGGATATTTATCACGCCCTTCGGTTCCAGCTATCTTTAAAATTTTTCCATCCTCTTCATAGACCAATTCCGGCTTTCTGATGTTTCGTGCCCATATCACCATGAAGATTATACTCATTACCAGTATGACCGCCACGGTTACAAGCAGTGCTTGTAACCAGGAATAAAGCATTGGTCCGCCCATATCAGCCACCACTTCCGGAGTAACTTGAGCCAGACCAATCGCCAAGAATATCGGTTGAAGCCGTACCAGTATCTGGAAATACCAGCTCATAGTCATATTTGCCGTATCCATTTGCAGGTCGCGGTCTTGTGACCCGGTGGCATCCTTTCCTTCTTCGATGGTTACTTCGCGGCGGCTCAGGTAAGAAAAATACCACAGAAGTATCAGGAAGAGGGCTATAGTTGCCAGGTAGGGAAAGATTTGCAGCTCCGATTGGCCCCTCAGGATTGCGACGTATAATGTGAATATGATAACAAATGAACCTGCTATAGCAAACGGATTTATCCAGCGAATCTGAGCCGCTTTCGGTTTCCGCATATTTGCGAATATCAATGCGAAAAGGAAATACCCGATAAAAATGTAGATAGAGAACTGGATGAACTGCATGATTTGAGGTATCCCGATAATCCAGTAGGCGATGGTTAATGAAGTCAGTACCAGTACCCCAGAGATACCTTGAGTGGTAACCTGAAACCGCATCTTGTCCATTTCTGTCTGTTGCATGAATTTCACGACGTTTTCCGCAAAGTCTTTTTCAATTTTTTCATACTCAGCAGGTCTCACCATACCTGTTATAATCTGGATTAACAAGTAGATAAGGAACGGGAAAATGAGATGAACCAGAGCAATTAATAGCGCAATTTGAATCAGGGACGCATTGAGTGTTGCCTGCCATAAGGGAGCCGGACTCGAAGTTCTTATCGCCTTTATCTGGCCATAGGTTGCAATCACGAACCATACCACAAAGAATGATATGCCCAGACTGATTAACACCTGTATGTTGTCATCCAGTGGAGAGCGTATGTGAATATAAGTAATAATGAAGACCGCTATTGTTCCTGCGATACGCAGAGGTTCCATATAGAGGTCCAGTATCCGGATTTTCCAGTGTTCTGATACGCTAAGTCCACTCAATATGAACCGGAGGAACGGCTTCACTTCGTAGCTGACAGAAAAAAGCAGGAAAGAGGAAAATAAACCTGCTATGATGAATCTAAGATAAAACTGCTCAAACAATGTTAATCAGATTCTCCCATTCGGATTAACAGAAAGGAGCCCTGTACCTTATTGCTTTGATTACTGATGATATATTGCACGTACCGCGTTGTCAATACCCGTTTTCTGTCTTTACATATACATAAATATGTATGAGGAAATAGCTTTATTCTCCCTTTACCTTGCCTTATCCTGTTGCGGGCAGCATACATCTTACCTTCAATAACCTGAGCTATTCATTCATATTATCAGGCTGCGATAAAATTTGTAGTCTTTCTCTTTACTTGCGAATATGTTTTAATAGAACAAACTTGAACAAACTGGTGGAGGAATGCGTTATGGTTAAGAAAATACTAATAGGTATCCTGATTGCGATAAGCCTATTATTTACGTCCTGTTATCCGGAACTATCTGTCCAGCAGTATGACAAGCTAAAAGAGGACCTGGTGGCTCTGGACATGAAGCGGGCGGAACTGGAGGCGGAGGTGGAGTCGCTTAAGGCGGATATAACAGCGCTTCAGGCGGCACAGCAAGCTATTAATTCGGAAACCCGCGCCTATATAGTATTTATTGAAAGAATGGTATCTACACAGAGTTCGGAACGGATTTTAACCGGAGAATTCGATGTAGAGTCTCTGGTCAAATCCAAAGACGTCCTGATTGAGACTGCTAAAGACCTGGAAGAGTCCAATATTTCCTATTATCTTGAGTTAATGAATAGCGAAAACGAAAGTCAGACAGTTGCCGCCTACTACAAGACAATGGAATATTGCTTTAAGCAAATGAAGAAAATATTGCAATAGTTCATTTCATCTTTTACTCTATTTAATTTCCACGACCTCAATCTCAAAGATAAGGGTTTTCCCGGCAAGACGGTGGTTAGCATCGACAGTTATTGTAGTATCGGTGACATCGGTAACGACAACTTCAACCCTTCTACCATCCATCAACTGCATCTCCAAGTGCTGTCCGACCTCCGGTGTCAGGTCTTTAGGTAGCTGGTCTCTATCTATTACCATCACCAGGTCATCACGATGCGATCCATAGGCTTGCTCCGCCGGAATAGTGACCTCTTTAGATTGTCCCACCTTCATGCCCCTTACCGCCTCCTCAAAACCCGGAATCATGCTGCCCTGTCCCAGGGTGAATTCAAGAGGCTCACGCCCCACAGACGTATCGAAGACGGTACCATCCTCGAGCTTGCCCGTGTAGTGCACCTTGACCGTATTTCCGTCTTCAGCCGTTAACGAGCCTTCCTCTCCGGCACATCCGACCACAAACAGTATTCCAGATAGTATTGCTGCCAGCGATATAAAGTATGCCTTCCTTGTCAATCTGTCCCCCGTTACCACTTAAAAAGCCTATGTGCAAGTGTCAGGTATACTCTAGGCTGATTTCGCGGTGAATACGACCTTTAATAATAACACACCGGTTGCGTATCATGATAATCATTGCCGTAAAATATAACGGCGGGTAATTATGCCGTTTTTTTCCCTGATATACGCTCTATTTGACGGAAGGGGTACTATATTATAGTCTGCGGTAGTCCACCGAATAAATCCGTTATCCGATTACCGGCGGATTGCCAGACAATTACGAAAATGAGAATCAGGATAACTATCAGGAGAAATAATATCAGCCACGTCTGGCCACTTACATTTCTTTTCCTTCTTTCCCCCCTTACCGGGAAGGGTTCCGTTTCTACTATTTCTTCCTCAGGTTTATCTTTACCGGCTTCCCCGAATATTTTGCTGGCTACATCCTTCGCCGAATCAAGCCCTCCAATTTCTACCTCGCCGTAGCTAAAAACCGGAGTGATAAAGGTTACACCACAATCGTTACATTTATAGTAATCGAAGACATTTTTATAGGTAAGATTGGACGCTCCGCAGCGGGGACATAGTGGCTCTCCTTTGGATTGCCTCATATTTCACAGCCTCACCTTCATGCCTAGTAACTGTACCTGAGTAACAATCATATAACATAGCTGTACACTCTGCAATCCTGTGGCCGGGTGGAGTTTCAATATAGAGCGGCGGCATCAGTATTTAGCCGCCGCTCTATTATGCCTGGTTACCGGATCTTGCTGCGCATTAGCCTGTTAGTGTAAGCTCTCTCCGAATACTCTTCCGTAATCCTGGCAGGCACGCATTCCTTCATTTGTCTCCAGAACACGGTCAAACATTTTTAATGCTCCGAGGTAGAAGGGCTCCATATTGAAGACATACTGCATTGTCTCCAGGATAATGTTGGGGACATCACCATCATGAGTGTACGGGCCGAAGGCTCCGGCAAGCTTTCCTTCGGGGGCAGCTTTTTTCACCAGAAAAAGGAAAGTTTTCATGGGTTCAGCCATGTCCCTATGGTAGGTCGGCGAACCCAGGATATATCCGTCATAGCCTGCCAGGTCTTCGGCTGTCTTTATATCCGATAACTTCCGGACGGTAACTTCATCATCGCTGAAACGTACTCCTTCAGCGATATACTGCGCCATCTTCTCCGTGTTACCGGATAGACTGAAATAAGCAATAAGTACTTTTGACATTTTAATTCCTCCGAAAATATATTAAGTCGAAAAATAATATGCCCTTTGTACAGGGTGGCAGCAATTCTGAAATTTTAAAGTGCCAGAGGCTTGCCTGTGAATATACCACGCTTAGAAGAGTGGCAACTGGCTGGTTTTAACAAGTTTCCGTAAAACGTGTCTGGCTGACTTATCGAAGTAAAGGTCAATTCCTACAATCTTGCCGTCTTTCGTACTGTAGTAGGGGACTGAATAGACAAAAGACTTCAGCTTTTTCAGCTTACGCTCTATGGTAGTCGTGTTTGTATGAAGAGCCAGCTTTCCATTCATATCCCGGAGCTCAGCAATCACCGGCAACTCTCCTGCATTCCAAAAGGATTACATTTATATTACTCTAATTAATACGGCGGAAAAAATCAATGTCCGGATAGGGTTCTTCTCAATCTTAGTTGGAGACCCTTCGACAAGCTCAGGGTGAGAGGGAATACGTGCCGCTCATGGTGAGCCTGTCGAACCACAGCGGCGAAAGAAATATTGATATTCATTGTTGCCTGTACAACTATGATTAAGTAAAAGGCCGGATAGTGGTTGCTAACCGAGTTGTTGACTCTTATGGTATAATCTGAATAACTACAGTATAAAACTGATATAGGAGTTCAAGATGAAATTCCTGTTGATTGAAGATGACCATGAGATAGTCGAGACAATTAATCTGCTACTTGAAATGAGGTGGGAGGGAGCTACTCTAATCTCGACAATATCCGGTAAAAAAGGAATCGAGTTAGCCCAAACAGAGTCTCCGGACTGTGTAATTCTGGACCTTGGTTTACCCGATATCGATGGTTTTCAGGTGCTTGAGCAGATAAGAGGTTTCTCTGACGTACCGCTGATTATCCTTACTGTCAGAGGAGAAGAGATGACCAAGGTGAGAGGACTGGAATCAGGGGCGGACGACTATGTAACCAAACCTTTTTCGCCTGTTGAACTACTGGCGCGATTGCGGTCGATTACCCGCCGTACCCATGCCGTCGATAAATCAAGTGACTATCTTATCAAACCTTTTATTAAGGGAAAACTGAGAGTAGACTTCAGCAGTGGCGAAGTAAGTATTGAGGGCAAACCGGTAAAGATAAATCCCAGGGAATATGACTTGATGAAGTTATTCATAACCAATCCCGGAGTAGAATACACTAACGAAGAGCTCATGGAAAAGATTTTCGATAGGGACGAGAATCACGATATCGAATATCTCAAATATACGATCAAGAGCATGAAGGATAAAATGGAATTGAAGTCCGGTAATCCGGAAATGATAGTGGCAATCGGAGATACGGGCTATAAATTCATGTCTGCCTGATAACATCCCGGAAATCTGATAAATGACCAGGAATACATGGCTATTATCAGTAATATTGGTACTGATATCAATAGTACTGGTATTTAGCTACATTATAAATATCTCTCAGCGGGTCTCCTTTGCTGACCCCAATCTGGAGCTTGCCGTCCGGCAGCTTATAAGAAAACCTGAAGGCAGATTATATACCTCAGACATAAAGCACATTACTGCTTTTACGGCAAACGGGCTTGATATCAGGGACATTGAAGGACTGGAGTATTTATCCAACCTTCGGAGTCTGAGCCTCGGCAATAATAATATAAGCGATATCTCCCCGCTGTCTTCGTTGACGGACCTCAGGACGGTACTCCTGTTTGGAAACCGGATAGAAGACATATCTCCACTGGCTGAGCTTGATAACCTGAGCCGACTGCATCTTATGGACAATCAGATAGAGGATATCTCGCCGCTGGCCAGACTCAATAACCTTTATTCACTGGTACTCTCCGAGAACAGGGTTACCGATATATCCGCGCTGTCTTCACTTTTTAAACTGACAAACCTCTACCTGGGGGATAACCGGATAACGGATATCTCTCGACTGGTCTCACTCCCAGACCTTGAGGTGGTGGGTCTGGCGGGAAATCCCCTTAATGCTGAAGCGGTGGACAGCTTTATACCTCAGCTCCGGGCAAGAGGGGTAAGTGTAAGCTGGTAGTCCGCGGCTTATCGAATAGCGCCAAATAAAAGAGCGGCACCCGATAGTGCCGCTGCTGGAATAATCCCCGGAAAGATTCTATGAAACTGATTCCCCGGTGGCAGCACTGTGCCTTGCCGGTGATAATACAAGTAACAACATGCCGGCAATTCCGAAGAGGTAGGCGAGAGGTACACTCCAGAATACCAGGTTCAGCGAATCAGTGCGGCTAACAATTAACAGAGCAATTAATATTCCCATGACAGCCCAGGAAATCATCAGCACACCCAGTGTATTTCTCCAGTATTTTTCCTTGAAGTCCAGCCGGGTCAGTAGCCAGCCGAAAGAGGCAACCAGGGCCGGCATTATCAGCCCCCAGGGCTCAGCACTGCCCAGCACGAAAAATAATCCCGATATTGCACCAGGAATGGCAAAGGCAAATAGCAACCAGCCGATTATAGTAAGGGTTACCAATAATGCACGCATTTTTTACTTCTTGACCTGCTTATTTACTCTTGTGGCATCAATGCTTGAATATTCTCCTGTCTATTATAACATTAATACCTCAGGTCGATTCAACTGTCATTGCGAGGAGTACGCCTTTGGCGGACGACGTAGCAATCTATACAGATACATCAATAGAGATTGCCACGCCCGCCAGAGGCGGGCTCGCAATGACATTATCAGCTATAACCGAACAGAACCACGAATCCACCGCTTGCGTAAAACATAAAAATAGTGTATAAAGCTCAGTAAGCGAGCAGATTAATGCAAAATGCTCTGATAATTGTAATATTTATTGGACTGATGCTGGTTGCGGCCGGTATCGGAGCGCTGGCGGCAGGGGAGAGTAGATTCGGCATGATTTTCCTGATTGCGGGAGCCGCCATCCTGGTTATCGATGTATCGGTCCTCATCCTGGTAAGAAAACGCGGGGCAGAATAGCCAGGCCAATCCTGCCCCGCGTAATAACGAGCGGAACAGAGAGAATTAGCGGCGGCACCATCTGGTGCCGCCGCTTTCCTTTATTATACGGTTAATATCCGCATTTGTTCAGGTTATTACTGCTTGAGGGGGGCTTGCCTCAAAAGTCATTCTGGAGTCCGCCTCTGGCGGACGAAGAATCTCAGGGTGGGGTAGTCAAGGTAATACCCTTCCTCCCTGAGACCCTTCGACAAGCTCAGGGTGACAGGAACACACGACTTTCAGGGCAAGACTCAGAAGGGGATAAAGAGGGTGCGTGTTTTTAGTTTTTTATTGCTAAGATTCAATCTGCTTGCTGTAGGAGCTCTCGAACTCGGTTCCTTCCGCCACGGAGTCGATTACTCTCTGGTAGGAGCGCTCAAAGGCGATTTCAAGGAATATCACCGGTTTGCCGAGTCTTTTGAAGCGGAGCGGGCAGTGGAGCAGTCCCGCCGGGATTGTGACCACAGATGGAGAAGTGATTGTCTGCACCTCCATCTCTTCGCCCAGGACAATCTCGATTTCGGCATCGAAGTCGCGTATGTTTTTCATATCACCGCCGACAAAAGCCATAACCTGCTGTGCGTTGTGCTTGTGAGGCGGTCCTTCCTCGAAGGTCTCGGTAATATAGTGGAGAGATATCGTGCAATCGGCATTTATCTGGCCCTCGTGGGCATAGAGCGATTCCCAGGTGTAGCCTTCAAGCGGCACCTTTGAGATAGGGGCGGGGACCACGCAATTTCCGTACTTCTTCTCAGTCATTTATAAATCTCCTTCATATTAATATATATAGTGTAATCAGATGCCTGATATCATCAAGCCGTCCCGGGCAAACCTAACGCAAACCGATGATAATGGGTTCGGCTGTGGAGTGTCAACAAGATGGTAATGATAACAGTCCTCCTGAGCAGGGTAGGGCAGCATATCATTTACGGCTTCCGGGTCTTCAGAACTTTTTCACAACAGCCTCCGTGTTATAATTGGATTATCAGGAGGATAGCCATGAACATTTCCGACGACGAAAAGAGATTCGTAGAACAACTGGCACATGACGCCATGTATAAGGTTGGAATGAGGGCGTATCTCAATAAAGGCGAATCCTCTGACCGCAGCGAGTTTATCAGGAAAGTACAGTACTGGGAGGCTGAAGTAAGAACGACACTTCAAAAAGCTTTCGAAGATATCCAGACCCTGTAACCATTCAGGTTTTAGGCCTGCCACTCAACGGAAAACTCAATAACCGGCACCAGCAGCCGGGGTAAATGATTAAAGAAAGATTCGTTTTTTACCCGCCGCTCTCAGGCGTGGGCTTCTGAGCCTGATGTTGACAGGGGGTATTTAAGTGATATAATTCGGCTGTGAATATTGACGTTAATGTAGTACCTTGTATATGGACTATATTAGGAGTAATTGCTTCTTTTTTAGTTGCCTTTATAGCTTTGGCAATCGGTGTTGTGTCGCTTATCCAAACAAAAAAGCTCCAGGAGAAACAATGGAATATTGCACAAAAGAGCGAACAAAACGAATATACAATGAGCTTATTAAACGAGATTAAAAGATGGATATTAGAGGTATTTAGAGAAAATTTCGGTAAGCCTATTGAATTTATCCCCGGTTTTAGTATGGCTTGGAATGCGAGAAGGGATGATGCTAACCGAGAATTGATTTGTCAAGTTCTGTCCGTACAAGGTAAGCAATACATTAAGCCAATCGCTGAAATCATCAAAGCAGATTTTATCGATGATGTAGACTCCGTTATCGTAGGTCTGGATGCAATTCGGGGCATTCTCAGAGACAATGCCGGACAATCCCATCCCCCTGAAGTAGTAAAGCAAATAGAAGCTTTGGATTTAGACCTATCAACGGCGGCTTCAAATCTACTGAAGAAAATTGCTGAATTCACAAGTCTAGAATAATTTCTGATATAGTTCACTTCACTCTTCGTTTCCGTCTCTTTTTATCCTTACTGCCCGGTGGCGGCCTGCCGAGCCGTTTACCCTGAGATTTGAGCCTGGCAAGCCCGGCTTTCGTTCGCTCACTCCGGCGCTATGATTCCATCAGGTCAATATGCCTAGCACCGGAATAAAATCTCATCAGTAGGGGATTATGAATTTGAACAACTGTTCTGATTTGTCAAGAGTTTTCTGGCGTTGTAAGCTAGTGAAACATTTAGCCGGGAGGTTGAGAAGATGGACGAATATGACATAGAAATAGAGGGATTAAGAGAAGAAATAACAGATTTACTGAAGATTGAAAAGGACTTGGGCGGTGCATTTGATGCCTTGGTTTCCGGCGGAACTGACAATCTTGCTATCGTTCTTACACATTTCAGTTCTAAGAAATTACTTCGCTCTTCTCGACGGCTTGAGAAGCACTCTGAAATCCTTAATCGGTGGACAAAAACTTTAGAGATTACACTGGCATTCTTGGACTATTGGCGATTGCCCAGCTCGTAACAATTATTCTAATCGCTACAGGTGTTATTTCATAGTAAACCGAGCCTGTTAAATATGAAACATTCACAATCTGGGAGGTAAGTAATATGGAATATCCTGTTGAATATATGATGGTGATAACGATAGCGGCGAGCGCATTTATAACTATTGCCGGAATTATGCTCGCGATAGCTCCGAAAGAAAGACAGAATAGATTTTGGCTTACATCTTTAATCTGCTCTTTAGTATTAGGAGCCGGGTCGGTTGTAATGTGTCTTAACTGGTTTAGTTCGCCATCAGACGGAATTAAATTACTGGCAACTGTCTTTATTGGGTTCCAGTATATTACCGCGCTATTCCCTGTGTCATTTATCGGATGGTCAATTACAAAGTAAATCAAGCCTGTAAAAAACGTCCGGTAAAACGACACTAAATCTGCAAAAGCCGGGGATTGAGTTACCCGGTTATGGAAACTCTTTAAGCGTGGATAATTTCCATAACTCCATTTTGGTAAAGTCGTTATGTTGAGGTGGTTTATTCTTTTTCGGGGGTTTTTTATCGAGAGGGGATTAGCTTCCCCCTTTCCACCTACTTTCTTACATAACATATATTGAACGCTTAGTCCTTCCCTTCCTTAACCGGAAGGCTCTTTCCCTGGGGGAAGGAGTAAGCCTTGAACGAAAAGCTATTCTCCCACCCCATCTATGACCGCCTCCCCCACTCCATGGATCCCCCACCTTATTCCCAGAACCCCGTACCCGAAAACTGCCCAGACCCTCTCTGCCTCGGTGATATCACTGACCCCCCACAATGTGAGGCATGCCCCGCCCATGCTCAGGCTGACGCCTCAGCCCCCGGCGCTCAGCCTTCGGCGGAGCCGTCCGCTCAGCGCCCATCCAGGAAGTCGGGCTGGGGAGGCAAACGCCCTGGAGCCGGTGTTAAACCAGGAACCATGAACCGCCTCAGGCATGGTAACCGGTCAGCACTCATCCGCCGCGCCGTCGAGCTCCTGGCGGAGAATCCCGAACTGAGACCCTTTCTTCTCTTAATTGCCCGGGCAGCGGTCGAGGGCGAAATTCCCCAGTCCACCAGGCAGCTTATCATCAAGACCATCGGTGACAATCCCACTGCCATGCTGGCAGCATCAAGCCAGCTAAGGAGTTTGAGAGATGAAACGTAGCATTTCCAGCTATCCACCAGAGTGGCCCTACATCTCCAAAGCCATCAAGATTAAGCGTCATTATATTTGTGAGGGCTGTGGTCAGCATGGCAGCGTCTGGCGGAATGTTCTTACCGTCCACCATATAGACTACGACCCCAGTAATAATGATGATTCGAATCTTCTTGTGCTCTGCCAAAAGTGCCATCTCGCCCTGCAGCAAGGTAACCCCCCTCACCTTATCCGCCTTCGACTCGGGCAACTGCCCTTACTGGAGGTGAGCGATGGCTAGAAGGTATAGCGTCAACGTCCGTCTCTGGGTGTACCGCTTCCTGGTACTCAGGGATGGCGAAAAGTGCTCCATCTGCGGTAAGCCCCCAGTTACACAAAATAACGGTTCTAATCCGCAGGCTTTAGAGGTCGACCATATCGATGGTAACGACTGGAATAATGACCCTGACAACCTTCGCCTGGCACACAAGAGGTGTAATATCGCAGCCAGGAACCATCTTCCCCGCGGTGATAGTGCCAAGAATGTGTGTGTGCAAAATAGGGTACGAAAGGAAGGGAGTCCGTCTACCCGGGTAATAAGGGAAGCGGTCGACTATTCCCGGGGTACCGCCGAAATGCAGGCTAACTTTCTCTACGAGGTTGATTTCAGGAAGTGGATTCTCTCCATGATTTATGAAAGAGGATTCATCACCAAGTCAGATGCCGTCGCTGCCGGTGCCGAAGTCGTCGGCTGCTCGCCCGCCACGGCGACCCGGTACCTATCGAAGCTCACCAGCTCGGTAGGACCGCTCAAGCTGCAGAAAGACATGCTCGGTGGCTGGAGCATTACCTGGAAGGATGAGTTCAATCCTGAGAAAGTTACCCAGGATGAAAGCCGTCAAGATATGAATCCGCTTCTTCTGTGAGCTCGTATGGAATCGGCTCATCCAGGCTAAGCTCGTCAAGCTCGACGGTCAACGTTTTGTGGCCATCAAACTTCATTTTCCAGGTAATGAGGTAGTCGGGAACCTCGATAGTCCCCCTCAGTACCTTCCCTTGCTGCAGGACCTGCAGCGCATCACCCAACGGCATTGTAGACCTCTTTCCTTTCCATAATGTCAATTATCGATGCTTCTGTCAATATCCCCACCCCCACGCACTATGCTCCTTTATAGCAGGTGGGAGATATCGGGCAGCTATAAACCGACATAGTGCGCAGCAGACCGCCGTCTGCCCTTACCACCCCCTCAGCCTGGAAAGTCCCAAAACGGTGCCAATCTTGTGCATGCCGCCGCCTTCGCCCGTTTCCGCTCCGCTGGCGTCGGCGGCGCCGCCTCGCTTCTTCCGCTTCGCTGCTCGGCGGTGGTAAACGGCAAATAAGGTACCTGCTCCGCAGGCTGCCTCGCAGCGGGCTGCTCGGCGAACTATCCGTTTTTTTTGGCGGGTACCAGTGTAGCGGTCTTTTGGCGTGCAGTAAAGGTCGCTTCGCTTCCTGCTCCGCTTCGCTCCGCCCACAAGGGTTACAGCCCGCGTCAGCCCGCTCCCTGGTCAGGTGTCGCCAAAAAAAAATTCAATAGGGGGTCAACATAATGGGAAGCGAGGTCTGCGATTACGGCAAAGTGATGGGCTGTGGTAAGTGTCCTTTCCGGTGGCGCTGCTGGGGGATTCGAACCCCCCGGCAGCCAGAAATAAAAGAGAAGGAGGTACAGGTCAGTGGAAGAAGCTAAGTTCAGCGCTAACATTAAATTCCGCCATCTTGGTTACGAGTGTCAGTTCACTTTCCGTTCCGATGAAGGCTCAGCTGCCGGGCTCATGGAGCAGCAGCTGCAGGCGGTCAAGTGGCTGTGGCAGCATGGAGCGCAGCCGTCGAACGGGAACGGGAAGCCGTCCGTCTCGGTTCCGGAGTTACCAGGTATGCCGGTCCAGGATGAAGCTCAGCCTGTGTGCCCTCATTGCGGTCAGTCTGATGAGCTCGAACTCGTCCACTTTGAGAGGGGCGGTAAGCCACGTAGCGCCTATAAGTGCCAGCGCTGCCAGAAGTGGCTTCCTGATAAAAAGAAGTAGCCAGGCTCAGGGGCGGGCAGGGTAGAACGCCTGTTCGCCCCTACAAGCCCCTGTAGTCAAAATCTAGCCGACTTTCCCCGGTCGGCGGTATGATTCTACCTGCCGAGCCGAGCCTGCCGTCCTACCATCCCCACCGCTCAGCTCGCAGCTTCCCCAGTGGCGCAGGGGAGAAGAAGCGCCCGGCTGGGGAGCTGCCAGCTTCACTCCACCTGGTCAGCCTGTCGGCTCACCCCGCCCAGGTTACCGGTATTCGATAATTCGGTAATGCCCGGGGCCCCCCCGGTGGCGCCCATGGTCGACGCCGACGGCGGCGGCGCCGTACTGCGTCGCCTTCGCCGCTGCCTCGCTTCTGGCTCGGCATGTCCTGCAGGACAAAACCGCCTTGACCATGGTTCGCTAATTCAACATATAATCAAGTGGAGGTTCCCCATGAAGGTCATTAAGGTCGCCCTCGAGAACCGCCGTTATGACCTCTTAGCTCATGCCCTGGTTTTCTCCGCATTGAAGGTACTCAGGAACGGAGGCAGCCCCCATGTCCCAAAAAAGTCGCCGGAGCTTCTACGCCAGCGTTCTCGATGAAGCCGAGCGCCAGGAGCTAAAGGCAGCTGCCAATGTCGACGGCATCGATGACGAAATCGCCCTTATCAGAGTTCGCATTAAGGATCTTGCCAGGTCCGAGGATATTGAAGACTTGACCAGGTGCCTTTCTGTGCTTGCCCGTCTGGTTACCACCAGGTACAACGTCTCGAAGAATGACAAGAAGGGCATTAAGGAAGCCATGACCAACGTCCTCCGGGATATCGCCCTGCCCCTGGGCATCGTGGTAGGGGATAAACTTCTTAAATAAGCCGTTTAATCAACCGGTGTCAGCTGCAGGACCGCCGGCAGATCGCAAAATCTCTAGTCTCGAAATTCCTCAATCTCTTGACAACTCCCCAAAAATCCCTTAACGTTTAATCAAGATGGTCAAGCAAATTCTTTCCCTGCTACTCAAAATCATCCTGTCACTTCTTTACTTCCTGTCTTTCGCCTGGGTGTTTGACCCACGCCTTTTCTCCATCACCAGGATGCTTGACGATCATAAAAAACCACCCAGGGACTGAGCCATTATTACATAACATATATAGTGCGAACCAAAGTTGTGCGTGTGTAAGGGTTGACATAAAATAGTAGATACGGAGAGAGTACCTGCTGGTTAGCCGGAGCTATTTTTGCTGCCAATAAATAAATAGAGGTTCTGTGTCCAGTCTTTGTACCGGCAGTCCAGATAACCTGTCCGGCTGAAAAGCTGCTCCGCTTTTTCCCGGGATATGCGTTCGGAGGGCGGCGGTCCCTGGATTTCCGCTTCATATTTCCATTCAATAGCCGCGGTCCGGCCGCCCGGCTTCAGCAAGCGGTACGCCTCCGCCAGGATGTCCTCCGGGTTATCGACCTCGTGAAGGAGCATGATTGTGAAGCACACACCGGCAATGCCGTCATCGAGGCCGGTCCCGGCGGCGCTGCTGTTTACTGGTTTGAGGTTTTCCGGAGGGTCCTTCTCTCTGATGCGGTTTATGGCGTCGGTATTCGTGTCAACGGCATAAACGGTGCCTTCACTGCCGACAGCGTCCGCCAGAGGAAACGATAAAGCGCCGGCACCGCAGCCGAGGTCAATACAGGTCATTCCCTTGCCAATTTTCAATTCCTTTATCAGGTCATCCACCCGCAGCCATTTACCGCGCCCTTCATTGTCCAGCATCCGCAGTCGTTGCTGCGGGTCAATACTATCATGGTATCGACGTTGACCTGTCATCTTTCCCTCCATTTCTCCGTGGCGGCTCTATTCCGAACATTATAGCATAAAAGTGCAGTCCGACTTTCAATAATTTTTATGTAAAATACTACCCTGATGAATTATGGAGTTATTTGTCAGACCCTATCCCCCTGATTTATCTATTCCCGCCCGCCGCCACCCTCTAAGGAAGACCAAAAGAGGGCTTCGCCCCCTCTTAGACACCCCCTGCAGGTGTCATTCCTCAGGATTACTTTTTATATCTCCCTTTCGTAAAGAGCTTGCCCTGAGCCTGTCGAAGGGGAGACTGAGAGGGATTTATAATAAATCACCCTCTTAAACTCCCCCCGTATTACAGCCCTACATCAGAGCCTTCGCGCTTTTCGTGCGGTACGTCTGACTACTTCCCGTTGAGGTACTTATAAGGCGGTTCTGTACCTTAATTAAAGAAAAAGCACTGATGTAGTTAAGTCCTTTTTTGAAGCACCCCCTTCCTTTCTAGGAGCCTTGACTCAAATGTCATTCTGGAGTCTGCCTCTGGCGGACGAAGAATCTCAGGGTGGGGAGTCAAGATAATCCCCTCCTCCCTGAAACCCTTCGCGGAGTTTATACTGAGCGGAGCGAATGTGCTCCAGGGTGACAGGGACACACGACTTTTAGGGCAAGCCCCTTTCTAAGGAGAGGGGGTGAGGATATTAATTAATATTGATAGCTATTTAGAGAGAATGGAGGGTTATCAAAAGCACTGAGATAGGCAACATCCATGAATTACGCTCAAAATAACCAGAAAACGCAAAAATACTGCCCTAAACTGCAAAAGATGTAGTTTACCCTGGGAAATGTTTTAAGGGGGCTAATTTTCGATTTCAGAGCGTCATTTTTACAGGTTTTAGAAAGAGGTAGCGGTACGGCTTAAATTTTGTCTTATCAGTTCCAGAAGTCCGGACAGCCCCCACTTTTTATCGGCGGAAACAAGCACCGTGGCCCGGTCTGCTGGAAGCGCCTGTTCTGAAAGATAATCTATGGCTTCTTCCTCTTTCCAGGTCCTTCCGCTATCGAGTAAAAGGTCTATTTTGTTCAGCGCGGTAATTCGCGGCTTGTCCATCAGGTCGAGGTCGGCAAGGATATCCTCCACCGCCTGGCACTGCTCCGGGGCATCCGGTGAAGACAGGTCAACAACGTGGACAAGCAGGGCGGCTTCGGCAAGCTCTTCCAGGGTTGCCCGGAAAGCGGTGACGATAGCCGGCGGCAACTTTCTTATGAAACCGACGGTATCGGTCATCAGGACGGCGGTTTTATCCGGCAGGATAAGCCGCCGGGTTGTGGGGTCGAGGGTGGCGAACAGTTCATCGTCAGCCAGGACCTCCGCCCGGCTGAGCGAATTGAGAAGAGTGCTCTTACCGGCATTAGTATAGCCGACAAGGGCGACAATGGGGATACCGCTTTTCTTGCGTTTCTGGCGGTAGAGCAGGCGCTGCTTCCTGACCTGCTCGATTTGCTGTTTCAGGCGGTGTATTTTCTTCTGGATAATTCGTCGGTCGGTTTCAAGCTGTGATTCGCCCGGTCCCCGTGTACCAATGCCGCCGCCGAGCCTCTCGAGGTGGCTCCACTGCCCGGCAAGGCGCGGGTAAAGGTACTGGTGCTGGGCAAGCTCTACCTGAAGCTGACCTTCCCGGGTCCGGGCGCGTCTGGCGAAGATATCGAGAATCAGGACAGCGCGGTCGATTACCTTCACCTGAAGGGCGTCTTCAAGGTTGCGCTGCTGAAGCGGTGAAAGCTCATCATCGAAAATTACAACGTTATACGCGGAGCTGCTCTTCAACTCCTTCAGTTCAACAAGTTTCCCTTCGCCGATATAATGTGTTTTTGTCGGTGCGGGTAACCTTTGGATGAGTTCGCCAACCACCTCGGCTCCCGCCGAGCCGGCTAACCGGGCGAGCTCGCTCAGGGAGTTCTCCGTCGACCACCTGTCGCCTGCTTTCCTGGTGGCCACGGCAACAAGAAAGGCTCTTTCCACGGTTTCCCGTGCGATATCTATCGTCCGGCTGATAGCATCCCTCCTTTATTATCTCTCAATAAGCTCGATTGCCAGCCCGTCGGGGTCCTTTATCTCGGCAATCTTCAGGTCCTCCCGGGTAGCCCTGGGGCCGCCGGATATTTCCACACCCTTTGCTTTGAGGTATTCGATAGCTTTACCCATATCTTCAACAAGCAGTCCGATTCTCCGGAGACCTGCCCGCCTCTGTTCTTCGACCGCCAGAGGAGCCGGCGGTTCCTTCGAGGAAAACAGCTCAATCTGCGTACCGCCAAGTTCGATAAATACAATCTCGTTTGTCGGGGCGTTTTCAGGCTGGAACCGCCATGCCACTTTGAAGCCAAGGACCTCCGTGTAAAACTTCAGCGACCTCTCCAGGTTACCGGGTAATATCTCTATATGGTCAATCTTCTTAAACATAACTCCATCCTACTTTATGTAAAATTAACTACTTCGCTCTGAATTTGTTTCTGGTGTCACGCCAGCCGGCAAGCAGTGATAGCCCTTTCACCAGCCCGGCATCGGGGATGGTCAGAGACAGCCTGACATAGCCTTCGCCGTTTTTCCCGTAGCCGGCCCCGGGAGTAACCACCACTCCCACCTGTTCAAGCAGGTCGGTGGCGAAGTCCACCGAGTTATAGCCCTGCGGGACCTTTGCCCACACGTAGAGGCTTGCTTTCGGTGATTTAGCTTCAATGCCAATGCCGTTAAGCATATCGACTACAAGGTCGCGCCGTCTCTGGTAGACGTCGTTATGCTCCTGAATGCAGTCCTGGGATCCGGTAAGGGCTTCGATGGCGGCGTACTGGATAGCCTGGGGAATACCCGAATCGATATTCGACTTGAGCGTTTTCAGGGCACCCACCATGTCCGCATTGCCAACCAGCATTCCTATCCGCCAGCCGGTCATATTATAAGCCTTTGAAAACGAATGAAACTCCACGCCCACTTCTCTGGCTCCGTCCGCCTGCAGAAAACTGACCGGCCGGTAGCCGTCGAATGCCACCTCCGTATACGGTCCGTCGTGGCAGACAGCGATATCATGTCTCCGGGCGAACTCGACTGTTCTGTTAAAGAAGTCCAGGTCAGCCACGGCGGCGGTGGGATTATTCGGGTAGTTTATCCAGAGCAGTTTCGCTCTTTTCAGTATATCCTCCGGGATTACGCTGTAATCCGGCAGGAATTCATTCTCTTCGGTGAGCGGCAGGTAGTAGGACTCGCCGCCGGCAAGCATGGTGCCAATTGAATAGACGGGATAACCAGGGTCAGGTACCAGGACAATATCACCCTGATCAATGAAACAGAGAGGGATATGGGCGATGCCTTCCTTGGCTCCGATTACGGGCAGCACTTCCGTATCCGGGTCGAGGGAGACACCAAAGCGCTTGTTATACCATCCGGCGATAGCCCGGCGCAGCTCCGGCAGACTGGCCGACTCCGGATAGCGGTGATTTACCGGGTCCTGCGCTGCCTGGCATAGCTTATCTATTATGTGAGGTGGTGTGGGTATATCAGGGTCACCGATAGCAAAGCTGACCACCTCTTCACCTTTAGCCCTTTTTTCGGCAATCTTCCTCGTAATTTCTACAAAAAGATACGGTGGTAGATTTTCTATTCTTCTTGCCTTTTTCATGTCAGTCGCACCTCGTCTACCGGGCATACCATCGGTTTGTCCCTGATTAAGCTCTCAATACGGCCATTCTCCGGTAAATACCGTGTCCGCTGGACCGCTGATAAACACCTCCCCCGCCCCATCCCATTCCACTTCCAGTATGCCTCCGGGCATTTTAATATCTACTTTATTATCTATATAACCGTGAAGTCGGGCAGCAACAGTTACGGCGCAGGCACCGCTTCCACTGGCAAGTGTCTCACCTACCCCCCTTTCCCAGACCCGGGCTTCAATCTGTTGCCGACTCAATACCCGGGCTGCCTCAAAGTTCACCCGCTCGGGAAATATTTTGTGGTTCTCTACCTCCGGTCCCAACCTTGATAACGGGAAATCGGTTACCGGGTCCCGACTGAAGTAAACAGCCTGCGGGTTTCCCATCGATAGAATACTCAGGGGTAATTCTGTGCCGTTTACCGTAATGGAATGGGTTATCATAGATTTTATGTCAACATAATCCCCCTGCCCTATTGCCACCGGAATATCTGATTTGCCGAATGCCGGCGCTCCCATACCGGTCCGGATTCTTGTTACTCTGCCTCCCGCTTTTGAGACGGTGGCTTTTCTTACCCCTGACACTGTCTCTACAGAGATTTCCCGCATCTCCGAATCAGCCAGTTCCTTATCAGCGAAATATTTGACCATACACCTCAGTCCGTTACCGCAGGCACTAGCTTCGGAGCCATCGGCGTTGAATATTCGCATCTGAAAATCAGTGATATCTGACGGCAGCATCAGCAGTAAGCCGTCAGCGCCAATGCCGTAGTGACGGTCGAGCATGGTTACAGCCGCCTTTGACCAATCACGCCGCGTATCACCGGTCTCTACCAGTACATAATCATTTCCTGCAGCCTGAATCTTAGTGAATTTCATTGCCATATCATCCCCGACTGCTGGCACTATAAAAACGTTAAACACCACAAGAGGTGGTGGGCAATTGCCGCCATGCCAGTAGAATTGATAGAAAATGATACCATATCATCGGTGCTCTTTCAATTTGACGTGCCTGTGAGCCATCCTCCGGACGAGTAAGGTAAGTAGTATTATTTTGGAAGGAAGTTAAAGAACTGAGAGCAGTACCTGCCTTGATACTGAACAGACGACGGGTGAGAAACAGCATGAAATATGGAAAATTCGAACTCCCCCCGGAACCTTTTTCAGGTTTGACAAACCTCTACCACTTGATTTATCCTTAATACTGGAATTTAATAGAATTTAACGACTGTTTTGAACAATATCAGTCTGTTGCTTTAAAGACGTCACCTTCTTGACTAGCCCTGCCATAAGGTTTGGTTCCCCCATGCATGAAGGGGGTACGAAAAGGTGAGATGATTCAATTGAGCTGCCAGGCTGGGAAAGACAACCCGCAGCACTCTGATTCTCGTGGCAGGGCTAGTGCTTTCTAAGTCTCTAAACACCTTTCATCCCTTATTGAGCAAGAGAATATGATTGAGGCTGGAGGGTTAAAATCCTCCAGCCTCTTCTTTTATGTATCATACTAAGCAGTCCTGTACATATGATAAGCTCCTTGCCGTTTGCCAGGTACTTATCCTCCAAATAGCCACCCTTATGGACATGATAGATGACTGTTTCATCATCCGGCATTTCCCAGCTTTCAGCCAGCCCGTCTACCAGAACGTCCAACCTGCCGAGGTTACTGTACTGCTAATACGAATCACATCAAGAGTACACGCCCTTATTAGCCGACCCTGCCATTGAACCCGGTTGCTCCATAACCTGGTAGTGAGAGAAGATGAAGTAACTCAATCATGCTGCCAGGCTGGGAAAGAAAACCTGCAGCACTCCGGTTCTAATGGCAGGGCCAGCACTTTCTATCAATGTATACAGTAACCTAGACTGTTTTCCATGATATCTTATGTTGTATATCTCCATTCTATAAACTGAGCTTGTCTCTTTAAAATAAAAAAGGCATCGAAAACCGCCATATAATTCAGCGGTTTACTGATGCTCTATCTTAGCGACGCATCTTTTCTTTCCCTATTTATAGACTCGCCGGACTTTTCCCGTATTATAAGCGGGAGTATATTCTATATTTTGAAGCTTGTCAAGTGTTATGGAAAGATCCTTTTACTTAATCATAGTTGCACAGGCAACCATGATTAAGTATATTTCGTTCGCCGCTATGGTTCCCTTCGGCTTCGCTCAGGACAGGCTGACAGCTCACCATGAGTGGCATTCATTCCCACTCACCCTGAGCGTGTCGAAGGGCCTCCAGCTAAGATTGAGAAGAATCGGAAAGATTCAACATTTCCGGATGTCCTATAGCACAAACAACAAAATTAATAGCTTCATGTATCAGTTTGACAGCGCACTAACGCCTGTGCTATATAAATTCTTAAGGCAAGTACCAGACAGGCGGTAGAGGAGGAGTTCCCCCGGAAAGTAACACGGATTATCCGTGACGCATAGCCGGCAACGGACAGAAAGATATGTATTCCTACGCAATTAGAAGAATACTGCTCATACCCCCCACCCTGATTCTGGTAACGATACTCGTATTTATATCCGTTCGCTTCGTTCCCGGTGATGTGATAGACATGATGGTAGCTCAAATGAGTACCTCCGGGGCAGTAGCGGGAATAGATGTTGACTTCCTTAGAAAAAGTATGGGGCTTGATGTACCTATTCCTCTCCAGTATGGACGCTGGCTGGGAGTTGTTCGACAGGATTCAGGTGAGTTTAAGGGTTTAATCCAGGGCGACCTCGGGGAATCTCTCTGGAAGAACATGCCCGTACGGGACCTTATTGTTGAAAGGCTGCCCGTTTCCCTTGAGCTCGGTTTTATTGGCCTGGTAACCGCTCTGCTGGCATCCATTCCTATAGGCGTTTTTTCGGCGATACGGCAGGATACCCTCGGAGACTATGCTGGCCGTACCTTTTCCATACTTTTTATATCGGTTCCTTCCTTCTGGATTGGGACTATGGTAATGGTATACCCGGCAATCTGGTGGGGTTGGTCACCGGCTATGGAGTATATTCCTATAGTCGAAGACCTGGGCGGAAACCTGATACAGTTTATTATTCCGGGTTTTATTATGGGTATGGTTATGTCCGGGACACTGATGAGGATGACCCGCACCATGATGCTTGAAGTACTCAGGCAGGACTATATCAGGACTGCCTGGGCAAAGGGACTCAGAGAAAGAACCGTTATTATCAGGCATGCTCTGAAAAACGCATTGATTCCTGTGGTCACCATAGTGGGCGTGATGATACCGATGCTAATCGGCGGTACGGTGGTTATCGAGCAGATATTCGTACTGCCTGGAGTCGGTTTATTGATGTTCCAAGCCCTTACATACCGGGACTATCCAATGATTTCCGGAATAAATGTGTTTATTGCTAGCATTGTCCTGGTAGTAAATGTGGTTGTTGATTTAAGCTACGCCTGGCTGGACCCCAGGGTTCAGTATAGATAGAGGAAGAATCGGAATATGAGTGAAATCCCGCAAAATGCCAGCCCTGAAGATGAGTCTCCGGAGGAAACGGCTGGGCTATCGGTAGAAGAGGTCAGGGTAAAGAAAAGCCGCGGACAATTAGCCGACATTTTCGTCAGGCTTATCAAGGAGAAACCGCTTGGTCTACTGGGCGGCGTACTCGTCCTGCTTTTATTTCTCACCGGTATATTTGCTGATTTCCTGGCTCCTTATGGATATAATGACATGGTCCTGGCAGCCCGCCTTAGTCCTCCGTCTCCGGAGTATATCCTGGGCTGTGATAACATGGGGCGTGACCTGCTGAGCCGCATTATCTATGGCGCCCGTATTTCAATGCTGGTAGGTCTCTGCGGCTCAATTCTTCATGTGACTGTCGGTTTTCTTATCGGGGCTATTTCCGGATACTTCGGTGGCAAATTTGACATCTTCTTACAGAGAGTTATTGATTCTTTTCAGTGCTTTCCGGCGCTTATTCTGTATCTGACGATAATGGCTATTGTCGGGCAGGGTCTGTTACCGGTAATACTGGTTCTGGGAATATCAAGCGGTTTCTTCGGCTCAAGGACAATAAGGAGCGCCGTTATCGGTATTAAAGAGAACGTTTATGTAGAGGCAGCGAGGTCTATCGGTGCCACTGACAGAAGGATACTGGCAAATCACATATTGCCTAACATCATGGCTGTACTGATTATCGAATTTACCCTTGCCATGGGGCGTATGATTATCTCAGAAGCAATGCTGAGCTTCCTCGGATTCGGTATCCCACCGCCGATGCCAAGCTGGGGAGGAATGCTCAGCGGTGCCGGGCGGCGTTTCATGTATCAGGCTCCCTGGATGCCGATATGGCCCGGGCTGGCGCTGGCTCTGGCTGTATACGGTATTAACATGCTGGGAGACGCAATGAGAGATTTGTGGGACCCGAGGCTGAGAGGCGGTCTGGGACGCTATTCCGGGGTTGAAAGGAAAAGGGAAAAAAGACTGGCGAAAGAAGCGGGTGCGGAAGCGACCGAGGGTGTTGCCTAACGGGAACTAAATATAAAATAATGTAGCAGTTAATAGTCACTGTGGATTAATGAGCAAAATGAAGAGACTGAAGAATCATCATCTCCGGCCTCTTTTCTTATTACTTCCACAATTCTTCCCCAGAGATAGCGAAGAATCTCAACCCTCCCACCAAAGCCTAGTACCTCCTGCCTTTAACGAATCTCCCGTCTTATAGTCCCTATGATTCGGGACGTCGGGCAGGTCAGCGAAGGCAAACGGCCAGGTCGGTTTGCACAGGATGCCAGTATGCTTTAGTTATAAAGGCGACGGCTTCCTGTGGGTATCTACTGGTAGTGGTAGATATAACGAGGGGCCGGAGAGAATTCTCTCCAGCCCCTTTGTCTGTTCTTCTCGACGAGAATCAGGAAAGGATTAATATCCCATACCTTCCTTCATTTCTTCGTCAATCCAGAGGAATTTTATCCAGTCAAAGATATCAGCCCAGCCTATCCAGCCAATGCCGTAGTAGTTCTGAAGCCAGGGCCACCACACATTGTAGGTGTAGGGGACCGGCATCCATAGATAGTATGCCTGTCCCAGTGTACGAGCGCCTGCCTCCTTCATTGTCTTGAAGTAGTTATCCGGATTTCTGACCATATCAAGGCCAATAACCTTGCTAACCTCTTCATAGTAAGGGTCGTCAATCATGGCATCGTTGGAGTACACCGTTGCCTTGGTCATCAGCTGCTCAAATGGTGCCCAGATGCCTTTAGCTGAACCATACCACATCTCTTCATGCGATTGTGCGGCATCGATGGAATTCCAAAGCCCGACTTCTTCCACCTTGATTTCCAGCTCGATACCAACTTTAGAGAGATAATTGGCAAGCATCGAAACTTCATCCGGGCGTGGTTCTGAGCTCGGGACCTCTACAGTGGCTTTGAAGCCGTCTGGATAGCCTGCCTCAGCCAGGAGCTGTTTTGCCTTCTCAGGATTATAGGTGAAAAGTTCCTGGGTTTCAGCGGGTAACTCTTCGAGCGGTGTATAATATTCCGACCAGTCCGGTCCCGGGGGATACGGGAAGGCAAGGAGTTCACCGTCGCCTTTAAAGTAATCTCTCAGTATTTCTTCCTGGTCGACGGCCAGGCACATTGCCCGTCTTACCCTGATATCCTTGAAGGGCAATTCCGGCTTGTCTATGCGACCGCTCAGCACATATTGAGAGGATATCCTTCTATAAGATTGAAGGTCCTTTACCTGATCGAGAAGTTGTGTGGCATCATCGAATGAAATGCTTCCAGCCCAGTCGACTTTTCCCGTCCGGATAGCTGTAAGTCTGGTAGCCAGATCGGGTATCTCGAGTAAAACTACTTTATCAGCATAAGGCAACTTGTTCCCCGGGTGTAGCGGGTCGGTCTCCCAGTAGTTTTCGTTCTTGGCTAGGTGTACCGAGCTACCGGAAGTATAGTCAGTAATAATCCAGGGTCCGGTGCCGACAACTTTATCCCAGGTGGTCATGTCACCGCCGTTCTCCCATACTTCAGGACATTTGACGTGATTGTTGCCGCCGATTTCCAGGAACATTATACCCTGAGACTCCGCCGGGACCTTCACCTCGACAGTATATTTATCGAGTGCCTTCCAGGAAGTCGGCCGAAGCGGATTTCCCGGTGGATAGGTGTTGTACTGCCAGTTAGTGGGGTTGTTAAATGCTTGGTCTATACTCCAGACCATATCATCAGCGGTCATCTCGCGTCCGTTGGCCGGCGGTTTATTATGGAAGTGAACCCCCTTATGAAGGTTGTAAATGATGGTGGTATCATCGGGGAATTCCCAACTATCCGCCAGCTCGGGACCCAGTAGGTTTACGTTACCGACAAAACCCCAGTCCCAGTTCGTTTCATGACTTCCCTGAGGGCCTTTCGTCCAGTCACCCTGATAGGGTTCGTTGTGGGTCCATTGGATGTGGCCGACCCGGATGTCCTGAGCCTTCATCGGATCCCAGGTTTGCCAGCCCCAGCCGAGTACAGTCGTCAATGTGCCGCCATACTTTGGCTCCTCGGGTGATGCATATTCCATTTCCTCTTCCTCTTCTTCCTCTCCGGCGGGACCGCATGATGCCATCACCAGGGATACTACCATCAGGCAGCTTACCAATATCCATATGATTTTTTTGCCCATTTGCTCACATCCTCTCCATAACTAAATTTTTTCTTGGCGCAGATTTAATTCCGTGTGTCCCTGCTTATTTAATGACGGTCTTTCCCCGTTTGAGCTTTTTTATCTCAATAGTTCACCTCCTTACCTCGTCATGATATCGAACCACGCGGTAAAGGCACTGGTTCTGCTCAGAGGAGCTATATTAACTTAAACTAAGGTTCTGGTATTTTGAAAAACCCTCTACACCCCACAGGACATCAATAACCGCTGCATTTCTTAACGGTGCTGAAGTCCCTTTCCTCCCGGCTTAGCTTTGCTCTATTAATTATCTGCTCTATTCTTGCTTCAATTAAAAGATTAAGAATAGTTTAGCCTCATACCGCCGATTTGTCAAGGCTAACCGGTTTAGCCTGAATCATCAAGAGTCTAATACTACAACTATTGAAAAGCCAGGTCGAAGGCTATTTGTAACCTGGCATTTATCTTGACAAGTACTGGTGCAGAAGCATATTATTTTGCCACTGACTGCATTATTTATCTGACCTGAATTCTCTTTTTTGTATTACAATACTGTGACAGCGGAATACTAAAAATATTTATAATGTAATGTGAATAAGAAAGGGAGGTAATTATGGACCTGGGTCTGAAAGACAAGGTGGCACTTGTAACCGGGGCCGGCAGCCAGATAGGTTTTGGTAAGGCTATTTCCCTGACCCTGGCGGGAGAGGGCTGTGATGTAGCCGTTAATGACATCAACCTTGAAGATGCCGAACTGACGGCGGCTGCAGTTAGAGAGTTGGGACGTAAATCCATAGCTGTAAGGGCTGATGTCACAAAAAAAGAAGAAGTTGAAAAAATGGTTGAGAAAGTCCTGGCGGAGTTCGGAAAGATAGACATACTTGTGAACAACGCCGGCGGTATGACCCGGGGAGGACCTTTCCTTGAGCAGAAAGAGGAGAACTGGGACAAGGACATTGCTCTGAACCTCAAGGGTGCTATGTTCTGCTCACAGGCGGTACTGCCGAGTATGACAGAGCGTAAGTACGGCAAGATTCTTAATATTTCTTCAAGTGCTCCCAAAATGACATTCCCCGGAGTTTCCACCTACAGCATAGCGAAGGGGGCAAATTTCATCTTTACCAGAGGGCTGGCAAAACAGGTAATCAGCGACGGGATAACGGTAAACAGCGTGGCCCCAGGATGGGCGCTGACCAATTTTGACAAGACCCCGCCGGAAAAAATAATCGAAAACTTCACTCCTCACACCCCGATCGGCAGGGCAACCACCACCCAGGATATAGCCAATGCGGTTGCCTTTCTTGTATCCGATGTCTCTGCCGATATCGTCGGGCAGGTCATTTGTGTGGACGGCGGTTCGACTATGCAATAAGCCATATATCCACAAATTAATTACGCAGAAAGGAGAAAGATGAAGATTACAAAGGTAGAGTGCTACCCTATCTCCTATCCCAGAATCAGGCCGGGAGCGGAGACGATGGGTATGCCAAGTGTGTTCATCAAGATTCATACCGATGAGGGTATCGTCGGCATGGGGGAAACCGGTCATGTCGCCGCAGATTATATCGGCAGCACTCAGGAGTCGATAATAGCAATGATTGCCGGCGTCTTTACTCCTGAAATACTGCTCGGTGAAGACCCATTCAACATCGAAGAAATCATTGCCAGGATGGATGTGGCGACTAAGAATAATAACCAAGCGATTGATGCCGTGGACTCCGCTCTGTATGACATCATGGGAAAGAAGCTGGGAGTCCCGGTCTACAAGCTCATCGGCGGACTCTCGAATCCGAAGATTCCCCTGAGCCTTGTTGTTGCCGGCGGGACGCCCGAGGAACTGGCGAAAAGAGCGGTGGAGGCCCTGAGAACCGGCTTTACCAGTGTCAAGCTGAAGGTGGGACATATGTCCAGGACGACGGTGGAACAGGATATTGAAAACATAAAAGCGGTACGGCACGCTATCGGCGATGATGCCCGGCTGGCAATAGACGCCAACGGTGGCTGGGACTACTTCGAGGCGCTGGGAGCATTAAAGAAGATGGACAGGTATAACCTGTTTATGGCGGAACAACCCCTGCCCTGGTGGGATATTGATGGTCTGGCACGCCTCCGCCAGAAGGTAAGCACGCCAATCTGCGCCGACGAATCGGCTACGGAAATCAGCCACCTCCTCCAGATAATTGATAAGCAGGCTGCCGATGTTCTCTTCATCAAGCTGGCTAAGGTCGGCGGTATTCTGAAGGCGCAGAAATGGGTGTCAATTGCTGAGGCAGCAAATCTATCGGTGATGTGCGGCTGTATGGGAGGTTCTGGCTTCGAAGCGGCGCATCAGGGGCACTTCCTAGCTGCCAGCGCCTGGATGGGCAGGCTTGAGCAGGAGAACCTGGGGCCGATGCTTTTACACAACACCTTCAATACCGTCACCCCGACGATTACAGATGACCTTTCTGTAAATGTGCCGCGGTACGAAGGCGGCTACTTCTACCCGCCCGAAGGTCCCGGTCTCGGGATGGAGCTTAACGAAGACCTGCTTGATAAGCTGATAACTCCCGGCAAGAGCCGGGTTGTTATCGGCGAGTAAATAGAAGCGAATAATGGAGGGAGCAGAGCATGGCTGAAGGTAAGTATGATAAATATATTACATTTCCGACCCGTAGCCAGATACACGCCGAGGATGACGGGAGGACTGTCTTTGACGGTCTGATGGTCCGCCATACGCAGCTTGGCTATAATATGACTCTGGGCCATCAGTTCGTTACCAAACCGTTTGTGTCGAATAACCCTACCCATACCCACAATTTCCACGAGTTTCTTGCCTGGTACGGGGGAAACCCGGATGACCCGGAAGACTTCGGTGCCGAAGTTGTTTTTTACATGGGTGAGGAACTTGAAAAGCATGTCTTCACCAGGCCGACAATCGTTTCTCTCCCTGAAGGGTTGGCGCACTGCCCGCTGGAAGTAACCAGAGTGGACAGACCAATCATTCAGATTGAAATCATGCTCGTCGGCGAAGGTGGCACCAGGGAATCCGTCTGGCCCAAGAAGTAAGCCGGTTAAAAAACACTTTCCGAAACCATTCCGTCGGCTAATATGGAAATCTCACCCCCCAGGGGCCTGCCCCGAAAGTCCTACATCCATGTCATCGTGAGCCCCGACTGGGGGGATGAAGGGTCTCGTAGAAGGGACAGGTCTAATTGTGTATTGGCTGTCCCACCACCTTATTACCGGGCAATATTCAGGAAATATTCAGAATTTTTCTATTATTGTTTAGTTTTTATTTCTCATTATGTCTGTATGCTGTTACCGGAGAGGAGTATATGGAGGCTAACTTGGATGAGAGAACAGGCGGAGCGGTTTTTCCTGTATGCATGTGTAATTTTGACTGCTCTATTCGCAATTGCAGCATTGAGCGTATATTCCAGCGCCTTTGCCGACATCACCGGGTCAACCGGTGGACGACCGACCACTTTAGCTACCGTATCCACCGTTGAAAGCAGGCTGGTAGCAAGGCACACCACTGAATATATCGAAAAGCCTGTTAAAACTATCGAGTATGTCGAACGAGTGCGCAGTGAACCCTTTGAGCTGCGTAACTTCTACAATTCCGAAGAGCTGAAGCTGTGGCTGGATAACAACGCAGGCTCGACAACCGTACATCTGCAGCCACCGGATTCCACCGTAGATTGTGACGACTTCGCCCTGGCGTTGCAGCAGAAAGCACTGAGAGACGGTTTCATAATATCCTTTGAGATAATTGAAAAGAACGAGTACAATGCGTTGTTTGAGAATCCGCTGCCTTCAGACCAGACTCTGCACGCTATCAATCTGGTAATTATAGGTAACAGCGCCTACTATATCGAGCCGCAGACCGGTGAGATTGCCTTCGCCGTGTTCCTTGATTAAACCTGAGTGATTTCTGTCTGATACTCAACTGCTATCAGGCATTACCCCCCACAGCCTGTATAACCGCCAGCAAACGCTCCGGATGGTCAGAGCCAACCAGATATTTCTTGCCGCCGGTGGTGGTCAGCAGGACGCCCCTGGTACCCCGCAGGTAGTAGGCCTTCATTTCGCGGTTGAACCGTATTCCGTAGCCGCCGAAGTCCTTAAGCGGGGCAAATTCATGCAGCCCGGCTCCGGCTATTTCAGCCGTTGTCAGCCGCAGAACTTTTAATCCCATAATTCCCCAGCGTATTGTTATATCCTGCCGGGTAACCAGGGTACGCTGTCCGCCATGCGGAATAATCAGCAATAATCCTGGGATAAATATTATCAGTGATAACCAGGGCTGACTTAAAAAAGTGAGCACCGCCGCAATTAGAAACACCAGGGGCAGTAACGTGGTCAGTATTGTGACGTATACCGGGTTCTGGAAGTCCCAGTAAATAAAAGCAGCATTGCTTTTCAGTCGTTCCGCCAGTTCGGCTTCCAGTGTCTCGCTTTCTAATACAGCCGGTTGTGCCGGATTGTAACGGTATGGCCGGAATAGCTCAAGGATGACCGCAAGGACGGTAGCACTACCGCCAACCAGGAATAACCAGCCCAGGGGAAAGCTGAACGTTTCATTACCTGAACTGATGAACCTCAAATAGCCGATATCGATTCCTACCATCACACCGACAACGATATCATCGAGCAGGGAGAGCCAGTTGAAGGTTTTGGATTTTTCCTGCCTTGCCCATAGTTCATCAACGAACACCGAAAGCGCTATAAAAAAGAATGACAGTCCGACTGTCAATCCGAATGAAAGCCAAGGCGAACCGTATCTGTCCGGTTCTCCGCTGAGACCAAAGTGCACCGGCACTTCAGCGGGTAACGGACCGGAAGCAAATATATAAATAATCAGGATAATAAGAGCTGTTACCGATGGCAGGTGTCTCCATACGGGATGGAGAAGTCTTATTCTCATTTTTCGCTCCTCACGGGATAATATCTATCCGTCTTTTTGCGCCTGTTTCATTTGCCGTTCAACAAGGTCGTGAAAATCCTGGTAAGTCAGTCCCATTGATAAGGCATCATTTATAAGGTCCTTCAGACGGGCTTTCAAATCCTCTTCAATGCTGGCATGAAGCAACAACGGTTGAAAGTGGGCAATCCTCGCCCTGCGGCCCAGCCTCATATTGATTATTCCCTGGTCGCGAAGTTTCAGGTAGGCACTGCGCACCGTGTGCATATTCACTCCCAGGCTGTTAGCCACTTCCCGCACCGAGGGTAACTCATCACCGGGTTTAAGACTCCCCTCTCGTACCTGCTCTCTTACCTGGCTGATAAGCTGCTGGTAAATCGGCCTTTCGTCCCGTTCATCTATTGAAAGAAGCATCTCAGATTCCCATTACTGTTCTATATTTACTATAACAGTTATAACAGTACTTGTCAATAATTAGATGGTAAAAGTGCAGAGTTGGCATGTGGCAAATGTATCCAATCTGTGAGACTAGCGAGTGATAAGAGATAAGGCTGGTGGGCCTTGGGGGACAGTTCCCAAACTTCTGCTTGAGAAGAAAGGACTAATACCGGAGATAAAGCAATTGCTCATCCAAGCTCATGGTGTGGAAACGCAAAAACTCCCATTCTGTGCCAAGTGAGTATTAGACATCTTATTTTCATTAAGCTTTCGCAAGGGGTGAGTCTAGCAACCCCGCTGAACTACAGGCACGTTTCATAGCAGCCACTGCTGGCGGACTTGCCTTATAGTCCCTCCACGCGAGTACCCAGATAACTCTTCGATTTAACATATCTAATTTGTTCAAGTTCCTCGATGAATTTGCTATGATTCTGAACAGCTTCTATATCTGGAAACTCCATAACTACGAACCAGAGCCACTCTTCGTTTGCCCAATAGCAGTTGCAAAGGGTGAGCCATTTACCGCCAACTTCTGTGACATCCTTTGTTGCTTTGGCAACAAACTCTTTCCGCTTCTCTTCAGATAGCCCAAAATACGCTTCTTTTGGTTTCATAAAGAGGACTTTGATAATATTTTTTTTCTCAGCCATCTTATCACCTCCGTCTGCCAGGCTTAAACGAACTGGTTAAAGGCCCTTCTTTTTCTGTGGACCGTCACGAGGAATGACGATTGACAGGCGGGGACCAAACTTACAGTCACACGTTTTGGCAATTTATGCAATGTCAAACCATTATCTCAACTGGCTGCCACTGCCACGCCTTTCCTTTCCGTACGACGTAGCCCAGACCGGGGAAGGGGAAGTGAAACGCAAGCACCAGGGCCTTCTCTTCTGCAGCTCTCTTCAGAAGCCTGCGTCTGGTGGCTACGACCTGCTGGGGAGAAA
>CAYVOV010000009.1:0-140219 GCA_964453525.1 uncultured Dehalococcoidales bacterium | reverse complement strand
GTCTTTTTTTCTCTTCTTTTACCACTGACGGATTCCTCCAATCCCAACGATTATTGTCAGCCTGTAAGAATACCTTTTTCACCCGAAGGCTATCTGTTATCAGACCAGTCAGGTTTATTGTATTTCCCACCTTCAATAGCTGTCAAACATAATCCACCGCGGTCCCGTTTGGTTTTATCTGATAATGTAATTGCGAGCTCCGATTATATCGGGGCGTGGCAATCTCTATTTATCATTTGATATTACCACATCACACTGCTCCTCGCATGGGCTGTTCAATCAACAAAAACTGAACAATGCCTTAATTCCTCTCATTCCATCAAGTTCAAAAGGAAAACAGGGTATTGAAACAACCTGAAAATACTTGACCTGAATAGGCGGATTTGGTATGCTTCATTTGCCATGAGCAGATGGGCTGCAGCGTTAAGGTTCATCGGCATCGGGTGGTATATAGGCTGTTGTATTGTTCTCGGGATACTTGGCGGGCTCTGGCTCGATAACAGATTCGATACCTTGCCTATTTTGACCATAGTTGGTTTAATTCTCGGGCTGATTGTAGCGTTTTACGGACTATACAGGATGTTGCTTCCCCTCATAAGAGATAAACAGGACAGGGAGGATAGCTAGTGCCCAAACGGCGTCTTCTGGGTTGTTCGTTTCCGGTAGCAATCGGACTTATTGTATTAATCCTGGTCATATTCATTATCGGCTTCCTTAGCGGTCCTCTTGGTAAAAATATAGTCGGCGACGTAGGTCTTCCGAAATGGCTGACCGTCAACGCGCCCCACGTAGAGCTTCCCGCAGATGTAGTCTTTCATATATTCGGGTTTCCCATCACCAACAGTATCGTCGCCACCTGGATTACGATGATAGTGCTTGTCGCCGTTTCCTATGCCGTTACCCGGCGGATGAAACTGATTCCGGGCAGGTTGCAGACGGCTCTCGAATCCCTGCTCGGATGGCTGTACGACTTTTGCAAGAGCGCCGCGGGAGATGAAAACGGGCGCCGTTTCTTCCCGCTGGTAACCACCATTTTCCTCTTCGTGGCTTTCAACGCTTGGCTGGCTCTTTTGCCCGGCTACGGTTCGATACTAATACACACCGTCCACGGCGAAGCTCACCTCATCAGGCCGGCAAACACCGATATCAACACTCCGCTGGCAGTAGCCGTGATATCGGTTTTAATGACTTTCTTTTTCGGTTTCAAATCAACAGGTTTCCGTTACGCGGGAAAATTTTTCAATTTCGGCAATCTGTTCAGGGGAACAGGTCAGGTTATCAGAGGTAAAATAGGCGCTGGTATCAGCACAACGTTAACCGGAGCCATCGAGACTTTTGTCGGTTTCCTGGAGTTACTGAGTGAGCTTATCCACGTTGTCAGCTTCACTTTCCGTCTTTTCGGTAATATGACCGCCGGTGAAATACTGCTCCTAGTAGCCGTATTTCTCATCCCCTGGTTATTCGCTCTGCCCTTCTACGGTCTGGAGCTTCTTATCGGCTTTCTCCAGGCATTGATTTTCAGTGGACTTACACTGATATTCCTTACTCTGGCTGTTGCCCAGCACGCTGAGGCAGAATAGCAAAGATAGTAAAATATTAAACAGGAGGCTTTGATGGATGCAGAAGTAATCAAGATGTTGGCAGTAGGGATGATTGGGAGCCTGGGGTTGCTAGGGCCAGCCCTGGCGCTCGGACTGATAGGCTATTCGGCTTTAACTGGATTGTCGCGTAACCCCGAGGCAAGAGGACCCATATTCACCAATATGATCCTCATTGCCGGTCTCGCTGAGGCAATCGGTATCTACGCCTTGATTATTGCCATCATACTGGCCCTGGTTGTCTAAAAAAGGAGGAGTTATGGAACAGCAAGGTTTACCAATGGCCATAGTGATACTCTTCTCTGCGGTAATTGTCGCTGCCATAGTTGTAATCGGGATAATAACCAATGTAGTGCTTTCACCGGCAGTTTAAGAAAAGGACTCTAAGATATGGGGGAATTTGTTAATAGTCTCGGCATAAGCGGGCCGACTCTGATAGCGCAGGTCGTGAATTTTATAATTCTCTTCGGGCTGCTTTACCTGGTTGCCTATAAACCTATTATGAGAATGCTCGACGAGCGTTCCGGCAAGGTCGAAGAGAGTATGAAGCAGGCCGAAGAAATCAAGGAGCAGGCCGCCCGTGCCGAGGAAGAGTACGAAAAACGAATAGAGACCGCCAGCAAGGAAGGCCAGGAAGTAATCGCCCGGGCGATGCGGACCGGGGAAGAGGTCAGGCAGCGGTCGCAGCAAGAAGCCAGGGAAGAGGCTGAAACTCTTATTAACCGGGCTCGGACGGAGATTCAGCGTGAGCGAGACGAAGCCATCGATGAACTGCGCAAGGAGTTCGCCGACCTGACAATACTCGCCGCAGAGAAGGTAATCGGTCGCTCGCTGGACAAAGAGACCCACCGCGAGCTTATCGATAAAACTCTGGAGGAGAGCGCCGGCCTGAAGAAGAATTAGTCGTTCCGGGCAACCGAGCACGGCGACTGTCTATGATAATCCCGGTAACAGGCGCCGCAGCGAATTGAAACCGGATATCGGGAAGGAATGCGAAGTGGCAAAAGGTACCAATGCCAGGCGTTACGCGCAGGCAGTGTTTCAGATTGCCCTTGAGAGGGATGAGCTGGACAGATGGCAGTCCGACCTCGCAAGGATTGCCGGACTTGGCGAGGATGGGGAGCTTGTCACCCTGTTTGAGAACCCCAAGATTCCTTTCAGTGACAAGCAGAAGCTGCTTGCCGGGCAACTCGGCGGCATAAACCCGCTGGCTCTGAACCTGGTTTACCTGCTGGTAAACGGAAACTGTCTGGGTCTGACAGGACAGATTGCCGATGAATACCAGCAACTGTTGAATAGCCACCGCGGTATGGACCAGGCGGAGGTTATCACTGCCGTGCCCATCGACGAAGAGGATAAAACAAAACTGGAGGAACGCCTCGGAGCCGTGGTCGGCAAGAAGGTGGTTGTCAGGGCCGAAGTGGACCCCGACTTGATAGGCGGGATTGTCGCCAGAATCGGCGGCAAGCTTATCGACGGCAGTAGCCGCAGCCGCCTGGAAATTTTAAAGGAACAAATCGGCGGGAAAAGAAGATAATACGATGGCGAGGTTGATAGATAATCGCTTTATGACGGGGGTAGATTAGATGACGACCAGAGGGCAGGATATCGTTTCCGTTATCAAACAGCAGATTGAACAATTCGGAATGGCAGCGACCATGGTCGATGTCGGCACGGTAATTGAGATTGGTGATGGTATCGCCAGGATACGCGGGCTGACAGCGGCAAAGTACAGCGAGCTGCTCCGGTTCCCCAATGATATTATGGGTGTAGCCATGAACCTTGAGGAAAACAGTGTTGCCGCCGTTATTTTCGGCGACTACGCCAGTCTCAAGGAAGGAGATGAAGTGCAGTGCACAGGACGCATTGCCGAGGTACCGGTCGGCGAAGCATTAATCGGCCGTGTTATTGACTGCCTAGGCAATCCTCTTGATGGCAAAGGTCCGATAAAAAGTGATACAACCCGCCCCATAGAGCGGGTCGCTCCCAATGTTGCCATACGTGAGTCTGTTAAAACTCCGGTGCAGACCGGTATTAAAGCCATAGATAGCATGATTCCGGTCGGCCGGGGACAGAGAGAGCTGATTATCGGCGACCGTTCGACGGGCAAAACAGCCATCACTATAGACACCATCATTAACCAGAAAGGCGGCGATTTAATCTGTATCTACGTCGCCATCGGTCAGAAAGCCTCCAAGGTGGCGCGGCTGGTAGCCACTCTTGAGGAATACGGTGCCATGGAGCATACAATTATCGTCGCTGCCAACTCTTCCGATTCGGTTGCCATGCAGTATCTTGCCCCTTATGCGGGCTGTGCAGTCGGCGAGGAATTTATGGAGCAGGGCAAAGACGCCCTTGTTGTCTATGACGACCTTTCGAAGCATGCCTGGGCTTACCGTCAGCTTTCGCTTCTGCTACGCCGCCCCCCGGGACGTGAAGCCTATCCGGGCGATGTTTTTTATCTGCATAGTCGCCTTCTTGAGAGGGCCGCCAAGTATGACGAAGAGCACGGCGGAGGTTCACTTACCGCCCTGCCAATCATCGAGACCCAGGCCGGCGATATGTCCGCCTACATTCCCACGAATGTTATTTCTATTACTGACGGCCAGATGTACCTTGAATCCGACCTTTTCAACGCCGGACAGAGACCGGCGCTGAATGTCGGCCTATCAGTCTCAAGGGTAGGCAGTTCCGCCCAGACCAAGGCGATGAAGCAGGTAGCCGGCAGGCTCAGGCTGGAACTCGCCCAGTACCGGGCTCTGGCAGCCTTTGCCCAGTTCGGCACTTCGGAACTGGACCAGGCAACAAGAGACCAGCTCGAGCGCGGACGCAGGGTTACCGAAATCCTGAAGCAGGGACAGTACAGCCCGATGGAGATAGAAAAACAGGTAATGATTCTCTATGCAGCCATCAACGGCTATCTGGACGATGTTGCCGTAGAGCAACTGACGGCTTTTGAGGCTGATTTTCACCGCTTCATGGAATCAGGGCACCATGAGATAGGCGTAACTATTGCCAGAGAAAAGGACATCAGCGCTGAGACAGAGGATGCACTGAAAGCAGCTATCGAAGAGTTCAAGAGGGGAAGGGCTTAAGCATGTGAGGGATAAGGAGTGTTAAAGAGAGGCGAAGCCCCTCTTATAAAACTAATTTCCCTCTCTCCTTTCAAAGGAGAAGAGGACACAGGGAGTAGGTGATTGATTTCAGAGAAAAAACAAATAGCTTATTGCGGACTGGTCTGCACGGACTGCGACACTTACATCGCCACGCAGAAAAACGATGACAAGCTTCGGCAGGAAGTGGCGGAAAATTGGACGAAGAAATACAATCACAAGTTTAAGATGGAGGACATCAACTGCGTCGGCTGCATTCCCGCTGCCGGCCGGCATGTCGGCCAATGTGACATGTGCGAGATACGCAGGTGCGGCCAGGAAAAGGGCGTGACCAACTGCGCTTATTGCGGAGAATATGTCTGCGAGAAGCTGGGTAAATACTTCGAGATGGCGCCGGTGATGAAGGCCAATCTTGAGGAAATCAGAAAAGGAATTGTCTGAATAGCAGGGCGTTTAGGAGGGCTGAAACTTCTATAACAGTGGGAGGTCAGGGAGGGGGCGAAGCCCCTCTTAAGAAAAAATCTTTCCCTTCCCTTGCTAAGGAGCCTTGCCTCAGAAGTCATTTTGGAGTCCGCCTCTGGCGGACGAAGAATCTCAGAGTGGGGAATCAAGGTAATCCCCTCCTCCCTGAGACCCTTCGCTACTCTCCAGGGTGACAGGGACATACGACTTTTAGGGCAAGACTTTGCTAAGGGGAAGGGGATATAGGGGATAGGATTTAAAGAATAAGAGGTTGAAGATTGGCTGATATTCGTTTAATCCAGCGCCGGATACGGGGTGTCCAGAGCATAGTCAAAATCACCCGGGCTATGGAGATGATTGCCGCTTCCAAGATGAGAAGAACCCAGGAGCGTGGTCTTGCCGGGAGGCCTTACTCGGAGAAAATCCGGCAGGTAATTGCCAACTTGTTCGTATTGTCCCGTTCCGGAGAAGTACCACACCCACTGCTTGAGCACCGTGAAAAATCAAGAATCGGTATAGTACATATCACTCCCGACCGCGGACTGTGCGGCGGACTGGTCGGAAACGTAAACCGCCACTGCAGCAGCTTTATAAGGGAGCAGAACGTGCCGGCGAATCTTGTCTGTGTAGGCCGCAAGGGGGCTGATTTTATGAGAAAGACTGGCCAGAATGTCCAGGCTGAGTTTACCTGGCTGGGAGATAACCCGAGCTATCTCGATACTCTACCCATTTCCCGCATTATCATCGATGATTACACAAACGGCACTATAGATGCCGCTTATCTTGTTTATACCCAGTTTATCTCCACGCTGGCGCAGAGGCCGGTGGTGCTGCCGATAATACCGATTGAACCTGAAGAAGCAGTACCGGAACAAATCCTGGACTATCTTTACGAACCAGGTCCAGATGCGGTCCTTGAAGAGCTCCTGCCGCGCTTCATTGAAATGCAGATTTACACCGCCATTCTGGAGGCTATCGCCAGCGAGCAATCGGCAAGGATGGTGGCAATGCGTAATGCCACCGAGAATGCCGCCGAGCTAACCGAAGATTTAACATTGATGTACAACAAGGCACGTCAGGAGGCGATTACCACGGAGCTTCTCGATATCACCGGCGGGGTTGAGGCTATGTCTTAGGAAGAGGATTTTTTATGCCTGTTATTATAGTAAATAATTGGAAGAAGTATTTTAGAACATAAGGTCGTGAGGTGAGAAATGGCAAAAGGTAAAGTGGTTCAGGTAATAGGCACGGTCGTTGATATAGAGTTTCCTCCGGACGGACTTCCTGAACTCTTCAATTCTATCGAAATAGAGGCAGACAGCGGGAAGATTGTGCTTGAAGTCCAGGAACACATCGGTAATAACTGGGTACGTTGTCTTTCATTTTCTCCTACCGAAGGACTGGAGCGAGGCGCCGAAGCCACGGACACCGGAGCGCCGCTGAGTGTACCTGTCGGCAGGAATACTCTCGGGCGCCTTTTTAACGTACTCGGAGAGCCCATCGATAACCTTGGTGAAGTGAAAACCGACGAGCGCTGGCCGATTCACCGCACTCCACCAAAACTCGAAGAACAGGAAACCACGACCGAGATGCTGGAGACCGGTCTGAAAGTTATCGACCTTGTTGCTCCATTCACTAAAGGAGGTAAGGTCGGCGCCTACGGCGGTGCCGGTGTCGGCAAGACGGTTATCATTCAGGAGCTTATCCGCAACATCGCTACCGAGCACGGAGGATTTTCTGTTTTCACCGGCATCGGAGAGAGGTCCCGTGAAGGGAATGACCTTTGGTACGAAATGAGGGAATCAGGCGTAATTGAAAAGACTGTGCTCGCCTTTGGCCAGATGAATGAGCCGCCGGCAGTCCGCCTCCGCGTCGGGCTGAGCGGCCTGACGATGGCGGAATACTTCCGTGACGTTGAGCATCAGGATGTCCTGCTGTTTATCGATAATATCTACCGCTATACCCTGGCCGGTATGGAAGTTTCGGCTCTGCTCGGGCGGATGCCTTCGGCGGTAGGCTATCAGCCTACCCTGGCAACAGAGGTAGGCGAGCTGGAAGAGAGAATCACCTCGACAAAGAAGGGTTCGATAACCTCGTTTCAGGCTATCTACGTTCCGGCCGATGACTATACCGACCCCGGCGTAGCCACCACCTTCGGTCATCTGGACGGTGTCGTTGCTCTGGACAGGGCAATCATGGAGCAGGGACTGTACCCGGCGGTTGACCCGCTAACCTCAACCTCCCGGATACTCGACCCCAACATTGTCGGCGAAGAGCACCATGGCGTAGCCCGTGAGGTCCAGCGTGTGCTGCAACGCTACAAGGACCTTCAGGATGTAATCGCTATCCTTGGCATCGAAGAGCTCAGCGATGAAGATAAACTTATGGTTGCCCGCGCCCGCCGGATACAGAGATTCCTTTCTCAGCCGATGTTTGTTGCCGAAGTATTTACCGGCCGTGAAGGCAAATACGTACCGGTTGCAGAGACGGTACGCGGCTTCAAGGAGATACTTGAAGGCAAGTATGATGAACTGCCGGAGCAGGCTTTCTATATGGTTGGCCTCATTGAGGAGGCGGTCGAACAGGCACAAAGGATGGGGAGTACGGCATAATGTCTCCTGTAAAACTTGATGTAGTCACTGCAGAAAGGCTCGTATATTCAGACGAAGTGGATATACTTGTCGCTCCCGGTATTGAGGGTCAGCTCGGGATTTTACCTCATCATATCCCCCTGATGACCACGCTAAAAGCGGGAGAAATGATGGCAAGAAAGGGTGGGGATGAAATCAACTGGGCTATCTCCGGCGGATTTCTCGAGGTACGGCCGGACAGAATTATCGTTCTGGCCGATACTGCGGAAAGGGATGATGAAATTGACCTGGAAAGGGCGGAAGAAGCAAGACGCCGTGCCGAGCAGAGATTACGGGAGCGGACTGCTACGATTGACGTTTCCCGGGCTGAAGCATCCCTTCAACGCTCACTGGCTCGCCTGAAAGTGGGGCAGAGGAGGAGAAGGAGAAGAGACGGGCCGGTGACAATGTGAAGGAAACTGGCTTACCTTGCCGGTTTTTCATTCAGACTCAGCAGACCCTTAATCGGCTCAATAATCAGGCATCCTTTATCAAGGTCAACCGACTTCACCACGTCCTCGATAGCCGGGATAAGAATCTCGCCGCTGTTCCCTTTTACCACATAGGTATCATTACTGGACATGGTAATGATATCGGTTATTTCCCCCAGCGGTTCGCCCTGAGTAGTCTGGACTTCCAGCCCGATGAGCTGAAAGTGGTAATACTGCCCGTCAGGCAAAGCCTGTAGCTGGCTGTTGTGTATTTCTACAAGCTGTCCCCGCAGCTTCTCAGCGTCTCTGATACTGTCAATAGTGCTGAGTTTAATGATGACCTGCCCTGCCCGCCACTCAACGCTGCTAATTGTTGCCGACCGCCGGGAAATATAGACCTCTGAGGAGGGAGCAAAGCGCTCAGGAAAATCGGTTTCAACCTGAACTTTCAGTTTACCCTCTATTCCCCACGGAGATAAAATTTTACCGATAGTAATAAATTCCGGTTCAGCGGACTTCATTCTGTATTCAATGGAGGTCTTAGTTTGTCATATAGCTAAAAGGTTTCCGTTAGAAGTTCCCGTTTTTCGACGGAATACAGGTAATAGCCGGAGGTCGGGTTATTCTATAGCGTACAGATTACCGTCATGAGAGCCGATGTAAATCACCCCGTTAGCCACGGCCGGAGACGAGGTTATTTTGCCGCCGGTGGGGAAATCCCAGAGCTTTTCACCGGTGGTAGAATCTACAGCATACAAATTCCCGTCTTCGCTGCCGACGATAACAGCAGAGCCAGCCATTACAGGTGATGACCTCACGGTACCGCCGGTTTCAAACTCCCAGCGTATTTCACGTCTCTGGATGTCCACGGCTATCAGTTTGTTATCAGACCCGATGTATATGGAGTCATCCGTAATCAGAGGGGAAGAAGCAGTGGCTCCCCTGGCTAACCTTATTCCCCACAGCGAGCCGGACTGGTCTGGAGGCTCCGGCACTCCGGGCAGACCCATTGCCCACAACTGCACCCAGTATGGTCTTATTTCATGTTCCTGCAGCCAGGTACGGGCAGAGCCATCCATAGCCCACAAGTATCCGTTATCAGTAGCAAAATATACTTTTCCATTTTTCACCGCCGGGGTAGATGAAACCGAGTAGTGCGTTTTGAAACGGAGACGCCGCTGTCCGCTAAGCGTATGCAGTGCATAGGTATAGCCATCCCCGGAGCCGATAAAGACTATGCCCTCGGATACCGCCGGTGAAGAACCAGTAGGGCTTTTGGTATTGAACCTCCAGATTTCTTCTCTTTTTTCAATATCAATGGCGTAAAGATAGTAGTCATCGGAACGTAAATAAAGCATACCATCAGCTATCGCCGGGGCGGCTTTTACTGGATAATTAGTCTTAAAATTCCAGATTTCTTCACCGCTGCCGGAATCAATGGCATGAAGGTAACTGTCATTTGAGCCGACATAAACAACGCCGTCAACAATAGCCGGCGAGGACTCCACCCAGCTACCGGTCTGGTATGCCCAGCGTTCAGCGCCAGTATCGGCATCTAAAGCGTATAAATTCGAGTCCTGAGAGCCGACATAAACGGTCCCATCCACTACAGCCGGCGAGGAATGAATCGCTGCTTCCGCAGAAAAAACCCATTTCTGTACACCCTTGGGCACAATGCCGGCTGAGTCAATACTTCCGGTGTGCTGCAGATCGCGCCGGAACATGGACCAGTCCCCGGGAGGAGGGTCGGAATTAATATCCTGAGGAGGTTTTACCAGAATATCGGTATAGCTGCTTAGAAACAGATAAACCAAACCCAGAAAAGCAAGTGCAATAATGACGGTTGATGTTATCTTGATTATTTTTCGACGCCGCAGGTAAGACTCCCGCCGCCTCGTTGCTTCTTCCATCTCTTCGGAGCTTACCTCGGCTTCAGGATTGAGAATTGCGCCCCAGCAATGTTGACAGAACCGCGTTCCGGCTGGGTTTCCTTTGTGGCACACAGGGCAGATAATCCAGCGTTCATTATCTGACACAGTTTCCATAGATATCCTCCGCCAATTCCGTGAAAGTCAGCCTTTCTAGCCAGATAACACTGGATTCTCGTTTGCCTGTCTTAAAAGTAGTGGAATCACTACTTATTTTTTCGAACAAGCGGGCACTTCTGGCGAGCTTAATTATCTCTGGGAACATTATGTGATTTCGAGTATTGCTCTAGTGCCTGCTTTAGCTGCTTTAACTCTCACCAGGGTACGCATTGCTTCAGCGATTCGACCCTGCTTACCAATAACCCTGCCCTTATCGTCATCGGCAACCTGTAATTTGAGTGTTATGCCTTGCTCGTTCTCTTCCTCAGTTACTACTACGTCATCAGGTGAATTTACAATCGATTTGGCAATGTACTCTACCAGTTCTTTCATGATTTCTCCTTGATTGCTTTGAACTTTTCTATAATACCTGCCTGTGATAGCAGTCTGACGACAGTAGTTGTTGGTTGCGCTCCCTTACTGAGCCAGTGCAGTGCTTCCTCTTCGTTTATAACCACGGTAGCCGGTTCAGTTTGAGGATTGTAATGCCCGATAACGTTGATAAATGCTCCATCACGGGGTGACCGTGAATCAGCCACCACCACGCGGTAACTGGGCTTATTCTTTGCCCCCACTCTTCTCAGTCTTATCTTAACCATCATAGGTATTATGCGCTATAAGGAAGCGACTGTCAATAGTAATTAAGTTCGGCGACACGCAGTTATTGCCACCCGGATACATTCGGGGAATATGGATTTGTAAAATGAATGTACAGTAGCTATAATCGGGACGTGAAGGTAAAGAGTTTGCACGGCTGGCGGCTCAGCACTTCTCAGGCCAAGGAGATGCAACTCCGGTTGGCGACCCAGGTCTCCAGGAAGAATGAGGTACTGTCCCCGCGCTATATAGCCGGTCTGGATATATCGGTAAGCAGAGACCGGAAAATAGCACTGGGAGCTGCCGTGGTATTAAAATATCCCGAACTCACTGTTATTGAAACCCAGGAAGCATATGGACAGCTTGATTTCCCCTATATTCCGGGACTGCTGTCCTTCCGCGAGCTACCTCTGACACTGGCAGCCTGTGAAAAACTCAATATCACTCCGGACCTGATTATCGTCGACGGACAGGGGATTGCTCATCCCAGGCGACTTGGCCTTGCCTCTCATCTGGGACTCTTTCTTGATATACCGACAATCGGCTGCGCTAAATCGAGACTCTGCGGCACGCACCGTGAACCGGCGACTGAACCGGGCAGCCATGCAGAGATAATGGATGATGGTGAGACTATAGGTGTGGTTCTGAGGACAAAGCATCGAGTGAAACCGGTGTACGTGTCCATAGGTCACCGGATTGACCTGGAAACTGCCATTTACTGGGTGCTCGAATGCTGCCGTGGCTACCGTCTTCCCGAGCCAACCCGTTTTGCTCACCAGACGGCGGGGAGAAGTCTCAAGCAAAAAGAAGACACCCTGACGAAAAAGGAATATAATTAAGGACAGATACATTCACCAGTCCCTGTAACCTAGTTTCTAAGGAGGATAATTGGTACAGGAATCAAGAGATAAGCTGAAAGACCTCCAGGAAAGAATTTCTATGGCACTGGTGCATCTTTGATATTGCTGCCAGAGAAAAGGAAATAGCCAGACTGGAAAAACAATCGGCGCAGCCCGATTTCTGGCTTAACCAGTCAGAAGCCCAGAGCGTTATGCGCCAGCTTGCCGAGCACAAAAAGGTGGTTGAGAAGTGGCGGGCTCTTGAGAAAAAAGTTGCCGACATTGCCGCTTTGAGTTCATTGGCGGAAGAGGACACTGATTTTCGAGAAGAGTTTGAGTCGGAAATAGACACCGTGGCTTCTGTCCTTGATGATATGGAGTTGGAGACAGCTTTCTCCGGCGAGTACGATGCCAGAAATGCCATCCTTGCCATACACGCCGGTGCCGGAGGCACCGAATCTCAGGACTGGGCTGAAATACTGCTCAGGATGTACCTGCGCTGGGCAGAGCGCCGCGGCTACCAGGCAGAGGTGCTGGATACTTCTCCCGGTGACGAAGCCGGAATAAAGAGTGCCACTATCAGCGTCAGCGGTGATTACGCATTCGGCTACTTAAAATCAGAGCACGGCGTCCACAGACTGGTACGTCTTTCTCCGTTCGACGCTGACCACGCCAGGCATACTTCGTTTGCCCTGATAGAGGTATTGCCGGAGGCGGCCGAGGATACCGATATAAAAATTGAGCCGGATGAACTGAAAATCGAGACTTTCAGGTCAAGCGGACCGGGTGGGCAGCACATGCAGAAAACGAGCAGCGCTGTCCGGATTACTCATCTGCCAACGAAGCTCGCCGTTACCTGCCAGAGTGAACGCTCTCAGTACCAGAATAAAGATATTGCCATGAAAATTCTTCAATCTCGCCTGTTGAATATGGAATTAGCCAGAAGGGCCGAGGAAAGGTCCAGACTCAAGGGAGAGCGAATTGCCGCCGGCTGGGGCAACCAGATTAGAAGCTACGTCCTGCATCCTTATAAAATGGTGAAAGACCATAGAACCAGCTATCAGACAGGCAATCCGGAAGCAGTCTTGGATGGTGACCTCGATGGTTTTATCAAGGCTTATCTCAGGTCAATCATCGGCAATGAAGAATAAAATCGACCCATTTTGCCAGCGGTTTCTCTTGACTCCGTATAAATCCTTCTATAAAATGGAAAATTGTTAGTAAGCACACGTTTTCATTTATTCTGCAAATGGACGTTTTAAGAATTCCCAAACGCCTTATTGTAGAAAGCCGCACCATGCGGTTTATGCTTTATACCCTTTTCTGTCTCATAGTTGCCGATGGCTTGATTACCGAGTTCCTGGTGACAAACGGGCATGCAATAGAGGTGAATCCTTTCCTTCAGGCCTGGGTAAAACAGAACGTGTTTTTGGCAATCAAGATATCCGGCGCCTTTTTAGTCACATTATTTCTCTGGATTAAATACAATTCCATGCCCCGGATAATATATTCGGCTACAGTTGTTTTTCTTCTATTCTATACCGGCGTTGTCTTCTGGAATCTCTTCGTGTACCTGACCGCATGACGATGAGCTTTCTCTCCCGCCGCCACGTAAATGTCTATTCAAGATAGCCCCAGCCCGTATTTCCTGAGTCTCGATGCCATAGCCTTACTATTCATCACGTACTTATCAAGTTCAGCCCAGAAAACGTTACTGTGGTTCTTTACCCGGGTATGGGTAAGCTCATGGAGAATCACATAGTCTCCGAGTTCCTCAGGTAAGCTTAAAATCCTTATGTTCAGGCTGATATTATTTTTGTGTGAGCAACTGCCCCACCTCGTCTTCTGATTTCGGATAAAGACTCTGTTATAGGTAAATCCGTATTTCTCTGCCAGATATTCCAGCCTTCCGGTTAACTTTCGTCTGGCTTCAGACCTGTCTATATCAGGTGAAGTATCTGAAATAATCCTGCCTTCTTTTTCGTACCGCCTTATCCTGAGGAGATGCTTCTGAATCCAGTCCATTCTGGTATGAACAAATTCCTCCGCTTTTCTGAAAGAAGTCCCCACCGGAACGGCAACGCGAACTCCGGCGGACGGTTTAACCGAGATATTTATCCGTTTTGCCCGCCTGCTGCGCTCGAACAGAACTGCTCCCGCCCCGCGAATTTCAATAATCCTGGAATCGGTCAGCGGATTGTCCTCCATCAGTCATATCGAGTCTATCTGTCCGTGGTGAACCTGTTAAAAGCTTCCGCGACGTGCCCGTATTCACCCTTATACTTGATAACTCGTTTTTAAAATATTAAACTTTAACTGATATGTCAAAAAGAATCTGTTATATCGGCCTCCTGGTGGTATTCATTCTCAGCCTGTTTCCGCTGGCAGGCGATGGAGAGGTCCTCGCCCGGGAAAAACAGTACTCGGAGGAAGATATCAGCTGTGTCTATTCGGTCAAGGCGGAGTTCCCTCTGACGCTCCAGTTTGCGATATCCGCCGAAAGCGATGCCACAATTACCGATATCCGCCTGCACTATACCACAGACCGGCAGAGCTTCGCCCCGGTAACCAGTGAAGCCTATATAGAGTTCGCGCCTGATACTTCCGTAGATACTGAGTGGACCTGGGATATGCGGAAAACCGGCGGACTCCCTCCCGGTACCGATATTCAATACTGGTGGACAGTAGAAAATACCGATGGCGACAGATTCGAAAGCAGTCCGACACCATTCCGCTTCGAAGATAACCGCTATTCCTGGAGAAGTCTGAGCGAAGGTAAGTTAACTATATACTGGTACGAAGGGGAGCAAGCTTTTGCCGCCGAGCTGATGTCCGCTGCTCAGCAGGCACTTACCCGACTTGAAAACGACACCGGTGCCTATTTAATAGAGCCGGCCGAAATCTATATTTACGCGAACAGCCAGGACTTACAGGGCGCAATGATTTTCCCCCAGGAGTGGACAGGTGGAGTCGCTTTCACTCAGTACAACACCGTAGTTTTAGGCATCGAGCCGAATAATCTTTCATGGGGTAAAAGCGCGATGACTCATGAATTGACCCACCTCGTCGTTCAGCAGATGACCGTTAATCCCTATACCGGCTTACCCACCTGGTTGAATGAAGGCCTGGCTATGTATAACGAAGGAGAACTCAGCAGCGGACTTGCCGCTCGCCTCAAGAACGCAGCAGCCGATAACGGACTAATCTCAGTACGCAGCCTTTCAAGCCCCTTCTCTACAGACACCGAAGTGGCGTACCTTTCCTACGCCCAGAGTTACAGTCTTGTCGAATTCCTGATTACCGTTTACGGACAGGATAAAATGCTTGAACTGCTGACCAATTTCAGCAAAGGCAGCAGCTATGACGGAGCCCTGGAAAAAGTCTACGGTTTCAATACTGAAGGATTAGATACATTATGGCAGGACTATGTGAACGGTAGCTACCTGGAAACCGGAGTAAAGATGACAGCCGCAGTACCGGCATCTACCTGGCTTGACAGTGGACTTTCTGTAGCCCGGCAGCCGGCCGTCGGGAGTCCGACCTGGAGGTGGGACCAGTGAAGAAGTCATTTACAATTCACGATTTGCCCGTCTCCGAGAGGCCCAGAGAGAGGCTGCATAAGTTCGGCGTCGAAGCCCTGTCAGCACAGGAGATTTTAGCCCTGATTCTGGGGCGAGGTATTGCTGGCGAATCGGTAACCGTTACCGCCCAGAGGCTGCTGAGCCGGTTCGGCAATATAAAAGGACTGGCTAATGCGTCTCTTGAGGAGTTAGCCGGTATAAAAGGTATCGGACCTGCCAAGGCATCACAGATAAAGGCCGCCTTTGAGCTGGCTAACCGGCTGGAGGGTTCTCCTGAACAGGGAAAGAAGCCACTGGTCAAAACCCCGGAAGAAGTGGTAAGCTTGGTCAAAGGCAGATTAAAGGATAAGAAGAAGGAGCATTTTCAGGTGCTTTTGCTTGATACAAGGAGTCAGCTGATAAACATAGCAGAGATATCGGTTGGCAGCCTGGATACGAGCATAGTTCACCCCCGAGAGGTATTTAAAGAAGCGATTTCCGCCAGCGCCGCTTCAGTTATTTTTGTTCACAATCACCCCTCGGGTGACCCGACGCCATCGGAGGACGACATTAAGTTAACTGAAAGGTTGACCAGGGCCGGAGAGGTTATAGGCATAGATGTTCTTGACCACATTATTATCGCTAATACGGAATACGTCAGCCTGAAACGAGAAGGAATTTTATAAGATACACGCAGGTTCCTGGCTATCGCCATACCTGACATTAAATAAAACGGGATAAATACGGAAAAGGAATCTTACAAAAATGCCGAGATGTCCTAATTGCGGACAGATAACCAGCGGTGATAACTGCCAGTGGTGTAATTACCCGTTGCGGGGGCGTGGCTTACGGGGACGCCGGAGGGTTGTTGAAAGCAGGAAGGCTGCTGAAAGCAAGAAGGCTGCTGAAGCCGAAAGGCAGGCCAGGATTGATGCCATTGAAAAAGCCGCCAGGGAGATAGAAGAGGCTAAGAAAGCTCTGGCGGCTGATATAGCAGCCTGGGAAAAGACCAAAGAGGCGTCAGATGAAGCAGGGTCAACCGCCCAGGCCGAGGAAACTGGTAAGGCTGAAGAAGCAACTGACGCTGTTGGAGCCGAAGAAGCTGAAGAAGCCAGGAAAGCTGCCGAAGCTGAAAAGCAGGCAAAGAAACAGGCTGAAAAGGAAGCTAAAGAGAGAGCCAGACGTGAGGCCGAAGAAGCCAGGAAAGCTGCCGAAGCCGAGAAAGCCAGGAAAGCTGCCGAAGCCGAAGAAACAAGGAAAGCTGCCGAGGCTGAAGAAACCGGGGAAAAGATAAGGCAAAGTATAGAAGAAGCTAAAAAAACTCTGGAGGCTGATTTAGCAACCTTGGAAAAAACTCAGGGTGCGGATTTAGACACTTCTGAAAGAATCGAACTTGAGCTTTACCGTGAAGTTGTTGAGCCATTGCTCTCATTACCCATTACCCAAGACCAGTATAAAAACCTTGAGAAATTTCTTGAAATAGTGGAGATTACGAACGAAGAATTAAAGCAAGGCAAAATAGGAACCGAGGAAGCGATGAAAAGGCTCCGGGACATTTCGGCAGAAATGCCGGGATGAACAGTCCAGTTATCGAAAGGCAGAAATAAATTGAATGTAGATTTTAAGAAACTGGACAGAGCTTTTAATCCGGAGTGCCTGGTGGTTATCGGCGATAAGAGACAGAGCAACTTTATGTGGCTCCGTTCCCACAGTGACTTCAAGGGAAAACTTTATTCCGTACAGATAGACCCTCAGGATATCGAAGGCATAGAAGCCCTGGGGATAAAAAACTATAAGAGCCTGCTTGACATCCCGGAACCCGTGGACCTGGTAATTGTGGCTGTGCCGAGAGCAATCGCTCCGGCGATTCTTGATGACTGCATTCGCAAAGACGTGGCTGCCGCTCATTTCTTTACCGCCGGCTTTTCCGAAACCGACACCGAAGAGGGGAGGGAGCTTGAACGTATTATCACTGAGAAAGCATCGACGGCTAACTTCCACCTCATTGGTCCCAACTGCATGGGAATCTTCAATCCAAGCATCGGTATCGGGCAGGGTAATGGAAAGCAGCATATCGCTCCTGCCGGTTCGGTGGGCCTCATCTCGCAGAGCGGCACCCACGCCGTTGGTTTCAATAGTGAGGCATATCTCCAGGGAATGGAGATAAATAAATCAGTCAGCTTCGGCAACGGAATAGTGCTTGATTCACCCGATTATCTCGAGTATTTCGGGCAGGACAAAGATATTAAAGTTATCGGCATGTACTTGGAGGGTGTAAAAGACGGCCAGCGATTCCTCAAGGTTTTAAAAGAAGTATCTGCCCGGAAGCCGGTGGTAATATGGAAAGGCGGGCGGACCGAGGAAGGAGAGCGAGCGATTGCCTCCCACACCGGCTCTCTGGCTGTCTCCCAGGCGATATGGGATGCGGCGGTGAAACAGTGCGGGGCGATTAAAGTATCCCGGATGGAAGAACTAATCGATGCGATGAAGGGTCTCCTCTATCTCCAGCCGGTCAGCGGGAATAGAGTAGCCATAACCGGAGGTTCCGGTGGGCAGTCGGTAGCCATCGCCGATGTTTTCTCCGAGGTTGGACTGAAGGTGCCCTTGCTCAGTAAAGAATCCTACGATGAGCTGGCTACCTTCTACGCCATAATCGGAGGCGGCTATCTCAATCCCATAGACACCGGCAATACCAATCTCAGAGAGATAAACCACATCATGGATATACTTGAGCGTGACACGAACACGGATAACCTGGTACTGCTGCTCAACACTCGCATTGGTCCGGCAGGACCGCTTGAAAACCGGCTTGACTTACTGATTAGCATCAGGAAGAAAAACGTCAAGCCGGTAATTGCCATTGTTCCCGCGTCTTTCGCTCCCGACTCAGTACAGCAAACCGGTGATATTATCCAGAAGCTACAGAACGGCGGAGTTCCGGCCTTCACTAGCCTTGAGCGCGGCGCCTTTGCCCTGAGAAAAGCCCTTGATTACTATAACCTTCGGAAAAGCATTAGCTCCAGCTAGAAGATAGAGTGCATCACTTCAGACAGAAGATGTCTGCCTTCTCAGGCAGGTCTCGATTTGAGTTGAACGATTTTAACTTCGACTTTACCAGACTCGACTGTCATCAAGCCTACCGTGCCGAGCCTGAGGTTATAATGAGGAAAGGTCGGGCTGCCCGGATTAACGTGAAGAATACCCTGGTGATTTTCCACAGTAGCCTCATGGGTATGACCAAAGACGATGGCATCGGGGGGGTCATCCAGCCAGGGGATTTCTTTGGAGACGCGTGGCATGGACCTGGGTTTCTCATGCATCAGCCAGATTGTAACACCGTCAATGCTGATAATATGCTTTAGTTTCACACGATTGTCACTGGCGGCAAAACTGGTATCGTCGTCGCCCTGAGCTGCCAGCACCGGAGCTATCGTTTCCAGTTCATTCAGTACGGAAACGGAATAGATATCTCCACCGTGAAGTATCAAGTCCACGCCGCGAAAAGCTCCTTTCAGTTCATCGGGGAGTCGCTTCGCATGGTCGGGAATATGGGTATCTGAAATCAAGCCTATTAGCATCTTTCCATATTTAGCTTAAGGTAACATGTGATATCTTGTCAATTCGACTTCCTGATTCATGTATTGGGATGAATAGCCCATCCACATAGAGAGTCGAACCTGGTTTGTGTTATAGTATGTCTATACGGTTATCAGCAGAGCGTGAAGGTGAAGAGAAACCTTTACATAATAATTGCAGTACTTTTGCTGTGCAGCCTCTTTTTGTGCATGCCGGTCGGTTGCCGGATATTCGAGGACTCCGGCCCGGTCACGGAAGGGGGAGTCCTCAACCTGTATGGCATTGACCCGCATACCCTTGACCCGGCTGTTTCAGGCGATGCCACTTCCCACCAGTATATAACGCAGGTCTTCAGCGGGCTTGTCTCCCTTGATGAGAACCTTGAACCCGCCCCGGATATCGCCCGCGACTGGAAAGTAAGCAATGGAGGCAGGACCTATACCTTCTACCTCAGGGAAGATGTCACTTTTCACGGTGGCAGAGGAGTTACCGCCGGGGACTTCAAGTATTCCTGGGAGCGTGCCTGCGACCCGGCTACGGGTTCGCAGACCGCCGGTACCTATCTGGGAGATATTATCGGAGTCAGTGAAGTACTGGCAGGTCAAAGTAAAGAAATCAGCGGTGTCAGGGTGGTTGACGACTACGCCCTCGAGGTCACGATTGACGCTCCGAAGTCCTTCTTCCTCTCCAAGCTCACCTACCCCACGGCATACGTTGTGGATGAAAACAATGTGAAAACCGGGACCGACTGGTGGCATAATCCAAACGGCACCGGTCCGTTCGAATTAAAGCAGTGGGATGAAACCAGTAAACTCGTCCTGAAGAGAAATGAGGACTACTACGGAGAAAAAGCGAAGATTGGTTCTGCCGTCTTCCACCTCTGGGCAGGGGTGCCGATAAACCTGTATGAGACCGGCCAGATTGACGTCGCCGGAGTTTCCGTTGATTACATAGATAAAGCTACCGATACGGCAGGCGACTTTTATACCGAGCTTGTCACGTCTCCCGAACTGAGCTTCTATTACATCGGTTTCAATACCGAGAAACCACCCTTTGACGACGCCGGTATCCGCCGCGCCTTCATAATGGCTCTGGATATAGACAAAATCGTCTCGCTGCGGTTCAGGGACACGGTGCAGAAGGCGGAAGGAATTTTGCCGCCCGGCATTCCCGGTTTCAATAATGCGCTGTCCGGACCAGGTTATGACGTGGAGAAAGCAAAGGAGCTAATCAGGAATTCAGCTTACAGTGATGTCTCCAATCTACCCCCGATCACATTGACCACCGCCGGCTGGGGTGGCATGATATCAGGCGACCTTGAAGCCGTCATCTACCAGTGGCAACAGAACCTGGGAGTGCAGGTAAAAGTAAGACAGATTGAGCCGGGAAGGTTTCTCTATCACATGAAGGATGAAAAGAATGAGATGTATGATATGGGCTGGATCGCCGATTACCCACACCCGCAGGATTTCCTCGAAGTGCTCTTTCATGGTGAAGCCAGATACAACTACGGCGGTTACAGAAATTCTGAGGTAAATGACCTGCTTGAAAGAGCCGGCGTGGAGATGGACAGCGATAAAAGCCTGGAAATGTACCGGCAGGCGGAACAAATCCTGGTTGACGATGCCGCCTGTATCCCTCTCTGGTTCGGACAGAACTACTACCTGGTCAAACCGCACATCAAAGGCTACAAACTCAATCCCCTCGGCATCGCCATGCTCGATAAGGTCTATATAGAGAATAAATAGTTAATAATATTAATTATTTACTTTATAAATAGTATAATTTATTAATTATAGTGTGCACGTCACACTCATGCTTCTCTAATGTTGAAACAAGGTATTCACCCGAAAATTGTCCAGAAAAGATTAGGACATTCGACTATCGCTATAACTTTAGATACCTATTCACATGTTGCTCTAGGATTACAAGAAGCCGCAGCTATTCGTTTTGATGAATTCATATTTGAAAAAACTAAAACTGTAGATTAACTCACTCATCCTCATAAATCTCAACATCAATATCGTATGGTTCAGGCTGCATCATCTCACTCTCTATATCCTCCAAACGAGATCTTAGTCTATTTGCATAATCTTTATCACCTTTTTCATCTAGAAACTGACTATACATAAAAAGTGTATATGCATGCTTGTCATTAATTTTCAATACAGCTTCGAAAGTTTGTTCTGCTCTCTCTTTATCATTGTTTCTCCAGTATATGACTGCTTGACATGCTAGACATGACGGATCGCTGCTTCCACCTGTATTTTTAGCGTTCGTTAATAAATTTTGAGCCCGTTCACGATGTCCATACCTCGCATGAATATGAGCCCAGTCTCTGTATAACCACCAAGTTGGTTCTTTCGATAATTCTGCGTATTCTATCGCCCTCTCAAACGATTCATCACAATCATTCCATTGACCTTTACGGGCATAACACCGCCCTACATAAGCCCATACTCTAAAATCATGAGGTCTAATTTCTGTTAACTTAATAAAAATTGAAAGAGCATTATCATACTGTTTTTGATCGTATAAAATTTTCGCTGCCGGATATATTTCCTCATAAATTAGATTCCGCAGGTCATATAATTCTCTAAAATCTCCAGCAAGAGCCAAATGATGTACCAATTCAAAAGCAGCATCAAGGTTACTTGGGTTGCTCAGACGGTCCCATTGCACTATTTTTTTATAATAAGAAGCCGCCTGCTTGTGCAAATTTTTTAAATCATCAGGCACAATCTGATCATAGAAATACTTTCTAATCAAAGGATGAACCGTAAAATAATTTCCATCCAAGTCAATTACTGCCCGTTGAGCTAATGTGTATAAATTCTTTGCATCTATTATTTCTTTTATTAGATCGACCTCTATAGGCAGTCGAAGTAGTGAAATTAAATTAACAACCTTTGATTCTTCAGAGGACAAACTTATTTGAGGCAGCAAAGCATTAACTAATGTTGTAGTTAGTTCAGACATTGCTACTTCCTCAGTCAATGACTGAAGTCCACGTGACTCGCTTGCTATCGCTGCTATCTTTGCTGTTAGAGGATGCCCTGCTATTACGTCAAGCAAAGCTTGAGGAATATCAGGCACCGTTTCGTCTGATATCATACCGGCCAATCTCAGCTGATATTCCAACACCCTTTTAACATACATTTCTTCAAGCCCTCGAATATGAATCCTAGATATACCAGCTTGTTGCATCCAAAGAGGAGGAGCTGCAATACTACTAATCAGAAAAATCCGACTCCCAGTATATTGTTTTACCTGAACTGCTTCTTCTATAAAAGCTTGTAGATGCTTATAGTCACGACTACTACTTCTCACATCTCTTAAGTCATCAATGACTAATGCTATCCGTTGATTACCAAACAGAATTCTAAATATTTTTTGAAGATTTGATCTAAACACTTTATCTGTAGAACTACCAAGAGAATCCGCATCCATTTTTACCCCAAGAGAATAACCTATTTGAGCAACAATACGCGATAATGTGCTACCTTCTGCTACATTAATCCATATAGGTTGCCAATCTGTGAACACTTTTATAAAGAAATTTTTAACTAAGTCTGTTTTACCTATACCAGGCATACCAGTTAATACAATAACTCTTTCTGATCCTTGAGAAATAATTTCTCTTAGCTGATCCAACCTCGGACCTCTATTTTGAAATGATGCTACTGTCGATTCTGATGCCGAATATGCAAGTGAAGTAAGCCTCTGTTCTAGCTCTTCAGGAGTACCGTATGAGCTTACAGGAGCTCTCTCCACACCTAATCTTAGTTGGATTTCTTTCAGAGCACTCATTGTATCAACTAACTGTTTAGAAGGTGATTTATCAGATTCTTTAAACACTCTAATAAGTGTCTCTAAAGCACGCTCCACTCTATTAGAATAAAACTCCTGAGAATCCTCGGTACTATCATTAATTGTCACCAATTCAAAAGAATCCTTCAATGCATCCATATCGCCAGAATAAAGAGGAATACGTCGGTGCCTTATATCCTTTAGCTTCTCCACAATAATATCCGGAAATGGAATAGTCTGTTCAGATAATGCGCTATCTATCCAGTCGATAGCATCATCATAGTCATTTTCACTAACTAACTGAATTACTTCCTCTTTTATTTTTCCATAGTTTTCTAGCCATTGATTGTTTTTCTCATATGCAAATGGGAATATCACTGGATGACTACAAGGAGGCTTTGAAATTACAGTTCCTTTCTTCAAGAAGAATGAATTTATATCCACATCGAGTTCAAAAACAGCTTCCACTGATGATGGTAATTTTTGATGGAGAGGTGAATTTCCAGAAAGATATGGCAACCATTGTTCTGGTATGTTATATCCCGTACCTCCATATTCTGCAGAATTCACCAACGCGAATACTTTTTCTTGGCTTGAAAATATGCCTCCTGCATTATCGAACATTTCTGTATATGGCGACAAAGACGGACAGACTATTAAATCTGGAACACCTATTTCAGCTTTCCAAAACATACTAATAGTATCGAGATTTAATGAATCAATACATGGTGCAACACATACTTTCAGCTTAGAATCTTTAAATTCAATTTCATGGGTGTTATCAATTTCGGAATCAACGTTCAGATTTGGTTCCCATTTGGACTTCGATTTCTTAGTAGAAACAAGCACTTCTCCAGATGAACATATCACTACTGCCAATGCTGAACCATTAGGGAAATTGCTTGTATCGATTCCAATTTCAGTATAAATATCTTGAGTTGATTGAGTAAATCTCACTCTATGAGTACCAGCTACTATATTTATACCTTCACCCATTGCGAGTTCTCTGACTTCTTGGAGTATTTCGAGTGGTACTGAGTACTCAGGAAAAACAATTATTTCAGCCTCTCTTGTTCCACACCACCTAATAATATTTCGAATCTTCTCCTTAATATATTGAATATATTGACTGCGTTGTTCAGCAAGCAATGATCTCACTTGTTCTAAAGCCCTTAAATTTCCCAAAGAATTCTGTGTCTCTAAATTAATTGTTGGCTCTTCCAAAAGGTCAAAACCATCATCATAATATGCTGGGTTATACCAGATTTGACATAAATGCAGCCTTAGCATATTTCCCCTTCCCGGGTTATTCTGTTGAAGATAGGTTTCTCAATCGTCCAATCTTCATCTTTCATTATTATGTAACCGATTTCTGTAAACCAGATTATATTATCTTAGTCAAAATTTGTCCAATATAACATATATTCTACAATGATATCCCCGTTAGCAATTGGTTAGCAAAAACAATAAAGCCCCTGGTCTTAATATTATGATCAAGGGCATTTTAGCTTCATAAACGGCGGAGGGGGTGGGATTCGAACCCACGGTCCCTTGCGGGACAGCGGTTTTCAAGACCGCCTCCTTAGGCCTCTCGGACACCCCTCCGGGCATACAGAATTACTTTTCTCTGGGTATTCGTCTTATCTCGAACCGGTTAGCCACATTTGGGTCGGGGCATGATACAGTCGTCACATCCGGGTCACTCTGCCAGGGAAAAGTACCGCCGAACTCCAGCACCAGCGCCGAATTGAAAATGCTTCTGTAGGCGGAGGGGCACAGGTTCTCCGGTGTCTTGTTCTGCAGGAGCCACTCATCTCCTATCTTGTGCCCGTTACCGCACGGATTCTCGGTACCTTTGCCGACCAGTTTAATTTCGATATCGTAGTTCTCGGACTTTTCTCCCTTTGCCGGTATCCGCTTTATCTCGAATACATTAACAACCTCACTGTCCGGGCATGACGCTGTAACTACGTCCGGGTCATCCTGCCAGGGGAAACTGCCGCCGTACTTGATCACCCGGGCAAACGGGTAAATGGAATTAAACGCCGCGAAGCACATACCGGCCGGTGTTTTCCCCGTCCAGAGCCACTCGTCACCAACCTTGTGCCCGATATGGCAGGGATTCCGGTTGCCAATTAACTTGATTGAAACATCATAGGTCTCAGCCATTTCTCACCTTCCTTTTCTTTCCTCGAAACAAAAGTATTATAGCGGCAAAGCCCGTATTTACGCCAGTCCGGACACCAAATCTCAAGTCTGTGGGTACGGCTATATATCTCCCCATTAATGAAAACTAGACAAGTGCCCCTCCCTCCGGTGATACACCATTCGGGTCAAGCGCTTTTATAAGCTCCCTCCACCACAAATGGTAATTGGATATGCTTGGTCCTATCTCATTAATCGGTCCCATGGCGAAGTAGCGTTCATTAAAAGCCCTGGTACTCTGCTCTTTCTGCCACCCTTCTACGGCTTTCTTCGCTTCAGGATTGAGAGGGTCGTATTTGCAGAATATTTCCGTCTTGCCAAGATGCCCCTGTTCCACTCCCCAACCGAAAAAGGCTCCGCCGTCATCCATTATCAGCCCCTTTTCTATCAAAGGCTCCTTGGCTTTACCGGCTCCAATCGCCCACTTTATCATCAGGTCTCTCTGGCCCATGATAGGAATCGAATTAAAAGCTCCTCCGTTACGGAATGTCTCCCTGATTGAGGCAGAGATTCTTATACACTGACACAGCAGAATACCTTCAATCCCGGGGTCTTCTGCCTCTTTTAAAGACTCCCCGTCAGTTTCACTGATAATCTGCCATAATACTTTTTTCTTATATTCAAAGTCTTCCGGTGAGTTGCCGGCTATTATCACCATGAAGCCGGGTCCCTGCACTGCCTTGTTCAGTCGATTGAAGGTTTCCTCCTCCTCTTCATTGCTCGTTGTTATATTCGCCGCTACCATTGACGCATTAAAACCCATCAGCTCGTAGGCTATTTCACTCTCGCCTATCTTCAGCTCTGCCTCCCACATTTTCTCTACCGACGGGAAGCTGAAATATCGCACCATTAAATTCGGCGGTATCTCGCTCAGGGAGTAATACGGTGATACTCCTTCTACCGGGAATCTTGCGGGCCCCGGCCAGTGATAGAGCTTCATTGCAGCCTTGGTAAAAACGCCCGGCGTTACCCCCGGCGGCACGGCACTGGAAATTATGCTCCTTACCGAAGGACCCGGCCCGTCACCACAGTACCACTCATCCGAAGACCCCAGCGAACCTGTCCTGACGATATCCCCTTCAGGAGTTACCCATTCTATAGCCAGATGGTTTCTGTCATCGCCGCTTGTTGTCTGGTCCATGTGCCCGTGACCCCTGAGAAGCGCCGTGCAGTTAGTCCCGGCCCCTTTAATGCAGAAATTCAATCCCCTTTTCATCAACTCAGCCTGCAACTGCGCTGAAATCACGTACGGCTCAACCACGGCGTACATGTTTTTCTCGTTGATTTCAATTATGTGATTCATCCTTCGGAGGTCCAGATAGACGATTCCCTTGGGGAACAGCCCCGTCCAGCCCGTGCATACCGGTCTGAATCGTAACTTGTGTTTGTTACATAGCTTTACTACAGTCTGAACTTCCGCCGTGTTCCCCGGAAGAATTACGGCTTCGAGCTCAGCCGAATGATAGGCTGGCATTATTGCCGGGTCATCACAGATATTCTCCTCTCCCACCACATCTTCGAACTCTTTATATACTTCTTTGCTTAAAGTCATGATTCATTATCCCCCTTTCGAGATTGCTGCTTGATGTCATTCTCGGGCTTGACCCGAGAATCCAGACCCCGTTTTCCCCCGCTGGATTCCAGCTTCCGCTGGAATGACGGCGTGGTAGTACTTGATTCCCGCTTGGAGTTTACCCCGTGCTTTTTACGGTGCGGGAATGACAGTGTAGAAATTCCGGGTTCCCGCTGTAGTTTACTACATACTTGACAAAGGGCAGAATGACACCGGACTATTGCTAAACTCTTCATTTCCTATATTGCCTTTTCTACGATTTCAACTATATCGTACACCTTCAGGCTGCTGCCGCTTTCCCTGATTGCTTCATTAAAGGTTTTTTCACACCAGGGACAGGCGGTAACAATAGCCCCGGCACCGGTAGACGCGGCTTCTTCGATTCTCTCCCGGGCAGTCCATCTAGCAAACCCTGGATTCGATTCATTGACGCCGCCACCGGCTCCGCAGCACCAGGAATATTCCTTAATCCTAGTCATTTCGGTGAGTTTTATGCCGGGAATGCTCCTGAGAACGTCCCGGGGCGGTTCGTAGACACCGTGTGTACCGCGCCGGTATATCTTCGGCGGGTCAAAGACGAACCTGTCCCCCGGCACCTTTTTCCCTTCCCAGTGTATCCACGGCTCTCCCAGCCGGCCGAGACGGCACGGGTCATGATAGGTGACAGCGATATTGACTTTCCTCCGTGGCTTCAGTCCGCCGTCCTTTATCAGTTTGCTGATGTATTCCGAGATATGCAGCACTTCGAGGTCGCCCTTCAGGTTGTACTTGTCGTAGAGCACCTTAAATGCCTGATACCCGTCGGCGCAGCCTGTCACGACTGTCTTGATACCGGCTTTCTTAATCATATCCATGTTCTTTTTAGCCTGGTTGAGGAAGTCTTCTTTATAGCCCATCTGGTAAGCCCGGCCGCCGCAGCATGTCTCGGCATTACCGGCGATGCCGAAGTTTACGCCCGCCTTCTGCAATATTTTCACGGTGGCTTTGGCCAGCTTCTGCATGTCCTTGTCGTAGCTGGTCAGACAGCCGACGTGATAGAGCACGTCCACTTTCTCCCTGGTGGCGTCCTTCAGGTCCAGGCCTGTTGCCCAGTCGCCGCGTTTGCCCCTGGCGGGTACCATCGTGTCCTGCTTACGGAGACCGGCGATTACCTTGTCGGGAGCAGGATTGGTTTTACCGTCCTCGACGCACTTGAGTCTGAATTCGGTGATGGGCTCCATGACTTCCATATCCATGGCATAATTACACGAGACACCGCAGGCGCCGCACATCTGGCAGTTGTAGACTATATCAAGGAGCTTATCCGTGTATTTGAACCCGTTCTTCAACATCGCCGCTCCGATATTCAGTCTTCCTCCGCCTGAGTAGGCATGGTAATTGTATCTGGCAATGCTGGGACACACATTTGCATACTGCTCGCCCTGCACCTTTTGCATGGGTATAAATTTGCAGCACGAACACCGGCAGCACATCTCCATATCACCCTTATATTGTTCCAGTCCCATCTTTGCTCCTTCCTGATATTATTCAGTGACCGATATCCATTTTTCATATGGGTTAAAAGCACACTTTTCCCGGATTCATGACATTATTCGGGTCAAATATCTTCTTAAGCTTGTTTAAAACAGCCACAGTAGCTGCATCTCTATTAACAATCACCCCGGCACTTTCCCCGTAAGGCCTGGAGAAGAATGCGTCCTTAGCTATTAAGCTCTTAACAGATGAAGTGGATAACTCCCTGACTCGGTTTAGCTCACCCGGATTTCCGGGCTCATAAAAAAGATTGAACTCGCAGTGACAGCTGGTGCCCTGTACTATCGGCTGAAGGTAAACACCCAGGTCCGAAGTGGGATAGCCGGCTTTTTCAGCCAGGTCATTCATAACCCCGATTTGACCTTCGAGCTTATCATTGATGGTCAAAAAGAATATATCCTGGCAGGCACCTTTATAGCGCAGCTTCCAGTAAGGCTCGGCGGAAGGCTGCTGGACCGTTTTCAATATTTCATTCGCTGAAACTCCGCCAGCAGCCTTTACCGCTTCCACCCCCAATCTCTGGGTTATATCAGTGATGCCTTTAATATGAGAGCCAATCCTTTCCTCCGGGAAGTACTCGTAGCCGGCTACGGTATAGAAAAGAGTCCAGGCAGGTAGAGTATCCCTGAGGCTCTGGTAGTCCCGGGGCCCTTTTCTGGTAAAGATAGCCGCCAGGTTGGTGTTATTGAGTATAAAGCATTCGTTGACCATTCTCAGTCTTATCAGCCAGGAAGTCAGTTCCAGCAGCGAACCGAGGTTGGAGGAGCCAACCACAAAAGGCTCTTCAAGTCTGGGGAGTATTTCACACCTCATCGAAGCCCAGGTCACGATGCCCATTGTCCCCTGTGCTCCCTGGATAAGCCTGTGCCAGGAAGCCGTACCGGGCCCATACGGTGCTTTTTGCATGCCCCCGACTGCCCACTGTTCTTCTACAGTACCCGGTCCGGCCGCCTGCCCGGTCCTGAACTCATCACCACCTCCGAAGATTACCTCGACACAGGCCAGCGGGTCTGATATATCCCATTGATACCTGGGCATTATTACAGGCTCCCTCTCCAGCATGCTGCCGATGACGGTCTTCGACCTCCGCGGTAGCAATGGCATGTTGAGCCTGAGATTTACCTTTTTCACCGCCGGTATGAGTTCACCGAAGGTTACGCCCGGCTCGACCATGGCGACCCGACGCGCCCGGTCAACATTGATAATCTTTTTCATCCGGCTTAAATCCACTATTACTGCTCCACCGGTACCGGGAACGGTATCACCCCTGAAATGCGGTGGCCCCGAACTCACCGGTACCAGCGGGGTTAAAGTCTCATTGGCAAGGTTGACTATCTTTTGCACCTCTCCGGCATTTGCCGGTTTCACCACGCACACCGGCCTTACCTTGTTAACGAAACTCATATCCCTGGAGTATTCATCCAGCGCCGCCCGGTCATAGCTCACGTTGTCTGCCCCGACAATTTTCACAAGTTTCCCTTTCTCAATCATTCCTGCCCCCCTTTCACTTTAAACAGATTTAACAGCTCTATCCGGGAGAACTCAACCGTACTATCAGCCCGGAGTTTTCTTAATGGACGGTGCTTCCCGGGCCCATCCCGATTTCTTTTTTACAGGATAGTATTCACATTTACGCCCTGTGTCAAGTAAGGAATTTATTAGTTCTGTTTGGTTTTGGTTGAATAAAGTGCTCACCCCCTTGGTCCCCCTCTCAAACAGCCCCCTGATTTATAAGTGATTATTCGCCCGTTTGAGAGGGGGTGAGAGATTATTGAGAGGGGGCTCCGCCCCCTCTCTCTTTTACACCCCTCTCCAGCCAAATTGAACATTTCTTTCATTTCAGTGGTTCTGGCTGGAGAGGGGCAAGGGGTGAGGCAAAAAATATCAACCACACACAAACAGTACTAGAAAATACAATATACCGGCAACTTTTTGCGATAATTCACGTTATAAATAATAGGAACTGAACCACATTACTTATTCTCAAAGGAGATTTGAAAATGACAAAAGCGGCAAAGTACTGGATTCTGGCTATTATAATGGGTTTGCTCGGACTGGTTGAAGCAATAACCGGCTTCGTCCTCTGGCTGGGCTTCCCGGAAGGGGGAAACGGTACCGGGCGCTTTTATGGCGGTATCGGCCAGCTTACTTACTGGGGACTCACCAAGCACACCTGGACTGATATTCACGACTGGGTAGCGATAGTCCTGGTAGCGATGGTTGTCCTGCACGTGGTCCTTCACTGGAAATGGCTTGTCCGGGTGGGTAAAAACCTTATTAAAGAAGTGTTGAAGAAACCAGAACCCGTACCGGTGCCGGTAAGGAAGGACTAAAGTCTACCAACCCCACCCCCAATTATTATCTATTCCCACCCACCACCCTTCAGGTCAAGCCTTCAGGATGAACCCTTTTACTTAATCATAGTTGCACAGGCAACAATGAATATCTATATTTCTTTTGCCGCTATAGTTTCCTTCGGCTTCGCTCAGGACAGGCTAACTGCTCACCATGAGCGGCATTCACTCCCGCTCACCCTGAGCTTGTCGAAGGGTCTCCAATTAAGATTGAGAAGAATCGGATGAAACCTTAATGAAAATTAAGAGGGACTTGCGCCCCTCTTAAACTCCCCGATTATTTGCATTAATGTTTAGGTAGCCAATAGTTTAACAAATGGTTCGTAATTATTCTCTACCCAATCACCTTCGCTCCGACGAAGTCCTGGAGGACTTCGGGGACGCGGATTGTGCCATCGGCCTGCTGGTAGTTCTCCATGATGGCAATCATCACCCTGGGCAGGGCGAGTCCGGAGCCGTTGAGGGTGTGGACATACTGCGGCCTGGTATCGGGCCTGGGGCGGTAGCGGATATTAGCCCGGCGTGCCTGGAAATCGGTGCAGTTGGAGCAAGAGCTTACCTCAAGCCACTCCTCGCAGCCCGGCGCCCACATATCGATATCATATGATTTCGCCGAGGTAATACCCAAGTCACCGGTGCAGATATCTACAACACGGTAAGGAATTTCGAGCTTCTGGCAGACCTGCTCGGCGTCCTTCACCATTTCCTGAAGCTCCTCATAGGAGTTCTCCGGCTCGGTGAATTTATACATCTCCACCTTATCGAACTGGTGGCCGCGCTTGATACCGCGAGTGTCTTTACCGGCCGACATTTTTTCCCGGCGGAAACACGGCGTATAGGCTATGTAATAAAACGGTAAAATTCCCGGCGGCAGAATTTCATCACGATGGAGATTTGTTACCGGCACCTCGGCGGTAGGCACGAACCAGAGGTCATCCTCTTCATCATGGTAAAGGTTATCTATGAACTTGGGTAGCTGGCCAGAGCCGACCATTACCTCCCTCTTGACCATGAATGGCGGGTAGATTTCCGTGTAGCCATGCTCTCTGGTATGGAGGTCGAGCATAAAGGCGATGAGCGCCCGCTGCAAGCGCGCTCCCAGTCCTTTGAGCACGTAGAAACGGCTGCCGGATATTTTTACACCGCGGTCGAAATCGATTATCCCCAGCTTCTCACCAAGCTCCCAGTGCGGTGCCGGCTTAAAATTGAACTTCGGAGGCTTGCCCCAGGAGCGTACGACTACATTATTATTTTCATCTTTGCCGACGGGCACCGAAGAGTGGGGGATATTGGGTACCTGCTGGAGAAGGTCGGTAAGCTGGTTATCAAGAGCCCTGACCTCTTCCTCAAGGCTCCTTATCATGTTACGCAGGTCGCGCCCTTCTTCAGCCGACTCTCTGTCCTTTTTTCTCTCTTTTGCGGCTTCTTTCCTTTCGTGACGCAGTTCTTCAAGCTCAACTATTTTCTGGCGGCGACTCCCATCAAGCTCCAGTATCTCATCGAGCGGGGCGGTATCCTGACGGTTCTTCACTGCCTCCCGCACCAGGTCAGTATTTTCACGGATAAATCTTATGTCAAGCATGGTTTCCCCTCCGGACTTTATCTATTGCTATATTATACACTGACCCGCTTCGCCAGTAATATATCCGGTTTCCCCGGCCCGTTGGCATCGGGTATCACTCCCACGATTACAAAACTGAGCTTCTCGTAAAACTCATAGGGGTGTCCATTGATATTTTCTATCCCCGCCAGATGTCCCAGGACATCCGGATAGAGGTCAATGCCACCGATTGACGTCATATTGTCCTGGTCATCACTGCCGACTCTGATGGTATGACCGCCGCGCTCCCGGACTCTCTCTTCCAGGTCAGCTACCAGGGCGCGCCCGATTCCCTGTCTTCTGCAATCCGCTCTCACCACCAGAGGATGTAGCTCCCAGACATTCCCCCGGTACTCGCTGATACCACCAATCCACCCCAGAACGGCACCGCTCTCATCCACCGCCACCCGGCTGATTCTGCCTTCTGCAAAAGACAGCCATACCTCTCTTTTGGCAGACTCGATGTCAGGCCAGGCATCAGGCCAGTGCTCTTTAAAACTATCCACGAGTATTACCGCTGTCTGGTGGATAGCCATTGCATTTTCAGGAAGAAGGTCTATGATTTCCATTTTCTTTGACTTTAGGTTTTTAACCCCATCCCCTTAATCCCCTTCCCCTTAGAAAGGGGAAGGGGAAGGATTTTAAAGAGGGACGAAGTCCCTCTTAACGCCCTCTACATCTCAAGTAATTATTTTAAACAGAATCATAGGTTCTTTGAAACAGCTTTTACCAATCCTGAATAAAATCCTTTTGAAACTGGATGTTCCCATGAAATGCGTGTAAAGACTTCCTCCAAAGGTAAGAAGTCTTCAGAAACAGGAAATTTATTATCTACCCGGTTTAATTCCTTTACAAATTGCGCATAAAATATTTTTCCTCTCGGACAAATAAGAAAAATAACTGATTCATTCCAATATTTTTTATATAAATTTATATAGATGTCTGCCTCCCGATCATCCCAAAGTCTACCTCTAAATTTCACTTCGACTAAAAACAAAGAATGCTGGTCTCTATCAAGTACAACCATGTCAGGCGCGGAGCGAATTCGTTCCGCTACATTACTTTGACGCAATTCTACGTTGTAAAGTGGCCTTTTCAATCCCGCTAGAAAGCTCTCGTATCCAAATGGATAAACTTCATATCCCGCATTATACAGAATGGTCGCAGCAAGGTTCTTAAAAAAACTACCCACAAGTAAGTCTCTAGTAAACCTTTCCTCTTTTTCTATCTGTTTTGTCTCTTCATTTACTAGCTGCGCCCATGTAATAATCCCATCCACTTCTTCTTGAACCATCCACGCATCTATACATGCGCCATGTAAAGGCACACCGTCAAGGTAAGGTAGTTCAGTAATAGGCTTTCCGCAGTAGACACAAATTTCCATTTAAGACGTACCAGTTAAATACTTATTCCTTTTCCCTTAGCTGGGGAAAGAGGATTACTTCGCGGATTGACTGCTGGTTGGTGAGCAACATAACCAGGCGGTCGACGCCTATTCCGAGTCCGCCGGTGGGAGGCATTCCGTACTCAAGCGCCGTCAGGTAGTCATCATCTATCGTCCACCTTTCCTCGTCATCTGTCTGACGCTCCTTCAACTGCTCTTCGAAGCGCTCTCTCTGGAGAATAGGGTCATTTAATTCTGAATAGGCATTACCGAGCTCCAGTCCACCGGCGTAGCATTGAAAGCGTTCCACAACTCTTTCCTCACCGGGCTTGTTCTTGGCCAGGGGAGACATTGAGACCGGGTAATCACAGACAATGGTGGGCTGAATCAGATTCGGTCTGACGCAGGTCTTGAGTAATTCGTCAACAAGTTTGGCCCAGTTTTTATCCGGTTCAGCCTCAATATTGAGTGACCGCATTTTTTCCCGCAGACCGCTGGCGGTGGGATGGGAGACAAAATCGATACCACCGTATTCTTTCACCGCATCACGCAGGGTAATGCGTCTCCACGGCGGTGTCAGGTCGATGATATCATCACCATAGTGAATCCTGGCAGTACCCAGTATCTGCCGGCTGACCTCATATATCATCTCTTCTGTCATCTCCATGACGTCCGTATAATCGGCATAAGCCTGATAGCTTTCAAGGAGGGTGTACTCCGGGTTATGAGTGGTGGAAATTCCTTCGTTGCGGAAAACGTGACCAATCTCATAGACTTTATCCATACCGCCGACGATAAGGCGTTTATGGTGAAGCTCCAGGGCGATACGCATGTAAAAGTCCTGGTCCAGCGTGTTATGGTGGGTAATGAAAGGTGCCGCCAGGGCTCCTCCGGCGGAAGGCTGCAGCACTGGAGTCTCCACCTCGATAAATCCGCGCTGGTCAAGGAACTGGCGCATTGCGGATATTATCCGGCTCCGCACCATGAAAATTTCCTTTATTTCATTATTGGCGATAAGGTCGATATATCGCTGCCGGTAGCGAGTATCGATATCGCTCAGGCCATGCCACTTTTCCGGCAACGGTTGAAGCGATTTTGCCAGCAGGGTGAACTCACCGACGGCAATAGTAGGCTCGCCGGTCCTGGTACGCAGCAGAGCGCCTTTAACTCCGATGATATCGCCGATATCAAGGTCTTTGAACAGTTCCTGGTCGGCTTCATTAAACTCACCGTTCCTGAACAGCAGTTGTATCTTGCCGGAGCTATCGCGCACATCGAGGAAAGAGCTTTTGCCCATCTTCCTCATTGCCGTAATCCGTCCGGCAACGCTGACCAGTTTCGACTCCTGGCGGGACTGCTCCGTTCCTTCAGTCTCCATCTCCTCAAGCTGTAGTATTGCCTCTTCGGTAGTATGGGTTTGCTGGTAACGGTTCGGATAGGGCTCTATTCCCCGTTTGCGGAGTCGCTCAAGTTTCTGTTTTCGCTGCCTGTTAATATTTTCCAATCTCGATGGCATATTCAGACCTGCTATATAAGTATTTGGCTAGGCTTCTTCTGCGGGCTCTTCTTCCTCTACTTCACTCTCTCTTCTCATCTTAATTCTTTCATAAACTTCAAATACAATCCCTACAACCAGGCCGATTCCCCCGATTATGGCTATTCCTTTTAAATACCATACCTCAGCATAGCTGGGAATGTAATCACTGACAAGCCGTTGCAGCGTCAGGCTGGAGGCGATGAATCCCAGACCGAATCCAATCAAGCCTCCATTCATTAAACTTGTGTTTCTCATCTTCTACTCCTCTTCCTTACTAAAACGGATAACTTATCGTAAGCCACTTTACAGGCGTAGTCAAGATTATTTTGGTCGGGTAATGTTCGGCTCCGGTTGAATGAAGTGCTCTCTTTTTTCCTTTATCTATTATCTATTCCCGCCCACCACACTCAAAGAAGCTAAAGAGGGAGCTTCGCCCTCCTCTCTAGAAATCTCTCCCTTCTCACCCGAACAACAAGCTATCACCATAAGCAATATAGCGTTAAAATGGGTGAGTTCCCGAAAAGACCGGACGAATTACTTGCCGGTCTCCCCCCTTAATGCGTCAAGCCAGGCGGCTGATTTTACCTCCTTTTCCAGGAGATAACGTATATAGTTCCTCAGTACCACCTCCAGGTCACGGGATAGTTCCTGATTTACCTTAAGCCTGTCCACAATATCATAGTCGCTGCTCTGCAGCAGACGCAGCACCTTCAGAGCATTAACCGGGAGGGAATAGGTCAGAAGCTGGCTCCGGCCGCAATCGGGACAGAGGACACCGCCGGCGGGAGGGCTGAAATAGTTCTGGACCGGTTCCAGGGCTGCCCGGCAGTGCAGGCATTGCTGAAGATGGGGACGGTAACCGACGCTGTCAAGGAGGTGCAGTTCGAAATAGCGCAGGGTGAGTTCTTTATCATTCGACTGGCTCAGGTACTCAAGCGTCCTCAACAGCAGTTCAAACAGACTATAGTTTTCAACGTGCTCGGCGGTGAACTGGTTGACGAGCTCGACTGCGTATAGAGCGTGCGAGGTGAGGTCGAGGTCGCTTTTCAGCAGCAGAAAGCTGCTGATGGTCTGGCTGCCGGTTATGGTATCTATATTCCTCCCCCGTGCCAGCGAGACAAGACTGTGGGTAAGCAGTTCCAGATGACCTGCCAGCTTGCTTTTCGGTTTCCGCAGGCTTTTAGCAAAGCCCTGGATTTTACCCATATGGGGAGTATAAAAAGTGAGAATGCTGTCCGCTTCTCCCAGCTTTGTCTTTTTAATAATGATTGCTTCGGTCTGATAGTTCCTTGGCGCGGGCATATTAATTTTCCTTAAAATGAGTGTTTCCGGTATTCTGCGAAATATGCACTACTTTAACTGTTTCCAGTACTTCCTTTTCCAGCCGTCCGTCTCCTCATACCTTGAATACTCATACTGCCAGTCGGATGAAGTCAAACGGGAATGCTGGTATTCTCCATCTGCCGTATCGGCCGTGCCCGGGCAGTGGATAATGAAGCCGCCCTGTTTGGTTACACGCTCGAATTCCTTCAATTCATCTTCAAGCTGCCAGCCAAGAGCATGAGACGTGATAAGAACATTGGCGAACCCATCGGGCAGCGGGATAGCGTGCAGGAAACCATCCATGACAAATATATTACTCAGACCGGCTTTTAAAGCCTTCTCCCGGATAAATCTCCTCAACCGCGTCACCGGTTCTACGGCATAGACCTGTTTCGCCATCCTTGCAGCTTCAAGCGATACTCTTCCCGTACCGGCGCCTCCGTCGATAACAACCCTGTTATCCAGGGGTGTAATGTCGGTAACCTCCCTGAAATCCCAGCCGTGAAAATCAAGTGTATCGTATACTTCGGGGCACTTGTTGTAGACAAGCAGGTCGGCAATAGTCCAGACAAGCTTATCGCTGCACTCCGCCAGCTCCTGCTGACTATTCACCGGACCGTGCCCCGCCATGACATGCTCGATGAAGTCGGCAATCGGGGGATGTTTCTTCTCAAGAAAGGTTTTTATGGGAGGATACGCCCAGAGGACGGCGGCAAATTCACGCTCCGGCACCCAGCCCGGAAAGTAATCAATTTGAAAAGACTCCAGCAGGTAGATGTCTTCAGTACCAAGCGAAACACCTTTAAACATTTTCTTGAACAAACTGTATGTCACTTTAAATCACTTCCCCGTCTTTGTCCTTTAATTATTGTTTATTTCGATTTGATTATTATGCTGTGGCGATTTGAGTAAAATTTGTTGCCCGTCACAGTATGTCCAACAACTCCGCCAGCGACTGTATTTCATAGTCCGTCCGAATCCCGGAGGTATTCCCGGCTCTCACCCGGTTGAGCCAGACAGAACGAATTCCGGCATTGTTTGCACCAATAACATCATCCTGCAGGGAGTCGCCGACGTGGAGCATCTGTTCTTCCGAACAACCGGCCTTTTCAATTGCTACCCGGAACAGGTATGGGTCCGGTTTCTCGACCTCATAGTCTTGTGAAAAAACGACGAACTCAAATATTCCTTCCAGGCCGCAGCGCTCCGGATAAGAGTTGCCATTGGAAAGCAGTCCCAGCGTACATTTCTCCCGCAGTTTTTGCAGTACAGGCAGGACATCCTCATAAAGCTCGATATCCTCAAAACGGTGTTTCAGATATAGCTGATTAAGGTGTGCCGCCAGAGTATCATCAGGCCTGGCGGTATCTTCAAGAGTCCGTTTAAAAGCTTCAAGACGAACAGCCTCGAGATTGGCAACCTTTCCCTTTAGTTCAGCGGCGACTTTGTTTCTGATTTCTATCATTCTCTCCATATCGAGCTTTCTGGCTGTATCCGGGACCAATCTTTCCAGCTCTGCCAGCACTTTACCCAGCGAGTGACGCATAACCTTTTCGAAGTCCCACAAAGTGCCGTCACCGTCAAAAGAAATAGCCTTTATTCCGGTAATTCTTTTCATGGTTTTAAACTACTTCAGGAAGCTGTTAAGTTGTAAGATTCCTCCAGCCAGCCCAGCAGCTGGTCATCTATACCAGCTTTTCCGGAAACTTTTACATAGTAAGTGTATCTAGATTCAGAAAGTTTCTCCGTCCTGAAAATGCGTTCATTGTCTATTTTTCTATCCCGGGCAAACTCAATATTCAGGGCATTTTTAAGCACGTACAGCATAATAAAATGATAATGTCCGCTGATATTGATGGCAGACTTCACCGCATCAGTCCTTACCGGCCCGAAGAGCTTCAGTCTGGGTAAAAGATAATCAAAAGTCTGCCTGAGATATTCAGGTCTGCCCCTGAAATGGTCATCAGCCGAATACACCGTGCAGGAGTGGCTCTGATTCTGTCTGGCGAAAAATCTTCCACATCCGGGACACTGCCGCAGACCATCCGGACCAGTAACCCTTTCCTCTATCTTCTTTTTCGGCATGGCATCCGCACCTCGCGCTTTCCCAACCACCGTATTACGGTAAAACCCGGTATTCTACAGTTTCTTCACTCTTCCGGCAATGATTCTTCTTATCTTCTCATAGGTGGGTGGAGGCCCGGTACGCAACTGCTTGCCGTCTATGAAAATGGCATCGGAAATTCCCCACTCCCGCAGGTTATCCCTGTTGAAGGTATCTATTTCTGTAAATTCGACGTCACTGCCATACTTGGCGGTGGCCCTCTTTGTCCTTTCAAAAGCCAGGTTCTGGGCCATGCACCAGCCACTGAGAAAGGCCGTTATCGCCACCTTGCCAGGAATGCGCTCCAGTTTTTTCTTCTGTCTGATTAATTCGGGAGGTTTCGCATCCTCAGTGAAGGGTTTCCAGAGAAGGACTTCTTCAAGAAATCCTTTGCTGTCCACTTTTTCATAGCCGTGCTTTTTAAACCAGGACGCTTTCATCCAGAACGGCAGCGGTATTCCCCAGGCAGCTATCCCCTTTGCGCCCAGCTCTCTGGCATCTTCCTCGGCAGCCTGGAGTAAGGCTGTTCCCATCCCCTTTTTCTGGAAATTCCCTCTCCCCTCTTTGTATCCATGGACCCAGATGCAGTTTATAAAGTAAAGGTCTTCGCCGTTTACAAATGAGTATTCTATGGGAACGTACTGTATCATTCCTCCGACCTGCTCGTTGTCATCCAGGGCAAGTTTAGCCCGCAGCCCCTTGTCTTTCATTTTGTTGTACCAGTTCTCCCGGTGGTCGCCGGCTTCTTTTGCCTCGTCAGACCAGTCTTCAAGACAGACAAAAAACAGCTTTTCATTCTCCGGATTAAGGTCGATTATTTTCATTTTCACTTCGCCTCCCCTAATTTATAGAACCCTATCCCCCTGTATCCCCCTTCCCCTTCCCAAAGTCTTGCCCTAAAAGTCGTGTGTTCCTGTCACCCTGGAGCGTAGCGAAGGGTCTCAGGGAGGAGGGGATTACCTTGACTCCCCACCCTGAGATTCTTCGTCCGCCAGAGGCGGACTCCAGAATGACTTTTGAGGCAAGGCCCCTTCTCAAGGGGAAGGAAGAAATAGCCATAGAAGAGGGGGCGGAGCCCCTCTTAGACTTCCCGCTGTGCCGGAACTTGCTTGCCCAGGGATTCACCCATGCATATCCTTGTACAACTATTCGAGTTCAACCTGCCTTTGGATATTCCACTAGGTTAAATTATTCTACTAGAAAGTGGATTAATACTCACATTTCCCTTTTAAAATATCTGGGAAGGTTAAAACTCCGACCTGCCTTCGAGAGCGCGGGTGAGGGTAACGTCATCGGCGTATTCAAGCTCCGTACCGAAGGGGAGTCCGCGAGCAAGACGGGTAACCTTGATGCCCAGTGGTGAAATCAGGCGGTTCAGGTACATGGCGGTCTGCTCTCCCTCGAGGTTCGTGTTGGTAGCCAGTATCACTTCTTCCACCTGACTGTCCTTGAGTCGTTCCAGCAGCTCCTTTATCCTGATATCATCAGTCCCCACACCTTCAGTGGGCGAGATAGCCCCGTGAAGCACGTGATAGAGTCCTTTGTAAAACCGGGTGTGTTCAAGGGCAAGAATATCCTGTGGCTGCTCGACAATGCAGACCTTTGTCCGGTCGCGCTCATCGTTGCGGCAAATCCGGCAGGGGTCGGAGTCGGTAACGTTGTAGCAAATTGAGCAGAGGCTAATCTGCCGCTTTACAGAAATTATAGCCTCCGCCAGTAGGCCAGCATACTCTTCAGGAGCACGAAGCAGGTAGAAGGCAAGGCGCTGGGCGCTCTTCGGTCCAATTCCCGGCAGTTTATTGAGCTCCTGAACAAGCCTGTTTATCGGTTCGGCATTTGGTGAAACGTTTTCATTCAATATTGTTTCTCCAGGGACTATCCCCTGCCTCAGGTGAGTCCGGGTATCTTTAAACCGCCGGTCAGTCCTTTCAATTCTCTGGCAGCCAGCTTCTGGGATTTATCATTGGCTTCGGTTATCGCCTTCATTATCAGCTTCTCAAGCTCCTCCGGCTTATCAGGATCCATAACTTCCGGAGATATTTTTATGGAGAGTATTTTCTGCTGGCCGTTTACTGTAACTTTAACCGCCCCTTTGCCCGATTCAGCTTCAATAACCGTTTTGCCCAGTTCTTTTTGAGCTTTGTCAAGCTTCGATTTAAGCTGCTGGGCCTGCTTCAGCATGTCAAAATTCATTTCTCCTCCGTATCAATATGTTTGCCTATCTTTAACGCTTCTTTCAGCAGGTGATTATCTTCAAGAACGCATTTAACCCGGCAGGGATAACCCAAGAAATTGCTGATTATTCTCTCCGCTACCTTCTGGTTTTCCGCCTTTTCAATCTGTTCCTTAATAAGCGGGTATCTGAAAGCCAGTGAAACAGTCTCATTTTCAATTGTCACCGGCGTAACACCAGCACTACGCAGAATTGCCATAGCCGTCGTCTTTTGTGTATCCTTCGGCGCCAGCTCGATTACCTTTTTCCAGTTCATTCTAAGCTGTTCGATAGTACCATTGGCTTCCAGAGGCGTTGCACCGACCGAATTCGTTACCGGCTTAGGTTTCGGTACCGCCGCTGCCAGTTCTTCTTCGGATATTGCCGGTTCAGGCTCTGCTACTTCAGGTTCGGACACAGAAGTTACCGGTTCCGGCGCAGGTATAACCTCCGGACTGGATTCTGCTTCGGGCTGTTTCTCTGCGGGTTGTTTTGATGGGGATTGTGCCGGAGGCGACACAGTGTCTTTCTGAAAACGAGGCTTTTCGTATTCCCTGCCAGCGGCAGGACTTTTTTCACTATCCACGCCGAGGGCGCAGTCGACCAGCGCCATCTCCAGCGGCAGAGTGGGATAGTTGTCAAAACCGAGTTCCAGCTGCCCGAAGAGCCTGGTCGCCTGCAGTATCTGCTCAAGTGTTGCGCCGGAGGCAAGACTTTTCAGTTCGGCGATATCATCGGCAGAGAGGTCGACAGCATCCTCAGAGCCAGTCTTTATCAACAGCAGGCTTCTGAGGTATTCCACGAGCTCCCGGTTAAACTGCTTCAAGTCCAGGCCATCGCTGTTGACACTGTTTATTGTTGTGATTCCGGCGGAAACATCCTTGCTGATTATCTGCTTAACCAGCTCCCTGGCCCGCCAGTCTCCGGTAATACCCAGATTAGCCTGTACCTGCTGAAGCCCGATTTCAGAGCCATAGTATGTAGTCAACCTTTCCAGTATGTTTTCCGCATCCCGCAGGCTGCCGGTGGCACTCCTGGCAATTAGCTGCAGGGCTTCAGGCTCTATTCTGATGCCTTCCTGCTGGCAGATATAGGTCAATCTTGAAATCACGTCTGCCAGAGGTATACGCCGGAAATCGAAACGCTGGCACCGAGACATTATCGTGGGCAGTATTTTATGAGCTTCGGTAGTAGCCAGGATAAAAATAACATGCTGGGGCGGCTCTTCAAGAGTCTTGAGTAGAGCATTGGAGGCGCTGTTACTCAGCATATGGACTTCGTCAATTATATAGACCTTGTAGCGCGCCTGGTTGGGAGCATAGTTTACCTTCTCGCGCAGGCTTCTTATATCTTCCACCCCGGTATTGCTGGCGGCGTCAATTTCAATAACGTCAAGGGCTCTTACCTCGGTTATCGCCTGGCACATCTCGCAGCTATTACAGGGTTCACCGTTACCATTTGTAAGGCAGTTTACCGCTTTAGCCAGGATGCGGGCGGTGCTTGTCTTTCCCGTTCCCCGGGGACCGCAGAAAAGATAGGCGTGCGATATCCTTCCACTGGTAAGAGCGTTATGGAGTGTCCGCGTAACAGCTTCCTGCCCCACTATTTCAGCCAAAGTCTGGGAACGCCATTTTCTATAAAAGACCTGAGATGTCATTTTCTTTCGCCACCATTATACCCCATTAAATGCCTGTTGCCAAAGAGAATTTTAGCGTTTTTCATCTCAATCTTACCTGTTTATCATCCATTATATAACCCTCTCAAACTCTGCTGCTCGCGTTACTTGTTAACTGGTGAACCTAAGGGGGTAAGGATATGTAATAAATAATCATTATTCAGGAACAAAGGATAAATATCAGAGATATCATTTCATTTATTCAGAAAAGAAAAAGCCGGCTTTGCATACTTATGCAAAGCCGGCTAGCAGCTTAATATGATACGAGTTACAGCAACGAAGGGACATCCTTTGAGGTGTCTTCGATTTCTTTGAGCTTGACCACGGTTTCTTCCTGCCGCCTCTTCATTGCCGGGATAAGGGTGGTCGACCTTGTATAGTAGCCCCTGATTTTCTCGACATCACTGAGCTCAGACAGGATTACGCTGACATCAAGCACCCCTCTCTGCCTGGGATAGTCACCGTTCCTGATAATGGCGTTCGGGGCGATGCTTCTCAGGTAATCGCCAAGTTCTTTAACCAGGTCAACATTCATTTCCCGTGACGGAGCTGATATCAGATATAAGGCCCTCCTGGCGTCCTCAGGATTACAGTAAAGTGATAATTCACTTATTGCCGCATCCATCGCCATGATACCTTTCTGTGTCTCGCTTCCTTTTTTCCTGAAATCGCGGGTTCGCTCACCCGGCAGCCTGAGTAATGGCAACTGTGAAGAGCCGTAACCAAGTACCGTCCAGCCAACTACCGTCTGCATGATATCGCCGGCATCGAGAAGCTTGGCCCCAATGTACTTCGGTTTCTTCTCTTCACCGGCACAGAGGATTCCATAGAACGGCTCGGCAATAAGGGCGTTTATTTTCTGAAGATTGTTACTTAGTGAGGAGTCCTTCCTGATATACCTCTGATTATCAATCAGGAATACCGCGTCAGCCACCGAGTAGGTGGACTTGAGACAGGTGGCGGTGTTATATACCGTTCTTTCTTCTGTTGTTTCCTCGTGTTCAAAAGGAAGAACGATGGCAGCGTAGACCGGTTTATCGGAGTAGCGCTCCTTAACGTGCTGTGTCATCACCGGTAGCGAACCGGAGCCGGTACCGCCGCCGGAACTGGCTATCAGCAGGAAAGCGTCTGTCTCATAGAACCGCTTCGTCGTTCTGATAGCATCGATTACTTTATCAGCGTCATCTCTGGCAATCTCAGCGCCCAGTTCGTTGATTTTACCAACGCCGTGACCGCCAGTCTTCCGACCGCCGATGATGATTCTGTGCTGGTAATCACGTCTGACACTTGTCAGTCCGCTCAAGTCAGCAGCATCGGTATTAACGGCAAAGCAGCCCGTTACTATCTCGATACCACGCTGGCTCATGGCTTTTTTATTCAGTCGGGCAAATTCATCGGCAATCCTGCCTCCGCACTGCCCCAGACCTATAACTACTAATTTCATTTTTCACCTCGGCAATAACTTTACGTCATTTTATGCACACTTATGTAACAATGTCAATAAAAAATCAACAACTCACTCTCTCACTTATAATAAATGATACCTTTGACCATATATAAAAATCCTTTTGTACTCCAAGGATTCCTCAAACATCTACTATACTGTTCGGTTTTGTTTGGTATAAATTTGTCACCCCCTTTATCCCTCTCTATATTTCTCCCCTCTCCGGCCTTAAATGCTTTTCAACAATTTTCAATGGTTCGGGCCGGAGAGGGGCAAGGGGTGAGGTAAAGAAAAACAGCCAAATGCAAATAGAACCAATGTCACACACGCTTGACACTCAGCCGTAGCAACTGATAGAATATTTCTTTTGGAGGGAATAAAATTTACGCAATTATTGAAACCGGCGGCAAGCAGTATAAGGTAACTTCCGGCCAGGTTATTGATGTAGAACGTCTTGATGTAATTGAGGGTAATACCTTCGAGTTCGATAAAGTATTACTCATTGCCGATGACGATAACATGACCGTGGGTAATCCAACCATCGAAGGGGCAAAGGTACTCGCTACCTCGCAGGGAAACGGAAAAGGTAAAAAAGTTATCGTTTTCAAGTATAAACCCAAGGTGCGTTACAGGAAGAAGACGGGACACCGCCAGCTTTATACAAGATTATCAATTGACAAAATAATCGGACCGGAGGCTGTGCAGAAAGGGCCGGCAAAGAAGGCAAGGTCACGTAAAAAAGAGGTGAAGGAAAGTGGCACATAAGAAGGGTGGCGGTCGTACAAAAAATGGCCGGGACAGCCAGTCGAAACGGCTCGGCGTTAAGAGGTATGCCGGGGAGAATGTAAATGCCGGGACAATACTTGTCCGGCAGCGGGGTACGCGAATTCATCCCGGAAATAATGTGGGTGTTGGCAGGGACTACACCCTCTATGCCCTGATTGATGGCATCGTTAAATTTGAGCCGGCGGGTAATAACAGGAGAAAGGTCAGCGTCTACACTGGCTGAACAATTATGAAGGAAAAAATTCATCCCACATATTATAAAGATGCAAAAGTAATTTGCGCCTGCGGGAACAGTTTTACTGTCGGCGCCACAAAGAAAGAAATGAAGGTTGAGGTCTGCAGTCAGTGCCATCCATTCTTCACTGGCGAGCGTAAGATGATGGACACAACGGGACGGGTGGAGAGGTTCAAGCGGCGCTACAAGCTGGAAAACTAAGGCGGACCACAGAAGAACATAAATAAATAGGCAGGAGCGGTTTGGCAACGCCGCTCCGTTTTGTTGTCGGGGGAGTCAATCTTGAGTAAAAAGTTTTACTACGGCGGACAGGCAGTAATAGAAGGTGTAATGATGAGAGGACGAGACACCATGGCCATTGCAGTACGCCGCCCCAGTGGTGAAATAACGGTTGAGACACAGTCACTACCCACCATTTATACCGGCTGGGTGAGAAAAGCACCTTTTTTACGGGGTATTATTTTCATGATTGAGAACCTGGTTCTCGGCATAAAGACACTGCTTTACTCGGCAAACATATCTCTTGAAGAAGAAGAGGAAGAGATTTCAGGGAAACTTGCCTGGCTGGTAGTATTTTTTTCTCTCGCCTTCTCCGTCGTCCTGTTCTTCCTGGTGCCCCTGTTTCTTACCAGGCTTCTCAATATCGAGTCATCCCTGCTATTCAACCTGGTGGACGGTCTTATCCGCGTGGCTATTTTCATTATTTACCTTTTTGCAATGTCGTTTGTACCGGATATAAGGCGAGTTTTTTCCTACCACGGTGCCGAACATAAGACGGTAAACGCCTATGAAGCGGATGTGCCACTGGAACTAGAGAAAATCAAAAGACACAGTACGGCGCATGTCCGCTGCGGCACCAGCTTCATATTCGTTGTGGTAATCATATCGATTATTGTTTTTTCCCTGGTCGGTCTGCACGCGGCATGGTTGATGGTACTTTCACGGATTGTCCTTATCCCTGTAATCGCCGCCATCGGTTATGAAATCATTTATTTCAGCGGGCGGCATGCTGACAATATACTGGTCAGGATTACTTCCGCCCCCGGACTATGGCTGCAATCTTTGACGACGAGAGAACCCGATGACAGCCAGCTGGATGTTGCTCTTTCAGCTCTGAAAGGGGTAATGGACATTGAGGGCACGGAGGAAGCAGAGCAGACGGAAGAAATAATTGGACGCTCCGACTGATATTTAATCAGCTACTCTTTGCTGTCTATCCGCCGGAAGTAGCAGGTCTTATTTCCGGTGTGGCATACCGGGCCGGTGGGTTTGGCCTTCACAAGGATGGTATTATCCTCGCAGTTTTTCCATACCTCACGCACCTTGATGTAATTTCCCGATGTCTCACCTTTGTGCCAGAGTTCCTGGCGACTGCGACTGTAAAACCATACATCTTCACCGGACAGTGTTTTATCAAGCGCTTCTTTATTCATAAAGCCAAGCATTAAAACCTCGCCGGTATCAATATCCTGAATAACCGCCGGGACAAGCCCTTTTTCGTCGAATATTATGTCATCCATCTTTTCGTTCCTCTTTATAGAAGGCTTTACCCATCTTGAAACTCAATGTTTATCAGCCCATAAAATTCCTTTTGTACCTCTCCCTTTCGTAAAGGGATTCATCCTGAAGGAGACTGAGAGGGATTTTTTATAAATCCCCCTTTAAAAAAAGGGGAGATTGGTCTTGGTGGAGGAGTTTCGCCCTTCTTCACTCTCCTTATTGTAATAGATACACGCCTGATGTTATGTTATAAGATGTTATTATAAAGCGCAAGTATCAACACCGGACAATGAATGAAAAGTACATGAATATTAACATAAAGCTACTCGAAGCTCAGGATATCCCCGGTGTCACTGCGGCGTTTGACAATACTGTCTGGGATGTTCCGGCATCCTTTTTGGAACGTTTTCTGGCTGAGCAGGACAGAGGAGGACGAACCGTTCTTGCCGCCTACGCTGATGGTGATTTTACCGGTTACGTAACTATCAAGTGGCAGTCGGACTATCCGCCGTTCGCTGAGAAAGGTATACCGGAGATAAACGACCTGAGAGTCCTGCCTGATTTCCGGCGCCGCGGAATTGCCACTGCTCTGGTGGATGAGGCCGAGAAACGGATATTTGAGCGGTTGCCGATTGCAGGTATCGGCGTGGGACTGTATGCCGACTACGGTGCCGCCCAGCGTATGTATATCCTGCGCGGCTACGTTCCGGACGGACTCGGACTATTCTGCAAAGGACAGCATGTCAAACCGGGGCAGGAAGTAACTGTTGATGACGACCTCGTCCTCTACTTTACAAAGGAACGCGGAAGGGAAATCTAACCGGAAGATACACTGCCACGCTGGAGTGTCAGTATCTCTCCTGTACACCTGTACTCCTTCCAATTCCACACTGAGACCCGCATCCTTGAACATTGCCGGGAAAGTATTCAGCATTGGCTGATACTCGTCATCCATGTCAGGATATTTTTTAGAGCGCAAAGCTTATCTGCCGGATGTTTTCCTCAGCTAACAGCCTCCAGCGCTTTTTTGAGGTCGATGTCTCCGGTATAGAGGGCTTTACCGATAATAGCACCCTCGGCGCCGAGTTTTTTCAGCATTCTGAGGTGCTCTACCGAGGAGACGCCACCGGCAGCGATAACCGGCAACTTAAGTTCGGTAATAAGCTCGGAGATAGCGGTGAAGTTAGGCTCGGTGAGGGTTCCGGTACGAACCACGTCGGTGCAGAGAAATCTTTTTACCCCCAGGTCTGCCATCCTCCTGGCGAAGTCAATACCTTTTAACTTTGTTTCTTCCTGCCATCCCCGCACGGTAATCATCCCATCCCTGGTATCTACCCCAACCATAATGGAGTCCCGGTACCTGCGGCAGGCTTCCCTGACCAGCTCCCTGTTTTCTACGGCCGCCGTGCCCAGGATAACCCGTTCAATACCAGCCTTGAGAAACTGTTCTATCGTCTCCATGTAACGGATGCCACCGCCAAGCTGGGTAGGTATCATCATTGCTCCTGCAAGTGTGTTTATGATGTCAAGGTTACCCGGCTTACCGGCAACGGCGCCATCGAGGTCGACAATGTGCAGTCGGGGCGCTCCAAGCGACTGCCAGTGAAGAGCCATCTGTACCGGGTCATCGGAGAAGACGGTCTCATTACTGTAATCGCCCTGGTACAGATTGACGCAGTTGCCACCTCTGAGGTCTATAGCCGGTATCACTTCCAACCTGTTTTACCTCACCGGTCTAGTGTTAAGAGAAATGGAGCTCAGGCTAACCCAGCCCTGTTCTTTCTTTTACACGCGCCAGAGTTTTTTCCGCCATCGGACGGGCTTTATCTGCCCCTTCAGTAAGCAGAGAATCAATGTAGGTATGGTCGGCAGTAAGTTCGGCGTATCGTTTCTGCAGCGGGGCAAGTCCTTCTATCACCACCTCGGTAAGCTCCTTCTTAAGGTCGGCATAGCCCTTACCTTCGAAGTGGGACTCGATGTCCTGCCTGCTATCGCCGGTGAAAAGCTCATAAATAACCAGCAGATTGCATACTCCCGGCCTACCCTCATCAAATCGAATTTCCCGGAGTGAGTCTGTTGTAGCGCGTGAAATCTTACTCCCGATAGTATCCGGCGCATCCAGCAGATTGATGGCATGACCCGAGGCTGAATCACTCTTGCTCATTTTCTTCGTCGGGTCGTCCAGTCCCATAATGCGGGCTCCGATATCGGGGATTAACGGCTCGGGCAATACAAAAGTCTCACCGTAAATAGAGTTAAAACGCTGCGCGATATCCCTGGTTAACTCCACGTGCTGTTTCTGGTCTTCGCCCACCGGCACGCCGTCTGTATCGTAAAGTAAAATATCAGCCGCCATCAAAGCGGGGTAATCGAAAAGGCCGACACTCACATTTTCTTTCTGGCTCTGCGATTTCTCTTTGAACTGAGTCATCCGCTGCATCCATCCTACAGGGGTGAAGCAGTTGATAATCCAGGCTAGCTCAGCATGAGCGCTGATGTGCGACTGTATAAAGACCGTAGAACGCTCAGTGTCTATGCCGGCGGCTAACAGCAGGCCGGTTACCTCGCGTATTTTAGCTTTCAATACCTTCGGGTCCTGGGGTATGGTGATAGCATGTAAATCGACAATACAGAAAATATTATCGTAATTATCTTGCTTGTCTGCCCAGTGCTTCGTAGCCCCCAGATAATTGCCGATGTGTATATTACCTGTCGGCTGTATACCTGAAAAAACACGTTTTTTCATCTTTTACAAAAATCTCCTCACTTGAAAAGTGTAACATAACAGTAACATAACAACAAGGCAGGTTTGACCGCTTTTGAAGCTAACTGATATTATTGGTCTATCAGGAGGGAAAGTAAAAGTAATGATAAGGAGCTTTAACGGCAAGACACCGAAAATAGCCGATTCCGCCTTCATCAGTGAAACGGCATATGTAATCGGTGACGTGGAGATTGGTGAAAATTCAAGTATCTGGCCCGGGGCGGTAATCAGGGGCGATATGGGCAAAATAACAATTGGTAAGAATACCGCTATTGAAGATAATTGCGTTATTCATTCAGGGACACCCACCATCCCCTGGATTGGTGATGTCACTATCGGCGATAATGTGGTCTTTGGACACGGCGCCATTTCCAACGGTAAAAAAATAGGCAACAATGTAATGATAAGTATTATGGCCTCAATCCTTCACGATGTTGAGATTGGCGACTACTCGATAATTGCCGCCGGCTGCGTGGTCAGGGAAAAGATGATAATACCGGAGAGGTCTTTCGTCGTCGGCGTCCCCGCCGAGATTAAAGGAAAAATCTCCGACGAGCAGGTATGGTGGATAGAGAACAGCCATAAAATCTACGAGGAATGGGCTGAAATGTATAAAAAGGAAAGACTCGATGCCAGAGATTTGGGATAGTATTCCTACATCCTCTCCGGAGCAGTCATTCCCATCAGGTGAAGGGTTCTTGCCAGGACTATCTTTGCTGCCTCGACAAGCTTCAATCGAGCTTTGGTAAGGGCAGCATCATCCGATACCACCCGGCACTGCTTGTAGAAGCTGTGGAATACTGTAGCCAGGTCCTGAGCGTAATAGGTGAGGTGGTGAGGCTCCAGATTCCGGGCTGCAAGCTCGATGAGTTCCGGTAGGAGTAACAGCTTGCGTATCAGGGTTAGCTCCGGCTCGGTCTTTATCAGTGAAACGTCCCCGTCACTGTAATCAATCCCTCTCTCTTCAGCCAGGCGGAGGATACTGGCGATACGGGCGTGAGCGTACTGGACATAGTAGACGGGATTGTCCTGCGATTCTTTTTTAGCCAGCTCGAGGTCGAAGTCCATCTGGCTGTTAGCCGAGCGGGCTAAAAAGAAGAAACGGCAGGCATCTTTTCCTACCTCTTCTATAAGCTCACTCAGGGTAATCATATCTCCGCTGCGCTTGGAAATTCGGACTATCTCGCCGCCGCGCCGCAGGGTTACCATCTGGTGAATAATAATCTCAAGTTGTTCGGGGTCAATGCCGAGAGCGCCAACGGCTGCCTTGAGACGGGGAACATGACCCTGGTGGTCAGCGCCCCAGATGTCAATTATCCGGTCGAATTTACGCTCGATAAACTTGTTATAATGATAGGCGATATCGGTGGCAAAGTAAGTGGGTGAGCCGTCCCCCCTCACCACCACATTATCTTTATCCTCACCGAGGGCAGTTGAAACAAACCAGGTGGCACCTTCCTTATCGGCGATAAAACCTCCCTGACGCAACAACTCCATAACCCGGTCATACTGGCCGTTCTCGTACAGGCTGCGCTCGGTAAACCAGCTATCGAAGGTAACTCCGAGAAGGTGGAGCTCATCCTTAATTCCGCTAATAACCTTCTCCAGCCCCAGTTTGCCAAGTTCGACAATAGCCTCAGCCTCGCCAAGCTTGAGAAAGCGGTCTCCTTCAGTGGTTACAAGCTCTTTTGCCATATCGACCATGTAATTGCCGTGGTAGCCATCATCAGGCATTTCCACATCTTTGCCCATAGCCTGCACATAACGGGCGTACAGTGAGCGGTAAAAGGCGTCCATCTGGTTGCCGGCATCGTTAAAGTAATACTCCTTCTCCACGTTATACCCGGCCGCAGCCAGCACATCTGCCAGTGTGCTGCCGAGAACGGCGCCACGTCCGTGCCCGACGTGCAGAGGTCCGGTTGGATTGATGCTGACGAACTCTACCTGCACCCGGCTGCCTTTACCGAGGTCGATATTACCGTAGCTATCAGCGGTTTTCAGGATTGTTTCAACCTGGCTGGCAAGCCATTCGCCGCTCAGAGTGAAATTAATGAATCCCGGCTCAGCGGTAACAATACTCTCAATCTCCGGACCGGGAGCAATCAGGCTTATCAGGTCATCGGCAATATCCATTGGCTTCTTTCCGGCCACTCTCGCCAGTCTTAGAGCAAAGCTTGAGGCATAGTCTCCGTGCTCCGGATTCTGGGGACGCTCAATGGTTACCTCCGGTAAAGCTACCGAGGGCAGCGAGCCTGCCTTCTGGGCTTCAGCCGCCGCCCCGTTTAAAAGCCCGGCTAATCTATTCCGTATTTCAAGTATTTCCGTGTCAGTATCCTCCGGTCTGAGTTATCTGAGGTGTCAACCCAAAAATTATAACACAAAGCTGACCGGAGGGGGTAATCAATGTGTCATGGTATGTAGCATTTCCTCTGTCATTGCACAGAAGTGTTTCTTCTGTCATTGCAAGGAGCACTTCCTTTGTCGTTGTGAGGAGTCCGCCTTCGGCGGGTGATGCGGTAATCGCAAACTCAACTGTCATTCTGGAGCTCACCTCTGGTGGGCGAAGAATCTTAGGGTGGGGAGGTGCCATTCTTATCCAACCAGTCCCCACTTAAATCTTTCAACTGCGGATTGATTGTTTTTATCAGTTCGATTTTCTTACTTCTTAGCATTCCTTTTATTTGTTTTTCTCTCATAATTGCCGTAGTAACGTCATCAGTGGACTCAAAATATAGAAGGTGGGTAACTCTGTATTTTTTAGTAAAACCTTCGATTTGCTGGCTCTTGTGTTGGCAGACACGCTGCTCCAAATCATTAGTTATCCCGGTATACAAAGTGCCGGATTTATTAGACATAATGTAAACATAATATTGTTTCACGAAAGTGATTATACCACGTGACCGCTGTTCTCTAACCCCCTCCCTGAGATGCTTCGGTCGCTGCGCTCCCTCCAGCATGACAAATCACATGGTGTCATTCTGGAGCCCACCTCTGGTGGGCGAAGAATCTCAGGGTGGAGCAGGCAATAAAATTAATGAAACCTCACCCCCTGTATCCCCCTCTCCTTTATCAAAGGAGAGGGGGAAGAAACTAGGAAGAGGGGCGAAGCCCCTCTTAGATACTCCTTGGCTTATCCTTAACAGGGAAAAACCTGTACTGCTACCTAATCATAACTTAATTCTGTTCTTCGCTATCGCCAGAAAGACCTGAGTAGTAATCTATATCCCTTCCGCGCGGACGAAGTTTTCTTACTTGTATGGTTCTCATACTTACCCAACTACAACTTTCCTTTATGTATCGAGCCTCCGTCTCAAAATGACGGTGGAACAAGTCATCATAGCTAATAACTAGCCAATGGTCATCGTAGATTTCAACCTCCTGTTCAATGGTCTTCCATTGACGAACTATTCCCTTATGACCTGATGCAAGCGGCTCAACGAAAGTTAACATCTCATCCAATTGAACATTATGTGCTCCTTTATCAGACCGTAGTTCCAGTCGTATGGCTATATTTTCGGCAGGTCCCACACCGATATTGTGCACATGAAGCATGTTTTCACCTGAGAGACTCTCATATCCTGATTCTGAGTGTTTTATATATCCAATACCAAGTGAGCCACCAGCTGGTACAAGTAAAGGACGAAAACTGTCTAACCTTTGCTCTTTATTATTTTGTATCGTGGAAAAAGCAAAATATCCGAGTAATATTGTAGCCCAAGCTAATACCGCAGTGTAACCAGCGATTATTTTTGAGGGGAATTCTGTTGAAATTTCTAGGAACGGGAATATACTTTGAGCCAAAGGTACATTCCACAGCGATATAAATACGATTGGAAGCGTTAGTAAACACAGAACAATTATTACTTTCAATCCAATCTTGATAGTATTATTAATCATTTTCACACCCTAACTCCACTCACCGGCCTGTTCTGTCCAGACGCGGGCGAGTTCTTTGACGAGGAGTGTGTGTTCGGGGTTTTTGAGGTTTTTATCTTTTTCGAAGAGTTTCATTGCTTCGTTGCGGGCTATTTCAAGTAGATGGACATCGGAGATTTTCGCCATCCGGAGGTCGGGCAGGCCGCTCTGGCGGGTGCCGAAGAATTCCCCGGGTCCGCGCAGCTTTAAATCCTCCTCGGCAAGCTTGAAGCCGTCCTGCGTGCTTTCTATTATATCCAGGCGCTGCCTCGCCACCTGCGAAGGGTTCTCCGCCAGCAGCATGCAGTAGCTCTGTTCCTGCCCTCTGCCCACCCTGCCCCGGAACTGGTGCAGTTGAGACAGGCCGAATCTGTCGGCGCTCTCGACAAGCATTACCGTGGCATTCGGTACATCGATGCCCACCTCAACCACCGGCGTTGCCACCAGGATATGAAGCTCGCCGGAGTAGAAGCGCTGCATCACCTCTTCCTTTTCCGCCGATGATATACGTCCGTGGAGCAGCCCCAGCTTCAGTTCGGGAAAGACTTCATTTGCCAGGCGCTCGTACTCGGCGACAGCCGCCCTCGCCTGCACGGCCTCCGATTCCTCGATTAACGGGCAGATAATGAATGCCTGCCTTCCCTCACTCACCTGTTTTTTTATGAAGTCATAGGCGCTTTTCCTCTGTGACGGCTTGAGCCATTTCGTCTTCACCGCCAGCCTTCCCGGGGGAAGCTCGTCAATCACCGAGAGGTCGAGGTCGCCGTAAAGGGTCAGGGCAAGTGTCCGGGGAATCGGCGTTGCCGTCATTACCGAAAGGTGAGGGTTATAGCCTTTCTGACGCAGGGCGGAGCGCTGCTCAACGCCGAAGCGGTGCTGTTCATCTATCACCACCAGCCCCAGCTTATGGAACTCCACCTCCTTCTGAATAAGGGCGTGAGTGCCAATGACGATATCTATGCTCCCGTCCTGTACTCGCTGCTGAATCTCGCGCTTCTTGGTCTGGGTAATGGCGCCTATCAGCAGAGCCACGGTAAGGGGGCGGGATAAAAGGCCTGAATAGCTTTTTAGATAGTCATCTTCATCTTCCGGGTCTGCTGTTCCCGAAAGAAGCTGGCAGATTGTAGAAAAATGCTGGGTGGCAAGAATTTCAGTCGGTGCCATCAGTGCTCCCTGGCAGCCATTGGCTGCCGCCATAAGCAATGCGGCGGTGGCTACCACCGTCTTGCCACTGCCAACGTCACCCTGGAGTAAACGGGACATCGCCTGCCGTCTCTCGAGGTCGGTAAGTAGCTCATCAAGTGCTCTTTGCTGGGCTCCGGTAAGCTCAAAGGGCAGAGATTTCAAAAAAGTGTCCAGTACCTCTTTCTCGATGGCTATGGCACTGCCCGGCTGGCTTTCCTGCCAGTCGCGCTTCTTGCTCAGCACGCCCAGTTGAAGGAGAAAAAGCTCATCAAAAGCTAGGCGTACCCTTGCCCGTGTTTTCATACCGTCATCATCGGGGAAGTGCGCCTGGCTGATTGCCTGGGGCAACTCAAGCAGCTTCTGTCTTTCCCTCAACTCCAGCGGAAGAAACTCCTCGACCTGCCATGCCCACGTGTCAATGACATTCTTCATTAGCTTCCTTACCTGGCGGGGGCGTAACCCCTGGGTGAGGGAATAGAGAGGAACCAGGCGACCGACATGAATCAGTTCTTTGTCTTCGACAAGCTCCCACTCAGGAGACTGAAAAACATGCTGTCCCCTGAACAAGCCGACCCTGCCGCTGATAACAACCCTCTTATTCGTGGTCAATGCTTTTGCTACATACGGATTGTTAAACCATACCACCCTGACATTACCGGTTTCATCGCCGACGATAGCCTCGGTACTCCTCCGCCTTCCGCCGAGCCTCGTCTCCTGTGCCTGCCAGACGTTAGCCACGATAGTCTCTTCAGTGCCCTCGGTAAGCTGTGAGATATATTTCCTCCGGCTGTAGTCGAGGTGGCGGTGAGGGAAGAAATAAAGTAAATCACGGACGGTTCTGACGCCGAGTTTACCGAACCGTGTTGCCATCGCTGAACTGATACCTTTGACAACGGTAATCGGTGAATCGATTGATATGGTAGATGTCACCCGTTTTGGTCTCAGTTTCGGTGGTAGTTTACTGACTTCTGGGGGTTGACTGACTTCAACTGTTTCTTTTTCACTATCCTCGACTTCGGCAAGGAATTTGAGTAGGTTGTCTATCCACTCTTTACGCTGCTCCCTGGATAGCGAGGAGTAGTCTGATTTATCAAGATGAAGTCTGTTAAAACGGCGTAGGAGCTTTGGGGAGGTAATAGACTCTGCGGCCTGACCGGCCCAGTTATGGAGAAATTTATCCAGACCACCAATTACCGTCGAATCCGCATAGCCTTTATTGCACTCAAGCTCGATGATTTTGCGCAGAGGCTCAGTATTCAGCGACATAGTTCCGCCTCCGTACTCCTTAAGGCTATAGCTGCCGGCACGGCTAAAAGAAGCCCAATCCTGATTTATTGTCTGTTATTTCTTCTCCGCCTCAAGGACGGTAACCGCTACTGCACCAGGACCGCCATGGACTCCCAGCACCGGGCTGACTGTTGACCTGAAAATTTTATCCTCAGGGAAAACACTGCCCAGACGTTTAGCCAGATTATCTGCCGCTTCCGGAGTAGTGGTGTGTTCCACACCCAGCCCCTCGATATTCGAGAAACCGGCTACGAAACTGTACAAATAGTCCATGCCCGCCGACAAAGACCGCTTCCTTGTTAAAGGAACCAGTTCACCGTCTTTTATAGCAAGTATCTGCTTTACCGACAGCACCGAGCCCAACAGTTCCTTCGCCTTGCCGATACGCCCTCCCTTGGCCAGATAGGTTAGAGTATCGAAATAGACGATGAAATGGGAACGGTTCATTGCACTATGAACGGACTCGATAAGCTGGTCCAGGCTTGCCCCCTCTTTTGCCGCATTGGCAGCAGAGATGATTATCAGTCCCAGCCCTCCGGCAACAGTTTTCGAGTCGATTACCTCGATACGGCACTTTCCCTCAATCAGATTCCTGGCATTCATTGCCGACTCATAAGTACCGCTGAGCTTGCTGGAAAGGGTGACCACGAGAATCTCATCGGTTTCTTTAGCCAGTTCATTATAGACTTCGGCGAACGCAGCCGGAGTAGGCTGTGTTGTAGTGGGCCAGATTGTATCATTAATCAATCTATCGTAAAACTGGTCTGTTGTAATGGTAACCCGGTCCAGGTAGGATTCATGACCGAAAAGCACGGTTAGCGGCACTACGATGACCCCCAGCTCTCCGGCAAGGTCACTGGTTATATCGGACAGACTATCGGTAACAATTTTGACTGCCATATGTAGAAACCCTCCGTACTACTCAATAGAGATAATGTAGCTATAATAGGGCTGACCACCTCGAACAACCTCAACCTGAAGCTGAGGATACTGTTCGCGGATACTGGCGCTCACCTGCTCCGCTTCTTCCTGATTGGCATCCGCCCCATAGTAAACTGTGATTATTTCACTGTACTTTAAATCAAGTTTTGCCAGCATCTTGGTAACAATATCAATCGAATTTTTCCCTGCTGCCAGTAAATCACCATCCAGCAGGCCAATCGTCTGTCTCTTTTTAATACTTAAACCATCCAGCTGAGCCGAGCGTATAGCCCGGGTAATTTCGATGGTTTTTACTGTTGAGCATACTTCTTTCATAAGCTGAGCATTTGTTTCAAAATCAGCCTCATAATCAAAGGCGAGGAGTGCCGCCACACCCTGCGGTATAGTCTGCGTCGGTACGACCTCGACTGTTTTATCCGTTAACTCCTGTACCTGTTCGGCAGTAAGCACGATATTTTTATTATTGGGCAAGATTATTACCTTATCAGAGGCTACGGTTTTTACCGCTTGGAGTATATCCTTGGTGCTTGGATTCATTGTCTGCCCGCCCGGTACAATTGCCGTTGTTCCCAGACTGGTAAACACTTCGGAAAGCCCGTCTCCGGAGACGACGGCAACCGTGGCGATATCAACCGCCGGAGCTCTCTCTCTCTGCATCTCCAGAAAGTCCTGGTGCTGCTCGTCCATGTTCCGGATGCTTACCTGGTGCATGGTGCCAAGAGAAGTTGCATAGCGTATCACCTTACCCGGGTCCATGGTATGGATATGAATCCTGGCTGTAGTATCATCGCCGACCACAATCAGTGATTCGCCTTCTTTCTTTAGTCGCGTTCTTATCTTGTCCGGTTTGAGTTCTTCCCCCTTAAGCAGAAACTCGGTGCAATATCCGTAGGCTTCTTCTTCGGCCACCATCTGCGGCAGTCTTACCGGCTGGGGGATATTACTGGCTATCATCTGAGGCTTGCGGAACTGCATCTGCTCTGTCTCGCCCCTGAGATAGCGTAGAGCGCCTTCAAGAATCGTGTAAAGGCCCTGCCCGCCGGCATCAACTACTCCGGCTTCTCTCAGTACGGGAAGTAGTGTCGGAGTATTGGCAACCGATTCACTGGCGGCATTCACCACTGCTTCCATTACCGTTATTACATCATTCTCCTCACTGGCTGCCTGAGTAAGCCCGGCCTCCGAGGCTTCTCTTATCACGGTAAGGATGGTCCCTTCTACCGGATTACTGATACCTTTATAGGCGACATCCGCAGCCTGCTTCAATGCCTCAGCTAGGTCACCGCCGTTACAGACCTCTTTGTCCTGCAGGCCCTGCGCCAGACCCCGCCAGATTTGTGAAAGAATCACGCCGCTGTTGCCCCTGGCTCCCATGAGCGCTCCTCTGGCTACTGCCTGTGATACCTGTGAGATACTATTGTTACCGTCCTCAAGGGCTTCCTCAACACTGGAACGCATTGTAAGCAGCATATTCGTCCCGGTATCTCCGTCAGGTACCGGAAAAACATTCAATGCATCCACGTCAGATGCACTTTTTTCAAGCCAGCCGGCAGCCGTAACCAGCATTTCTCTTAATTCTCTTCCAGTAACAGACTCAACCTGTTTCATTCCGTTACCTTCCCTGTCAGTTTCCTCCATCTAAGATAGAGTTATCGCCTGCTCCAGGTCTTCAAGTGTTACCCCCACACCCTTGTCAGGCTTCCCTCACTATGATAGTATGTTAAAAGAATATTACTTTAAATATGATTTAACGGTCAAGGGGAAGAACAATTGAAGTGTGATTTCTGCGGTAAAACACCCCAGTTCGGGCATAATGTAAGCCACTCAAAACGCCGCACCAACCGGCGCTGGGTACCCAATATTCATCCGGTTACCCTTATTGTAGACGGGAAAAAGAAGCGACTCAACCTCTGTACCAGGTGTCTACGCACTCACCATAAAGAAGTCAAAATACAGCCGGCCGCTGCGAGTTAGTCTATAATTATACCAGTGTGTTTAATCCCTCACAGGCCTGTGCATTATACTGCTTCTAACCCAGGCTATCTCTTATCTGCTGTATCGCTTCTTTGACAGACTTTCCCGCATTGAAAACCGCTGCTCCGGCCACCAGCACCCTGGCACCAGCCTTGACCACTCGTGGCGCTACTTCAGTATTAATACCGCCGTCAACCTCAAGCTCGGCAGACAACCCTCTTTTATCAAGCTCGGCCCTTAACCGCGCTATCTTGTCCAGCGATTCCTCGATAAAAGCCTGTCCTCCAAAGCCCGGATTGACCGACATCACCAGTACAAGGTCAAGGTAAGTCAGAATTTCGCTCAGTTCCTCCAGCGGAGTGCCGGGATTAATTGAGACACCTGCCTTAACACCGGATTTCTTAATCGCCTGTACCGTGCCGTGGAGGTGAGGGCAGGCTTCCGCATGAACGGTGATAATGTCAGACCCGGCATCAACGAACTGTTTTATGTACTGCTGCGGCTCTTCAATCATCAGGTGCACATCCAGCGGTATGCTGGTATGAGGACGGATAGCCGCTACCACTGCCGGCCCTATTGTTATATTTGGCACGAAATGCCCGTCCATTATATCAACATGGATATAGTCGGCACCGGCTTCTGTGACCTCGGCAACCTGCTCCCCAAGGCGGGCGAAGTCCGCCGATAGAATGGATGGCGCTATTTTTATTTTAGGTCTACTTTCAGGCATCAGCTACCCCCTCCGAAGGTTTTTTGTCAACCTCACCCCCTTAATTAAGAACTTCACATCAAATGTCATTCTCCAAAATTCCTTTTTAACCTCTCCCTTTCGTAAAGAGCTTGCCCTGAGCCTGTCGAAGGGGAGATTGAGAGGGATTTATGATTAAATCTCCCTTAATCCCCCTTTTAAAAAGGGGGATATTGGTCTTGGAGAAGGGGCTTTGTCCCTCTTCACACCTCTTTTTATTAATATACCTGAAGCTTTAATATCTTATCTTGCCCCCCTTACTTTTGAAAAGGAAGGGGCAGAGGATGGATTTTATAAACTAACCTATCATTTTCCTGGCGCGTTTCAGCGCCTCCGCTACCTGCTTCGGAGCGGTACCACCGATGTTATCCCTTGCTTCAAGAGACGACTTCACGGTAACCGAGAAAACATCATCTTCAAACATGGATGAGAATTCTTTATATTCGTCCAGGGTAATCTTATCAAAGGAACTACCTTTTTCCTCGGCATAGCTTACCAGCCTGGCAACTATATCATGGGCGTTCCGGAAGGCTTCTCCCTTCTTCACAAGGTAGTCGGCAAGGTCGGTAGCCAGTATATATCCCTCTCCGGCTGCCTGACCGGTGTTTTCGGCTTTAATCCGCAGGGTGGCAACCATCCCGGTAAATACCTCCAAACTTGAGAGCAACGTATCCACGCAGTCGAAGAATTCCTCCTTATCCTCCTGCAAATCCCGGTTATAGGAAAGCGGCAGAGCCTTCATCATAGTCAGTGAAGCCACCAGGCTGCCGTAAACATGTCCCGTCTTGCCCCGGACAAGCTCGGCGATGTCCGGATTTTTCTTCTGCGGCATAATGCTGCTGCCGGTGGCATAGGCATCATCAAGCTCAATAAAATCGAACTCGGCTGAGCACCAGAGAATAATCTCCTCGGCCAGGCGGGAGAGGTGCATCATGCAGATACTTGCTGCAGCTTCATACTCGATGATGTAGTCCCGGTCCGAGACAGCATCCATGCTGTTACCGCTTACCCGACTGAAACCAAGCTCTTTAGCCAGGAACTCACGGTCGATATTATAGGCAACACCGGCAACAGCCCCGCTGCCGAGGGGCATAACATCCGCCCGCTTCAAGCAGTCACTGAACCGCTCAGCATCTCGCTGCAGCATCTCAAAATAGGCAAGCAGGTGATGGGCGAATAAGACCGGCTGCGCTCTCTGTAAATGAGTATATCCGGGCATAATCACATCCCGGTTTGCCTCAGCCAGATTTATTAAAGCCTGCTGGAATTTCTTCAGAGCGGATAGCGTGTCATTAATTGCGTCTCTTGTAAATAAACGCATATCCAGGGCAATCTGGTCGTTTCTGGAGCGGGCAGTATGGAGCTTGCCCCCCACCTCGCCGACTTTCTCAATCAGTCCGGCTTCTATATTCATATGGATGTCTTCAAGCTCCGGTTTGAATTTGAAGGTGCCTTCTTCTATTTCCCTACCGATAGTTTCCAGCCCTTTAACAATTGCCTCCGCTTCCTGGTTGGTAATTATGTCCTGTTTGGCCAGCATCCGGGCATGAGCGATGCTACCGGCAATATCGTAGGAGTAGAGTCGCCAGTCACAGGAAATCGATGTGGTATATTGCGCTGCTGCATTATCGGCGTCTTTTTGAAACCGACCGCGTATATTGCTCATTCTTCTTCCTCTTCCTCTTTTGGTCCCATAATGCTCAGCGGGCCTTCGTTATCACCAAGTAGCTGCACCTGAGCCTGGTTCTTCAGCGGCAGTCCCCAGAGGTGAATGAAGCCGACCGAGGCGCTCTGGTCGAATTTATCACCCACATCGTAAGTTGCCAGGCTGAGGTTGTAGAGCGACTTCGGTGATTTCCGCCCTACAATCGTGGAGTGGCCCTTATACAGCTTCAGCCTTACCGTTCCGGTCACGTAGCGCTGCGAGCTGATAATATAGGCAGACAGGTCTCTGTTCAGCCCGCTGAACCAGAGTCCCCCGTAGATAAGGTCGGCATACTCCTGGGCTACCTTTTGTTTGAAATCAAGCTGGTCCTTTGACATTGTTATCGCTTCAAGCGCCTGATGCGCCTGCAGCAGTACCACAGCTGCTGGTGCCTCGTATACCTCACGCGACTTTATTCCGACCACCCGGTCTTCGATATGGTCGATTCTGCCGATGCCATGCTTGCCGGCTATTTCGTTCATCTGCCGGACAAGACTAACTCCATCCATTTCCTCTCCATCTATGGATACCGGGATTCCCTTGTCAAAACCAATCTCAATGTACTGAGGCTGGTCGGGAGCCTTATCAGGTGAAGTCGTCCAGGTGAAGGCGTCTTCCGGCGGTTCTGCCCACGGGTCTTCGAGGTCGCCGCACTCTATAGCTTTTCCCCAGAGGCATTCGTCAATCGAGTACGGGCTGGAGACGGTAACAGGAATCGGGATATTATGCTCCTTAGCATAGGCAATGGTCTCTTCCCGGGTCATACCCCATTCTCTTGCCGGGGCGATAATTTTCATGTCCGGCGCCAGGGCATTAATGCTTATATCGAACCTCACCTGGTCATTCCCTTTGCCGGTGCAGCCGTGGGCTATGGCCGTTGCTCCCTCTTCCACCGCCACATCAACCAGCAGTTTAGCCATCAGCGGCCGGGTTAGTGCCGTTGCCAGGGGGTACTGCCCTTCATAGACAGCATTCGCCTGCAACGCCGGGAAAACGAAATATTTTATGAACAGCTCCTTGGCATCAATTATCCTGGCTTTGATAGCGCCAATATCGAGTGCCTTCTGGCGGACGGCGCTAAAATCTTTCTCATTGCCAACATCTATATTAACGGCAATGACATCCATGTCATATTTTTCTTTAAGCCATTTTATCGCTACCGAGGTATCAAGCCCTCCGCTGTAAGCCAGAACCACTTTTTCTGCCATTCTGAGTCTCCTGTTTTTATATCTACCCTATCACCTTTTTTAAAATCCTAAATCCTAACTTATAAACTCTAAACAAATCCAAATCACAAAAGTTTTGGATTTAGTATTTTGATATTGTCTAGAATTTAGTGCTTTGATATCAGTATTTACTTGAGTGTAGTTACTCTCTACTTGTACTCCTCATTTTGCCGGATTATATTCCCGCCAGTACCTTATCCAGTATCGCCAGCCCTTCATCAACTTCACTTTCAGTGACGACCAGTGGTGGTATGAAGCGGATGGCGGTGGGTTTCAGCCTGTTAATAAGCAGCCCGTTCTCTATACAACCTGCTACCACGTCTTGGGCTATCTCCTTATCAAACTCGACGGCCAGCAGCAGCCCCCGCCCCCGTACATCGGTGATGAAAGAGTACTTCCCTTTCAGGCTTTTCAGCTTATCGATAAAATATTCTCCGACTCTGCGGGCGTTACCTGCCACATCATTGTCCAGGACATACTTCAGCGTGGCGTAGGCGGTTGCACTTGTAACCGGATTACCGCCGAAGGTGGCATTATGGTCACCGAGGGTGAAGACCGCCGCCTTCTCCTTTGCCAGCAGTGCCCCGATAGGTATGCCGCCACCCAGACCCTTGGCAAGGGTCATGATATCCGGTTCCACACCGTAAAGCTGGTAACCGAATAGCGTCCCCAGGCGGCCTATTCCGGTCTGGACTTCATCAAGAATGAGCAAAATACCCTTACTATTACACCAGTCTCTTACCTTTTTCAGGTAATCGTCGGCAGCAACATTAACCCCGCCTTCCGCCTGTATCGGCTCCAGCATAATGGCACAGGTCTTTTCCGTAGTTGCAGATTTTATCGCCCCGATATCATCATTTTCCACGTTTATGAAGCCTGCCGGCAGCGGCTCGAACGGGGTGTGCATCTTCACCTGCCCGCTTGCCGCCGTCAGGGCAAGAGAGCGGCCGTGAAAGGAGTTATTTGTTGTAATCACCTCGTAAGCCCCATTCAGGTTCAGAGCACCGTAGCGGCGGGCGAGTTTAGTGGCACCTTCATTGGCTTCAAGTCCGCTGTTGCAGATAAAAACCCTGTCCATGCAGCTATTATTGACCAGCAGTTCGGCGAGTTTAAGCATGGGAACGGTGTAATACCAGAGCGAAGTCTGCATCAGGGTACGCGCCTGCTCGGATAGAGCTTCAGTAACTACCGGGTGGCAGTGCCCGAGGCAGTTGACCGCCAGCCCGCCGACAAAGTCAAGATACTCCTTGCCCTTGTCATCCCAGACACGAACGCCCTCTCCCCGTACCAGTGTTACCGGGTGGCGTACTATTGTCTGCATATAGTATTTGCTGTCCATCTCCTGCCAGTCAGTCATTTTTTTATCTCCTGATTATTGAGGTATTTTATTGTTAAGCCCTATCCCCTTTATATCATTCCTTAGAATTTCTTTTTTTAACCTCTCCCTTTCGTAAAGAGCTTACCCTGAGCCTGTCGAAGGGGAGACCGATAGGGATTTATAAAATCCCCCTTAATCCCCCTTTTCTAAAGGGGGATATCAGTCTTGGATTAGGGGCTTCACCCCCCTTTAACTCCCCTGTTGTATAACCGTTCCCTTACTTTTTCCCCCTATCTCGCTCAAGAGGGCGTGGGATTTTCTACCATCTATAATACACGTCGATGGGGTAACTGATGAAGCTGTAAGGCAGGCTTTAATCTTGGGAATCATTCCACCAGAGGCAACACCCGAATCTAGCAAAGCATTGGCTTCTTCAGGAGTCATTAAAGAAATAAGTTTACCTGATTCATCACTGACGCCCTCCACATCTGTCAGAAAGACCAGCCTTTCAGCATTTATGGCAGCAGCTATTTCACCGGCGATGACATCGGCATTATAGTTGAGCGTCGGCGGTTCATCAGCCGGTCTGTCACCGGAATTAAGCCCAATCGGGGAGACCACCGGAGTAAAGCCCGCCTCAAGTAGAGCCTCCAGCAGGCTCGTATCTACCTTGGTCACGGTGCCAACATAGCCCTTCTCCTTTTCGGCAATCTTACCCTGGATAACAGCCCCGTCAACGCCGCTTATACCGACTGCCTTGCCACCCAGAGCATTAATAGCACTAACGATATCCTTATTCACCAGTCCGGCAAGCACCGCCGTTGCAACCTCAAGGGTCGGTCCGTCAGTTACCCGCTCGCCTCTGACGAAGCTTGTCTCTACACCCTGCTTTTTTAGCCACTCGGTTATAAGCTTACCACCGCCATGTACGACCAGCACCGGCTTACCCTGCTTCTGAAGCTCGACTATGTCTTCGATAGCGGTATCATGACTGCCGAGTGTCGCTCCGCCAATCTTGACAACGATTACTTTTTCCAATTCTTTCAACCTGTAAAACGGCTAGCTATATTGCCTGCCGGCAACTCCTTTGGTTGATTCCGAGATTTCCTTCGCTGCTTCCTTAGGCCTTAACTCACGGGTTGCTTTACCGGCATGCCACATTTCTGAGTTACCCATCTCTTTCAGTTCCTTGCCAAGCAGTTCTTTGTAATCAGGCCTGCCGGTACTTTCTATCACGCGACGGGTCTCATCGCCGTTAGCAACCTTCTTATATAGTTCCTTGAACACTGGCATTACTGCTTCTTTGAATCTAGGCTTCCAGTCAAGAGCACCTCTCTGTGCGGTGGCGGAACAGTTAGCATACATCCAGTCCATCCCGTTCTCCGCTACGAGTTTTATCAAACTCTCCGTTAACTCCTCTACCGTCTCATTAAAAGCCTCGCTGGGGCTGTGCCCGTGTTCCCGAAGAACATCATACTGGGCTTCCATTATTCCCGCCAGCGCTCCTAACAGCACACCGCGCTCTCCGACAAGGTCACTGTAGACTTCTTTTTCGAACGTGGTAGGGAAAAGATAACCTGAGCCAATACCGATACCCAAAGCTATGCACCTCTCCCTTGCCCTGCCGGTGTAGTCCTGAGCAACAGCAAAACTGGCATTAATTCCTTCACCCGAAAGGAAATTACGACGTAAAGACGTCCCCGAGCCTTTAGGAGCGACCATAATCACATCTATATTGTCTGGGGGTATAACCTCGGTCTGGTCCTTATAGACAATAGAAAAGCCGTGTGAGAAATACAGGGCATCACCGGGATTTAAGTTCGCCTTGATTGACGGCCAGACCGCCTTATGTGCTCCATCGGCAATAAGAAATTCGATGACTGTCCCGCGTTTTACCGCCTCCTCAATCTCAAAAAGGTCTTCTCCGGCCTTCCAGCCGTCGGCTACGGCACGGTCCCAGTCTTCCTGGAAATCCTTCGACTGCCCGATTATCACCCTGAAACCATTGTCTTTCAGGTTGAGCGATTGCCCCGGTCCCTGTACTCCGTATCCGATGATAGCGATGGTCTCGTCCTTGAGAACCTCGCGGGCTTTTTCCATCGGGAATTCGCTCCGCATAACTACCTCTTCTTTTGTCCCGCCAAAATCAATAAGTGCCATTTTTTTACTCCTGTTATATTATATTTGCCGGCATTTTGTAATGTTTTTTTCAATAATCAGGTCATATACTGACTGTTTATCACCACGTAATCCTGGGAGAGGTCGCAACCCCAGGCGGTAGCCGAGGCCGCGCCCCCGTTCAGGTTCACCCTTATCGGTACTTCCTCCTGTTTGAAAACACGGATAACATCCTCTTCTTTGAAAGAAAGAGGTTTGCCGCCCTTTAAAACGTTTACGTCTCCGATTGAGAGGTCGATATCCTCTAACTCCATGCCAACTCCACTGTGCCCCAGTGCCATAATAATCCGTCCCCAGTTCGGGTCGCCCCCATATACGGCCGTCTTGACAAGGGTCGAACCTATCACTGATTTCGCCGCCTTTTTAGCGTCTGCATCGCTACCGGCCCCGTTAACTGTTACCTGGATGAGTCTTGTCGCTCCTTCACCATCACGAGCAAGGGCTTTTGCCAGGTATATACAGACCTTTTCGAGTGCCTGCTGGAATGTATCCGCCAGAGGGCTGCCTTCTTTTATGCTCTCATTCCCCGCCAGGCCGTTAGCCATGAGCAAAACCGTATCACTCGGGCTGGTATCGCCATCAATGGAAATCATATTAAAAGAAATGTCCGCTGTTTTTTTCAGTACCGACCTCAAGAATTCAAGCTCAACGGCAGCATCGGTCGTCAGAAAGCAAAACATCGTCGCCATATCAGGATGAATCATTCCTGAACCCTTGGCTATTCCGCCGATTGTGAACTCGCCGTCACCGGATTTAACAGCCACCGCCGCCTCCTTGGGAACGGTATCGGTAGTCATTATCGCCCGGGCAAGCTGGTGGCCGCCTTCCTGGGAGAGTGCTATCTTTTCAATCCCGGCTCTTATCACATCCATCGGCAGCAGTTGACCTGTAACGCCGGTACTGGCGACGAGGACCTCCTCCGGCGCTGCTCCGATACCATTGGCGGCGAGAGCGGCCATCTCGGCAGCATCGGCAAGCCCCTGCTCGCCGGTATAGGCATTGGCGCAGCCGCTGTTTGCTATTACCGCCACCGCTCTACCCTTCTTTATTCTCTCTCGGCAGAGTATTATCGGTGCCGACTGAATCCTGCTGCTGGTGAATATCCCGGCGGTCGTACAGGGTGCCTCAGAATAGAGAATACCGAGGTCCAGTTTATCATCTTCTGGACTTTTCTTAATTCCGGCATGTACAGCTCCGGCAAAAAAGCCTTCAGGAGTTGTAACTGTACCACCGGAAATGAATTCAATTTCGGCTGTTTCCATAGTACATAAACTATATCATACTGGTTTCAGCCAATCAATGAAATTGCCTTTATCACTGCCGATACTGGTTAATTATGAAATTAATATTAATTTTTTAATAATTTCCTTGTTTTCAGCTTCATTTTCACTTGACATTCAGCCGAAAAAAGTTTATGCTTTCTAACCAAATAATAAGGAGGGCCAGTCGAATGGAAGCATATTGTGTAAAATGTCGCGCTAAAAAAGAAATGAAAGACCCGAAAGCCATAACGATGAAGAATGGCAAACCAGCAACCCAGGGAACCTGCCCATCATGCGGGACTAAGATGTTCAGGATCGGGAAGGGTTAAGCCGGAATTCATAACATCGGTATTCTATAAAGGCTGGATACATTCAAGTGTATCCAGCCTCCTGTTTTCCAGATAAACTACCCGGCTTACCTGATTAATTCAGTACCGGGCTCCTGCAAGTGTGTAATGCCTAATTCTTATCGGTCCTGTCGAGAGCATGCCTTAGTTCTCTGACAAATTTCTCCATCTCGGCAAGTGATTCATCGCATTCCATATACTGGACTATCCGGCTGCCAACTATAACACCGTCGGCAATCCGGGCAACCTCACCTGCCTGTTCCGGAGTGGATATACCGAAACCTACACAAAGCGGCTTACCGGTCTGCTCCCTGACCCTGCTGACGAATGCTTCGAGGTCTGCGGGCAGCCTGTCCCTGGCACCGGTGATACCGGTTACCGAGACAAGGTAGATGAATCCGCTCGACTTCTCGGCTACCAGCCGCAGGCGAGCTTCGGTACTTGTCGGCGGCAGCAGGTAGATGAGGTCAAGTCCCTGCTTTCCGGTGCAGGATTCCATATCCGTACCTTCCTCCGGAATCAGGTCAGGGATTATCAAGCCGTCAATGCCGGACCGGGCGCAGTCGCTGCAGAACTTCTCAAGACCATAGCTGAAAACAGGATTATAATAGGTCATGAAGACAAGTGGTACGTCCACTTTGTTGCTCAACTCTCCGGCTATCTCCAGGCAACTTTTAGGCGTGACGCCATTCTGGAGGGCGTGGAAACTGGATGCCTGTATCGTAACTCCGTCAGCCAGGGGGTCGGAGAAGGGGATACCAAGCTCGATAATATCGCAGCCGCCGGCTGCAAGTAGCGGGACAGCCTTCAGCGTAGCCGCAAGGCTGGGGTAGCCGACGGTAACGTAGGCAATAAGAGCCGTGTGCCCCGACTTTTTAAAGACAGTGTCAATACGGCTCACAGCTTCACCCCCAGTTCATCGGCGACAATACCCATATCTTTATCTCCCCTTCCGGAAAGGTTGATGACGATAATCTGTTCTTTATCGAGAGACGGCGCCATAGCGGCGGTATAGGCTATGGCGTGAGCCGATTCAAGGGCCGGTGGAATACCTTCCGTCCGGCAAAGAAGCTGGAAACCTTCGAGGGCTTCTTTGTCATCCACGGCAACATAGGTTGCTCGTCCGGTGTCTTTCAGGTAGCTGTGCTCGGGTCCCACCCCGGGATAATCGAGTCCGGCGGAGACACTGTGCGTCTCCCTGATTTGTCCGTCACTGTCCTGGAGAACGTATGACTTTGCCCCGTGGAGGACTCCCACTCTTCCCTCCGCCAGCGAAGCGGCATGTTCCCCGCTTTCAATTCCCCTTCCGGCAGCCTCCACGCCGATTAGCTTCACTTCCTTATCATCAATAAAAGGATAGAAAATGCCGATGGCATTGCTGCCGCCGCCGACACAGGCAACTATGTAGTCAGGCAGGCGTCCTTCCCTGTCCAGTATCTGCTGCCTTGTCTCCTTGCCGATTACCGACTGAAAGTCGCGCACCATCATTGGATACGGGTAAGGACCGACGACCGAACCGAGAAGGTAATACGTATCCCTGGCGTTCGTCACCCAGTCCCTTATCGCCTCATTGATGGCATCCTTGAGTGTCCGGCTGCCCCCGGCAACCGGTCTTACCTCGGCACCCATCAGTTTCATCCGGAAAACGTTAAGCGACTGCCGCCTGACATCTTCCTCTCCCATATAAACGATGCAATCCAGACCCAGCTTGGCGCAAACTGCCGCCACAGCCACTCCATGCTGGCCTGCCCCCGTCTCGGCAATAATCCTCCGTTTGCACATTTTCTGAGCCATCAAGCCCTGACCCAGGGCATTGTTAATCTTATGGGCTCCGGTGTGAGCCAGGTCTTCCCGTTTCAGGTAGATTTTTACGCTGCCGCAATGCCTGGTCAGCGTTTCCGCCAGATAAAGCGGAGTCGGCCTGCCGGAATAGTCGCGGGACAGCGCATCGAACTCAGCCCAGAAAGCGGCATCGGCATTCGCCTGCCTGTAAGCTTCCGCCAGCTCGTCGAGCACCGGCATCAGTGTCTCCGGGACGAATTGTCCCCCGTAGTTCCCGAAATATCCTCTTTTACCCTGTATCAATTAACCCCCCTTCGCTCTATTGATAAACTCTATAATCTTCTTAATATCCTTTTTGCCATCTGTTTCAACGCCCGAGGAGACATCCACTCCCCAGGGATTGACCTCGGTGATGAGCCGACCGACGTTTTCAGGGGTCAGTCCTCCGGCAACCATAATCTGGAATTTACTGGCTGCTTCCCCTGCCAGCTCCCAGTTAAAAGTCTGTCCCGTCCCGCCGTATACATCTCCAACCTGTGTATCCAGCTGACAGATAACGTCCTTCTTTGAGACCACTTTATAACCCTCTTCTATCTCTGCAATAACTTCTGAAGCTTTCTTTCCTTCCACTATATGGACTACTTTTGTAACCGGTCTCTCAATTTCAAGGCAGTATGACCAGTCCTCACCATCGCTGAGCTGCACCCGGTCAAGTCCGCACTTAGCTGCGATTTCGTTGACCTCCTTAGCCGGCAGGTCAACGAAAACACCGACCACCTCCGGCGGGTTTTCCAGGCTATGGACCGCCCCGGCTATCTCCGCCGCCCTCTCCGGCGTAACCTGGCGGCGGCTGGGAGCGAACATCACTCCCAGGAAATCGGCGCCCGCTTCGGCGGCAGCCAGCGCGTGCTCGACCTCGGACAGCCCGCATATTTTTACCTTCGTCACAGCAACTCCTTAATCTTAGACGCAATATCGGTTGAGGCCATCAGGGCTTCGCCAATCAGCACGGCGTCCACACCCCAATCTTTCATCTTCTTAATATCGTCACGGGTCTTTATACCGCTTTCACTGACCACTATTTTATCTCCGGGAATAAGGCGCCTTAAACGCCGGGTGGTGGAAATATCCACTTTAAAAGTGGTCAGGTCCCGATTATTTATACCGATTATACCAGCCCCGGATTTCAGGGCAGTTTCAAGCTCAGCCTCATTGTGGACTTCAACAGGACACTTCATGCCGAGCCGGTGACTCAACGAAAGCAGCTCGTCCAGTTTCTCAGGACTCAGGATAGCCACGATAAGCAGTAAAGCATCAGCGCCGTAAGCTCTTGCCTGGTAAACCTGGTAGGAGTCGAAGATAAAGTCCTTCCTCAGCAGGGGTATTTTATTATCTCCCAGAGCGTCCCTGATATCCCTGAGATAATCAAGACTGCCCTGAAAGTACTTTTCCTCTGTTAATACCGATATGGCGGAGGCACCGTTAGCGGCATAGGTGCGGGCAATCTCCACGGGACTAAAATCGGCGCGGATTACTCCCCGGGAAGGCGAGGCTTTCTTGACCTCGGCAATCAGCCGGATACCATCGCCACGTAGCGCTGTGGCGAAGTCAAGCGGTTCAGGCTGCCCGAGAGTAGCCTTCCGCAGCTCTTCCAGCGGAACACTGCTCTTCACATTCCCAAGCTCCGTCCGGTTATATTCGACTATCTCATCAAGAATCATTTTTTACTCTCTTGGTAGAGTCATGTCACCCAGAGCACATTCGCTCTGCTCAGTGCAAACTCCGCGAAGGGTCTCGGCATGGTGGGGTTTTAAGTATATTATCTTCCCCACCCCGAGATTCTTCGTTTCACTCAGAATGACATTAACTGTGAAACTCCTGTTATAATATTACCTCCGTTATACCGCAAAACTCTGGCTGAATTCGACAAGCCATTTCAGCTTGTCTAGTGCCTGCCCTTTATCAACCGCATCCATTGCCATCTTTATCCCCTCTTCAACCGATTCAGCCTTATTTCCTGCCACAAGTGCTGCCGCGGCGTTCAGAATAACAATATCCCGCTGGGGTCCTTTCTTCCCACTGAGAATATCCCGTAACAGAGTGGCGTTTTCCTCGGCAGTGCCGCCTTTCAGGGCATCCAGGCTGGCTTTTACCAGACCAAAGTCTCCGGGGTCGATTGTATAGGTATGAATTTTGCCGTCTTTAAGCTCGCAGACCTGGCTTTTCCCCGTTAGCGTGATTTCATCAAGTCCGTCCTCGCCGTGGACTACCAGAGCGTGTTCGCAGTCAAGGCTCTGCAGCACCAGCGCCAGTTTCTCAACCAGTGAAGTCTCGGCGACTCCCAGAAGGTATGTTCTGGCGCCGGCCGGATTGGTCAGGGGCCCGATGATATTAAACACGGTGCGGATACCTATCTCCCGCCGGGGAGGTCCGGCATACTTCATCGCCGGGTGAAACGCCGGGGCGAACATAAAACCGATTCCTACCTCCTCAACCGACTTCTGCACCTGCTCGGCATTGAGGTCGAATTTAACTCCCAGCGCTTCCAGCACGTCGGCGGCGCCACTCTGGCTCGAGGCAGCACGGTTGCCATGCTTGGCTACCTTCAGTCCGGCGCCGGCAACAACAAAGGCGGCAGCCGTGGAGATATTGAAGGTATTCTTGCCGTCACCTCCGGTACCGACCACGTCAATCACCGGCTCTTTGATGAGTACCGGGATAGCCTTGGCACGCATCACTTTCACCAGCCCGGCGATTTCCTCTACCGTCTCTCCCTTGAGCCGGAGAGCGGTGACAAAGGCGCCGAACTGTGCGGGGGTCACTTCACCCTCCATAATTTCATTCATCACCTGTGCTGCCTGATCTGTGGATAGTGACTTCCCTTCAACCAGCATTGAAATTGCTTCTCTAATCATTTTTCTTCTCCGTTCATTAATTTAATACTTTATTATCCGTTCGTCCTGAGCTTGTCGAAGGATGAACGCCCACAAGTTTATTATTCACTCCTCTCTGGTTTAAATGCGTTCGTCCTGAGATTATCATTCACTCCTCTTCGATTCAGATGCGTTCGTCCTGAGATTATTATTCACTCTTCTTTGATTTAAATGCGTTCATGCTGAGCCTCTTTTCCATTCTTGATGAGCCCGTTTTCCGTTCGCCCTGAGCTTGTCGAAGGGCGGGCCCCCATGGTTTACCATTCACTCATCTTTGGTCGATACCCGTTCGTCCTGAGCTTGTCGAAGGACGAACCCTCATGAGCCAGGCGAGACACCTCATCCCAATCTCCCCGTATCATTGCCTCCTTCTTGCTACGACGCCATCCTTTAACCTGCCGCTCACGGGCCAGAGCTTCCTCCCTGGTGGAGAACTCCTGTGTAAAAAGTAATTTAACCGGACGTCTGCTGGATGTATAGCCGGTAATTTCACCGGTCTGATGTTTAGCGATGCGCTCCTCAAGATTGTCAGTATGTCCGGTGTAGTAGGAGTTATCTGCACATAGTAAAATATAAACCCAAAAACTCATTTGCTTTACATCATTCGCCCTGAGCCTGTCGAAGGGCGAACGGAGCAGCTGGTAGCCGGCCTGTTACCAATAATGGTCTGAATTGCTTCTTTAATCATTTTGGTTTACTCCTACTTCCGAACGCATCAATACGTTCTTCTTCTGATACTTCTGTAAATTCTAATTCGCCAGCTACAATGTATATTTTTCCTTTTTCGCCGGATTCCCTCATTTTAAAAGGTAAACACGTTTGATAGAACGGTTTTTGAACATCATAAGGAAATACGTTTTGATATTCGCAAATAAGGTAGTATGTTTTATTTTGTTCCAGACTCGAAATATTATAAGGGCGAAATTTAACGGGATCATCATCTTTCCTCAAATATGTTTGTCGGATACTACTGGAGTAATCATGTTTATTGGCCGTAAGTGAACTTTCCAACTCGATTGCAGGGCTATTTCCTACATTAGAAATTTCAAAATGTGAAAAATAATCCTTAGTACTTCCCTCCCAAATATCTTTTTCATGTACAGGTTTTAAAATGATTACTGGACGTGATGTTATTATCCTTTGCTCTCTCATCTCCTCAGCCATTTTATGCGTGTGCCAAGCATAGACACCTGTAACAACGACAAGTGCCACCGTGCTTATCGCCATTGTAATTCCAACTTTATCATTTGTTTCAAGATTCGGAGTCACTACTAAGTAAACTATCATAATGATGCCAATAGTAATGACAATGACATAAAGCATAAATATAGCAAATATGTCGAGCGATTTACTCCATTTCATATATCTACCTCCTCACCTTTGCCCTATTTTAGCCTACATTTATCATTCCCGCGCAGGCTGGAATCCAGCACCGCTCGTCCTGAGCATGTCGAAGGACGAAACCCCACCAACTTCTCCCTTTCGTAAAGAGCCTGCCCTGAGCCTGTCGAAGGGGAGACCGAGAGGGATTTATAAAATCCCCCTTTATCCCCCTTTACGAAAGGGGGGAAATTCACTCAACTTTTTATTACTCCTTACGCCCCACTTTCAGAAAATTTCTAAGAATGTCTTTCCCCGCCTGGGTCATGAAAGACTCAGGGTGGAACTGGATGCCTTCCACCGGGTGTTGTTTGTGCTTCAGCCCCATAATTTCATCATCGTCAGTCCAGGCGGAAATCTCAAAACAGTCCGGCAGTCCCTCCCGCTTCACCACCAGTGAGTGATAGCGGATGGCGGAGAAGGGATTGGGCAGTCCGGTAAATATGCCCTGTCCGGTATGGTGTATCATCGAAGATTTGCCGTGCATTATCCGTTTAGCCTGCCCTACAATGCCGCCGTAGCTGTAGCCGATGCACTGGTGTCCCAGGCAGACGCCGAGCACCGGCAGTTTGCTACCGAAATACTTGATTACATCGTTTGAGATACCGGCATTCTGCGGTGTGGAGGGTCCGGGTGATATAACTATCCGCTCCGGCTCCATCTTTTCAATCTCCTCAATGGTGGTCTTATCATTACGCACCACCTCAACCTCTTCGCCCAGTTCGCTGAGGTACTGAAAGAGATTGTAAGTAAAACTATCGTAATTATCAATAAGCAGTAACATGGCACACTCCACATTCACTTAATCTGTCATTGCTTCGTCGTCCCGATACCATCGGGACGACGAAGCAATCTCCTCTTTCGAACGTGGTGATTGCTTCACCCCGATAAATCGGGGCTCGCAATGACACCGGCAACCAAAACTTAATAGTCCCGGCTTTTGAACTTTTGAAACTATCAATGAGAAGCAGCATTGTTCTCCCCCTCTACCTGAGACGCTTCAGCCTGGCTCACGGCATTGAGCGATGCCCTCGCCTTGTTCAGTGTCTCCTCATACTCGCGTTCCGGCACGCTGTCGTAGACCACCCCGCCACCGGACTGCGTATAAGCAATTCCGTCTTTGACTACCATTGTCCTTATTGAGATTGCCATATCCATGTCACCGGAGAAAGAGAAGTAACCGGCGGCTCCGGCATAGGGTCCTCTTTTTTCCGGTTCGAACTCGGCGATTATCTCCATCGCCCGGATTTTCGGCGCTCCGGAAACAGTTCCGGCCGGGAAACAGGCGCGCAGGGCATCAAAGGCGCTGGTATCAGGCCGCAATTTCCCCTGAACGTTTGTCACCAGGTGCATAACGTGAGAGTAACGCTCCACCTCCATAAGCTCGCTGACCTCCACCGTGCCCGGCACACTTACCCGTCCGATATCGTTCCGCCCCAGGTCGACGAGCATAATGTGCTCGGCTCTTTCCTTTTCATCATTGCGAAGTTCCTGCTCAAGAGCGATATCCTCTTCCGGTGTCCTGCCCCTCGGCCTTGTGCCCGCCAGGGGACGGGTTGTCACCATACCGTTTTCCACCCTTACCAGAATCTCCGGAGAAGCCCCGATTATCTGAAAGTCCTTGAAATCCAGATAAAACATATAGGGGGACGGATTAATGGTACGCAGCGCCCGGTAGATTTCAAAAGGCGGCGCCGTGGTAGTCTGGGAGAGTCGCTGGGAAGGCACTACCTGGATGGCTTCTCCGGCAGTAATATACTGCTTTATCTTCTCAACGGCGGCTTCATATTCCTGCCTGGTGAAGTTTGAGGAAGGTACCGATTTTCCGGCGGGAGCTGGCGACCCGTTCATTTGCCGCCTCAGCCCAAGCGGCCGGTTCAACCTGTCCACCATGTTATCAATCCTGGCAACCGCTTCCCGGTAGGCTTTCTCGATGTCTCCGTCGATATGGACGTGGCTCATTACCCTAATCTTGTGAGTGACGTGGTCGAAAATAAGCACCGTATCAACGAACATGAATACCGATTCAGGCAAATCAAGTGGGTCTTTTCCCGGAGATGGTAGCTCTTCGAACCGCGTCACCGTTTCATAGCTGAGATAGCCCACGGCACCGCCGCAGAACTTGGGCAGCTCGCCGACCGGCACTATTTTGAACCTGTCCATCTCTCCGGCAATAAGCGGCAGCGGGTCTAAATTGTCTTCTCCTCTGACCGACAGCGTTTTGTACGGCTCGGTACCGATGAAGCTGTAGCGTGCCAGCCTTTCTCCTCCCTCGACGCTCTCCAGCAGAAAAGAATAGCCGCCCCGGTTAATCTTCATGAAGGCGGACACCGGTGTTTCAAGGTCGGCAACTATTTCCCGGTAAACGGGCACAAGATTGCCGTCCTTACTCAGTTTTTTAACCTCTTCAAGTGATGGATAATACATATAACCTCCCCTCCGTCCTGATAAATAAAAATCCCTCGCCCTAGGGGCGAGGGATAATCCTTCGCGGTGCCACCCTAATTGGTTGTGGAAGGAGTGAAGCAACCATCTTTATCAGGTACGGTTCCGATTTTATTCACTCTGATATATCAGAACGAGTCGGGACGATACCCTGGGCTCTGCTAACGGTGCCCTTTCCGTCAAAGTCTACTCACCCAGATTTCATCAGGACTTTCGATTTGCAGCTCCCGAGTCCATTCAACCTCTGCGTCTGGCACCGGCTCACACCTTACCCGGCTCTCTGAGCCTCGCTGGAGGCATACTAGTCTCGTTCTTAGCCTTTAGACTATTCTATTGTAAAAAAGTATAAACCCCGTTCTGATTTTTTGTCAAGTAGTGAGCCTGGGATTTGGTTAATGCAGTCCTATCGCCCTGTATCTATATCTGTTCCCGCCCGCCACTCTTTCATATGGAATATTTTTTAATCCTATCCCCCTGTATCCCCCTTCCCCTTTTAAAAGGGAAGGGGGAAGATGAGAAAGAGGGTATGTGGCGCTCAGCGCCACATACCCTCTTATATTTCTGCTACATGTATTAAATAACCTGCTAGAAAGCAATACAATCTTAAACACCCCGCTGTTACCATTGAATGTCCTAAATCCGTTTTAGCCTGCATTAGAATATACTCGGTCATTAACATAAAAGGATTAAACGCTTTCCGCTTTGGTACCTTTAAGGCGGTTCTATTTCTTCACTAAAGAAAGGTTTTGGCAGCATAAAAAGCTCTTTTTTGAGGTCCCCTCTTTCCTCGCCAAGGAGTCTTGCCCTAAAAGTCGTGTGTTCCTGTCACCCTGGAGCACGTTCGCTCCGCTCAGTGTAAACTCGGCGAAGGGTCTCAGGGAGGAGGGGATTACCTTGACTCCCCACCCTGAGATTCTTTGTCCGCTAGAGGCGGACTCCAGAATGACTTTTGAGGCAAGGCCTCGCCAAGGAGAGGGGGGACTTCGTAACCGGGAGTGAGGTTAATAAACAAAAACCGGTTTGAAAATAAATGAAATCCGGTCTACAATGTCAGGATGTCTACTCATAAAAACTGGGAAGGGAACTCCTGTGATTGAAATTGTAAAAGCCGAAGAGAAGCATATGCCCGATATAGGGAAGCTGTGGATGGAGTTTATGAAATATTCTGAGGATATAAACCACATTTTTGCTCCTCGCGAGGGCACAATACCGGTTTTTATAGAGAAACACCTGCGCCCGGCTATGAATTCGGAAAACAGCCAGGTAATGGTGGCGCTGGATGGTAATCAGGTTGTCGGATACTCCTACTCAATGATAAATGAGCCTGCTGCTGATCTGGATAAACGCAATAAGTACGGATATGTCCATGATTTATTTATCACTGACACTTACCGTCACCAGGGCATAGGCGAAAAAATGTTTGATGAAATACTAAAGTGGTTCCGTTCGCAAAAAATCCACCGCGTCGAGCTGGGAGTAATCGTAGGAAATCGGCCTGCGGATTCGTTCTGGAAAAAACATGGCTTCATCGACTATGTGCATACGCTATATAAGCAGATTTAGCCGTCACGTGCTAAAATGAGATAGGCACATTTATCACAATGAACAAAGAATTTGATTTCCCCTACGGCGATTCTTTCCTGAAAGCTCAGATTCCAGCGGCGAACATCGCTTATTCTCTTGAGACCTGCGAAACAGACGGCATTGAGAACGAATATGAGGCAATTTCAGGCAGTTTGAGGCGGCCTATCGGCTCTCTGCCCCTCATGGAGCGCATCGAGCCGGATAACAGGATTGTGGTGCTGGTTACGGATAATACGAGGGCATGTCCGGATGACAGGCTGCTCCCGCCGATACTGGCTGAGCTTGAGCAAAAAGTCCCCCGGGAGAATATCACAATAATAATCGCCCTCGGACTCCATCCTCCGCTGGACAGGGAAGCCCTTGTCAAGAAGCTGGGCAATAAGATTGTAGAAAGCTACAGAGTGCTTAACCATGATGTAAACGATTGTGTCTACATCGGTACCACCACCAGAGGCACTCCGGTTGATATAAACAGGCGGGTAATAGAAGCTGATTTTCGCCTGAGTACCGGCTTTATCGAGCCCCACTTCTTCGCCGGTTTTTCCGGTGGCAGGAAAAGCATCGCCCCCGGAGTCTTCGGGATACGGTCTGCCTATAAAAACCACGGCTATGAAATGGTAGAACACCCGCGAGCCAGAACCGGCATTCTCAAAGGCAACCCGATACACGAAGACATGGTGGAACAGGCAAAAATGGCTAAACTCGATTTCATAGTAAACGTGCTGCTCAACAAGAGGGGGGAGATAACCCATGTGGTAGCCGGAGACCCTTATTTAGCCCATGAAGAAGGCTGCAATCTGGAGAAAGGAATCTGCTCCGCTAAAGTGGATAATATGGTGGACATCACCATTACCACCAACAGCGGCGCCCCGCTCGACCTCGACCTTTACCAGACTTGCAAGGGGATAGATAACGCGGCGCAAATCACCCGCGACGGCGGAATCATAATCATCGCTTCTGCCTGCAACGAAGGTATCGGGCCAGAGGAGTTCCGTGAACTGCATTCTTCTGCTGGTTCCCCTAAAGAAATCATCAGAAAAGTCAAGATGCTGGAGCCTGTTGGCGTCCAGTGGCAGAACCAGGTTCTGGCACGTACCCAGTTGAAAAATGATATCTACCTTGTATCCGACCTTGCCGATAACCTGGTCAGAGACTTCATGATGGTGCCGGTAGCCACCATTGAAGAGGGCTTGAAAAAGGCTTTCGAGGTGATGGGAAAAGACGCCTCAATAGCGGTAATTCCCGAAGGCCCGATGGTATTTCCGGTCTGGGGAGAGTAATTACTGCGTCAATCAGAGGATATCTTTACCTCCGTCTCGTACATACAAACTCAAAGCAGGCATTACCCGGCTAGCGGAATCTGAGACGCATTATCTCCTGATAGAATCAATAATTAGTTATCCGGAAAAACGTAATTTCAGTATTACTAGCGGTAGTAATTAAAAAAATTTACTCCTTCTTTTCTTCTTCCGCCCGTTCCTTTTCTGCCTCAACAAGTAGTTTTTCAATATTATCGTCCTGTCCGGCTAATATCAGGATATCACCGGGCTTTATCACTTCCGCCTGAGCCGGAGTAATTAACACTTCTGCTTCCCGCAGTATGAGAAGTACGGCCACCTCAAATTTACCCTTGGCACCGAATCCAACATCAGACAAGGTCACCCCAGTAAGATACTTTGGCACTCTTAATTTGGACACACCATATCCCTGGGCAATCGACATGTAGTCTGAAACACCGCTCAAGGTTACTACCTGTGCTAAACTGATACCCATTTCACGCTCCGGGTAAACCACAGTATCAGCTCCGATTTTCTCAAGTATGCTCCCGTGAAGGTCACTGTTGGCTCTGGCTATCACGTACGGGACGCCCAGGTTTTTCAGTTGAATTGTGGACAGTACACTGCTCTCGATAGCGGTACCTATTGATACTATAGCTATATCAAAATTGCCTATATCCAGTTCTTTAAGAATTGTATCATTTGTCGCATCTGCCTGAACGGCGTGAGTAATTTGTGCAGATATATCCTGAACCCTCTGTCCATTTCTATCGATTGCCAGTACATCGTGACCCATACTGGCGAGAGTTGTAGCCAGACTGGCTCCGAACCGTCCCAGCCCGATAACAACAATTTGTTTCTTCATAGATGCCTCCTAACCAATGCGTATTGCTTCCTCAGGATACTGATATGTAGTCGGGTGCTGACGCTGAATAAGTGCCAGCATCAATGTCAGAGGTCCAAGCCGACCGGCAAACATAGTTACAGTAATTATCAGACGGCCTGCAATAGATAGGCCGGGGGTTATTCCGGTTGACAAACCCACCGTGCCAAAGGCAGAAATCGTCTCGAAAAGAAGGTCAAGAAATCTGAACTCCTCAGTCACAGTAAGTAGAAGGACGACTACCGCTAATAAACCAATTGATAGCAGTACCACGGTAAGCGCCCGATGAATCTGCTGTGGAACGAATTCTCTACCAAATACCCCGGCACGCTCTCTTCCCCTGATGGTGCTCCATATCGTGGAAGCCAGCATACCGAAGGTATTGACCTTGATACCTCCAGCCGTAGAGCCGGAAGCGCCGCCAATGAACATAAGCAGCATTGTGAAGAAAAGAGCGTAATCCGCTATATTAGCCATATCTACTGTGCTGAAACCGGCTGTTCTTGCCGTTACAGACTGGAAAAAAGCGTTTAAGAATTTTGCCGGCAAAGACATAGCGCCCAGCGTGTCTGTATCTTTCACTTCCGTAAGCAGGATAACGACTGTCCCCAGCAGGAGCAGCGATAGTGTAGTAACCAATACCAGCTTGCTGTCCACTGCTAGCTTCTTAAAGCTCCGGACTCTGAGCACATCAATTACCACAAGGTAACTGATGCCACCGAAAATAATGAGCCCTGAAGTTAATAGCAGCACCAGCGGATCTGTATTGTAATCTGCCAGGCTTCTGAAACTGCCAAAGATATCGAATCCTGCGTTATTGAACGCTGAAACGGTGTGGAATATCGCTTTCCATAAAGCTGACCCAAAGGAGTTTTCAGATATAAAGCGGATAAAGAAAATTACCACCCCGATGGATTCTATGAGTATTGTAAAAATTGCCATCTGCTTTATGATGTTGATAAGCCCTCCCATCTTCTGCAAACCCATAGATTCTTCGATAAGCAGCCTTTCCCTGAGGCCGATTCTCCGTCCGAAAGCAAGCAGAAAAAGTGTGGCACTGGTCATAAAACCAAATCCGCCCAGTTGAATTAATAACATGACCACTACCTGTCCAAAGAGGTTCCAGTAATCTCCGGTGTCAACCACCACAAGCCCGGTAACGCAAACAGCAGAAGTAGAAGTAAAAAGGGCATCTACGAATGGAGTAAAATGTCCGGACTTACTTGATATAGGAAGCATTAACAGAACTGTTCCGATGGCTATTAGCCCTATGAAACCGTAAACAAGAATAATTGACTTGGGACCGCTGCTCTTTGATTTCGGTATAACGGGCAGTAATACCCGCCATGGCCTGACCCGCGGTATCCGGATTTTTTTATCACCCGGTTTTGGTAAATATGCCGACCGTGAGGATAACTCTGACATAATGATTCAATCTTCATTACATGAAGTATAGTTGCAACACCTGTTGACCATACTTCATTCTTACTCTCGTCGGTCAGCGCGCCTTGCCCTGATTTGCCACTGATTCCATTGCTTTCCTGATTTCTTCCAGGTCTCCCAGGTAGTAATTCTTTATCGGCTTAAGGCTGTTATCAAGCTCGTAAACAAGCGGTACACCGGTGGGAATATTGAGCTGCACTATATCTTCATCAGATACGTTATCCAGGTATTTGACGAGCGCCCGCATGCTGTTACCGTGAGCCGATATTATCACCCGTTTCCCCGCTTTTATGACCGGGACTATCTCCTCATGCCAGTAGGGCAGTACCCTGGCGGAAGTGTCCTTAAGACTTTCCGTCAGAGGAATGTCTTTTTCATCCAGCTCCTTGTATCTGGGGTCGTTGCCGGGATACCTCTCGTCTGTCTTATCCACGGCCGGCGGGGGAACATCGTAGCTCCTTCTCCAGATAAGCACCTGCTCCTCGCCAAACTTCGCCGCCGTTTCCGCCTTATCCAGGCCCTGCAGAGCACCGTAGTACCTCTCGTTCAACCGCCAGGAGCGGTAAACGGGTATCCACATCAGGTCCATAATATCCAGGGCTATCCACAGTGTCCTGATGGCTCTCTTCAGCACCGAGGTAAAAGCAACATCGAAAGAATATCCCTGCTCTTTTAAGATTCGCCCTGCCTTTTCCGCCTCGGCGATTCCTTTTTCAGAAAGGTCGCTGTCCGTCCAGCCGGTGAACCTGTTCTCTTTATTCCAGACGCTCTCTCCATGTCTCAGCAGAACAAGCTTCATCATCTTCCGTCCACCTTAAAGCATACTCCCATTTCCTGATAATTACTAAATCACCCGGATTACATATTCGGGACATACCGCGGCGCAGTAACCGCAAAGGATACATTTTGAATCGTCCACCACTGCTTTATCATTGACAATAGTAATCGCTCCCTGGTCGCATTCCTCTACACAGAGCCCGCAACCCATACAGCGGTCGTAAACGGTCAGCCGCCGCTCTACCGAGTGCACCCGCTGCTTCAGGTCATCTCCTACCGCCAGGTCATTGAAAATAGTCACGTTCATTTCAACTTCGGCATCGTCTTTCATTCCTATAGCCACAGCATCGCACACCGGCAGTTGACGCAGGTAATTGAGAGATTCTTCCAACTCATTGTGAAGATGACCACCGCCGATTGGTTTCATAGCGTAGACAAATTTCCCCTGCTGCTTCGACTCCTCGAGCGCTTCAAGCATATCATCCAGATTTCCATCAATAATACCAAGTCCTTTCCTGTTGAGGACGGGAAAGACAACATCGAAAGCCGGTTCGGCATTTACGGCCCGTACTCCCGCAACGGTGTGTGTTGAAGCGCCGATGGCTCCTATTAGACCCTGTTTTTTATATTCGATAAGGCAGTCCAGCGCCCCCCGCCGGGCGTTCAGTCCGTCAACGGAAGGAACGAGATGAAGATGAAATATATCAACGCGCTCAAGAGAAAGCTCCCGCATGCATTCATCCACATCGGCCTTCATCTCTTCATAAGAGACGGCATGGCTTTTACTGGCAATGACGACCCTGTCTCTATCAATCCCCTGTAGCCCCAGTGCCAGGTGTGGGTAAGTTCCATAACCCTTGGCGGTATCGTAAAAGTTGACTCCCATCTCAAATGACTTCCGTATAGCTCTGGCACCTTCTTCAGGAGTCAGGTTCGCCTGAAGCCTGCCCATAATCAGGGTTCCGTGGCAGAGTTCCGTTACCGAAATTCCTGTCGTACCGATACTGACCTTCCGCATCTCTACTACTCCATATCATTTATCGTAATAGCTGCCCGAAACGAGCAATAAATCAGATGTTATTATACTCCTCTTTTCAGTGACTATTCCACACTGGACACACATCCCGCACAGATAGTGCCTGCTTTACTCGCTGGAACAGCAAAAAAGCATATGCCATCGTTCAGATGTTGAGACAACTCAGGTTAGAGAAAAGGGGCCGGAGAGCTTGAACTCTCCAGCCCCTTTTCTATCTTCCATTATGATAACGGGTTTAGTAGCCCATAGCTTTCTTCATCTCCGTATCTATCCAGCAGTATTCAACGTACTGAGTCGGAGTGAAGTAGCCACCGCCACCGGTTGCACCGTAGAAGTTCTGCAGCCAGGGCCACCACAGGGTGAAGGTATGTGGAATCGGCAGATAAATCGCCAGAGATTGTTCCAGCTCGAACGGGCCGATTTCCTTCAGGGCCTTCTCTACAGCTGCATCATCCTTACCGAGATTCAGTGAAACAGTTTCTAAAGCCGCTTCGGTCCTCTCATGCGAGAATCCGGCATAGTTCCAGACGCTGGTACTGCCGACGCACAGCATCCTGAACGCAAGTGAGGCCATGTCGTTGGAGTATATATACTCTTCGAAACTGACAGCGGAACGCATTGCCCAGTATACACCGAATTCATGCGATACGATTTCGAAGTCGACGTTTACCTTAGACAGGTATTCCCTGACTATCGAAAGCAGGTCGACATGCGTTGTCGCACAATCTATCTTGGTATGGAAGCCATCGGGATAGCCGGCTTCCGCCAGCATCTCTTTAGCCCTGTCCGGGTCATAGCCGAACATATCCTGGACTATCTGGGGCTGCTCATCCAGAGGTGTATATATATTGCTGAATACAGGGAGGTCAACGTAAGGCCAGTTGAGTAAGTCGGCATTGCCGCCGTAGTACTCATCGAGTATCTCCTGCTGGTTTACAGCGAGGTTCAGTGCCTGCCTTACCTTGATATCCGCAATAGGCAGGCCGGTGTTTATTTTACCCCAGGGAAAGTTTACACCCTGCCCTTTCGTGGCTTTTAACATTACTTCGGGACACTGCTGGAGCAGGAGGTCTTTCGTCTCCCAGTTGATACCCATTCCCACATGATCGACCTTACCTGTCCGGAATGCAGCCTGCTCGGTGGAACTATCGGATATGATTAGCTGCTTGAGACCGTCCACATAAGGGAGCTCGTTGCCCTTGTTAATGGGATCGGTCTGCCAGTAGTTCGGGTTCCTTTCGAACTTGAGCTGGCTGCCCGGGACATAGTCCACAATCATATATGGTCCCGTACCGAGACAGTGTTTCCAGTCCTTACCGTCACCGTAAGCATCGATTACGTCGGGGCACATGTGCCACAGGTAATCGCTGATTACGCATAACATCAGTCCCTGTGATTCCGGAATGACCTTCATGGTAACGGTGTCACCATCTACCGTTATATCAGTAGGGTTCCAGCCTTTGGTTGTATAAGAAGCATAGAGATAGGATGCAGGTGAGCTGAAATTACGCTCAATGTTCCAGGCAGCATCTTCAGGTGTGAACTCTCTTCCGTTTGCCGGGGGCTTGTCCCACCAGTGAATGCCTTTGCGTATTGTATAGGCTATGGTCTCGTCATCAGGCATCGACCAGCTTTCGGCCAGACAGCCGGTAAGTTCCCCAAAACGACCGCCGAAACCGGCTGTCCAGTCATTTAGTCCAGTTCCTGCCGGGCCTCTTGACCAGTCACCCATCGTTAACTCTTCGTTCTGCATGGTATTGGATGTCATCAGCCTGGTATAGGCATAGTCCCAGCCTAACGGGTCGGTAGTGAGAACAGTAGTTAATATACCTCCATATTTGGGTACATCCGGAGGCAGCAGCCCCTCCCCCTCTTCTTCTTCCTCTTCTTCCTCCTCTTCTTCTTCCTCTCCTATTATTACTTCTTCTTCTTCTTCTTCTTCCTCACCGGTGGTTGCCGGGCCGCATGACGCTATCACCAGAGATACCGCCATCAGGCAACTTACCAATAACCACAAAACTTTCTTGGCCATTATCTTTTCACCTCCTTTAATATTCAGGTATTCGTTATGTTCTAACTCGCTTCTTCTTGGTAACGCTTATTTTACTGCTGTTCTATGGACTGCCTTTATTCAGGTATAAATATAGACATCGGCAACTGCAACCTATTTCAGCGGTTGCCAGTACCAATTCTCGGACACGCATAATTAACGTCTCACTGATATAGTCCTGAACTCTTACAGTCTAATGGCGGGAGTATAGTATAATCTTGCCGATTTGTCAATAGTGATATCAATAACGACATATTTTATGATGTGATAGGTGGAGTATATATAATACCAGGAGAAATTCGTTAGTCACTACAAATTTTGCAGAATTATGCGGCAAGATGGAGTAATCAATAATCGAAAGAGTCTTTATAGCAGGGATAAAGTCAGGACCTTCGCCGTCGAAATTCATAGAAAAGATAACTGGATAGTATGAGGATTCCACCACCCAGCAAAGCGAAAAACCACAGATTGTTTATACCAGCTCCATAATCATCATAGACCGTCCCTGCTCGCGCTATATCATTTGTTACATTGCCCTCGCCATCGGCTGCATTCGAGTCTGAAGGGGGCGATTGCGAAGACCTTTCAACTGCCGAGAAGATCACCGTCATCTCATTGTTGTCCTCGTTTGCCTCAAGTAGCCGGTCAAAGGGGTCAACAACCACTCCGAAGACATAGTTGCCAAGCTCTGGAACAAGGGTAAAGGTAAGATTATCTGTAGCGCCAGGCTCAATGGGATTGCCGGCTATATGAGTTATATAGACATCGTCAATGAAGCAGGAAATACTGGTATACTCGGCAGTAGTATCACCTTCATTCATTATATTTATGGTGAAAGTAACATTATCACCCTCGGCCGGATTCTGTGGCGATATTGTAATATCTTTTATTACCAGGTCAGGAGGAACCGGATAGACCGTTATTTTTTCATTATTATCCTCATCACTTTCGATAGTATTGTCCTGTGAATCGGCAACTACCCTGATAGTGTGCGTGCCTTCCTCGGCAATCCAGGTAAACATCTCGTTCTCGGCACTGCCCGAAGTCAGTGCGCCGATTCCACCTGAAGCTATCTGAATATCATCAACATAGAAGTCAAGCTTTGTATATTCAGAATCTCCGTATCCACCATTCCTGACAATAACCGAGAAAGTCAATGTATCTCCGGGAGATGACTCGAGCGGCAACCAGGAGATTGAGTCGATAATGAGGTCAGCCGCCCTCACATTTAAAACGTCGGATATCTCTTCATTATTGTCTTCATCAATTTCGACGATATCATTATACGGGTCAATGGTTGCCCTCACCTCATGTTGACCGGGGCTGGCAGTCCAGTCCAGAGTTTCAATCACCGAACTCCCGGTTGCTATCGGCTCAACGGATTTAAAAGTAGAATATGCACTTCCTACGTAAAGGTGTAAACGAGACGTACCGACATCGGCAGTTCCTTGATTCTTTACAGTGATACTGAAGGTCAACGTTTCTCCAACGGACGGGCTCTCCGGCGACCAATCTATTCCTCCGACAACGAGGTCAGGAATAATTGGGGCAAAGCTAACCGATTTTTCATTATTGCTTTCATCAGCCTCCAGAATCTTGTTATATGGGTCAGCTACAAATTTAACATTATATATGCCTGGCTGAACATCCCAGACAATGCTCGCGGTACAGTTTTCACCCGGGCCTAATGAAATGAAAGAAACCGAACTGAGTCTATCATCACCAATATAAGGGACTCCAATCGAGGTGTCAGCCCTGCCGTTACCTTGATTCTTCACCATAAAATAAAAGGTAGTATTATCGCCCTCTACAGGGTCTTCCGTTGACCAGGATATACTCTCCACGACCAGGTCAGGGGCAAGAGGGGTTATGGTTACGCTTAATTCGTTATTATCCTCATCACTCTCACTAATACGATTCTCATCATCAACCACCATGCTTATCAGATGATTGCCCTGTTCGGCAAGCCAGGTAAATTCTTTGGTGATGGATTCTCCAGGTTGTACGCTTTCAAGAAGTTTTCTAGTCTTTAGGCTACCGTCAGCAAAGAAATATACTCCTGTGGGCAGGGACATCTTATCCCCCTGGTTCATGACCACCACCGTGAATGTTACGGTATCATTCTTGGATGGAGTTTCCGGTGTCCAGGTTATCGATTCGACAGTTAAATCCGGTTTGGGGTCGGGCGCGCTGGCGGTGACAACCCCATCATTGTTATTGGTTCCGGTGAAGGTCAGTCCGGAGTTGATTGCCTGGAAAACTGGCTGCTCCAGACTGTGACTTAGAACGACAGGTAATCCGGTAGCTGCCTGGTCTCCATCCGCACAAGCCGCGAGAGCAACACAGCAGAATAACACCGGTACCAGTAGAAAAACGATTCTACCGTAATGAAAGAGTGATTTCACGCCAGCGCCTTCTATTTCATATACAGGTATATTATGTAGCTATATATTGAGCATACAGTCGCTGCATTTGCCAGTCAATTACCCGAAAGTACTATAAAGGGGACTACCAAATAGTAGTCCCCTTGCTAAATCGTGTTCCGCCCGGTATCTTCATCCTGTTTCCGGCACGGCGAAATAATTGAATTTTCTCAAGCGCTGTCTTTCACTTCTTCGTGCTGGAAACCGGGTTTATCCGTATCGAGCTAACCTTGAAGGCCGGAATTTTGGCCACTGAGTCAAGCGCATCCACGGTCAACAGATTAACCGGTGCTTCTTTGTAATGGAAGCTCATAAAAGCAACGCCTTCGGGAGACTTATCGGTTACCTTCACCTTTGTAACAATCGTCCCGCGCCTGGAGGTCAACTCGACTCTATCGCCTTCCGATATTTTCATCTTCTCAGCATCTGCGGGATTAATCTCAACCTCAGCTTCAGGCCTGATTTCAGCCAGACCCTTAGAGCGTCGGCTCATATTGCCGCCATGATAGTGGTAAAGAATCCTTCCAGTTGACAGAATAATCGGGTAGCTTTCATCGGGAAGTTCAAAGGCTTCGACATAGGGAGTAGGGAAGAATTTACCCAGTCCGCGGGAAAACTGCCCCTTGTGCAGGTATTTCGTTCCCTCGTCATCTTCGGTGCGGCAGGGCCACTGCAAGCCTGACCTGTCCAGTCTTTCGTAACTGATACCGCCGTAGGTGGGTGTAAGAGCTGCTATCTCCTCCATTATTTTCTGCGGGCTTTCATATTCCATCGGATAACCCAGCCTGCCGGAAATTTCGGAGATAATCACCCAGTCCGGTCGGCTGTCCCCGACTGGCTCAATTGCCTTACGGACTCGCTGGACTCTACGTTCGGTATTCGTGAAGGTGCCGTCCTTTTCGGCAAAACTGACTCCGGGAAGCACGACATCGGCATATTGAGCAGTCTGGCTGAGGAAAATATCCTGGACGACCAGAAAGTCGAGATTCTTCAAACCCTCTCTTACCCTTGAGCTATTGGGGTCCGAGATAACGGGGTCTTCTCCCATCACGTAAATTCCTTTTATCTCTCCCGTTTCAGCAGCATGCATCATCTCGACAACTGTTTTGCCGGGGGTAGGTGACAGGGTCGCCTTCCAGGCTTCTTCAAACTTCTTCCTGACAGCCTCATCGGCTACCGACTGGTAGCCGGTGTAGACATTGGGCAAGGCTCCCAGGTCACAAGCACCCTGCACGTTATTCTGTCCCCGTAACGGATTAACGCCACTGCTTTCCTTGCCGACATGACCGGTCGCCATTGCCAGGTTAGCCAGAGCCATAACGTTATTGGTGCCGGTAGTATGCTGGGTGATACCCATGGCGAAGAGAATACTTGCTTTATCTGCCTGAGCATAGACGCGGGCTGCCTCACGTAAATCATCTTCGGAGACACCGGTAATTTCACTGACCATAGACGGCTCGTATTCGCTGACGGACTCTTTAAGAACTTCAAATCCCTCAGTACGGTTCTCTATAAAATCGGCATCATACCAGCCTTCGGAAATGATGATATTCAGCAAGCCGTTAACAAGGGCTACATCGGTGCCGGGCTTCTGCCTTAACCAGATACTGGCAAACTCAGTCATCTTTATTTTTCGCGGGTCAGCGACAATCAGTTTGGCGCCCTTATTTCTGACGGCGTTTACAACCTCGAGGGCAATAACCGGATGGTTCTCCGATGTATTGGAACCAATTATAAAAATACATTCTGCATCACTGATTTCAGAGATAGAATTCGTCATCGCCCCGCTGCCGAAGGTGGCGGCCAGACCGGCCACCGTGGGGGAATGTCAGAGACGGGCGCAGTGGTCGACATTGTTGGTGCCTATCACCGCCCTTCCCAGCTTTTGCATCAGGTAGTTTTCTTCGCTGGTACACTTTGCCGATGACAGGAAAGCCAGGCTATCCGGACCGGATTTTTCCTTAATCCCGGCAAGCTTATCTGCCACAAGGTCGAGGGCTTCCTCCCAGCTGGCTTTCCTGAACTTGCCTTCTCCCTTTTCACCAACCCGGATGAGCGGCTCGGTGAGTCTATCCGGATGCTGGACGAAATCAAAGCCGAATTTTCCTTTCACGCAGGCCTGTCCCTTGTTTACTTCATTCTCCATATCGGGGATAACTTGAATTATCTCATTGTCTTTGATATGCAGTTCCAGCTGGCAGCCGACACCACAATATGTGCATGTAGTCAGCACCTTACTGTCAGCCACTATACCTTTCCATTTTCTGCTGCTCTCGACAAGCGCCCCCGTTGGACAGGCATCAACACAGGCACCACAATACTGGCATCCGGCATCCGTTAAAGTATTGTTAAAAGCCGTACCTATAAGCGCCTGACTACCACGATACGTGAACGCTATTGCTCCGGCACCTCTAATGTCCTGACACATCCTTACACAGCGTCCGCACAGGATACACAGGTTATAGTCACGCTCGAAAAAGGGATTATCCTTTAGTATCGGCAAATCTTTATATGTGTAAGGAAGACTGATTTCACTTATCTCTATATAGTCAGCCACTTCCTGAAGTTCGCAGCGCCCGTTCTTAGGACAAAGCACGCAGCGTTCTGATACCGAGACATTGCGCAAGCATATATCGAATGGACCACAGCGCTTTCTGCGGTCACAGATGAGGCAGGGATGAGGGTGCTCGCTTAGAATCAATTCAAGAACACCTCTACGGAATTCCTGAAGCTGTGGCGTATCCGTTTTCACTACCATGCCATCGGTAGCCGGTGTTGTACAGGCAGTTGGAAAACCACGCATCTTCTCTATCTCCACCACACATAATCGACAGCCCCCGTAGGGAGCTAGCGATGTATGATAACATAGCGTGGGGATATATATATCACCCTTTCTGGCTACTTCCAGCACTGTCATTCCCTCGCTGGCCTCAACCTGCTGGTCATTAATGGTTACATTTATCATTCTGCACTCACCTCATTACTCGATTTCACGGTATTATGTAATTTCTCCTGTCTCCTGATTTTATTCCCGCCCGGTGGAGTAACGTAATATTTAGTTTTAAATGTAGTCACGTCATAAATCCGGCCTGCTGGAATTCCTTCATTGCCGCCGAGTTACTTATGCACCTCATCTGGAAGATATGAATAGCCTCCTTATTTATTCCGAAGCATGGTAATAAGAGCATCCCCCTGACCTTTATATTTCTCAAGGACCGGTTCCAGAAGAGTCAGGTTAATCTGATTGCTCATCACGCATTTCTTCCAGCTAATTCATCCATTCTCAATAAATGCAATAGCCCTTACCAGGGCTGTTGATTATGCATAGCGGCTGATGATTATTATCCTTCTCATTCCGAATCCAGCAGAAACCTGCCGTCATATCTATTATAAGGGTATCGACCTGCGCAAATCTAACGGGAATTATAGCAGAGGCCGCCTCATTTTTCAAAACCACTTCATAGAGATTCTGTTTACATCTGACTACTTCATCTGTAATTGCGAGGAGTCCTGATGAAATCGGGATGACGTGGCAATCTCGACAATTGTCATTATGAGGAGTCCCGACAGAGTCGGGGCGACGTGGTAATCTATATAGATATATTTATTGAGATTGCTTCGCTTCGCTCGCAATGACAAAGGAAATTATTGATTGCCACGCCCCGATGCAATCGGGGCTCGCAATGACAACACAAGTTAGAACTGGACAGTACCTTCACAGGTTCGAAACCTGCTTACCCCACTTAACCTTCCAGAACTCTTTTCAGGTTCTCGCCTTCTTCCTTCACATGCTTGTTATGCATTTCAAGCTTGGTTTCAATTTCCTTTCTGGACATCTTCAGCAATAAATCCCCGGCTCTGATATAACTCCTGGCAGTAAAAACCGAACCGGCGTCTTTGGGTTCTATCAGCCATTCGAAACCGGGCGCCACCAGCGAGATAGGTAAAGAGTATTTAAAGAATATTTTTCTGTTTGGAATAACCTCACCGACAGTTCCTTTTAATTTGAAGAGCTTCCCCATTACGGTTTCTTCACCATACCAGCGAGTACCTTTTTCCATAGGCTTACCTTTGGTCCACCTGAACACAACATGGTCTTCAGGATGCCAAGTTGTGTAATTACTTTCCAGATTGGTGAAGAATTCCCAGATTTTTTCAGGCGTGGTGTCAATCTCTACGGAATCCTCCAGAACCCACTGTCTAATTAATTTCATCAGTCACTCCTCAGCTATTTCCGGTTTACATAAGTCGGATAATAGCAAAACAATCTGTTTTAAGTTTCATTAAGTATCTCACGGGCGATGACAAGGCGCTGAATCTCGGAGGTGCCCTCGTAAATCTCGGTAAGCTTGGCGGCACGCCAGTGCATCTGCGCCCGGGAATCCCTCATATAGCCGGCTCCACCGAGGACCTGCACTGCCTTGGCCCCCACTTCAGCGGCCGCTTCCGTAGCATAGACCTTTGCCATTGCCGCTTCTTTCGTAAACGGCAGTTTATTGTCCATAAGACAGGCTGCCCGGTAGGTGAGAAGCCGGGCAGCATCAATTTTCGTCACCATATCAACAAGCATCCACTGAATTGCCTGGAAATCAGCGATTGCCTGGCCGAACTGGCGGCGCTGCCTGGCATATGCCACTGCCGTCTCGTAGGCACCGCGGGCGATACCCAGACCCTGGGCGGCAATTCCTATTCTGCCCATGTCAATTGTGCCCAGAGCTATCCTGAAACCGCCGCCTTCTGTACCCATCCGGTTCGCCGCTGGCACCCGGCAGTCCTGGAAAACAAGCTCATTCTGAGACGCAGCACGCATTCCGGCCTTAAGGAATGTCCTGCCGACGGAATAACCTGGGAAGTCTTTTTCGACGATGAAAGCAGTTATTCCTCTGTACCCCAGGTCTTTATTCAGGGTAGCGAAAACTATTATCGTATCGGCCACCGCAGCATCGGTAATGAAAATCTTGCTGCCGTTTAATATATAGTAATCCCCATCTTTTACCGCCGTGGTCTCCAGCGCTGCCGCATCGCTTCCTGCCTCCGCCTCGGTAAGAGCGAAGGCGCCTATTTTTTCTCCCTTCGCCAGCGGCACTAGGTAGCGTTTCTTCTGTTCTTCACTGCTGAAATGCAGCAGACACTCGCAGACAAGAGAGTTCTGAGTGGCGAAGATACCGCCAGTAGAGGGACAAGCCTGCGATAACTCTTCTATGGCAATAACGTAAGAGACCTTGTCCAGGCCAGTGCCACCGTACTCCGTGGGAACCGTCATCCCGCAGAGACCGAGCCGGGCTGTCTTTTTGAAAATCTCCATCGGGAACTCATCCTTTTCGTCAAGCTCAAGGGCTACCGGTTCCAGTTCCTTGCTGGCAAACTCCCTCACTCGCTGTTGCAGCATCTTCTGTTCTTCAGTCAGTGAAAAATCCATCTATTACCTCTTTATCCAGGTCTGTCCTGAACTCAGAATCCCCGAAGATATATTAACTTTACAGTGTATCTCTGTCAAAAGCATTGACAAAACACCTATTCATTTAGCTTTTTCAGTAAAAAGGCGATGTTCTTCCCAAACCGCCAGGCGGTATCCATTCCTTCCCGGTCATTCTCCACGTCTCCCTTTTCTCTGCCGAAAGCGATATTCGGGTGAATAGAGCCGGGCACAAAGAAGCCAAGCGTGTGAAACCAGAAGGTAAGCTGAGCCTGCGTAAAATACTGACTGGAGCGGCGTGCCACCGCGTAGGGTCCAACCCACCTTGCCCTCGAACAACCTGCCGTTATGAGCGGCAATAAAACCGGTCCTGTCCATAAGTGTTTTCATATTGGCTGTCATCGAGCCGTAGTATACTGGCGTCGTCAGGACAATGGCATCGGCCGCCTTCATTATTCTGTATACCGGTAACAAATCATCTTTTATCGGACAGTTCTCTTCTTTATCACAGACCATGCAGGCAGTACAGGGACGGATATCCAGACCAGCAAGTCTGACCAGCTCAGTATCTATTCCTTCCTCTTCGGCGGCCCTCAGAATATGCCCGGTGACTATCTCGGTGTTGCCATTCTTCCTGGGACTGCCGCAAATTCCAATAGCTTTCATTGTGTTATTCCTCCACTTATTCAAGACATACTTTGCCAACCCTATAACCTAATGTTATAAGCGCATCCCTTCCGAAATAAAAAAGGCTGAAGCAGTAATAAAATCTCATTGATTCAGTAGCAGTCACATAGCTTAATTTATCCTCACCCTCTTGCTAACCTGTCCGCTATGTCTCGGGGCTCGGGTAGGTAGGTCGCCCTGATTTCATCTGAATATCCGCGCTGTGAGCTGAATAGGGTTTTACAGATATTAATTTCAGTATTAATGAATTTCCTGCTACAATAAACTATACGTCTCAAGGAGATTTAAATGGAAAAAAGAAGACTGGGTAAGACGGAACACATGAGCAGTATCCTCACCTTTGGCAGTGCCGCCCTCTGGAAAGTTACACAGGACCAGGCAGATGCCGGCATTGAGATGGCGATAGAACACGGCGTAAATCACTTCGATGTTGCACCCACCTATGGAGAAGCGGAAATGCGGCTCGGTCCCTGGATGCAGCACCACCAGAAAGAAATCTTCCTCGCCTGTAAAACAGCCGAGAGAGGAAAGACCGGCGCTTGGGAAAGCATAAAGCGGTCTCTGGATACATTAAAAGCTGACTACTTCGATTTATTCCAGTTTCATGGTGTCAGTGACCTGGAAGCATTGAACGTTGTCCTCGGCCCGATGGGAGCACTTGAAGCAGTCCTGGAAGCGAAAGAGCAGGGATTGGTCCGGTACATCGGCATAACCGGTCACAGGCCGTTCGTCCATATCGAAGCGTTGAATCGCTTCAATTTCGATACCGTGCTCTTTCCCTGCAACCGGGTGCTGGCTGCCCACCGTAACGACTATACGGATTTCTCCACTCTACTCGAAATTTGCCGGCAGAAGGATGTCGGTACAATCGCAATCAAAGCAATCGCCAAGCGCCCCTGGGAAACGACAATGCACATGCACCGGACGTGGTATGAACCGTTCGATGAACAAACTGAGATAGATAAGAGCCTCTGGTACGCCCTGAGCCAGGATATCACCACAGCGGCAATGCCCGGTGAACTGAATCTCTGGCCGCTCGTTATTGACGCTGCCGAGAGATTCAAGACTATGGACGTGGGTAAGCAGAAAGAAGTAGTCTCCGAGGTTACTCAGTATAAACCGCTCTTCCCGAATGTCTGATATTAGCCGGGGTGTACCTGACCGGATAAATTTTACAGAATCACTCATAATACCGGGGGAAATGGCTCATGCTCATCATTCCCCACATTTCAGTCCGGAGTTATCGTAAGACTTGAGAAGAATTCACTATGGATGGGTGGTAGTTACCAGTGCTTCCTTCGTCTTTGCCACCAATGCGTTGTCAATCTACGGCTTCGGCGTTTTCCTGACGCCGCTGACACAGGAGTTCGACTGGGACAGGGGAGAGCTATCGGCCGCCTTTTCCGCAGGAATACTCGTGGCCGGCTTTCTTTCCACAATCACCGGCAGAATCAGTGACCGCTACGGTCCCCGCGGACTGGTAGCCATCGGTGGAACAGCCATGGCGGTTGGTTTTTTTCTGATGTCACTCGTTAACTCTCTGTGGCAGGTATACCTGATATGGGGCATCTTCCTGGGACTTGGCATAGGAGGTACTGTTGCTCCCCTCAATACCGCTATTCCCAGGTGGTTCAATGCCGCAAAGAGGGGAATTGCCGTAGCCATTCCTTCTGCCGGATTCGGCGTAGGCTCGGTGCTGGCGCCTCTACTTGTTCAGTGGCTGCTCACGCTCTTTGACTGGCGGCAAGCCTTCATTGTTCTGGGAGTCCTGCGTCTTGTTATCGCTCTCCCCCTAACACCGTTTATGAAAAGAGACCCGAGGGAAGTGGGACTCAGACCTTTCGGAGACCGCAAGTCAGTTACTGACATATCTGTTGATACTTCAGTAACTGGAATTTCATTCATGCAGGCAATGAGGTCGCGACGCTTCTGGTTCTTCGCCATGACACATTTCGGGTTTGGCTTCTGCCTGCAAATGATTATCGTGCATACCGTACCCAATGCTATCGATGTTGGAATGTCAGCCGTAGTTGCCGCCAGCATTCTCTCTATAGTCGCCGCGGCCAGTATTCTGGGTATGCTATCTGCCGGTTTCGTTACCGATCGTCTGGGAAGCACCCGCCTGCTGAGTATCTGTCTTATCGTGACGGCGGTAGCTCTTGCCTGGCTTATTATCGCCACAGATGCATGGATGTTCTACCTGTTTGCCGCCGTTTACGGGTTCTTTTACGGAGCGGTTATTCCATTGTGGACATTAGTATCAGCCGAGCTTTTCGGCTTTAAATCTCTGGGTTCTATATTCGGCACTGTTTTGCTGCTCGGTACTATCGGCGGTGCTATCGGTACTCCGATGAGCGGTCTCATTTTCGACCTTACAGGGAGTTATGATATCGCCTTCATCATCGCCGCCGGTGTAAGTATGCTGACAATAGTCTCATCGCTGCTGCTCCGCCGCTATAGACTATAGAGCAGCGGATAATAACATCGTTCCAATAACCGATGAAAACGGCACCGTTCGGTTTTAGTTGAATGAAGTACTCCGCCTTTTTAATATATCTATTCCCGCTCACCGCCCTTAAGGAAGCTAAAGAGGGGGGCTCCCCCTCTTTAGAAATCTCCCACCATAATCCATCACTATAGTCGGTCTCTGCTTTAAAGTACGATTATTCATTTTATTGAGAGGGGACGGAGCCCCCTCTCAATAATCTCTCGCCCTCTCAAACGAGCGATTAATCTCACTGTGAATCAAGGATCTGTTTGAGAGGGGGAGACAGGGGGAGAGCACTTAATTCAACCGGAACCTAGCAGCACCATAAAATCCAAATCAATAATAACATCCGGCTGACGGGCCACATTCTAACAACTTTGTAACCTTTTTGTAACCACTTATTAATATCCGGAGCAAGATTTTAACCGGAATTTAATTATATACCGCTAAACTACCTAAAGACTGATTTAAAGGAGTAGGCAGATGTTATATTTTACAAATGGAGCAAAGCAGGAGCTAAAAAGAATACTGGAAACTTCGGTTGAGTTGCCGCAGGCGCGTTTGAGACTCTGTGACCGGGGCGGTGGTGAACTCGGACTGGGTATAGACATTGAGGAAGCGGGAGACAGGGTGGTCAAGTATATGGGCATGAAAATACTGGTAGTGAACCGCGAGCTTGCCTCAAAATTAAGAAATATTACTTTGGATGTTGATAATACTCCGCATGGCCCGAAGCTCGTCATCTGCGGGAATTTCGCCAGCTAGCATTCCTTTACCGGTCCGGATAATAGCCGGACCGGTTCGCAATCAGAGTGACGTAAATCATATTAATAACTGGGTTCTCCGAGATAATGACCAACTTTCTGGGTTAGCATTCGCATCTGCTCTATTCCACGGTACCGGCATTCTACCCTGTGACTCCCTGATATTGTATAATACAGCTAAATAAAATGCTGTGAGTTTTCTAAAGTGCCTGCCTGTATTGAAGCCTATCTGGATATCGAGACTACCGGGCTGTCTTTCCTAAACGATGATATCACCGTTATCGGTATCTATCTCTGCAATGGAGAAGATTCCAGTGTTATTCAGCTTGTCGGCATGGATGTGAATAAAGCCAATATCCTGGAAGCACTCCAGGGTGTTAATACAATCTACACTTACAACGGAAAAAGGTTCGATTTGCCCTTTATCCATTACCGCCTTGGCATCAATCTGGCGGAAATCTTTGAACACCGCGACCTTATGTATGACTGCTGGCGGAATAACCTTTACGGCGGTTTCAAGGGCGTTGAAAGGCAGCTCGGCATAGCAAGGCAGTTAACCGAAGTCAATGGCTTCGAGGCAGTCAGGTTATGGTGGAGGTACCTGGACTACTTCGACGAGGATGCTCTGAATACGCTGCTTGCCTATAACCGGGAAGACGTTGTCAATCTGAAAACACTGAAGGAAAAGCTTCTCCCTTAACTGATAACCTCCCTGGAGACGTTAGCGATTAATCTTATAAACCTGACCAGTGGCCCGACTCCCAGCCCGGCTGCGATAACATTCCATCGAATATATCTTCTCATTCGTACGGATAACCCTGGATGAGCTTAGCCGCACATTATACTGGATTATCAAATAATTTAGCGGATTATTGTTTTGTATACAAATCAAGTCCAACCTTATTGAATACCATCATCGCGCCATGAATCATCCACTCTAGCCAAAGGCAACATCAAGCAGCATCATTACGGCAAAGCCGACCATACCGCCCATTGTGGCAAGGTCAGTGTTACCACCTCGCTGAGCTTCTGGTACTACTTCCTCAATGACAACGAATATCATGGCACCGGCGGCAAAGGCCAGTGCATATGGCAGAACAGGCTGGGCAATAATGACAGCGGCGGCCCCGATAACACCAGCTACAGGTTCGACGATAGCGGACAGCTGGCCGTACCAGAAGCTCTTCAGACGGGACATACCCTCGCGGCGAAGGGGCATAGAAACCGCCATTCCCTCAGGAAAGTTCTGTATGCCTATGCCGATGGCCAGGGCTGCGGCTGCTCCCAGCGAGGCAGAAGGTAAGCCGGCGGCAAGAGCACCGAAGGCAACCCCCACGGCAAGACCTTCCGGGATATTATGCAGGGTGATAGCGAGAATAAGTAAGGTACTCCGGTGCCAACTGGTCTTTATGCCCTCGGCTTCCTCCATACGAAAGCCAGCGTGAAGATGGGGCAGCAGCCTGTCAGCTCCTCTCAGGAAGATACCGCCAATCAGGAATCCCACTACAGGTGGCACCCAGGCAGGGATATCCTTACCTTCTGACATTTCAATTGCCGGCGCCAGAAGCGACCAGTAGCTGGCGGCAATCATGACTCCACCAGCAAAGCCAAGCATTGCATCAAGCACTCTTCGGCTTATATCTTTTGCGGTAAAGACAGTAGCGGCACCTATGGCCGTCACTGCCCAGGTAAAACAGGTCGCAAGAAGCGCCTGTATCACTGGATTAAGGTTTTGAAATAGCTCAATCACCACTTAACTAAATGCTAATGATAATGGGGAGACCTGTATCTAACCTGAATCTCCCCATATCATACATCATTGTCTGTTACTTTAGAAATCTGGAAACGGAGGGCGAAGTCTCGCCGCGCCTCAGGAAGTGACCGAAAGTGCTCTCCCCCAAGAGCTCAGAGAACCACAACCACACACTGGGCAAAGCTGCTCTGCCATTATTGACCGCCTTTTTGTAAGCAAGCCTAGGTTTCCATAAGCCCGGTGAGGTAAATACGGATTCTGTAATCAATGGTGAGTTTGGCTTTTTCTATCTGTTGGTACCCCCGGAGGGGGATGATAAACGTGCCAGTTCTTGAAATTTTACCTTATGACTTATTGTTGGATTGAGCCAGATTGAACATTACCGAGAATTAGTATATCCAATAACAAAGGAGGATGGCTCCAGTTACAATAGAGAGGTACAGCGAGTACACAATCTAAAGCAGAAAGGGGCCATCCCAGAATGAAGAATAACGCAGCCAAGAAACGTAAACAAGTACCCGAGGGATACTTGATCGTAGGAATTGACCCTCATAAGAAGAAGCATGCAGCAGCGGCTATCACACAAAATCTCACCATCCAAGCCAGGTTTAAATTCAATAATACCAGGGAAGGACTAGATTTATTGCTTCAACGAGCGAAATCTGAGATGGCCAAGTCAAATTGTCGAGGTGTCATGTTGGCAATTGAGACCGGAGGTCACTACTGGCGAAATATAGCCTACTATCTCGATGATAAGGGTATTCCATATCGATTCATTAACCAGTACACGCTGAAGAGGCGACGTGAGGGAAAGGACATCAACAAGAGAAAGAATGATTATCGAGATGCCGAGGTAGCAGCCCAACTCCTATGTACCGGTGAATTTGTCGAAAGTGTGATACCTCAGGGTGTTTACGCTGAACTCAGGACCGCTCACAATACCTATCGCCGGCTTGTGAAGGAACGTACCAGAATAACCAATCTTCTCAAAGGACTGCTTGATTCACTCTTTCCCGAATTTGTCCGGGTATTTAAAAATCCCTGTAGACTGACAGCACTCAGCGTACTTTCCACCTGTTCCATTCCTTATGTAATTTCCAGAATGAGTAAAGATGAGTTTATAGCCGAAATCGAAATGTATCATCACGGCAAGCGTCTGATGCGAAGTAAACTTCGAGAGCTCCATGATATCGCCAATGAATCGATCGGAATTGAAGCCGGAGCCCATTCCCTGTCTATCGAAGTTTTCTTCCTTGTAGAAAAGCTTAAACTTATCAGAGAGCAAATACGGGTCATCGACAAGAACTTGGTCAGACTGGTAGACGAGGCAGAAGAAGGTAAGTATTTACTCTCAATAAGAGGTCTCAATTATATATCAGTGGCCGGATTGCTCGCTGAACTCGGCTGTTTTAAGTTATATCCAAGTGCCAAACAAATGATCAAGATGGCCGGAAGTAATCCAACAGAATCGGAATCGGCGGGGAAGAAGAAGTCGAAAACGCCGATGAGTAAACAAGGACGCCCGGTGCTAAGGTATTGTGCCTGGACATCGGTCATCCCCATGCTGAGACTCAATCCGGACTTTCGAGCTTGGGCTAAAGAAAGACGCGAAAGACCAGTCAATGCCAATCCTCTAAATGGCAGAGAGGTAGTCGGTGCAGCATTGAATAGGCTGCTTCGTCTTTCGTTTGCTCTTGTAAAGAATAAGACCTACTATCAGTCACCGTATATGGCGAAAGTAGTCAGTTAGGAGGTATTTACCTTACATCAGGTGGGCAGGGAGACACCGAGCCGAGTTTTGGGAGTCTCGATTCTACCGGGACAAACCCGCAGACACAACATGGTGCCCCTGCCTCCTGGCCAAACCCGTATGAGGTATGATGGGACTCCCGATAAAATCGGGATGATCCCGTATCTGAAAGCTAAGTTGGGAACCAGGTGAATTACCGGCTGGGGCTGCCCACCGATGTAAAGAGAGATATAAGAATATTATCTGGAGTTATTGACCTTAGGGAATATAGTATGTTGTTCACTAAAAAGCGGCTGCAACAGCTTTTGTCAGAAAGAGAACAGGTTCAAAGTTCAACCGGCAGGTTCGGATTATACAGGCACACAGAGAAGTCCAGTGGATTGTAAAATAGTGCTACCGCTCTGATATCTACTCCATTGTTTTGTGCCTCTATCAGTAAATCACATAGTTCCGGATCGCCTGTCCGGCTGGATTTAAATGCTTTTACCTCCGGGAGAGCAGCTATAAACAGTATCGTCGTAATTCCCCCCGCCGCCTGATGGTCCATCAGTTCCCTGATATGCCTTCGGCCCCGTGCCGAGGGGCAGTCCGGGTACATGGCATAATGTCCCTCCCTCAACACGGCACTCTTGATTTCAAGGTAAGCCTGTTTTTCAGCACAGGCCAATAAGTAGTCTATGACGGAATTTCCCAGGCGAGCGTTCCTTTTCACGATAGTGCATTTTTTAAGCCACGGGATGAAACCCATCACCAGCGCTTTCTCAAAAGCTTTCATCTGTAACTGCGTATCAATGATTGCTCCCAGTTCGACTTCCCTGATGGCAAACAACCGGTATGCGGTCTTCAGCGTACGCTCGTTTCTGGTACAAAACCCCTTGTTTCCTTTGAACAGAAACTCTTCCAGACGCCCGGTATTGTTGACCCAGGCCTGCTGCCGGAGGCCTTTCACCTGTATCTCGACCACAAAACGGTTGAGCCGCTGGACAATGGTACACTCAAGAGGATTCTCTATGCCGAGGCTTATTGATTTCATGGCTCTAAGTTATCATTTTGAAAGGCGCACGGGCAACAAAGCCGATATGGCCAGAGGTTTGCAGTTTTTCAACCTGCGTTTCAGCTATGGTAACGATGCAAGGAAGTCAGTTTCAGTGAGTAACAATATAAGCTTTTGTTTAATATTAAATATTCAGAAATTTATACCTTTGTCTGGGTGGGGAAGTCGAGCAGAGTAGAACTCTCCCCAAACAATTTTTTTGTTTAATCGTGTTCTATTTTTTCAATTCGACACAATACTGACTTAAATCCAATAAAAGCAGTAACCGGGTCAACCTCCAGGTCATAGGTCAGGACGTTTACATTAGCTTCACTCCATCCATGAGGGATACTTACCACTCTGGGATGAATATCATCAGTTACCTTCGCTTTAAGTCTTATGCTTCCTCTTGGCGATTCGACAGTCACCATCTCACCATTATTTATATTCAGTGCGATAGCTGTTCGGGTATTAATCTCAACTTGAGGTTCCGGAGATAACTTCCTTATTGACGGTAGATTACGATACTGGGTATGGTGGTAGACCTTGTTTCTCGAACCGGTAATCGCTATCAAGGGGAATTTCTTTGCCAGTTCAGGTTTGGTAATCCAGCCTTCTGCCGGTTCTTTAAAAGTTGGCAAAGGATCATATCCTTCCTTCTTCATTTCCTCCGAATATAACTCAACCTTTTTCGACTCCGTGCGGAATCCTATCTTTCTGTATGAACGCTCTTTGAGTTCAGGCTCTACGCCTATTCCCTGCGGATGCTCTTTCATCTGCTGTAGTGTGATACCTGTTGGTTTACATAGGTATTCAAAAAACTCATCGGCAGTACTCCAGGGGAAATACTCCTTGTAACCCATTCTTTTACCCAGTTCAGTCCAGAACTTCCAATCCGGCCAGCATTCGCCTTGCGCCTCAATGACTTTTTGTGTCAGAGAGAGGCTGGGAGGGAAAGAGCCGCGGTCTCTTAGAACACTCTCTTCGAGAGAATTTGCAGCCGGGAGAACAATGTCAGCCAGTTTGGCAGTATCTGTCATGAAAAGATCCATAACCACCATTAAGTCCAGATTCCGAAGTGCCCATTGTGCCCTGTTTGTATTGGGAAGGGTTAAGGCAGGATTTCCTGCCTGTACTATCAAAGCCTTTACCGGGTATGGTTTTCCAGTGAGAATTGCATCAGCCATAGGTACCACGGTGCTTTCTCCGGAGATTTTTGAAAAAACTGGGTAGGCAACGCCAATTGACTCCTTAATCGAGCCCTGGTCAGCACTTCTAATATCGATGAGACGGGAAACCGGGTAGTTACCGCCTGGAGTTTCATAGTTACCGCAAATAGCAAACAGAATTGCAAGAGCCCAGTTTGTTTGCGAACCATTGGTACAGTGATCGATAGCGATACCGGAACTTATGACAGCCGGTCTGTTTTTTGCATATAATCTGGCTATACTTTTTATTGTTTCCGCCGGCACCCAGGTAATATCTTCAACCTTCTCTGGCGCGTATTCTCTAACATGCTCTTTAAGCTTATCAAAACCAACTGTCCATTCTGCCACAAAATCACTGTCATATAGTTGTTCTTCGATGATAACATTCAATAAAGAGAGGACTAAAGCACAGTCGGTACCGGGTCTGATGGGAGTGTAGATATCTGCCTCTTTGGCTAAGGGGATTAGCCTCGGGTCGACAACTATGAGCTTTGCGCCCCTTGCCCTGGCAGCTTTTATTCCTTTCTCTGTTTGAAGAGCACTCTCAGATGGATTATGCCCGATTACCAGTATGCAATTTGTATTCCTAAGATCGGTATTAGCTGCAGAGTCACCTATCCCCAGCGCTATTGTATGTCCCACCACACGACTCCAGAAACAGAAACTATCTCCCGATGTAAAATTTGGAGTACCATACGCACTACAAAATCTTTTTACTGCTCTACGCGCTACGTTACGGACAAGGGCTTGGCCGGTATGTACAACAAGTGCTCTAGCTCCGTAATTCTCTTTGATGTTCAGTAGTTTTTCGGAGATAATTGATAGTGCATCATCCCAGGAAATTTTTTCCCATGCTCCGTTTTCTCTTTTTAAAGGATTAGTCAGCCTTTCTTTCGAATAAACCCATTCCATTATACCTGGCGCTCTGATACACAGCCCCTCAGCATCATCTCCCGGATCAGGTTGAACATCTACCAATTTACCATCCCGGATAGCTAGGTCAACGCGGCAGCCGCTACGCGTATCTATTGCGCAGCTAGTTCTAACTATTTTCTCACCTGATTCGGATTTCTGCTGCTGAGCCATAAAAAAGTTCCCTTCTTTTAATACAATTTCAGAATACTATGTTAATCCTGCTGCAAATCAAACAAACAATTGTCATATATTTCATCCTATATTATAAGCACTATATCAGAGTTTTTACGAAAAACATCTTTTAATTCAATCTCTTTGTTATACTCTAATAGAAGTTAGTAATATTCTAATACTCGCCTGAACGCCTTGTCGAGAAGAAAGGTTGCTCCCCAGCCCGGCGGAGAGGTTATCAAAAACCATAGCCTCCTTACCCAGAGACAGAATAGTGGCGGCAAGGTGACTCCCTATGAAACCAGCACCACCAGTCACCAAGACCTTTTGAAAGTCTTCCAGCATAGTTCTCCCTTTTGTTACCGATGGAAGATTATAGACCATTCTATGCCGAATGACAAAGGCATAACTTTTTAACGAATAGTTCAATTTATTGAGAGCTTTGCCGGGCGTGGAAGCCAGCGAGACGATACCTCCCCAGGTCAGCTTGGGTTTTACCTGATTATTCATATTAAGCTATGATAGTAGATGAACTCCATTTACGGAGCCAGGTAATGTCAGGTAATAATTAACACACTTTATCTGAAGGGAGCCTCAGGATGAGCAATCAAGTTTACCGGATAAGTTTTGAGACTATGGAGCGTTTTATGGTGGATGTCTTTAAGGGCGTCGGAGTCCCTGAAGACGATGCTATAATCTGCGCTGATATATTGATTACTTCGGATAAAAGGGGTATAGACTCCCACGGTATCGGGCGTTTAAAGCCCATCTACTATGACCGTATAAAGGCAGGTATTCAAAATCCGGTTACCAATTTCGAAATTGTTCGCGAAGGGCTTACCACCGCAGTAATAGACGGTCATGATGGTATGGGCCAGGTTATTGCAAAAAGGGCAATGGCTATGGCTATTGAAAAAGCAAGGGAACACGGTCTGGGGATGGTTGCCGTCCGTAACTCAACTCACTATGGTATAGCCGGCTATTACGCTATGATGGCAGTTGAAGCCGATATGATAGGAATTACCGGCACTAATGCCCGTCCATCCATCGCCCCAACCTTCGGGGTGGAGAATATGCTGGGCACCAATCCTCTTACCTTCGGCATACCGACCGACGAAGAGTTTCCTTTTGTGCTGGACTGTGCCACGTCGATTACTCAAAGAGGTAAAATCGAAGTCTATGACCGGCAGGGCAAGGACCTGCCAATAGGATGGGTCATCGGTGAAGACGGAGAGCCAAAAGCGGACTCCCATCAGGTCCTTATCGACCTGGTTAAAGGTACCGCGGCATTGGCACCTCTGGGCGGTATTGGAGAAGACCTCGGCGGTTATAAAGGTTTTGGTTACGCGACAGTCGTTGAAATCCTTTCCTCAGCACTCCAATCAGGTAACTTTTTAAAGGGACTATCTGGCTTCAGTTCCGACGGAAAACCTCAGCCCTACCACCTGGGGCATTTCTTCACAGCCATCAATATCAGTGAATTCACCGAACCGGAAACCTTCAAAAAGACCGCCGGTGAAATCCTCAGAAGTCTCAGGGCATCGAAGAAAGCCCCAGGTTTTAGTAGAATCTATACCGCTGGCGAGAAGGAACACCTGGCCTGGCTGGAGCGGAAGGACACGGGAGTCCCGGTGAATGAATCCCTGCAAAAAGATATCAAACAACTGATTGCAGAACTTCAGCTTAGCGGGTACGACTTTCCGTTTTTATAGAGAATTCAGGTGCAACACCGGCGAAGGGGTCATTTGTGTAATAAACGGACCCGGGGTAAGTCTCCGGTTCTTTCTGGTTTTCGGTAAAGCCGGGAGAATCTTGCTGCGCCTGTAACATTCCTGACATTTGTGAAATATTACTTGGCTTCCATACCAAATAGCGCCACTATTTTACTAAAAGTTTATATGATAATATTTCTTTTAAACGACCGGGCAGTGCAGAACAATGGTTATAATTGATGTTGAGCACCTTAGAAAAACCTATGGGGCGACAGTTGCGGTAGATGAAATCTCATTCAAGGTAACAGAGGGTGAAATCTTCGGCCTGCTTGGTCCTAATGGAGCGGGAAAGACAACAACGATTGAATGTATCCAGGGTCTGAGACATCCTGATTCGGGTCAGGTACGAGTGCTCGGATTGGACCTGAAAACAGAAGCCCGGGAGATAAGACGACGTGTCGGTTGTCAGCTCCAGGAGTCCGCCTTGCCTGACCGAATCAAGGTATGGGAAGCCCTTGATTTATTCGCTTCGTTCAAATCAACCGTTACCGATTGGACTGCGGTTATGAAACAGTGGGGCCTGGAAGGAAAGCGCAATGCCACTTTTTCAAGTCTTTCCGGTGGACAGAAGCAGCGTCTATTTGTCGCTCTTGCTCTGGTGAATAATCCCGAAGTGGTCTTTCTCGATGAGATGACAACCGGCCTCGACCCGGCCGCCCGTCGGGTTGCCTGGGATTTAATCCGGTCAATCCGCGACCGTGGAACCACGGTGGTGCTGGTGACTCACTTCATGGACGAGGCGGAAAAACTGTGCGACCGGGTGGCAATCGCGGACAGGGGTCGAATACTGGCCATTAACACACCACAAGGCCTCATTACCACATACTCTGCCGGGGTACGGGTCATTTTCTCTACGGACCATCCCGACCTGTCATGGCTTTCAAATGTGCCCAATGTACGGGCTATCACACGGAAAGGGCCGCGGGTGGAAGTAGAGGGTAATGGACCTGTGCTGGCTATGGTAGCTGTCTCTCTGGCAGAGCACAATATCACGCCGGCCGATTTGCGAATGGAACAACCAACCTTGGAAGATGTCTTCTTGAAACTCACTGGGCAAGGGACACTGGAGTAAAGGGAAAATATGCGCACATTGAGAAAGTTTGCCTGGATAGAAATGAAACTATTCATCCGTGAGCCAATCACGGTGGTTTTCACCTTCGCTCTCCCGTTGATATTTCTTTTCGTCATGGGGGGCGTGTTCGGGAACACACCGGACCCGGAAGGTGCCATTTACGGGGGAGTCGGCCCAATGGACTACTATGTTCCTGCTTACATTGGCCTGGTTATGGCGTCTATTGGACTGATTGGTTTACCGGTACATCTTACCACTTACCGGGAGCGTGGGATTTTGCGGCGGTTTCGCGCCTCTTCTATTCCGGCCTGGGATATATTCGGTTCTCAGCTGATTGTCAGCTTTGCCATCGCAATAATCGGCGGTATTCTACTGAGTGTCATTGCTCTGGTCACTTATGACGTCAACCTTCCCGATTCGCCCGGACTGGTAATTCCGGCCTTCCTTTTAAGCATCGCCAGCTTTACTGCCCTGGGAATTCTCCTCGGAGCAATACTCCCAACAACCCGGGCGGCCCAGGGCCTTGGATTAATACTATTCTTTGTGATGTTAATCCTGGCCGGTGCCGGGCCACCCCCTGAAGTAATGACTGAAGCTATGCGCTGGATTGGAGACCTGACACCTCTCAGATATGTCATTCTACTGATCCAGGGCCCCTGGCTTGGATTTGGCTGGAACGTAAAAGCCTCTCTGGTTGTCAGCGGTTTCCTCCTGGTATCTGGTTTCCTGGCAGTCCATTTCTTCCGTTGGGAATGAGAAAGTCACATTCCTCGGTTTTGTTCAATTTGTCCTATACAACAAACAGTCAGAAAGTAAAATTTCAAGAACTGGTATGTTCTTATTATTCCCTAGCCTTATGATATTTCTCTCATACTATGGTATCATTCTGTTGTTATCGAATAATTCGAACGCCGAATTGTAAAGGCAGATGGTGAAATCTGGCACGGGGAGATACAAATGGATAAGGAAATAAGAGAACAAGTTCTGGATAATATGGCTCCCTGTTCATTGTTGTGCTATTCTTGCCCTGGATTTATTAGAGGTATTATCTGCGAACTTTCTAAAAAACTACAAAACTACTTCAAGGGATACTATGCTTTCCAGGTTGAATGCTTGTCAGAGGAATATAAATCCTATGCCGAGATATTTAAGAAGTTTGATGAGAAACTGTTAGCTTACACGAAACCGAAGTGTAATGGCTGCAGAAATAATCCTGATCCTGACCGTCGTGTAAAGGGTTGTTTTATCCTCGAATGTACCCGAGAACGTGGCATTGATTATTGTGGAAATGCAGTGTATTCCCCTGTAATAAGGTAGATACTTCTTTATTCAATCCTACTATTTATAACCGTTGGTTAAGAGGAAATACACGTATTAAAGAAGTTGGTGCGGTACAGTTCTTTGAAGAAGAAAACGGTAAATCGCATTATATCGATTTTTTAAAAGATAATCCTGAATAAGATACTTTGTCTTAAATGTCACTACTCGTTAATTTCTTGTACATATACTCCACCAGAAACACAATTATTCAAAATGTGACATATCGGGTGATGGCGCACGAAAGATAGAATGCTGGTGGTTGTTTATCAGTTTAGCTTACCTGCTCCTTGGTGACTTTCGCCAGGTCAAGACGATTAAGATTGAGTATTCCGGGCAACTCTGAAAAGAGCATGACGATTATCATGATACCCACCGTCAGCAGGTAGGTCCGATTGTAGAATACGAGTTCGAAACTGAACATATCCGTTTGAATAAGCCTCATCATATAAAGGGCAACGGCATAGCCAAGCGGTATACCGATGATGAGTCCCACGATGCCGAGGACTATATTCTCTATGGTCACCATCCCGGCAATCCTGCCGCTCTCTTCACCCAGGGTACGCATGGTTGCGATTTCACGGCGGCGTTCAACCAGGCTGATAGTAATCATGGTAAAGACCACCGTTAGAGCCAGTATTACGCCGAAACCCAGCATGACCCACATGAGGCCATAGATGAGGTCCATAAGTCCCATCATTTGCTCTCTCACCTCGCTGGTAATCTCCACGGATACGCCGCTGAGATTCCGTGATACCATATCCCGCAGACCCGGGATGGCATCCGCATTGACTCCCAGCAAAACCCCGCTGATAACTGCCTGGCCTCCAACAAGTTGCTGGGCGTCTTCCAGCGTGATATAACCGAAGCTGCCCATCGGTTGCTTGACGAAGCCACCTACTGTAAAATCATCCTGTCCATAAGGAGATACCAGGGTAACGGTATCACCCGGTTCAACGTCAAGTTTAACTTTTGTAGCGCCGGCTAACAGGATATTCCCCTCCGCTAGGGCTATTTTATCTCCGCCCGGTGTATAGAGGCCGTAAAGGTCTGAATTCGGCGGTATTCCCATCGCCAGTGTCGAAAAGGACTTGCTGCCATGTTCCAGACTCGCCGGCAGTTCGAGAATCGGTACGGCTTCATTCACCCCTTCCCAGTCGAGTACCACACTGGTCATCTCCTGTGATACCGGCTGGGCGAAACTCAGCCGCGCGTCATACTTCTGTATCCGGTCAAACAGAACGCTAAACAGGCTGTCCATCGAATCTATAAAACCTGCCGCAGTCAGTATTAAAACCGTGCCGAAGACAATACCTAGTATGGTGGAAATACTGCGGCGGCGGTTTCGGAATATATTACGTAGCGGTATCTTCCAGAGCAGTGACACGCGTTTGAGGAAGGGAAACAACTTTTCTATCAGCGGCTCCCTGCCAGCAACGGGTGATGGTGTCCGCATTGCCTCAGCAGGTCGGAGGCGAGAGGCAGCAAGCGCCGGAAAGATTCCGGCTATCAAACAGGGCAGGATACCAATAAACAGACCCTCCTCCATAGCCATCCAATGTATGTCTGTAATTTTATAGGGCAGACCGAGCATTCCTATATACAAATCAGTTATGGTCTCGGCCAGTAAATACCCGGCTATCACCCCGGCTACGGAACCAATAATGCCTATAACCAGGGCAAAGCTGAGATAATGCCATAGTACCTGCCGGCGTGAGTAGCCGATTGCTCTCATCACCCCGAGTTGGCTCCTCTGCCGCTGGATAATCCGGGAAAGCAGGATAAAGGTCGTCATGGCCCCGACGAACAGGAAAAGTACGGGGAATATCTCCGCCATTTCACCGAACTCCTGAAGGTCCAGCTTCAGGCCAGCATTACTCGGTTGTTCATCACTGGTGACTGTTTCGATAACTCCGAAAGGGGTCAGTTTTTCTTCGAACCGGCCTATGACAGAATCGATACTGGTGCCTTCATCAACGAGTACACAGAACTCGTTGATATCGTTATTTCCGGTAAGTTCGGGTAAAACGGAATCTGGAACGAAGATAACACCCCAGGTATCCGGCGATACGAAAAATTCGTTTTTACTTTTTGCCGGAAAGACATATTCCGGGCTGGTAACAATACCGCTTACGGTGAACTCTGTCTCACCTGCCGTACCATCCAGCAGAATAATATCACCCGGTTTAAGGTTATGATATTCAGCGAAGCTCTTTTCCAGAAGTAAGCTATACTTATCGCCGGAGGACAGGTAATTACCCGATTCTATTTTCAGGTCGTTTACCCGCGGATGGTTGTCTTGTGGGACCGAGATGGCTGTAGCAATCAGGCTGTGACCGCTTTTATGTGGCAAGCTCAAGCCGATATCCGTATTCAGCCGGCCAGTTACTGCTTTTACACCCGGTAATTGCTCAAGCTCCGTCACGGTATCGGGTGGTGAGGAGTTCACTTTCAGGGTGAAATCAGCAAACCCCAGCTTTTCGTACGAATAATCGTAGGAACTTTTAAGGTTTAGAAATGCCATAAATGATGAACCGAACAAAGCGACGCCGAGGAAGATGACAATAGTTACTGCGATGAAAAGCCACCTGTCGGTGAGAAGGTCTCTGATGAGTTTCTTTTGAAGTGTTTTCATTACCCCTACCACCTTAACTCACCGGGGTCAATTGGCGAAGGGTTGTCTTTCATTTCAACTACCTGGCCGCTGCGCAGTCGCAGGACCTTATCGGCTATCTCACCAATGGCTGTATTGTGGGTAACGATAATTACGGTTTTCTCGCTCTGGCGGTTAATGTTTCGCATTACCGAGAGGATGTGCTTTCCCGTTTCAAAATCCAGATCTCCGGTAGGCTCATCGCATAAGAGAATTGGCGGGTCCTTGACCAGCGCCCGGGCGATAGCCACCCGCTGCTGCTCACCACCGGAAAGCTCACTGGGAAAGTGGCTGGCGCGTTCACCCAGGCCGACATCAGCCAGCACTTCCTTGATATCCCTCGGTTTATCAACCAGCTCGGCAGCCAGCTCAATGTTCTCACCGGCGGTAAGCGTCGGTATCAGGTTAAAGAACTGGAAAATGAAGCCTACATTATTGCGGCGGTACCGGTTTAGACCGCGTTCGTCAAGAGAAGTTATTTCTATAGAATCAACGGTAATCCTGCCGGAACTTGCCGAATCAATCCCCCCGATAAGATTGAGAAGGGTTGTCTTTCCTGAGCCACTGGGGCCCAGCACAACCAGCAACTCACCTCTGTTTATCTTGAGGCTTACATCTTTCAAGGCATCCACTTTAAATACCCCCATCGGGTAAGACTTGGAAACATTGCTGATGTCTATCTGTACATTGCCAGCAGCCATCATAAAGTAACCTCCCTTCTCACTTTCTCATGTAAATACTTCCCGGTTGCCTGACTCGCTTTATGGTGCAAAACCTTTAAACACCAGATAAATATGGCGTTTCATAGCCTGGAGGCAATCCTGTATGGTCATGTCATCATCGACGAAGAACACCATCAAATCGGTCATAATCAGGGAATAGATGATGAAGGCCACGTCCTCCGCATCTATATCGGGGCCGATTTGCCCCCGACTCTTTATCAACTTCAGAAGCCCTACCAACTGCCCCATCAGGGCATAATCCAGCCCTATTATCTCTTTTCTCACCGAAAGCTGTTCAAGCGCCACGACGAAGACTTCACGCATCAGCCGCCTGTTGTAGCGGCCCATAAAATCACCGAAGTATGCTTCCGAGAGCTTATAAACAGCTTCTTCTGCTTCCATTGGCGGATTGCTGATTATCTTTTCCCCGTTTTTTAAAAGCGTTTCAATCTCTTTGTTGAAGATGGACATAAGCAGGCCGGATTTAGAAGTGAAATAATTGTATACGGTAGCCGGCCCCACCTCCGCCTTCTCAGCAATCTCTTCAATGCTGGTATTGCGATATCCCTTTTCACCAATGAGTTCCTTTGCCGCATTAATGATGGCTTCTTCCCTTTTCTGCTTCTGTTTCCTGCGTAAATCAGTCATCTTCTCACTCCGGGAATATTTTATTATAGGACTCTATTAATATATTGTCAACCATATAATTTTAGTGAACTATACGTTTTGATTCCAAATATCAGATACGGGTATATTTTTGAGCGGGTTCAAAGTAGCATACCTGGCGATGCCGTGTTTTTAAAAGGCGGTAGAGGACCAGAACCTGGGATTTTGCTGCCGGCAATTTAAATAATAGCCTCAAAAACCTGATAGATTTTCGTGAGCAGGTAACATTTTAACGAATTGCTTACTGTAAATTCTGGTCTCAGGTGAGACGTCCGTATTCTCTAGCCACCTGGCGTAAACTTTCGCTCTTATGTCGCTCTGTAAATTCAGGCCAAACGTGGGGAGGAAGTGAGGTATACATAATTGGGAATATCTATAAACACCGCGTATAGACCGTGTGTCAATAAAAAGTTTGAAAGAGCGACCCCGGGGGGATTCGAACCCCCGATCTCCACCGTGACAGGGTGGCATGTTAGTCCGCTACACCACGGGGCCATATTAAAAATATGCGGAGAACTTACTAAAACTGGTAACCATTCAAAGTCTAGCAGGGGAATAATCTGGTGTCAAACTAGCCGCTGCTGGTCCCGGCGCGCCCGTAATCGTCTTCCATCCTGACAATATCTTCCAGTTCGGGAGTGGAGACCTCAAAGAATACCGTATCTTCCAGAGCTTTCATCCGGTGCTTTGTCATCGGCGGAACCCGGAAAGAATCCCCGCTCTTCATCTCTTGCTCAACAATCTCGCCGTTTTTCCCCTCAATCTCCACCAGAGCCTTCCCCTCATAGATATAGAGCGTTTCGTCCTTCTGCCTGTGGTATTGAAGGCTGAGCCGGTGTCCCTGCTTGACATAAATTAATTTGCCAGCATACTTCTCCGTGAGCGCAAAGAGCAACTCGTATCCCCAGGGCTTTTCATTTTTTCTAGGCAGTTTGTCATCCATACTCTCTTCCCTTATAGACCTCTGGAAACCTATACACCGGTCATTTCCCGGCCCGTCTCGAGCAGCCTCTCTACTCTTGCAGGTGTACTGCTTTCGGCATAGATGCGGAGCAAAGGTTCAGTGCCGGAAAATCTGATCAGCAGCCAGCTGTCATCGGAAAGAGTGAAACGGTAACCATCAAAGGTATCGAACTTATCTACCCTCACTCCGCCAATCTGTTCCGGTGGTTTTTGCTTCAGCCGGTTAATTATCGCCTGGCGCTGCTGTTCAGGGAATTTGATATCGATGCGGTGGTAATGGTGGGTGCCCACCTTGCTGTAGAGGTAATCGATTAGCTGCGATGGTTTCTTGCCCGTCTTTGCCATCAGGTCAAGGAAATAGAGGATTGACAGGATGCCGTCCCTCTCCGGGGCATGACCGCGGAAGCCGAAGCCGCCGCTTTCTTCTCCGCCGATAAGAGCATCTTCAGTCATCATTATCGGGGCGATGTATTTAAAGCCAACCGGTGCCTCACGCACCGGGACGCCGAATATTTCGCCGAGACGGTAAAGCATGCTGGTAGCGGTTATCGTCTTGGCTATTGTCCCCCTCTCGCCACGCACTTCCAGCAGGTAAAGACAGAGCAGAGCAAAGACCTGCTGGGTCGTCAGGAAATTTCCGTTTTCATCCATAATGCCGAGCCGGTCGGCATCGCCATCGGTCGCCGCTCCGACATCGGCACCCTGCTCTTTGACGGCGACAGAGAGTTTTGTCAGGTTAGCGGCAATCGGCTCGGGTTGAATCCCGGGGAACAGCGGATTGCGCTCACCGTTTATCTCGGTTATCTCGATAGCTCCTCCATCAAGCAACTTCCTGAGATAACCGGCACCGGCTCCGTACATGGAATCTATAACTACCCTGAACTTCACCCGGCGCAACTCATTGAGGTCAATGAGCCTAGAGATTTGCTCTTCATAAACCGGTGCTAAATCAAGGTACTCCACGGAATTCTTTTCCAGGGCTTCAGCCAGCGGCAGGTGTTCTACTTTTCCGGCAGTAAGAATGCGGGAGATGTTCTTTTCTATTTCAGCGGTAGCTTCGTCAGGGGCACCGGCGCCGTCTTTTGTCTTGAACTTGAAGCCGTTCCAGATGGCAGGATTGTGGCTGGCAGTTATTATTACCGCTCCCCCGGCCTGTTTAGCCATTGTGCCATAGCTTATCACCGGGGTCGGGGCAGCTTTCGGGCAGAGGTAAGCTTTTATGCCGTTGCCGGCGGCCACCTCGGCTACCGCTGCGGCAAAGTCCTCAGAGGCAAAGCGGGTATCATAGCCGATAACCAGTCCCCGGTTTGCCAGGCCTGCATTTTTAAGATAGTCAGCTACCGCCTGGGCACAGACCCTCACGTTATCGAAGGTAAAGTCCCGGGCGATTACTCCCCGCCAGCCGTCAGTGCCGAATTTTATGGGATTGTCTTTCAATCCTATCCCCTTAATCCCCTTCCCTTTGCCAAAGGGAAGGGGAGATTTTTAAGAAGAGGGATTTCGTCCCTCTTGACGCCCTTTTACCTCAGGCTATCCTGAAATGACTGCTTGTCATTCTGAAGGAGCAGAGCGACTGAAGAATCTCCTCCCCACCTAGATTCTTCGCTTCGCTCAGAATGACAGCCTAGTTATTCCAAAATTAGATCTTTCCAGTGAAGATTCATCAATTCAACGAGTGCAATCTTTTTACTTCTTAGCCACCCTTTGATTTGCTCCTCCCTCAGAATAGCACTCTCTATATCCTCACAAACCTCATAAAACACTAGCTTTTCGACGTTATATCTACTGGTAAATCCTTTTACCAGTTTCTTTCTATGCTCGTAGATTCTCTTTTTCAGGTCGTTTGTAACACCAGTATAAAGAACATTCCATGTCACTTTTCAATTGCCACAGCAAAGGATGAAAATGCCGTTCGTGGTGAGCCTGTCGAAACCATGAACGGCCCTTCGACAAGCTCAGGGCGAACGGGGGACAATCTATTTTCGGAGCAACCTCATTTGATTCTTTAGTCATAATATAAACATAATACTGCTTATTCATTTAGCAGTTTTCATAATCGTTACTTTCTTGCCTAATACCTGACTATGGAATACAAGCATCAATCAGTAATTCATCTTCAGCAGTAAGCTCACGAATAGTTTGGAGATATAAACTAATTGGATACGATGAACTACCAATCATTTTGCCAGTTTTAAATCGTAATCGTCGTAGAGTCTCAGTAACATCAATTTCTCCCGGTTCGTAACGCGTTGATTCAGGATAGTCACCACTGATACCAAATTCACCATACTCATAGCTAGGATCATTAGTGTATTTCTCAGTGATAGTGATACGAGTTACTAAATAGCAACGCCCATCTAAATACGTAACTACATAAGCCCTTTCACCATATGAAGTGACCGAATGCAATCTTTTTTGTCGAGAATTATATGCAGGACTCTCGTCTAGCACACCATCAGCCACATCTTTTAGATAGTTTCTATATTTCCAGAGGCAGAGTATTGAAGACATAATCTCACCGCCTTGCAGTCTTTACTTACCCCATTGCCTCTTTCTTGAGAATTTCGGCTTTATCTGTTTTTTCCCAGGGGAGGTCGAGGTCTTCCCGACCGAAGTGGCCGTAAGCAGCGGTCTGCCGGTAAATCGGGCGGCGCAGGTCAAAGTCGCGGATAATAGCTCCCGGCCTGAGGTCGAAGTGCTTATCGACAAGTGCCGATATAACATCAATGCCTACCTTTTCCGTGCCGAAAGTCTCTATGGAAACAGACAGCGGATGAGCAACACCGATAACGTAAGAAAGCTGAATTTCAGCGCGGTCGGCAAGTCCGGCGGCAACAATGTTCTTGGCAATATAGCGGGCGGCGTATGTCGCCGAGCGGTCAACCTTGGTCGGGTCTTTGCCCGAGAAAGCGCCTCCGCCGTGCCGGGCAATCCCGCCGTAGGTATCAACAAGGATTTTGCGGCCGGTAAAGCCGGTATCCGATACCGGACCCCCGATAACGAAGCGCCCGGTGGCATTAACGTAGATATTGGTTGTATCGTCCATCAACGCTGCCGGGACAATCGGCTTGATTACGTGTTCGATGATGTCTTTTTCCATTTTTGCGCGGTCGATATCATCATGCTGGGCGGCAATAACCACACTTGTCACCCGCTGCGGAACACCCTTGTTATATTCAACCGTTACCTGCGATTTTCCGTCAGGACGCAGATAGGGCAGCGTTTTATTCTTTCTTACCTCGGCCAGGCGTTTGCAGAGCTTATGTGCCAGTGAGATGGTCAAAGGCATGAGCTCGGGGGTTTCGTTACAGGCGAAGCCGAACATCATCCCCTGGTCACCGGCACCAATCTTATCTAGGTCATCGGTACCGACACTGGTCTTTGCTTCCTGCGACTGGCTGACGCCCATGTCAATATCCGTCGACTGCTCTTTAATGCCGTTCAGAATGCCGCAGGTCTGGTAATCGAAACCGTATTCGGGATTTGTGTAGCCGATATCTTTCACCACTCCCCTTACTACATTCGGAATATCGATATAGCAGCTTGTGGTAATCTCTCCAAGCACGCACACCAGTCCGGTGGTGGTAGCCACCTCACAGGCGACCCGCCCCATCGGGTCTTCCGCCATTATCGCATCGAGGATGGCGTCCGATATCTGGTCGCACATTTTATCGGGATGCCCCTCTGTCACCGATTCCGAGGCAAGTAAATATTTCGATGAACTCATGAAACTATTGCTCATTTTCCCTCCCTTTTAAGTTCCTTCCTGCCAGCTTGTCAGGTACTTCTCCTGTTCCGGTGTTAATTTATCAATATTAATACCCATAGAGGTAAGTTTCAAGCTGGCAACTTGTTTGTCTATTTCCTGAGGTACCGGATAGACCTTGAGTTCGAGCTTATCTTTGTTTTTTACCATGTATTCAAGGCACAGTGCCTGATTGGCAAAGCTCATATCCATAACACTCGCCGGGTGCCCTTCAGCCGCCGCCAGGTTAATCAGCCTCCCTTCACCCAGGAGATAGATGTGACGGCCGTCTCTGGTGGTGTACTCATCGACAAAGGGACGTATCTCCCGTTTACCGGTCGACATACTCTCCAGCGCCGGGATATTTATCTCCACGTTAAAATGCCCGCTGTTAGCCACGATTGCTCCATCCTTCATTACCCTGAGATGGGCTTCATCGATAATGTGTTTGTCACCGGTAAGAGTAATGAAAATATCCCCCTCTTTAGCTGCTTCAAGAAGCGGCATGACCTGGGAACCGTCCATAGCTGCCTCAAGAGCCCGCACCGGCTCGACCTCGATAACAACCACATGCGCTCCAAGTCCTTTTGCCCTTAGGGCAACGCCACGCCCGCACCAGCCGTAACCGCAGATAACGACCTTTTTACCTGCCCAGAGCACATTGGTGGCACGGGTAATACCGTCGATGGTGCTCTGCCCGGTGCCGTACCGGTTATCGAAGAGGTATTTAGTCTGGGCATCATTCACCGCGATTATCGGATACTTGAGCTCTCCATCTTTTTCCAGGCTGCGTAGCCTGATAACCCCGGTTGTCGTCTCCTCGGTACCGCCGATGACTTCGCTAATCAAATCACTCCGTTTGGTATGAAGGGTGGTAACGAGGTCGGCACCGTCGTCTATGGTTAGCTGGGGTCTATTATCCAGAGCGGTGTTGATATGTTTGTAGTAGGTCCCGTCATCTTCGCCCTTAATGGCACTGGTAGGAATGCCGTAGTCAACGAGGGCGGCGGCTACATCATCCTGAGTGCTCAGGGGATTGGAAGCACAGAGGACAAGGTCGGCTCCCCCTTCCTTTAACGCCAGACCGAGGTTTGCCGTTTCCGTGGTGATATGAAGACACCCGGAAATCCGCACTCCGGCAAGAGGTTTCTCAGTGAAGAATCTCTCCCGTATTATTTTCACCACCGGCATCTCGCGGGCAGCCCAGTCAATACGCTGTTTGCCGACTGAAGCCAGTGATGGGTCTCTGATATCATAATATTTTGCTGATGCCATTAAATACTCCTTTATCTTTATTGACTTCGTTTTGGACGACCGCCTTTGTGAAGGCGGGGATTCTCCGCCGGACAGCTTTCAAGCGGCACAGGGCAATCGAGGCAGGTCTCTCTCCCGTGCTCTTTGCAACCGTCCAGCCAGGGCACTTCGCCGTTGAACTGCCCGTACAACGGGTGTTTCTTCGCTTCTTCTTCCGAAGGTCTTCCCGTTTTGCTCATACCTTGTCTCCGTAATAACAAAATATCCCTTGCTTGAGTTAACATTCTATCAGAAATAAGGCAGGAAAATTAGCCTGAATAAAATTTCTTGTAAAATTTCCTTGTATTTGCCGCCGATTCAAGCCGGTAATACGTCTATAATATCACACTGTGTTTGTAATATTTCCCTGTTTTTAGTTTCCTGTCTTTGTGTACTGACCGGCCTTCGGCTTGGCCAGTATAATTCTGAAAGGAGCTATTCCATAAAGCAAGACTTCCTGGCTCTTGACTATCTCATATTCAGCCTGTGATATTGCTTCTTCAACATATATCGGACGGCAGCTAGCATATCCGGGCAGTACCTTGTGCAGCCACTCGTAGCATCTTACGAAAGCGGAGTACTCTCTACCCTCTCTTTCAAGACTGACAACACCGAGTCTGCCGCCGGGCTTTAAAACCCTTCCGATTTCTCTCAGAACCCGGGGAATGTCCGGTGTATCAAAGAGCTCGAGGGTCGCTGCCATGTAAACAGCGTCAAACTTCCCATCTTCGTAAGGCATACTCCTGGTATCGCCCTCATACAGCTCCACTCTATCCGACAGCCCGGCTCCTTCAAGCCGTTTCCTTGTTATCGATAGCATTTCGGGCGTTATGTCAATACCGTACGCCTTACCTTCACTCCCCACAGAACCGGCTATTTCCCTGAGCGTATATCCCGTCCCCGTACCTATCTCCAGAACGACCTCCCCGGGAACAACAGCCAGAATCTCCAGGCCCCTCTGTCTCAGACTGCTTTCAAACGTACCCTCAATAATAGCATAAATTCCGCTCAGTCTGCCGTAGCTTCTTTTTATCTCGCCGGGACCAGCCTGAACCCTTAAAACTTCCCTTTTACCCCTGCCCATTTCTTCCTCTCCAGCATTACGCGTTCAATTGACACACCATAAATACGCCGGAGTTATTTTCCGGCCTTTTGCCTGGTTTTCTGGTGTTTGAACTGCTCAAAAACATAATCCGGTATATCCAGGGTGCCCATAATCACCGGTTTCTGATGGCAGTCGCTACCCCCGGTTACAAGTAGATTATGCTTTTCAGCGAACTCAACATAATGGGCAGTTGTCTTTTCATCGTGCCGTGAATGCCAGCACTCGATGCCGTCAATATAGTCCAGCATATATTTTTCAACTATATTTGCCTGTTCTTTAAGATATTCTGTTATGCTTACCAGTGACGTACCGTTCGGGTCATTAGGATGAGCAAGCACCAGTACTCCGCCAGCGTTCCTGACCAGCTCCGATGCCTCGGCGAGAGAAAGCGGGTACTTGGGAACATCACACCTGACAAGATATTTATCAAAGGCTTCCTGAGTGTTACTGACAATCCCCTTTTTCACCATGTAGCTGGCGATGTGAGGTCTGCCGAAGGTACCGTCAACGCTATCCTGTATTTTTTTTATGTCTTCCCCGGTCAGCCTTCTCTTATTCTCTTTATCGAACTCGATGTTCAGCTTCTTGAGAATCTGACCGGCTCTATTCTCCCTGTGCTTCCTGAGTATCTCAAGTTTATTCTTCAGTTTCTGATTATTGATATCGTACCCGTAGCCAAGGAAGTCCAGCGAGACGGTTTTGTCCGGTCTGCCGATATGCGGAAAGGTTACGTTCAACTCCACTCCGGCAATATACTCTATGCCATATTCCGGAGCCAGAGCCATGGCCTGTTCCTGGCAGACCAGGGAATCATGGTCGGTTATCGATATAAAACCTATGTTTCTCTTCTTAGCCTCCGCAAGGACCTCTTCCAGGGAGAAAGCACCGTCCGAACCGGTGCTGGTATGGATGTGAAGGTCTATCTTCATTGCTATCTCTTCTCCACGCCGGTAACATACCAGTCTTGCGGCGCATCCTGGCTGGTATCCACTATCAGGTGCGTAACCGGAAGGTCAGGAAACCTTTTCTTCAGGTCATTGAGGTCAACCTCCTCGAACTTCGCTTTGTTGTTAAGGTAAGCCTGCTCGGTAAGAGCATTCGACTGATAGTCCTCTTTTGTCCGGGCAAGAATACGCCTGATTGATACTTCCTGGGGGCAGTCCGTCTGCTGAATGACGAATGTCTTTTTATGCCTGGCGGCGATTTCAGCGGCACGCTGTCTCAATTCCTGGGTAACGAAGGTGGCATCAAGTATCACGCCATCATTGTTTTTCAGGCTTTCATCCGCCCGCCGGAAAGTTTCATCATAGACAAGAGTCCGTTTATCCATATTTGAGGCTACCTTTTCATCGAAAATATCTTCGTCTTTGAGTACCTCAAGCCTGATGATGTCCGACCGCAGCATCGGATAGCCTTTAATCCTGGCTATCTCCTCTGTCGTTTCTGTTTTCCAGGTGCCGGGCAGACCGCAGGCAATCAGCAAAAAATTATCGCCTAACTCATCCTCAACATATTTTATAAACGGTTCTCTCATTTCAATCTCCTGAAGTTCTTTCATAAAAGCATCTCAAGCTCAATTTCGTCACGAATTGGTATACCATCGTTACCGACCAGAGAGATTTCCGGCTTCAGCCGGCGTGACTGTTCAACGGCATTTGGATAGACTGCTACCATAGAAAATCCCCGTTTCTGCCAGAAGCGTAAGGCATGAGTATTATCATTGGTCGTTACCAGCCAGATACGTTTACAACCGGCTTCAGCCGCAGCATCAGTGACGGCCTTTACTAATGCAGAACCTATACTAATCCCTTCCACAAGGCTGTTTATAGAAACTATCTCACACTGACCACCATCGATATGATAGGTTATCAGTCCGGCATATTTATCATCATGCACAGCAACGAAACCGGGCAACTCATCCGCCTTTTGGTCTCTGCCCCGTGTAATGATGTTTTCTGAACCCCAGTGTTCTACCAGCAGACCAGTTACCCAATCCCTATCATTCTCACCCAGCGGCCTGATGTTGAGTGCTTCCATAATCAAACCCGTATATTGAATATTTTGTTACATATATCCGGATTTCGGCTTCGGTAATTCTTTATACTCTGCCCTGCTCTCGATAATATCTCTGATCAGCTTAATCAGTGCTCTGAGCCTGTCCGCCTTTTCATCCTCATTCTTTATTTCATCCTCCCACCTCAACTCCTTGATACCGGACTCATATTCCACCCTGAAGTAGTAGCTGCTATATGGCCTGATTATAGATATCGGCTCGCCGAGAGGTACCGAAACAGAGAACTTATCCGGATAATCAAAGAAATCGATTTCAATCATTTTCCGGTATATTCTGTCCAGTTCTTCTTCCGTCAATGTCAGGTCAATAGTAATCGGTGGGTCGGCAACCATGTCCCTGGTATATTTCCCCTCGAATGTATTAAGCTCGTTTCTTGCCGTGACACCGTACTTAAAGATTAGATTGAAATCGGACTCTTCACCTGAAGGAGTATCACACGCCGCCAGACCTGCAATGGCAGCTATTGTAGCCAGTCCAATTATTACTATCAGATTTATTCTCATGTTAATTCACAGCTAAATATACGATTCCGCAAGCTTGAAGTATTTCGTGGCTACAGCCTGGGCCGTTGTTTTTTCCTCTTCGGGGATATGCGGGTCATCAAGTTTGAAACTCTCCACCTTCCCCCGGACATAAGCCCGGTAGCACTTGTAGAAATTCAGCAGCTGGAGCAGGTCTTCATCTCCGCTGAATTTCACGTAAGCCTCCACAAAGCCGCGGGACAGGTCGGTCCTGCCGTAGTTGTCAAGGTCCATGGCCAGGAAAGCAATCTCGGATGCGGTATCACAGTACCTGAACCTGTCATTGAACTCAATGCAATCATAGATGTAAATGTCACTGCCGAAGCAGATGTGAGCAGCATGAAGGTCTCCATGGCAGTCCTTTATTTTACCGTCGGCGATTCTTTCATAGAACAGGGGAACATTGCTCTCAATGAACACGTTTGTATAGTCCTTGATTAACCGGTAACTCTTTTGAGAAATTGTGTTACCTATATACCTTACCGTCTGAATGAAATTTTCCTCGGTATTGGTGATAATCGATTCGAGGTCGCCGAAGTCACTGATAATGTCATTCGTGGCAGCAACTTCATGAAACCGGGCAAGCTTTTCGGCAACGCCGGATAACATCTCCGCCGATACTTCATTTCTTGCCAGCAGGACATTAAGCATCCTTTCCTGTGGCAGGTTCAGCATTTTCACTGCATACTCGATAGTCTTTCCTTTGCCTTCAATGGAGATAATATCTTTATCACGGTTGATTGAGACAACGCCCAAATAGGCTTCTGGACAGAGGCGCCGGTTAAGCTCCACTTCCCGCTGGCAGTAAAACTGGCGTTTCTGCAGAGTTGTATAGTCAAGATAGCCCAGGTCTACGGGCTTTTTTACCTTGTATACATAGTCGCCGGCGAGAAATACAAACGACATCTGGGTCTGCATCAGTTCTACCTGTGCCGTCGCATCCGGGTAGATGCCAGGGTCCATCAGGGCTTGAGCTACCTCAGGTAATCCGGACATAAAAATCCCATCTCATCAAATAAATTTCAAGGAACATTATACTATAGATTCAGATTATGTGCTTTCCAGCCAGCGGAGCACCTTTGTAAGTACTTCCGGGTAGTTATCCCGCGTCAGGTTAAACAGGCTCACCTGTGGCTGGCGTTTGATTGCATCCACCCACGGGTCGGCACCGAGCATGACTGTTCCCAGTATCTTCTTCCCACTGTCAATCAGCATCGAAACGGTCTCTTTAAAGTCAGCCGAGAATAACTCCATCTTGCCGATTTCATCAATTATGACCAGCTCACATTGCTGGACTGCTTTGCGGAGGGCGGGCACACCTGTCCTGTCTATAGCGTCAACATCAACTCCGTACTTGCTTACCCGCTGAGGACTACGGATATTTATATGAGCAAGAATGGCCTCTTCACCATCCAGCGTTACCAGCCTGAAACCTTTCCTTACTCCGCTGTCACGTATCTCCTCGGTATAGAAACCTCCAGCCCTGACCTTTACCCGGGCGGCTACCTGCCTTATAAGACTGGTTTTTCCCGTCCCCGGTTTGCCGGTAAGCAAATATACCTGTTTCATTTGCCCCTGCCTTTAAAGGCAGCTTTTCAGGAGGCAGCTTTTTCAGCCTTCCTCTTTACTTCCAGCTTCTTTTTCTTGCGCCGGTGTTTCTGGATTGCTACTCTTTTTGACTTGTTCATATCTTAAGATAATGTACCCTAATTCGGCTTTTTCCGCTACCCCCCAGCCCGGACTACCTGAGCAAACCTGGTGAAAGAGCGGTCATAGGTTTTTTCCACCTCGGGCGGGAAAACACAACCGGGAAGCTCCTTGAACCGCAGGTGATAGGAAATACACTCACAGCACTTCCCCTTTCTATCACAGGACGCGTAAGTGCAGGGGCAACTGGCCTGATTGGCTTCAATTGAACACTCCATTTATGAACATTCCCTCCAAATTATAAAATAGGGAAGTTTGAAGGGGAGAAGCCCCTTCAAAAACATATCCTCCCCCCCTCCTTTGTAAGAGGGAAGTGCAGAAATTATGTAAATTAGGAACTTGTGAAACTCTGTGTTATTACTACTGTTGTATACTCGTGTTTAATTTCTATTGGATGCTGATGCCAAGAGCAAATAAAGTAATTGCACAATGATAGCTGCGGAAGCACCAATTATGGCAGCTCGAAATATGGATCGACGAGTTTCCTCTTCCCTTTTTAGCTCCTTATGTTCCTCCGGCCCAAATGCTGGCTGGTATTTTATATAATATACACATTGTCGGAACTCTCTTACGTCGTTAGCATCAGCCTCGTCCGATCGTGACTGGAATCTATCTCGATATCCCTTGTTTAATTCTCTCCATCTGATTGGCCCTTCTCCACTTGCGTGCTGAATCCTCCAACAAAAGAATCCACAATTACTGCAAAGAACTTTCCTTCTTACGAACAACATTTATATATCTACAGATCGGGCTGTCTCTTATCGACTTTTGTGTAAGCAGTATATAGATAAACAGTGCATTTCGCGCCAAGCTAAAATAGGCTAGGGCATATCACTGTAAGACCATCAATATGACGGAAGTGTCTACCATTATTTGTAGCCAATGCACAATCATAATTTCGAGCACATGCAGCTATCCATATGTCTGCAACTTCCATTGAATATCGTTTAGTCTCAATTTCACTTCGAATACTAGCATATTCCTTACAAACTGAATAATCCCAAGGAAGAACTACATAATTCTTGATTTGATTTTCGAGGCGTATCATGCGTGCCTCTCCCCAGTTAGCTTTATAGGCACCATAATATAGTTGCCCTACAGTCATAAACGATAATGCGAGTGTTTTGTGCATGAAGAAAGGGCGAAAGAATTCAGCTCGCGTGTCCCCCTTAAATGTGTACGAGAACACATCTGTATCAACAACTATTCTATCCTTATTTATATCGCTTGGGCTTATCAATACTTCAGTTTCCTTGAACAGCCTGCAAGAATGAGTCAAAGTCAGTATCTTCAGGCCAGTTACCTACTAGTTTTTCCCAATCATCGAGCGGGTATATTCCCTGCTCTATTGCCAAATCATCGAAAGGTTTTGGTTGCCAAAAAGCAGAAACGGGTGAAATAGACACTGGTATTGCCGATGGTTCTTCAATTGACTCAAGGTCGCGTATAAACAACGAACGAATTTTATTTGTTGAAGTATCAATACTAGCCTCGCCGTGTACCCGAACAAACCTACGTAAATTCCCAATGATAGACGGAACCATTTCTTCATCAAAAGAACATAATATTGGTTCATCTGCTGAAGGATGTAAACGGCACCGCAAAGTGCCTTCTCTTAATTCAACCATCAACAGACGCCCCTCAACTTGTACCCATCCTTGCTCCATTTTGCGAATTCTAGACACAATGCGTTCTCTTACTGGTTCATTATAATCAGCCCTCGATATTGGTTTACGTTCAATTGCCGCGATATGAACGGTATCTATTCCTCTGTCAAGAATCCGTCCAGCCTCTCGCAAGGCAGTTAGCACTCCACTATCAAATCCTTCTGGTAAGGGAATATCCTCACTATTCTTCGCAATTTCTATTAAACCATCAGTCAATTTGAAAATAGCCTGTTGACCAATATCAAACCCTGGAAGTAGTGTTTCCTCCCGTCGTAAGTTTAGCTCGATCTTTACACTCCCATTCGTCATAGCTACAAATTCCAGTGCTGTTAATTCCTGGAATGCTCTTGTAGGTCGACCCATCCGAATACCGATTCCAGTTTCTAGAACGTTTATTACTCTTTGGATAGCTATATCGAGGTTCGTAATAAATTGAGATAGGTCTTCCCAAAGAATGCTCTGTGTTTGAACAGATGGACCTTCGAAATGCAATTGAAGAAGGGATTTAATTCTATTATTATTCATGATCTCTTGACCTCCATCACAAACAATGCTATACTGTCTGTGAGTGAGGAGAACTTAACGACTACCGCCATAGTTGATAGCATCCTCACTCCAGTCAAGAGGAGGTTGATGGGGGATATTTAGCTAATATAACAATATTATAATAAACTATAACAGTGAGAGCCGTACTAAATCAAGTATTAGTATGGCTTTTGCTTTGTCTCTTTGGTTTATTCCAATAGGGGCTTTTGCATTTTGGACAAACACGTGGTTCAACTGCTTGGTTCCTTGGAACCCACACATGTCCACATCTTTCACATATAAAAGCTGATACTTCTGTTTTCGCCATTTACAATTAGTATATCCCTATTAGTAATATATGTCAAGTATATTTATTAAAATATATTACTAATAGGTGTTGACAAATACTATACCTAATGATAATATACTAATAGGTATATATTAAGGAGGTGATCAAATGGGAAAACAATATGGAAACTGCACTCCAGGAGCTAATAGACAAGACTCTGGAACAACGCAGAGTGTGGAATCAGAGACGTATAGAAGCAGAGACTCAAGTCAAAGCTTTGGATGCGAAATTAGCCGCCTATCAAACTGCTCTCAAAGACTATTGGGAACATATTGACTCTAAAGACAACGACTGAAATAGTATTGAAAAAATAAACGCTCCCGATGCCCGCTAAGACTGTCGAGAGCGTGACCAGGAGGCCCAGAGATGAACCACCTAGCTACACTGAATTATAGTAAGGAGACTACGACCTGTCAAAGCGCACCTAAATTAAGTTACCAAAGGAAACGAAGCGAAGATGTTGTCAAAGGGCTTCGAGATGCTGTCGATAGCTTGTTTGATAGCGATTTCCGCCGACAACTTCAGGGGACTTCGCACCAGGTTGGATCTGGCTATCTAATGGAGTCGATTTGGAAAGCTTACATGCTCAGTTTCATTCTTGATATGTACTGTACCAATGATTTAGTTAGAAAACTTGAGGAAAATCCAAGTCTCGCTGAAGCCTGTGGTTTCGATATGGATAAACCCCTACCAAGTCGGTGGACTTTCAATCGGTCAATCAAGAAACTGGCTCAACGTCCCGAAATAATCGAAATTCTTCTTGATAAAGCAGTCAATCAATTGAACGACAAACTGAATGGATTTGGAGATACTGTTGCTATTGACTCTACTCCGGTAAGAAGTCACTCAAATCCCAGCAAGAAAGAAAAATCGGACGCTGAGGCTAGTTTCATCGTGAAAGAAGGTATACCTCATAAGGTCTGGAAGTGGGGATACAAGCTCCATATACTCGCTGACGCTACCTGGGAATTACCAATCGTTTGTAATGTAACTTTGGCAAGCGAATCAGATGTCACCAATCTCATCCCCTTGATTAATAAGGCCAGGAATAGATTTGATTGGTTTAGTCCCTGGCATGTTGCTGCAGATAAAGGATACGATGCCGGATATAACTATAAAGCTATCCACGACATGGGAGCAATCCCGATCATAAAGATGAGAGAAAAAGAGCAGAGCACTGGCAAATATACTATCGATGAAACGGGAATCCCTCACTGCAAATCTGGAATGCCTCTTTTACTCAAGGACCACGACAAGAAAAAGGGATTGAGATATGTTTGCCCTTATCGAGCGGGCAAAGCTGATTGTTCAATGCATAACGAATGTACATTAAAGGTTGCCTGGATTAGACCTTTCTGGGAATATCGCAAGCTCTGCCCGATTCCCCGGGATAGTGAAGAATGGAACTCCTTGTATTCGAAGAGGACCTCTGTTGAGAGGGTCAATTCGAAGCTAAAAGAACATCGGCGGTTGAATTCACATTGTCATAGAGGCTTGGAAAAGGTAAGACTCCATTGTTTGATGAGTGTTTTGTCATTGGTTATTACGGCTTTAGCAGAGGCAAAAACAGACAACTTTGAGAGAGTTGGAGCCTGCACACGGAAGATCTATTAAAATAGCTTAGACTTTCTTAATGATATTCTTTATATTCTGTGTAATTTGATTACTTGCGAGAACCCCATGTCTCATTTTACGAACTAAACGAAGGTCCATCTCCGGTTTTACTCTTAACTCGTTAAGTTCATATTTTTTCATAATATTATCTATTGTTTCTGGAAAAACAACGTTACAATCAACAATGGATTCACGAACAAAACCATCGTATTGTTCTGGAGTAATTACAACCAAAGTCTCTGGTGGGCAATTATTACGAATACGTTTAATATTCTTTACGTTTGAAGATGCACAAGTAAGTACGATTACCTCATCTGTCTCAGGGCTTGTATTTATTACAATAAAAAAATGCCGCTTTTTCGTATCAAGATAATCAGTTCTGAAATAATATACTGAGCCTGGTTTGATGCTAGCTCTAATAATTGCAGCAGGGACGCGAGGCAATGTTATCTCCAGAGAGACGAAACGTGAGAAAGATTAGACAAGTATTCTTGTCTTAATTGCCTTTCTTCCTCATTTAATTCGTAACATTTATCTATTTCAGCTTTAGTGGGATCTTTAAGAAAGTCCTCTAAGTTAATCGGTTCCACTTTTGAACCAGAACGTAAAGCAGGAAGGTGTTTTTTAAATTCAGGATATTCATGAGTAAAATCAGAAATATCCCATCGTGTTAAATGCCCAAAAGTATTCCATGCGAAATCAAGTGCTTCCAAATCAGATTCTGAAAAATATTCAGCATTGGTAGGTTTTATAGACTCTATTCGCATTCCAGAGTTATGTGTTTTTAAATATTCAACGACATATTTTTTCCAATTAGGTTCGAGAAAACTGTCAGCCTCTGCGATATCCATAGCAGTGGAGGGAACAGGACCTAATTTCATAGCTACATAGTTATCATTGGAGACCAGTCTTCCATATTTCCGCAAATGATACCGGTCGGCTAAGAAAATAAGTTTGAGAACTTTAAGTTTGGATATCTTACCGCCTGCTTTTGAGGCAAAATAGTTGATGATTTGAGTTATCTTTTTATGATCTACTTTGAAAGGATTACGAACCATATTCCTCTTTTATCAAGAGTTTGATACTATTATACAATATAAAGTCAATATTCGTGAAATTGTTTAACATAATTTCTGCACTTCCCTCTTTGTAAGGAGAGGGGGACACAGGGGGTGAGGATAGCAAACAAATATTATACGGTTGAGCCATATATTGTAATCTCAAGAGTATTTTCTAAACTCATTCTTACATCGGAACTATAATCTTTATAGATACTGTTTTCGCATTGCTGCCGAAAGCTCCACCAGCAGTTCCAAGGCTCTACCGGCTGCATCCACAGATAAGGGCGTTAAGGTACAGCTCGGGGTCAGCATACTCTGCCTGACAAGCTGTTCGAACCGGACGCCATTCCTGGTGAATGGAGCCATCGCCTCCTCAAGACGGTCTTTCAGGCTGGCAACCGTTTCCTTCTCCACCGTTTCCATCTCATTGGGGACAACCCCCCAGGCAATGGCTCCGCCCCTGCCGAGGAATTTCTTGACTTCAGCGGGATATAGACTCAGCGATTCGGCATAATTGTAGGTATCAAAATTCAGTATATCGATGCTGGTATCGAGCAGGACCGACCAGTCGGTATTGCCGCAGCAGTGAGTACCCTTAAGCCCGCTGATACCGCCGAGGACCTCTTCAATAAGGCTGATAACTTTTTCACGTGACAATGAAGCGAATGCCGAGCCGAAGGAAACCATGTATGGTTCATCAACAAAGATAATTGTGTTTTTGGAGAGCTTACTCAGCGCCTTTTCCTGCCAGCCTGCCTTCAGCCGGAGCAGCTTGGCAACGGCATCACCGAGGATATCATCATAGAGTATTGACCGCCTGTCCTTATCAGTAACGGTCAGTCCCCAGCTTACCGGCCCGGTGACATGCCCCTTCACTGCCAGAGGAGACAGGTTTCCCAGGTTGAGGAAGGTATGCAAACCGGCGGCATAATCCTCACTTACAGGATACTTATCGACATCGTTCTCAAGGTAGGCAGTATAGAGCTGCTCAAGGGACCGGGAATAGTCCTGAGATTTATCCACATAGATTCTATTGTCCTCGACCACCACCCCGGGGAATCCTTCGCTGTACTGGACATACATGTTCTCCAGGAAGGAGCGGTTGGGCAACTGCGGCCAGGCGGGGATGTCCTTAAGATAGCGTGTGATTTGCGAGCATGCCTCAGCCGGGTCGGCCTGAGGCATGGTGCCGATGATTGTCGGCAGACAGCCTAATTCCAGAACAGGCATAAGATTTATCCTTTAATCCTCCATACTATTCTGTTTTATCCCGTAATGTCATTGCGAGCCTCGTTTATAGTAGAGTGGAACAATCTGTTAAATCCCCCCTGTCATTGCGAGGAGTCCGCCTTTGGTGGACGACGTGGCAATCTCCCTTTTCGAATGTGGTGATTGCCACGCTTCGCTCGCAATGACAGTTTAATCTATATTACTTTATATACTTCCCGATTATTAAGCTGAGTTTCTGCTTTGTTTCCGGCGGTATCGCCTCTGGAGCGGTAACAAAAGCCGTCGCCAGTGCCTCCGGGCAGGAGCAGTGGCGCTTCTCAGGTATCCGGCTTACCGCCGTCTTGATAATGCTTTTGGCCATATCGATGTTGTGTCGCATTGTCTCAAGAATCACATCCACGGTAATAGCTTCGGCGCTTTTCCACCAGCTATCGTAATCTGTCGCGCAGCCGATAACAGCGTAGCAAATTTCGGCTTCACGCGCCAGCTTTGCCTCCGGCAGGGTGGTCATGCCGATGAGGTCGGCCCCCCAGGAGCGGTAGAGCCTGGACTCAGCCCTGGTCGAGAAGGCGGGTCCCTCCATCACCACCAGGATGCCCCCGTGATGAACAACAGCTCCGGCTTCCACGGCAGCCTCATATAACACTTTACTCAAATCCAGGCAGAAGGGGTCGGCAAAGGGGATATGGCCGACGATGCCATCCGTAAAGAAGGTGCTTATCCGCGTCCGGGTGCGGTCAATTAACTGGTCCGGGATAAGCAGGTGACCCGGCGCAACCTCTTTCTTGAAACTACCCGCCGAGCAGACGGCGATGATATGCTCCACGCCCAGTGACTTCATGGCGTAGATATTGGCCCGGGCAGGAAGCTCAGAAGGCGAGATACGGTGACCTTTCCCGTGCCGGGGCAGAAAAGCGATTCCCACCCCACCCAGCTTGCCGATGGTTATGGAATCACTCGGTTTCCCGAACGGCGTGTCAATATTAACCTCCTTGATATCCTCCATCCCCTCGATATTATAAAGCCCGCTACCCCCGATTACCCCGATCTTAGCTTCAGGCATCAAGGACCTCCTTCTTAGCCTACGCCAATTATTGTATGAATTGCTGAACTAATATTATTACACAGCGTATCCCACCCGGAAGAATCATCCGAGTAGACAAAATATCTAAATTGAGCTATATCAAATGGAATATCGGATTTATCCTGTGTAATTATAATGACAGGTTTACCTAATGTATGAGCAATCCCCATCTCATAGAAAACATTAGGATTTCTACCTGTTACGTCTGCTACAATAATCCTACTCTTAAAAATATGAATCCAAATGTCCTCTAAAATAGGCGTAGGTGTAAAAAAATCATCGGCTCTTAGACATCTAAAACCGCATGCTTCGACAGTTGGTTTGATTTTTTCCTTATAAAGACGATCAAAAGAAGGACTAAAAGGCATTAATATAAAACATAGATCATTTTCAGCCTTAATATCTCTTGCTCTAAATATTGGTCTTACTATCATTTCTTGAGGCTCTGTTGTTTTCCTGTCATCCTTGTCTTTGTCAACATATGTTATTTTTCTACTAGAAATAACAATCTTTCCATATTTATCTAGTTGTAAGCGTACATAGATTAGCCCGTCATTTAATCTATCGATTATCTGTTTGCGAGTGGCTTCTCTGCCAATCCATCGTGTAGGGTTACAAAAAGTTTGAATGATTTTTACTATATTATATCGACTTTCTAATTTATCATTGAATTCTTTAAAAATATTATAAATATGTCTCCATTTAGTACCTAAAATACGGCTTTTTTCTGGATAGCCAGCAACTTTTAGAAATTCCTCTATCTCAGAGCCTGTGTTATATTCTCCAATAATTTTAGATATATGTTCCAAGACACCCGCAGGAAATTTATCTAACTTTTTTCTTAACATTGTGTTACTTAGTTCTCTTAAAGCGGTTGAAGATTATAAAATCCCCTTTATCCCCTCCCCATGCGGTTCTCTGATTATACCACGCTCGGTGATGATGGCGGTGATGTACCGGTGGGGGGTGACGTCGAAGGCGGGGTTCTGCACTTCCGTATTATCCGGGGCGATTTTAACGCCGCGGATATGTGTCACCTCTTCGGGGCTACGCTGCTCAATCGGGATTTCAGCGCCGGTCGCCACGGAAATATCTATCGTGGTGGTGGGGGCAGCGATATAGAACGGAATGCCGTTTTCCCTTGCCAGCACCGCCAGGGTATAGGTGCCAATTTTATTTGCGGTATCGCCGTTGGCGGCAATTCTATCTGCGCCGGTAATTACGCAGTCGATAGTTCCCCGGCTCATAAACCAGCCAGCCATGTTGTCTGTTATCAGGGTAACCGGGATTCCCGCCTTCTGAAGCTCCCAAGTGGTGAGACGCGCTCCCTGGAGTAAAGGGCGGGTCTCATCGGCAAAGACTTCCACCTTCTTACCCTGCTCGCTCGCCTTGATGATTACTCCTAGGGCGGTGCCGTAGCCGGTGGTCGCCAGGGGTCCGGTATTGCAGTGGGTAAGGACTGTAAAGCCATCTTTAATCAGTCCGGCGCCGAACTCGCTCAGTTTTTCGGTAGCCTCCGCTTCCTCCCTGTGTATCCCTTTTGCTTCCTCAACAAGCGCCGACTTTATACCCTCAACTTCAGTACCGGCTTCAACCACCTTCTCCATTCTCTCCACAGCCATGAAAAGGTTTCTTGCCGTAGGCCTTGTTTCAGCAATTGCCCGGCTGACCTGCCGGAATCCCTCGGTGAATTCGCTAAGCAGGTCAGAATTGATTTTCAGGGCGCCGAGGGCTATTCCGTAAGCCCCGGCTACTCCGATTGCCGGAGCGCCCCTTACTTTCAATTCTGCGATTGCTGAAGCCACATCCCGGTAATCGTCAAGCTCCAGGTAGATTTCCTCACCGGGGAGCTTTGTCTGGTCGAGAATCATTAACCTGTCACCGAGCCACTCAATCGGTTGAACTGACATTTTTGTATAATCCTATCCCCTTAATCCCCTTCCCTTTACCAAAGGGAAGGGGAATTTTTTAAGAAGAGGGACTTCGTCCCTCTTAAACCCCCTGCAGTTTAGGGGGCGAAGCCCCCTCTTCACACCCGTTTAATTATACTTATTCATCGCTGTTGTCAGGTCTTCTGTAATTATAGTGTATATGGCTTCGCTCACCCCGGGTAGAATCCTGTTGATAGCTTTCTTATCCCCGGCAGGCATGTCACCTAACAAATAGGTAACTACATCGGCGTTTGTGTCCCCGGGCGAGCCGTTGGAGGAGGTGGGACGGCCGATACCCACCCGGAGGCGGGGAAATTCTTCACTATCCAGTTCATTGATGATAGAATTCATGCCTTTGTGTCCGCTGGAACCACCGCCCTCTCTGATACGGATTTTGCCGAAAGGGAGGTCCATATCATCATAGATGATAAGGAGGTCTTCGAGCTTCACCTTGTATTTCCTGACCAGGCGGACTACCGATTCCCCGCTCCGGTTCATATAGGTCTGCGGTCTGGCTAGTACCACCGGGATACCGGCTATCTCGCCTCTGCCGATGCGGGCTTTCCCCTGTGATTTGTCGAACCTGATTTTGTGCCTGCGGGCAAAGTAACTGACGCACCTGAAGCCGATGTTATGCAGGCTGCCGGCGTAGTCTTTTCCCGGATTACCCAGTCCGACAATCAGTTTCATATTGCTATTTTTTTTCCCCGATGATTTCCAGAAATCTATCTTCATTAATAATCTCAGTGCCGAGAGATTCGGCACGGGTCAGTTTTGAGCCTGGCTCCTCTCCTACCACCAGGTAGGTGGTATTCCTGGTAACGTTATCCTTGGTAACGCCGCCGAGGGCTTTTATTCTTTCAGACGCCTGCTGCCTGCTGAATGCCTCCAGCCGGCCGGTGATAACAAACTCCTTACCGGCAAGAGGTAGCCCTTCGAGTCTGGCTCCTTCACTCTTTGGCCAGACTCCGGCATCCCTCAGCCTCCTGATAATATCACGGTTTTTCTTCTGCCCGAAGAAAGCAATAATACTTTCGGCAATCTTCGGACCGACGGTGGGTATAGACATCAGCTTCTCTTCGCAAGCCTCAGCGAGGTCATCGAGGTCCTTAAAATTGTCGGCGAGAAGCTGCGCCATCTCACCGCCGACGTGGCGTATCCCCAGAGCAAGTATAACCCTTGCCAGTGACCTGTCCTTGCTGTTTTCGATTGCCTCGAGCAGGTTATCCACGCTCTTTTCTCCCATTCCCTCCAGCCCAAGTAGCTGCTCTCTCTTATTCTTGAGGTCATAAATATCGGCGATGTCCTTTACCAGGCCGTTGTTGAACAAAATCGCGCTCAGGCTTTCCCCAATCCCCCTGATATCCATTGCGCCCCGGGAAACAAAAAGCTCTATCCGCTGCTGCGCCTGGGCGGGACAGGCGGCATTGGTACAATAATACATAACCTCATCATCGGGTTTAATGACCAGTCCTCCGCACTCCGGACAGACGGGCTGTCCCTGCTCATTCTTCTCAAGTTTGTCCAGCAGGCTGAATTCAGGTTTTCGCGCCGGGCTCTCCCTGCTCTCGGGAGTCGGACCGACCACCTCCGGTATAACCTCACCGGCACGCTGCACCAGGACGCGGTCGCCTTCGCGGATATCCTTACGCCTGATATCGTCCTCGTTATGCAGGGCTGCCTGCTTGATTGTTACCCCACCGACCCGAACAGGCTCAAGGATGGCATAAGGGTTCATGGTGCCGGTCCTGCCGACGCTGATGCCGATTTCCTTGAGCAGGGTAGTGCCCTGTATCGCCGGGAATTTATAGGCTATCGCCCATCTCGGCTCCCGGCCCACATCTCCCAATCTATCCTGTAAAGCCAGCGAATTTATTTTCACCACGACGCCATCGGCTTCATAGGGCAGACTTTCCTTCTTCGCCAACCAGTTATCGTAATATTCCTCTACTTGGCTGATATTCTCACACAGAGCATTGTTGGGATTAACCTTGAATCCGAGTGATTTCAGGTATTCCATTGTTTCCCAGTGAGTCTCCGGCATTACTCTGCCTTCTGCATAGCCAAGAGCGTAAATGTAGATATCAAGCGGGCGCCTGGCGGTGATACGCGGGTCAAGCTGCCGCACCGAACCGGCAGCGGCGTTTCTCGGATTGGCAAAAAGGGGCTGCCCTTCCTCCTCTCTGTCCTTATTCAGCTTACGGAACCCGGCTTTGGGCAAGAACACCTCGCCCCGTGCCTCGAACCTAGGCGGCACGTCACCGGTAACGGACAGAGGTATACTCCTTATTGTCCTCAAGTTCTGGGTTATGTTTTCCCCGCGGTAGCCGTCGCCCCGGGTAGCGCCAGTAACAAGCTGTCCATTTTCATAGGTGAGAGCTACCGCCAAGCCGTCCATCTTGTGCTCACAGGCAAAGCTGAATTGCTCACTCTCAGCAAGTTTTAGTGTCCGGTTATACCAGGCTAACAGTTCTTCTTTTGAAAATACATTGCCCAGAGACAGCATGGGGTACCGATGCTCGACAACGCCAAAGGCTTCCACCGGCTCAGCGCCTACCCGCTGGGTAGGCGAGTCAGGAGTGAGGAACTCCGGATTATCCTCCTCCAGCCGCTTCAGCTCTTTCATCAGCTCATCATATTCAGCATCGCTTATTTCGGGGCTGTCCAGCACGTGATAGCGGTAGTTATGATGATTAATCTGAGCCTTCAGCTTTTCAATTCTGTTTTCTATTTCAGCCTTATTATTCATAAGATGCCAATATTATAGCATATGGCCTGTCAATCAACCTCACAATCCTTCACCCGATTTGTACAATTCCATCCTTAGACAGGAGATGATAAAGATAGATATGTTTGTGTTAGGTTGGTAATTTTTACCTCACCCCAGACCCCTCTCCAGCCAGGATAACACTCCTCATTCATTCACAGTGGTTCTGGCTGGAGAGGGGGTGTATAAGAGAGATGGGGCGGCGCGGTAGCGCCGCCCCATCTCATAATAAAAATTTCCCCGTTAGAGTGGGTTGCCCTAAAAGTCGTACATCCCTGTCACTCTGAGGGTAGTGGTCTGGCCGCAGTCCCGATGAAATCGGGACTATGGCACGCGGGAGTTCTTTGGCATGTGGGGGGAAATTTCTAAAGGGGGCTGTTTGTCAAAGTAATCTATCTACTTGAAAAAAGGACGGGTACTGACTTACACTGAGTACCAAGTCAGGATTTTTATTAAATACTTTTATCTGAATTGAGTCCGTTGCTAGCTTTTACGAAAAAAGAGTTTCAGGCTTTATATAGCTTTTTAGCCGGGAATAAGAACGAAGCAATTGTTATCTGCTTTGCCTCACTTCTGCTGATTCTCGAGCATTACTGTCAGGTCTGGAGTAAATGGTTCAGCTCACTCATCTATTTTGCCATAATACCGCTGATAGTTATTGTTGTTCTGTTACGCCGAAATCCTCTGGACTTCGGTCTCAGGATTGGAAAGCCACGGGTATGGAGTTTTCATGTTGTGCTGTTCTGTCTTATTGTCTTTCCCATTCTCTATGCGGCTTCCAGCAACTCCTCTCTTCAGAGCTACTATGTAGAAGAGTCGTTTAGCCTGCTGAATTATTCAATCGAGACTTTTATCGGCCTTCTTGCAGTGGAGTTTCTGTTTCGAGGCTTCCTCCTATTCGGGTTGAAAGACAGGTATAAAGAAGGAAGTATATTAATACAGGCTATCCCGTTCGTTATTGCCCATTTCGGTAAGCCGGGACTTGAAACACTGAGTACGATTATCACCGGGATATATTTCGGATACGTCTGCTACCGGGGCGACTCCTACTGGCCGGCATTCATCATGCACCTGTTCATTAACATCGTCTTTCTGGTCCTGGTGAATTCCTGAAAGTGATTTATTTCTCTTCTCCGGCCTCGACCTGTTCCAGGATATAAGCTCTGGGATAGAAATTGTACCGACTGTAAAAAGCAAATACGGCTTCGTTCCCGGCGCCGACCCCCAGTACCTTCTTTAATACCGAGCGCTCGTCCATCCAGCGCAGCGCTTTTTTCATAAAATTATCGCCGATACCTGCCCGACGGTAATCGGGCTCGACATAAATTGAGGCTATCTCACCCTGTTTATCCCCGGATATAGTGCTGATGCAGTAGCCGACAAGCTCACCGGTTTCCGTATCACGGGCAAGGTCTACACGTATAGATTCTTTCCCGAACTTTTCCAGCATTAACTCGGTGCTTCTGAGGACGTCCATTTCGGCATAACGCTGGTAAAAATAGTCCGGAGCGTTCGCCTTGTGGTAATCAATGAGCTTTTGCCTCAGGGAGACAGTTAAATCCAGACCCTGACCATCCGTTTCCATATATTCAATATTCGCCATGTCGTCCCCTTTCAGCATTGTTTAGTCTTGCCCTAAAAGTCGCGTGTTCCTGTCACCCTGGAGCACATTCGCTCCACTCAGTGTAAACTCCGCGAAGGGTCTCAGGAAGGAGGGGATTACCTTGACTCCCCACCCTGAGATTCTTCGTCCGCCAGAGGCGGACTCCAGAATGACTTTTAAGGCAAGGCCGCATTGTTTATAAAAATTGGACGGGTGAAGAAATTATACAGCAGGTGGATTGCCGGCTCAACAGAAAAAATTTGTGCTCTGCCTGCCAATAATCTATAATTCTTCACACTATGATTAAAGAATATATAGTAATGGCTGTTTCCTGCGTAATCGTAGGTGTTATAGTAACCTTTATCGTCCTGGCAGTCACCGCCAGGCAGGGAATAAATTTAAATGATAACCTGTGGCTACTGGCAATTCCGGCAGTCTTCGCCCTTGTCCTGAACATTACACTGCTGGAACTCTACAGGAAGTTCTGGAAGAAGTGAAAATCACCCTCCTGTCATTCTGAGCCCTTCGTCTATGCTCAGGGTAAACTCCGCGAAGAATCTCTAACTTTCACATGTCATTGCGAGGAGCGCAGCGACGTGGCAATCTCCAGCCTTCATTTGTCATTGCGAGTCCGCCTCCGGCGGACGTGGCAATCTCTATCAACTTATCCACTCCCATCCCCCTTTTATATATCTATTCCCACCCTCCGCCCTTAATGAAGCCAAGAGGGGCTAACGCCCCTCTTAGAAACACCCCATTATTAGGCTTATCCCTCTCGTAAAGGGAGATTGAGAGGGATTCGAAAAAAGAAGAAAAAGAAAAAGGGGCGAAAGCCCCCTCTTAACAGTCCTATGGTATAATTCAAATGAGAAGCTAGATATCATTTTTGCATGGGATCATGAACACGAAAGAATGGGTGAAACCAAATCTAAATAGTGATAACTTTGCAAAGGCGGTCAATGCAATTTACCAACATGCAGAGAAACAACTCAGTGTTGAAAAACTAGCTGAAACGTATGTGCATACTGACTTAGCTTCCCGAGCTATGACTCCTGATTCCCAGTTGGTGTTAGGTCGGCGAGGTACGGGCAAGACTCATATGTTTCGCGTCTTAGAAGAAAAACTCGGTGGCAAAGGCGAGGTTACTCATTACATAGATTGCAGATTATTAGGTAGTGGATTAATTAGCTTAACAGAAAAACCAGAGCAGGTTGCGCAAAAGTATTTTCGAACTCTACTCGATGATATTGGCACCTATATGCTTGATAAGGCAATTAATATGGAAATGCCTCCAGCTGATTTACAGCAAAAAGCATTAGGTACTATTATTCATGGCCTTGCAACGCAGATGGAACCTTCGCTGGCGGAGGAAATTATCAAACCCACATTCAACTACAGGCAAATCTACGAGTCCTTGAGAGCAATCCTAGCTGATTTACGTATAGATCATTTATTTATAATAATCGACGAATGGTCACAAATTCCGATATCGGCGCAACCCTATGTTGCTGAATACCTGAAAAGAGCGATCATGACTATCCCAGAAGTTTGTATCAAACTGCTCGCTGTAAATTATCAATACCAGCTCTCAAAACAATCAGATGAAGAAATAATAGGCATACATGTTGGTGCTGATATCACCAACATACTGGATTGTGATTCTTACTTAATCTATGACGAGAATCCAGACTTGATTACGGGCTTCTTCTCAGAAGTTTTATATAATCACCTTGGGGTAGAACTCCATTGGGATTTGGCGGTAACACCCGAGGAGAAAGCTAAGAGAATATTGGATATATTCACTCAAAAAAGTTCATTTATTGAATTAGTGCGTGCTGCTGAAGGTAATTGTAGAGACTTCCTATGCATTTTCAGCAAGGCATTTTGGGAAGGCTATCGCCAGCAAGGAGTTACAAGAGCTATTAGTATACCTCACATTCATGATGCAGCTTCTAGTTGGTTCGATTACGCAAAATATGTCAACATTCGATACGATATCGATTCCAATAAAGCTCTGATATTTATAATAAACTATCTCATTAAGGGATATAAGTCTCGAACTTTTATGGTAGAAGCTTCGAAAGCCCAATCTCCAGTATTGATTAGGTTATTGAATGAACGCGTATTACACAAATTGTCAGGATTCTATTCTCATAAGGATCGCCCTGGTGAAAGATACGAATTGTTTAACATTGACTACGGAGTATATGTGCGATTCATTAAAACTAAAGGAACAGTGAATGAATCACCCCAGGGTGCTTTCCCCTTTATGTCGGATGTGCCTAACCCACCCTCAGATAAACAAGAATTTATGGTTCCCCGCGATGATAAACGTAGTATTCGACGTATTGTTTTTGACCCTGACGTTCTAAGGATCACTACCTGGTAAATATTTTAGTAACCATAGATAACCCGCAGACGCCCTGAGGGCTGTAGGTGGGGAGAAAACAAAAAGCCAGCTTTAGTAGCTGGCTATGAAATTTACCTAATATCAACTCTGAAACAGGTCAAGCCCTCGACCGTTAATCCCCGATGTCATTCCCGCGCAGGCGGGAATCTAGTAATCCAATAATAACTGGATTCCGTATCAAGTACGGAATGACGGATTAATAGAGCAATGACAGATGTGAAAAAAGGGGGAGCAGAAATGCTCCCCCTTTTCGCTGATAAACAACACATTAAATATTACCAGCCACTCGCCATATCGCCTGAATACTTGCGAACACAACTATAGCTCCTATTAAATACTGTGCATTCGCGAATATCAGTTGCGAAACGATGATTATCGCGATTATGTCGCGAAGTTTCATTCTCTATTAAATTACAAACGACCTCCCACAAGCCCTCCACGGGCAGATTTCACAACTGAAAGTGGTCTAATACCAAATCTGAAACAGGTCAAGCCCTCGACCATTAGTACGGTTAAGCTAAAAACATTACTGCTCTTTCACCCACCGCCTATCAAGCAAATAGTCTCTTTGCGGTCTTACTTCGCCTTGCGGCGAATGGGAGATATAATCTTGGGGCCGGCTTCGCACTTAGATGCTTTCAGCGCTTATCCGAACCAGACTTAGCTACCCAGCTATGCTCCTGGCGGAACAACTGGCACACCAGAGGTCTGTCCCTCTCAATCCTCTCGTACTAGAGAGAGCCCCCCTCAAATCTCCGGACGCCCACGACGGATAGAGACCGACCTGTCTCACGACGGTCTGAACCCAGCTCGCGTGCCGCTTTAATGGGCGAACAGCCCAACCCTTGGGACCTGCTTCAGCCCCAGGATGCGACGAGCCGACATCGAGGTGCCAAACCTTGCCGTCGATGTGAACTCTTGGGCAAGATAAGCCTGTTATCCCCGGGGTAGCTTTTATCCGTTAAGCCACGGCCCTTCCACACGGTACCGTAGGATCACTTTGCCCGACTTTCGTCCCTGCTCGACTTGTTGGTCTCACAGTCAAGCTCCCTTATACCAATGCACTCTGCGAGTGGTTTCCATCCACTCTGAGGGAACCTTTGGACGCCTCCGTTACCTTTTGGGAGGCGACCGCCCCAGTCAAACTACCC
>CAYVOV010000008.1:99020-141532 GCA_964453525.1 uncultured Dehalococcoidales bacterium | reverse complement strand
AGAAGCAAATTCGAAGCTGAGGCGCAGGAAGAAGCGAAGCGGATAACTGAAAGTGTACGTCAGGAGGCTGAGGAGATAAGAGGTAAATTTGAAGCAGAGGCAAAGGAAGAAGCTACACAGATTGTTGACAGCGCCCGCCAGGAGGCTGAGGAGATAAGAGGTAAATTTGAAGCAGAGGCAAAGGAAGAAGCTACACAGATTGTTGACAGTGCCCGCCAGAGAGCGGAGGAGCTAAAAAATAAGACTGCTGTTGAAGCTCAGTTAGAAGCTTTGAGGATTATTGATAGTGCTCGGCAGGGAGCCGATGATATTAAAAGAAGAACTGAAGTTTCTGTTCAGCAGGAAGTTGACGATATTATTGCTGAATTAAGTATTGGCCCGGAAACTTCTGAAGCCGATACAAAACGGAAGGTTCAGCAGCTTCTTCTCAGGATACGTGGGGATGTAGTAAGAGAAGTGAGAAGAGAGTACAAACAAACAAATTCACGATTGTTACAGGCACTGCTGGGAGACTCTGTGGAATCTGTAACTGATATTAAAACTCCAATTACTGAAAGTATTGAAGAGGAACCGGATACTACTCTTAGCGTGACTGACGAACTCATCATACAGTCTGAAGAAGAGATTGAAAAAGCCGGACATGAACATGAAAAAGAAACTGAGATGCCGGCCGAAGAGGAAGCTGAGTTATACCCTGCAGGCCAGGCTGATATGCAAGCTGAAAAAAGCGAGAAGGCTACAAACGTTGAAAAGCAAGAAGAAGTGAAGCTGGACATTACAGAATTGCCCAGTAATGAGGTTGAAGAAGCTGAGGAGACTGAAGAAATCGGGAAGTGGCCGGAGAATGAAGTAGAGTTATCTCCCAGAGAAAAGGCTAAAAGGGAGGCAGAAGAGGCTAAGAAGGCTAAAAGAGCTGCGAAGCAGGCTGAGAAAGAAGCCAAGTTAGCTGCTAAAGAAAAGGCTAAGAAGGCAAAAGAAGCTGCGAAGCAGGCTGAGAATGAATTAGTGCTTGCCGCCAAAGAACAGGCTATTAAAGTTTCTGAGGAAGCCGGGAAAGTGAAAAAGGCCAAGAAGCAGGCCGATATGGACAGAAAACCGACGTTTCAGGACAGGCTGAATGCTTTGAAGGATACGTTGAGCAAACCTATTGGGCAGGGCGGAGTGGTGGAACCTAAACCGACGCAAAAGAAAAAGGAAGAGCCTGCGAAGGATACTGTTGAAGAAGAAGCTGTACCGGCAAGTGAAGAAGCAGTGATGGTGGAGGAGAGTGAAAAAGCCGGGGCAGAGACCGAGGTGCAAATAGCTGCTGGAGAACAGGTTGTAAGGGATACTGAGGAGATAGAACGAGAGAAGAACGTAGAGAACCTGGCCGACACAGAGAAGAAAATGAGTCTCCAGGACAGGATTCGTACTTTTAAGGATATGCTAAACCAACCAATTGGACAAAATGGCGGAATAGCTACTCCCAAACCAGAACAAAAGACAAAAGAAGAATCTGCCGAGAGTGTTGTCGAAGAAGAAGCTATGCCAGTCAATGACGAGTTGGCCGGTGTGGAGGGCATGAAGGAATCGGTAGCTGAAGGAACTGAGGAGCTTGTGGGATTAGCGTCTTTAGAGGAGAAATCAGGGTCGATTCCGCAGCCTGCAGAAGAGGTTACTGCCCCTGAGCAAACAGAGGTACCTACAGGGGAAGAGAAAGACTCCTTATCAGCAGATAAGTTGGAGACACTTGAACAACCTGTAGACGGTGCGCCGTCCACTACTCCGTTAAAACTTGATGGGCAGACCCTTTATTCCGGTGAAGTAGAACTGGCTATAGCAGTCCCGGTAAATCTTGTGGCTATATCCAAACTATATAACTACCTTCAATCGATACCTGATATCAAGATTCTATATACGAGAGGTTCCTGGGACCAAGGGACTACCATAAGAGTTTCATTGGACAAACCACTTCCTTTGATTGGAATGATATCAAGCATACCGGGAATAGAGATTTCTGCAGGTTCTAATCAGACAGGTCCTCAGGCTAAAGAGACACAATCAACCACAGCAGGAGCAAAGAAAGAGGAATTAAAGAGAATCGGCATTGTTATGAAGGAAGCGTAATCTAAACGGATTATTTCTGATGGTTTTTCAGGGTATAAGATAAATCATCATAAATCATGGGGCTTTGTGGAGCAGAGTAAATGGAATCGACTCAAAAGGAAAAACCGGAATCATCACTGAAGGACCTGGGAGAGATGCTGGTGAAGGCGGAGTTGATTACCGCCGAGCAGCTAAAAACTGTCAAGGAAATACAGGCAAAAGGCGATTATAAATTAGAGCGTATCCTGTTGCAGGAGAGACTGATAACGCCACAACAACTGGCCTTTTTTACCAGTCTTCAGCTACGAGTCCCCTTCGTTAATTTGAGGAAAGAGGGGGTCAGTCCTAATGCCGTAGCTTTGATTCCCGAACCTATCGCAAGGAAATACAGTGTTATTCCCATTGAGGTGACTGATGGCACGCTTGTGCTGGCCATGGAAGACCCCAGAGATATTCAGTCTATTGAAGAGCTCTCCACACTGACCAGAAAAAGGATTGAGCCAGTACTCAGTACCTTCCAGGATATTCAGGAAATGATTGACCTCAACTACAGAGTTGGCGGTGAGATTGAAGAACAATTGAGTCAGATTCCGACGCGCTACCAGAGGGTCAGGGTGACAGAGACACGGGTATCGGTCGAAGCTATAGCTCAGGCTCCTGTTGTCCGCGCTATAGACCTTCTTATCAAGCAGGCGGTAAGAGACCGTGCTTCCGATGTTCACATTGAGCCACAGGAAGATAGACTGCGTATTCGCTACCGTATTGACGGTATTCTCCATGAGGTGATGTCGCTACCTTTAAGTGTACATCCGCCATTGCTTTCCCGTGTGAAAATAATGGCCGGGCTAAATATTGCTGAGCGCCGCCGTCCTCAGGATGGTCAGATTACTTTTGATATGGGAGACAGAGACATTGATATCCGGGTAGCAACCACCAGCACTGTGTACGGAGAAATGGTGGTACTCAGAATTCTTGACAAGACCTTCGCCTTTCTCCCCCTGGCAGATATAGGATTTTTACCTGATACACTGGAAACATACATGAAGATGGTTAAGACACCGTTTGGAATGATATTGATTAGCGGTCCTACTGGTTCTGGTAAAACGACTACCCAGTATGCGACAGTCAACCAGATTGATGCTGTTGGGCGTAACATTTTGACTATCGAAGACCCGGTAGAATACCGGTTTGACAATATAAGCCAGATGCAGGTAAATCCGGCTACCGGACTGACCTTTGCTACCGGGCTCAGGGCTGCCATGAGGCTTGATCCTGATGTAATACTCGTCGGTGAAATACGTGATGCAGAGACGGCACAGATAGCAACACAGGCTTCTCTTACCGGACACCTTGTGCTTTCCTCTGTCCATGCCAATGATACCGTAAGCACTATTTTCAGAATGGTTGACCTTGGAGTAGAGCCATTTCTTATGGCTTCTGCGGTAATCGGGGTCACAGCTCAGCGTATGGTGCGTCGCATATGTCCTTACTGTTCACGGCCTACCAGGGTGAGTCCAGATGAGCAGCTCGCCTATGAAGAGGAGATGAATGAGAAACGTTCTGAATTCCTGGTCGGTGCCGGCTGTAATTTCTGTGCAAATACGGGTTACCTGGGAAGGACTGGTATCTTTGAGGTTCTTGTAATTAGCGAATCAATAAGAAGAATGATTCTGGGTGGTGCCAGTTCCGATGATATTCGTAATCAGGGTATTAAAGAAGGTACTGTTCTTTTATGGCATGACGGTATGAAGAAGGTTAGAGAGGGTATAACAACCCCTTATGAGGTTATTCGGAACGTTTACTCAATTGGTTAGGAGATATTAATGGCTAGTACTGCCAAGATTTCCGAAAAGGGCAAGAAGCTTTTTGCTTATCGATATGAAGCGGCGACTGCCCAGGGTAAGGTTGTTAAAGGCACTATTAAAGCCCCGGGTGAGATTGAAGCCGAACGTATGCTTATCAACCAGGGCTATACTCCAACAAATGTGGAGCTAATCCCTTCCATGTGGAGCCTTGAGGAGGCTTTACCTACGCTTTTCAGGATTAGGGTTAGTGATGTAGTTATCTTCTCTCGTCAACTTGCCACTCTCCTAAGGTCAGGTATTTCACTTCTTCCGTCTCTCGAAATACTTGCCGGACAAACTACAAACAGCCGGGCTTTCAAGAAAGTTCTTGAATCAATTGTTGATGACCTGCGTTCCGGTGGCTCTTTTACTCAGGCTATTTCCAAGCAACCGAAGGCTTTTAGTGAAATATATTGCAGGACGATAACCGTAGGGGAACAGACCGGTAACCTGGAAATCGTCCTGAACCAGATGGCGGACTATCTGGAAAAACAGGGTGACGCGACAAAGAAAGCAAAAAAAGCTTTAACCTATCCGGTGATGATACTGGGTGTCGGTGTGGTGGTGGTGATTGTCTTAATGACTGTGGTTATGCCGAAGATGATGAGCATGTTTGTTAGTATGGGAGTTGAATTACCGTTAGCTACCAGGATACTCATTGGTACATCGGATTTCCTTACTGAATATCCTCTTTATTTCCTGGTAGGCGGAGCAGTAGTGGTGGCTTTGACACTCTGGCTGGTTAAGCAGCCAAGGGGAAGGCGTTTTCTCGATAGGGTACGCTTATCCGTACCTCTGATAGGGCCGCCAGCGCTTCTTGGTGAACTCGCCCGTTTCGCCAGGACCATGTCAATGCTGGTGAGTGCTGGATTAAGTCTACAGGAAATTATGGAGTTATTACCTCAGTCAAGCGATAACAAATATGTCCGTGAAGCTTTGAATCAGGTCAATGAGGGCCTCATTCTGGGAGAAGGGCTATCCGAACCGATGTCCCGGCTTTCTTTGTTTCCTCCCCTTCTTATCCAGATGGTCGCTGTGGGCGAAGAAAGCAATACTCTGGATTTTACTATGGGAGTTGTCGCTGATTTTTATGAAGTCAGTGCTGAAGATAAAATGAATGCCCTGGTGGGCATGATTGGTCCCCTGAGTACCGTTGGCATTGCAGTATTTGTTGGCTTTATCGCCTTAGCAATACTCATGCCAATGTATACGCTCACCTCAGTATTCTAAAAGGCAGGTGAACAGATGTTCCACACAGCTAACAAGTCACTAAAACATTAAGGAGCAATTATTATGATTGAAGCTGAAGTTGTTAAACCGCTCAGTCCTGAAAGCCAACAAACTGCCAGACAGAGAGCGATAGATAGAGCCAGAGTTGCCCGGTGGGATCTCAATATCGCAATTTTCCTGTTCGCTATCTTGATTACCGTTGTGATTTTGCTTTTCCAGAGTGTAAATATAGAAATTGTAGCTCCGGTTGCCATTGTTGGTCTTTCTACTGTCTGGCTGGTGGGGTGGATACGAGGTAAAAAACTCTATCATCGTTTTTATAATGAAGAGATATTGAGTTCCACTAAAGATTTGAGTGAATCAATCAGGGAAACGGTAGAGGAAACAATTGAAGAAAAGGTTCAGAAAGCGTTACGTGAACGATGGTAAGAGTGACAAGGTGTTTTCATATCTTCTGTGAGTAAGTTAACTCTAATAGAGTCAGGGCATTTAATGCTTTTTAGCTTTTTATGAGAAAAACGATCTGTATGAAAAATTACATCCACCCCCTTATTTAAAACGGGTTCTGTCCGGGAATTACTCAGATGTGTCATATAAGGTTCAATATATAGGTATATCCAATGGAATACGTAGAAAAACTGATACATACATACTGGCGTACCGCGTTATTGGTTCTGGCTGGCATCATATTAATTGTATATATTGCGCTTGGTTTTCTGTATTTCCAGCAGGGTATAAATCAGAAAGAGGCTGAACGACAGATAGACCAGATAAGACCTGTACTCGCCAAACCGGCACCCAGCGGTGCCGAATTAAAAGCCCAATACGATGAAATTATCGAGGCTCTTGCCCCCATCAGTGACAGTGAGGCAATTGCGCTACTGGTAGATATGGCCAGTAAATACGGGATAAATATTAAAGAAGAAGTCGGAAAATTTAGAGTTCCTGCAGCTAGCTACGGTACGGAAAGAGTGGGACAGGAAACATATAATGTTATGTCTTTCCCGGGCGTTTTTGTACAGGGTGCGCATTCTGATGTTATGGATTTTCTATCTGCTATTCAGTCTGGTGCCTACCTGAAGAATATGGTGCTGAAAAAGGTAAGTATTTCTGCAATAGATATCCGATTTTCGGGTGAAGAGGGTGTTAGAAGAGCCGAATTTGGTAGTGTAAAAGAGGCAATACAGGCTATGATGATTGAGAATGGATTATCAGGGATACCCAAACCAATTTCATTCACCGAGGGCTTTGCCACCAATTATGTGGGTGATAATCCAGATACGCCGGATATAGTCGAAGGATTCCCTGATATCACAACTACTGCGGGCGAAAAAGGCTACACCGGCAACAGTACACCAAGAAACGGGTATGTACTGTATAATCACGCTTTAATATCTTCAGAAAACACCAGTCAATATACCACTGTAAACTACTATAAAGCAAATGAGACCAGCTACTACTATACGTGTGAGTCCGACGGACTAGTGCGCCAGTGGAGTGGTCCGGATGTGACAACCGCGATTGAATATTATGGTGATGAAACGTCAGTTGTTGAGACGAAGGCGGTTGCGGATATTGTTATCTACAGTAAAAAGTAAAGAAAATGTTGATTATTGCTAATCAATTCGGAGAAAAGAATAGAGTGCTGACGCTTGATATCAATAGCACTGAAATTAGCATTGTTGAGGTCGATAGGGGCAGAGTAATCCGTTGGGCCAAGCAGTCGCTTGAGCCGGGAATCTTTGATGACGAAGTGATAGTGGACCACCATGCTTTGGGTGAGGCAATCAGGAAACTGATTTCATCAATTGGTGTGAGAACCAGGGACATCATTGTTAGTGTCAGCGGGCTTTATTCTTTAAGCCGTGTTGTACTGGTATCCGTCCCTCCGGGCGGGGAGGTATCACATCAGGCAGTAGTGGATGCAGCTACGGAAGTGATGCCCATATCTGAAGACGAGATGTATATCTCATGGCAAAACCTGGGTTCAATAGAAAAGGGCCAACAGGTTTTAGTGGTAAGTGTACCACGAGATATGATAGACGGCGAGATGCGGGCGATAAAGATAGCCGGAATTAATCCCCGGGTGCTGGACCTGAAAGCCATGGCGGTTACAAGGGCAGTAAATAAAGACCAGGTGCTGATACTTAATGTAGAGCAAACGAGTTATGATATTGTTATGGTGGTAGATGGTCTGGTGGAGATTATGCGTACTACTGCCTGGAAACCGGATGCTCTTTCACCTGAAGAAAGAACGGACCAGTTAGCTCTGGGTCTTGAGCTTACTGTCGGTTTTTATGATTCGAATCACATTGATAATCCATTTGACTCTGCTACTCCCCTTGTTGTCACCGGCCGTTTGTCCGTTGACGACAAGCTAATACAGATGCTTGAAGAAAGGACGGGCTATAAAACTGAGCTACCCACCCCACCGCTTGAATATCCTGACGAGCTGCCCGTGTCTCAGTATGCCGTAAATATAGGACTCGCCTTAAAAGGCTCATCACCGGGCATTGCTACGGGAGAAAAGTTGTATTCTCCCCCTGATATTAATTTCTTGCCTGATGAGTACAAACCGCGGAAGCCGTCAGCCAGGCAGGTCTATACTGTCTTTGCCGCAATTGCCGTCCTGGTTTTGCTTGTACCGCTATATCAAATTACAGCAAGTGCTATGGGGAAAGTATCTGCCTTGGAGCAAGAATTTACCACATTAAACAGTCTTCTTGAAGCAAGGAGGGAAGAACTGGCTACGCGTGAACCATTGAAGAAAGCTATTGAGAGCTATGATACCGTTTTCAATGGCACTACTGATATTATAGGTGACCTGGAGACGATTATATCGATTGCAGAGGACCTTAATATTGATATAAATACACTGTCTCATGAAATTGGTAGTGTTAAAATCAGTTGTCAGGCTAGTAGCCCCGTTGCCTTCGATGATTTCATAACTGCACTTGAAGACTGCGGACGTTTTTCCACTCCCGTCATTCCTCCGGAAGGTTATCCTTATATCAAGGGCGGCAATATCAGCGTTACGCCGGTGCCGCCGGAAGAATCCGAGTCTGAGTAACTATTGGCGATTGCTCATGCAGGCTTACCTTTAAATTCCTGATTGTTATCACATAAAAAATGACAGGTGCCGTTTGCCCTGACGGCACCTGTCTCTATATGTCTCCAGATTTCTAAGGAATAAGATAATCTTTGATATCTGGAGTTTATTGACCGGAGGTTTCGTACTGCTGGACAGTACCGTATTCATCAACGTCATAGTAGTATGCGGTTGTATTTGTGGCTACGTAGTTACTCAGGTTGCCGGTACCATCACCGCCGATTCTATCGTGCTGGTAGAGAATAAAACCTGGCTTGTCCGTACCGTTGACATAGAGAGTCCCGTTTACGTCCCTCTCTTTTTCTCCTGCCGTTCCACATGCGGAGGTACTATCAGGAAAAGCTCCCATATTATTGGTGGATGAAAGCACCGGATGAGGTAGTGTTGATATTTTATTATCCGTCATCATGGCGTGGACGGCAGACTGGACGGTCTGGTACTCGGTATCCTTTGCCTCGTCCTCACCGGCTCCGATGAACCTTCCGACATTGGGAATCACGATTGCCGCCAGAACGCCGAGGATAGCGACCACAATCAGCAGTTCGATAAGGGTAAAGCCCTTTTCTCCTCTTTTGAATGATTTCATTTTTACACTCCTAAGGTTTCATTTATAATTGGGCAATTCACGGTTAACAGGCTTGCTACTGACCGGAGGTTTCGTACTGCTGGACAGTACCATAATCATCAACGTCATAGTAGTATGCGGTTGTATTTGTGGCTACATAGTTACTCAGGTTGCCGGTACCATCGCCGCCGATTCTATCGTGCTGGTAGAGAATAAAACCGGGCTTGTCTGTACCATTGACATAGAGAGTCCCGTTTACGTCCCTCTCTTTTTCTCCTGCCGTTCCACATGCGGAGGTACTATCAGGAAAAGCTCCCATATTATTGGTGGATGAAAGCACCGGATGAGGTAGTGTTGATATTTTATTATCCGTCATCATGGCGTGGACGGCAGACTGGACGGTCTGGTACTCGGTATCCTTTGCCTCGTCCTCACCGGCTCCGATGAACCTTCCGACATTGGGAATCACCACTGCCGCCAGAACGCCGAGGATAGCGACCACAATCAGCAGCTCGATCAGGGTAAAGCCTTTTTCTCCTCTCTTCGGTAACTTCATTTCCCTTATCTCCTTCTATATTATTTTTGCTTCATTTTCATGAGCAAATCGACCTGGCAATCTCGGGCTACATCAAATATATGGCAAAGTGAGCCTGCCAACAATCCTGCAAGTGGGTGATTTTATGAGCAAAAAAGGCTAGCCCTTTAGAATGATAAATTTTGAACAGGTTAATATTGTCCGGTTTGCCGTCATTCTTTTGGAGTGACAAGCCCGCGCTTGATAGCGTAGGCAGCTGCCTGGCTGCGGTTGGCAAGGTGAAGCTTTTCCATAATATTTTGCAGATGGGTCTTCACTGTGTTTTCAGATATAAAGAGCGCATCAGCTATTTCCTTGTTTGTTGAGCCCTGGGCAACGAATTGCAGGACCTCTCCTTCTCTTGGTGTGAGCTTCTTGGAATCTTCATCCTCGATAGGTTTCCTTTCCAAGCCGGAAGACAGGTCCCGAAACTCATTGAGCAGCTTCGTTGCCATCAGAGGGGAAATCATTACATTACCCTGGGCGATACCGAATATAGCCTGAACAAGCTCCTCAGGCTCAGCTTTTTTGAGCAGGTAGCCCCTTGCGCCGTATTTTATAGCGGCGAAAAGGTCAGCCTCCATTTCAGAGACAGTCAGAACTAGGACGTGGATGTGCGGCTTATTTGCCTGAAGAGCCTGAATTGCTTCCAGGCCGCTGCAATTGGGCATATTCAGGTCCATAAGAATCACTTCGGGAGATAATGTATCCGCCTTTTCTATTGCTTCCAGGCCGTCCGATGCTTCTCCTACGACATCCAGGTTTTCCTGGCTGGAAAGTACGGCAGCGATGCCCCGCCTGAAAAGAGTATGGTCATCTACTATCAGTACTCTGATATTTTCCATTTTACAACCTCACTTTATCTAAAGGCAGGCTTATCAAGAGAGCGGTGCCCTCCCCCGGAGTGGTGGAAATATTCAAGTCACCACCCAGTGACTCCGCTCTCTCTTTGATAATGTTCAGCCCATGATAGCCGGGCGGCGATTTTTCAAGGTCAGAAAGGGCAAAGCCCTGCCCATTGTCTTTAATAACCAGATCTATATCTGTCTTGTTTTGCTCCAGTCGGACCTCGGCTTCGGTGGATAAGGAGTGTCTTCTCACATTTGTGAGTGCTTCCTGGGTAATCCGCAGCACCTGAAGCTCAGCGACCGGTGAAAGCTCAGGGAAAGGTTTGGGGCAATAAAAATCAACCTTTATGCCGTTATTATTGCCGAATTCCTGGATATAGTTTGCCAATGTAGGTATCATTGGTAAGTTTCTTATTTCGGTGCTTAGCTGGTCTATGGATTCTCTAATGTCTTCATAAGTGTCCTGTACCACTTTCCTGATATCATTCAGTTCGGCGAGTGCTTTCACTGAATTGTTGTCTGAAACCAAATCACTTGCCATTTTCGTCTTTAAGTTCAGGTAGCCAAGGGATTGTGCTATGCCATCGTGTATCTCCCGGGCAATCCGCCGCCGCTCTTCTATAATTGCCTCCCTTTCTATACGTCTGCGGATATTCAGGTTAATACGGTACGGTACCATGGCAACGACAAAGCTAAAAAGTGTGTAGACTATTAACAGGGTAAGATTGTGTCCCTGTAAAAGCCAGGCCCATCTTTCATTGAGCTGGCTCAGTGCAAGGTGAGTTATGGAAAGCGATAGCGACGCAATGGCTGCCAGCGAAAGAGCAACTTTCTCTTCAAAGAGAAGGGCTGCGGTCATGATAGGAGTAAGTGAGTACAGCAAAAAAGCACTATTCAGACCGTTTGTGTAGATAACGAGCATAATACAGAGCGTGAAATCACCGAGGAGAATAAGATAGGTCATCAGGCTTCGCTGGCGCCATCGGAGCGGGGCGAATACTCGTAGCACGGTATAAACACCGAGCGTGCCGAGGATAATGTAAGTTTGCAGGTCCGGCATTGATTGCACAATTAACGGTGACGGCCCAATCTGGGTGAACATTACCGCTAGCGCATAGGCTAAGAACCGGTACACCGCTAGAAACTGGTATGCTTCTTTCTCGTATCTGGACTGCATAATTTCCTCGTTATTAACCTACATTATCCATTATCCATATCTATATCTATCAATTAATCAGATTTGCTTTCCGGAAAATATATAGTCATGGAGTTACCTCAAAATCACCACAGGTACCATTGCCATATCGCCTGTCCCCAGACCAGGGTTATCACTGCCGTCGTGGACAGGAAAATGGCTGCCGGTATAGCGTCTTTTCGTCCCCTTATCTTTAAAGCAAGTAATATACCGGCTACAATACCTCCGATTATCCAGGCTGACAGTACGGCTACAATCACCAGTGGAAAACCAATCATTAGTCCGACCAGTGCTCCCAATTTGATATCGCCCATCCCCATTCCTTCACGGTACAGGATAAAAGGAAGCGCCATTATTGCCGTTCCGAAAATCCCCCCAAGCAGGGCACTCACGATGCCGATATCCGGTAATAAAGGAGAAAATTTTCCCATCTCCGGACGGAATAAGGAAAAAATAAGAGCCAGTACCATACTGGGGTAGACTATCTTGTTGAGGACGAGCATATGTTCAAGGTCGATAACGAAAATGACGACCATTATGCACGAGTAAATGAGCATAATACCAAGCTCAATTCCCAGTCCGAAATTCCAGTATAAAAAACCGAATAGAAGAACCGTTACGATTTCTACAACTGGTATCCTCAGTGGAATTTCTGCCCGGCAGTAACGGCACCGGCCGCGCAGCCGGATGTAGCTGAATACAGGTATTAAATCAATAACCTTCAGCTTCTGATTACATTCATCGCAATGGGAAGGTGGTTTGATGATAGACTGACCCCTTGGCAGTCTATCTATGCATACATTGAGAAAACTGCCGGTAAACAGACCCAGGAGAATGAAAACTATAATTAATAAAAATGACAATTCAAATATTCCTGTGAAAATATCATTAACATTCGAGACGAGGATATTTCAGCAGCGCGTGCCGGGTAATCACTACCAGTTAAACCGGGTAAACATCGCTGATTTGCGGGTCAGATGGACATGCATCAACAGGCGGTTTTAGCCGAGGTCGCTCGAGAAAGCTCTAAAGCGTGCCAATATACTTTCTTTAAAAGCCTCGAATTCTTCCCTGCTGACGTATTCCGGTTCCTCAGTTCCGCGTTTAGCCCTTGAAATTATTGCTGGTAAGTTCCTTTGCGCCGCTTCAATCACCTCCCGACAGCGGTCATTATTGACCAGTTTGATTAGTACAGAATTAAGATGACGTCTGATAGTTTCTTCAGTGATATTCAGGGTAGCAGATACCTGTCCGATCGTGTTATCTTCGGCAACGGAGCGTAAAATCTCACTTTCTTCATTGGAGAGGGGGGCTAATACATTGTCTACTTCCTTGCTCAGATGAGACAGGTTTTCAAATTCCTCTATTACGCGGGGGGCAATTTGTGCCTGGAGTAACGTGTCTCCTATTGGATTAGAACCCTGGGCTATTTTTCTGATAAGGTCAACCATTTCATCGGGGCTGATATTCTTGGTAACGCAGGCGCTGGCTCCGCATTTTAATGCGGAAAAAAATGTGTCTTCATCGTCTGTATCCGTAATCAGGATAATAGATACGGAGGGTAAATTCTGCCGAATACGGCGGGTCAGGCTGATACCGGTGAAATCACCGCTGTTGGCGTTTAGAATAACTATTGAGGGCGTATTGTTTTCAATAAAACTGTATACTTCATCGTTACTGGTAGCTTCCCCGATTACATCGATGTCCTCTTCTCCGGAAAGAGTGAAATGGATTCCTTCCCGGAAGAGCACCTGCCAATCGGCCAAGAAAACGCTAACCTTATCCATTTTTCCCCCTTATTTTAATGCCGAATTATCCACCCTACTAAATTTACCACATTAGCATAAAGAGGTACATAAAAATAATAAAGATTGTATAAAGGTTTTATAAAGGTTTTGTAAATGTTTGCCGGCATTTTAATAATAATGAATTACTGATTCGGTTCCAGGCTCGGAAATAGCAGTGTGTCGTGGCTGATAGTACTAATTGATTACATCCGGGATTTCTAACGGGCTATTTATCATTTGCAAATGAAACATCATAATTAATACAGTCATTTGTGGCAATCGTTACGATTTCACCTTATGTCACATAAGTGTATAATTGCGTTACAAAGCTTAAACAGATTCAACCTTTTGGTAGAATCAGTAAGAATAAATGGTGTTGGTGGGTAATTGAATTGAGTAGAAACGTAAAAAAAATGCCCAGGGAGTATCTTACCACCGGTACTATCGCTGAATACTGCGGGGTGAGTAAAGTCACGGTATTACGCTGGATTGCGAAAGGACATTTAACAGCCTTCAGACTGCCGGAAGGACACTATCGTGTACGTATGGATGACTTTAAGAATTTCCTGGCAAAGCATAATATTCCGGTCGATATGCGAAGACTTAAGGGATAAATCCGTCAATAACCGTTCTGGTTAAAGCAGGAAGGTAGCATATAGTAGATATTTGGTCTAAAGGTAAAAGTGCCGGACATTATTGCTGATGCATCCGCCCGGTAGCCGGGCGGATGCATCTCTCAAGACTATCAGACGGGACTCCTCCTTTTTCTTACCTCCTGGTTCTCTCCCCTCTCCTCCTGAGGGGAGAGAACCTTTTATGGACTATCCGCTTCTTCTCAATCTTAGTTGGAGACCCTTCGACAAGCTCAGGATGAGCGGGAATAGATGCTGCTCATGGTGAGCCGTTAGCCTGTCCTGAGCGAAGCCGAAGGAAACCCCAGCGGCGAAAGAAATATTGATATTCATTGTTACCTGTGCAACCGTGATTAAGTAAAAGGAACTATCTGGTGAATTTGATAATATAAGACATAACCTGATAGAATGTTAAGCGTATAGTGCTATCTTTCGTGAAGATAAAGCTGATTTCTGATATAGAAAGAGTATCAAACACAGATTTTATCGCCCTTTCCAAACATTAATCCCCATTGTCCCGGAACGGGGTAAAGCGATGGTCACAGTGGAGCAAAATCAGGAGGTAGTTAACCAGTGGGAAATGATGGTTTTGATAAGTTCACCGGTTCATCCGATTATGTTACATCGGCACCGCTGAGGAATGCGGTTAATGTATCAGTAGCCCTGAAAAGGCCGCTACTGATAAGAGGAGAGCCGGGAACGGGGAAAACACTGCTTGCCCACAGTATTGCCGAAGGTCTGGGAAAAGAACTTATCGTCTGGAACATTAAGTCTACGACGAAGGCACAGGAGGGACTGTACGTCTACGATACAGTACAGAGACTTAATGATAGCCGTTTTGGTGACAAAGACGTTTCCGATATAAAGCAATACATCAAGCTGGGTAAATTGGGGCAGGCATTCGCTTCTCCCGAGCAGGTAGTGCTACTCATTGACGAGATAGATAAAGCTGATATTGAATTTCCCAATGACCTGCTAAATGAGCTTGACGAAATGAGTTTTTATATTCCTGAAACAAATGAGACTATCACTGCCAACCACAGGCCGATAACTGTTATCACCAGCAACGCCGAGAAAGAGTTGCCGGATGCTTTCCTGCGGCGCTGTATATTTCACTATATTGAATTTCCTGACCCTCAGCTCATGGAGCAGATTGTTCGGGTGCATTTCCCGGATATTGAAGATAGCCTGCTCAGTGAAGCCCAGAAAGCGTTTTATGCACTCAGGGAAGTTGAAGAGTTCAGAAAGAAGCCATCGACGAGCGAACTCATTGACTGGCTTCAGGCTCTGATTGTCGGAGGAGTAAGCCATAGTAAAATCGCCAGTGAAGTTCCATTCGCCGGAACGCTATTGAAGAAGGAAGCTGATTACGATTTCTTCGTCAGCAACTATATGCGCGGAGGGAGTAACACTCTTTATATCCGGCGGCAGTAAACATGTTCACAAATTTTTTCTACATCCTCAGGAAAAGAAATGTCCCGGTCTCGATTACAGAGTGGATGACCTTTGCCGAAGCTCTTGCCAGCGGCTACATTAACAGCCTGGATGAATTTTACTACCTGGCGAGGGCGATACTCGTAAAAAGTGAAACTTATTTCGATAACTATGACATAGCTTTCCAGGAGTATTTCAGGGGAATTGAAGTTCCGGCTGAAATTCTGGAACAGGTACTTGAGTGGCTCAAAGACCCCTTTGATGGAATATTTCTCGATGCAGCAGAGAAGCAGGCGCTGAGAGACGCTCTTGAGAATATGGACTTCGGTGAGCTTCTCAAGCAGCTTGAGGAGAGATTGAAAGAGCAGACCGAGCAGCATGACGGCGGTGACTACTGGATTGGCAGGGGCGGCCGTTCACCTTTCGGTCACTCCGGGCAGCACCCTCAGGGGATTAGAATCGGGGGTGAGTCCAGGGGCGGGGGCGCCATACAGATTGCCCAGGAAAGGCGATACCGCAACTACCGCAACGATTTGATTCTGGATGTCCGGCAGATGAAAATGGCGCTCAGAGGTCTGCGGCGACTCAACCGTATTGGTCTTGAAGACGAACTCGACCTTGAAAAAACAATAAAAGCTTCCGCCGATAATGCCGGTGACATCGAGCTTATGTGGCGCCCTAGCCGTAAACACACTGTAAAAGTGCTGCTGCTGATGGACGCCGGCGGGTCAATGGACCCGTACGCGGACCTGTGCAGTCAGCTCTTTACGGCAGCTCACTCAAGCAGCCATTTCAAGGAATTCAGGTATTATTACTTTCATAACTGCGTTTATGACCACCTTTACAAGGACATTGAAATGCGAAAAGAGGCTATTTCCACGGAAGACCTGCTGCGTAATCTTGAGCCTGACTACAAGCTACTGTTTGTCGGGGATGCCATGATGGGACTCTGGGAACTTACCGAAAAATACGGGGCAATATACTATTATGAGCGTAATGAAATACCAGGGCTGGTGCGGCTGAAGAGCATCGCCAGCCACTTTATCCACCGCGTCTGGTTGAATCCCGTGGAAGAACGGTTCTGGATTAATAATAGTGTCCAGATTATCAGCAAACTATTCCCGATGTACCCGCTTACCCTCGATGGTATCGGTCATGCGGTCAAGAAGCTGGTTATCGGAAAGTAATTCTTTTATCACCTCGTGCTGCAAAAGCCAGGGCAAAACAATTTATATAGATGCTCATCTTATTTATTGAGATTGCTTCGTCGTGCCCCAGAGGCGTACTCCTCGCAATGACAGTTCGGTTAATTAAATGCAGTCAGAGACGTTTATTTCTGGTGTATTACGCTTGACATGTTATAATCATTAGGTAAATTTCAAACCGGGACACATTTATGGATAAGAAAAGCCTGGAAATACTCGAGTTTTCTCAGATAAGAAAGATACTCGCCGATTACTCGTCCTTCTCCGTTGGTCGAGAGCTTATTCTTGACCTGACGCCGCTTTCTGATTATGACGAAATCTCTCTACTACTCGGACAGTATGAGGAAGCGCACTACCTGCTCTCAACGGATTCCAGCTTCAGTACCGGCGGAGCTTCCGATATCAGGGAAGCAGTCAGGATGGCTGGCCTGGGCGGAGTACTGGAACCGCTGACCTTGATTGAAATCCAGCAGACACTGGCTGTAATGCGGCAGGTGCGCAGCAGTCTAAATAGAATATCGAAGGATATACCGCTGCTCTGGGGAATTGCCGGAGATATCGTTGAGCTTCCCGGCATAGAAAAAGAAATAGAGCACTGCCTGGCTCCGAATGGTGAAGTATTGAACCGGGCTTCAAAAAAGCTGACCGGTATCAGGACGAGATTTAAAAGGGCACAGCAGACCCTGCGAGAGCGCCTGGAAGCGATAATCAGGACACCAAAGGGACAAAAGATAGTACAGGAGCCTATCATTACCGAACGTGAGGGACGGTACGTTATACCGATTAAAAACGAGTTCAGGAAAGAAATCGAAGGTATTACCCATGACGTGTCAAATACCGGCGCCACTTTATTTATCGAGCCGTGGGTGACTATAGACCTGGGGAACAACATACGTGAACTGATTACGGAGGAAAAGCACGAGGTTGAACGGATTCTCCGTGACCTGAGTGTTTCTGTGGGCAATCATGCCGATGAAATTTCATCAAGCATTGCTGGATTTACAATGCTTGATGTCGCTCTTGCCAAAGCTAAATACGCCCGGGCTAACAATGCGTCAAGTCCGGAACTGACTGAATTCACTGATGGTGATAAAAAAGATAATCAGAAGGCATTTATAAAACTTGTCGAAACCAGGCATCCCCTGCTGGGTAAGAATGCCGTACCTCTTTCCGTTGAAATCGGGCGAGACTTCTCTGTCCTTGTAATCACCGGTCCCAATACCGGAGGCAAGACAGTAGCCTTGAAGACAATCGGCCTGATGAGTTTAATGACTCAGGCCGGTATTCCTATCCCGGCTTCACCTGCTACCTGCCTGCCCGTGTTCGATAACGTTTTTGCCGATATCGGTGATGAGCAGAGCATTGAGCAGACCCTTTCCAGTTTTAGCTGGCATATGGGCAACCTGGTGCGGATTATTGAGAACTCCACCGGGAGCAGTCTGGTACTCCTCGATGAACTGGGCACCAGTACCGACCCCGGGGAGGGTTCAGCACTGGCGCGCGCAATCCTGCTTCATTTTCTATCCTTGAAAATAATTACGGTGGCAACCACCCACTTCGGCGACCTGAAAGCCTTCGCTCACACCACACCGGGGCTTCAGAATGCGTCCTTCGATTTCGACCCGGAGACTTTAACTCCCACCTACCATATGACACTTGGCATCCCGGGCGGAAGCAACGCTCTGGCTACTGCCGGTCGCCTGGGTGTGCCGTCCAGCATTATCGACGAAGCCAGGAAAATGCTGTCGCAGGGCGCCCTCGACCTTGATGCCACGATTACCGATATCATGGCGGAGAAACAGAGGATTCAGGATGCCCGTGAGGTTTTGGAAAAGGAAACTGACCGGCTTGAAGTGCAGAACGTCGAGCTTGAGGCCAGGCTGAACCAGCTCGGCGATGAGGAAAAGCGGAACATTGAGGAAGCCAGAGACAGAATAGTCCGTGAAGCTGCTGAACTTCACAAACAAATCCGGCAGGCAAGCTCCGAGATACGAAAGAAGAAATCGAGAGAGGCGGTTGATGCGGCGAAACAAACCCTGGCGGCAATGCAGTCACGGCTGAGCAGCGAGACCTGGGCACCGAAGTTGCAGGAACCGGAGGAAGAGACGCCGATTTCAGTAGGCAGCACCGTTTTCCTCAGAGAAATTGGCCAGCACGGCGTGGTGCTTTCAATCTTTGAAAAAACTCAGGAAGTGGAAGTGCAGGTCGGGCAGGTAAAGCTGCGAACGGCGTTGAGCAGCGTGGAAAGGTCAAAAGGAAGAGTTGTTTCTGAGCAAAGAGGAGCAACAAGTATGGTCAGTCCCTCAATGGGGAAGGTCCCTCTTCGGCTTGACCTGCGGGGTAAGAGAGCTGATGAAGTGGAGGTGGAGGTTGACCGCTATCTGAATGAAGCTTCCCTGACCAACCTTAACGAAGTGGTGATTGTTCACGGACATGGCACCGGTACGGTGCGCCAGATAGTGAGAGACTTTATTGCCTTCCACCCTCTTGTTAAATCTTTCCGCGCCGGTGGCAGAGGTGAAGGTGGTGATGGGGTTACCGTGGTCAGCTTATAGCACATGTTTATAGCCTTGCAGCGAGGACTGGTTTGGAGTGGCTTTTACACCTGAAAAGTATTTTTTAAGCCCGGCTGGAATGCTCGAATTCCTCGGTGAAATTGAAAAGAGCACTGGTGCTGTGGCCGTGTCACTCTACTTTCTACCCGAAATATCCGGGCAGGAGATTAGAGATATTATAAGTGATATCGGCTTAAAATCAGTTCCTGACGACCTCATTCCGTCAGTTACTGCTTCGAAAACCGGGGCTGTTATCTTCTGGGGTGAAGAGCGGAAATGCCTTGTTCTGCCGCCGTTTCCCGTTAGAGAAAAGACGGTCTTTGCCGGATATGATGGAGAACCTTTACGTCTCCTGCTGCTTACCGATTATAGAATCGGTCTTGTTCTGGTGCACCTGGGCTCATACGCGGTCGGCTATTGCCGGGGACAGAAGCTGATATCAAGTAAAGTTGGAACGGGACTTATCCACGGAAGGCATAAAAAGGGTGGCTCTTCACAGCAGCGTTTTCAGCGGCGGCGTCAGAACCAGGTAAACGAGTTTCTGGACAGGGTGTGTAATCATGCCATAGAGCATCTCAGGCTTTCGGAAGGAGAACTCGACTACATTTTATACGGCGGTCCCGGACAAACAGTGCTCTCCCTGAAAAAAAGGTGCCCGTTTCTGCAATCGCTCGAAGACAAAGAACTCCCGATAATTGATGTTCCCACCCTCCGCCAGCCGGTCCTTGAAAAGACAGTAAGCCGGATATGGCGTAGTGAGATTACGGAGTGGGCGGAGGAATAAACATGGAATGATAGCCTCCCTGAAACCGGAGGCTATCTATATTCCCGGTCTTGCATCCAAGTCAGGCTTTTCAGTTATATACCCCGTATTCTTTTGTGAAATCTATCATGGCATGAATGTTTTCCGCGGTGCCTTCGTCCGGTACTACCCTGGGACAGACGATAAGTCCTCCGTCTTTGCCCACTATATCTATCAACGTTTTACAGTAGTCCCTAACATCCTGAACGGTTCCGGTCCGCAGTAATGTTGCCGGAACATTTCCCCTGATGCACATGTGGTTATTCAGGACTTCTTTGGCCCTGACGATATCGGTGGTATCGAAGTGCCCCAGTACTTTACCGCGGGGCAGCTCCAGCAGGTATTCCAGACGCTGTGTCCAGTCTCCTTCAAAAAATATGCCCGGCACCATGCCCTTGTCAACAATGGCAAGAATAACAGCCTTGAGCCCGGGCCAGTAGAATGTCTCGAACTGTTTCAAAGACATGAATCCGTCCGAACCACGGTGAAGCGCCATAAATACCCGGGGATTGTCATTTCTTTGTGGCAGTGCTGATATTCTTTCCAGGGTTTTTTCAAGTATCTGGTTACAGGCTTTCAGCAGGTTTTCAGGCTGCCGGTACATATCCAGCATCGCCCCGGCCATGCCCCGAACATTATCCGAAATCACATCGAAAGGAGCTCCGCCGGGGCCCATACGGGTAAGTGGAAAACCCAATTTCTCTACTTCATTTTCAAACTCGATTATTTTCTCACGCCACCTGGCTATTTCCCGCCCTGCCTTCTGAAGTTTTTCGATAGCGGCGGCTGTTTCCGGTGTTGCCAGGGCTTCGGCAAACGCCATTGCTCCCCGGAATCCATATCCCAGGGAAGATATTTCAGGCAGTTCTTTCAATGGTTCCGCTGCGCCGCTGAGGCGCGGCAGATAAGTCCGCAGCATATAATCGGAACGGTCGCTGAAGTAACGGTCATATTCATCCGCTTTCATCCACTCACCCTCGATTGCCTGGTGACCGGATTCAGGAGGAAGCCCGTAGCCGGGCCATTTCATGTTTTTGGGGTCGAGGTATTCCATGCCGAGCCCCGGCGAAAAATTCTGCACATGGCAGAGAGCGTCCGGTTCGAAATCAAGAATGGTATTCTTGGTAGCTTCCAGCCAGGTATCGTAATCATAATAGGCCGGCTTGCAGGTGACTCCGGCATACTTTGCCGGGAAATACCCGAACGACATTTCAATGGGAACTCTATCCGGTATTTTTAGTTGAACAGCATCATTGACTCTTTTTTCCCTCTCCTGATACAATTGCTCGGTTGTTTTATCTGCCAATCTCTACCTCCTGATTCCGGGCGTGTGAGTTCACTGTTAGTAATAAACACATATTTATACCAGCATTAATCAAAATCTGCAACTGCAGTATTTAGTTAACTTTGATGGCACCATTCTGGTATACTTTCATTATTGGTGTTCCGTTTGCGTAATGCCGAAAATGGCATATAATCGCATTTACTTGAAGATAGCAGAGAGAAAATGTGGTAGTAAAACAACAGGGCTGGAAGAAAGCATTGAAGGCAGGGCAAACTGAGCGACGACTATAGTCGGTGGGCAATGGCAAGATACTTGTCCTTATGCGATAATGCCTTTATGGATAAATATTGATGAACGAAATAATACCTCCGAAACATCCTATTACCTATGATATAGAACCCGATATCGACAAACTCAAACAGAAATATCTAAGGAGCTAAAATGAATAGGGAGATAGATGAAATGACTGAACTTCAATCAGACGGAGAAAACCTCAGCAGGTCAACGCCTAGAGCTACCATCAATGTTGATATTGGTGGCACTTTCACCGACTGTCTGATTACTTATGGTGACCGGATGGTTTTTGGCAAGGCGCCAACTACCACTTATGACCTGTCCAGAGGTTTCATGCAAGCCCTGCGGGAGACCGTTGTTTCTTTAGACGTTTCCTTAGAGGATTTACTGGAAGAAACAAACATGGTTCGATACTCGACTACTCTAGCTGTAAATAGACTGATTGAAAGGAAGGGACCACGACTCGGCCTATTTACGACAGAGGGCTGGGAGGATACTCTTCCCGCGGGAAGGGGAGGTTCATGGGGAGACGGAGTATCCGTCAGTGATATGAGATGCCTTCCTAAAATGAAGAAACCGGAGCCTATTATCCCTAGGTATATGATAGTTGGCGTTAAGGAGAGGATTGATTATAGCGGAAAAGTAGCAAGACCATTAGATGAAGAAGATACACTGGCAAAGCTCCGTTATCTGGTGAACCAGGGAGCCCAGGGATTTGTTGTATGCCTGATAAACAGCTATACCAATCCTGTTCATGAACAGAAAATACGTGACCTAATCCAGCGACAGTATCCCGAATGCTATCTGGGCAGCATGATCGTGGTGATATCCTCTGATGTTTCGCCAAGATGGCGTGAGTATCCCAGGATGGTGGCTACCATGCTATGTGCCTATTTACAACGCTCTATGGCAGATGAGCTTAAGGGAATGAGTGATGAACTAAGGAGTTCGGGATATAAACGCGCCATGATGATGGTGCACAACAGCGGCGGCATGGCAGAAGTTTTTCGGACCACCGCACTCAATACTTTTAATGGCGGCCCATCTGCCGGCATTATAGGGGCAGCTTATATCGGCAAGGAGCAGGGGTTTCCGAACATCATTGCTACTGATATGGGAGGAACCAGCTTTGATGTCGGCTTAGTTCTGAATGGTAGCCCAAGCTTCTATCAATACCACCCAGTAATTGACCGCTGGGCGGTAGAACTAACTATGCTTGAATCGAAATCAATTGGGGCAGGTGGCGGTTCTATAGCCAGCGTCGATCAACTTATGGGTAATAGATTGTCAGTGGGACCTCGAAGTGCGGGCTCTATGCCAGGACCCGCTTGCTACGACCTGGGAGGGACCGAACCTACGGTGACTGATGCTGATCTGGTACTGGGATACATTAACCCAGACTACTTCCATGGCGGGAACATGCGTCTTAACCGCAAGAAAGCCGAGGATGCAATACGCCAGAAAATCGCCAGACCGCTTCAGGTAGAGGTAGAAGAGGCTGCCTGGCTGATTAAGAAGATTGTCGATGGCAATATGGCCGGTGAAATATTCAAAGAGACCATACTGAAAGGTCGTGACCCGAAAGATTTTGTAGCATTTGCCTTGGGCGGAGCTGGTCCAACCCACTGCTGTGGCTATACTTTTGAGGCTGGAGTGCCAAAGATCTTAACTTTCCCTGCGTCCCCGGTCTTCTGTGCTCTCGGTTCGGCTGTTATGGATGTGATTCAATATTATGAGACGACCAAGTATATCCTTTTTAAGCAACCTACTGGTATCGGCGGTATCGGTACAGGAGAATACTTTACTGATTATGAAAGATTCAATGGAGTTGTGCAAGAACTTCAAAAACGAGCAATCAGAGATCTTGAAGGGCAAGGTATCTCGCCAGAGTCTGCAGTCTTTTCACTAGAGCTAGAGATGAGATATGGAGGTCAACTAAACATGACACGAGTGACTTCTCCTCGCTTATTCATAAAAGATGAAGAGGATATCCTGGCTATCTATGAACAATTTGAGCGGGAGTTCATCAAGGCTTATAGCGCGCTATCCGTCTTTCCTGAGGGGGGTGTCGATATCTCGTCGTTTATCCTGCGGTCATTGTTCGTAACGCCTACGTTTAAAATGCCCATGTCTCCCATAAAAGGAACCAAGGCTCCTGCCGAAGCCTATAAGGGCAAACGAGAAGCTTTCTGGCATGAATTAGGTGGTTTCAAGCCTACAGATACATACGAGCTAAATCTACTAGAGCCCGGGAACAAGCTAGAAGGGCCAACCATCATTGAAGCTGCTGATACTAATATCGTCCTGCCTCCTGGAAAGACATTTACCATAAATGAATACCTGAGCGGCATAATAGTATAGAGTGCAGGTGTACCCCATACAAGGGGAAGAAGGAGAAAACTATGAGACCCACAAAAGACGAGGTTATGGCATTTATAAAGCCCTCTCCGGCTACCGAAGAGGAGATGGCCGGACTCGAGAAGCTGGAGCCGGGAGATTACGAAATCTACAGCGAACGGCTAAACATGATACTGGCCGAGTGTAAAGAAGTCTTCCAGAAGGTGGGAAATTCCGACTGGGTCTTATCCGGAGACCTGATTGTAGGTCTGCATACAGCTCAGGGCGACATGGTGAGTGCCTGCCTCGGTACTTTCATTCACAGCGTTACAGCTCAGAACCCGATCAAGTGGATTATGCAAAACTTTTATAATAATCCCAAGGTGGGGGTCCATGAGGGCGATATATTCTACTGCAATGAGTCCACCTACGGGGGACTACACAACTGTGACCAGTTAGCCCTTATGCCTATTTTCCACGATAGTGAGCTTATAGCCTGGGCATCAACCGGAACACACATGGCTGAGACAGGCGGCATTGCCCCGGGAGGTATGATACCGTATGCCAGGACCCGCTATGACGAAGGGATGAACCTCTCTCCAATCAAGATTGCGAAAAACTTCCAGCTCCGAGAAGACCTGCTTGAGATGATGGTCAACAGAATAGGTCGTGCCGGCCGGCAGCAGGTTCTGGACACGAGGGCGCGGTGCACAGGGGTTGACCGGCTGAGGATGCGGATTGAGCAACTGGCTGAACAAAAGGGGAATGATTTTGTACGGGGTCTGCTGCGCAAGATAATGATGGTGTCAGAGGAGGGGGCGAGGAACAGGATTCGCAGGTGGAATGATGGAGTTTACCGGAATACGTGCTTCGTTAGCGGTGTGGGCTTGAAGCCGGGTATCCGGCGCTATTTTTGCACTGCCTACAAAGAAGGCGACCATATCCTCTTCGACTACACCGGTACCTCTCCTGAAAATGATAGCGCTTTTAATTGTTTTCCCTGGGTGATGGTCGCCTATGCGGCGCTATTCATGTATTCCCATGGTTTCTGGGATTTGCCGGTTTGCTCCGGCACCATGGCACCGATAGATTACCTTTTCCCTGACGGTACTTTCATAAGCCCAAGCTGGAATGCGGCAATATCCCATGCGCCGCATGTTGGGGAAAACAATAACGAAATACTCCCCAAGATCTTTGCCAGCATGATGTTCAGCAACCCTGAAGATAGAATGTATATTGCCGCGCCTATCAACGGAGTTGGAGGTGGTTTTGAAAGAGGAATGGGTATGGGTTTTATGGGCGGCTCCACTATAAACCAGTGGGGTGTACCAATTGTGTCTGGTGGTGGAGGCTGGAGCAGGAATACTATGGGGCAGGGTGCCCGTGTGGATTCGGATGGTATGGATAGTGCCCTCTTCAGGTCTGCCGTGTATGCCACGGGGAGTGACGGCGAGGAAGCAGAGGTTGACCAGCCAATTCTCCATCTCTGGCAAAAACACCACAAAGATACCGGAGGCAACGGCAAATACCGGGGCGGCGCCAGTGGTTATGTCGGGACCATTTTTTACGGTGTACCCTCCACCAATCGCCCCGAGATAACTGCGGGTAGTCCTATTAAAAGGATGCTGGTCGGGAACGGGCTCTTCGGTGGTTATCCGTCAAATGTCGGTCCCGGCGCTGGCATTGAAAACAGCAACGTGTTGGAGCTTATGGCAAAGGGTGAAAAGAACATACCCACCTCGCCTGAAGAAATAATCAAGGAAAGGGTCATTAAAGGCGATTATGCATTGCCTTCGTCGAGAATCCCACGCCCTGCGAGGGTGGCTTATGAGGGGTCTCTGTCAGCAGGTTTCGGTGCGGCCGGCGGGCAGGGCTATGGCGACGTACTGGAAAGGGAGCCACAGGCGGTTGTCGACGATATAAGAAATGAAATTATTTCAGACTGGACAGCCATTAACGTCTATCATATTGCATATGATACTGAGACATGGACAGCGGACGAGGAGAAAACTGCCGAACTACGGAAAAAGGAGCAAGAAGACCGCCTTCGCCGGGCTAAGAGCTATGACGAATTTGAGAAGGAATGGCTTGAAAAGAAGCCGCCCGAGGACCAATTAACTTACTACGGCTCCTGGCCAGATGCCAAAATGGTGAATCCAATCGTCAGGCTTTAATAAGCTATCCTAGAAGGATATTTACCACAAATGAATATCTGAGCGGCATAATAGTATAGAGTGCAGGTGTACCCTATACAAGAGGAAGAAGGAGAAAGCTATGAGACCCACAAAAGACGAGGTTATGGCATTCATAAAGCCATCTCCGGTCACCGAAGAGGAGCTGTCGGGACTTGAGAAGCTGGAGCCGGGAGATTACGAAATCTACAGCGAACGGTTAAACATGATACTGGCCGAGTGCAAAGATGTCTTCCAGAGAGTGGGGAATTCCGACTGGGTCCTATCCGGAGACCTGATTGTCGGTCTGCATACAGCTCAGGGCGACATGGTAAGCGCCTGTCTCGGTACTTTCATTCATAGCGTTACAGCTCAGAACCCGATCAAGTGGATTATGCAAAACTTTTATAATAATCCCAAGGTGGGGGTCCATGAGGGCGATATTTTCTACGCCAACGAGGCTACATATGGTGGGATACACAACTGTGACCAGTTAGCCCTTATGCCTATTTTCCACGATGGTGAGCTTATAGCCTGGGCATCAACCGGAACACACATGGCTGAGACAGGCGGTGTTGTCCCGGGAGGCATGATAGCTGATGCCAGGACCCGCTATGACGAAGGGATGAACCTCTCTCCAATCAAGATTGCGGAAAACTTCCAGCTCCAAGAAGACCTGCTTGAGATGATGGTCAACATGATAGGTCGTGCCGGTCGGCAGCAGATTCTGGACACAAGAGCACGGTGCACAGGGGTTGACCGGCTGAGGATGCGGATTGAGCAGCTGGCTGAACAAAAGGGGAATGATTTTATCCAGGGTCTGTTGCGCAAGATAATGATAGTGGCAGAGGATGGGGCGAGGAACAGGATTCGCAGGTGGAATGATGGGGTTTACCGGAATGTAGTCTTCCAAAGTGGTGTGGGCTCGAAGCCAGGTATCTGGCGCATCTTCTGCACTGCCTATAAAGAAGGTGACCACATCCTCCTTGATTATACTGGCACCTCTCCTGAAAACGATAGCTCTTATAATTGTTTTCCCTGGGTGATGGTGTGTTATGCGGCGCTATTCATGTATTCCCATGGTTTCTGGGATTTGCCGGTTTGCTCCGGCACCATGGCACCGATAGATTACCTTCTCCCTGACGGAACCGCTATAAGTCCAAGCTGGAATGCGGCAATATCTATGGCACCACCTGTTGGTGAGTTAAATACGCAGTTGCTCCCCAAGATATTTGCCAGCATGATGTTTAACAACCCTGAAGATAGAGTGTATATTGCCGCGCCTCAGAACCAGATACTTGGCATCGGCGGTAGATGGGGTGGTGGCGGCGGTGGCAGAGGCGGTGGTTTTGGCTCCGGGCTGAATCAGTGGGGCGTGCCTTCTGTAGGTGGAGGAGGAGGCTGGACCAGGAACACTGGTGGGCAGGGTGCCCGTGTGGATTCGGATGGTATGGATAGTTCCCTCTTCAGGTCCGCTGTGTACGCCACAGGGAGTGATGGCGAGGAAGCAGAGGCCGACCAGCCAACTCTTCATCTCTGGCAAAAGCACTGCAAGAATAGCGGGGGCAACGGCAAGTACCGGGGTGGCGCCAGTGGCTACGTCGGAACCATTCTTTACGGCGTACCCTCCACCAAGCACCCCGAGATAACCGGGGGTAGCATGGCTAAAAGGATGCTGGTGGGGAATGGGCTCTTCGGTGGGTATCCACCTAATGCCGCGCCCAGTGCTGGCATTGAAAACAGCAATGTGTTGGAGCTTATGGCAAAGGGTGAAAAGAACATACCTACCTCACCTGAAGAAATAATCAAGGAAAGGGTCATTGAAGGCGAGTATGATTTACCTTCGTCAAGAACTCCACGCCCTGCAAGAATTGTTTACGAGGGGTCTCTGTCATCAGGTGGCACTCCTGGTGGGAAAGGCTACGGTGACGTACTGGAGAGAAAGCCACAAGCGGTTGTCGACGATGTTAGGAGTGAAATCATTTCTGATTGGGTTGCCCGCAGCGTCTACCATGTGGCATATGATACCGAGACATGGGCGGCAGATGAGGAGAAAACTAATGAGCTGAGAAAGCTAGAGCGTGAAGACCGCCTCCGCCGGGCCAATAGCTATGATGAATTTGAGAAAGAATGGCTCGAAAAGAAGCCGCCCGAGGACCAATTGACTCACTACGGCTCCTGGCCGGATGCCAAAATGGTGAGACCAATCGTCAGGCTCTAATAAATTTACTGCTAACTGAGTTCGCTTTTCAAGGATTATTCCAGGTTCGACCGGATGCTGCTTAACGGCGGCGAACTGGAAGGAGAGCGTATACCGGGCAGGAAGACCGTGGAGGAGGACAAGCAGTCATACCGCGGATGACCTCTATGTAGCTTTGATGGGTCCTGGTTTCGGTTTTGGTATGGGTGTGGGAGTTTATAAAGGCAGCACGCCGCCTTTAATGCGCTCTGTCGGCACCTTTGGGTGGAGCGGAGCCGCCGGCACTACATGCATGATTGACCCCAGAGAAAAACTAATCTGGCTTTGTTTCACATAGTTTATGATGCACCGTACGATGCCCGGTAATACCTGCCACGAAGAGCTCGAAAGACTTGTATATCAGTCTTTGCTCTAGGAATTGGAACAAGACGAAACGCTGCATTTGGCGGTTTGGATGGAGACGTCAAAAAACGCTATATTGTGCAATACAGGCTCAGGATTGAAACATACTATTTTGTTCGACAGTGACTTAGCTCTTACTACTATATGTGTGGCGAACATCAACTTGACCTCGCATCAAATGGCTAATATCGTCCCGAGCGTCTGAACTTTCTGACGGATTAGAACTGTTGTTTGCCACGTTCTGCCCTTTATACGGAATCCAGACCACCGTGCAGCTTTAAAGACAAAATATCAGCTATCTGATTCTCATCGAGATGTGAAAATTAAAAGTGGTTGAGGCTGGAGGGGATAAAGCGTTTCTCTATATGTCAATCCTGATAGATTGTAAGGTTTCTTTAACAATAATGTAACTACATATTTATATCCTGTAGCCGTATTTAATATTGTTTTAATCACAGAAATGTAGACTATTTTATCATTATATAGATGGGAAGAGTCGTCGGTAGCTGTAGATGAGAAGCATATTTGGTTTAGCTATAGTCTTAGTACTGTTTATGAGTCTGGTTGGTACTGGTAGCTGGGCATTTTTTACCGATCCTGAAAATTCAGGCGATAATGCTATGTCAGCCGGTAGCCTGGACCTGAAAACTGATGATGCCAATGGTGTGACGCAGACTATTTATGCAACGAATATGAAACGTGGTGATAGCGTTTCTGGAAATATTACCCTGAAAAACGTTGGCACTAAAGACGGTACGACCCTGGATATAGCATTTTCGTATGTAGAGAATGATGATACCCCTAATTCAGTTAATATGGGCTCTGATGTTACAGCCGCCACAATGGAAGTCACCATGCTTAACTATGACGGCTCCAACCTGCTTAATAGTGTGAGTGATAACAACACAAACGGTTATAAGGATGTGCAGGACCTGAAGAATGCAGATTTAACCGGTCAAAATGGTCTGGACAGTCAGAACAGTAAGGATTTTGAGATTGCTCTAAAGCTGAAGGAGAGTACCGACAACGGTTTTCAAGGTGATGGCATTATAGTGTCCATTACTTTTATTCTTAACCAGTTGGAGCTATGAGATGAAGAAACGAGTTGAATACATCGTTCTTGTTCTGGCAGTTATTCTTGTGTTGATAGCAGTGCTTACTTACATAGCGCCCCACCTGGGCTGGCGGGTGGATACCGTTGTCTCCGGAAGCATGGAACCCTGCCTCAAGGTCGGCTCTCTGGTAGTGACACGCCCGGTAAAGCCGGAAACGATAAAGGTTGGAGACATTATTACTTATAAGCCGACGCCAAAAAGTGAGACACCAATGACCCATCGAGTCAATGATATTAAGGTAAATTCGCCCCTATCCTTTATAACCAAAGGAGATGCCAATAGCCATCCAGACCCTGCCAGTGTGCCTGCGCGTAATGTGGTGGGTAAGATTTGCTTTCACCTGCCTTATGCAGGATATGTAACTGGATTTCTGAAGACTTCTTTGGGCTTTCTGCTGGGCCTGGCTGTACCGGCACTTTTCGTCATTACAATGTACATGAGAAGTATCTGGCAAACGCTTAACAAGAAAAAAGCTGCCGAGGTAGTTAACGGATGAAGAGTGTTCTTCGGCTTATTTTACTGCTGGTTATACTATCGATAACGGTTTTGTCCGGTGGTGCTGGTGTAACAAGTACCAGTTTCCTGGACCTCGAGGACTCAAGTGATAACGCACTATGCACTATCAATAACTGGTATAACCTGGCCTGGTACTGGAGAAAGCCAATTATAATCAATAACGGCGGTGGGGCACTTACCGATTACCAGGTAAAAGTCACGGTCAATACTCAGGAGCTTATTACTGCCGGCAAGATGGAAGCCGATGGCGATGACATCCGTTTCTCGGAATCTGACGGCACAAGCAATATACCTTACTGGATAGAGTCCGGCATCAACACAACCTCAACTGATATCTGGGTTAAGGTACCGTCCGTCCCGAACGGCGATTCCACGATTTACATGTATTACAGCAATCCCGGCGCCAGCGCAAACAGCTCACTTTCCGATACATTCACAAGTGGTTCCTTTCAGGACCTGTTTAATGATATAACAAAGTTGGATGATGCCGATTCCTCAACTATTGCTGTCACTCCCGGAGAAGCCCAGTTGCTGGTGGCTGACACGGAGATACTCGATGTCAACCAGGTTTTAGGAACTAACGGAGTTGGGATTTATGACCAGCAGTGGCTTGGTCAGACTTTTTATGCCAACCTCGATGGCTTCCTGACAAAAGCCACAATAAGAGTAAACAAGCAGGGTAATCCACCTAATGCTCTGGAAATACAGATAAGGAACACTGTTGGTAATTTACCCGGCACTACTATCTACGCTACTGCCAGCCGGGATGATATTACAACGTTAGGTAATTACGATTTCAATTTCAATATGGCGGCTCCCGTTACTGCCGGGACACGTTATGCTATCGTTACTAAAACCATCGGCGGTGATGCGTCCAACTACTATAATGCATACTATAACGCCAATGTATACCCGGGTGGCAGGGCAGTCCTGTCCACAAACAACGGCAGTTCCTGGAACGGGTACGACGTGTATGATTATTACTGCAAGACCTATATTTCCTCTGCGGCAAAACTTGACCAGAACCAGATTGCCAGCAGTACTAACTGGCCGGTATATGGTGACAACTGGAGCGCCCAGTCTTTTATTACTGGTGCCACCGGTAATCTGACAATGGTGGTCCTTAATGCCTCTACCACAGGCAGCCCGCCCAATAACCTGACAGTAGAGGTGCAGGACGCACAGGAATACATTGATGAAGTCGTCGACCAGAGCCAGACCTCCTACAGCGGTGAACGGCAAACTTACGGTATCAACTGGTGGGCGCAGACTTTCCGTGCCGGCTCCTCCGGCGACCTGAGTAAAGTCACCATCAGAGCCTCGGAGACGGGGAACCCGCCCAATGGCCTGACAGTTGAGCTGCGTAATGTGACCACCGGTTCCCAGGAGAGCGAAGACCAGAGTCAAACATCGTACACTGGCGAGAGGCAGGTCTATGGTAGCAACTGGGAATCCCAGATATTCCAGGCGGGATTGAGTGACAACCTGACAAAGGTAACCCTGAGAGCTGCCAAGACCGGGAGTCCACCAAATGACCTTACCGTTGAACTGCGCGACGTTTCCGGTGGTTCAGAGGAAAACTTAGACCAGAACCAGACCAGCTATACTGACAGCTACGGTATTTACTCCAATACCTGGCTCGCAGAGACTTTCCAGGCGGGAGCTACCGGCGACCTGAGCAAGGTCACCATGGCACTGGCGCGTGTCGAAGATGAGGACCAGAGCCAGACGTCATATACCGGGGACAGGCAAATTTACGGCAACAACTGGAGAGCGCAGATTTTCGAAGCTGGAACCAGCGACGACCTGAGTAAAATTACAATCAGAACTTCGAAGACGGGCAGCCCGGCTAATGACCTTATTGTCGAATTAAGAAATACTATTATCGGCTACCAGGAAACAGAGGACCAGAGCCAGACATCTTTCACCGGAGACAGGCAGGTCTACGGTAATAACTGGGAAGGGCAGGTGTTTCAGGCTGGAGCCAGCGGCAATCTCAGTAAAGTGACCCTGAGAGCCTCCAAGACGGGCAGCCCGGCTAATGACCTTACTGTCGAGCTGCGCAATACAGTCTCCGGCTATCAGGAAACAGAAGACCAGAGCCAGACATCTTTCACCGGTGACAGGCAGATTTTCGGTAATAACTGGAGGGCACAGATATTCGAGGCTGGAGCCAGTGGCAATCTGAGTAAAGTTACCCTGAGAGCCTCCAAGATGGGCAGCCCGCCCAACAACCTGACTGTTGAATTACAGGACGCTGTTCTGGAAGAGGTTCTTGACCAGAGCCAGACCAGTTATAACAATAATTATGCCATCTATAATAATATCTGGGTAGCGCAGACATTCCAGGCCGGCGTTACCGGCGAACTAACCAAGGTTACCATTACAGTCTCTAAAACAGGCAGCCCACCTCCGCTTGACGTACAGATTAGAAACGTCTCCGGTGTTTTGCCCGGAACCACAGTCTATGCTACTGCCAGCCGGAGCGATATCGGTGCTACCGGGCAGTATGACTTCACTTTCAGCACCCCGGCAAGCGTTACTTCCGGTACCAGCTACGCTATCGTGGTGAAAACAGCCGGCGGAGATGCCAGTAACAATTATCCTATAAGCTATCAGAATGCCAATCTATATGCAAATGGTAATGCCTGTGCTTCAATAAACGGTGGCAGTAGCTGGATTCCATACACTAATCTCGATACGTATTTCAGGGTTTATGTGACACTGGATGAATACATTCCCGGCGGTACGGTTTATGCCACCGCCAGCCGGAGTGATATCACCACTGCCGGCGAGTATGATTTCACCTACTCAACTCCTTATAGTATAATTTCCGGCACCAAGTATGCCCTTGTCATCAATACCAACGGCGGAGACGCCAGTAACTACTATGGAGTATCATATCAAGCCTCGGATAATTATGCTGATGGCAGGGAATGCTCTTCTACAGACGGCGGTACAACATGGGCGGGGAGCAGTTCCACTGACCTTTACTTCAAGACCTATGTACCAATACCGGCGGGTTTCCGTCCCGGCGGTACGGTGTATGCCACCGCCAGCCGGAGTGATATCATCTCTGCCGGAGAATATGATTTCACTTACTCAACTCCTTACAGCGTGACCTCCGGCACTAAATATGCCCTTGTTATCTACACCAGCGGCGGCGATGCCAGCAACTACTACGGAGTCTCCTATCAGAACTCGAATGTTTATGCCAATGGCAGGGAATGCTCTTCTACAGACGGCGGCAGTATCTGGACGGGTAGTGACTCCACGGACCTTTATTTCAGGACCTACGTTGTACAGGAGGCGGGACTCATCCCCGGTGGTACCGTGCACGCTACTGCCAGTCGCAGTGATATTACCACCGCCGGCGAATATGACTTCACTTTTTCCTCCGCTTGCTCGGTAACTTCGGGCACAAAGTATGCCATTGTCATTTATACTAGCAGCGGAGACGGCAGTAATTATTATAACGTCTCATATCAGAACTCGAATGCCTATGCCAGTGGCAGGGAATGTTCCTCGACAAGCGGCGGCAGCACCTGGACAGGCAGCGATTCCACAGACCTTTACTTCAGGACGAAGATGGGCAATCCTCTCGGTACAATTGATGTACAGATAAGGAACTGCACTGTGGACAATTTGCCCGGCACTACCGTCTATGCTACTGCCAGTAAGAACCCGCTTGATATCGGAACCTCGTTTGGAACTTATGATTTCACCTTCAGCTCCCCTGCCTCGGTTACCTCTGGAGTTAAATACTCCATCGTGATAAAGACAGGCGGCGGTGATGCAGCAAACAATTACCCCATTTATTACCAGAATTCTAATGTCTACTCCAGTGGCAGAGTAGGCTACTCGAGTGATTCCGGCAATTCCTGGACCGGATACGATGTTTACGACCTTTATTTCCAGACTTATGTCACAGCAAGCGCCTACACTCCCGGCACCACGGTATACGCCACCGCCAGCCGGAGCGACATCGCCGCTGCCAGAGAATATGATTTCATCTTCTCTCCGCCATACGCTGTGACTGCCAGTACAAAGTATGCCCTTGTCATTTATACCAGCGGTGGTGACGCCTCAAATTACTATAGTGTTTCTTATCAGAACTCGAATGCCTATGCCAATGGTAGAGAATGTTACTCTTCGAATGATGGCAGCGACTGGACAGGAAGCAGTTCCACCGACCTCTACTTCAGAACTTATATAACTGTACAGGTAGGCGATACTCCGGGCGGTACGGTGTATGCCAGTGCCAGCCGAAGCGATATCACCACCGCTGGGGAGTATGACTTCACTTTTTCAACGCCCTACAGCGTTACCGCTGAGACTAACTACGCTATTGTTGTATATACGAGCGGCGGCAATATCTTCGACTATTATGGAGTTGGCTATCAGAACTCTGATGCATATGACCTGGGTAAAGAGTGCGCTTCGACTGATAGTGGAAGCAGCTGGACACCGAATAGCTCAGCCGACCTCTACTTCAAGACCTACATAAGCTCTGCCACAGGGACATACATTCCGGGAGGTGCTGTTTATGCTTCGGCAAGTAGGAATAATATCGGCTCCTCGGTCAACGACCAGGTATTCTTCTTCTCGACGCCGGCGGCCGTTAGCAGCGGAACCCGCTATACAATAGTCGTTAAAACAACCGGCGGTGATGCCTCCAACCATTACAATGTTTCCTGCCAGAGCGCCGATGTTTACAGCAACGGCGTGCGCTCTTATTCATCCAACGGCGGGACCGACTGGACCCCGGCTGACACGTCCGACCTCTGGTTCAAGACCTATGTTGAATATGTCCGGTCTGTTTCTGCTTCTGGTATATTGAGGTCGGTGACTATCCCGGCTAACAGCGATGCACGCTTTGCCACCGGTGTACAACTTTCCTGGAATGATACAAAACCGGGTAGCTCGGATATTAAATATCAGCTCGAGTACTACACTGGCTCTACTTGGAACCTCATCCCGGACAGTGCTTTATCGGGTAACTCCGCCGGATTCGATTCTTCACCGGTGAATATATCTTCGGTACTGACTGACTACAGTCAGGTGAGGGTGAGAGCCAATCTTTCCAGCAGTTCCAGCATCGATATACCCGGTGTCCGGGATTGGATACTAACCTATTACTACCGTAACTATTCCTCCCCGGAACCAGGAGTAACTGAAATAGGCACCGAGGAATAAAGGTGGTAAAGATAATAATAACAGTATACTATCCGGCATGACTTGCCCGCATTGTCGGGCTAATCATACTTGTTATTATACTCAAGCGCGTACCTGTTGGCTTGCTGCAGGGGTACATATATTGCTTGTTTTCTGGAAATACTCTGACATTCTGGTTTTTTAAAGAAATAGATGCATTATTATCCAAGAAATCGCAATACAAATTCCGTTCCCCAAGCACCAGCAAACGCAAAGAAAATGTGCTTTATTACCCGTCCGGCTCCGCCAAAGATAAGGAATTTCCAGAGAGGAACACGGAGGGCTCCAGCAGCAGCTCCGGCAATATCAAATAGAGGGTTGGGTATTAATGCCAGAACGAAAAGAGTACTGGCCGCCCAGCGTCTAATCCAGTTTTCTATCCGATAGTACCATCTCATATTTGCTATCATAGTACGCCCACCAAAGCCTACCAGATATCCAGTTGTTTCACCTAAAGTTCCACCTACTCCTGAAATTATGCCTACTAACAAAGGATTTAACACTGCACCTAGAGTAAATACTATTATCAGACCGGGTACGGGTACTACGATAGTGGCACAACATAACATCGGTACCAAGAAGGCACTCAAATAGCCATAGCATTCCAATGCTGCTATGTACTCTCGAAAAACGACGATAAGCATGCAGATAAAAAGGGCAAATAGAACGGTTAAGAGTTGAGGAAGATGCGTCCTTAACCAGGAATTTCTATTAATTTCACCTTCAAACTCTTCTTCGATAGTCGTTCCCATTTAATCATCTCCTAACGTAAGCATATATAATGCCCCCAAAAAGCCCCATTTTGTTGAATCTGGTTAGGCTTCGCCAGTTGGTATCCCAGGTCTATAATTGGTGATTCTAACAACATCGCTCGTAATCCTTACTTTAAAATAATACTTCTCCATTACAAATCAGGTGGTCTACATAGCATATAACAGGTCCTTCGGGACCTCCCGGTCCCCAGTTGCCAATAGCCAGTCTGATTTTGGATACGGGACATTCTCCAAGGGTTGTGTTTCCATCGGGTCCTACTGCTATCTTGATTTCTGCAAGAGTGCCCATCCTGGTTATTGGAAACGGACTTTCGTAGGTACTGATAGTGCTTGCCACATGAAAAAGCGAGTCGCCCTCCAGACTTATCTCAAACCATAATCCAGTATTTTGCTGGACAGTTCCTACACCACCGATAACCCACGTGTCGCAACCGGGTTTGCCATCGGTATCTATTTCAAAAGTAAAATAAGGTACCCAGTAACCGTCTGAATTTATCGGCGTGTCCGCGTCAATATAGCACTGGTAACACAGGCTGGTAACATCATTCAGCGTAAAATCATCTACAGGTATGGCAATACGGGCTGCGTCCCCGGGTGAATAATTCTCGGGTATAGTAAGTTTTGCCGAATAATTACCCTCATGGACTGGTTCACTGACCATCTCTACCTTACCGTTACCTCTCGGTTGCGACTCAGCAGACTCCCTGTGTGGAATTGGGTTGTTATACATCGAGCAAGTTGTACCTGATGTCGAGTCTGGCCCGGCACAAGCGGCAAGCATTGCCATTAATAATATGAAAATAATAGCAGCATATATCATTCTTTGCCCGTTCATCTCTGGTACCTCCCGATATTTAAAGACTCTTGGTTCGGAATTCAATATTATTGTCTAACGGGCAGATGGGTTATGTAAGTCGGACAACTCTGAATTCTCTGTAGGATATATCCTAAAAACCCCTCATTCTTGTAGGATATTTCTTACGCATTAATTGACAGTTATTCATAGCTAAAATATAATAACAAGCACCTTATCAAATGAGGACAGGTAAAATTGTGCGAATACTTTTAGTGGATGATCACCTCATTGTTCGCCAGGGTTTGAAGCATTTCGTAGAGAGTGCCTTGGAGTCCACGGCGGTTGAAGCTTGCTCAGGAAATGAATCCCTCAAAGAGGTCCAGCAAAACACATATGATGTCATTTTTATAGGTCAGACAATATCCACTGCAGACCCAATTGAACTGACTAAACAAATCAGGGCTGAGAGCCCCGGTCTACCGGTACTGGTATTAAGCATCCTGGATGACGAACAATATTGCGGCAGATTACTCAGAGCCGGGGCTTCAGGCATCCTTACTAAAGAAAGCGCTACCAACGAACTACCTGAGGCTCTTACGAGGATATCTAGTGGCCGTAAATATATCTCACCTTCTTTAGCTGAAAAGCTGACCGACTTCCCTGCCGATGCTGATACATCACTATCCGAGGCCTTATCCGATAGGGAATACGAAGTTATGGTCGCATTGGCTTCGGGGAAAAGAATAAAACAAATTGCGGATGAAATGTCTTTATCTATAAAGACGGTAAGTACTTATCATTCGCGGATATTGCAGAAGCTGAAAATCGGTAACGATGCTCAATTAATACGATACGCTATCGAACAAGGCATAATCCAGGATAGTATTATCGCTCGAGAGAAACTCATTATGAGTGAGCTCAATATTAGAACAGCCCCTTTAATTCGGACTATAAGAGAAATATGGCATCAACGGAAGCTAGTCATCATTGTAATCGGAATATTAGCCATTATTACTTATATTGTCCTTAGTTATCTCATCAGGTTTGTGTTTTAGTCACATAGTCTGTGTGAATTAGATTACCCTACCCTGTTTTCTGGCTCTTCTGTCCATAAAATAGCCAGCCATATAGCCGAATGCTACCCTGGTAGTAAGTGCTGTTAACGTAATATTCAGTGCTAACATTGTAATGCCGAAGTTGAGCAGAATCAGTCCGAGGAGCACAATCGATATTCCGAAGCTAAAGCCGGTGAAGACAAATTGCTTAATATAATGTCTTTCCTCGACGAGTCTGTGCGAACGTTTAAGGTGTCTGGTTATATCCTTAATCATATTAAGATATTCATTAAGGCTTTGACGGGACATTAGCGGCTGGTTTGACAGGTCTGCATTGAACTGAGCAATCTGAATCTGTAGGTCACTACATATCTCGCATTCAGAAGAGAAGGAAACTACCTGCCTGGCAAGGCGGAAGAGCTGGGGCAGCCGGTATCGGTTAATCTCATACACCGGCAATTCTGTAGTTCGTATCAAACCGCTGGCAGTGTCACTGATCGGACTGTCGTTTTTATCTACCACAATCATATTTTTCTTTTTATCTGGTTCTGTTTGTGCTACGGCTGACATTACCTCTTCGCTATTTGAAACATGAAGCATTGCCCCGTCTTTGATAACGAATTCCCATGAAAGTTTATCGCAATTAGCCAGGTCGGCCGGAGTGGTGGTGAGCAGCCCGAATGGGGTCGGTTTTTCTTCAATCCGCGGATTAAAGATCACATCCTTGAGACGGTCCTGGCTCTTACTCTTTCTCCCGATGGTTTTTAAGGCACCCATGTAATAGCACCACTGGACGAACCCGCCACAGGTAAACGCTTTCACCTGCCCTGGACGAGTACTCCAAGGAAGACCTGGCTGCTTGTAAGATTTACGGATTTTACGCCTGATGAAACGCCAGATAACGGTAGACTGTCTCATAATACGGTTTTTAATAATTATCAATCGCATACCGACTGGGAACTGCGCTTCATTCATAGCGGTACGGCATATACGGACACGAGCATTAAGGGAAAGCGATTGATCTATATTATCAGTCCAGTCAGATCTGAATCTTTTCACCGCAACATCATACTTATCAGTCCGCTTTAAATACTCGCTTATATTGATTAACACTATTGAACCATCCGTCTTGGCATCCGCGACCAGGACATCATTGCAGTCCTTATTTCTTTCTCCCACCGAACAGACCATTAACGCATGATTCCAGTAGCAGTGAGTGCCGAAACGGATAAGCCAGCCCCATAAACTACGCCTGGTGTGAACAAGCAATATATCTGCAGGTTGCAGCCCACATAACTCTGCTTTTTTTCTATCCATCTGTTCGTACGTACTTATCATTTCCTTCCCCTTCAGTAGAGCATTTATTCGATTTAATTCAGATTTCTATTGTTCGACCGATATGATGTAGGAGTAGTGCGGCTGGGAACCCCTTATCAATTCAATATCCAGGTCCGTGTACTTTTCCTTTACAGAATCTCGGAGCTCAGCTGCTTCATCATCTTCAACCCGGTCACCATAGAACAGAGTGACTATACTGGCACTATCGGTATCGACTGCTTCAAGTGACTGAAAAACGGCCTGGTCAAGGCTGTCGCATGCTATTCTTATATCTCCATCGATAATCCCCATATAGTTACCTTTCTTTATCTGCGTATTATTAACCCGGGCATCCCTGATAGCCGTGGTGATTTCGATGGTTCTGACCTGTTCCTGAAATCCGGACATTTCTGCAACATTTTCATCCAGACTGGCTTCAGGATTATAGTTAATCATGGCTGATAACCCTTGCGGGATTGACCGTGTTGGCAAAACTTCTACTGTTTTTGTGGCAAGTCTAGCTGCTTGTTTTGCGGACGGAATGATATTCTTATTATTCGGCAGTATTATAATTTTATTAGAGGAAACAGAATTAATCGCTTCCAGTATATCGGAGCAGCTTGGGTTCATCGTCTGTCCACCCGGAATTATGGTCGTTACACCCAGACTACGGAAAGTCTTTTCTATACCTTCTCCGGCAACAGCAGCAATTACGGCGCTATCTGTGCTATTTCCCAAGGTGTTGGGTATTTGCAGAAAATCTTCATGCTGGTCATTCATATTCTGAATTTTCAGGTCGTGCAACGTGCCAAGAGAGATGGCAAATTCAATAATTGTACCGGGATGAAATGTATGGACGTGAATCTTGACCGTATCATTATCGCCAACGACGAGTACCGATTCTCCCTGGCCCTCGACCCAACGCCTTATCTGGTCAGGTCTTAACTCGTCTCCCTTGATAATCATCTCAGTGCAATATCCGTAGGTTTTGTCATCATCGAAAACTGCATCTATATTTACAGGAGATGGTTGCTTGACTATGGGTGCATCCCTTCCTTGCAGATCAGGGCCTATGTCTTCGTCTTTGAGATAGAACAGGATTCCCTCCAGGATGATATAAACACCCTGTCCACCGGCGTCTACCACACCGGCTTCTCTTAAGACATCCAGTAGTAATGGCGTCCTTTCCACTGAATTTCTGGCTTCTTCGACAACAATTTCCATAAACGCTGCCAGATCCAGCTCATTTTGAGAAGCGCAGTTTTTTGCGGCTGTTGCTACATCTCTAATAACCGTCAGCATTGTTCCTTCACGCGGCTGACTCAGCCCGGCATAAGCAGCTATCGATGCTTGTTCCAGAGCATCGGCCAGTTCGTAAGGACCGAACTTATCTTTACCGTCTAAACCAGTAGCGAATCCTTTCATTATCTGGGAGAGGATTACGCCACTATTTCCCCTGGCACCCATTAAAGCACCTTTAGCCATAGCATGAGCGATTTCTGAAGCAGTGGTACTCTGAACCTGTTCTGCCTCATTCATAACCGATTCCATTGTAAGTAACATATTTGTGCCGGTATCACCGTCCGGAACTGGGAAGACATTCAGAGCGTTAATAACGTCAGCGTTCTTTTCCAGCCAGGTCGTTGCCAGGCCAAACATCTCTCTCAGTTCACTCCCACCAATTTCAAGTTTAGTGTCATCCTGTATATCTAATATTGCTTTCATCTGTTCTCCCTTCGGCTTTACTGGCCTTTTCGGTAAGGAATTTACTATCATTATTATTAACTGGGTAATGAGGGTTTGTAAGTCGGAGAAGTCTGAATTCCGTGTAGGATATTTCTTAGCGGTCCCCGATTTTTGTAGGACGTTTCCTACCCTTGAGGCTGGTCGGTCAGCACGCCTTTTGTCACCACCAGTGAATATGGTAATTCAACATTCTTCATCCTGTATTTAATTGAACGTCGGTTTCTATAAAGCAGAAAGAAGGTGAGAGAAAGCCAGAAGAATGAACAACCTGATAGTATCCTCTGCAGTAGACCGCCTATTGATGCGAGAGGCCCAACCACATTGATGATTGGCATAGGCAGGTTAATGATAAGGATGAATATTCCGAGAATCCCTGCTACTTTAAGGGATAATTCATCACGGGCAATTCGGCGTGAAATAAATATACCTATCAATAAGGGCAGGTAAGATGTTGTAGACATGACATCATGTACTATGTGCTTGAAGGTTGAGTTCACGCTGTCCGGGAAAATTGCCAGTAATATCGTGCCGAAGGCGTGGATGCCCAGCAGCTTTGCTAGAGTATTCATCCTGGGTATCGAACCGATAGTTCGGCTGAGTCCAAAGGCAGCAAGACTCATCAGAATGCCGTATATATAATAACCACCGTGTAGCAGCCAGGCGTAAGGTTTGTCATGAGTTCCCATCCGGCTAATACTGTCTGTAAGCTGGTTGTAGTCCGGAGTCAACTGGCCGACGACTGTTATCACCACCCCTAAGATAACGGGGGCTAGCATTCCGCAAAAGAGGAAGAATCGGTATTTATTATCCTCACTTGGATTCATTTGTCACCTTCTGCTAGTAATGATTCATTTAATAGGAATTTAGTAGATATATCATTATTATTGTGAAGGGTGACGTAGTGCTGGAATCAGACAAGTCTGATTCTTTTGTAGGATGTATCCTACTTAAGAAGTAATGTTATGAGATAGAGTGCCTGTAATTACGGGAAACTGATATTAAAATACTTTGCTACTCTTACCAGAGAATAGGAAACAATTAGAAACGCATATTCTGGTAGTTTCAGTCTGTTGATTAAAATATCGGCATCTACGGGGAAAAATTAGAATCAGAAAAATTGTTTCTTTTCAGTCCTGCAACTTCAGTTCATCAGCCTCTTTGCCCAGTTCCAATTCAATGGTTTTTCCTCTTGTAGGAATTCCATTCTTAGTCCAGCCTCGGTACTCATAGTATTCCTGGAGTGTCTCATCCCAGGGTACCTTTCTTCCCCGGAAGGTTCCTGATTCAGCCGGTTCATAAATCCTCTTGTCCGTCCAGGTGTCATTTTTAACATCCCAGCCTTTTAACCTGTAGTTAAATAACCTCTGGAGATTAAAAACCCTTTCGCCAACCTTCATCAGCTCTTCCGGCGTGGTATTCCAGCCGG
>CAYVOV010000008.1:0-99010 GCA_964453525.1 uncultured Dehalococcoidales bacterium | reverse complement strand
ACTTCAGCCCACATTGTCGGCCCGGTGCCTACCAGGAACCAGTGAGTTCCACCGCTGTACATACAGGTCACTAGTGAGTTGATTACCGCCATACTATCCTCAGAGAATGCATTGAATGCAGCTTTCCCTTCGGTCTGCCTTACCCAATCAGTGTCCACCCTCGGAGGCTCACCGAAGATATACTTTTTAAGGTCGGCTGGCATATCCAGCTTTTCTACTGCGTTCCGGTAAGCCTCTGCACAAGTCTGGCCGATAAAATCTGGATAGGTATCCCTTCTCTCAGGAATAAAAGCCAGCTCATAGGTGTTGTGACAGCGATTCCAGTCGCCACCGCGAGGACTGGTCATCACTCCCAATGACCATATCAAGGCCTGCACCCTTGGATCACCCTGCAAATAAGGTTTCCCCTTAACGGTTGGAGCGATGTCTCCAGAGCCCTTGCCTACTTTCCGACTGGCTTCATCGATTCCATCGGCCAACAGGTTGCCAAAATCACCCTTCCGGTAGGCTACTCTGTTTGCCAATTCAAAAATCAGTTCTTCATCCCCTTGTCGCAGGACCAGGCCGTCCGTATCTTTTTCAGTCAATATTCCTCTCTCAAAGCAATCTACCGCCCAGGAGAAAGTCAGAGTAAAAGAAGAGGGGTCGAGGCCGAGTTCCTGCATCAGTCTCTCATAATATATCCAGGTGCCGAAGTCCATGATGCCCAGGTCTCGGACACAGTTGGTGACGAATGTCATATGACCGCCGAGCTGTCTGGTGCCAGTATACTTTCCTTCCTGCACCTGCACCCAGTGATAGCAGGGTGCCTGGCAGTTGAGACAACCCACATTCTTGTTGTGAGGGAAATCAGCGAGCGACCTGTTTTCAGTCAGCATTCCTCCGTTCAATGGTAAGTTATATGCAGTAAATAGAGAGGTGGTAGCACCATAGTCTTGCCACAGCTTTATCAATGGCTCTTCTGAGAGAACGGTCTTGCCGATACGATATGACGATTCGAGTAACCCGCGAGGGTCATGTAAGGCAACCTCTCCCGTGCCGCGAACAGCGATTGCCTTGAGATTTTTTGAACCCATAACAGTACCGCCCCCCGACCTGCCCGGGCAAGAAGTACCATCAGCACAGGGCGGGGCGTACTTAACCAGGTTTTCTCCGGCAACAGAGATACTGAGAACGCGTATTTCCCCTTCATAACGCTCGCCCATTTCCTCCCTTATCATTTTTACTGTCTCTCCTGTCTCTTTGCCCCAGATATGGGAAGCATCTATGAATGTTATGTCTTGGTTGTCGATAAACAGGTAAACAGGTTCTGGTGATTTACCTCTGATGATGATAGTATCGAACCCGGCGTATTTTAGAACGGAAGGGAATATCCACCCGAATGAACCTGATGAAAAACCGCCGGTATCGGGACTGATACAGCCGAGCATTCCTCTTCCCGCCCAGGGTGCGGCAGTGGCTGTCCAGGGTCCTGTGGCAATAATTACCTCGTTCTCCGGTCCGAGTGGGTCTATTGGAGTGGGAAAATCTTTCCAGAATACCTTGGTGATAACTCCGTCGCCACCGAGCCAGAGCCTGGGGTCGATTTCATAGTCGCTAAAGAAACGCTCCGTGGGTACTATACGTGCTTCCTGCTTTTCAAGTTCAATGATTGCAATATTTCCAACATATCCTTTAGGTATAGACATAAACCATCCTTCATCGTTTTTCTACATCAGAATAATAACCGGGCATGAGTTTAATGTCAATATATCCTTTGAAATAACTTCAATAAAAGCATTGAATATGTGAACTCTTCCGTGTAAAATATGTGCTGAAAAAAGCAAAGAAATGAGGCAGATAATTAAGACAGGAGGACTGATGCCTTCAGGCTGGCAACCTGGTAAACCGACCCTGCCGCCTGAATCGGAAACCCTCACCCGGGCAGGCCACGCTTGGGAAATATGGAAAACGGATATGGCTTTCTGGTACTATCACGCTCTGATAAACATCACGATTTCGCATATGGAAGGAAGTATCTTTGGATAGTAACGAACTTCAGGAGTTCATAGCTGAGACTCCTGGCAACATATATTCAGAAACTGTAATCGACCATGCCACGAATCCAAGAAACATTGGGGAAATAACCGATGCTGACGGTCGTGCCGTTATTACCGGTTCCTGCGGTGATGTAATGAGTATCTGGCTAAGGGTAAAAGATGACACAATAAGAGACATTAGATTTATTACCGATGGATGCGGCACCAGCATAGCTTCGGGCAGTATGGTAACCGAGCTTGCCAGAGGAAAGAGCATACGGGAATGTCAGAGTATTAGCCAGGAAACGGTCCTGAAAGCACTTGGAGGTTTACCCGAAGATAGCCGGCACTGTGCTCTTCTGGCAGCGAACACTCTGAAAGCGGCTATCAGAGATTACCTGATGCTAAAACGGGAACCCTGGAAAAAAGCCTACCGCAGGTAAAGCCAGGTTTATGCTGAAGATTGAATTGATACCGGATCTTATGAACTGCTTCGAAACCGTAGCCAGGAAGGAGTATTCGGCAGTTCTTAATCAACTTCTCAAACACGGGCAAGGAAACGAAAAGCTTGAGGAGAAATTAGAAGTCTTAAGGCTTTTCCCTGAGAAGTCTGATTTCAAGAAGCTGAGAGCGGAATCCGAAATCTTGCCAGGTGGCTTTAGGAAGACAGGTTGAGTAAGGCAAGCAATTATTGACATTCATAAAAAGTATAGTCTATTCTGCAAGCAAAAAAGGAGGATATAATGACTGCTTCAATGATATTTACATTTGACGTGCCCGAAGAACAACAAGCCGAATATCTCAAGGTTACCATCGAGAAGATAAAACCCTTCTGGGAATCTCATGGTTGTGAATCTTATGATATCTGGCAGACTTCGGATGGTGAGCCTGCCTTCATGAAAATAATGCTATTCTCAGACCTTGATGCCTTGAAGGAATCTACGCAGGATAATGAGGAAGCTATGCCCATAGTGCAGCTCTATAACAGCTTCGCTACGAACGTCTCACGGAAAACCTATGTAAAAAAGACCTGATGCTGCCTGATATGAAAGAGTCCAGCCTGCCAGCGGCAGAACGAATACGATTGGTAATGTCTGGCGGCATGACTGAAAAGAAGGACAACCGCCTTGAAGGTAATCCGGCGGAATTGGCCTCAAAGTTAGTACAGTTCCTTAAACAGGAAAAAATTTTGCACTAGTGACAAAAGAAACTTTGTCAACCCATATGTTTTTCCTTAGAAGCTGCCTTGGATATCTTTTTAAATATTCGTCGTAGTATATACAGAAAACCATATCCCTAAACTTACATGAAACTGATATTAGCTTGGCCCCTCATTGATTTGGTGCCGACAAGCAGTTTATTTCAGGGATGAAAACTGTCTTTCCCACATCTTGTGCAAGCCACGCAGTCAAACAAAGTACATCGCATGGTACCCCTGGTCTCTTTAGGATTAATTAGGGTAAGGAATTACTGGGTATTATAAGCATAATCTTGAAGAAATAGTAGGATTGGTCAGAGTTGGAGAATTTGAACCTCCGACCTCCACGTCTCGAAGACAGTTTGCTACCAAAGATGCTCACATCCATTGTTCCTCAAGCAGTTTAAATATATGGTTCCAGAGTCGGTAAATCACTTTCTGACGTTTTGTGGCGCGAGAAGACAGCAAACGGGTGATATTTATGATTTCAGGGTTCTACGAAGCAATTAGAATAATAATTAAGCATTTGATCATGTTATGAATACTAATCATTGTGCAGACGATTATATGTCAAACAAACAAAAAAACAACAGGAGAGTCGAAATCCTCCAGAAACAGTTTTAGTGTTGCTTGGTATCCTTGGTGTATTATGTTTATAACTCGACTCCTTTTTGACTGCGGATTAAACTAATCCTTTTCTGTATGTTCTTCCAGGTATTCGTGATAAGAAAACTCTCCTCCATGTTGTCAATCATGTCAACGAATTTCTCCATAGGCACTGAAAATGTAATTAAATTATTACCCACAAAAGGACGCGCTGAAGGGTCAAACATCCCAATAACCGCTCTTGGATTACTGGAGCGCCTCTCAAGATATGGGTATTGTACAATCGTAGAACAGCCAGAGCCGAAGGGAGCAGATACTGCATTCCTGTCATCTTCATCAAAACGAAACAGGGTAAAAAGTCCAGATAGCACGTCAGGTTCTGCGAAGAAAATAACGACTTCAGGCTCATCTTCACTATAGAGATTATCCCATCTCTTGAATACGATGAAACGACCCGGTGCCTTGAACTCAGGCATCTGTTTCAGCATTTCTTTAACCATCTCAGGAGATTTACAGTAGCGTTCACCCTCTAGCTCACCGGCTATACCGTAGGAAAGGAAATATTCAAAATTAGGCATAATGCCCTCGGTGAAACCAAGATATCTTTTTCCACCTGGACAGCCTATTGAATCAACATGAAAATATAGAGGATTTCCTTTCCTTACTTCTGCTAATGCTCCGATTACACATCTTGGCGTGGATTCTAGATTAGCCGGCTTAGCATGTCCTTCTTCATTTGTGTAATAGAAGGTGATGGGGAGTTCTGCATTGTTGAAGTATTTATTCCAGAGTCCTAGAAATTTGTCTTTAATCTTCATGTCCATAATTCACCTCCGACTCAATAATAATAGTTTTACTGCCGGTCACCATTGAAGGAGATGAGGTGGCCTACCGCGCAAGTGACACAGATCTTCAAGTAAAAGTAGTCGGAATCAGGTCTTAATAGTGCAAATAATGATATTCCAAATATCGTATTAATACAATAGGTAAAGTTGAACTCTCTCTGAAACAATGATAGATTGGCTTACTATCGAACATACAACCCCGAAAACACTTGGTGGAACGGTACATATACTTATTTGAAAAAGGAAGATTTCTAAATAGAAAAAAAGAAATAGTTGGATGTGTTAACGCTGATAGAGTAAAATCTAATGCCGATCAATATATAGCTATTTATATTCTATTTCTGAAATTACATCCTTTAACTGAGATATAGAATTCTGTACCTCTGATATAGCTTTAATTAGTTTAGAGCGATTCAAATCCGGGTAATCTAAGTATCTTCTGAAGTCCTCAAGTTGGCCAATTATTTTATTAACTATAACATTTACACCTTTAACCTTTCGAGATATTTGAATAATTTCATGGGACCTATACGTAATTCTAATCAGTTCTAACCGTACTTTTCCTATATTCTCCAGCATAGTGTCAAGATCAAAATCTTCTTCGTACAAGTCAAATTCTGTTAAAATCTCTTGTAAAGTAGATGCCCATTCTGTCACGTCACGCAATGACTTATTATGTCGTCTACTTCTCCCAGTCAGCGAATTAAACTTAGATAGCAAACTTTCTAATTTACCCACATTTACATTATAGCAACCGATAGTGAAGCTTACAAAGTATGCTTATTAATGATTTACCCTCCATATGCTATCACTCTTTAAGATAAGGCTTCCGGTAAAGTTATTAATAAATAGACTCTGTTTGCATCTGGTTGTTTTTCTTTACCTCACCCCTTGCCCCTCTCCGGCCCGAACCACTGAGAATTGTTGAAAAGCATTTAAGGCCGGAGAGGGGAGAAATATAAAGAGGGGCGGAGCCCCCTCTCTCAAACTCCTTCCCCCTCAAACAATTATATAATATCGGCAATGAACGGGTACTATTTGAGGGGGATAAAGGGGGTGACAAATTTATATCAACCAAAACCGAATAGTACCAATAAATAACAGGGAGAGTCGAACTCTCCTTGAAACAATGCTCTGTTTTATTCAGAGCTGTTTGAAGTATAATTCATTACAATTGAAGAACCGTCTGTACGGATGCTAAAGCATAATAAAAGTACGTCTGATCTATAATATCTCAGGCGTTAACTTCATATTGGTGGCATTCACAAAAATGATAGCATCCTTTACAGTAAAAACCATAGTTACATAGATCTGGAGATGACAACTAAAGAAAAGATGTCCTTACCACGAGGTGTATTTCCGCAATGTTGGTATACCACATCTTCGATTACAACGTTCTCCGGTTGACTACTTAACCATGAGTTCACTGCAGTTTGAAATTCCTCAACGTCGCCATTATACTCACTGCTGGTGAAAAGAGTAACCTCAATACCTGAAGCCTTTACTGCCTTATTTAGCATAAAGCACCTCCTGACCGATTATCTATTCCAGTCTATGGGATTACATACCATTTGCCTCCCCTTTTTGTCCTTTCAGAATAACCTTATACTTGGTTACCACTTTAATAGGCCAGGCCATGGTTCCCATATAAAAACTCACACCACATTATTATACTGATCTGGATTACACCAAGACCGGTAATCCTAACTTAACAGCAAGTCATCGTGATTAAATCACTTAACATTTATATTCTGCTTACGAGGTAGAAGAACTTAACTGAACTTAGAATACTAGATCATACCAGTGATGGTATTTGTACAGAAGTATCTTCGAGCTCTCTAAGCTTGACCACCGTCTCTTCCTGACGCTTCTTCATCGCCGGGATAAGAGTGATTGATTGCACATAGTAGTTCCTTATTTTTTCAACATCACTGAGCTCAGACATGATTACACTGACATCAAGCACCCCTCTCTGCCTGGGATAGTCACCGTTCCTGATTATTGCGCTCGGGGCGATACTTCTCAGGTAATCACCAAGTTCTTTAACCAGGTCAACATTCATGTCTCGTGACGGAGCGGATATAAGGTATAAAGCTCTCCTGGCGTCCTCAGGATTACAGTTAAGTGATAATTCACTTATTGCTGCATCCATTGCCATGATACCCTTCTGTGTCTCGGTGCCCTTTTTCCTGAAATCGCGGGTTCGCTCACCGGGTAGCCTGAGTAACGGCAACTGTGAGGAGCCGTAACCAAGTACTGTCCAGCCAACTACCGTCTGCATGATATCGCCGGCATCGAGAAGCTTAGCCCCGATGTATTTGGGTTTCTTCTCTTCACCGGCACAGAGGATTCCATAGAACGGTTCGGCAATAAGAGTGTTAATTTTTTTCAGGTTACCAGTAAGCGAGGAATCCTTCCTGATATACCTCTGGTTATCAATCAGGAATACCGCGTCAGCCACCGAGTAGGTGGACTTGAGACAGGTGGCGGTGTTATATACCGTTCTTTCTTCTGTTGTTTCCTCGTGTTCAAAAGGAAGAACGATGGCAGCGTAGACCGGTTTATCGGAGTAGCGCTCCTTAACGTGCTGTGTCATCACCGGTAGCGAACCGGAGCCGGTACCGCCGCCGGAACTGGCTATCAGCAGGAAGGCATCTGTCTCATAGAACCGTTTAGTCGTCCTTATGGCGTCAATTACCTTATCAGCGTCATCCCTTGCAATCTCAGCGCCCAGTTCATTGATTTTACCAACACCATGGCCGCCGGTTTTGCGACCGCCAATAATGATTCTGTGCTGGTAATCACGTCTGACACTTGTCAACCCGCTCAGGTCAGCAGCATCGGAGTTGACGGCAAAGCAGCCCGTTACTATCTCGATACCTCGCTGGCTCATGGCTTTTTTATTCAGTCGGGCAAACTCATCGGCAATCCTGCCTCCACATTGCCCAAGACCTATAACTACTAATTTCATTTTTCCTCCTTCGAATTAGCAGATTATACGATTTAAATTAGAATTTGATGCACATAATCACCTCCTTTTAATATCATTTAAAAGAGACAATATTCTCTTTTATGGTATCAGGCAATACTCCCACATAAAATAACTAAAGGTTTCAAGCATCTATGTCATATGTATCCTCTTTTTTATCTTTAGTTAAAGGATAAAGACCTGATTTGTAGAGTTGAAAGAGTAGCCAGACAGAAACGTCAAATTTATGAAAAACTCAGAAGACTGGTTATAATTTATGAGGATAGCCGTTTAGCGGTGAAGAATACAACAGGCAGAAAAGGCTACTCCTGCTTGAGCTGGAGGAATCACCTGTCGTTCCAGAAGCAAACGCCGCTGAGAAAGCAGGCAAGCTGCTTTTAGACCTCCCGAAGCTGTGGGAAGAAGATAAAACCCTGATGAGCAGAGAAAACTCCTTCTAATGATGCTTGATGCTGGCTAAGTTGATGTGAAGAGGACCAGGTCAATGTTTAGAACCTTTACATACACGCGCTAGCGCAGTTGACCCCAACCAATCAACAGCTGGTACTTAACCTTATTCAAGGCCTGGCTGAAAGAAGTAAGGGTTGAGACCTGCCTGCTCGCATACGTTCATGAAGGCGAGTTCGTGTTGCTTTGGTGAACAGGCAGCAACCGCCTCATAAGCCGCCATCTCGAACCTGGCCAAGGCCACCGATGACAAGAGCGCATCTTACGCTTTATCTGCCTCAGCTAGCGCCCGTTGCAGACAGGCCTTCATGTACCCATTCGCGAATGCCTGGTAAGTATACGGCGCGCCAACCATGTCAAGTGAATGGTCTAAATGCACTGCGCCGCCGTAGCCGGCATCAACGAGGGCTTTCATGGCCTTGTACATATCGTAATAGCCGTTATCCGGGAAGGTTTCTAGGAAATGGGGTAGCGGGGAACTGACATTGCGGAAATGGACCTCCCAGGTCTTTTTATTGGATACGAACCAGCGGATAGCCTCCGTGAGGTCCGCGCCCATCCTCTCGCCGCCTTCCAGCCAGATGCCGCCGCAGAGGATTATTCCGATGTTGGGGCTATCGGCGATTTGCAGCACCTCTTTGATGCTCTCAAAGCTCGAAAAAACGCGGGCTATCCCGGCCATCGTCTGATAACCCGGAGGGTCATCCGGATGAAATCCTACATAGACGCCACACTCCTCGGCCACCGGTACGACTTTCCTGATAAAGTAGGTGAAATTCTCCAGGATTTCGTCGCGCGTGTACTCACGCCCGAAGGCGAGTTTGTTAACTTCAAAAGAGGGTATCGGGTCTCTTGCAGTTCGGTCGCCCCAAAGGGCAATTCTGGGGAATCGTGTAATCGTGGGTGCTGCCTCATCAAATTCTCTCGTATCCGCTCCCCGGTTTTTCGCTTCGCCGCCACGCCCGGTCGTCCAGACCCCGGTACCTCCCATAAAACCACTGTTTGTGTAATGGAAACCGGCCTTTGCTAAAGTGCGAATCCAGTTCAGGTAATCTTCAATCAATTTGTCCCGGCCGGGCATGTTCAGCACAATCTCTTTTGGCTGCATTCCAATTGGACCAAGGACGGAATAGACTTTAATACCTGCATCTGCATACCGTTTCTTGATCGATAGCAGCCCTTCGACGCTTCTCAGGTGTTCCGGCAAACCCGCTACCAAAACGGTGTCTAGCCCGAGCTGCTTTGTGAAGAGCAGATATTCATCGGTGGGCTCAGCCAGGCCGGGGTACATAACTATTATCGGGGTGTTGGGGGATGGATTGCTGGCAGGGTTGATTGTCTTTTCTGAGTGTTTGTCGTTGTCTCCCATTTTTATATCTTCCTTATCCGAATGTGTATTTGTGTCTGTTTGCCAAAATCCCGGATTCAGTTATCATGCAGTAGGGTTCTCATCACGGCATTAGCAGCCCACTATCTACCTGAATGGTTTGCCCCGTAATGTTCCTGGAAACATCTGAGGCTAGGAAGGCTACTGTATTTGCTATATCTTCGACTGTCTGAATCCTCCTCATGGGAACACGTTCTGCCATTCCTTTGAACATCTCGTTAGCACGGTCTCCGGCACGTGCGTGAAATTTGGTCGCTACCATGCCCGGCGCTACGGCATTTACGTTTATTCCATGGGGTCCAAGGCCTGATGCCCATCCTCTGGTTATGTTCAAAACTGCACCCTTGGCTGCGGCGTAAGAGATGGGCGCTCCCAATCTGCCACTAATTGATGTAAAATTGATAATCTTGCCATATTTACGCTCAACCATGCCCGGGCCAACCGCCTTTACGCAATTCATCGTCCCGTAAAGGTTAATATTGATATCTTTTTCCCAGTACTCTTCTGATTGTTCAAAGAAGGAAGGACCTCCTCCAGCAGACAGGCCGGCGTTATTCACCAATATATCTATCTTATTGAATTCTTTCAATGCCGCCTTTACCATTTCGCCGACTTCTTCTTTACTGGCTACGTCTGCTTTGACAGCAATAGCCTTGCGTCCTAAAGCCTTTACCTCATCCGCTGTCTGTTGAGCTCCTTCGATATCAATATCAGTGGAAATTATATCGCATCCCTCTTTTGCCAGTAATATTGCTACAGCCTTACCAATACCTGTTTGACTGCCTGTGCCGGTAATAAGTGCTACTTTGCCTTCAAGTCCATAATCCATCGTTTACTCCATTGGTTTATTTTCATAAATACGTTTAGTGTTTCTGAATTCTTTTCCTTAACCATCTGTACCATTCCGGATTTTAGCTATCCCAGTTCATAAAACATCACCTCCCCGACCGGCCATGCCGGTTAAAGTCGCGGCCCGTAAACAGGTAGTGGTTGGTCGACCTCCAATGCTCCGAGGTCAGGCGCTCTCCCGGTAAAGCCATCATTAACGTTAGGGAGAATACACCCGGCGTCGACCGCAGCGGCTTCTGGCTTAAGGCGGAAATCCAGGTCTTCAACCCTATAAATATTCGTAGCGTCATCTACTGGAAAGACCTTCTGAAATATATCATAGTCCACGATTACGCTATGCTTGTCCTGGCCGGTGCTCTTAGTGTAGTCAGCCAACGTCTTATATTTACGCTCTTCCCTCGAGCTGGCATAGTCCCTTAGCTTGTTGAAAGAAGGAGATTTCCATATGAAAGAATACTCCGCTTGCGGGTCGGGTCGGAACCCATTGTAATCGGATGAAGTGTAGTTGGTAAAAGTGTCCACGGCGAAAAGGGTCTCTGCTGGTACCCACCCGAGAAAGAGGTTATTCCGGAAATGATAGTTGGAACCCACAGTGCCAATCACTTTAGTGATAAACGTGTTGTGATAATAGAGTACACCAGACGGGTTAGCGGCGTGTTTCAAAGCCTTCGGTACATTGTAGAGTATGTTCCTCATGAAATAGGCCGGGCCGCCCAGCAGCGGCTGCGTGCTCAGACCGTTGGTGCCAGCGTTCAGGCAAAGATTGCGGAACACTCGCATGTTATACATGCCCCCGTCGGCTTCGATGAAGTCATCGTGCACGTTGGTGATAATGTTATTGTAGATATCATTGGATACGAACATCCTGTCCAGCCGTAACACTTCTTCTAACGGGTAGACATCCGGATGGGTATGTGGCGGATAGCCGTCCGGGACACCATAGGTAGCGTGGTCGATGCCGTCATGGAAATTAGTAATATAATTATGACAGACAACGTGACCTGCCCCGCAGATTTTTACCGCATATTCAGACAAACACTTCTCATAGGGGTGTTGAGTGTCTCGTGGTGGTCTGGTGGAGTGTTGTCCAGAGACTGGTGCCTGGTAGCCGGTCCATCCATGCAGTACATTCGGGTCATGTCTGCCGATAAACACATTATCGGCGATGTAGAAGTTCTTCGAACCTGACCAGTGATTATGAATACCTTTGTCGATATCCTCAAAGCGGCACCGTTTGACCGTTAGTCCATTGCAGCCGACCATATCTTTCTGGCCCGCCAGAAACACAACATATGTATTACGGAAGGTAATTCCCTCGAAATAATGATAGTCGGCTACCATAACGTTGAAAAGGTTGAAGTTACCATTGCCATCGAAAATGGCCTCGCCGTCACCGGCAGCCTTTATCACGATGGGCTTATCCGGGGTCCCTTTCGCAGTCAGATAATATGTCCCTTGAAAAGGAGTTCCCATTCCTTCCTCCCATATGTCACCACCGTAAAAATTCCAGTCATCTTTATAAACTCCGGCGTGTACCAGTATTGTATCGCCGGGCTGGACACGAGGCGGGGCAACATTCCACCAATCCGCCTCACACCAACCGGTGTAATAAGCCGCTATTAGATTAACAAAGTTCGGCTCCTGCTTCGTTCCTTCATAATCACGGGGATACACGTGATAGACCCTGCCATCTTCAAAGGGTTTCGGCTCGGGGCGGGTATGAACCGTTACTGTTTTCTCGACTTCACCGGTTACGCCATCGGGGTCCGACATGACAAACCTGCACTCGTATTCTGTACCCTCTTCCAGGTCGAATATGCTCCCGGCAAACAGGTTAGGTGTTATATAATCGAGGCTGTTATTGAGGAACTTGGTAATACACTCTTCATTCTGGAGACGAAGCATAGGCAGTGCTTTCTTCCAGACACCCTGCCCTTTTTCACGGTATGAAACCTCTACAGTGGCGTTACGGTTATCGTCCCCCTCTATATACCATTCAAACCCGAGTGAAATAAGGGTTGGAGGTTCAATAATTAACTCTCCTGCTTTGACTTTATTTTCCTCCGGCATTTTCAACCTCCTTCACGAATTCCTTTTTCCTCTCCATGCTGACCTTGATGCTGTGCTTCTCAATGAAACCAGTGATTACCTCTTAATATCAGTGATTTTCATTTCTCTACTCTCCCTGAGCCAATATCTGCCGTAATGTTATCCAACAATTCTATCCGAGTCAAGAATCAAAAAGGTCTGTCCAGTTACCCGGTCATCCCATATTTTTTAGGGTCTTGAAATGAAAAATTCAACTTGTTAATATCAGCGTATCAATATTGGGAGGTGAAACATATGAAGATAGTAGACCTGAAGACATATATAGTAGAAAACCCTCCACCATCACATGGCCTAAGACTCTGGAATTTCGTGAAACTAGCCACGGACAATGGAATCGAAGGTATAGGCGAACCCTGGGGTGTCGGTTTTGAGCCTGAGGTAGTAGACCAGCTAATTCATGCTATCGGTGAACAGTACTTAATCGATGCCGACCCATTTCAAATAGAAAAAATATGGCGTAGAGTCTATGGCGGTGGTTTCTCTGGAGCGGCTAAAATCTGCGTACTCAGTGCTCTTGAACAGGCATGCTGGGATATTATCGGCAAAGCCCTCGACCAGCCTGTATATAATTTACTTGGCGGTAAGTATCACGAAAAAATCAGAAGCTATACTTATCTGTACCCGCCTTCTGACGTCCATGAATTCAGCGCAATGGAGGATGCCCATCATGTACCGGATATTGCAGCAGAAAGAGCGGCCGCTTATGTTAAAATGGGTTTCACCGCAGTGAAGTTTGACCCCGTTGTACCTGTAATGGTACCCGACCCTCAACAGATTTCTTTGGAATCACTTGCCAATGCCGAAGAGGTAGTCAGAAGAGTACGAGAGGCAGTCGGTGATAAGTGCGATATTCTTATCGGCACCCACGGGCAGATGACAACCTCCAGCGCTATCAGGCTGGCCAGAAGATTGGAGAAGTATGACCCATTGTGGTTTGAAGAACCAGTTCCTCCGGAGAATAAAGAGGAAATGGCAAGGGTAGCTCAACATACCACTATCCCGGTAGCCACCGGTGAGAGGTTATCCACAAAGTACGCGTTTAGAGAACTATTACAGAACCAGTCCGCCTCTATTTTACAGTTTGCCCTTGGACGCGTCGGAGGTATTCTGGAAGCCAGGAAGATTGCCGGAATGGCTGAAGCCTATTATGCTCAGATAGCTCCACACCTTTATGCCGGTCCTGTAGAAGCTATAGCTGATATCCAGGTTGATATCTGCAGTCCCAATTTCTTAATTCAGGAAAGTATAGAAAGATTTGACGGTTTTCATGCCGAGATACTCAAGGAGCCTATCAGGTGGGAGGAAGGGTACATTATACCCCCAACAAAGCCGGGGCTTGGCATAGAACTTAACGAGGAGATGGTGAATAAACACCTGTATAAGGGGGACTGAAGCTGTAATACTTACCGGAATCAGGGATGATAACGACATTCCCCAGGGAGGTAATCAGAAAGATGAAGTAAACGGAGATGTAGATTATTGAATAAATAAAATGACGGGTAGAAAAATATGGATTAAAAGAGTGTGGATTTTTGCCCTTGTGATTACGGAGTTATTATCATGCGATATATTGATTGGTAGCATCGGGGAACACAGCTACCTTGGTTCCAGCCCCGTGGGACTGCATCAGGAATTTAATAACGTCCTCCCACTTGTTCATATACAGTATCTTTTTATCTTCGGCAAACCAGCTACTCCCAGGATGGGGAAACTCATTATAAACAATCAGGTTATTGATATTTTCAGGCAGTCCCCGTTGTGGTCTTTTTGCCGAAATTATCTTTCCGAAAGGGCTGCCCAGGTAGTGGGTAATCTGTCCCTCGGGAGCATTGGCGATGAGGACTATATCCCCGCCACTTGCATTTACGGCTGGTAAAGCCGCATCCATGCCGATACTTGATTCATTAACCTTAGCATAGGTATTGGTAATGACGACATCCATACCGGTTACTCTTGGAGTACGATAGTGATTCCTGGCCTCCTCGACTGCCCTTGCATGAGATGCTCGTAGAGTGCCTGCATAGATGGATACGGAATCTCCCCATTCGTTGACGATGGCTGTTATTCCAAAATCGATTTTAGCCAGGTCAGCAGCCTGGTCACAATCGTCGCGAAAGTCGTTATTTTCTATTTTACCCATCTTGCTACCAGTACTTCGTTGGCCCTCTGAAGGTCTCGGGGTTTGCGAGTGGTGATATTTAATAGTCTCATAGGAAGCGATGCCCGGCAGGACTATTTTTCCGCCACCGCCGAAGCCTGCACCGGGATGAGGAACGCATCCTGTAATAGCTATTCTCAGGTCACAGGACATTACTTCCTCGTTGATGTAGACGGGAGTTTTAAAGAGTTCAGTAGTACCGACAAACGTTCCGGTGGCAAAGGGGTTATGGTTGTAAACGCGATATTTGGAGACAACTTCTTCACCAAGCTTCTTGGCAAAATCGGAACGGTTCATTGCGCCGTGCATACCTAATGCGCAGATGAACCGTATATTGTTTTCGTTAATACCGGCCTCAGCCAGCTCTTCCAGTATATGCGGTACAATGGGAGCCGGACGGGTAATTCTCGTCTGGTCGTCAAAGATTATAACGACTTCATTCCTGTCCCTGGCCAGTTCCTTGATAGTTAACGTGTCGGCTGGATTGTCCAGGGCAGCCTTAATCTCATGGGATTTCAAAGCGGGTCGGTTATAGCCAGCCATGTGATACATCTTGACATCCCATTCATCAGGCAGGGTAAGTTTTAGTTCAGCTGTTTTATACCATGCTTGCTGTGGTACGCTGATAATACTCATTCTCTGATCTCCATTTGCATTCGTTAACGCTATATTCATAAACAAACGGGAAGTGACTTGATTCCAAAAACTACTTTATCGTGATATCTGCCTAAGTTAGACCTGTATGGCATAATTTATGAATCAGGCTATTTTATACTTCTCAAGCACCTTGGGGTCCAGCTCAAGCCCTATACCCGGTTTGTCCGATACCTGGAAGTAGCCATCAACTACCCTGGGTGGTTCCTTGTAGATTACGTCCCACCATGGCATGTACTCAACGATAAGTCCATTGGGAATACCTGCAATAACAGGCAGGGATATATCATGCAAACAGTGGCTGGCAACGGGCAAGTTATAAGCTTCCATGAGGGCAGCGATTTTCATCCACTCGGTTATACCGCCGGCCCGTAATACGTCGACAATAACAATATCCACAGCCTTGCTCTCCACGATACGGCGAAAACCGTATTTGGTAGAAAAGGTCTCCCCGGCAGCGACCGGCACATCCAGGGCTGCGGCCACCTGCGCCAGAGCCGCCGTGTCCTCCATCGAAATTCTACCCTGGTGAATTCCTATAGGGTCCTCCAGCCAGTACGGATTATAAGGCTCAAGGGCTCGTCCTATTCTGATAGCCTCCGATACTGTCCATGACCAGTGACCTTCTACCATAATATCGACATCTTCACCAACTGCTTCACGGACCGCTTTAAATCTGGTAACATTTTCTTTGTGCGTTCTGCCACCCATCTTCATCTTCATTGCGCGGAAGCCCTGTCCCACCAGCCAAGAAGCCTGTGCCTGTAATTTATCTATACTCAAAGAACTGTGTAACCAGTTACTGGCGTAAGCCGGCACCCTATCTCTGAAGCCACCGAGTAAACGGGCTAAAGGTAATTTCAGCGCCTTTGCTCTCAGGTCCCAGAAGGCTGTGTCAATGGCAGCGATGGCATTCAGTCCATACCCACCCCATTGCCCTGCATGTCTCAAAGCAGCATGGAGGTCTGTCCATGTAGCCGCCCAGCGGGAGATATCCTGCCCGATTGCCACCTGCTCCAGGTCATCTATACTCGCTTTGAGTGAATTTACCTGGAAATCATTGAAAGCGTAGGCAAGGCCGTATCCCTCCAGTCCGTCATCTGTCTTTAACTCTACAATCACCGGGTTTTTCACAATCCCGGGGCCATCATCGGGTTCTTTTGGAAGGGATAATGCTGTAGTACGCATCTCTATTACTTTCATATTGTTACTCCCTTAAGCAGCAGATTCGGAATTAGATAATCAATGATTTACCGCACTCGATGTAGAGCTTCGGTTTCTTAGGATTCTCGGCCCGACAGTGCGGGCATCTCACCTAATTTACACACACTTGATAGGTGCGTATAGTCTATAAATATCAACTGCAGATGTCAAGCTGATATTGCTACGCCTTTTACTTAATCTTGGTTGTACAGACAACAATAAATATCTATATTTCTCTCGCCACTATGGTTTCCTTCGGCTTCGCTCAGGACAGGCTAATGGCTCACCATGAGCGGTATTCATTCCCGCTCACCCTGAGCTTGTCGTAGGGTCTCCAACTAAGATTGAGCAGAATCTTGCTACGGGAAATTACACTAAATCTACTAAGACAACAATCAAGCAAACTGTAGGGTAACAAAAGCTTGGGTGTTCAGATAATCTCATGAGAGTCGAAGATATAATCCATCCACAGTAACGAGAAATGGATTATCTCTAGCCGTATAGGGTAGATTGTGGATTATCCCATTCGGAATCGCCGGTGGAGTATCCTGCATCAGTCAATCGATAATATTTACGCGGCTGTATTTTGCTTATGGTTGACATACTGAGACAAGAATGATTTAGCAAGCTGTGGTGTGGGTTGTTCTCCATTTAAGTAGTCTTTAAATACACGCAGTAATTCCCATACCTTTTGAATGTAATAGGGTGATAGATTCCTCAGCCTAAGTTCGTTAATGTAGGTGTCAAACAGAGTATTATTGTCTAAACGGCGGAGCCGTAATTGTTCGGTTAGAGTAGGAGACAAGAGAAGTTGAAGCACTTCGTTTATATCGGGTGTGCTTAACTTACTCTCAGAAAATGGGCGGTGCAAGAGTTGAACTTGCGACCTCTGCGATGTCAACGCAGTGCTCTAACCAACTGAGCTAACCGCCCCCGTAGAACAAGAATAATTCTATCAAATATTCTTATTCAGAGTCAAACAGGCAAACACACTGACAAATTTCCCTGTTATTTCCCTGCTTTCAATCTGTTTTCGATAAAGCTTACTGCGAAAAGAAGCAGCAGGCTGATAAACAGGCTGCCTACATCCAGGTACTTTATGTCGAGTAGCTTGCTGGCTAGGGCGGTTCCCCCGCCGCTGATGATTGCTACCAGCGCTCCTGCCGGAGTCACCTTAAACAGGTTTTTATAAAAGCCTGCCAGTATCGGCATTATCAGGCCGCCGGTGTAAACGGTATAGGCAAAGAGGATAGCGTTTACGATATTACCAAGGTATAAAGCCAGACCCAGGGATGCAATTCCCAGTACCACAATTCCCCAGCGGGAAATAGTGAGTACTCCCTCCTTACCGAGTGAGGGTTTTAGCTGCCCGATTATATCGGCACTCAATATCGTGCTGGCGGTTAAGAGTGTTGTATCAGCCGAAGACATAAAAGCACAGAGTAAGGCAGCGAGCACTATGCCGCCGACAAACGGCGGCAGTACCTCTTTGATTATTGTAGGGAAAGCCTGTCCCGGTGATATTTCGGGGAATAGTACGGACGCTCCCATGCCAATCACAGTAATTGCCAGGGCAACCGGGATAATAAGCAGGGCTGTCCATAGGACGGAAGTACGCGCCACCCGGCTATCCCGGGCGCAGAACAACCTCGAGTACATATCCGGGCCGACAACATAGGTAAGTCCGACAAGCAAAAGTAATTTTACAAGCTCGTATCCGTCGAACGTGGCGCTGAGCGGAAAAGAAAACTGTTCTGCCGGGAGGTTATCTGTCAGGCCGCTTATCCCTCCCAGATTTACCATGACAAGTGCCAGGGCGGCAAAGATTCCGGCAAAGATTATTACTGCCTGTATTGTGTCCGTCCGGATAATGGCATGCTGGCCGCCAAGCAGCGTATAAACAAGAAAAACTCCAGTGAATATCACCATCCAGAGTAGTTTGCTGCCGATTCCCAGGGTGCTCATTATGTCTCCGGCGGCGATTATTTGAGCGCCGATAATGCCTATCCAGGCGATTACTATAAGGATGGAACCGGCCAGTGATACTCTTTTATCATATTGCTTTTCTACGAGTTCGGGGAGAGTGTAAAGACCGAAATTCCTTACCTTTCTGGCGAGGAATATTCCCAGGATTAACAATCCGATACTCCCCACCAGCAACCACCATATGCCGGTTAATCCCTGAATAAAGCTGAGCCTGCTGGTGACCAGTATTGCTGAACCGCCGATTATTGTTGCCATTAATGAACCGGTAATGAATAGTGATGAACCTTTCCTGCCGGCAACAAAGAAATCATCGGCTTCTCTGGACTTTTTTCGGCTGAGTAATCCCAGAGCAATCATGCCCAGGAAATACACTATTATGATTGTGAACTCAAGCATATGGTGATCCTTTTCAGGTTCTTTGTATTTTCAATACCAGCGCCAGACATAAATACCGCTGATAACTCATGTTATCAGCGGTTACCTTTCCGGTATCAATGTTTGAATGCTACCGCCTTGGTTTCTGGCTGCCGATTACGGCTACCTCGATATCCTTACCGCAGTGGGGGCAGGTTATAATAAGAGTAACAAGCTGGCTCATCACCCGCTCGGCAACCGCAGTTACCATGGAATCGATATTATCAAGGCGCTGGTCAAACATATCCAGACGCTGATTGATTCGTTGAATTTCTGCCAGTTGTCCCTCATTCACGTCGTCTTCGTCTGCCAAATCAAACCCTCCGTAATTACAATTGCCCTAATTATAGGTCACGTTTGAAAAGGTGTCAAAGGTTGAGCTATGTGCCTTTTACTTAATCATGGTTGCACAGGCAACAATGAATATCAATATTTCTTTCGCCGCTGTGGTTTCCTTCGGCTTCGCTCAGGACAGGCTAACTACTCACCATGAGCGTAATTCGACTTAACTCACTACAGGGCATGCATTCCCACTCACCTTGAGCTTGTCGAAGGGTCTCCAACTAAGATTGAGAAGAACCCCTATGTGAATTATCTTGATTTGGATGATTGTATGGCATATACTATTCTAAAAATTAAAACAATAATTCGGAATAAAGGGGGATGTCCAAATGCCTGAGGTTGAAATCGGAAAGGTCTCTGACTTCTTTGCCAGACCCGTTGTTGCCGGCATCGAACTGACAGCGTCTCTGAAAAAGGGTGACACAATTCATATCGCAGGTCATACCACAGACATGGAGATGACCGTTGAGTCAATGCAGATTAACAATGTTGACGTTGACGAAGCAAAAGCCGGAGAAGCTGTGGGTATAAAAGTTAGCGACAGGGTGAGGAGAGGAGACAAAGTATACAAGGTTACTGACTGAAGTCGGTATCCTGCTGTGTTAAGCAGCGTATGAAGGCTTAGGCTGAGTGTCTTCCGGTCCTTTGCATGCTAAGCCACGTTCTTCATCAGGTTAGCCATTTCGATAGCGCTCACCGCAGCGTCAAAGCCTTTGTTACCTGATTTGGTCCCGGCACGTTCGATTGCCTGCTCCAGCGTGTCAGACGTAATTACCCCGAAAATAACCGGCACCCCGGTACTCAGGCCAGCCTGGGCAATTCCCTTTGTTACCTCGGCAGCAATGTATTCGAAGTGGGGTGTCGCTCCGCGGATTATAGCCCCAAGGCAGATAACAGCGTCATATCTATTCGTCTGCGCCAGTTTCTGGGCTACCAGAGGAATCTCAAAGGAACCCGGTACCCAGGCAACATCAATATCATCCTGGCTGACATCATGACGCAATAGAGCGTCCTGAGCGCCCTCCAGAAGTTTGTTTGTAACAAACTCGTTAAAACGAGATACAACCATCGCTATTTTGAGTCCTTTTCCCAGCAGTACACCTTCAAGTAGCTTGCCCATCATTTCCTCCTTATTTCAGGGGTGATACAGTCTTTACTGTTATAGTTATTTTGAGTCGACCTCCGGTATTTCAAGCAGGTGCCCCATTTTATTCTTCTTTGTTTCCAGATAATGGATATTGTGCGGATTGGGTGTAGCCATAATCGGTATCTGCTCCACGACCTCCAGGCCATAGCCTTGGAAAGCGACTATTTTCTTTGGATTGTTTGTCAGAAACCTGATTTCATGCAAACCAAGGTCAACAAGGATTTGAGCGCCGATACCATAGTCGCGAAGGTCCGGGGCAAATCCCAGGGATACGTTTGCTTCTACGGTATCCATGCCGTTATCCTGGAGTGCATAGGCGCGGAGTTTGTTGTGAAAACCGATGCCTCTTCCTTCCTGCCTCATATAGAGCAATACACCACGGCCTTCGTTTGCGATACGCTGCATTGCCAGATTAAACTGCTCACCGCAGTCACAGCGCAGACTGCCGAATACTTCGCCGGTAATACATTCGCTGTGGACCCGGACGAGCACCGGCTCTTCCCCAGATATATCACCCATAATAAGAGCTACGTGTTCATCGGGGTCGATATCGCTCTTATAAGCAATCGCAGTAAACTCACCATATCTGGTTGGTATCGTTGTCTCGGTTACTCTATGTACAAGTTTCTCATGGCGCCTGCGATAGGCGATGAGGTCAGCCACGCTTACAATTTTGAGGTCTAACTTCTCAGCCAGCACTTCAAGCTGAGGCAGCCTCGCCATCGTGCCGTCATCATTCATGATTTCACAGCAGACCCCGGCTGGATACAGTCCGGCCAGTCTTGATAAATCAACTGTTGCCTCCGTCTGCCCGGCACGTTTCAGAACACCTCCATCCTTGGCTCGCAGCGGGAACATATGCCCCGGCATTACTAAATCATCCGGCCTTGTTTTCGAGTCGATAATCGCCTGTACTGTTTTTGCCCTGTCCCCCGCTGAAATACCGGTGCTTGTACCGTGTTTAGCTTCAACGGATACCGTAAATGCCGTACCGAATTTCGAGGTATTATTACTCGCCATCATCGGTATCTTCAGCTCATCGAGCCGCTCACCGGTAACCGGCATACAAATCAGTCCGCGGGCATGTATTGCCATATAATTAATCGCTTCGGGAGTAACCTTCTCGGCAGCCATTATGAGGTCGCCTTCGTTCTCCCGGTCTTCATCATCAACTACAATGACGAACTTTCCAGCCTTTATATCTTCAATTGCTTCAGGAATAGTTGATAAACCCATATTAATCGCCTCGATTCTGAACTGATTAGCTTACCGAAAACCCGTGCTCCTGCAGGAATTCTGCGGTTACACCGGTGCTGCGGGCTTGGGTAAGCTGCTCAACATACTTGGCAATGATATCCACTTCAAGGTTAACCCGGTCACCCACGCGCCTGTCACCGAGATTGGTGTGATTCCTCGTGTATTCGACGACGGAGACCTCAAAAGAACCAGGAGCTCTATCGGTAACGGTGAGACTTATCCCGTCAACAGCGATGAATCCTTTTTCCACTATATAGCGCATCGTCTCAGTGTCAGCTTCGAATCTGATAAGTGTTGCTTCTCCTTCCTGCCTGACTGAAGCCAGCCTCCCGATAGTATCGACATGGCCCTGAACAAGATGCCCTCCCAGAGGTCTTTCAAGCGTTAGCGGGCTTTCCAGGTTGACCCTGTCCCCGGCAGAAAGCAGCCCGAGATTGGACCGTTTCAGTGTCTCCTGCATAACGCCGGCGGAGAATGAACTATTATCAAACGCGGTGGCAGTGAGGCAGACTCCGTTAACAGCGATACTTCCACCTGACTCCATACTTTTCAGAATATCTCCGGCGGCGATAACGAGCCTGGTTTGCTGTGCCGAAATGACTCTGCCTACTTCTTCTATAATCCCGGTAAACATTCTCACTCTCCGGGGTATCCAATAATCATTAAATCATCGCCGAATCTTTCTACGTTTACCTGCTTCAGTTTTATAGCGTCGACTATTTTATCTACTCCTTCTCCGGCGACCGGCGTTTTTGCATTCTCTCCACCGATAATAACCGGGGCAATAAATGCCACTACCTTATCAACAAGTTTGCTATCGAAGAGTGAGCCCAGTAAAACACCTCCCCCTTCTACGAGGACACTGGTAATATCTCGCTCACCCAGCATTCTCAGTAATTCTTTGAGGTCAAGAGGCCTGTCGCTATCCGGCAGTTCTATCAGTTCGGCACCGGCTTCAATTAGCGCTGCTTTTTTCCCCGCTTCAACCGACTTGCTTAACGTCACTACTACCTTGCCGGTCTCGGCGAATATCTGCGCCGAAGGTGGTGTACGTCCCTGACCGTCCACGACTACCCGGAGCGGCTGTTTCTTAACCTCCCCGCCGACTCCGCCGTAACGGCAGGTAAGGCGCGGATTATCGGTAATGACCGTGTTGGCCCCGGTCATAATGGCATCGGTCGTGTATCTCAGGTAGTGGACATACTTCCTCGACTCACTGCCGCTAATCCACTGGGAATCGCCGCTCTTGGTAGCGATTTTGCCATCAAGACTCACGGCAAACTTGGCTGTGACAAAAGGCATTCTGGTCTTTATGAATTTTATATATGCCTCGTTTATTTCTCTTGCTTCGTCTTCGTGCTCGCCGATATGGGTCTTTATACCTTCCCTTTCCAGTTCGTCTTCCCCCAGTCCCGAGACAAGCGGATTCGGGTCGAGCATTGCCATATAGACTTCTGATATGCCATTCTCAATTATTGCTTTTGTGCAGGGTGGAGTACGGCCCTGATGACTGCAGGGTTCCAGAGTAACATACATCACGCCGCCCCGGGCCTTTTCTCCTGCCTGATTCAAGGCCATGACCTCGGCATGCGAAGACCCGGGTGGCTGGGTATAACCCTGCCCCACGACCTCGCCGTCCTTGACTATTATTGCCCCCACTGCCGGATTGGGGCTTACCTGTCCCAGAGCCAGCTTGGCGAGAGAAAGAGCCTGTTTCATATAGTCCATTCTATTGCCATTCTAGCATCACAATAAAAAAAAGTGCAACTTCAAGCAATTGAACTGGCCCCGCTCTAGAAAGATGAGAGAAGATGAAGTATAATATTATGCGAGTTTGTGGAGGATCGGTTAAAAAGTTGAAATCAATATTACGCGATACTCTGATGATAATAGTGCTGGCTGCGCTGCTTTTTGTCGGGCTGCAGTTCTCCGTTCAGCGATACGCTATCGAAGGTCCCAGCATGCTGGTCAATTTTCATGATGGCCAGCAACTGCTTGTTAATAAAGTGGTCTATTATTTCCACGAACCGGAAAGAGGAGATGTAATTATATTTCGCTCACCCGTCGGTGGAGACGAAGGGTATATCAAGCGTATTATCGGCTTACCTGGAGAGTCAGTTGAGATAAAAAAAGAAGTGGTCTATATAACAAAACAGGATGGTACTGTGATGGAACTCAACGAGCCTTATGTTAAGGATCCCGCCAGGGTATCTTATGAAGGGAATGTAATTCCGGAAAATGAATATTTCGTTATGGGTGATAACCGTAATAATAGCAGCGATTCCCGTCAAGGGTGGACTTTGCCACGTGATAATATAATCGGCAAAGTATGGCTGTCAGTCTGGCCGCTGGATGATTTCGGGCTGATTACGAGTTACGCATATTCGGGTAATTAGACCTGTATACTGCAGAAGGTGACATTAATGTTAGAAAAGGGAGTACTATACAAATATGCGGATTTTCTTCCGGTAACGGATAGCACTCCGGTCTTTTCCCTTGGTGAGGGAGATACTCCACTGGTCCGGGCTACTAACCTCGAGAAGGAAATCGGTTGTAAGGAACTCTATTTCAAGCTTGAGGGCTGCAACCCGACCGGTTCCTTCAAGGACAGGGGTATGGTAGTAGCAATCGCCAAAGCGATTGAGGCCGGCAGCAAGGCGGTAATGTGTGCTTCGACAGGCAATACCAGTGCTTCGGCAGCGGCTTATGCTGCCTATTGCGGACTTACCGCCATTATTATTGTGCCGAAAGGTAATATAGCTCTCGGCAAGCTTGCTCAGGCTATTGTCTTCGGGGCAAAGATAGTCACTCTGGACGGTAATTTCGACCAGGCTTTAAATATTGTCCGGGGTTTGACCGATAAACACCCGGTTGCTCTTGTTAATTCGTTGAATCCAAACCGCATTGAGGGACAGAAAACGGCTTCTTTTGAAATTATTGATGTTCTGGGAGATGCTCCAAATTATCTTTTTATACCGGTGGGCAACGCTGGTAATATCACTGCTTACTGGAAGGGATTCGTGGAATACTACCGGGCGGGTAAGGCGAACAGGAAACCGGTAATGATGGGTTTCCAGGCCGAAGGTGCCGCCCCTATCGTCCAGGGGCACATTGTTGAGAAACCACAGACCGTTGCCACGGCGATACGAATAGGCAATCCGGCAAGCTGGCAGAAGGCTGTTGATGCCCGCGACGAGTCCGGAGGAATAATCGATATGGTCAGTGATGAAGATATTATGGCGGCTCACCGGCTTATGGCTACAGGTGCCGGTATTTTCGGCGAACCGGCTTCGGCAGCTCCGCTGGCTGGTCTGATAAAACTGGCAAAGCAGGGAATGGATTTCTCGGCGAAAAAGATAGTCTGCGTGGTGACTGGTAACGGGTTAAAGGACACCGACATCATCCTTCAAAACGCCGGTTCATTTCTTGAACTGCCACCCGATTTTGCTGCTATTGAAGAAGCCTTAGACCTGAAATAATGATGCCGGGACCTGGCTTTAGTTTTTCTGTAGCGGCGTTTAAGGAGAATCAAATTGTTGGACGGGGACGAAGTACAAAAAGCAATAACGTCAATTATTAAGGCTATAGGGGAGGACCCTGAGAGGGAAGGGTTACGCGGTACGCCGCGGCGCGTTGCCGAAATGTATGAGGAGCTTCTTATGGGGCTGACTCTTGACCCGAAAGAAGAACTCTCCGTTGAATTCGAAGAGGGACACCGCGAGATGGTGATTATTCGAGATATACCGTTCTATTCAATGTGTGAGCATCACCTGTTGCCGTTCTATGGTGTCGCTCACATCGGCTATATCCCCAATGCTGACGGGCGGGTGGTCGGTGCTAGTAAACTGGCGAGAGTGGTTGAAATATTCGCCAGGCGTCTCCAGATTCAGGAGAGAATGACCACTCAAATCGCCGATGCTATTGTTGAAGGAATAAATCCGGATGGTGTCGGTGTGGTTGTCCAGGCGGAGCATCTCTGCATGGTAATGCGTGGCATCAAAAAACCGGGAAGCACAATAGAGACCTCTGCTCTCAGAGGTACCTTCCAGACAAAGCCTGAAACCAGAGCCGAATTTATCACCCTGCTTCAGAGCAAGTAGACCGTTAATATGGCTTAAAACTATGGAATTATGAAAGCTCACCGCAGTCGACTACCGGTGAGCTTTGTAATTAACTAAAACAGGGAGAAATAACCGCTGGACTGGTATTTCGTTGATGGCCGGAATAACTTTGGCGATTTCTAGTCCGAGGACGGGATAGCCCTGGGTTCCTGGATTTCCATCTCTTCACCACAGCAGGTAATAACACCCTGCCCGGATTTAACACACAGGATCTCAGTGCCGCATTTCAGGCAGCGATATCTCTTGCCTAACTGACTTGCCACGGAATAACTACCTCCTTGAGACGGCTTAGACTAGTTCTTCTGTTCCATGGGTTGACCGCAACAGTTAATGGTGCCGTCACCCGCTTTGGTAACGATGAACTCAGACCCGCATTTGGTACAGCTGTACCTCTTACCTATCTCGTTTGCCATGTTGAATCACCTTTTCATTAATATACTTAAAGGAATTACACGTAAATGATAGTTTCCCAGAAGCTAGACTATTATAATCTGGAGACTGAATCACTGTCAAGGTAGATTGAATATGCCTTTTACTTAATCTTGGTTGTACAGGCAACAATGAATATCGGTATTTCTTTCGCCGCTATGGTTCGACAGGCTCACCATGAGCGGCATTCATTCCCGCTCATCCTGAGCTTGTCGAAGGGTCTCCAACTAAGATTGAGTAGGACCTGAATATGGTTCTATTTGCATTTGGTTGTTTTTCTTTACCTCACCCCTTGCCCCTCTCCGGCCTGAACCATTGAGAATTGTTGAAAAGCTTTTAAGGACGGAGAGGGGAGAAATATAGAGAGGGGGCTCCGCCCCCTCTCTCAAACTCCTTCCCCCTCAAACAATAATATAATATCGACAATAAACGGGTACTGTTTGAGGGGGATAAAGGGGGTGACAAATTTATACCAACCAAAACCGAATGGTACCTTGGATATAATAGAACAACCACAAGTTAAGCCCTCTGCAAACAGAACCAAACAGAGTGAGAATTGTTGATATTTATATATTTAGTTTATAATTATATAAAATATTGATAGGTTAATTTGTCTGTGGTAGACTTGCCGCCATGAGTGCTGAAATTAAAATACCTGCTGGCTCTATAAAAGACATACTTAAGTATGTTGTTGCTAAAGTTAACGGCGTTTTTCTGGTATCTTTAGTAGTATTCATCATCAGTTTCGCAATCGTTGCACGAATCCCGCTTGAACAACAAACCCAGTCAATCATTCCGATAATTGTTTCAAGAACATTTGATGTGATTGGAACTATCTCGTTTTTCGTCTGTTTCTTATTTGTTGGACTGGGTGGTAGCAGTTCTCCAGACAACTACCGGCGCTAGAAGATAATTTACTCACCAATAATCTGCAATATTATCTGTCTGGAACGCGGTCGGTTATCAAAATCCACAAGTATTACCTGCTGCCAGGTGCCAAGGGTTAACCTTTTATTATTGAAAGGTACTACCAGCGAGGCACCGAGGAGAGAGGCACGGACATGGGAGTGTCCGTTACCGTCACCCCAGGCACGGTCGTGCTCATAGTGCATATCCCGGGGTATGATGCGCTGCCACATATCCTGAAAATCGGAAAGCACCCCGGATTCGAATTCGATTGTTGTCAATCCAGCGGTTGAGCCATTGACAAACAACGTGACGGTGCCGCTGTTAATATCCGTATCAGATACTTTCTGTGCTACCTGCGAGGTGATATCCGCTATATCACAGTTACCTTTAGTTTGAAGGCTGATTGTTTCAGTGACTACCATTGCTTACCTCCAGCGTCTGGGGAAGGGAGCTCTATATTATCTATTATCGATTTTCTCCGCTTTTCAGGGACTCAGCTCATCCCAGATAATATCGTTCAGGTCGAATACGGGACCCTGTTTGCATACTTTTTTAAGGCCGGTTTTTGTTTTTATAGTGCAGCCGTAGCAGATCCCACGCCCGCAGCCCATCATTATCTCGAGAGAGACCTGTATTGGTTTGTTCCCGAGTTCTGGCATCTCTGACATTGTTTTGTACATTGGCAGCGGTCCGCAGGCAAAGACTTGGTCTGCCCATTCGGCATACTCTGGTATTATATCGGTTATTAAACCCTGATAACCCACTGATCCATCATCGGAAGTAGCTACCAGCTTTAGCCCAGATGGTAAAAGACTCCCTGGATAGCGATGTTCAGTTCTAGTGCCATATAATAGCGTTACAGATTTTCCATACTGCAATTGTTGTTGTGCGAGGAAGTACAATGGAGCTATACCCATACCAGCCGCTACAAGTAACAATTTTTGGGAAGCGGAATTTGCATTGAATCCGTTTCCTAAAAGTCCGAATAACTCGATCTTATCACTAGTGCTACGCTGTGACAGCCATTCTGTTCCTTTCCCTCCCGACCATACAGTATAGAAAATAGCAATACTATCCTTATCAACTTGATGAATGCTAAATGGGCGTGGTAGCACAGTATCGCTTCCGCAAGTAACCATTACAAACTTGCCTGGCGTGGCTTCTTCTATAAACTCTGGGCAACGTAACCATATTAAGTTACTTCCCAAGGTGTTTCGCGGATAACGCTTGGTTTTACTAACTAATTTATCATTACTCAATACAGTAGCTAAGACCTGCTTCATTGCTGCCCCTTTTCGCGATATGCGGGCAGAGGTTGCACATCGTAAGCCTGGCTTCCGTTCTCCAGAGCGTCTACTGCGGCACGGGCAGTATCCAGCGAGGTAAAACAGGGAATACGCCTTTCTGCCGCCGCCCGCCGGATGTAAAATCCGTCCCTGAGAGCGACTCTCCCACCGGTGATAGTATTGAGCACTCCATTGACTGTTCCCCGGTTAATAACATCGACCACGTTGGGATGACCTTCACTCAGCTTTTTACTTATCAGTTTTACCGGCATATTTGCCGCATCAATCATGGCTGCCGTACCCTCGGTAGCGTAAAGCTTGTAACCCAGTGAGTCCAGCTTTCTGATTATTGGCAGGGCTTCTGGCTTGTCTCTATCAGCAACACTCAGCAATATTGCACCCTGGGGTGGCAGCATTAATCCGGCAGCCTGGATAGCTTTTGCCAGGGCAGCTTCAAACGTATAATCAATCCCCATCACTTCGCCGGTGGACTTCATTTCTGGTCCGAGATAGGTATCAACGCCAGCCAGCTTCGACATCGAAAAAACCGGGGCTTTTATACCTATCAATTTCTGCTTTTTCCAGAGTCCGCTTTTATACCCCTGTCTCTTCAGGTTGTTGCCGAGCATAACCTTTGTTGCCACATTAACCATTGGCACACCGGTAACCTTGGAGATAAACGGGATGGTGCGGCTTGCCCGGGGATTTACCTCCAGGACGAAAACTGATGATTCACCGTCGGTGTCACCGGGCATGATAACGAACTGGATGTTCATCAGTCCTTTAACTTTTAGTCCGAGCCCTATCCGGATTGTGTAATCGATTATTGTATTTACCTCTTCTTCGGTAAGGTTTACTCCGGGGTAGACGGCCATTGAATCGCCGCTGTGGACTCCGGCACGCTCGATATGCTCCATAATTCCGGGTACAAGGACTGTCTCTCCGTCACATACCGCGTCCACTTCTACTTCCTTTCCCTCGATGTATTTATCGATGAGGATGGGATGCTTTTCAGCAATTTCCATGGCCAGGCTCATATAGCGGATAAGTTCGCTGGCGTCATGGACGATTTCCATTGCCCTGCCGCCAAGCACGTAACTGGGACGCACCAGCACCGGATAACCGATAAGCCTGGCGGTATTGAGTGCCTCATCGAGATTGGTTACTCCAGCTCCCGGAGGCTGGGGAATACCAAGCTCACTGAGGAAGTTTTCAAATCGCTTCCGGTCTTCAGCCAGGTCAATAACGTCGGCGCTGGAGCCCATTATGGGCAGATTGCTGTGGAACAGCGGATTGGCCAGGTTTATTGCTGTCTGACCGCCGAATTGGACTATCGAGGAGGGCAGGGTATCGCCTGAGTATGCAGGCAGATTCTGGCCGCCCTCGTTCTCAATGATATCCCGCAGGCTTTCTTCGTCCAGGGCTTCGAAATATAGCCGGCTGCTGGTATCGAAATCCGTGGATACCGTTTCCGGGTTTGAATTGACCATTATGCTCTTGAAACCGGCTTCCTGTAAAGCCCAGGCCGAGTGAACGCTGCAATAATCGAATTCGATTCCCTGGCCGATACGAATCGGTCCGCTACCGATAACAACTGCTTTATTCTCTTTTATCGGGCTGGCTTCATTTTCCTGCTCGTAGGTACTGTAGAAATACGGGGTAGCTGCATCAAACTCGGCGGCGCAGGTGTCCACCATCTTGTAGACGGGACGTATATTCCACTGGTGCCGGAGCACTCTTACCTGCTCGGATAGCCTGTCAGCAAGTGTGCCGATCTGCTCGTCGGAGAAACCAAGTCTCTTCGACTGCTTCAGCAGTTCGGGCGTCAGTGTCTCGGAGAGCAGCCTTTTCTCCATATCGATTATGTTCTGTAGCTTATCAAGGAACCAGAGGTCTATCTTGGTGTGCTCGGACAGTGCTTTGGTGGTTATTCCTCTCCTGAGAGCCGCCATCAGAGCCCACAGTCTCAGGTCATTGGGGGCGAGCGGATACGAGTTGATGTTCGTTCCGAGCTCCCACTGCCTGTCTTCCCAGAGCAGCGACCTGTTGCCGAACTCAAGCGACCGTACCGCTTTTTGCAGGGCAGCCTCGAAGGAACGGTCAATAGCCATTACCTCCCCGGTGGCTTTCATCTGGGTGCCCAGAATCCTGTCCCCGGAGGCGAATTTATCAAACGGCCAGCGGGGAATCTTGACCACCAGGTAGTCAAGCGCCGGCTCGAAAGAAGCCATTGTTTTACCGGTAACGGCATTGGGGATTTCATCGAGGCGCTTGCCGACGGCTATCTTGGCGGCGACCCGGGCAATCGGGTAGCCGGTAGCTTTGCTTGCCAGCGCCGAGCTGCGGCTGACCCGGGGGTTTACCTCTATTACATAGTATTTATTGCTATAGGGGTCCAGTGCAAGCTGGACGTTGCAGCCGCCCTCTATACCCAGGGCGCGGATTATCTTAAGCGATGCTGTCCTGAGCAACTGGTACTCTTTGTTTGTCAGTGTCTGGCTGGGAGCGACAACAATACTGTCCCCGGTATGCACTCCCATCGGGTCGATATTTTCCATATTGCAGACGGTAATGCAGGTATTGGCGGCATCCCGCATCACCTCGTACTCGATTTCCTTCCAGCCCACCACCGATTGCTCGAGCAGCACCTGGTGAATCGGGCTGGTGGACAGCCCGGTGGTGACCACCTGGTTAAGTTCTTTCATCGTGGTGGCAAAACCTCCGCCGGTGCCGCCTAGGGTATAAGCGGGGCGGATTACCAGTGGCAGTCCAATCTCCCTGGCTACTTTCCTGGCTTCTTTCAGGCTGTTTACAGTCTTGCTTTTCGGCACCGGCTCTCCGATATCAAGCAGCATCTGTTTGAAGAGCTCCCTGTCCTCAGCCATCCTTATTGTCTGAATCGGCGTTCCCAGCGACCTGACATTGTATTTATCAAGAACACCGGCATTGGCAAGGTCAACCGCCAGGTTAAGCCCGGTCTGGCCGCCGAGGGTGGGCAGCAGGCCGTCCGGCCTTTCCCGCTCAATGATGCGGGTGACCATCTCCACCGTCAGCGGTTCTATATAAACAACGTCGGCGATATCCTCATCAGTCATAATCGTCGCCGGATTGGAATTAACCAGCACCGAGGTCACCCCTTCCTCCCGCATTGCCTTGCACGCCTGAGTACCGGCATAATCAAACTCCGCCGCCTGCCCGATTATTATAGGGCCACTACCTATGATTAAGACTTTAGAGGGTTTAGTGGTCAAATATTTGTCTCCTGAGTTGAGTTCAATCACGGCTGTTTCGAGCCTTCTTAAATGCTTCTCTTGCTTTTTTTGTCCGGTCATTACGATGTTCTGTCAAGTTACGTAACATATCTTCTACATTAAGACTTGGACTGACATGAAAAAGTTTTGTCTCGTCTTTCGAATATCTAGAGTGGTCGTATTTGTAAGACACTTTATTCAGGATATTATTTAAGTCTATTAGTAGTTTTTCTCCTTCTTCATATTTGTAAGTAGTTTCTTCGTTTAGGTGCTTCTTTGTAAGTTGATTATGTGCCACATATTGGTTTCTAATAATCGCTATTCTTTCAATAAGGGAAGTATGGGATTTGATGGTTTCCTCCCATTCTTTAATTTCTTTTAAATTAAAGATTATTTTTAGGTTTTTGTTGCTTTTTATATAATTAAATAGTTTAGTAAAGTTAGCAGTATCTGTAGCTGGTTTGGTAATATTGTGAACTGCGATGCAAAAACGGTCATTGTGACTCCGCATTGTTAATACAAAGAAGGTGAGATAAACATTTCTGATTTTTGCGATATCCTTTGGAGCAGCATAGATTTCCCAGTATGTTTTAAAATGAAGATTTGCCTTTAAAAGTTCCTGATAAATGCCTTCGCGTATCTTTTCAAATCTTTCGTCTTTCACCTTTTTACCTCACTCCCCCTGAAATCCCTCTCGGACTCCTTGTATTTTTTGTTTCCTCCTTAACTGTTCATTCCTATTAATTACTCACAATTCAACTATTTTTCTGGCTTTCTCAAGCAATTTTCCTGACTTTTCCATATGCCCAATTGCATGCTTAATAGCTGGTTCATCATCATGCAAAAATCCGTTCCAGTAAGTGCGACATGCCAGTAAATAGCCTTTCAGTCCTTCGATGAAATACTTCCACGACTCATCCCACTCCCCATCCTGTGGTGGACTTAAAGATTCTAGCCTCTCAAGCAACGTAGGCATCTCCTTCTCCACCCTGCTAATTGCCGACAACATCTTGTGAGACCTACCACTTGCCACCGCTTTTTGCCATTCTGCATTAATTTTGTCGAACTGTCTTTTTAATTTGTCTACCTGTTTGAACCACTCCTTTTCATTCATCTACCTCACCCCTCTCTTTGAAATCCCTCTCACTCTCCCTTTACAAAAGAGAGAAGAATCATTACTAATTGTTCCTATTATCACTTATTATCCTCAATCATCTTTATAAAGTCCTCGAAGAGGTAGGTGCTATCCAGGGGACCGGGGGAAGCCTCGGAGTGGTACTGGATGGCGAAGATGGGCAGTTCTTTATGCCGGATGCCTTCAACCGTGCCGTCATTAAGATTGATATGGCTTACCTCCAGGCCGTTATGGACTGTATCAGGGTCAACTGCATAACCGTGATTCTGTGCGGTTATGTAAACTTTATCATTGTTCAGGTCCTTAACGGGGTGGTTACCGCCCCGGTGTCCGAACTTGAGCTTGAATATACGGGCTCCGAAGGCGAGGGCGATAAGCTGGTTTCCCAGGCAGATACCCATAATCGGCTTTTTACCCGCCAGTTCCCTCACCGTTTCAACGGCGTAATCAAGAATTCTTGGGTCGCCGGGTCCGGGTGAAAGCAGGATTCCGTCGGGATTCAGTGCCAGGATTTCACCGGCGGTGGTTGTGCAGGGCACTACGGTTACGGAACAGCCCATACTGCTCAGCAGGCGCAGAATGTTATATTTGAGTCCGCAGTCGAAGGCTACTATGTTATGGACGGGATTTTCATTACCGGTTCCATGTTTCCATTGATAAAGCTCCTCGGTTGTTACCTGGCTGATGAAGTCAATCGAACCGTAATCGGGCGCTTTTTTCAACTCGGTGAGCGCTTCCTCCGGAGTCTTACCGGTAGTTATGATTCCCATCATCACCCCTGCCGTGCGCAGCTTTCTGGTAATGGCGCGAGTGTCAACTCCGTAGATTCCGGTGATGCCGCTTTCAGCCAGATACTGGTGAATTGTTTTACTGTTAAGGTAATGGTTGGGTTCTAGGCATTCTTCTCTCACCACGAAACCCCGCACCTGGATTTTCCTCGATTCTACATCGAGGTCGTTAGTGCCGTAGTTGCCGATTAGCGGGTAAGTGGGGACGACTATCTGACCGGCGTATGAGGGGTCGGTTAGAATTTCCTGGTAACCGGTCATGCTGGTATTAAAGACTACTTCGCCGGATGTTTCCGCCTCAGCGCCGAATGAGTAGCCATTATAAACCGTACCGTCTTCAATGACCAGTATTGCTTCTTTAGCCATGTTGTTAGACTTATTCCTACTCCTTTTTATATTTTTCCCCTTTTACTTAATCATGGTTGCACAGACAACAATGAATATCTATGTTTCTTTCGCCGCTATGGTTTCCTTCGGCTTCGCTCAGGACAGGCTAACGGCTCACCATGAGCGGTATCTATTCCCGCTCATGGTGAGCTTGTCGAAGGGTCTCCAACTAAGATTGAGAAGGACCATTTTTTCTTAAACCTTTACTTCGTTATTTCGTTGTTTGCTGGCTTGATTTCACCGACTCTTTATTTTCTTCAAGGTTTATTGAGTCATCTTTATAGATAAGGTTTCCGCTGTATACAGTAGCCATCACCTTGCCTTTCAGGCTGGCACCTTCCAGGGGAGTATTTTTACCCTTCGATGCAAAATCTCTGGTATCGACAACCCATTCTTTTTTAGGGTCGAAGATGGTGATATCAGCCGGTGCTCCAATTGCCAGTGTTCCCAGCTTTCCGTATTTATTGCCGATAATTCGGGCAGGCTCACAGGTCAGTTTGGATATGAGGGCTGTCAGGGATAGCTCTCCGTTATGTACCAGGCCCATCAGACTGCCAAAGGCTGTCTCGAAGCCGCTGATGCCGAATGGAGCTAGGTCGAATCCAAGATTCTTTTCGGCCTCGGAGTGGGGAGCGTGGTCAGTGGCAATAGCATCGATAGTGTTATCCTTGAGACCATTAATCAAAGCCCGAATGTCATATTGTCTTCGCAGGGGTGGATTCACTTTAGCGTTGGCATTGTATCCTCTAACTTCTTCCTCAGTCAGGGTAAGGTGGTGCGGTGTGACCTCAGCTGTCACCCTGACACCCTGCTTCCTGGCTCGCCGGATTATATTCACCGATTCTCTGGTGCTGACGTGGGCGATGTGTAGATGCGCTCCGGTTATCCTGGCCAGAGATATATCACGGTCTACCATTATGTATTCAGCTGCTGACGGCATACCGACCAGCCCGAGTTCCAAGGCAACACTCCCCGAGTTCATAACACTGTTCCGGGTCATTTCAGCCTGCTCACAGTGGTCAATGACCGGTAAACCGGTATTCTTGCTCTCACGCATTGCCTGAAGCATGATTTCCGTATCCATCACCGGGTCACCGTCATCGCTGAAACCGACCACTTCGGCCGAAGCCAGTTCTCTCAGCGGAGCCAGTTCTTTGCCTTTTCTATTCCTGGTGATACAGCCTGCGGGTAGAACGCGGACTCTGCCTTCTTTTTCCGCTTCACCTTTTACGTAGTCAATGGTAACCCTGTTATCCAGCGGCGGGTCCGTGTTGGGCATACAGCAGATAGTAGAAAAGCCGCCTTTGGCGGCGGCTTTTGCCCCGGTGGCAATAGTCTCTTTGTATTCGAAGCCCGGCTGTCGTAAATGACAGTGGAGGTCGATAAACCCGGGGCAGACAATGAGTCTCCGGCAGTCAATAACGTAAAAATCAGATTGGGGCAGGTCGATATGTCCCTTGCCCAGCCATGATATTTTGCCTTCCGTAATCAGCAGGTTGCTTTTTTCATCAATTCCCTGAGAAGGGTCGATTATACGACCTCCCTGAAGGAGTAGGGGTATCATTTTTTGCCTGGTTTCACTCAATATTTTGTTTTCCAAGATAATGCTCAAGCGTAGTGGCTGGGCTTAAAACCCTGAGCTTCAGCGTCATTAGCCGAGCCGAAAACAATCAGGTTCTCCGGTTTGATTATTTTTGCCCAGTGACTACCAGCGTTGTGGTACTTTTTTGTAGCCGTTTTGCCTTCATGCCAGTCAGTACTGGCGACATATTTCGGCTCGAAACCGTGTTCGCAATAGACGCACCGCAGTGTCAAAGGTTCGCGGTCGACGATTTTAAATTCAGGGCTGAGATACTTTGTTTCGGTTTCCTGAGTCGATACACACCTTGGATTCGGACAGAAGATTCCCGATTCCCGTTTATAAACGGGGTAATCCGTATCCCCGGCAGGAGATTCTTCGGTTATGGCGGGAACTTCTCTGGCACCGAGAAAGAGCGCCAGCAGAGCCATTCTAACCGGGACCCCTCTTGCCGCCTGTTTGAAATACATACTCCTCGGGTCAGCATCAACTTCATAGGCTAATTCATCAACCCGGGGAAGAGGATGCATAACCAGTGATTTTCTAAACGGTTTTCCTTTAAGCAGACTCTTATCAACCACCGGATATTCTCTCTTTGATTCCTTACCTGCTTCGGCGGCGGCGAACCTTTCTTTCTGAGGCCTGGTAACATACAGGGCATCTACCCCAGCCTCCAGTTCTATTTCCAGACTAATATCCGGCATCATAGCCAGTTGGTGCGGGCTGCTTGGCGTCGTGTAGATTGCGTCCAGAGGAAACGGACTGCCTTTGACTTCCTGAGCGACGGAACCGTACCTCTCCAGTTCGCCGCCATACTCTTTAATGAGCTTCTGAATTACGTGCTCCGGCACTTCAAGGCCGGGACTGGGGCAAAAAAGGATATCGGCGCCGAACTTGGCCAGGGCGAATATCAGCGAATGGGTAGTCCTTCCGTACTTCAGGTCGCCCCAGAGGGCAATCTTAAGTCCCTTAATGGTCTGTCTTTCCTTATAGAGAGTGTAGAGGTCACACAGAGTCTGTGTGGGATGCTGGTGTCCCCCGTCGCCGGCGTTTATTACCGGTATTCCGGCGTATTCGGCAACCACTCTGGCAGTTCCCTCCCAGGGGTGCCTGATGACAATAATATCGGCGTAGCTACCGACGACTTTCGCCATATCGGCGATACTCTCGCCTTTCGCCAGCGAGGTTGCACCGATGTCAACAGTGCCGATTACGTTACCACCGAGACGGTGCATTGCCGCCTCAAAGGATAAGCGTGTCCGCGTGCTGGGTTCAAAGAAGAGGCTTGCCATTATTTTACCCTGACAGACATTTAACTGTTTATCAATGGATTCTGCCATTTCATCCGTCAGGGAAAATATTGCTTCAATCTCACCACCGGAAAGGTCGTCGATTGTTACCAGGCTCTTATTTTCCAGAGTCATAACAGTTCCTCCCGGACGAATCTTTTCTCACTGCGTTTATTCGGACCCTCGTCACGGTTGTTTTTAATTATCACGACCTCATCGATACCGTCGGTTTCAATCAGCCTGACCTTTATCTCCTCGTCTCTTGAACTCGGTATGTTCTTACCAACATAATCTGCCCGGATGGGCAGCTCTCTGTGGCCACGGTCAACGAGGACTGCCAGTTGAATTGACCGGGGACGCCCGATGTCGATTAAGGCATCCATTGCCGCCCGGATACTGCGTCCGGTATACAGAACGTCATCGACAAGCACTACGGAGTTATCATCAATGCTGGCAGGAATATCGGTGTGCTGTACGGAAGGTTTTTGATTCAGTGAAGGGATATCATCACGGTAGTAGCTGATATCAAGGGCGCCGACCGGTATTTTTGAGCCTTCAAGGTCTTCCATATTGGCTGCTAACCGGTTGGCCAGCGGTACGCCGCGGGTCCTCATTCCAACCAGAATCAGGTTCTCGGTAGTCTTGTTACGCTCTATTATCTCATGAGCGACACGTGCCAGACTTCGCCTGATATCTTGCGGAGTCATTATGTTTTTTTCAGCCATAATGAAAACCTCTTGCCGGCTAGCAAGAGGTTTTTTTACCCGAACCGCTATATCTGCCTCCTTGCTAGCCTCTCTGGACTAACTTAAAGGTATGAACTCTTTGTTTATCTTATTTACTATACCACTATAATAACACTATTTCAACATACCATGCATCAACGTTTTAGTAGGTGAAGAGGTCGAGGCCGCCCATTACGTGTATATCCTGCCCGGTGATGTACTTTGCCCGCTCCGATACCAGATAAGTAACAAGGTTGGCGACATCGGCAGGTTCACCGAACTCCCGCATGGCTATCTTTGCCTTGATTCGCTGAAACATCTCGGATTCATTTATGCGCCCGCCGCTGGTATCAATGACGCCGAGAGTTACCGTATTGGCGGTGATACCGACTCTGGCACCCTCAAGAGCTGCCGTCTTTGCCAGGGCAATGATACCTGCTTTAGCTGCCGAATAGTTCGCCTGCCCGAATCCACCGAGCACACCGGCTACAGATGAGATATTGACAATCCGTCCCCATTTCTTCTCGACCATCATTTCCCAGACTTCTTTTATCCAGTACCACGGACCATCGAGGTCAATCTTCATCAGGTTCTGCCAGTCATCGACCGAGGTCTTTTCAATCCGGCCACCACCCCTGAGCAGAGCTGCATTGTTGACAAGAATATCGGGAGCGCCTAAATCAGCCTTAATTTTAGCGACGGTGTCAGCTACCTGCTGGTATTCTCTCTGGTCGACCTTATATGCTATAGCCTTGACTCCCATCCCGGCTACCTCTTCGGCCACTGCCTCGGCTCCCTCTATCATGATATCCGCACAGGCTATATCGGCTCCCTCAGTCGCCAGTGTCCGGGCAATAGTGTGTCCCATCGCCCCTTTACGATTTGTGCCGGTGACAATCGCTACTTTCCCCTTGAGCCCAAGATTCATATTTTCACCTCCTGAAATATGTTTTACATTTACGGGCTGCTTTTCTGTAAGGTCCAGGAGATTGACTCTCCCGCCATTTTCGCTTCTTTTCTCAAGGGCTGTCTAGTATTGCGCTAATACTATACCTCAGAACAGTTGAAAGTCAATCCTTTTTTATTCAGATTTTCAATTTATAAGAATAACAGGACGCTTACCTTATTTGACAAATCAGCAGCTGACATCATAGAATTTTAAGGATTTTCCGGTCTTCCCTTTTCAAACAAAGAGCAACAATGCTGCCAGAAGAAGTCAAAAACCTCGTTGGTACGGTACTGAGTACAAATATCTTTGAAATTGAGAAACAAGCAATAAGAAGATTTGCTGAAGCTGTAGGTGATAAGAATCCGCTGTACCGTGATGAGGAATATGCCAGGCAGTCGAGGTACGGCTCAATTATAGCTCCGCCGGGATTCATCTCTTCAGTGTGGTTCTGGGAAGATTCCTCCGGTCAAAATCAGGGAACGTCCGTATTGAAATCGCCGGGCTTGCTCGGCCTAATGCTTACTCTGGCTGAAGCCGGTTATCCAAGCGTCCTTGATAGCGGAATCGATTATGAGTTCTTTCGTCCCGTCCGGGTGGGAGATATATTGAAATCCACCGTAGTCATAAAAGATATAAGAGAACGCAAGAGCGAAGAAGGGAATATGGTTTTCCTCATAACCGATACCACTTACACGAACCAAAACGGCGATGAGGTGGCGAAAACCCGTTGGACAACTATTCACCGGTGAAACACTTGTGCTCAAAGAGAGAAAATGGCTGAACAAATAACATGGGGAAGTATCGAAACCGACATGGATATTCCTCCCCTGCCCAAGATAGCAACCACCCGGATGCTTGTGGAATGGGCGGGAGCTTCGGGAGATTTTAATCCGATACACTATGATATGTCCTTCTCTCAGGCTTCCGGAGTAGACAGGCCGATTGTTCAGGGAGCGTTAAAACGGCAGTGGCTTATCCAGTTGATAACCGACTGGATGGGTGACGAGGGAACGCTGAAGAAGTTTTCCTGTAAGTACAGGACGGTGGACTACCCGAGGAATATGAAAACGATTGATGAGCCTGAAGATGGAGAGACCTGGCTGTGCAAAGGTAAGATAAAGAAAAAATACCAAAGTGATGGAGAGCCTCTTGTCGAATGCACGGTCTGGGTCGAGAACGGGAAAGGTGAAGTAACTACCGAGGGTAAAGCGACAGTGGTTCTACCCCGATAGCGGTGTCTTAAAGGAGAGTTCATCATCAGCAATATACTGAAAGGAAAGGCAGCAGTAATCACCGGCGCCGGACGGGGTCTCGGTAGGGCATTCGCTCTTGCCTTTGCTGAACAGGGGGCAGAGCTTGTTGTAAATGACCCGGGTGTTGAGCTTGATGGTAGTGGTAGCTCTCGTAGTCCCGCCGATGATGTTGTGGCTGAGATTAAGGCAAAAGGCGGTGAGGCTGTAGCCAGTTACGATACGGTGACCACAACAGATGGTGGAGAAAATATCATCAAGACCTGCGTGGACAGCTTCAGTAAAATCGATATCCTTGTCAATAATGCCGGAATCCTCAGGGACCGCATGATTCATAAAATGAGTCCTGAGGAATGGGACACCGTTATCAAGGTCCACCTTTACGGCGCTTTTAATTGCACCAGACCGGCCGCCATATTGATGAGACAGCAAAGAAGCGGGCGAATTATCAATATTACGTCTCCAACGGCGCTGGGCGGAGTGCCGGGCCAATCAAACTATGGCACGGCAAAAGCCGGAGTTCTCGGTTTCACGAGAGTGCTATCCCGTGAACTGGGAAGATACGGCATCACGGTAAACGCCTTCTGTCCCATTGCGGCTACCAGGATGACTGAAACGTTCGGACATGGGGTAATGCAGCGGATGCCTCAGCCGGAAGATAATGCTGCCATAGTAGCATTTCTGGCTTCTGACGCGGCGGCTAATATCAACGGGCAAACAATAGCCTGCACCGGCGGACAGATAGCCCTTTATACACCCAATCCAACGGTTGTCCGCAGTATTCACAAGGATGGAAGATGGACAGTGGAGGAGCTCTTAAAAATTATGCCTTCCACGATTGCCGCAGACCTGGCGAATCCATCTCCACCTCAATCATCAGCAGAGAGTTAGCCGGTAAATATATCCGGTAAAAAATCTAAGCCTTAAGCGGGAGGGAAAATGAGCGAACTACTTAAAGATAAAGTGGCAGTAGTCACCGGCTCGGGACAGGGAATCGGAAAAGCCATAGCAATAGCTCTGGCAAAGGAAGGTGCTAAAGTGGTAACAAACAATCGTCGTCCCGGCTCGGAGGGCGGAGATGCCGAGACCACAGCCAGGGAGATTGCTGATGCGGGTGGCGGAGCGACCCCCTTTTACGGCAGTGTTGCTGAATTTGATATTGCCGAGAAGATTGTCCAGACGGCAGTGGATAATTTCGGCGGCCTGGATATCCTGATTAACAATGCCGGCACTGACCGGCCCCATATGGTCTGGAACATGACGGAAGAGGAATGGGATATCTCATCGGACTCCTACCTGAAGGGGACTTTTAACACCATCCACTTCGCCAGCGGCCTGATGAGGGAGAAGAAGTGGGGTAGGATAATAAACACCACTTCTACTGCCTGGCTGGGAACGGTAGGGCATTGCAATTACGGGGCAGCCAAGGCGGGAATCGTCGGTCTGACCAGGGCTGTCGCCAGGGAACTGGGCAGGTACGGAGTAACCTGCAATGCCTATGCCCCCACGGCTTCAACCCAGTTCAGCGCCAGTCCGGAGATACAGGCAGGTTTCAAGAAGAGATATGAATCCGGTCTGATGACAAAGGAGCGGTATGAAGAACTGACAAACCTTCCTGACCCGATTACGCTGACCCCGTTTATTGTTTATCTCTGCACTGACCTGGCGGCTGATATTAACGGGAAGGTCTTTGATGTCACCGGGAGTAATATTGCCATCTATTCCGAACCGGTAAAGATAAAGGCCATCGATAAAAAAGAAGGTTTGTGGACTGTAAATGAGCTGGCAGAGAAGGTGCCAAAGATTTTACTGGAGGGATACAAGAATCCGGCACCGGCCAGTAAAGAATAGTATTTCAAGCAAGTATAGCTAGCAATATCTTGAGCCTTCCCGGTCTTATCAGTCTTTCCGGGGAGGCTCGGTTATTGAATCGTAGTTCCGCATCCGCCACTGCTCCAGACAACGGGTTACTTCTCTATCGCTGAAGTCATACCAGATGCGGTAAAAATCGGCTATGAAAAACTTGGACATAGTCCCGATAGCGCGGGTAATTATTCTATCGGCGGTTGTCTCGAGCAGCTCCATGGCAGTTTTCGAGGCGGCCGGTACGGCAACGATGATTTCTTTCGGCTGACGTTTCCGCACCGATTCTACGGCAGCTTTCATCGTGTAGCCGGAAGCCAGACCATCATCGGTGATTATCACCGTCCTGTCTTTCAGCACGGTGGGTTTTCTGTTACCGCGGTAGAGCATAGTCCGGCGACGAATCTCCACCCTTACCTGGTTAATCTGGTAATTAATCTGGTGATTGGTTAAGTTGAACTGCCTGACCAGTTCCTCATTAAGAATGGCGGTCCCGTCATCGGCGACAGCTCCGAAGCCGGCCTCCGGTTTCAAGGGCAGGGGAATCTTGCGGGAAATTACTACATCGAAGTCGGCATCCAGGTAGAGCGCCACTTCCAGCCCTACCGGGACTCCACCGTTGGGGATTGCCAGCACTATTACCGGCTGCCCTTTATATTCATCAAGCAGCGGTGCCAGCTTTCTTCCGGCATCGAATCTATTTTCAAAGAGAGCCTGTTTTCTGGCGAAAAGCATCTTCCGCTCTCAACTTTCCCTTTGTTTTACTTTATCAGCCTGAACTCGATAACATCCACAAGTCCCAAATCGGTCAGCCTCAGCTCGGGAATAACCGGTAAAGCCACGAAAGACAGGGTCGAGAACGGCGAAGACAGTTTCGTTCCCATTTGAGCGGCGGCTTCTTCAAGTTTATCAAGTTTGCTCACTACTGTTTCAAGTGGCTCGTCAGACAGCAGTCCGGCGACAGGCAGAGCCAGGCTGGCGATTACCCTGCTGCCGTTTACGGCTACCAGGCCGCCCTGCATTTTTTCGATTTCTTTTATCGCTGTGTATATGTCCTCATCGTTTGTACCGACAGTCACAATATTATGAGAGTCATGGGCAATGGATGAAGCAATCGCTCCTGCTTTCAGACCGAACCCGGTGACAAGTCCGAGTCCAACATTACCTGTAGCATGGTGTCTTTCAACCACTACCAGCTTCAGGATGTCCTCACTGGGGTCCGACATGACAATATTATCAGACACTTTTACAGTTTTTATTGTTTTCTTCGTAACTATCTGCCCGGGTACAATCTCAATAACCGGTTCGGTATCACCTGAAGCGGTAAGCCTTAAAGCATCGATGTTGAAAGGTTTAATATTCACGGTATTGACCGGTCTGCCGCCTGCCCTTTTTGCTTTAAAAAAAGGCTGCTCTTCTCTGGCAACAGGTTGTCCATGGTAATAGACAGAATCTATCTTGAGGGCAGGCAGGTCACTAAGCACAATGAGATTCGCCCGATAGCCGGGAGCAATAGCGCCGAGCCCGTCCAGCCTGAAATATTCCGCCGGATTAATCGTGGCAAGTTGAATTGCCCGGACCGGGTCGAGACCGAGAGCAATCGCTTTTCTCACCACGGCATTGATATCACCGTCGTTTAAAATATCGACACAACTGCGGTCGTCGACAACAAACATACACCGTTTGTAGGTATTATCGGTAACGAGGGGTAGCAGAGTTTCAAGGTTTTTCTCTGAAGAACCTTCTCTAATCATAATGAACATACCCCGCTCCAGTTTTTCTCTGGCTTCTTTCAGAGAGACCGACTCATGGTCGGAGTGTATACCGGCGGCGATGTAAGCATTGAGTTCTCTGCCGCTGACAGACGGGGCATGGCCGTCAGCAGCTCTATCCGGGACGAGGCTGATTTTCTCAAGCATGCCTTCATCGGCACCGATTACACCGGGATAGTTCATTACTTCTCCCAGCCCGATGCATTCTTTCCACCTTAAAACCTTGCGGAGAGCTTCTCCATCCAGAACGGTCCCCGAAGTCTCAAGATTAGTCGCCGGAACGCAGGAAGGCGCCATCAGGAACAGGTCAAACGGCAGGCGGCGGGCGGCATTTACAACGTAACGCATTCCGGTAAGACCGGAGACATTGGCAATTTCATGGAGGTCGGTCACAATGGCGGTAGTGCCTCTCGGGACCACAGCGCGGGCGTATTGAGAGACATCGAGCATCGAACTCTCAAGGTGAACATGGCCATTGATCAGTCCCGGAGCCAGGTATTTACCCTCCAAATCCACGATTTCCTTCGCCTGGCTGTAATCGCCCACTCCGGCAATAGTGCCCTCGGAAACAACTACATTTGCCTGCTCAACCTCGCCGGTGAATACATTCACTATCCTGGCATTGGCTAGGATAAGGTCGGCTGGAGTATCTCCTCTGGCAACGGAAATCAATTGCTTTTTATTCAACTCTCTTCCCTGTTATGTTAAATAATGTCCGGTGAACCGAACATCAACGTTCTTTAGATTTCCTTTGAAATAAGGGTGCCCTTTTCTCCACAAAAGATACGGTGCCTTCTCTGTGGTCTTCAGTCTTAATAAGTTCATACCAGATACCCACCGTATAGTCCAGGCTGGTTTTAAGGTCTTGTGTAAGGCCGGCATAAATAGCCCGCTTGGCATATTGTACCGCCTGCGGCGAGTTCTTTGCTATCTTCTCGGCCATTTCAATAACAGTGTTTTCAAGTTCTTCGTGAGGTACCACCATTGTCACCAGCCCTATGCGCCTGGCTTCTCCGGCATCAATCATATCGGCGGTGAAAATAAGCTGGCAGGCTCTGTCAATACCGACCAGTCGGGGCAAAAAATAAGCGCCGCCGTTAGCGGGCAGCACTCCCCTTCTTACGTAGGCTTCGGCAAACCTTGCCTTTTCCGAGGCTATTCTGATATCGCAGGCTAATGCCACGTCCAGGCCGGTACCGACGGCTGCCCCGTTAATTGCTGCAATTACCGGTTTAGGGCAGTCCTGGAATAGAATGGCAAGGTGGTGGCGCTTTTGCCCTGAATCTGTTGTAATACTGGCAGCAGCAGGGTTAGTTGCCCTTTCCGCCATTGCTTTCACATCGCCGCCGGAACAGAATGCCCGGCCGGTTCCGGTGAGAATTATTACCCGTACCTCTTCATCTGCCGCGGCTTTCTCCATACCTCTGTAAATCCCGCGTACTACCTCCGGAATCAGGGCATTCATCCTGTCCGGTCGGTTTAAAGTTATTGTAGCAATGCCGTTTTCTTTCTTGTATAAAACATCCTCTTCAGCCATTTTCACACTCCCTCTTTGCCCGGTTAAGTGGCTTACTGATGAGACTCCTCATATTCGTCCGGGAAAGCAATTCTATCTTCATAATCGTTAAAGGCGGTCCTGAGACCGCTCAGGTTAACATTGTCCATCTTAATATACACCGGACGCCGCCCGATTTCATCAAGATTATGAGCATCCGAACTCTGAATACAGGCGTACTTCTTGGGGTAATCACGTACTTCACCGTTGTTCCATAACTCCCTGTATTGAGGTATTGTTATCTCAAGAGCGCTTAGGTATCTGCTGGCATGAATTCTCATCTTGTTTTGACGCGACTCTCCGGATTCCAGAAATCCACTCGGCCACCTTTCGATATGGGCAGCAATGGCAATTCCTCCCCACTCGTCGATTTTCTCAAGGACTTCTTCAACTTCAACGGTTAGTGTAGCGGTCCCATCGCCCCATTTTTTTCTATCCACCGGCAGGTAATCAAGAAAATCCTCAAGTAAGTCTATTGAAGTACTTGTTTCGAAAAGTGCGATGAAGTGTCCGCTTTTTGTCGAAAGTTCTACGCCGGGGAATACAAACAGCCCTTTTCCTCCTGCATCCTCCCTGATGCTCTCTATTGACCTGAAGGTATTATGGTCCGTAATTGCGATTACCTCAAGACCGGCCGCCAGCGCAGTATCAACGATTTGCCCGGGAGTAACCGATGTATCACCATAGCAATCTGAGTTAGGCGTATGGATATGCAAATCCGCCTTCCTGAATGTTAAACCGGTCACCCTGTTTATTATTCCTCTCTAAGAGCACAGATATTCGGAAGATTACGGTATTTCTCATCGAAGTCCAGCCCGTACCCGACAAGAAACCTGTCAGGAACGGTAAAACCCAGGTAGTCAATTGATACCTCAACCTCCCGCCGCGAAGGCTTGTCAGTAAGCACACAGAGTCTCAGCGAGGCGGGTTTTTTCTTACCAAGATAGTCCATAAGGAAAGATAGGGACTGGCCGGTATCCACAATATCTTCGACTACCAGTATATCTCTGCCTTTAATGCCAGAGCGTAGACCCTGGACAACGTTTAGCTTGCCGGCTTTAGTCTTTCCTCTGCCGTAGCTGGACAACCTGACGAATTCAATCTCCAGCGGGAAGTCGAGAAGTCGGACAAGGTCAGCCAGAAAAATAAAAGAACCCTTAAGGATACCGATTATGAGAGGATATTTATCCTTATAGTCTTTAGTTATTTCGGCTGCAAGCCTTTTCACCGTGGTTTCAATTTCCTCGCTGCTGAAAAGGCTTTGAAGGTTATCCTGAGTACTCATTATAAGGTCTTTCCGGGGTTAAAAATTAAAAATAATGCCTCGCAGTCTTTTCTTGAACATATAGCCCATAATCAGGCCAAAGATTAGCCCGCCCAGGTGTGCCTGCCATGCTATACCCGGTACTATAACTGAAAGAATAACAAAAACTAAAATCCCAACCACCCATAAGGGTACAGGAACGGGTATGGGGATTACGACGACCTTCAGCCTTGGTCTTATGGCTATAAGGGAACCGCATACAGCCGCAACTGCACCCGAAGCTCCGAAAACAATCGAAAAAAGATATGCCTGCAAAACCAAAGCAGACAGCAGAAAGAAGAGATTTCCGATTATTCCACCGATAAAATATACTATAAGGAATTTTTTCTCTCCAATGAATCTTATCAGGTAACTTCCCAGAAAGTATAACGTCAGCATATTACCTAAAATATGCCAAATGCTGGAAAAGGGAGCGCGAATTGAGAAAGGAGAATGAATAAACATGCTGGTTATTATCGTCCACGGCATCTGCAGGACATTTGCCGGACGGAAGCCGAAAAGACTGATAAAGAGGTCAGGCTTTATCGAGGTGGCTACATAGAGTATCATATTGGTTATTATGAGAAATCCTATCGGACCCAAGTTGAAACCGCTGCCACTTCTGTAACTTACTCTGTAGGCCATAATCCGTATACCACGTGTAAAAACTGGCTGGATACCCCGTTCTTATATAATAACCTCAGTGGAGTGTTTGAAGCAAGGCAGGAGCCATTGTACTAAAGGATATCATTGTTTAGACCTTTTATACTGACGGAATATAAGCTATCCATGTTATTATGGAAACTAACCATTTATGGAAATATTTCATTTAATAAACCCTCAAGGGAGAATACTGGATAATTGGACGTATTAAAAGGTATTGCCGTTGCTCTTCTCAGCTTCCTGCTGTTTCTCTGCCTTTCTGCTTTCGGTGTTGCCTATATTTTAAAAAGTACGGCTCTTAATCCGGATTTTATTACTTCTGAAATTAACCGGCTGGATGTATCTACTCTGGTGAAGGACTTTTTGGTAATCGAACCAACGCCGGAATTTCCCGAGCTTGAAAGTGTAGTCCATGAGGCAGCAGAAAACCTCGAACCCGTGGTGAAAGAGCGATTAGATGTAACAATCCATGCTGTTTATGACTATTTCCCTGATGATACAGAGAATCTGAAACTCAACTTACTTTTGAGAGAAAATTTCCTGACGGCGGATTTTGTCTCTTCGGTGGTTGATAACGTTGACGTGGCCACACTGGCCGGGCCGTTTATCGTGCAGCAATTAAAGGATTATATCCATCTTGACGTTGAACTGGAAAGCCTTGAGGAATTCCTCGAGGACGCTATCGAGGACGCAGTAAGAGAAGCCAGACCGGAAATCAAGGAGCAGCTTGTTGCTATTGCCGACCCCGTCTTCGATTATATCCTGATGCAGAGCCCGACTTTAAACGCTTCTATTTCACTGGTAGAGATAAAGGAAATACTTGAAGACAACCTCCGGCAGTCCTTAAGCGAATCACCCCCGCCGGAGTTGAGGCTGATGCCCGAGGAGATGCGATTACTCCTGTTTGATACCTTCTATGATGAGCTGGCGGAGCAGATACCATCAGCTATTGCCATTGATGAAAGTGTTATCGGCCCCGAAATACCGGAGGATATTAATATGGTACTTACCGGCATTGAAGGCGCTCTTGTCGAGGCAAGCACTTATGTAAATTATTTCCAGACGGCTTATATCCTGCTTATTGTGTTAATAGCCGTTTTTGTGCTCGGTATTGTCCTGATAATCCGTGATGTAAGAATGATAACCCGGCGCCTTGGTGTTCCCCTGATTTTTTACGGAGCCATTGAATACGCCGGTATATGGGCAGCGAGATATTTCATGGGCGGGCGGATACCTCTAGGCGAGTTCATACCAGTATCTCTCGAGACATGGTTTGTTCAGTTTACGGATAACCTGTTGAGACCTCTTGAAATATTCAGTCTGGTTCTTCTTATTACCGGCATCATTCTTATCGTTGTCTCTTACGTGTACAAGCGCGGTGAGGTGGCAGACTGAATCCTGATTTATAGTCACCTGCCCCGCCTGAGGGGTGGGGCCACCGCAAAATCGAAGATTTTGTGTGTTTATTAGCCGGTATTCTCCCGGCTATGAGCTGAATCGCTCTGGCGCACCACAACCTTCAACCTTTCCTGGTGAATAACCGTTACTTCAGCGCCCGATTCTATTTCACCGTCTTCCGCCTTTGCTACCCAGAGTTCACTTCTAATCCTCACCAGACCCTCGGGAGCCAGCGGAGTTACAACAGTACCTCTGGTTCCGATCATATTCGGCAGTCCAATCGGCTGTTCTCTCTTGAGGGCGCGGGTACCCATACGGAAGGTAAAGATTGAATATGAGGCCCAGGCAACCATAATCAGTATCATGCCCCATAGCGGAATGTGTATGTTTATGCGGGGCAATGCCCAGAGGACAATAGCTACTATGGCACCTTCTTCCAGTATAGTGCTTATAATTGCCAGTACAAGTCTGCCTGTCATCTCGTCTCCGCTCTCATTATAACAGGATAGTTCTATTGCGGATACTAAAATACGGGTGATATAATCCTTACATATCCCCTGGAAAATAACTGCAGAGGCAGGTTATGAAGATAAGTCGTGAAGAAGTACTGCATATCGCTCTTCTTGCCCGGTTGGGCCTGACCGATGAAGAGGTGGACAGGCTCAGCGAGCAGCTTTCCGATATACTTGAGAATTTTGAGATACTGCAGCAGGTAGATACCACAGATATCCCTCCAACGGCTCAGTCAATCTCTCTTCAGAATGTCACCAGCGATGACAAAGTAGCTGCTTCCCTGCCCCCGGATGTGGTCCTTGCCAATGCTCCGCAAAAAGAAGAGGACTTCTTCAGAGTGCGAGCCGTACTTGAATAGTCATTTTTAGAAAATTATGGGAGCGATAGATACCGGAAAGCTTTACAGGAAAGGGCTTTACCTTGAATACTTTACTGTTGCTTATAATATTCTTGAAGCAATCGTGTCCATTACCTTCGGTAGCATTGCCGGCAGTATCGCCCTCATCGGGTTCGGTCTTGATAGCATCGTTGAATCTCTATCAGCTCTGATTTTGATATGGCGTTTGCGGCAGCACGGCAGGATATCACCGGAGGATGAAGAAAAGGTAGAACGAAGGGCAATACGATTTGTTGCCGTTACTTTCTTTGTACTGGGAGTATATGTACTTTACGAATCGATAAAAAAGCTTGCAAAAGCGCAAATTCCGGAAGCATCGCTGCCGGGTATAATAATCGCAATTGCTTCACTGATAGTAATGCCCTTGCTGGCGTGGCAGAAATATAAAACGGGAAAACAAATAGATAGTATGGCGCTGGTAGCCGACTCCAAAGAGACCTGGGCCTGTGCATTTCTCTCGGCTGCCCTGCTGCTCGGTCTGGGTTTGAATTACCTGTTCGGTTTCTGGCAGGCGGACCCGATAGTCGGTCTTATAATCGTTGCTTTTCTGTTCAGGGAAGGATGGGAAAGCTGGAGAGAATGCTCGTATCTAGAGGAGGTTGAGATTGACAAATAACTTAAACCAGCTAACCATCAATGAAGCTCATCAACTGCTGAAAACAAAGCAGGTATCCTCGGTTGAGCTTACCAGAGCCTGCCTGGAACGTATCCGGCAGATTGAGCCGCAGGTTAAAGCTATCGTTACCGTAACCGAGGACCTGGCGCTGAAACAGGCTGAAGAAGCTGACAGGATTCTGGCTGCAGGTGAGGCTAATCCTCTGCTTGGCATCCCGGCGATAATAAAAGATGTTATGTGTACTAGGGGAATACGGACTACCTGTTCTTCGAAGATGCTGGAGAACTTTGTACCACCGTATGATGCCACGGTGGTGGAGAGATTGAATGAAGCCGGGGCGGTGATTGTCGGTAAAGCAAATATGGATGAGTTTGCCATGGGCTCATCCACCGAGAATTCAGCTCTGTTCACCACCCATAATCCCTGGGACCTCACCCGTGTTCCCGGCGGCTCAAGCGGCGGTTCGGCCGCTGCCGTAGCCGCCGATGAAGCAATGTATGCTCTCGGCTCTGATACGGGGGGCAGTATCCGCCAGCCGGCTGGATTTTGCAGCCTGACCGGCTTGAAGCCCACCTACGGGAGGGTAAGCCGGTACGGATTGGTCGCCTTTGCCAGTTCACTTGACCAGATAGGTCCGCTGACAAAGGACGCTGTCGACTGTGCCCTGGTAATGAATGTAATCGCCGGCTATGACAGCCGGGATTCAACATCAGTCAATCAGGCCACTCCCGACTATACTGGATGTTTAACCTCCGACCTCAAAGGGCTCCGCATCGGCATCCCGGAAGAATATTATGTCGAGGGCATGCAGGCTGAAGTGGATTTGGCTGTTAAAGCGGCAATAAAGAAACTGGAAGAGCTTGGAGCGGAGATTGAAGAGGTGTCTCTGCCCAGCACGCGCTACGCACTTGCCGTGTATTATATAATCGCTCCGTCAGAAGCTTCGGCAAATCTTGCCCGCTATGATGGCGTTAAATACGGTTATTCCTATAGAGAGACAGAAAGTATGTGGGAGGCTATGGAGAAGACCCGCCAGCACGGTTTCGGTCCCGAGGTTAAAAGGCGCATCATGCTGGGGACATATGCTCTTTCCGCCGGTTACTATGATGCCTACTATCTTAAAGCCCAGAAAGTCCGCACCCTGATAAGGCGGGAGTTCGACCAGACATTCGAGAAGTATGACGCTCTGGTAACTCCCACTTCTCCCACCGTGCCCTTCAGAATCGGAGAAAAGGTGGATGACCCGGTACAGATGTACCTGAGTGATGTCTGTACCCTGCCGATAAACATCGCCGGAGTGCCGGCAATTTCCATACCCGCCGGATTTGCCGATGGCTTGCCCGGAGCGAAGTCGAAGGGACTGCCGATAGGTATGCAGATTATCGGCAAACACTTCGCCGAAGAGGCCCTCCTCAAAATCGCCCACGCCTACCAGCAGGCCACCGACTGGCACAAGAGAAAGCCTCCACTTTAACTAAAAGAGGTACATTAGATGATGGAAATTGAATGCCTAGCGTGTGGGAAAACTATTAAGCCACTGCAGTTAAACGACACAGATAATTATGATGGGCAAATAGTCTGCCAGGGATGCAAATCTTTGCTATATGTCAAGGCGGTAAAAGTGAAGGTACAGAAATATAAAATTATAAAGGAGAACTCTAAGAATTTTAATTTTACTAAGATGGTTATAGATATGCAAAAGGAGCGAAACCAACAAGAAAAAGAGAAATAGTGAACGATAGCAAAGCGAAGGATGATATGGACCAATTGAAGAAAAAGACTAGAGAGCTTGAAGTGGTTGCGGCTATGTGTAAGGTAGATGCGGGGGAAGCACTTGAGGACATAGCTGTTTCGGTGGAGACAACAAACAAACTCACACCGTCACTACATTATAATGACGAAACTATTAACACTTATTTACAGTGGTGGTGTATTTTTTTCAAAGAATGGAGCTATAGGTGTTTTATTAGGTGGATAAATAAGTTTGGAGACTCGAAAGACTACGAATTAATGAAGAATTCGTGGTATATTTTCGAAATTTTATGGGTGGTGGGGTGCAATGTAGTGAGACTTACGCGGTTGAATGAATTGAGGACCGATGTGTCTGGGATTATTGAGCGTGAATTACCATCTAAAGAGGATGAAAATGCAGTATGGCAGTGGATAGATAGTCTTGACGAAACTGCGGTTAAAGCTATTGATTCGTTTAAAGGAAAGCAAAGGCAAGCTTTCGAACAGGTATTAGAAGAGTTAAAAGGGTATGATAAGGCTTCTCTACTTGGAAAACTAAGGCGTATCATTTCGACATATTAGAAGTTAAAGGGAGATAAAGTCTCGAATTATAAATCTATCCCTCTGACTCCATACCCTTAGTATATGAAGGGCAGAGTGAAAGGTAGAGAGGGGGCTTCGTCCCCTCTCTTAAAACCCCTTTCCCCCTCCCTTATCGAAGGGAGGGGGAACACAAGGGGGAGGGTTCTTCTTGATCTTAGATGGAGACCCTTCGACAAGCTCAGGGTGAGCGGGAATGAATGCCGCTCATGGTGAGCCGTTAGCCTGTCCTGAGCGAAGCCGAAGGAAACCATAGTGGCGAAAGAAATATAGATATTCATTGTTGTCTGTGCAAGCATGATTAAGTAAAAGGAGTGGGAGGATTACCTTGACATTGCGAGCGGAGCGAAGCAATCTGTTTAAGTATATTTATATAGATTATCACGTCACAAGCAGCTCCTTATACTAACGATTGTAGAGATTGCCACGCCCACCACAGGCGGGCTCGCAATGACGGAAGAAGCGCCGATGGCAGTGGCAGAAGAACCGCTTCGCGCAATTACATTAAGGAAGCCGAATATGGGAGTGAGTTTTTGACATCGCAAGTGCGTTTTAATCCCGGTCAGACCATTGTCCTGCGGGAGATGTGGGACGGGAAAATATGGTCAGCCAGGCCGGCAATCGTGGTACAGGATGAACCGGAACTGATGGCTTTCTATATTCCCACCGGAACCGCAGTCAGGGTACACATAGCGCCGAATGGCAGCCCCGCCATCGTAGATAACCGTGCTCGTAGTGACTGGATTTTAGAGCAAGTGGAATGGCCTGAGTTTAACAGGCTTAAGTTAGTAATACCGGGTACCGGGTATTCGGTGATTCTTTTCAAGGATTCTAAAGATTACATCCTGCTGACCTGGTATATTAATCTGGAAGACCCGTTGGGCAGAATAGGTCTTGGCTATGATTCGATTGACTTGCTGCTTGATATTACAGTCAGTCCCGACCTGTCAGAATGGCACTGGCACGATGAGGACGAGCTTGAGGAAGCGGTGAGTGCCGGGCTGATATCTTCTTTCAAGACAAAGGCTTTATATACTGAAGGAGAGCGAGTTGTCACCTGGCTTCAATCAGGCAAATCGCCATTTAACGGCTGGGGAAAATGGCGTCCTGACCCGTCCTGGCAGATACCGGTATTACCTGATGGGTGGGATATAGTCAATTAACATATCAGGTGGGAGAATGCGCAAACCTCGTGGTGTAACCTTTGACCTAGGCGGAACGATTCTGCGTCTGGACTCAGCGGACGCATTCGAAGGCAATCACAAGCTGCTGGAATTCGCAGTAAATAATACGGATATCACAGTGGATGATATCCAGTCAATGGTTGATGAGATGGGTGACAGCATATTCAACACGGCAAACGAGTCCAATATCCAGATTAGAATTCAGGATTTTTACAGGCTGATGTTTGAGACCCTCGGGCTGTCTTTCAGAATAGACTATCCGGAGATGGAAAGACAGTTCTGGAATGCTGCAATGAAATATTCACCCAATGATGGAATCTATGATGTTTTGGATATACTTGATGAATTTGGAATCAGGACCGGAATACTCAGCAATTCCTTCTTTACTGGCGGTGTAATGTTAGAGGAGTTGGAGAAGCATAACATGGCAAACAGATTTTCTTTTCTCATATCAACTGCCGATTACGGTGTACGCAAGCCGGATAAACATATCTTCGATGTGGCTATTAAAAAGATTGGTCTTGAGCCTGAGGATATCTGGTTTGCCGGCGATAAAGTTGAGTATGACCTTCAGGGAGCAATCAATGCCGGACTATTTCCTGTCTTTTATAACTGGCGGAACGAAACTATAAAACTGGACAGAGATTATCTGGAAGTTAAAGACTGGTATGAGTTTCGTGATAGGATGGAACTACTCTATAAAGATTAATACGGTTTATGGTTTTAAAAGAATGGATAATTATCAACTGGAGGAATGGTTTTCTGCTCTTAAACAGGAACTGGAAAGCGCCTACATCCAGCACGACGAGCCGTGGAAGCAGTCCGGCTTTTCCGGCCCGGAAGACCGGTGGACAGCCGTCAGAAAACCGATAGCCGATTGTATTGATAAATCCGGTTCATTCCTGGATATCGGCTGTGCCAACGGCTACCTGCTTGAGTGTATAATGAAATGGGCAGGTGAAAGAGGAATAACAGTAACTCCCTTCGGGATTGACCTGTCCGAAAAACTGATTAAGCTGGCACAAGAAAGATTGCCTGATTACATTAATAATCTTTTTGTGGGTAATGGATGGGACTGGACTCCTCCGGAGAAGTTTGACTTTGTGCGAACAGAACTTGTTTATGTACCGGACTCTTTGCAGAAGCAATATATCGAGAGAATTATTGATTTTTATCTGGCGGAAAGCGGAAAGTTGCTTATCGCCCTGTATCGTAGCCGGAGTACTCCGGTGGACACTCCGTGGGATGATGTTAAAGTGAAAGACTGGGGATTTGAAATAACGGGGCAGGTGTCAGGATACTGGGATAGCAAAGAGTTGACAAGAGTTCTGGTCACAGGTAAATAATCCGGGTTAGGGGGATGCTATGCTTGAATACGTCATTGATTTTCTGGTCTCCGGATTCGTCTATCCCGGTATTACGGCCGGCCAGTCACTACTGGGAATCGGTCTGGGCATAGCTTTCGGAGCTATCTGGTTCATTGCCTACTGGACACCGATTCTGAAGATACCGCGGGCGTGGCTGATTCTGGCTGCTGGTGCTTTCTTGAGCTGGATAGCAGTTTCCCTGATTCAGATACCACTTCAACTCTGGACAGGTCAGGTATTAAATAATTTCTGGGACCAGGAGACCTTGATGAGCTGGGTGTTGCTGGCGGGAATACCTCAGATTTTGTTCAGCGGGCTGGTCCAGGAAGCGGCGAAGCTGATACCGGTGATAATTTACTGGTGGAGAAACAACAGAGCTATCTCTCCCAGGATGGGGTTGATAACAGGCGCCGTAGCCGGACTGGGCCTCGGTGTTTTTGAAGCTGTCTGGGCGCATAATCAGATTTTAATCTCAGGCTGGTCATGGGAGCTGGTACAGTCCCAGGGATTGATAATGCTGGCCGGGTTCTGGGAACGGTTCTTTACTATTGCTCTTCATATTGCACTTTCGGCACTCGCCGGCTACGGACTGGCAAAAGGTAAGGGATGGCAGTTCTATCTTCTGGCGGCCGCCATCCACTCCCTGGCGAATTACGGAGTTGTTTTATTACGGGCGGGCATTTTTGTAACCATTCATGTTGAAATTTACCTGGCTGTTATCGCGGTACTGGCTTCTGCCTATACACTCTGGCTCCGCTGGAAAGGTACTGATATATTCATAGAATATATGCCTTATACGGAATATACAGATGACAATGAATGACCTTAAAGTCACATGCTATTCGGGCTATACTTATGCTGAAAAGCCTGAGTCTTTTATTTGGCAGGGCGATAAGTACAATGTGCAGGAAATAGAAAAAGAGTGGCTTGAACCCGGTAAAAAGTATTTTCAGGTAAGAACCGAGAATAACAAAATCTTCCGACTCTGCTATAATGAAGCAAATGACCGGTGGTCAATAAACGAGGTAGAGGTGAGGTAAGTAATGAAAAAAGCGATTCTGAAAATCCTTGAGGAAGATGCCCGTACCAGTACCAAACAGATATCGGCTATGACCGGAACCACCGATAGCGAGGTAATAAAAGAGATTGAACAGGCCGAGAAAGACCGGATTATCCTCAAGTACAAAGCGATTGTTAACTGGGATAAAGTGGAGAATGAGCACGTACTGGCTGTAATTGAAGTCAAACTTACTCCCGAGAAGGATGTCGGTTTTGATTCTATAGCCGAGCAGATTTATCGCTACCCGCAGACCCGCACCGTGTATCTTGTCTCAGGTAGTTACGATTTATTCGTTCTTGTAACCGGCAAATCAAACCACGAAATTGCCAATTTCGTGTCCCAGAAGCTTTCTCACATTGAGGGCGTGCAGGGTACCGTCACCCAGTTTGTAATGAAACGATACAAAGAAGATGATGTCATTATCGAAGAAAAGGAAGAAGTGAAAAGGCAGCCGGTAATACTTTGAGGTATCTGAACGCCGTTTATTCAGGAGACTAGCATGACCACCAATCCGGGCAAGCTGCGTAAGCAATATAGAATCTCAGACCGAGCCAATCAACTCTCTCCTTCAGGAATACGGAAATTCTTTGACCTGCTGAATTCAATCGAGGGAGTGATTTCGCTCGGGGTTGGCGAGCCCGATTACACTACTCCCTGGCCAATTATCAGGGCAGCCATCGAATCTCTTGAGAGAGGGCATACAATGTATACCTCAAATCTGGGTATGCCTGAACTACGTCAGGAACTTTCCCGGCATCTGAATAACCGGTACGGCCTGAATTATGACCCGAACAGCGAACTCCTGATAACGGTCGGCGTTAGTGAAGCACTGGACCTGACAATAAGAGCCATCCTGAATCCCGGTGACGAAGTGATTATGCCGGACCCTCATTACGTTGCTTATGATTCCTGCGTAATCCTGGCTGGCGGGAAACCGGTAAAGGTCCCTACCGGAGAAGAGAATAACTTTGAGCTTGATGCCGGCGAGGTCGAAGCCCGGGTGAATGGTAATACACGGGCTATTCTGGTTGGCTATCCGGCTAATCCGACCGGTACCGTTATGAGCCGCGGACAACTGGATGAAATAGCTGAGGTAGCCAGGCGAAACCGGCTGATGGTAGTTTCCGATGAGATTTATTCAAGGCTCGTCTATGGTGTAGAGCATACCTGTATTGCCACGCTACCCGGAATGAAAGAATCAACAATCTTTCTGGGTGGTTTTTCAAAAGCCTATGCCATGACGGGATGGCGAATCGGGTATGTGGCAGCTCCAGCGGAGATAGTTGCCGCAATGACAAAGATTCACCAGTATACAATGATGAGCGCGCCGACAATGGGACAGGAAGCGGCTATTGAAGCGCTGAAATCAGGTGAGGATAGTGTTGCCGAAATGGTTGACGATTACAATCGACGTCGCCTGGTGATAGTAAAAGGCTTCCGCGATATCGGACTGTCCTGCTCCGAGCCAAAGGGGGCATTCTATGCTTTCCCCTCGATTAAATGTACTGGAATGACCTCGGAAGAGTTCGCAAGTAAATTGCTTACCGAGGAAAAGGTAGCGGTCGTACCCGGCAATGCATTCGGAGAATGCGGCGAGGGCTATGTCCGCTGCTGCTACGCTACCTCGTTATCGGATATCGAAGAAGCTCTTTCCAGAATGAAACGTTTCGTTGATAAATATCGGCAGGCGGGATTGGGTATTAACAAGTGATAGATACAAGGATAAGGAGGATAATGGCAACAAAGTTAGTGTGTGACCGGTGTGGTAAAGAAATCACCGATAGGGAAGAAGTTGAGCAGATACTTGAAGGTGCGGAAGCATGGCAGGCATCGGTTAGGGCCAGGGGAGGTACGCCGAGAGGGCTTTTTCCCTGTGAGAACTATATCCGCTGTGGCGGAGAGATGCAGGTAAAAAAGAATTAATTAACTTAAAATAAAGAGGTGTGGCTAATGCAGAGCAAATATTCTGAAGCCGGTGTAGATATTAATGCCAAGGATATTGCCGTGGAACGCATTAGCTCGGTTGTAAAGAGTACATTAGGGCCGGAGGTCCTGAGCGGCATTGGTTTTTTTGGCGGGATGTTCGATTTTCGAGGTGACAGGGGAACGGTACTGGTATCAAGCGTTGACCAGGTCGGCACCAAGACAAAAATCGCCAATGCTATGGATAAACATGATACCGTCGGCATTGATATCGTCAGTCACTGCGTGAATGACATCTTCACCTGTGGCGCCGAGCCTCTGTTTTTCCTGGATTACATTGGCATGGCAAAGATGCTTCCAGACAAAGTTGAATCCATTGTCCGGGGACTGGCTGAAGCCTGCCGGGAGGTCGGCTGTGCCCTGATAGGCGGAGAGACGGGCGAAATGGCCGGACTTTATGCCAGGCCGGATGATTATGACCTTGTCGGCTTTATTATCGGCGTTGTTGATAAGGAAAAAATAATTAACGGCAGTACAATTATTGCCGGGGATACCATTATCGGACTACCTTCCAGCGGCCTTCATACCAACGGCTATTCTCTGGTGCGCAGGATTTTCGGTGAAACAAGGGAGAAGCTGGACGCTCATTATCCTGAGCTGGGTCGCACTCTGGGTGAGGAGCTACTGGAGCCTCACCGATGTTACTATAATCAGATAAAGCCGCTGCTGCCCGTGGTGAAAGGGATGGCTCATATTACCGGCGGCGGCTTGATTGAAAACGTACCGAGGATTCTCCCTGAAGGACTCAACGCGCAATTCTACTCCGGAAAATGGACGATACCGCCAATTTTCCAACTTATCGAGCAGAGAGGAAATGTTGACCGCCGGGAGATGTACCGGGTTTTCAATATGGGTATCGGCATGGCTGTAGTTTGTTCCTCAAAAAATACAGATAAAATGGTGAAAACCCTGCCGGAGGCCGGTATCATCGGAGAGATAGTGAAGGGGGGCGGAGAAGAAAGAGTGGTTATCGGATAATTGTGGTGAGTTGGCGAGGTGGACAAAAGGGAGTAAAGACGGAGGTGAAAGTATTCAGGTGGACATTAGTCCTGGCGATAGTTGCGCTCCTCCTTAGCGGCGGTTGTGCCTTTCAGAGTAAAAATGGGCTCGAAGAGGACGAAATACCGCCTGAAGAGCGCGCCGGTGATGATATAGTCGAACCTGTAGAGTTCTGGTTTCCCGACGCTTTAAGGTGGCTGACGGAAAGCGAAAAAAGTAAAGTGGTTGAAATAGCTCTGAATACACCGGAAGCACGAGAGTGGCTGCAGAAGGAGAGTGAATACCGGATACAGATAAACTGGATAGTCATGTATCCTGACCCTTCCGGGGAAGGCTACTATAGTTATCGCCGGTTCGACTACGAGATAGTTGAGACCGGCATACCGATTTATCCGCCGAACAGGATAGTTTTAAGCGGCGACCAGAAAGCTGCCGAAATACACCCTAATGTTCACATCTCTTTTGGAGAGCCCCTTGAATGGTTAATCGATGTGGCTGTCGACCTTGATAAAGAAGAAGCTGTATATGTTGATTCATATCCAGCCAGACATCCGATTGTGCCGAATCCGAAGGAGTGAGGTTATGGCAAATGCAGTGATAGTAGTGGACATGCTCAGGGGTTTTCTCGAAGATGGATACCCTCTCTATATTGGTGAAAAGCACCGCAACATAATTCCGAACATCCAGCGCCTCCTTGAAAGAGAAACTGCGGCCGGTTCGAAAATATTTTTCGTCTGTGACAGTCATGCCCCGGACGACCTCGAATTTGAAATGTTTCCACCGCACTGTATCGAAGGCACCATTGAAACGGAGGTGATTCCAGAGCTTGCCGATTATCCGGGAGAGATGATTCCGAAGAGGCGGTACAGCGGCTTCTTCGATACCAGGCTTGAAGAGAAACTGAAACAATTGAATCCTGAGAAGCTTATTATCTGCGGCGTGGCGACAAATATCTGTGTTATGCATACCGTAGCCGATGCCCGAAACCGTGGCTATGAAGTGGAAGTGCCTTCTGATTGTGTTGCATCTTTTGATGAAGAAGCCCACCGCTTTGCCCTGGAGCACATTGAAAAGGTGCTCGGGGCAAAGCTGACTACTACCGGGGGATAATTAAATGGATACGCCGAAATTCGAACCTTCCGAGTCCGTACTAATCGGAGAAACCGCCGATATCTACTTCGCTCATACCGTAGAGATTTTGCGAAAAGAAGGATTAAATCCTGTTGCTACGATGGAATTTTTCCCCGGGCGTTCCGGCTTACTCTGCGGTATGAAAGAGGTAAAGGCACTGCTGGATAAGGTGCTCCCTGAAGGTAACCGTGAAGTATGGGCGCTGGCCGAGGGCGATTCCATAGATGCCAGGGAAGTGGTACTGCGAATAACGGCTCCTTACCAGAGCTACGGTCTTTACGAAACAGCTATTGACGGTATTATGGCTCACTGCAGCGGCTGGGCAACGGCGGCCAGGCAGTGTGTTGAGGCCGCCGGGGATATACCGGTAATCAGCTTCGGCGTGCGCCACGTTCACCCTCAGGTCGCCGGTTTTATGGACTACTCCGCCATAGTCGGTGGCTGCGTTGGCTGCTCCAGCACTACCGGCGCCAGACTGGCGGGGATTAATCCGTCAGGAACGATGCCCCACGCAATGATTCTTATTTTCGGTGATACCGTGGAGGCAACTGTTGCCTTCGATAAATATATGCCTCTTCAAATACCCCGCATATCTCTCGTCGATACCTTCATAGATGAGGATGAAGAAAGCCTGCGGGTAGCCAAAGCCCTCGCTGAAAAGCTGGAAAGCGTCCGTCTTGATACTCCCGGTGAGCTGGGAGGGGTAACAACTGAACTGGTAAAGAAAGTCAGAAACAGGCTGGATAATGCCGGTTTTGAAAATGTGAAGATATTTGTCAGCGGCGGTATCAATCCGGAGCGTATTACCAGTTTCATTAACAGTGGTGCCCCTGTTGATGGTTTCGGCATCGGCAGCTATATAAGTGGAGCCAGGCCGATTGATTTCACCGCCGACCTGCATCAGGTTGATGGCAAGCCAATCGCCAAGCGTGGCAGAACTCCCGGAATTACTCCCAATCCCAGACTGAAACGTATTATGTGATATAGCTATTATCTTTCTGTAATACTTTTATGCTTTTATGCCCCTATCCAATGAATCCGCTGTCGTTTATATTCTTTTTCATCGTATTCCTTAATCGTGGTGGACTTGATACCATTCGCTTCTGATAAGTAATGTCATTGCGAGCCCGCCTATGGCGGGCGAAGCAACCACCACGTTCGAAAGAAGAGATTGCCACGTCGTCCGCCAAAGGCGGACTCCTCGCAATGACGGTCTAACCAACCATATGCTAACAGAACTCCACTACTCTTGGGATTGACAAGAATATCGTATTGCCTTATACTATAGTTAGTTGCAAATGATTTGCATTAGCATCTGAGCATATAAAATCTGGGATGACAAGGATGGCAGTATGAACGTAACTCAGGATAGTAATAAGAAATTCTTGAATACTGCAGGACTGAGAAGTACCAGCCAGCGGACACTAATACTGGAGATTATCCGCCATGGAAAGGGGCATCTTGACGCTGATGAAGTATTTCGCCGGGCGCGTAACAGGCAGTCCCGAATCAGTCTTTCTACGGTTTATAGGACACTTCAGAAGCTGAAGCAGATGGGACTGATTGAGGAGCTGCATTTTGATGAGGCACACCATCACTATGAGATAAAACCTCCAGAAGAGCATCATCACCTTGTCTGCCAGGGTTGTGGAAGAGTTATTGAATTTCAATATCCGTTATCCCGTATGGTAAAGAAAGAAGTTCCTGAGGCAAAGGACTTCGAGATTACAAATAGTGAGGTCCAGATTACCGGCTATTGCTCAGAATGCAGGAAGAGTGGGGAATAACCTGAAAATACCTGAAAGGATAAAGATATATGCCTGAAACTAATAGAATACCTCTTAGTAGAATGAACGCCGGTCAAAGCGGCAGGGTAGTTGAAGTTCAGGGTGGACAGGGCATAGTTAATCGTCTCAATGCTTTAAATGTCCGTCCGGGAAAGGAAATTACAAAGCTTAACTCCATGCTGATGCGTGGCCCGGTAACAATTGAGGTAGGTAATGCCCGAGTAGCCATTGGTTACGGGATGGCTAAACGGATAATTGTCGAACTATAAGAGTTGATGAATGGCATGTCATGATGCGCAGAAAAGCGCTGTTATCGATAAATCTGATATAAAAAGAATACTGCTTATGGGTAATCCTAACGTCGGTAAAAGTGTGATCTTTTCTCGTCTGACCGGCGTTGATGTAATAACCTCTAATTATCCGGGTACAACCGTAGGTTACAGTCAGGGACATATGCAACTGGGAGAGGAAAGGGTTGAGGTAGTCGACGTACCGGGAACCTATACTCTGGAGCCAACCAGTGAAGCCGAAGAAATTGCTTCCAAGATGCTGGATACCGGAGATATCGTCATTAACGTGGTTGACGCCACCAACCTGGAAAGAAATCTCTATCTTACTTTGCAGCTACTCGAACACGATATACCGATGATAATCGCCCTTAATATGTGGGACGATACCCAGCATCGGGGCATACAGATTAACATCGAAAAACTGAAAGAACTCCTTTACGTGCCGATTGTTCCCACCGTGGCGGTAAGCGGTCAGGGTATAAAAGAGCTGGTCGATAATATTACTGGTGCGGCATCGCCTGATATTACCGCTCGCAGCAACGATGAACGCTGGGCAGCCATCGGCAGTATAATCGAGCAGGTGCAGCAGGTTACCCATCGGCACCATACCTGGCCGGAGCGACTCAGTGACGCTACTGTGAATCCTCTGACCGGTGGCATTATTGCTCTGGTCATCCTTGCCGGCGCTTTCTGGATAATCAGGTTTATCGGTGAGAGCCTGATAGGATATGTTCTCGACCCCATATTCAATAATTTATGGTTGCCGATAGTGTTAAGGCTCAGTGACTTTCTGGGAAGTGGTGGTTTCTTTCATGATATTCTTATCGGTAAGTTGATTGGCGGCGGAATTAATTTTGTCGAGTCGCTAGGTCTTCTCACTACCGGACTCTATGTGCCTCTTGCTATGGTACTTCCGTATATCCTTTCTTTCTACCTCGTGCTCGGTATCCTTGAAGACACCGGATATTTACCACGGCTGGCGATACTTGTCGATACCATTATGCACCGGCTTGGCTTGCACGGGTACGCTATTATTCCCAGTATGCTTGGACTGGGCTGCAACGTGCCGGCGATTCTGGCTACCCGGATTCTGGAAAGCAAAAGAGAGAGGTTTATCGCAGCAACATTGATATCAATTGCCATACCCTGTGCTGCCCTGCAAGCGATGATTTTTGGGCTGGTCGGAAAAGAGGGAGCGCAGTACGTGGCAATTGTCTACGGGACACTGTTTATAGTCTGGGTAATCCTGGGAATTATAATCAACCGCCTTGCTAGGGGCTTCAGTCCTGAATTACTGATAGAGATACCGCCCTACCGCTTTCCTCCGGTGCGGACCGTTTTTCAGAAATTATGGATGAGAACGTCTGGTTTCTTGAAAGAGGCTATTCCCATAATTCTAGGAGCGGTTTTTATAATCAACGTTCTGTATTTTCTCGGTGTATTCGATGCTGTCGCCGGCTTCACGGCTCCGGTAGTAACCGGTCTTCTCGGCCTGCCCAAGGAGGCGGTAACTGCTATAGTAATCGGTTTCCTGCGTAAAGACGTAGCCTTGGGAATGCTTGCTCCGCTGGCTCTAACACCAGAACAGCTTGTTGTAGGTAGCGTTGTCCTAGCTATGTTTTTCCCCTGTATTGCCACCTTCGTTGTCCTTATCAGGGAGCTTGGAATTATTAACATGCTGAAATCCGCTGGAATAATGCTCCTGACTGCCTTGCTTGTCGGCGGTCTGCTTAACCTTATACTATAATTTATGCTCAACAAGTTGCTTCATTTCAAACTCCAAGCTATAATTAGCAATCGGTAAGCTGCTTATTTTATGAGGTAAAGGAATGTCCTGGTTTTATTACTTCGGCAGATTTTTGATAAGGATAATAGTCTTCCTGTTTACCAGCACAAAGGTCACGGGTAAAAAGAACCTTCCGAAGAAAGGGGCTTTGCTTGTGGTAGCCAATCACCTGAGTCTGGCTGACCCACCCCTCCTCGGTGCCTGTCTTTCCAGGAAAGCAATATTTATGGCTAAGGAAGAACTGTTCAGGTCTAAATTCCTGAGGTACTTCATTCGCGGCTTTGGTGCCTTCCCGGTGCATCGAGGGCAGCTGGACAGAAAATCATTCCGCCGGGCTGAAAAAGTCCTTGAGAGAGATTTTGTCCTGGTGATGTTTCCGGAGGCGACGAGAAGCAAGGATGCCAGGCTGCAATTTGCCTACCCGGGTTCGGCAATGATTGCTCTGCGTAGCAGCACGCCTATCCTCCCGGTGGGTATTACCGGTACGGAAAATGTGAAGGGCTATAAATGGCTGCTGCGCCGCCCCCGGCTCACGGTCAATATCGGATGCCCCTTCAACCTTCCTCAGGTTGATGGCAGGGTAACAAAAGCCGACCTCAATAATTGTACCTATTTGATAATGACACATATAGCCGAAGTCCTGCCTGAACAATACCGGGGGATCTATGCCATAAATCAGGAGAACGATGAGACTGAAAGTTGAGAAGTCCGCCGCCACCGGGTTTTGCTCAGGCGTCAAACGGGCTATTGAAATACTGGAGAATACGGCGCGTGAGCGTGGCAAGGTGGAGACACTGGGAGCGGTTGTTCATAATCGGCAGGTATTGAAACGACTGGCTGATATCGGCGTCAGGGTAGCAGATAGCATTGATGATATTCAGGGTGATGTGGTAGTTACCGGCGCTCACGGAGTGAGTCCGCAAGTAATGGAGGAACTGAAAGCCCGCTTTTCCGAGGTGATAGATTCTGCCTCCTGTCCTTTCGTTCATCGTGCTCATGTGGCGGCCCGCCGACTGGCTGAAGCGGGTTTCTTTACGGTTATCTATGGAGATGCCAATCATCCGGAGGTCAAGGGTATTCTCGGCTGGGCTGAAGGCAGGGGACTTGCCACACTGGATAGCAGCTTTATTACCAGACTTGAGCCTGTACCGCGGCGCCTGGGCATTCTATCCCAGACAACCCAGATTCCAGCCCGTTTTACCGGGTTCGTCAAGGAAGTTATTGATTCCACCTTCGCAAAAGACAGCGAACTGCGCATTATCGATACAATCTGCCACGATATCCGTGAGCGCCAGCAGGCAGCCCTCGAACTTGCCAGTAGGGTAGACCTGATGTTTGTCATCGGCAGTCCTACCAGCGCCAATACCAATCATCTTGCTGATTTATGTAGAACAGCAACCGAGACATATTTCATTGAAACGGCAGATGATATTCAACCTGCCTGGATTGAAGGTCATCACCACATAGGAGTCATCGGCGGGGCTTCCACTGCCGAGGAGACGATAAATGATGTCGTGACCAGGCTGGAAAGTTTGGACATATAGGTATAAACCTGTGAAAAAGCGCATCCTGCCAATCATGTTGCTGGTATTTGTAATCACGGCGGGCGTGCTCTCATGCGGTGTCGAAGAAGAAATACCAGCCGGAGAACCTGGATTCGGTATTTACCTGGTTGATACCGGAGAGCTTGTGCTTTCCGAGCAGCATATCAGGGCATATCACCGGAATGTGCACTTAACCGTGTCTGAGGAAGAGGATACTCATGCCATCGAGCTCAATAAAGCGGGAATCGAAAAGTGGAACTCCTATATGACTTATGAGGGAGCCCCACAACTGAAGGACACCCTTTATAAAAGGGATTTCGTGGTCAAAGTTAAAGGGAAAGAGATATACGGAGGTAAATTCTATTCCGGTTTATCTTCGGCTACCTATGACGGGATAGTAATTCTCGATGCAGTAATGAAGCTGGGCGGAGAACGTAATTGTATATATATCTCTAGCGGATATGTAACGGTGCTTCCTCCATCCGAAAAAGACCCGAGAAACAGTCCGGAAATAATCGATTTCCTGGATAAACAGGGTTTGTTAAAATAAAAAGGTATAATTGACCTATTACTTAATCTTGGTTGCACAGACAACAATGAATATCAACATTTCCTTCACCGCTATGGTTCGACAGGCTCACCATGAGCGGCACTCATTCCCACTCACCCTGAGCCTGTCGAAGGGTCTCTAACTAAGATTGAGAAGAACCATGATTGCTGTCACCTTGACATCAGGTGTGTGAGACCCTTTATAATAAGCTAATTTGAATTTAATGCCGCTGTTTTACTCATATCCTTACAGGGTAGCTGCACTGACACTCTACCCGTTGACCGGCACTCTCATTATTCGATAACGGGTAACCGCCAATCAAAGGGGGATAGTATTGGAATATTTTTTAACTGAAGACCAGAAGATGATACAGGGTCTGGCAAGGAGAATTGCCGAAGAAAAGATACTACCGGTTCGGGCGGAGCTCGATGAGACCGAAGAATTTCCCTGGGATATAGTCAATGAGCTTGCCGCGAGCGATATGTTCCGGGTATTCATTCCTGAAGAGTATGAAGGGCTTGGCGGTGGCTGTCTTGACCTCTGCCTGGTTATTGAAGAACTTAGCCGGGTCTGCAGCGGAGTGGCACTTGCCTATGCGGTTACCTCGCTGGGTAGTTTTGCCCTGCTCGTTTACGGAACCGAAGAGCAGAAGAAGAAATACCTGCCGGATATCGCTGCCGGCAAGAGATTGGCCGCATTCGCTCTCACCGAACCCACTGCTGGCAGTGACGCCAGCGCCATAAAGACAACTGCCGAGAAGGTTGAGGGCGGCTACCTGATTAACGGCACCAAACAGTTTATCTCAAGTGGTGGTGAGGCCGAGCTGTATACAGTTATCGCCATGACAAACAAGTCTAGAGGCGCTCGCGGTGCCAGCGCTATACTTGTCGAGAAAGACACCCCTGGATTTACCTTCGGGAAAAAGGAAAAGAAGATGGGTATCCGGGCTTCCTCGACAAGAGAGCTGATATTCAAGGATTGCCTTGTCCCCGAGGAAAACCTTATCGGTAAAGAAGGAATGGGTTTTATTATGATTCTAAAAGTCTTCGACCACTCCCGCCCCGGTATCGGCGCTCAGGCGGTAGGCATTGCCCAGGGAGCCCTCGAGGAGGCGGTGGAGTATGCCCGGCAGCGTATCCAGTTCGGACACCCTATTATTTCAATGCCGGTGATACAGAATAAACTTGCCGATATGGCAATCCAGGTGGAGGCTGCCAGGGCACTAACATACGCTGCCGCCAGGACTATAGATAGTGGCGTCAAAAGCTTTACAGAAGAATCGGCAATGTCGAAAGTCTTCGCCTCGGACGTAGCCATGAAGGTTACCACTGAGGCGGTGCAGGTCTTCGGCGGCGCTGGATACATGCGTGACTATCCTGTAGAAAAAATGATGCGGGATGCCAAGATTACCCAGATATACGAAGGCACCAATGAAGTATTGAGAGAAACAATTGCCCTCGAACTCAGAAAGAGAAAGGGGCGGAGAGACTAAGTTTCAGTATCAGGAAAAGCGTTAAATAGAATGAATATTATTGTCTGCCTGAAGCAGGTACCCGGTACCACTAAAGTCAATATCAATCCTGAAACAAACACCCTGATAAGACAGGGTATTGAGAATATTATCAATCCGTTTGATACTTACGCCCTTGAAGAAGGGGTCTGCCTGAAGGAACGTTATGAGGGCAAGGCCACCGTTATCAGTATGGGACCTCCCCAGGCCGAAGAAGCCCTGAAGGAGGCCATCAGTGTCGGTGCCGATGAAGCCATCCTTATTGCCGATAGCGCTTTCGCCGGCTCTGATACACTGGCTACTTCATATACGCTTTCAAAAGCAATCACCAAGATAGGAGATTATGACCTCATAATATGCGGTCGCCAGACCATCGATGGTGATACGGCACAGGTGGGACCGGAGATTGCCGAATTTCTCGGACTGCCTTTCGTCTCTTATGTCAGCAAGGTTGAAGAAATAGAGAACGGTCAGATACGCGTCGAGCGTCTCATCGAAGAGGGGCATGAGGTAATCGAAGCTCCCCTGCCGGCGCTGATTACGGTGACAAAGGAAATAAACGTACCGCGCCTGCCTTCACTCCGGGGGACGATGAAAGCAAGGAGCGCCACCATTGAGACCCTGGGAGCGGGAGACCTGGATATCGACGAGAACAGGGTGGGAAGAAACGGGTCTCCAACCCGGGTAATAAAAATATTCTTCCCCGAGAGGACAAAGCAGGGTGAAATGCTCGAGGGAACACCTGAAGAAAAAGTAGAAAGCCTGGTTAATAAACTGAAGGGTGCCAGGATAATCTAGGTAGCGGATAAATCATGGGAATAAGAATTGATATTGATAAATGTACCGGATGCGGCAGTTGCGTGAGTGTCTGCCCCTTCAGCATAATCGAACTTGTTGACGATAAGGCTCAGATAGGAGAAGGTTGCAACCTCTGCGGCGCTTGCAAGGATGCGTGCGATTTTGAAGCCATTGAGATTGAGGAGGTCGAGGAGGCAGCGCCAGTAAACGGTGAACACCGGGGTATCTGGGTATTCGCCGAGCAGAGAGACGGTAAGCTCAGGAGCGTCGGCTATGAACTGCTTTCAAAAGGCAGAGAACTGGCGGATACCCTGAATACGGAACTTGCTGCGGTTTGCCTGGGGCACAACGTCAGTGAAGTTGAGCAGCTTATCGCTCATGGTGCCGATAAGGTCTACCTGATAGATGACCCGGCATTGAAAGACCAGCAGGAGGACTTATACGTCGGTCAGCTTGTCAGGCTCATTCAGGAGCACAAGCCGGAGATAGTCCTGACCGGCGCCACTTCAATGGGACGTTCATTCATTCCCCGGGTGGCGGCTATCCTCCAGACGGGGCTTACCGCCGACTGCACCGACCTCGCCATTGATGCCGAAAGAAGACTGCTGCTCCAGACACGCCCCGCCTTCGGAGGCAATATAATGGCGACAATTATCTGCCAGACACGAAGACCTCAAATGGCTACGGTACGCCCCAGAGTGTTTGCTAAAACCGCCCTGGACGGAAGACAGGGCCAGGTAATTAAAGTGAACTTCGATAAAGAGAGTGTAACTTCTAAAACGAAACTGCTGAACTTCATCGAAGACCTGACGGAAAGAGTAAAAATCGAGGATGCAGATATCATCGTCTCCGGTGGCAGAGGCCTTGAGAAGCCGGAGAATTTCAAGCTCATCGAGGAACTGGCGGCGGTTATGGGAGCGGCGGTAGGTTCGTCGCGCCCACCGGTCGATGACGGCTGGATTCCTTACTCTCACCAGGTGGGGCAGACGGGAAAGACGGTTCGCCCCAAACTCTATGTCGCCTGTGGGATATCCGGCTCGGTCCAGCATATGGCCGGTATGGGGACTGCTGAATGTATTGTTGCCATTAACAACGACCCCAATGCGCCAATCTTCGAGATAGCTACTTACGGCATCGTCGGCGACCTTTTCAAGATAGTGCCGATGCTCACCGAAAAGCTAAAAGGTTAGAAGAATGGAGAGCGAGAGCGAATGGGAAAAATTCTTCGATGGACACGCTCCCGTCTACATGGATAATGTTTTCACCAAAAACACCCTGGAGGAAGTGAATTTTCTCCTCGATGAACTGAAAATACCACCGGGGAGCCGGATTCTTGATATCGGCTGCGGAACGGGACGGCATGCCGTGGAGCTTGCCAGACGTGGATACAGGGTCACCGGGGTCGATATCTCCTTGGGGATGCTTGCCGAAGGCGAGAGAGCAGCCAGAGAAGCCGGAGTCGAAATCGAGTGGGTACATTCCGATGCAACTACCTTCATTTCTAACGAGCAATTTGACGCCGCTCTGTGCCTTTGTGAGGGAGCCTTCTGTTTGCTGGGTGTGGATGACGACCCGATTGAGCATGACCTCAGTATTCTCCGCAATATCCGTGCTGCCATCAAACCGGGAGCCAGACTTATCATGACCGTACTCAACGGATGCAAAATGATTCGCCAGTATATTCCTCAAGATGTGGAAGAGGGAAAATTCGACCCCGCTACTATCGCTGAAACTCATCCCTTGGAGTGCGATACGCCGGAAGGGAAAAGAGAGGTGATGGTCAGGGAGCGCGGCTATCTGCCAACCGAACTTACCATGCTCCTCCGCATCGCGGGACTCGATATCGAGCATATCTGGGGTGGAACCGCCGGGAACTGGGGACACCGCCCGCTTGAACTCGATGAGATGGAGATTATGGTCGTAGCCAGGAAACCGTTATCGCAGGAAGGCAAGTAGTGAGCAGATATTCGGACTACGACTCTTTCGCCAGGGTTTATAACAAACACTGGGGCAGCAATTTCATTCCTCTGGTGCTTCCCATTCTGGAGAATCACCTGCTCAAACAGCTTCCCGCTAATGCCAGGATTCTCGACCTTTGCTGTGGCACCGGGCAGCTTGCCCGGTTGCTAGCCGACCGCGGTTATCGGATAACCGGCATTGACGGCTCTGAAGAAATGCTCCGCTTTGCCCGTGAAAATGCCCCTGAAGTCGAGTTTATTATTGCCGACGCCCGTTCCTTCAAGCTGGGGAATTCTTACCATGCTGTTATTTCCACTTTTGATAGTCTCAACCATATTCTCTCTCTGGAAGAGTTAACCACCGTCTTTAAAAATGTATATAACTCTCTCCGGGAAGGCGGGTTATTCCTTTTCGACCTGAACATGGCGGCGGGATTCAGGAAAGACTGGCATGATGAGTTCAGTATAGTCGAGGAAGACAATGTCTGTATTCTCCGCTCGAGATATAATCCGGATGAAAAGCTTGCCCGGTTCATGGCGACTATTTTCTACCGGGATGACGGCTGGCAGCGTTCCGACCTGACACTGATACAAAGATGTTATTCGGAAGAAGAAGTTCTGTCAGCCCTGGAGAAAGCTGGATTTACCGGAACTAATTCATATGCCTGTGATGTACTGAAGGGGCTGATAGAACTGACCGAGGATGCTGAGAGGGCTTTCTTTATCTGCAAAAAGCCAGATAAAACATTATAGTCCCACCAGAATGGAGATAATAATAGCCAGCGCGGTGAAGATTAAGAGGGAAGATGTAATCCTTTTAAAGAGGACAACGTTAATTTTAGGCAGTAATCTGACACCCACATAGGAACCTATTAGCAGTGCCGGAAGCAGAATAGCCGCCCTGATTAATATTTCCGAGGTTACCATCCCCATTGAAGTGAAAGCGCCGATACTCATCAGACTGATACACATAAAGTAAGCGGCCATTGTTCCGACGAACCTCTCGGGTGTAAGCCCCTGATTGAGTAAAAATATCGCCACCACAGGACCACCGAGACTTGTACTGGCGGCAAATATTCCGCTGAGGAACCCGGCTACAATGCATCCCAGAGAGTCTCTGGTAAACTTATATGAGTGCCCCAGTAGCAATACTATCGAAAAGGGAATTACAAGTACGGCGATAATCAGCTTTATTATTAAAGGGTCAAGCCATGATAGTAAAAATGCCCCGATGGGTACGCCGCAGGCGCTGCTGACTATCAGCAATAGCGCTCTGCGGCCGTCAATGTACATCCGCGTATGATACAGTACCAGTATGTTGGTGACGGTGCCCAGAATAATATTCATCACCACCACTGACTTGGCATCGAAAATAAAGGTCAGCAGAGGGGTTGAAATAACCGCATAGCCGAATCCGGAAATTGACCTAACAAAAGATGCTACGAGTACGATAAACGCAGCAATAACAAGAGTGTAATTCATTTACTCTATTTTAACAGGAGGTTTCCCACTCTGTTAGATTAATCGCCAAAAGCCTTACGAGCTATTAGGTCAAGAGCAGGATAACTATTATAGAATCCTCCCGGTTCTATCAAGTATCCACGGGATTCTTCTGTTAGTCAACCCCCGGTAGCCAGGGTAAGAAGCCTGACACGGCAGCCATCCTTTAGAGCGATATCCATGTCATTGTAGTAGAAACGCCCGTCGATATTGAAGGCGCATCGGTCGATAAGGCGGTCCTCTCCGGGGCGTATAACCTGTCCTTCCAGCGACGGTACTCTGCGTCTAATCTCAGCGACGAGGTCTTTCAGGTGAGCTCCATCATTCAATGAGACCTCTATTTCATTCAAACCGCTTTCCTCAAAGGCGAAACCGTACATCTCTACCGTGCACTTTATCATAGTCCGATTCTCTGGTACCTGTTCAGGTCAAGCCCTCCCCAATAATCTCCTGTAATGGTCTGCGAACAGTTTTCTCCACGTGTATTTTGGTAATTAACCTGGCTTCTTTTCAAGTGATTGAAATTTTCAATAATTCTAAACCTCTGCCGTGCCTGACGTCAACCGTGGCTTCATTATGGATATATTGTCGCTAGTTTCCTCTATTCGCAAAAAATGAAGCAGATGTGCTAACGGTACTATTTGGTTTTGGTTGAATCAAGTACTCACCCCCTTTAGTCCCCCTCTCAAACAGCTCCATGTTTTGTCAGGCGATTATTCGACTGTTTGAGAGGGGTAAGGGGTGAGGTAAACAGAATCAACCAGATGCAAACTGTACCGTGCTAATACCAGATTGACGCCGACAGCTAGCTTTGGTTATAATTTAACTGGTTTCTCAAACAAAAAGCGGCTGTCTTCTAGGCAAGAAAGCCGGACAAATCATGCCTTTTTAAAGATTCAGGACAGACGAGGGGTGGCAACGGTGCAGATAAACGTATCTCAGCAGCTTAAATCTTCAATCGGGGAGGTACGAGATTACGAACCAGCCGGGACAATTAATCTTGATGGTGATTACATTACAGTACAGGGCAAGGTCAGATTGACCCGTACTGACAGGGGCATACTGGCTAAAGGTGTCCTGCATGCTGATACGGAACTTACCTGCGGTCGCTGTTTGAGCTTGTTTAACCATCATTTCAATCTTGATATAGAGGAGGAGGTTTTCCCTACTACTGATGTAAATACCGGTGCTGCGATTTCTCTTCCTGATGAACCCGGCTGCTTCACGATTGATGAGAACAACATTCTTGATTTGACGGATGCGGTACGCCAGTATTTATTGATGGCCATTCCGATAAAACCGCTCTGCCAGCGGGACTGCGCCGGACTCTGTCCTATCTGCGGTGCTAATCTGAATGAGACAGTCTGCGGTTGTCCCTCTGAGGTGGTAGACCCCCGCTGGGAAAAATTGCGAAAACTGGCCTCTACCAACGGAAGAACATCGGTAGACAAGGAGAAAGGGAAATAATAGATAATGGGAGCTCAACCTAAAAGTAAATATGCCAAAGCGCGCCGGGGCGAAAGGCGCAGTCATCTCAAACTATCTTCACCTTCTACAATTAATTGCCCGCAGTGCAACAGCCCGATGCTACCCCACCATGCCTGCCCTACCTGTGGTAGCTATAATGGCAGGGATGCCGTTGAGATAAAAAGCCCCAAACCGAAAACAAGCTGAGGAAGAGTGAGTTGTGCTCAAAACGGTTATCTGCGACCTTCTTGATATCCGGCACCCTATTATCCAGGGAGGAATGGCTCATATAGGCACGGCTGAGCTGGTCTCAGCCGTTTCTGATTCGGGCGGGCTCGGTATCATCGGTTCCGGCTTCTATGAACCGGAATGGATAAGGGAGCAGATTCACCGTACCAGGCAACGAACAAACCGTCCTTTCGGAGTAAATGTCCAGCTTGCATCTCCGTTTTGCGAACAGGTTCTCGAGATGCTGATGGAGGAACAGGTATCCATTGTTACCACCGGCGCCGGAAACCCGGAAAGTGAAATCCCTGTGCTCAATAGAGCAGGAATGAAAGTTGTGCCGGTGGTAAACAGCGTTGAACTGGCTAAACGGCTGGAGAAAGCCGGCGCCGTTGCCGTTATCGCTGAAGGTATGGAGTCGGGAGGACATGTGGGCGAGATAACTACTATAGCTCTTGTCCCCCAAGTTGTAGATAGCGTAAGGATACCGGTGATTGCCGCCGGCGGCATCGGTGACGGACGGGGGCTGGCGGCTGCTCTGGCTCTTGGAGCTCAGGGTATTCAGATGGGGACACGCTTTGTCTGTAGTAGTGAGTGTATTGCTCATGAAAACTATAAACAGAAAATCCTTGAGGCAAATGACCAGTCGACTGTTGTTACCAGGCAGGTTCTCGGGATGCCCCAGCGCAGTTTAAAAAACAACCTTACAGACCGTTTTCAGGTGCTTGAGAAAGCCGGGACTCCGGTGAAAGAGCTGAAACTGTTTGACAGAAACAGGATGTATCTGGGTCTGATTGAGGGAGATATCGAGGACGGTTCGCTCCTTGCCGGTCAGATTGCCGGCCTCATTGACGAAATCAAACCTGTCAGGGAGATAATCGACGAAACAGTAGCAGAAGCAGAAAGAATTATTGGAGACCTTGATAAACGCCAGAAGGAGAATTAAATATGTCAGAGCAATCAAGCGTTGCCTTTGTTTTTCCCGGGCAGGGTGCTCAGACGGTAGGCATGGGTAAGGACCTTTATGATAGCTTTCTCTCAGCCAGGAAAGTCTTCGACCAGGCTGATGATGCTCTGGGATTTTCGATATCCCGACTATGTTTCGGAGGGCCTGAAGATGAACTGAATCTGACAATTAATACCCAGCCGGCGATGCTAACCGTGAGCATAGCCTGTATAGAAGCCGTCCGGGGGGTAGTCGGCGATAATTTTCCATCCCCGGCTTTTTATGCCGGGCACAGTCTCGGCGAGTATACGGCGCTGGTTACCTCCGGGGTGCTTGACTTTGCCACTGCTGTTAATCTGGCACGGGAAAGAGGACGCTTGATGCATGAAGCCGGGCTCAAGAATCCCGGAGGTATGCTGGCTGTTATGGGGCTTGAAGAGGATGTACTCTCTGAGGTATGCAGTGAAACCGATACCTGTATTGCCAACTATAACTGCCCCGGTCAGCTTGTAATCAGCGGAAGCATTGATAAGCTGATGGCAGCAATGGAGCTGGCCCATGAAAAGGGCGCCAGCCGCACAATCTCGCTTCAGGTAAGTGGCGCTTTTCACTCCCCACTAATGCAATCGGCGCAGGAGGAGCTTACCGAGATTGTAGGTAAACTGGATTTTCACGACCCTGCCGTTCCGATAATCGCCAATGTCACCGCGCAGCCTCTTACCACCGCTGAACAGGTGAAAGCTGAATTGATTGAACAGCTATGCAACGGTGTCCAGTGGCAGCGTTCGATAGAATATATGCGTGCTAACGGTATATACGCCTGTATTGAGATAGGACAGGGCAAGGTACTCAGCGGACTGATAAAGCGAATTGACAAAACTATAACTACAAATAATATCGGTACTGCTGATGATGTTGGAAAACTGTTACCTGAGAGTAAGAACACCGAATAGATAACGGACTTGCTTATGGAGGAAAAATGGACCTTACAGATAGAGTGGCTGTAGTAACCGGCAGCGGGAGGGGTATCGGGAGGACAATCGCCCTGAAATTTGCTGAGCTGGGGGCGAATATCGTCATTAATGATATCGGTGAAGCCTCGGTAGTGGAAAGCGTTGCTGAAGAAGTCAGAGCACTGAACAGGGAAAGCCTGGCTATCCTTGGCGATGTTACCTCAGCCCCGGATGTCAGCAACCTCGTGGATGCAACAGTGAAAACTTTCGGCAGGTTGGATATCCTGGTTAACAATGCCGGGATTACCCGGGACCAGTTGCTGCTCCGGATGTCAGAAGAAGACTGGGACGCAGTTATCGCCGTTAATCTGAAAAGCGTTTTCCTCTGCACAAAAGCTGTACTGAGGCAAATGACATCACAGAGATGGGGTAGAATTATTAACATGTCCAGTGTCGTCGGTATTGCCGGAAACGCCGGACAGGCTAATTACGCGGCATCGAAGGCAGGTATAATCGGGTTTACAAAAACCGTCTCCAAGGAGGTAGCTTCACGGGGTATTACCGTCAATGCTATTGCTCCCGGGTTCATCGATACGCCGATGACACAGAAATTAAAGGAGCCCCGGATAGAAGAGATAAAGAAACGCATCCCGGCCGGGTACCTCGGTACTCCTCAAGATATAGCTGAAGCGGCGGCCTTCCTGGCTTCAGAGGAAGCCAGGTATATCACCGGTCATGTACTCAGTATTGACGGAGGTATGGGCGGACTATAAACATTTCCTTTCTGCTCTTTATGATTTGTATTTATGACTGACCAGTGGTATTTGACCTGATATTTACCATTTGTTAAACTCGATTTAGAACATAGCCGGATAACAAACTAACCTGATTAAGGCTGGGTGAAAATGATTGGGGTGCGGAGGAAAGCCAGAGCAATTGCTCTTCAGGCACTTTATGAAATAGACAGCTCCAGACACAAAGCTGGAGAGGTACTGGACCGCCTCCTGGCTGAGGAAAGGTTGTCTGAAGATAATAATGCCTTTGTTCGTGATATTGTAACGGGAGTTCTGGAGAACGAGAGCAAGATAGACAGAGATATTCAGACTTTCGCTCCCGCCTGGCCGGTAGAGCAAATACCGGTAATAGATAGAAATATACTCAGGCTTGCAATATTCGAAATTTTAATTGATAATAAAGTACCGGTTAAGGTAGCAATTAACGAAGCCGTTGAGCTGGCTAAAACTTTTGGCGCTGATAACTCGTCAAAATTTGTTAACGGAGTTCTCGGTTCGGTTAGCACTTTTAGCAGCAGATGACAATCTAAGTAAAGGGGGAAAAATTGGCAACCATTTTTGACCGCGTGAAAACAATAGTTGTAGACCAGCTAGGGGTGGAAGATAATGAGGTGGTACCTTCCGCTAATTTTATTGATGATTTAGGCGCTGATTCTCTGGACCTTGTTGAACTGATAATGTCCCTTGAAGAAGAATTCAGCGACCCGTTAAAAAAAATTGAGATACCGGACGAGGATGCTGAGAAAATACTAACCGTACAGGACGCCGTTGATTATATTAAAGACCTCGGTATTCCGGAAGAATAGGCGAGGCCTTTTTGATTAAAGCAGTATTTTTTGACTGGTTTTATACCCTTGCCAGATACAATCCTCCACGAGAAGAACTACAGAGTGAAGCTCTACGCTCATTTGGTATCAGTGTCTCTCCCGAGACGATTTTCCCGGCGCTTTTAGCTGCTGATAAAGATTTATTTGACGAGCATGCCGCTTTTCCGATAACTAAAAGAAGCCGGGAAGAGCAGGTAAAGATATACACCCGTTACCAGCAGACACTACTAACAAGGGCTGGAGTTGATATCCTGAATAATCCTGATATCGTGCTGAAAACTATGAAAAAGGCGCAGGAACTGTATAAAGACATACAATTCGTCCTCTTTGATGATGTTATTCCCTCACTAAAAGCTCTGAAAGAACAGGACCTGACGATGGGACTGGTGACCAATATGGATACAGATATGCGCCCCATTTGTAAAGAGCTTGGTCTGGGCCCATATCTGGACTTTGTTGTTACCTCCGGTGAAGTGGGTGTCGATAAACCGCAGCCGCTGATATTCCTTGAAGCCCTGAAGCGGGCCGGGGTGGAACCCGGTGAAGCGTTGCATGTGGGTGACCAGTATAATATCGACGCCGCCGGGGCTATGGCTGTGGGCATCAATGCTCTGCTTCTTGACCGCTTCAATCAGCACCCCGAAATAACCGACTGCCCGGTGATTCACAGTCTTGCCGAAGTATCAGAGCACCTTCAGTAGCTTTCCCTCTTTCCCTTAGTCTCTCTTAACTGATTTTAACACTACGCTTGCCTTATTGAAAGGAATTTCCGGAAGCGGTCTCGTTGAAATGAGAGCCGCCTTTGGTTATAATAAATGCGCCACGCACTTATTCCGTTACAGTTTATGGTGAGTGTAGCCCAGTGGTCTAAGGCGCCAGGTTGTGGCCCTGGAGATCGAGGGTTCAAATCCCTCCACTCACCCCACAGTTTAAGTACTAATCCTGTGTAGCTGTCTTCTTTTCTTTGCTTATGGTTCTGTTTACATTTGGCTGATTACACTGTCATTGCGAGGAGTCCCGATAGAATCGGGACGACGTGGCAATCTCTTCCTTCGAATGTAGAGATTGCTTCGCTCCGACAAAATCGGGGCTCGCAATGACATTGACAACCAAAACTAAATAGTACCTTGCTTATCTAAAATTGACAATCTCATGCCAGGTGATTACACTTGTTTCTTATAAAGAATAGAGAGGAGTGACGATGGCAGAAACAAACAAGATTTACAGGTGCCTGAATCCAACAGGGATGCAGATGCCGGCGAAAACTTTCCCGCTGGCACCGCGTCTCAATTCAATCGATGGAAAAACAGTCCATCTAAGTATCTGCGGAGAGCCTGATATCACAATCCCCCTGGAGAAGAAGCTGAAAGGTGATTATCCCAATGTAAACTGGACTATAAAAAAGACTTACGGCATCGACCCGCGCCGGATGTCAGAAGAAGAGATGAAGACCACTGATGCCGCCATACTCGGGGTCTGCTGGTGACACAATGCCGTTAGGAGGCAGTTGCCTTATCTGGTGCAGCTCGAGAAAGCCGGTATCCCGACGGTACTTATAGACTTTGAAGACCAGGATGAATTCGTCAAGCAGGAAGCCCGGACGATAGGAGTACCTCATTTACGGTATATGCACGCGTCACGTATAGTGCGAGGGCCCGCAGATGTTGACTCTTTCCTTGATTCGATGTTCGATGGCCTGACGCGTCCCCTGACCGACGAGGAAAAAGAGGAAGGCATGTGGACGCCGCAGGAACCGAGAATACTGTTTGAAGGAACTCTTGAAGACGCCGAGGAGTTCTACATGCAGGCAGAGAGACTTCCCGGATTACTTAATGCTCCTTATGCCAAATATACCGATGGTTTTCCGATTGTAGTGCCTACAGAAGAACGGGTAATGAAGATGCTCGAAGGCACCAGTCATAAGCCGGATGAGCTGATAACGCTTCAAGCGGATATGCCTGTAACGGCAGTACCCGAGGCTATTGGTGCAGAGCCGATAATGAAGAAGGGTGAGGCAGTAAGATACATGCCGATGAGAAGGGTGGCGACGGTGGAGCAGGTGGCAGTCAATGCCGTTATGGCTGGGTGCAAGCCGGAGTACTTCCCTGTTGTGCTGGCTATTGCCGAAGCATCAGCCGGTACTGGTGATGGGCGAGATGGTCAGGGTTTCATTGTTAGCGGTCCTATCGCCGAGGAAATAGGAATGAATTTCGGATTTGGACATTTTGGACCTGGTAATCCGGCTAACAAGACAATTGGCCGTACCACCAACCTGATGTGGCGTAATCTCGGCGGTGCTATTCCGAGCGTTACTGTAACCAGCAACTGGGGAGATAATCCCGCCACTAACGGAGGCTTCTGCTTTGCCGAGTATGCCGGCGGACTTCCTGAAGGCTGGCTGGGCTTGAATGAGGAGTATGGCTACAAGAAAGACGAGAGCATTGTTATGGCTACACATCCGGGTTCATTCGGAATCGGCCAGCATTTTATGCCCGGTGTATACCGTGCTCTTCAGAAAGACGGTCACGGTGCTATGGCAAGATACCTCGATGTTAAAGGCGTACCCGGACCTCACAACTGGCTTGAATACCTTGCCGTCGGCCTGTGGTCGGCCAGGGAGGGAGGTATTACCCTGGTCATGGTGCCCGAGATGGCGCAGCACCTTGTTGATATAGGTTTCAAGTCCAAAGATGATGTATGCGAGTGGATATGGAAGAAGAGTTTCGAGCCGGTGAAAGAATACAGGATGCGGGGTGCGCCCGATTTCGCCACCAACGGCTGGACTTCCATAGAAAGGACATCCGGTAAACCCTGGAAAGAGCTGGACCCTGACTACATGGTTCCTGCGGGCGGTAATTTCCCCCGCGCTAATCTTGTACTCGTCTGCGGCGGAGAAGAAGAGACCTGCCACCGTTTTGCTGGTGGTCATGGACCTGTCTTCAGTATAGATGCCTGGAGGTAGTTCGGGAGCCGCTACGATAATTTTACCTGACCTTTCTATAATGAAAGCACCTGTAGCTCAGCGGATAGAGTACCAATCTTCGGATTTGTAAGGCAATAGCAATTATAATAGTTTTAGCCTCAAAACAATAAACCTTAGTTATAACCAGCGCCTGAGTTTTGAGACTAAAATATTTCTCAGTTTTAAACTCTTGGCAGTAAATTAATAACAATTTCAATGTAATTCATAATTATCTGCTATATCCAATTAGTCTCAAAAATAAGACTCTAAAGTGTCACACTCAGTGATACTACTGGCTATCCTGAAATACACTAAAGTATTAACAGTACTAATCCTTATGAACTATAGACGGGACCAAATGTCTCTTATATTGTAATAAATGATGGTATTGATACATTTGAATGACTTGGGGAGGAAATATTCAAAATGGTCATGCCGAAAAAAGAAGAACTGTTAGATTGGAGCAGACAGGTATTCGACTTTTCGAAGACTTTAGTAATTACCTCTATTCCCGTTATAGTATTGAGCTTGGTCTGCATAAGTGGTCACGATTTTTTATTATCACGAGCTGCTGTAATTAATGAATTTACTGTCTCAGGATACAAACTTTTCTGGATGATTTCAGCTACCTATTGGATAATTGCATTGCTATATACAATCTGGTTTTACTTAAGTATATACATTCCTACCGGACCCAAGCCAGTGAAGCGGGAGGCATATCGTGGTGGAGGATTGTGCGTAGGAATCATCATCGGTTTTCTTTATCTTCAGCACGCTGGGGCTGCAATTAATATTTTGTAAGAAGACGGCAGTACGAGAAGTACGGGTAACAGCTTTGCTTTTAAAGGCGCGTGATTATGGAAGACGCTGAAATTTCTAAACGAATTGATGAATATGCCCTGGGCTCTGTTTTCGAAATGATGTTCCTGGCTGAAACGCAATCAAGAGAACATAAACAGCTTATATGGGAAGCGGCAAACAAACTTCTTGCAAAATGGCAGCCAAAAGTAACGGAGATCCTCCGTGACATGTATCAGGATTTGATAAATACTCCTTACTGGTCAACTTCAAAATCAGACAAGTAATACACTATACTCACCATTTTTTAGTATCCTCATAACTTTTAGCTTTTCCTCTGACGTCTTTACTGTGTGAGAAAAAGACACCATTCTGCACTATGACGGCAGCATCTGGACAGCAATGACAAACAATATTGTGAACAGCCTTTATGACGTATGGGGCAGTTCGTCCGATGATATCTTCGCTGTGAGCCCAGGTGGCACTATCCCGCATTATGAGTGATAGAAAACGTGTCAGCTAGCAATCTTGTTAGTAGGAAAACTCCGTTTTCACTGTAAGTTTTGGCAGGCAATTTTATATGCTCATATGACAGTGCTTATTAGCATATTATTGGTAGAATCGCCGGTATTGCTTGTTATTATGGCCGCAGTAGAGTAAAATTAGCTTCAAAATATAACCGGCGCCTGTAGCTCAGCGGATAGAGCACCGGTCTTCGGAACCGGGTGCCGGGGGTTCGAATCCCTCCAGGCGCGCCACTTCTATTTTGGCAGTATTATCACAGGAGGATTTTTTATGAAAGCAGCGGTATTACACGGGGAAGGCGATATCAGAGTTGAAGAAGTACCGGACCCTGTTGTTGAACCGGGTGGAGTCATCATCAAGGTTAAAGCCAGCGGTATCTGTGGCTCCGACCTTCACGGCTACAGGCACGGCGGCCGAGAAGGAATAAGGTTCGGGCACGAATTCAGCGGTGAAATAGCGGAAATTGGAGGGGGAGTTACCGGTGTTAAAACAGGTGACCGGGTTACGGCGATGAGCGGGAAAGGGTGTGGTGAATGTTACTGGTGCAGGAAGGGTGATTTCATCCGCTGCAGGAAACTGTCTTTTCTCGGTTACGGGATTCCGGGAGCCTTCGCCGAGTACGTATTAGTGCCGAATTTCCAGATTGGAGTTTATGCTGATAATCTTCCCGATGATATCTCATTTGACGAAGGCGCCACGGTGGAACCGGTGGCAGTATCGCTTTATGCGGTAAGACAGGTACAGCCGCAGCCCGGTGATACCGTCGTAATTTTGGGTCTCGGTATACTCGGGCTCTGTATAATACCAATGTTGAAGTCTATGGGCGTAAAGCAGATTATCGCCAGCGGCCGAAGAGAAGGACGTCTCAGGCTGGCGAAGGAATATGGAGCTGATATCGTCGTGGACGCCGCCAAAGATGATGTTGTTCCTGTGGTAAAAGAACTGAATTCCGGCAAGGGAGCAGATATTGTTTTTGACTGCGCCGGTAAGACAGAAACTTTCCAGCAAGCGCTCGATATCATTCACCGTGGCAGTAAGATAGACCTTGTCGGGCTTTATCAGGAGTCAATAAGCTTTAATCCTTCGTTCCTGGTGAGTAATGATATATCCCTTATCGGCTGCGGCTTGAAGTGGGACCTGCCCGGGGCATTGAAGCTGCTGAAAGACGGTACCGTGGATGCAAAGCGGCTGATAACTCACCGGTTTCCTCTGAACAGGGTAAAAGAGGCTTTTGATACCCAGTTAACCTCCGATGATGCAATCAAGGTAATTGTGAACCCGTGATACCTGTCTTAATTGAAGTATTGTAAAGAATAAGGACTGCCGGAACGGCGGTCCTTATTTACTTCTGCGGCTGAATGATAACCTTTATCGAATCTCCGGCTTCGGCAACGAGGTGGAAGCCGCGTTCGGTCTCAGACAACGGCAGGCGGTGAGTAATCATCTGCTCAACCGGGACAGTACCGGCGTGAATCAGCCCCAGCGCCGTCTGGTAGTCGGCCGGGCTGCCGGCATAGGAAGTGGTAAGCGTTACATCATTACGCCAGAAAACCTCATTTATTGAAAGAGGAAAAGTGATATCCGGGCCGGTCGGCGCAAAAAAGAGTACCGTACCGCCCTGCTCCACCGCATTCAAAGCCTGGGTGACTGCCGATACGGCACCGGTGCAGACTACCACTATATCAGCCAGATAGCCACCGTTATTTTCCCTCATATGTGCGGGAATATCCTCTTTGGCACGGACAACAGCACTAGCCCCGAGTCTTTTTGCTGCTTCGAGACGGTAATCGTTGATATCGGTCGCCACCACCACCCCGGCTCCCAGATTACGTGACAACTGCACATAGAGTAGCCCGGCAATTCCGCTACCGATAACAAGCACGCTGTTTCCCACCCGCGTTCCTGCTCTCCGCAAGCCTCGTAATACGCAGGCTATCGGCTCAATGAAAGTAGCTTCTTCGTAAGACATATCATCGGGTAGCATAAATATTCCCCGGTCGACGTTGATTGCCGGCACTCTGATATATTCGGCTAGTCCGCCAGGGTAGAAGTTAGTCCGGCGCAGAGTATCGCAGATGGTATGGTTTCCACTGAGACAGTAGTGGCAGGTATTGCAGGGCACGTGATGAGCTACTGATACCCGGTCGCCTTCTTTATACCGCTCAACGCCATCTCCTACCTCTACAATCTGCCCCCCGATTTCGTGCCCCAGGACAAGGGGTGCACGGTCGAGACGGTACCACTCCATAACGTCGCTTCCGCAGAGGCCGCAGGCTTCCACCCTCACCAGCAGTTCACCCGGACCTATCCGCGGCAACGGCATTTCCTCAAGCCGCACGTCCCGATTGTTGTACCACATTGCCACGCGCATTTTATTATCTATCAACCTCGTCAATAAAAGGATGGCTTTTCTCTTATAAACATTTCTTACGAGTTCTTCTCAGTGTCGTAAATTTCCTGGGCTTGTTTAGCAGTGGCACCTTCGTGAATAATTGCTCTTATCGCCTTAATTGCCGCCACCGGGTACTCGTTCTGCCAGATATTTCTGCCCAGGTTCACTCCGATAGCGCCCCGCTGCATACCGTCATGAACGAACTCGAATACCTCAAGCTCAGTTTCGGTTCGGGGTCCGCCGGCCATTACCACGGGAACGGGACATCCCGTTGCCACTTTCTCGAAATCCTCACACCAGTAAGTTTTTACCACCCTGGCGCCCAGTTCGGCGGCAATGCGGGAGGCAAGAGCCAGGTAGCGGGCATCACGTTTTTCAAGCTCCTTACCGACAGCGGTTACCGCCATCACCGGAATGCCATACCTCTCTCCTTCATCAACAAGCTTCGACAGGTTCAACAGGGAATCTTTTTCGTAATCGGTGCCGACGAAAACGGAAATCCCTACCGCGGCAACATTGAGGCGAATAGCTTCCTCCATTGAGGTCGTAATCCCTTCGTTAGCCAGGTCTTTGCCGATAACACTGGTGCCCCCGGATACCCGGAGAATAACCGGCCTGGTATTGGCCGGGTCTACCGTTGAGCGGAGCACGCCCCGGGTGATAAAAAGGGCATCGGCATAAGACAGCAACGGCTGAATAGTCTTGCCCGGCTCCTCGAGTTTCCTGGTGGGACCCTGAAAATACCCGTGGTCTACCGGCAGGAACAAAGCGTGCCCGTCCGATTGTATCAGTTGCGCCATCCGGTTTGCCATTCCCCATTCCATATCAATCAACTCCTTCCGCAGTCGCGGCCTTAGTTTTGTTAAGCAGCTTGATTATTATACTACATGAAACCTGTATATTTGTATCTATGGTGCCGGATTCTTTTGCTTAATCATGGTTGCACGGGCAACAGTGAATATCAATATTTCTTTCGCTGCTATGGTTTCCTTCGGCTTCGCTCAGGACAGGCTAACGGCTCACCATGAGCGGCATTCATTCCCGCTCACCCTGAGCTTGTCGAAGGGTCTCCAACTAAGATTGAGAAGAATCCGCAGGATTATGAATTTGATGCAGGCTACCGAAACGGTATAGAATATGGAAAAATCCCACCGTATTGAGGAGGAAACAGGTATTGAAAATTCACCTGAAAGTTAACTTTGCCCCCGATATGAACGAGATTGAGACCGAGAGTGTTACCCTGGGAGACCTGCTTCTTGAGCTTTCAAAAAAATATCCAGATGCCAAGTTTTATAACAGAGAGAGGGGTGAAGTTATCTTTGACCAGTTTGTTGAACTCAACGGGGAAATGCATGAATCCCTTCCCGAAGAGCTTGATACCAGGTTGAAGGATGGTGATTCATTGGAAATCTACTCCGGTATTGATTACCCGGATGATTAGATGAAAACGGACACCTGAAACCGGCATTATCACCAGTAATATTTTTACAATGTTATGTAATATATTCTGCTTTGTCTCCCTTCCCTGTAATGGGAAGGGAGAAGTTTTTCAAGTATCTCCGCTTGCTGATAATGCTTTTTTAAAGAGTCTCCTTCAATAACTGACTTATAAAGACAAATGTTGCGCTGAAAATAGATTGTCCCCCGCTCACCCTGAGCTTGTCGAAGGGCCGTTCATGGTTTCGACAGGCTCACCACGAACGGCTTTTTCATCCTTTGTGGTGCCAATTGAAAAGTGACATGAAATGTTCTTGACATCAGCTAAGGGTGAGATTTAGCATAATCGCAGAAGCGGATTTCATGAAAAGGAGGCGGATATGGCGGGACCATTGGAGGGTATAAGGATTCTGGACCTGAGCTGGGTGCTGGCAGGACCTTTCTGCACCATGGTTCTCAGTGACCTGGGCGCCGAGGTGATTAAAGTTGAGAGACCGGGTGTCGGAGACCTGGCTCGAGGCACTGGACCGTTTATCGATGGAGAAAGCGCTTATTTCATCAGCCTCAACCGGGGTAAAAAAAGTATCACCATTGACCTGCAAAGCCCTCGGGGAAAAGAGGTCTTTCTGGAACTTGTTAAGAAAGCTGATGTGGTAGTAGAGAATTTCGTGCCCGGTACAATGAAAAGACTGGGGTTGGATTATGAGGTTGTGAAAGAGCATAATCCCCGGATTATCTATGCGTCCATATCCGGATTCGGACAGACCGGACCTCTGGCGCAGCACCGTGCCCTTGATATCATCGTCCAGGCGATGGGCGGGATGATGAGCATTACCGGCGAGCCTGATGGACGACCGCTAAAGCCCGGAGTCTCGCTCGGTGATATTACCGCCGGCCTGTTCGCCATTGTCGGTATCCTGTCGGCTGTTATCGAGCGTCAGAAGAGCGGTAAGGGGCAGATGCTGGACATCGGCATGCTCGATTGCCAGCTAGCCATACTCGAGAACGCATTTTCACGGTTTTTCGCCACCGGAGAAGTGCCGGGGCGTTTCGGAACCAGGCATCCGTCATACACTCCCTTCCAGGCATTCGAAACGCAAGATGGTCACATTGTTATCGCTATGGTAGGAGGCATGAGGAACCAGTGGCAGCTTTTCTGTGCCGTCACCGGACTCCTCGACTTTATAGATGACGAGAGGTACCAGACCGGCGAGTCGCGCACTCAACACTACGATGAACTAGAACCGGCTCTGGCCGCGGTTATGAAAACGAAAACGACAGAACAGTGGCTCAAGGAACTATCGGAGATTGGCATTCCCTGCGGACCGATTAATAATATCGAGCAGGTGGCCGGACACCCTCAGGTTAATGCCAGGGAAATGATTTCAGAGATATCTCATCCGAGGCTAGGGAAGGTCAGGGTAATAAACACGCCGGTAAAACTTTCAAGGACACCGGGCAGAATTGGAGAAAGTGCTCCGGATTTGGGACAGGATACCACAGATATACTTGCTGAACTTCTTGAAATGAGTGAAGCTGACATTGAGGAACTGAGAGGGTCGTGAGTAATCTAGAAAACCGGTATATCTACCGCCGTTGTTACTTTCTCCCCTTTTTCTCTTTGGCCTTCTGTTCCTTCTCCGCTTCCATCTTTGCTTTAAGCGCAATCAGCTTGAATACGGTCTTTGCTTTTCCCGCCAGAACAAAATTTTCCATAACCCGTATCTCCTTTATCTGCTGATATCCCTAGTGCAATTCAAATCTAGCATACGAATATAAAGATAAATATAAAGATGATAAATGTTTTATAAATGTTCCATTAAGGTTTCATAAAGATTTGTATTATAGCGGTAAAAATTGATTACAGGTAGGTTCTGGCCGTTTTGGTTGAACGAAGTACTCACCCCCTTTCTCCCCCTCTCCAGCTAGGAGAACAACTCTTTTCATTAACGTTGGTTCTGACTGGAGAGGGGTTGGGGGTGAGGTCAATAGTACCAATCTAATGCAAATAGAACTTACAAATACATAATTTGACAAATATTCTGTGATATTGAATGATAAATTTAGAGGGGTAAAGGAGGTAAATAAAACTGATGAAATCAAGAGAGATCAGGCCCGGAATCTATTGGGTAGGAGCGGTAGATTGGGACCGGCGGCTGTTCGACGAAATTATACCGCTGCCTGACGGCACAAGCTACAATGCATACTTGATTAAAGGAAGCGATAAGACAGTGCTGCTCGATACGGTGGACCCACCGATGAAGGATGTGCTGCTGTCCCGTCTCGACGACCTCGGAATAAAATCTATCGACTACGTGGTGACCCATCACGCTGAGCAAGACCACTCCGGGACACTTCCGGTAGTTCTGGAAAAATATCCTGAAGCGAAGGTTGTCTGCACTGCCAGGTGCAAGACAATGGTCGGTGATTTGCTCCATGTCCCGGAGGACAGGGTAATTGCCGTTGATGACAGGGAAACAATCTCGCTGGGAGACAGGACTCTGGAATTCATCCATGCTGCCTGGGTTCACTGGCCGGAGACAATGCTAACTTACCTTAGAGAGGATAAGATTCTCTTTCCCTGTGACCTCTTCGGGTCACATCTGGCGGCTTCCGACCTGTATGTATCCGATGAGGGGCAGGTATACGAGGCGGCAAAAAGGTACTATGCGGAAATAATGATGCCTTTCCGCACCAATATAGAGAAGCACCTGGAGACGCTGAAGGAATACCCAATCGAGCTCATCTGCCCCAGTCACGGCCCACTGCACAACCGGCCGGAGTTCATAATGGATGCCTACCGCAGCTGGGTCTTAGACCCACCGAAGAACACTGTTGTCCTGCCTTATGTATCGATGCACGGCAGCACCCAGCAAATGGTCGACTACTTTGTCGAGTCACTGACTCAGAAAGGGGTGACTGTCAAGCAGTTTAAACTGAGCAACTCCGACATCGGAAAACTGGCGATAGAACTGGTGGATGCCGCCACAATTGTAATCGGCACTCCTACTATTCACGTTGGCCCTCATCCGCTGGCGGCATATGCAGCTATCCTGGCCAACGCGCTCCGGCCCAAAGCCAGGTATGCTTCGATAATCGGTTCCTACGGCTGGGGAACAAAAGCAAAAGAGCAACTCATTGGCATGATACCGAATCTTAAGGTTGAGCTGCTGGAACCGGTTATAATTAAGGGGCTGCCCAGGGAAGAAGATTTTAAAAACCTGGATGCGCTGGCAGCCTCGATTGCCGAAAAACATAAGGAATTGAAATAAGCCTGACACGTTGATGAAACGAACTGGTAGCACTGGAGAATTAAGTATCCACATTCACATAAGGATTGAGCAATGACAGTAAATTTTAATGTCATGGTCGGCGGTGAAGCGGGACAGGGCGTGCAGTCCGTAGGTTCAATACTCTCAAAAACGATTGCCCGGGGCGGACTGCACGTCTTCGCCGACCAGGACTACGAGAGCCGGGTACGGGGCGGTCACAACTTCTTCCGTATCAGAGTAAGTGATGAAAAGGTACTGTCTGTTTCTGAGGAGCTTGATGTACTGGTTGCCCTAAATGAAGAAACTGTACGCCTTCATTTATCTGAAGTGAAAGCGGACGGAGTGATTATATACGATGGTGAACAGATAAAGCCGGATACAGAAGACGAAAGATATCTTGGTGTGCCCTTAGCCAGACTTGCCGAAGAGACGGCTAAAAGCAAGCTAATGACTAATACTGTGGCAGTCGGGGCAGCGCTGGGGCTGACCGGATATAATTTAATCACACTGGAAACAGTGCTGAAAGAGGAGTTTTCATATCTGGGAGATGAGGTTGTACGGGGCAACATAGCAGCAGCCAGAGCCGGATTTAAATTTACAGCGAAAGAAGGTAGCAGGAGGCTTGATAAATATCTCAAACCACTGGCGGATGTGCCACAGAGAATGCTTCTTAACGGTAATGAGGCGATTGCCCTGGGTGCTCTTGCCGCCGGCTGCAAGTTTATCTCCGGCTATCCGATGACACCTGCCACCTTCATCCTTGAGTATTTTGCTGATAAAGGCAGAGACTACGGTGCGGTGGCGGTACACGTCGAGGATGAAATATCGGCGATTAATATGGCTATCGGTGCTGCCTTCTCTGGCGTCAGGGCTATGACAGCGACCTCGGGCGGCGGCTTCAGCCTGATGGTGGAAGGCCTCTCTCTTGCCGGGATGACGGAGACTCCTGTAGTTATAGTTCTGGGGCAGCGCCCCGGTCCGGCAACAGGATTGCCGACAAGGACCGAACAGGGTGAACTTGCCTACGTGCTTCATGCCGGACACGGAGAATTCCCCCGGGCGATACTTGCTCCGGCAACCGTTGAAGAAGCCTTTTATGCGGCAGTAAAAGCCTTTAACCTTGCTGAAAAGTACCAGACGCCGGTGATTGTCCTTACCGACCACCATCTCGCAACGTCCTATACTACTATCGATAAATTGGACCTGAAAGAAGTTAAGATAGACAGGGGCAAGCTCCTCTCTGACGAAGAAGTGAAAGAGATGACCGGTTATAAAAGGCACCTTGTTACCGATTCCGGAATCTCACCCCGCTCATATCCGCTACAGGGTAAGGCGCTGGTAGTTACCGATTCGGATGAACACGACGAAAACGGCCATATGATTGAAGACGCTGAAACGAGGATTGAACAGCACCTGAAGCGGTTGAGGAAGATGAATGGTTTGAAAGTAGAGATTAATGCTCCGGAAATCAATATCCAGCCGGATGCCGGGTTTACTCTCATTGGCTGGGGCAGCACCGGTGGAGCAGTGAGAGAAGCCGTCGCTCTGCTCAAGGAGCAAGGAGTTGCCGCCAGCACTATCCACTTCGGTGAGTTATATCCTTTCCCTTCGGAATCGGTTATCTCAGTCCTCAACGAGGCTAAAAATTGTATAGTTATTGAGGGTAATGCCACGGCGCAGCTTGCCCGGCTTATCCGCAGGGAGACGGGGATTGAAGTCAGCGATACCATTCTGAGGTTCGACGGACGTCCCATAACAGCCGCGTACATAATAGAGAAATTAAAGGTAAAGGTGCAGTGATATGGTCACACTTGATGATTACGTTAGCACGGTAGCTAACGCCTGGTGTCCGGGCTGCGGTAACTTCGGCATTTTACAGGCGTTAAAAAAGGCTCTTGTCGAGCTTGAAATAGAACCGCACCGGCTGCTTTTCGTCTCCGGAATCGGACAGGGACCCAAGCTTCCTCACTATACACGGGGAAACGTCTTTAACGGTCTTCACGGCAGGACTCTGCCGGTGGCTACCGGCGCTAAAATAGCCAACCATGAGCTCACAGTTATCGGTATTGACGGTGACGGCGGAGCATATGGCGAAGGTGTCGGACATCTGCTGGCGAGTATGCGGCGGAATGTTGATATCACCTATCTGGTACACAATAATCAGGTCTACGGGCTGACCAAGGGACAGGCATCCCCAACCAGCGATACCGGTTTTATTACCCGGACTACTCCACTGGGAGCGGGACAGCCTCTCAACCCTGTTGCGCTGGCGCTGGCTTCGGATGCCAGCTTCATTGCCCGGGGATTCGCCGGTGATACAGACCATCTTTCGGATATAATAAAGGCGGGAATTAACCACAGGGGCTTCTCCCTGATAGACATACTTCAACCCTGTGTCTCATTCAACCCGAAAAATACTTACCAGTGGTACCGGGAGCGGGTATACCGGCTCGATGACAAACCGGACTACAATCCGGAAGACAGGCAGGCAGCACTTGCCAGAGCGGAGGAATGGGGTGACACGATACCGATTGGAATTATATTTAAGAAGGAAAGACCCGTCTACGAAGAGCAGCTACCGGCATTAAAAGAAATGCCGCTGGTCAGGCAAGAACTCGACCCGCAGAAATTTGAAGGACTTCTCAGCGAATTCATGTAGAGATGATTAATGAACCGGAATCCTGATACAATAGCTCTTGGAATTGACCTCGGCGGGACCAAGATACTATCGGCGGTGATAAATTCCCGGGGAGAGATTCTTGCCCAGGACTACAACATTACTCCCGCCGAAAAAGACTATAAAGCTATTATTGAAGCGACCGCTGAATCAGTGGGCAAAACACTCGACCAGGCTCAGATTTCGATTTCAGAGCTTATCACGGTGGGTCTGGCCGTCTCCGGACCCTCCAATCCCCAAAGCGGCATTCTCTATACTTCACCCCATTTGCCGGTAATGAAAGATGTACCGATACTTGATATCATCGAGAAAAAGCTCGGTAAAAAGACCTTTCTAATCAATGATGCCAATGCTGCTGCTTTCGGAGAAATGCGCTTCGGGGCTGCCAGAGGTTTTCATAATATCATATATATCACTCTCAGTACCGGCATCGGCGGAGGTATTATTATTGACGGCAGGATTTATGCCGGTACCATCGGCACTGCCGGTGAAATAGGACACATGACAATCAATGATGAAGGTCCAATATGTGATTGCGGCAACCGGGGCTGCTGGGAAACACTGGCTTCAGGCACTGCTCTGGCAAGAGAGGCTACGCGCCGCATCGGGGAAGGGGCCGAAACATCTATTCTTCGCCACGCCGGAGAAGACATAGAGAAGATTACGGCGAAAGAAGTCCATGCCGCTGCCCGTGAAAATGACAACTTGGCAAAGGAACTCATTACCGTGACCGGATATTATGTCGGAGTTGGTCTGGCGAACCTGGTAAATATATTCAATCCGGAAATAATAGTAATCGGCGGTGGACTTTCGAATATAGGCGATATGCTGCTCAAGCCTGCCTATGAAGAGGCGAAGAAAAGGGCTTTTGCCCAACCTTATCAGTCGGTACGGTTCGCCCGTGCTGAACTGGGAAGTAATTCCGGCGTTATCGGCGCCGCTGTCTTTGCCCTCGATGAGATTGAAAAACTTATTAATCGGTAAGGAGGTCAACATGAGAAATATCGGTATTTTGACAAGTGGAGGCGATGCTCCGGGAATGAATGCCTGCATCCGGGCGGCAGTCCGGGCAGCACTTGCCAACGACCTTGAAATTATTGGAATTCTGCGGGGCTATGAGGGGCTTATCCATGGTAATGTTATGAGCCTCGATAGAAGAGCAGTCGCCAATATCATCCATCAGGGTGGCACCATACTGGGTACCGCTCGTTCTGAGGACTTCCGTACAAAAGAGGGAAGAGAGAAGGCAATCCGCGCTCTTGAAGAAGCGGAAATTGACGGCCTGGTACTTATCGGTGGAGACGGCACCTTCCGCGGCGGCACCCTGCTTTCAGAGGAGTCCGGTATCAGTGTCATCGGTGTTCCGGGAACGATAGACAATGACTGCTACGGCACCGATTTCACAATTGGATACGATACGGCCATAAACACCGCTCTGGAGGCTATAGACAGAATTCGTGATACTGCCGCTTCTCATGACCGCCTTTTCTTTGTTGAGGTAATGGGACGCCATACCGGATTCATCGCTTTGAAGAGCGGCATCGGAGGAGGTGTTGAAGAATTTATTCTTCCCGAAATGTCAATGAATGTCGACGAGCTTTGTTCACGCTTGCAGAAAAACTTCCTTGCCGGTAAAAGAAGCGCTATTGTGATTGTAGCCGAAGGAGAACAACCGGGAGATAGCTTCCGTATCGCCGAGGAAGTGAAGGAGAAAGCTCATTGCGAGTCCAGGGTAGTAATCCTGGGACACATCCAGCGTGGTGGTTCGCCTACGGCACGCGACCGTGTTCTGGCCAGCAGGTTGGGAATCGCAGCCGTTGAGGCATTAATTGACAATAAGGGAGGATATATGGTTGGTGAGATAAACAACGAAATCGCTTATACTCCCCTTAAGGATACCTGGGAGAAGAAGAAACCACTCCAGCCAAGCCTTCTCGGTTTACTTAAATATCTGGCTGATTAAAGCGGATTTTAGTGTGGAAATGTAAAGGACAATCAGGTGAAACAGTCCGGTATCTATAAAAGACGCACAAAAATAGTCTGTACCATCGGGCCAGCGAGTGATACCGCACCGCTCATCGAACGCCTTATAAAGGCCGGTATGAATACCGCCAGGCTGAATCTCTCGCACGGCAGCTATGAAAACCACTCAAATTATATTCAAATAATCAGAAGAGTCAGCCGGCGTCTAGGGATACCGGTGGCTATTCTCATTGACCTGCCCGGCCCGAAATACCGTACCGGTAGATTGAAAGGCGGTAGGGCAGTTTTGCATAAAAGTGCCCTGCTTACCCTGACAACAGGTGATATCGAAGGTGAGGCTGCACTGGTACCGGTGAACCTGCCCGGACTGGTTAAAGATATCAAAGCGGGTGATGAGGTTCTGCTTGATGACGGAGCCATGCAGTTAAAAGTACTGGACAAGGATGCCGAAAGTATAAAGTGCCGGGTGACGGTTGGTGGTGTATTGACCGATAACCGGGGACTGGTAGTCCCGGGCATGGAATCATCAGCCCCTTTTGTTAACGATATACTGCGTGAGCAAATACTTTTTGCAATAAAGGAAAATGTCGATTACCTGGCTATCTCTTTTGTCAGCAATGCCGGAGATGTGGCTGCTGTCAGGTCAATTTTGAGTGAAAATAACATTGATATTCCGGTTATTGCCAAAATAGAGCGTGTCCAGGCGGTTAAAAACTTTGATAAGATTCTTTCAGTCAGTAACGGGATAATGGTAGCGAGGGGAGACCTCGGTGTTGATATTCCCCTTGAAAGATTGCCGCTGGTACAGAAGGAGATAATCCGGAAATGTAACCGCAGCGGCAAGCCGGTAATCACCGCCACCCAGATGCTGGAATCTATGGTCTCTGCCGCCCGTCCGACTCGTGCCGAGGTAACCGATATTGCTAACTCGATATTCGACGGCACTGATGCCACAATGCTTTCCGCAGAAACATCTATAGGTGAATATCCCGTTGCTGCGGTTCGGACCATGTCAAGAATCGCTCTGGAGACGGAGCGAGGAATAGACTATGAAAGTTCGCTGCAGGAAAAAGGCAAGTGGATTCAACGGGAGACAGACGAACTAATCAGCTATAACGCCTGCCACACTGCGCAAAGCCTGGGAGCCGTAGCTATTGTCGCCTTCACCCAGTCGGGCAGCACGGCAGGGCGGGTATCCAAGTACCGTCCCGGGGTTCCGGTTCTGGCGATAACACCCGGCAGCGATGTTTCCAGAAGGCTTCTGCTTTACCATGGTGTCTACCCGTTTCATGTTTACAGGTCTTCTTCCGTGGACGAATTTTTTTCAACCGCGGCCGAATTGGCCAGGGACACGGGAATTGCGAAGTCGGGTGATTTGATAGTTATCACCGGAGGCGTGCCTGTCGGCATTGCCGGCACAACAAACCTGCTCAAAGTTGAAAGAATAGGTAATTCCGTCAAATAGTGGTAGATATTAACCACGAGCGTAAAGTTTACAGTGAAACAGGATATTCAAATAAGGGAGTTTACAGAAAAAGACATCACGGCTATATACGGACTGCTTCAGAATACGATTGATATTTCGTATCGGGGAGTTTATCCTCCAGAGGCGGTAAAGCTCTTCAAAGACTATCATTCTGAACAGCAAATCCTTAGTGATGGCACCGAAGGCTATACGATAGTAGCCGTGTACAACGGAGAGGTAGTTGGAACTGGTACCCTGGCAGGTGACCATATCAGCAGAGTATACGTCGCGCCTCAGTACCAGCACAGCGGCATAGGTAAAATGATTGTGAGGGAACTGGAGAATAAAGCGCTCGAAGAAAAGCTTACCACAATAAATCTGGATGGGTCGCTTGTCTCAAGGGAATTCTGGGAATCTCTGGGCTACAGTGTCGGAAAGGAAGATTCCATACCCGTTGAGAATCACCAGAGGTTATACCTGTACCGCATGTCCAAATCACTTCAGTGACCAGCAGCGGTGATACCGTATATTACTCTGCGGCAGAAGTCAATTCCCGGACTTCTCCATCTGGGCTTGTAAGCGAGCGAGAGCTTTCTGAATAGCGGCGTCATCTATCTCGCGGGCTTCATACAGATATTTATAAAATTTCTCCTGTGGCACCCGCTTCGCAAAATAATTATTATAGGATTTAAATCCCAGCTTCAGGTAATCTAAACTGTCCTGCTCCTCTTCGCTCATTGCATCATATAGCGGAGTACCCGGCAGCGGAGTATAGTTACTAACATCAAAGAAATCAGTATGAATCTCTCTCATTATTCTCAGCGTTTCCTGCATGTCTTCCTCGGTTTCATCGGGAAGTCCCATAATCACTGAATTTATTGTATATATATCGTTATCATGAATCATCTTATTTACTGAGATAATCTGTTCCAGAGTGGTCTTCTTGTCAGTTGATTGCAGTATTCGCTCGGAGCCCGATTCGAGGCCAAAGTATAGCCCGGCACAGTTAGAACGCTTAACCAATTTAATCAATTCTTCATCCATATTGTCATACCTGGCGGTACATCTCCACGGAACTCCCAGGTCGAGACTAATCAGTCTTTCACAGAACTCCTTTAAATACTTTCTGTCATAGGTGAAGGTCCCGTCAGTAATATCTATAGACCTTATTGTGTACGTATCCTTGAGGAATTTCATCTCTTCAATAACGCTATCAAGACTGCGGCGTCGCACTTTTCCTCCCCAGAGACTCCTGTCAGAGCAAAATGAACATGTGTAAGGACAACCACGCGCCGTGGAAATATTATGAACCGGATATAATTCATAATCAGAATTCATTACAAGGTCCCTGGCAAGCGGCGGCAGTTCATCTAGATTACCGATTAGAGGAGGACTGGGAGTATATCTCACCTGCATATCGCTATCCCTGTAGCAGATTCCGGGAACTGTATCAAATCTGGGGCTATCTTTTTTTAGTTCTTTCATTAAGGCAAGAAGGGGGATTTCACCTTCGGCTCTTACAATAAAATCTATGTCCTGATTCTGCATTACTTCATCGGGGAGAAAGGTGGGGTGACTGGCGCCGACAATTATTTTAATATCAGGATTGACCTCTTTAATAAGGCTCGCTACCATCTCGACCGAAGGTTTACTTGTTGTTAAATAGGCTATTCCTACGGCCATTGGATTTGATTCACGCACTATGTCCTTCAGCTTTTGCCAGATATAATGATTCCTATCGGTTAATATGGCTGCATAGTTGTCCCAGGCTTTTATCAGTGCGTCGGGTCCGTAAATAACCTGTCCATCCGTCTGGACTGCCGGCCAGATATTATCAATACCTAGGTCCATTAACGGGTCGCCCATCAGTATGGTGGATTCAATACCACCTTCTCGAAGATACGCTGCCAGACTTGTTTGACCTACGTTATAGCAACAATCTGCCGAGACACCTCTTAAGCTCGCATAAGGCGGGTCAATAAGCAATATATCCATCTCTCACTCCTTTTATCACCTGCTGCAGTAATGAAAGGTGATGATAGTCACTCAGTATCAGTTCAGTTGTATGTTACGCTTTTATTCTATAATACCATTTAATTAAATATATAGCCAGACTGAAGAATCATCTGGCCGGCGTGACAACATCAGGGATATCTGTTCTAATCGGACGAGGTGATATAACGTTCTCTGAAGCTTATGAAATAGCTCTATTAACAGGCTGATGGTTAGAAAAGACAGTGCTTGTTATATTTTAAAAATATTACCAGTGGACGTTCACACCTCTTTCCTCAAGTTGAGGTATATAGACGTCAATCGAGGTGCTGTTCATAGGGTTATTATCAAGGGAAATCTCCTCCAGACTGGAAACAGAGACCAGCGGTGAGATATCACTTATCTGGTTGGAGGCGAGGGTGACCTTGGTAAGGTTGGTCAGCGATGTGAGCGGTGAAATGTCTCTTATCTGATTCCATTCAAGGTAAGCCCAGGTGAGTTCGGTCAGTGAAGCCAGCGCTGAAATATCACTTATCTTGTTCCAGCGAAGGTAGACCCAGGTGAGTGCGGTCAGGGAGGACAGTGCTGAAATGTTACTTATCTCGTTATTGGTCAGTTCCAGAATGGTGAGACTGGTCAGAGCGGAAAGTGGTGAAATGTCCTTTATTTTATTGAATTCAAGGTGCAGCTCGGTTAGACTGGATAGTGACTCCAGTGCTGAGATATCGCCTATCTGGTTGTAGCCAAGCCACAGTGACTTCAGCCTGGTGAGCGTCGATACAGCCGAAATATCGGTTATCAGATTCTCATTAAGTGTAAGTTTGGTAAGTTTTTTCAGTGATGCCAGCATCGAAATATCATCTATTTTGTTATGGGTAAGTTCAAGCACGGTGAGATTCCTAAGTGAAGCCAGCGGAGCGGTGCTTCTTATCTCGTTAAACTCCATATGCAGCTCGGTAAGGTCAGTCAGCGACTCCAGAGGTGAGATATCACCTATCTGGTTCCGGCGGAGGTAGAGGGTGGTAAGGTTGGTGAGTGAAGCCAGTACCGAGATGTCCTTGATATTGTTCTCGTTAAGCTGGAGCTCGGTAAGGTCAGTACAGAACTCAAGTCCGGTCAGGTCGCTGATATCTCTTTTTGAAGCGGACAGCGAGGTAAGTCCTCGCAGGTCTGAGGGATTAATGGGGCCGGCAGGCTTATTGATAACCTCTCTTACGACTGCCTCAAGATTCGGGTCAGTGAAAGTAATTGTTGTGTCAGCTGCTGTTTTCTCAGCTTCCCCTGACGAGCCGCATGACATCAATAATATGGCTGTTATCACCAGACAACTTAATGCTAGCCATATTGTTTTCCCTTTCACTTTCTAATCCTCTAAATTATTCCATGCCATTGGAATTACAGCTCTGTCTCATATTATAGACCGGGACAATCGAAAGCACCAGCCTCAGCAGAATGTGCCTGTCCAGTAGTGTCAGGAGAGTTATTCTCCTGACACTACTGGTTGGTCTTTATCAAGACGTCATCGATGAAGATTACATCATCAACTGCCAGGTTAGAACCGTTAAACCTTATCTTGAAGTTGGAGATATAGTACTGGGAACCGGTTATATTGCTGCTGTAGTAGTTCCAGGCGTTATTGGTACCATTAACCATATCGAATATGGTATCCCAGGTGCTACCGTTATATATCTCGACAACAGCGTCACCGGCCTCGAGTCTTCTCGGGTAGAACCAGAATTCCACGTAGATGTTATCGACTGCTGTCGACGCGTCCAAATCGTCTGAGGTGATATTACCCGGAGCATTGAATCTACCTCTGGCAGAATAACTGCCGGTATGGACTACATTAGTTCTCTGAGTCCAGGTGGTACCTTCATTACCATCCCAGTTGGCATCCCAGGGGTCACCCTCGAAGCCGTCATCAAGCAGAGTCAGGCCGGTAGGTGTAGCGCTGACCTCAGAAGAGTAGCCGCTTTCATTGTCTATGGTATCCACCGCAGTAACCACATAATAGTAGGTGGCATCATTGGTAACCGTGCTATCCGTAAAGGTACTGATTACCACCAGACTGCCGTTTACCTTGCTATAGCCAGAGCCGCTGGTGAGACTGCGGTAGACGTTGTAACCGGCGATGTCACCCTCGCTGTTATCATCCCAGTCAAGATATACCTGGTAGTCACCAGAATTGGCAATTAATCCGCTAGGTGCTGCCGGCGGTGCGTTGGGGGTAGCACTGGCTTCACTGGAATTGCTGCCTTCATTGCTACCCAGGTCTACCGCCGTCACCACGTAGTAGTAGGTAATATCGTTAGTGACACTGGCGTCATTATAATCGCTTGACGTTAACAGGCTGCCGTTTATCTTCGTGTAACCGGAGCCGCTGGTCAGGCTCCGGTAGACGTTATAGCCGTCAAGGTCGCTCTCACTGTTATCATTCCAGTCAAGGCTTACCTGAGCGTCGCCCGGGGTAGCAACCAGGCCGGCAGGAGCCGCCGGAGGTAGGTCGGTCGGAGTGGCACTGCTTTCGGTGGAGTAACCACTCTCGTGGCTAGCCAGGTCTACTGCTGTTACCACGTAGTAGTAGGTAATACCGCCGGTAAGCCCGGTGTCCATGTAATCACTCGTCTCCAGTAAGCTTCCGTTTATCTTCGTGTAACCGGAGCCGCTGGTCAGGCTGCGGTAGACATTGTAGCCGTCAAGGTCGCTCTCGCTGTTATCATTCCAGTCAAG
>CAYVOV010000007.1:0-150729 GCA_964453525.1 uncultured Dehalococcoidales bacterium | reverse complement strand
CCGGTATTGTTGACAGAGACCAGCAGGGGAGAGCTGGGAGAGCCGACCTGGACGGGGCCGAAGTTAACGGAGGCCGGGCTAACGACGATATCGGGTTCAAGAGTAGGAAGTTTCCCCTCACCGGATAGAGAGACCGGGGTTGTTGGTGCATCGGGATAGTTGGAGTAGATATTCATAGTGGCTGATTGAGGTCCGATGGAAGTCGGAGTAAAGACAAGCGATATGTTAGCCGAGTAGCCAGGCATTAACTGTGTGCCGGAAATGTTGCCACTGGAGATAGTAAACTGGCTGTCATCGATGGTAATGTTGAAGATACTCAGATTGGCGGTACCGGTATTGGTAACCGTAACATTCTTTAAAGTGCTGGAAGAGTTAATCTCGATTGTGCCGAAGTCAATAGAAGTGGGACTAACATCAATGTCAGGACAAGGACAATCCTGAGGAACTTGAGGCTGAATAATTTGAGGCTGAATAATTTGTGCTAATAAAATCAGAGAAGACAGAACTTTAACTATTGATATAAGCATAGGCACACTCCGGCACAATATTACGTAACAATCTTACTGAGAAATCTAGGAAGACCAGTATGACATGTATGACCGCTCCAGTGCTATTCTGTTTCGGGACTTAATTCTAGTTACTATTCCTTATTATTTCAATAGTTATTTGCCAATTCTCGTCAAATAGGTACCAAACTGGGACTTAGATGAAAATTTGCCCTCTGAAATATCTGTTTTGAACGGCGGGCAGCTAGTAGTAGCACAAAAATGATAGAGAGGTCAATACCTTCTTAACATCAGGGTATATTGACTTATTGAAACAGGTAATGTTACCAGATTGCCGGTTAGTACCGTACTATTAGGTCACTTGTTTGAGACTATAGATATGATAAATGTAACCTTTTCGTAATATGTCTGAGATTCTCACTGTTATACGTTAGATGTAGTGAATACATCTATCAAGACATATTTATTACTGGCGCTCATTATTGTCAGTATTATGGCAACCTGGCAGGGAATCAGAGTCAGCACCAATCTTTCTGAAGGCGGTGATATTCACCGTGATATATCAGCGGTACAGGTTGAAGCACAGCCTCTGATAAGTGTTTCAATGGAACTCGAAGAAGCAAAGGATACCGCCCCGCTGACGGATACTTCCTCCGAGTTCGCCCGGGCTCAGCTTCAATTCTATCAGTATCTTCGTAATGAACCCGATTTCAAACCGCGATGGACACTGGAACAGCTCAGGACGCTGCAGGTCCGACGGATTTCCGGAAGTAACCTTAAAGTGCCGGTAGCAGTTCTTGACACTGGAATTGACTCATATCATGAAGACCTTTATGGCAGTGTTCTGGATGAAATTAATTTAACTGAGAGTTTAACTACCAGCGATGTGTACGGTCACGGCACTCATATAGCTGGGATTATTGCCGCAAACGGTGATAATGGTCTGGGAATAATCGGTTTGGCACCAGAAAGCCACCTGCTCAATGTCAAGGTGGTCAATGATAAGGGAAGGTTTCAGATATCTCAGTTGGTCAATGGTATTATCTGGGCGGTAGATAACGGTGCCAAGGTAATCAATATAAGCATTGTATCCAGAGAACCTGCACTTGAGCTGAAGGAGGCTGTGGATTACGCATGGAACAGGGGAGCCATTATCATAGCTGCTGCCGGCAACGAGGGCAGCGAAAGAGCAGCCTACCCCGCAGCCTACGAGAATTGTGTTGCGGTGACAGCAATCCAGAAAAACGGGGCCCTGGTCCCGCTGGCAAATTACAGTGATTGGGTAGATGTGGCTGCCCCCGGGTTCAATATTTACTCCACTTTACCCAACGACAGCTATGGTTACAAGCACGGCACTTCTTTCGCCACCGCTTACGTCAGCGGACTGGCTGCGCTACTGTTTCCTACGGTAACTGATATCAATGGTGACGGCAGGCTCAATGACGAAGTTCGCCAAGCCATTGAAGGAAATTATGGAGAAACTGGTATACAATATGTAGCGGATATTTGTCCGAGATGACCGTATTTCCAGTTAGCCTTCTGAAGTCTATTCCCCCCTTGCCTTCACTTAACTTTCACTAAATAAACGGCTACTACCAGGCAAATCCAAAGATTATCCAGAAAAAGTCGGGTCCTTCCAGTATGTTGATAACGCCTGGTGCCTGTTCTTACGCAGTTCTGTGACCTCAAGCAACCGCGGCAAGTAGCTTTGACATGGCTTTTACCAAAAAGTATAATGAACGGGGTACTGAGGTTTTTAAAGAAGGATTGGTAATAAATCCTCTTTTAGCAACTAAAATATGTTAGAATAAGCTTCACAGGAGTGTAGCTCAGTTGGTAGAGCAGCGGTCTCCAAAACCGCCGGTCCGGGGTTCGAGTCCTCGCACTCCTGCCAGTTATGCCGAGGTGGTGGAATCGGTAGACACGCTATCTTGAGGGGGTAGTGAGCGAAAGCTCGTGGGAGTTCAAATCTCCCCCTCGGCACCAGATATATTTGTTCTAAAAACACTGAAGTCTCCGACAACCAGGGTTTGAACGAGCCGAAGTGGCGGAATAGGTAGACGCGGCAGTCTCAAAAACTGTTGGGGGGCGACCCCCATGTCGGTTCGAGTCCGACCTTCGGCACCACTGAAAAAGCTATCATAATGGGAGAGTGTTTGTCCCTACGCGCACCGTTCACTATGTCACTCCGGTCGGCGCCTGCCGGGTTGAAAAGGAATGCTACCATGTCTCCTTCAGCCACCGAATCGTCACCCATATAGCGAACACCAGGTAAATCATCCAAATAGTATACTATTTTTTATAAAAAGGGGGAGCAGGAAAAAATCAATATTCCTGCTCCCCTTGAAATCCACGCTGGATTATCAAATTACTACGGGCAAATGTTACTGCATTCTTCACCACAGAACTTGGCAACATTTCTAAGCACATGATGAACCCCGGAGGCGTCATCATACTCAATCGTCCAGCATATTCCCTTATTCGGGTCCTGTGGATTGGTCATATCGGTCTCCAAAACGAAGTCGTCAATACTCCAGGCGCCGCCTCCCTCCGAAATATCACCAAAGGTAAGGTTACCATCGACAATGTTAACATTCAGCGGAGCGCAGGTAATTGTGGCAGTAACGCTGAAAACATCACCCGGCCCGTTATTGATTAGTTTTACCTGGTTCCAGCTCCTGAAGAGCAGAGGGAACGGATCCCATTCGTAGACAGGCGAAGCTAGCGTTGACCAGCGGTACTCATCGGGGCAGATGTCTGCGTCTGGAATACACTGCTCAACGGTCACGTAGACCAGGGCTTCATCAGTAAGACCGTCATTGTCTTCTACAGTGAGTCGTACACTGTAGATTCCAACGGTGGCAAAGTTGTAATCGATTACCGCGGCGCTGCCGATGGTATTCCAGGTAGCACCATCCCAGAGCTCCCACAGGTAAGAGATGATAGTTCCGTCCGAGTCATAAGAAGCTGAGCCATCAAGTGTCACAATTCCCGGACAAAGCGTCTGGTCGGAACCAGCATCGGCAATAGGTGGAGACAGGCAGGACCCTATTTCGGTAAAGGCCACGCTGTTCTTTGTTCCGTGTGTGCCATGCTCATCTACTGGCGTTACTTCCACTTTCCACTTGTCACCATTCTGAGTATCGGCGGCTGGGACAGTATTGCCAGTGTGGTCGCCCCTCCCGGCGAATTCGTCGTCCACATAGAATCCCGTACCGGTATCCACGAGCCATCTGTACTCATAGGTTACCGTATCACCATCAAGATCGGCGGGAGTGGGTCCGGTTACCGTTACTACCAGATCATCGCCGTCATAGACACAGCCTGCCGGAGAACGTGCGAGAGTTGGCTGGTAGGGAGGTGAATTTGTAGAATAGGTGTAGTTTACAGTCAGATAGCTGTAATCGACGGTAGTAGCCCACCAGTCTTCAGTATGGTGCATATCAATGTCCAGCCAGATGTCCAGTTCGCCATCGAGGAGTGAGTTGGGGTCAACATCGAATATGGTCACTGACCAATTTTCGTTGGTTCCCTGAAGGTACTGGGGATTAAGATAAACCCCGTCACCGAAAACGCCATCAAATTCTCCATAATACCCATGCGAGACTTCTGAGTCTACGTCCCAGGCGCGAATCGTCAATGTGGCCGACGTTATTAACAAACCGGGGTCGGCATAGTTAGGGAAGTCATGCATCCATCCATAATCCTCGTCATACCAGCTATAAATTTCAAATCCGTAACTCCCCGGGCTAACCCAGTGCGGAGGTGAGCTGTTTTCATCGACCTGCTGTTCGAAGGTATACGTACCATCACCGTGGTCTATGGTCTGTTCAAAACTCGGGGAGTTATATACCACTCCGCCACTTCCGGAAGGCGGCGGAGGAACAGTCCCCAGGTCATTTTCCGGCCCGGCTGCCGCCACCATGTCCGGCATGACAAGTAAGGCCGCTCCAAACGAGCTAGCAATTACCAGAGCCAGGCTTATGGTAAGTATCTTTTTAATAATATTCATTAGTCTCTCTCCTTTTTTCTTGAATTATTAATAAGCTATGTTCTGATTTATCATCTCCCTTCTTTAAGAATTCGCGTGACAAGTAAGTAACAGTCTATCGGACTTCTTCAGAGATAACGATGAATGAATCCGGGACTGATATTAAAGAAAAATCAAAACTCGGATAAGAATCATCCCCATTTTAATGTATCTAATCACCGCAATTTATAATCTATCAGGTAAAATATGTCAATGCGTAAAATGTATAAACTAGGAAAATTATATGAAAGATTGATGAAAGTTGAATGCACTGCCTGTATGAGAACTGTTTAAGAACTTCTGAATCTGTTGTCCGTAACTGAGATGGTATGCATTGGTAGGTGGGATAATTTTGACTCAGACAGCCACAATAGCTATAATTCAAGCAATACTGCCGAGTTGTGTAGTGGTAGCACAGGGGACTTTGGATCCTCTAGCCCAGGTTCGAATCCTGGCTCGGCAGCCAGTTTGACCACCTGAGGCTTGCTACCATATCGAGGTGAGGTGTTGTACGAGGGCTGATAATTTCATTCTGAAAGAATTGTGCCGCTATAACATGGGTACCTATGCCGATGTCATCTACAGAAATGCCCTTTTATATCCAGACCGGGAAGCTTTTGCCTACAATTCCGAAGGAATAACCTTTTCCCAGTTTAACACCCGTGTCAACAGCCTTATACACGCCCTGCAATCTTTGGGGATGAAGAAGGGCGATACAATAAGTATCCTGTCATATAACTGCCTTGAGTACGCCGACGTTTACGAGGCGGCGGTAATCGGTCTTCCAGACCCGTACTGGGTGGAAAAGGTCCACGCCGTAGTGGCACTGAAGCAGGAGCCAGTGCTACCGAGCAGGGGCTTATCGACTTCTGTAAAAAGAACCTTGCCCGATTCAAGACGCCGAAATCGGTGGAGTTTGTCGATTCCCTGCCGAAGAACCCCTCCGGCAAGATTCTTAAAAGGGAGTTGAGAGACAGGTACCTTTAAGGCGCGGGGTCTTGAGCCGGAGCAGGTGAATGGCTACCCTGAGTAAGACACAGCCAGCCTGGGCGGGCTTGCCTGAATACTCCGTATTCCCGGCGGAAGTCCACAGTAGCTCTTAGGTTGTGGTGAGCTTGACTAAAGCGCCTGGAAAGGCGATAATTATTGACGTACCCCAGCCAATCCTCAGGGTGAAATATTCCCCGGTAGCTCAATGGTAGAGCGGGCGGCTGTTAACCGCTAGGTTGTTGGTTCGAGTCCAGCCCGGGGAGCCAGGTTTATCAATATGCAGGACTTCCTCTGTTACGGTTGACCCATTTATAGGTAAGTGTGAGGGAAGAAATCGAGAGGAGAACAGGCAAAACCACAGAGCAGCTTTACAATGAGGACAGATGAGCACTAAATTGTTTCCTTACCTCTATGTACCCGCTGGTTTTGAAATCGTAATTGACCTCGGTAGTGGTGCCGAATATGGCCATCAAGGTGAAATTGTCCCTGGTTCCAAAGGTGGTATCTGGAACCTCTGGTGGAACATCACCCTCTCGGACAACCCCCAGACCTGGGACGATGAGGTTAAAGCAATTAATAAAATGCAGACCAGGCTGAGCAGTCTGACTGACGACCACCGCCTTTTCCGCGCCCAGATGGCGGAATTCTGCCGATTCCATCCTCTCTTTCCACAAAGTATTGACATCCTCTGTGGGGAAATCGGTGCCGGCCGCTTTTCAAAACCAGTAAGGTTAGGCTGTGAAGGCCGCGCTTTGCTCGAAACCCTCAACTACCATGATTCTCAAACCCTCAATGACCAGCGGAAAGAATCCTTGGCGGGGTATCTTCGAGCCCTCAACAAGTGGTTGGTACAGTCCCCCCAAGAAGATGCCATAGATTCCATGGTCTCTGGCTTTCTTGGCCAACCCACAGATAACAAGATATCCTTTGTAGAGAAACTCATTTCTACACTTAACCCCCAAGATCCCTCAATAGTTGCCATCAGAGAACTCTGCCGCGAACAATGTATCAAGACCAAAGGTGAATCAGTAATAAATACTCCTGCCCGCCCCTTTAATTGCTTCAATTGTGAGGGAGCAAGTCGTGATATACCGAAGTGCCAGTGCTGTTCTGTGATGCTCATTAGTGCTGCCCTTATCTGCACTGGTACCTTCGGTGAAGAAAGACGGTTGTTTGAACAACACGGTTTTGTTCAGGAGAATATTCTTGCCTACGCCGCCGCCATCAACTCCTGGCTGAGTGGCACATCACCGGAGAGCGTCAAGTGGCCTCAGGATGGGCAATATGTCACCAGCGACAGCTCATTACAGATTAGTCAACGAATTCACTCTTCTCTCGGCAAAAAGGGCGAGGTCAAAGAATGGCTCGCCACCTGCCTTCTCAAAACGGTCAAAAGCAACCAGCGCTGGCACAAAACAACAGAGCTCATCGACAACTACCCTCAGACTACTTCTTGGCTAGATAGATTGGATTACGATATTACCGTCTATGAACCTTAGTGAGGCGGCAATGACTCTGGCTTGTTGGCATCTTAAACACCGCCCTAAAAGTTCTGTCTTTTAACTCGTTCGAGGAGCTAGTTTATTTCTGCCCAAGTTGGCCAATACTCCACAAGCTCACCAAGATCATTCGTTTTTCAGCTATTGACATCTATTCACCAAGGAATTAAGCTGAGTAGCTAATTATGCAAGATTAATTTTGACTATCTCACGCCTTCTTGTATAGGAGGTTATAAGGTGAAACAAAAGGGCACCATTAATCACCATGATTGGTGATTAATGGTGCCCTCAATATTTTGCGTAAGAGGAGTACGTTCAGAATAAGAAATATCCTACAAATAATTAAGACGATTCTGACATACAAACTATGACGCCCTATAAGATAATTTGGATAAATCTTCATTAGAAAAATAGATTCTTGGTCACAATTTGTGAAACCGCAACAAAATAAACCCTAACCATCTTGTATCTTCTTCCATAAGGAGGTGAATATGATGAAACAATGGGCATTTGAAATCGCTAGTTAGGGTGATTACAGATGCTCTTTTCGTCTGGTCAACTGAGTAGAAAGTAGGGGGTAGCGCCTATGGAGAAATACAATTAAATATTAAGTTCCTGTATAAACTATAAAAAAATTGATAAGGAGATGAAATGAAAAAGCTGATCACAATATTAATCGTTGTGGCACTGGTGACTACCACATTAGCCACGACAGCTACAGTCAGCGCAAAAGATGACAGAGACGTACTGTATGAGGAAGCACTTATTCAGGATACTCCGGATGGTCCTGTCATTAGAGGCGAGGTTAAGATATACGGCGGTGGTTACGAGGCAACGGTCGATATACAGAATCCTGATAGTCCTGGCGCAACCTATACTATCAGAATAGCCTATGGATGGGCCTTGTCTCCTGTGGTCGTAACTTTAGGCGAAATGACTCTTGATGAAAATGGAAATTGTGAAAAGTCATTCATTCTTACAGGACTAGATGATTCACCTCCACCACCTGGAATGGACCCCCCACCATTTGAAGCTCCTCGAAGAATCGTTTTGCCAGCATTTTACGCAATACAACCGGGTGTTCCTCAGAGCTTAATGTTTACCGGCTTCGTACTTCCTTCACAAGTTGTGTGGAAGGATTTAGTAAAAACTGGAACCGACCCTGAGTGGGTTGTTGCAGGCAAGGTCCTTCACAAAATTGTTGCGGGGTATACCGGACCACCGGAGGCACTTATCGTTGAAGTTAGAATGCTTAGTGGTGAACCTAATACATCATATGGTATTGGTGTCAGTGTGCATTATACACCACCGCCGTATCCGTCTCCGCCGAATCCAGATGCTAGTAATTATTGGGGATATAAATTCGAGACAGATGGAGATGGTAAAGGTGTAGCCCGGGTCACATTACCCATCAGCCCACCTGCAGGCAACGACAGAATCTGGGCAGTTGTAACTGTACAGGAAGAACCATACCAAGGACCTGGTGATTTAGCCGAGTACTTTAACAGGCCACCTCCAACGGAGATACCCTATTAATAGAATGAAGTAATACGGGTAATACCTAAACGCACGTACAGCAGTTAATGAGTTTTAGGATTCAAATGTCCCTTTAGCGGCAGCCCCGACAATCATCAGGGCTGCCGCTATGAAACAGGTCTATTCTGACATGCCCTAGCTATATTACTGACTCTATATTCAATTGTTGATTTACAGCATGTGGGCTGGCACATGCTGGCCTATTGGACTGAGCACCATAGTAAGAATCTGACACAGCCTTACTCTCCCTCCCCCGTACATATGCAGCTGAAACCGCTGGGAACTGGCGGCATTGGCGCCCGGAACAATTTCATTGACAGAGTCGTCCATAATAGAATAGGCTATCGAAGCATAACTACTGTAACAGGGAAATCCATTCGGGCGAAGGATGGTGAAAGGTCTTTTAATGATAGCTGTCTGGATTGTTGTAATTCTCATTGGTATTTACATCATATTCGCCGGATATCTCTTCATTTTCCAGTCCCGTTTCATTTACTATCCCAATCTTGTTTTACCAATTATACCGGCGGACCCGGGCAGCATCGGGCTGCCCTTCGAAAACATCTTTTTCGAAACCGGTGACGGACTCAGGCTTTCAGGCTGGTTCATACCGAAAGAGGGCTCCCCGGGTGTGCTCCTGTTCTGCCACGGCAACGCGGGCAATATAGGGCACCGGCTGGATTCTGTCCAGCTCTTTCACCGTCTCGGGCTGGAGGTTTTCATCTTCGACTACCGGGGTTACGGTGAGAGCGAGGGGAAGCCCACCGAGGAGGGAACCTATAAAGATGCGGAAGCGGCCTGGCGGTATCTGGTTGAAGAGCGTCGGGTTAATCCGGACAGGATAGTTATTTTCAGTCGCTCACTTGGAGGTGGGATTGCCTCATGGCTTGCCTCCAGGCATACTCCGGGGGCACTCATTTTAGAATCGACCTTCACATCAATTCCTGATATTGCTGCCAGGATTTACTGGTTCATGCCGGTCAGATTGATACTGCGTTTCAAGTATGACACAGCAGAGCGTTTAAGCAAGGTGAACTGCCCCACTCTGATTATCCACAGTCGTGATGATGAAATGATGCCCTTCATCCACGGGCAGCGGCTTTTTGAGATAGCACCGGAGCCGAAGAGATTCCTCGAACTCACCGGCATACATAACGACGGTTTTATCACATCAGGCGCGCAATATGAGGAGAGACTGAAAGCATTCATCGGTGAGTACCTTGAAGCTGGACGTTAGCGGGCTGAGGGTTACTGGTCATGACTGTCAGCATTTCACCGGGTAGACGTGTTCACCTTCCATTCGTAAATCGCCGCGCTGTGCCAGACCCTCCAGAGCGGCTTCGGCAATCATTCTGGCGCTGCCCGGGTCGAGTGAGCGGTCCTGGCTCTGGATTAAGGGGAGGAGCTCGTCTATCATGAATGACCCCTGGCTGAGCTGTCCCTCAATCAACTGATACATGGACTCTTCCGTTACGCTGGAGCATATAGTATCGATGACATACTGTAAGGACGGCATAATACCTCCCGTAGCTTTAGGGGTTCTTCAGTTTTTATTCCGGCTGCTTCTTCAGCGCTGCAGATGCTTGCCAAAGAAGGTAAATACTTTCTCCCAGGCGTCCATTGCCTGCTGGGGACGGTAAGCTGCCCGGTCGTAGGACCAGAAGCCGTGGCCGGCGCCGTCATAGCGGTGAAACTCATAATCCTTCCCGAATTTCTTGAGCTTCTCTTCCAGCCTGTTGACATGCTCCGGATTGGGATTCTGGTCATCATTTCCGAAAAGGCCCAGTATGGGGCATGACAGGTCATTGGTGTAATCGATTGGCGCCACCGGAGTCCGTGGAGTCAGTTCCTCCGGAGAAGCCACTATCCTGCCGCCCCAGCAGTCCACCACGGCATCGAAGCCGTTCACCCGGCAGGCTACAAGAAAGGCGTGCCGGCCGCCGGAACAGCCGCCGATGATACCTACCCTGCCGTTACTGTTCGGCAGCGTCTTCAGATAGTTCATCGCCGCCTCACAGTCGGCTACCACCCAGTCGTCGGGCACTCCGCCATACTCGCGTGCCTTGGCTGACATTTCCTCCGGCGTTCCATGTCCATATCGGTAGTACAGGTTCGGACAGATGGCCAGGTAGCCGTGCTGGGCAAACCGGCGGGTTGTCTCCCGGTAAAGTTCGTCCCATCCTGGCATGTGATGCACCAGCACTACGCCAGGGTACGGTCCCGCCCCGAGCGGACGGGCAAAGTAAGAATTTATCATTTCGTTGTTATATCCGGTGAGGGTAACTGTCTCCGCCAGCATTCCCTCATATTCATCGGTATTTATCTGGTTCCACATTGGCTTACTCCTTGAGTTTTTGTAATGCAGAGTATCACCTCGATGCAATGAATGTCAATCTGGTGGTTGACACCGTCCTGCACTCTTCGCATATTGCAACCTCTGTAAAATATGTATATAGTTATCTGCGATAGCTTGATGGTTTTAAGAGCGGGCTTTAACTGAAAAAGAGTTAAGGAGGAGGAAATTTGCTGTGAAGAACAAGATATTCAGCAGTTTTGATGAAGCGGTGGCCGATATCTTCGACGGGGCAATAATCGCCTTTTCTACTTTCGGCACCGCCAGCCAGGCCGTTAACCTCTGGGAAGCACTGTATAACAAAGATGTTAAAGACCTTACCATTATGGGCAATATGGTAATGCCGATAAGAGAGGAGGGGCCCATTCCCACCTATGGTCCCAGTCACTGCGTGATGCAGCCGGGCAAGGTGAAAAAGGTTATCACCGGCTTCACCAGCATGGTCTACACAAGCCGGGCGGAAGCCAATACCGACGAATTCTCGGCGGTAATGCAGAATATCGAGGTCATCCCCACAACCTTCGGCAATATATGTACCAAACTTGAAGCCGCCGCCAGCGGCTACGGCGGTATTCTTACTCCGGTGGGTATCGGGACATTCCTCGAGGAGCAGAATGAGAAATTTGTCATTGACGGCAAAGAATACCTCCTTGAAAAGCCAATTGTGCCGGACTTTGGTTTTGTTAAAGCATGGAAAGCAGACCGGCTGGGCAACCTCATTTACCGGAGAGGGCAGAGGGTGCATAACCCGCTCGTCGCCAGGGCATCAAAAGTTACGATAGCCGAAGTCCTTGAAATTGTAGAGCCGGGTGAAATCGACCCCGACCACGTGCATACTCCGCATCTTTATGTCGACCGCATAGTCAAAATTCCAAAAGGCGGGAAGGGCAGCGCCGAATGGGACGAGGTGATGAAGGTGCAGTCGTTCGGCCCCGGAGGCTCCAGGCGAAGAATGATGGAAGCCGTGTCAGGGAGGGGTAAAAATGGATGAGCGTGAAAAACTGGTAAAGCGGTACAACGAAAGCAAACTGGATGTTGACACCATTGCCATGCGGGTAGCGAAGGAGTTCAAAGACGGCGATATCGTCAACCTGGGCAGGGGCATACCAGGGCTGGTGGGCAATTATGTGCCTCAGGGAGTGGATATACACTGGCACGGAGAGAACGGGATTCTGGGATACGGTGCGGCCTATACCCTCGATGAGTGGGAGGAGATGGACCTGTGCGTCCACAATTCATCAATCCAGCAGGTACGGGAGCTGCCGGGGATGGCGATGTTCGACTTCGGTGAGGCGTTCGGTATGCTAAGGGGAGGTCACATTGACGCCGGCGTCCTTGGTGGTTTCCAGGTATCGGAAAAGGGCGACTTCGCCAACTGGGCGTTCGAATACCCGGTGCCGAACTGGGGAATCGGCATCGGCGGCGCCTTTGAGCTGACAATCGGGCCGAAGAGGTGTATCGTTGCCATCACTCATCTTGATAAATACGGCAACTCAAAAATAGTTAAAGAACTCACCATGCCCCTCACCGGTGCCCCGCAGCAGGTAGACCTGATAGTAACCGACCTGGCGGTGATTGAGGTAAAAGGAGAGAAGGGAAAGAAAGAAGGCCTGCTCCTTAAAGAGACCGCCCCCGGCTGGACGGCAGATGAGGTCAAGCTGCTCACCGGAGTCGATATGGAAATAGCCGCCGATTTCAAAGAATACCAGTTATAGATTCTACAGGGTGCTGATTCCAATGCAGGCTGGGGAGGCATGTTATCTTACAAACTTTTTCAATGTTTTTGATATTCTATTGGTTGCATCATCTACCTTTTTTGAGAAATCATCATCCGTAGATGAGTATATAATATTCCTAAGTTCTCTAAGCCAATCTTGATCCTTATATGGCTCACTAGATTTAGCTTCATCTCTTCTAACATCGAAGTAAGATTCAATTGCTGAAGCCAAATCAGCATAACTCTCTCTATATGACTTGATGACTGCTCTCACCTCTTGTATTGAGACTTCATCCAGAAGTATCTCAGCTTCCCATTGAGCTTCTGTTGCCTTGTTAAGACTTTCGACTACAGAAGATAGGCGGTTGTTCTTGGCATACCATTCGTCATATATTGGAGATTCACTCGATACTTCATTTTCTTGTTTTGGTCTTCCAGCCCACTCATAGTGCCTGGTGATTATATGTCGTACCCAACTGAAGTCAGCTCTCAACCTGTAGCATATACGCATCATATTACTTGCCGTTTCAAATCTAGCTCTTCCGGTTAACTCTCTTCTCCAGGTTGTTAGTCCTACTAAGGCAATTATTGCAACAGCAAGTGCTGACAAGCCCACTACTGCATCTTTAGCTATTGATATGATTTCAGGCGTTTCCATAAATCTTCCTGTGTAGATAAGGTTATCCCAGAACGATATGTTAGTCAATGCACTCTTTCTATCGAGTAGAACGCCTCACTAACATTGACAAGCCGATGATGCCTCAATATGCTTCAACAAAGGCAGGGCAGTTTGAAAGGACGTGGTTTGATGGCAATTGAGGGCACCTATAAGGTGGAACTGACGACAACCCTGGGAAATGAAAACATCATTCTCACACTTGATACCTTCGGGGATTTACTGAACGGATAAACTATCCGGGCCCTACCGCCAGGCATCTATGCTGAAAGCAGTACCACGACCACCCTCAATATTACAGCACACTTCCTCTTCGCTGCTGGCAACAATGATGCAGTTGCTGCCCGGAAAGTTACCGGCTAAGGGTACCTGATAGTCATCGGGCAGCTCCTTCCATGACTTACCTGAAGTCCCTTCTTTGCTCATCCAGCCGTTGGTGATAAAATCGGGCCAGGAGCGGTTTCTATATTCTGATACCGGCCCAAAGCTCTGCTTCCAGAGCCATTCATAGACTTCATCCTTGGTCTTGAAGCCATAATCATACAGGTGACGCGCCATCTCAGGGACCATGACCAGTGTAACGGCTCCCTCCCGGTTTGCCCAGAGACTGTGGGTATAGTATTCCAGCCAGTTGTGCGGGCCAGGCATACCTTTTACACCAAGTCGTCTGGCAATGCCACCGTGTCCGCTCTTCTGAAGTGCCCGGTAGCCGCCCGGAGAGAACTGCCGTCCCGATACGCCACCTTCAAATATCATCGTCATGACAATGCTTTCGTCTTTATTGAAACCAAACTCCTCGTTCAAGCCTTTCCAGCCCGGGGGCAGTCCGGCGGCATTCTCGCCGAAGCAGCAACCACCATTGTTAATCGGGCTGCCGAGACTGCTCATCCGGTTCACTCCCGGAATGGCACCGCTGAGATTGATTGCCATAAGTTGATAGGCGCGACCTATGGGGGCATTTACCGGGCTGCCGGGACCGAACAAGCCACAGCCAGTGTTCATTCCTAACTCTTTAACAATGGGACCGCTGAGACATACCGCCTGGCTGCTCATGACAGTAGTCGAGGTGCGGCACCCGGACTGGGAAAGCGCCAGGACCACGGGCAGGTGCTCCGGTTTACAGCCGGCCATGACGGCAATAGTCGCCACCTTCTCTACGGTAGCCGTACAGTCATTAGGATGAAAACGGACCACGTCGCCTTTCTTCGCGATCATTCCCATAATCCTGGTCACCGCTCCAGCCACCACATTTTCTGCTCCTGCTATGGCACCCCCTACCACTGCCGACGTCGGTTCTATATCATGCTGGTAGGTTATCACTTCGTCCGGTCGGTGACTGGTGCCGGTGAGCATCTCTTTTACCCGTTCCTCGGTGGGGACTACTATCGGTAAGCCGTCAGTATAGATACATAGAGGCGCATTGACTGGCGGAGGGATAAACTTGGTCTGCTGATAAAAGGCCTGAGCCTCATCAAGAGTGCCTTCAAAAAGTATCCTGTCCTGCGATGGTGCCCATAAACCGCTTTCTTTTTCTTTTTCGGTCAGGGGTTTTGTCAGGGCTTCCATCAAAGAACCTACCCAGTTATCAACATCTTCCGGTCCGGGAAGCATCCGCGAAGCACAGACGGTTCGTACATTAGGGAAACCATTTTCTCGTCCTGTGTGCTCTATCATATTAAGCTGGTCTTTATAGGTAAGGAGCACTGTTGGGACACCGGCTTTCTCAAGTTTGGCTATGTAGGGCAACTGCACCCACACAGTGCCGCTTCACCAGCAGACTCCCAGTATCATAGCATCTGTGGTCTTGATTTCCTCATCTGACAATTCGACCGGAGCGATGCCATATGTTTTATTCACTGTCCAGTTCACTTCAGGGTAATCTGTTTTCAGTCTTTTTTCTAAAGGAATGGTTATATCCGGTTCTCCGGTGATACTGAGGTGAATGGTTTTACCGTCAAGGGTATCGAGGCGTTCTGCCAGAGGGTATGTCAGTGCTGGCATCAGGATACCGGAGGGATTAAGACATTTGTAGACTTTATCTTCCGTTACCATGTTTACTCTCCTTTTTTAATATTTCACAACCGCACAATAATACCCCAAGCTTGATTCTATATATCGTATCTCCTCCCACTCTATTTCGAACCGGTATTGGTAATCAGGATTTAGCATTTTAATCAATAAACCAAATATTGCATACAGACTTATTGGTTGTCAATGCATTTCATAGATTAATAAGTACAGTCTGGAGCAGTCCGAATCAAGGCTAAAAATGAATAATATCAGCCGAATCGGCTGGCGATGCCACTTGCCTGCCCCTTCCCCGTTGGGACATATATACTGAAAAACAGAAACTAAAGTCCATAAATTGGAAAATTATTTCTCTGACATAGCACTATGCTGACATTGACAAGTCGTTAATGCATTAATATACTTCAACGCAGGCAGGACAGTTGGAAAGGACGTGATTAATGGCAATTGAGGGCACGTATAAGGTAGAACTGACGACAACCCTGGGAAATGAAAACATCATTCTCACCCTCGATACCTTCGGGGATTCTCTGAACGGTTATATGGAAGGATTCTTCGGGCAGCAGTCGTTTGTCGATGGCACTATAGACGGAAACAACGTTTCCTTTTCTTTAGAGGCAGAGAGCCCGGTGGGAAGGCTGGAAATAGATGTCACCGCCACCATTGAAGGAGACGAGATTGTGGGCCAGGTGCAGATTGGCGCCTTCCGTCCCAGTCAGTTCAGGGGCATCCGGGTACAATAACCATTGGCACTCTACCGGCCCTGATTCAACAACGGATGTAATCTATTAAGAAAGGATGAAATTGCATGACTTACTCAGCACCCCCGCCGATGACAATTGATACCGATAAAGAATACACCGCCACAATCGAAACGGCAAAAGGAAATCTTGTCCTGGAGCTGTTCGCCGCCGATGTCCCGGTGACGGTGAATAATTTTGTATTTCTGGCGCGCGACGGCTACTATGATAACACCACGTTCCACCGTGTTATCCCTGACTTCATGGCTCAGGGAGGAGACCCGACCGGAACAGGAAGCGGTGGTCCGGGCTATAAATTTGCCGATGAATTCACCAGGCACACCCACGTCACCGGAGCCCTGTCAATGGCTAATGCCGGCCCCAATACCAACGGCTCCCAGTTTTTCATTACCTATTCTCCGCAGCCCCACCTCAATAATCACCACTCCGTGTTCGGACAGCTAAAGCAGGGTATGGATGTCCTGAAAAACCTGGTCAATGGCGACGTTATAAAGACAATCACCATCGAAGAGAAATAGTAACTCTGCCTAGTGCCAGCCGTAGCCCTGGCGGAGTCCCCGCACATAGGCGGCCTGTCCGGCATGCTGCATACCGTCATTCACTACGCCGACGATGCTCATACCGACCGTCGGAGGAGGCTGGAAGGGCGCGTTTTCAACCACTTTGTCAAGGTCGGACGGAGTCAGGGTTTTGAGGAAGGATTTTGTCCGTGCCAGGACAGCCTGGTGGTAGCCCAGCTGTGTTGCCGCATCCGGCGATTTGAATTTAGCCAGGTCCTCCGGTTTGTGTCCGGCGCCATGGTCATTAGCGTCGGCGGGGCGTCCGAATTTTTCATACCAGCCGTCCTTAATCCAGACCTGATCTTCCTTCATGAAAGAGGATATCTGGAAATCCTGCCAGCGTGTCAGGTGCCAGGTCAGCCAGCCGATGCTATTGCTGTCCGGCTTCGGCTGCCAGTTCAAGTCCTCCTCGTTTAGACCTTCTAGGGCTACTCCCAGAGACCTGGATATGCGGTCAAACTCCGCCGCTAGTAACTCCTGCCATTCCATAGTTGCCTCCTGCCTGTTACTTTTTAATGGGTTTTCCCGCATGAGAAGCGGAATCCTTCCATTTAAATTATTATCCTTTACTAAGGAGATATCAGTCAATTAACAGGTTATGCCTTAAGTGTCATTGCGAGGAGCATAGCGACGTGGCAATCCCCTCTTTCGAGCGTGGTGATTGCTTCGCCCCGATAAAAACGGGGCTCGCAATGACAGTTTAACTAGCCGTAGCACTCGAACCTCAACCTTGCTTATCTTGACAGCAAGTTATTCAAGTTATATAAAAGAATGACTTGAAGCAGGTTTCAGTACAGGCAGGAACTGAAAAGGGAGAGTTATTATGACAGGTGATTCATATGGCTTCAGAATAGGAAATTTTGAATGTATGGCTGTTGCCGATGGTACCCACACCTACTCACCGCCAACTTTTCCACCGCCGGCTGTTTTTCTTTTCGGCAATGCCCCGGAACAGCAACTCAGGGAAGGCCTTGGTGAATACAACCTGCATCCCGAAAGCTGGATGGAGTGGGTAAGCCCCTACATATGTCTCCTTATCAAAACACCTCAGCACACAGTGCTGGTGGATACAGGCGCCGGTGACCTTAGCCCTGAAACCGGAAAACTTGCCCGGAACCTGAAGGAGCATGGAGTTGCCCCTGATGATATTGATACCATAATCATAACTCATGCGCATCCAGACCACATCGGCGGGAATACCGATAGCGAAGGGAATCTTGTGTTCCCCGGGGCACGCTACGTCATGTGGCGGGACGAATGGAATTTCTGGATATCGGGACAGGCGGAAAAGGAACTCGACGAACACTCCAGGGATGTGCTTATGAGCTACGCCCGTAAGAACCTTCCGCCGATTGAAGATAAAGTCGACATTATCGATAGTGAGGTGGAAATCGTGCCTGGCATCAGGGTGATTTCAGCACCGGGTCATACACCGGGACATATGGTGCTATTAATTTCTTCGGAAGGTGAGCAACTGCTGTGCGTATCGGATGCGGTACTCCATCCCATCCACCTCGAGCAGCCGGAATGGTGTGCAGCGGTTGATTTAATACCTGAACAGGTCGCTACTACCAGGCGCCGGCTTCTCGCAAGAGCCTGTGATGAAAAAATCCTCGTTCTGGCATTTCACTTTCCATTCCCCGGACTGGGCTTTGTCATTCAGAAGGGTGACGCTTGGCGGTGGCAGCCATATGATTAAATCTGGAGGTGATTGGTATCTATTTTGCCGGAATTGATATTGGTTCCACTATGACCAAGGTGGTCATTACGGATGAAAAGGCTGAGATTTGTGCCAGTGTTATTCACCACACCGGTGCTGAGCACCGCCGCCTGGCGAATAAAGTAATGGAGGAGGCACTGGAACAGTGCGGTCTACCGTTCGATGAAGTATCTTACGTGATAGCTACCGGCTACGGCAGGATAAATGTACCTTTTGCCGACCGTCAGATTACGGAGTTGACCTGCCATGCCAGAGGCGTGGCGAGTTTATTTCCCGGCGTAAGGCTTGCCATCGATATCGGAGGGCAGGATGCCAAGGCGCTGAAGATAAAGGATGGCAAGCTGCTTGATTTTGTAATGAATGACAGGTGTGCTGCGGGCACTGGCAGGTTCCTGGAGGTTCTTGCTGATACTCTCGGACTCAAGGTGGAGGACCTGGGCGATATTTCCCTGAAATCAAAAAAGAAAGTACCGATTAGCAGCACCTGCACCGTTTTTGCCCAGCAGGAAGTGATATCCCGTCTCTCCGAAGGAGAACTGCTGGAAGACGTTGTCGCCGGACTTCATGACGCAATCGCCAGCCGGGTGACCAAGATGGCAAAGCGGCTGAGGGTGGAGCCGGACGTGGTATTTACCGGAGGGGTAGCCAGGAATATCGGCGTGGTTAAAGCCGTAAAGGAGAACCTGGGATGCGAGGTTCTCATACCTGAGGAGCCGCTCATTACCGGGGCGCTCGGTGCTGCCCTGTTAGGACAGGAAATCACCCTGGAGGCACTGGCTAAAAACGAGCCTCTACAGAGAGGAGAGCGCCGCCTTGAGGAGACTACTTTCTTCACATAGAGGGTTATTATAGATAATCCGGATTATATCTATTAGAAGCCGTCTATTTATTCAGACGGGAAATCGTATGAAAGCTGTCGTCTATACGAAATACGGACCGCCGGATGTTCTTGAGCTTAAAGAGGTTGAAAAACCTGCTCCGAAGGACAATGAAGTACTCATACAAGTACATGCTACAACCGTAACCCCGATGGACTACAGATTTCGGAATGGCAAGACAATTATCGCCCGGTTTATGACGGGCTTGCTTAAACCTAAGGCAAATTATCACATACTGGGAGTCGAATTTTCCGGAAAAATAGAAGCAGTTGGCAAAGATGTAAAACGGTTCAAGCCGAGTGACGAGGTTTACGGAGGAGGACCACCTTCCGGTGCTCATGCCGAATATGTATCTATGCCCGAAGATAGAGTTGGCATAAAGCCTTCAAATATGACCTTCGAAGAAGCTGCCGGGGTGACTTTTGCGGGAACTACGGCGTTAAAATTCCTGAGGGAAAAGGGTAACATTCATGAAGGACAGGCAGTCCTTGTCAACGGAGCCTCCGGTGGTGTGGGTACTTTCGCCGTACAGCTTGCCAAATACTTCGGGGCGGAAGTTACCGGGGTATGCAGCACGGTGAATCTGGAAATGGTACAGTCACTGGGAGCGGATAAAGTAATCGACTATACGAAAGAGGATTTCACAAAAACCGGGCAGAGCTATGATATCATCTTCGACGCGGTTGGAAAAAGGACTTATTCGCAGTGTAAAAATTCACTAAATCCGGGAGGTATCTATCTTAACACCGTAGCCACCGTTCCGCTGCTCGTGCAAATGCTATGGACATCAATGATAGGAGATAAGAAAGCTGTTTTTGCGTTGCTACCTTTCACCCCGGAAGACCTTGTCTTTCTTAAGGATGCTATTGAGGCAGGGAAGGTAAAAACGGTAATTGACAGAACTTATCATCTGAGCGAAATCGCCGAAGCCCACCGGTATGCAGAAAAAGGGCATGCTAGAGGAAAAGTGGTGATAACCGTGCAAAATTAGCCGGATTTACTTCTTAGCTTACAATTTTGCTATCTTGTCACTGAAGATATTGCCTGTTTAAGGAGATAAAAATGAGATTGAAGGATAAAGTGGCGATTATTACCGGTGGTGCGGAGGGGATAGGAAAAGCCTATGCCCTGGGCTATGCCGGAGAAGGGGCTAAAGTGGTGGTGGCTGATATCAATTTCCCGGCGGCGGAGACTCTGGTGAATACGCTGATGGAACAGGGAAATGAGGCATTAGCCGTTGAGACCGACGTGTCCGAGGTGGCAGATACCGGGGAGATGGTCAGGAAGACACTGGAGCGTTTCAACAGGATAGATATCCTGGTAAACAATGCCGCTATGTTTCAGCGTCCGGCAGCCAACAGGGCACCGGTCTGGGAGCTCGAACCTGAGGAATGGGAAAAGGTAATCAAGGTTAACCTTACCGGCGTTTTCCTCTGCTGCCGGGCTGTTCTGTCGGCAATGATAAAGCAGCAGAGTGGCAAGATAATAAATATTGCTTCATCCCTTGCCTTCCTCGGTGCAGCCTCCTTCTCTCATTACTCAGCAAGCAAGGGGGGTGTGATTACTTTTACGCGGGCGCTGGCGAGGGAAGTGGGGGAATATAACATTAATGTAAACGCTATCTGTCCGGGTTTCACCCTGAGTGCCGACCCGGATTTCCCGGCACATAGAGACCGCGACTGGGAAATATCCGACCGGATACTGAAGCGGGCTGAGTATCCAGAAGACCTGGTGGGGACGGCAATCTACCTGGCATCTGCGGATAGTGACTTTATAACCGGCCAGTCACTGGTGGTGGACGGCGGAGTAATACTGCACTAGCTGACCCTTCAATGACATTGCGAGCCCCGATGAAATCGTGGTGAAGCAGTCCATATAAACAATTCAATTGCTTTGGGTTACTTCGCCATCATATTTCGGGAATTTAGTTAACCTAATGTTAAAGAACCTGGCTATGATTCACTTAAAATGATGCCTAATCAAAGCCATACCACTTCATTACTTCATCGAGTGGTACTCTTGATGAATAGACTCCGTATTGAGGGTGCTCGGTGTCCGGGTAGCCGATTAGTATTCCCAGGACTATTACCTTTGATTCCGGTATTTCAAGTTTTTCCCTGAGCACCTCCGGACACCGTATTGATGCCGCCGCAGCAGCTGTCCCCAGCTCCTTATCGACAGCCAGTAGCATTATATTCTCGGCGAGCAGAGCGCAGTCGAAGACGGTGTAAACGTCGTGGTGTTCGCCGTCCTGCTCGTACATTTCGCGGTCGGTGAGTATATAGATAACGCAGGGAGCTCCGTACAGCTTCGAGCTCTGCGTCTGGCGCTCTTTCAGTACTTCTTTGGGGTCGCGGTTATCCGGTTGCTGCTGCCGCCGCGCATAAGGCAGCCGCTCGCGAATAAATTCCGGGAATTTCTGCGGGAAGGATAAATCAGGGGTAGGGCTTTCCGCCGCCCTTTCGAGATAAGCCTGCTTAATCTCATCAAGGACTTTGCCGCCGGCGATAACAATCTCCCACGGCTGAGTATTTCCCCATGAGGGCGCCCGCTGTGCCTTTTCCATTATTTCCTGCAGGATTTCCCGTGGTACGGGGTCAGGCTTGAAACCACGTGTTGTTTTTCTCTTGCTAATAGCTTCAACAAGTTCCATTCAGTTCTCCTTCATTAATATTAAGGCTTAAGTATAAAATATATTATAAACTCGTCTGATAATGCAACTTCGATCGAGTGTAAAAGACTTTTATTTTAATTTCCCCGTGTTTTAAGAGTCTCCGGCATGCCAACCAGCAAGGGCACTCTGACAAGGAGGTCGGTTGCTATTACTGACAGGAAGACATATTGTGGCCCGATGTTATCCCAGATTGCTCCCGCAAGGTAAGCTGTGCCGCTGGCGAGAAGCATCCTGAAAAACCGTAAAAGCACCCGTCCATATACCCATGTGTTGACCCAGGTCAAGCTGAGTGCCGGTGGCGCCGAGTTCCCTTGTATAGACAGACAGGTAAGGCAGGACCATCTTGTAAATGAACCGATGAGTGGAGGTACGCACTGCTGATACTTTCCAGTCGCGCGGCTGTCTCTTTATGAAACTGAGCCCTCGCCCAAGGGCATCAAATGTTGCCCCGGTTACTCTCATCAAGCCTTTCAGGAATCAGAATACCGACGAAAAGACTGGAGCGAGAGAACTCCAGTGCCATTAAATATAAGTGTTGTCTAACAATATCACAGCCGAAGGGTACGGTGAAAATTCTCCTGATTTTCGGTCTTCAATATAAAATTAGATTTCACTTCAGACCTGTAAGCTTAAGTACATGCAGATTGCGCCGCAGGCGGCGACGTTTAGCGATTCGGCTTTTTCCGTGATGGTGGGGATTCTCAGACGGTGGTCGGCTATCTCAAGGAGCGGTTCCGAAAGACCGGCAGCTTCGTTCCCCAGCGCAAGGAGTAGTTTGTCCTGTTTACACAGGACCTCCGGCTCCGCGTTGCTGTTCAGGTCGGCGGCTATCAGGACGTGTCCTTTCTTTTTCAGGGCTGCGGCAAGCTCAAGATAGCGGCCGGTCCTCCTCAGCCACAGTGACAGGACCGTTCCTGCCGTTGCCTGGACGCATTTCGGGGATAGCGGGTCGGCGCAGTTTTCGGTCAGGATAACTCCGGAATAATCGAAGGCAGCAGCGGTGCGTATAAGGGTTCCTACATTCCCGGGATCCTGGATATCTTCAAGCAGCAGGATTTTTCTGCTGGAGCCAGAGGGTAAATCACTGGAATATGTTTCCAGCGGCAGACGCACAACTGCCATTAATCCCTGCGGCGTTTTTGTCTGACTTATTGAGCGGAACTGGCTTTCTGTAACCGGTCTGACGGGATAATTACGGTATTCTTGAGGAGGTTCTTCGATGGTGAGAATCTCGATTATGACTTCAGGATGATAGCTCATCACCTGCCTGATGGCTCTATCCCCTTCGATTAAAAAGGCGCCGGCTTTAAGCCGCCCTTTTCTGGACGCTAATTTCTTATACCAGCTTAACGGTTTTAAGGGAACAGACATGAAGGCTTGTCTCCTCTGGCAGTATATCTCAATCTAATTTCCCGCCAGGATTTTGTCAAGGTTCATCTTATTCTGGGCTGTTCGGTTTTGGTTAAATGAAGCACTCTCCCTTTTTATTATATCTATTCCCACCCGCCGCCCTTGAGGAAGCTAAAGAGGGGGATTCCCCCCTCTTTAGAAATCTCCCCCTTAGTCCCCCTCAAACACCTCCTCGATTGATAATGAGAATATTCGCCAGCTGGAGAGGGGTTCACCCTGAAGGGGAGAGATTGCTGAGAGGGGGCTCCGCCCCCTCTCTTTTTTACGCCCCTCTCCAGCCAGGAGAGCATTTCTTTCATTTACAATGGTTCTGGCTGGAGAGGGGACAGGGGTGAGGTAAAGATTGCCAGCCAAATGCAATAGAACCTTTTATTCGGGCGCTCATCTGTTGACATATTCCCCGTGCCAGTCATAATATGGTTCATTAATAACTTACAGGTAACCAAGGAGGTGCCAGAGAATGCCAAACTACTGGTTAGACCATATCCACCTGATGAGTACGGACCCCCTTAAAACGGCCGAATTTTATAAGAAAATGTTCAATGCCGAACAGGTAGCGGTACGTGAAATGGGTGGTGGTCGTGTAACCGTTAGCCTCGACCTGAACGGGACGACAATTTTAATCGGGTCTTCAATTGAGGACACGGTGCAGAACGGACTGGCTCATTTCGGTATCAGGACGGATGACCTTGAGACAGCCGTAGAAGGACTGAAAGCCGCCGGAGTAAATTTCAGCCAGGAAATAACCGAGGTACGCCCCGGGTTTAAAATATCCTTCCTTTCTGCTCCGGAAAATGTCATAATTGAATTACAGCAGGGCAGTCTCTAGTCCGGCCTGCCTTGTGGGGCAGTGTCTATTATCCGGGAGAGGGTAAAATGGCGGAGGAGATACAAAAAGAAGCGCTCTGGCTGCTTAGAATTGCTTCGGAATATGACGGCAATCTCCCCTATCACGGCGAAATTGAAGTGCTGAACTGGTTAAAACACAGGGCTAAGGAAACGACAGATAAGGAAGAACAAAAGCGTTTTAAAGAGCTTATCGAAGAAGCTGAAGAGTACGGTGGAGCCGATGACTGGGGACAGCTTTCGCCGGAGCTGGTCAAATTTGCCAGGCTTCTCGAATTGTTGAAATTACGCAGCCAGTAACATATTTACTTCTCTGGATTGGCAGAGGGGCTATGGCGTTTCATGAAATCCATTATCACGCTGCTGGTCTCATTCACTGCCTCGGTATAGAAACCGTGCCCCATTCCTTCGAGTATAACAAGCTCCGCTCCGGGGATTCTCGAGGCGATAAGCGGCGAGTTCTGGTGGGGAATTAAGCGGTCGGCATCTCCGGCGATGACAAGCGTGGGTAACTTAATTTCTGGCAGGCGGTCATAGGTATTATGAGTATTTGCCGCCTCAAGCTGCCTTGTGTAGCCGGTCAGGTCGATTGGATTGTCCCGGCTCAGGGCAATCTGCTGTTCAACAATTTCGGGGTTGTTATCGATGAATTCCTGGCTCCAGAGGAAGGGCAGCATCTGCCGTGCCCTCTCCTCAGGCGTTAATAACTCGATAAGCTCGGGATTAAGGGCGCTTTCTCCTCCTGACTCATCGGTAATACTGTGACTGCCTCCGCACCGGGTACACCCCAGTATGAGGCTGATGATTCTTTGAGGATGTCGCAGAGCGAGGTTCTGGGCTATCATACCGCCCAGCGAAATTCCGAAAATATGGGCGGCATCAATGCCGATGACATCCATCAGTCCGGCAATATCGTCGGCCATCATTGCCATTGTGTAGGGTATATCCGGTTTATCAGTCCTGCCGACTCCCCTGTTATCAAAAGCAATTACCCGGAATTCTTTCGCCAGCACCGGAAGTATTCTCCACCACCTTGTTATATCCCCGCCGAGTCCCATTATCAGGACAAGTGGTTCGCCTTCCCCGTGGACTTCATAGTACATATTGATATCGCCAACCTTCACTGTGGGCATTGTCTTCCTCCTCGGTTAAGCTATAAAGGACTCATCCGGTCACTGAAATTAGAGTGTAAGCCTCCCTGGAGAGATTTGTCAATGTTCGGGTTTACAGGTTCTGTTTGCATTTGGTTGGTATTTTTTATCTCACCCCCTGACCCCTCTCCAGCCGGAACCACTGTAAATAGAAGAAATGTTCTCCTGGCTGGAGAGTGGTGTAAAAGAGAGAGGGGGCGGAGCCCCCTCTCAATAATCTCTCCCCCTCTCAAACGGGCTAAAAACCGCATTATAAAGCAGGAAACTGTTTGAGAGGGAGACCAAGGGGGAGATTTCTAAAGAGGGGGTACCCCCTCTTTAGCTTCCTCAAGGGCGGCGGGTGGGAATAGATAGAGTAAAAAGAAAAAGCGTTTCATTCAAATAAAACCAAACAGAAACGGTTTGCACTGTCCGTTTCTGTATAATATTATGACTATAGAGCACAGTACTTATTTAAAGTAAAAACGAATTAAGAGGAGGGGAGAATGGCTGACGAGTCAACACTGAGTGCCGAGAAAGAAAAAGCTCTGGAGGAGGAGATAAGGGGGTCTCTTGTCGACGGCAGGCTTCCCTGTGCCGTGGCATTCAAGATAAGCGAGAACCAGGGAGTTGGTAGAAGAACTGTCGGGGACATGGCAAACAAACTGAATATTAAGATAGCCAAATGCCAGCTTGGCTGTTTCCCCTAGTCCGGTAGCTTTGAAAATTGAACCGGTGTCCGCCTGTATGACAGGTCAAACGCTAAAAGCCCGACTTTATAGTCGGGCTTTACCTTGTTGTGTTCACTTAATCCCGAACAGATATTAGATTTCTGGATAGATTTGCTCATAGAGGGTACAGAGCTTCCGCGTGTACCAGCTTCTTATCCAGTCGGTCCAGGGCGACTTCGATGCTTTAACAAATTCATCACGCACCAGTGCCTCCTCGTTCTCAATATCCCAGATGGTGAGGTATCTGGAGGCTGAGCCGCCCTTGTCGGTAATCGGTGGTATTTCACGCCGGTTAAGGATAAAACGGCGGACGGAGACAAAACCGGGGACAGACAGCAGCGCCGGGATGTGTTCGGTATTATACCAGATATTGAACTCTTGGTGTCGGTTTCGGGGCACCTCGTGTCCCACCAGAAAGGCATAATTCACCAGCGGTATTTCATAGTCTCCATCTTCGGGGTAGATTTGCTGGTAGATGGCGCGGGCGAATTTAGGCAGCTTGAATATCTGGTTTTCGTAGCTGTCCGGAGGCAGGGCAAACTCCTTCTCACGTATTTCGCCGTAATCTTTACCCAGCAGCACTTTTATACTTGTCAGGTCATAGAGAGCCAGGTATTTAGCTTCCCCGGTGGTTGCGTACTCTTTCGGTAAGCCATCTATTTTGGTAAACCGGCGTGCTGATAGGAATCCCGGTATTTTGATACGGGCGGCAACATGCGTCCCATTATACCACTGGTTCCAGCCAGCTTCATTCTCTGCCGGAGGGTCCATCCTGGCAAGGAGAAGGGCTTTCTTTGTAGTCACTATCTGCCTCCTATAGCCTAGATTGTATATCATGCAGAATAATATGGCAAAAACGGTAGCATTATTCCACGCTGTTGAATTACGGGTAAAATTTTGCTTTAATTGGTGACACCATCATTAAATACAGGTAAAGAAAGGAGATAAAGATGGCTGAAACCAAATACGGGAAGTACTTCTACAAATATGACTCGGAGTTCCAGCATCCTCTGGGGCCGATGCTGGCGCGGATGGATGACAGCGTTTTCAAGGGGTGCCAGTTCTATATGGTGCACTGGATAATGCCCGGGAAGGAAAGTCTCTTTGAAGACCGGCCGTACGCGGGACATCCGCCGCACGTTCACCGGGATGCCGAGCTTCTCTTTCACATCGGAACCGACCCCGAAAATCCAAGAGACCTCGGCGGCGAGGCGATAATGTACATGGGAGCAGAGATGGAGAGGCACGTGATTACTGAAACCTGTGTGATATGGATTCCGCCGAACTTCATTCATGCTCCGTGGACACCTCGCAATACGAAAAGGCCGTGGATATTTATCGAGGTCAACCAGGGGCCGGTGCATACCGAGAAGTCCTTCAGGCAGTTGCTGCCCAAGGAAGCAAGGGAAGCCCATGACTGGTCTACAAGATGGAAAGACGAAGGCTACGATTAATAACGCAGCCAGTACCGGATAGTTATCTCATATATTTAGAAGGAGGTCAGTGTGGCTTATAAAATAAATACGGATAAATGCCTGAAGTGCGGCATCTGTGTAAAAGACTGTCCCGAAGGGGCAATAGTTGTGGACGACCAGGTAACGGAACCCGACGGGTTGGTACTATATACGACAAGAATCGATGAAGGGAAGTGCACCGACTGCGGAGTCTGTGTTTCAATGGAATACTGGTGCCCTGCCCAGGCGATTGCCCCGGCATAAGACCGGATAGATTACAGTAGTGCAGTATTGAATGGGGCTTGGCGACTCTTACCGGAGCGGCTTAAGCCCCGTATTCTATTTCGTGATATTGAAGTGCCGGGTAATTTTTGCTTTAATTGGGACACTATAAATAAGTAAGCTAAAGAAAGGAGATAAAGATGGCTGAAACCAAATACGGGAAGTACTTTGTTGAGTATGACCCCACGCGATGGCCCAATGAGCGCCGGCCGGTCATGTCACGGATGGAAGACAGTGTTGCCAAGGGGAGTCATTTCTACCTGGTACACTGGGTAATGCCCGGTTTCGAGGCTCCGCTCGGTGACTATCCTATGGCCGGACACCCGCCGCATATTCACCGGGATGCCGAATTGCTGTTTCATATCGGGACAAATCCGGATGACCCGATGGACCTCGGCGCTGAGGTCGAGATGTATATGGGTCCGGAGCTGGAAAGGCACGTGATTACGAGGACGACATGTATCTTTATCCCGCCGAATTTTATTCATTCGCCATGGAGACCTCTCAAGACGACGAGACCCTGGATATTTATCGAGGTCAACCAGGGTCCTGAGCACACTGAAAAGTCCTTCAGGCAGGTATTGCCCAAAGAAGTGAGGGAGAGGATAGACTGGTCTACCAGATGGAAAGATGAAGGCTACGATTAATAGCAGTGTATCAAACCGGATATCTTATTTAGAATCTGAAAGGAGGTCAGCGTGGCTTATAAAATAAATACGGATATATGCCTGGAGTGCGGTATCTGTGTAAAAGATTGTCCCGAAAGGGCAATAGTTGTGGACGACCAGGTAACGGAACCCGACGGGCTGGTACTTTATACGACAAGAATCGATGAAGGGAAGTGCACCGACTGCGGAGTCTGTGTTTCAATGGAATACTGGTGCCCTGCCCAGGCAATTGCCCCGGCATGATTTAATAATATGACCCCCTCACCCTTTATCCTTCGTTAGGCTGAGTTCAGTTCTGGTGACATCACTGGAACCACGACGAAGTCTCCCTTTTGATTAAGGGGAGAGGGAAGATTCTAGATTGAAAGGGGCTCCGCCCCTTTCAATCCCTTTATGAACCAGCCAGCACAAGCCCCGTACATTATTTCCAGGAAGCTGCTTGAAATGGAGGGAGGAGCTTTACTGGAGTATAAAGCCTCCGTCCACTATTACCTCGATGCCGGTGATGTAATCGGAATCATCGGATGCCAGCCAGAGTATGGTCCTAGCAACATCTTCCGGCTCGCCGAGGCGTCCCATCGGAATTTTGTCAATAAAGCCCTGGAAGAATGCTTCCTCGCTCTCCCTGGTTCTCTTCGCCAGACCACGGAAAAGAGGAGTCAGGATATAGCCGGGGTGAATTGAATTGACTCTGATGTTATCGGGCGCATAGATTGTGGCATCTGATTTTGTCATCAGGCGGACCCCGCCCTTGGCAGCGTGGTAGGCAATATCACCGCCGCCGATGAGACCGAGCATGGAGGACATATTGACAATGCTGCCGCCGCCTGACTTCTTCATATAATTGATTACATGCTTGGTGCAGTAAAAAACCCCGTTAAGGTCGATATCTATTACCCGTTTCCACTCTTCGGTCGGCAGTTCGTGTGTGGGCGCAGCGGAACCGGGGATTCCGGCGTTGTTGACAAGAATGTTAATTTTCCCGTACTTATCATATATTTCGGCGAAAATCTTCTCCACTTCTTTCTCATCGGCAACATTTATATGCCAGTAATCGGCCTCACCGCCGTTTTTTGTAATCTCCTCAACCACTTCTTTGCCGGCGTTATCGGTGATATCGGTCACGGCAACTCTGGCACCCTCTTTTGCTAGCAGTACCGCCGCTGCTTTCCCGATTCCGGAAGCGGCGCCGGTCACGATTGCCGTTTTACCTTTTACTCTATCCATCAATACCTCCTCTGAACTTTTTATTCATTTCTGGGAGCATTTTACTTAATCATGGTTGCACAGGCAACAATGAATATCAATATTTCTTTTGCCGTTGTGGTTTCCTTCGGCTTCGCTCAGGACAGGCTAACGGCTCACCATGAGCGGCACACATTCCCACTCACCCTGAGCTTGTCGAAGGGTCTCCAACTAAGATTGAGAAGAACCTCTAGGAGTCCTCTCTTGACTTTTTGCGCCGTATCATAGAGGATAATACAACTGTAAATGAGTGCCGTCAATAAGTGGCTGTAATTGTGGATATGCGAAATAGACTTATATTCTTTTCGGTTCTATTGCAGGATAAGAGATAAAAGGATTTTGCTCTGGCAGGCAATATTATGTGGATATGGATTCTGACGGGACTGCTACTGATAGTGCTGGCATTACTTATAGCCGGTAGTATCCGTCTTGATACGCCCCGCCGTGTCGGCCCGGATGAAGGGATCACTGATATCGAGGTAGCCAGAGGCTACGATAAAATCAGCCGCTGGCCTCAGTTCAGACTGCTGAGAAAACTGATTATTGCTGAACTGAGGCGCTGTCATCCTCAGGGGACTCTGGTGGATATCGGCTGTGGTCCCGGTTATCTTATTGCCGATATCCTGAGAGCTTTTCCAGAGCTTTCTGTCATCGGAGTGGATATCGCCGAAGAAATGCTTCAACAGGCAGCGGGTAATCTGTCTAATCCGGCTTTCAGTGAGAAAATCAGTTTCCGCCAGGGAGATATACACCAGCTACCCTTTGAAAACGGTTCGGTCGATTTTGTGGTCAGCACATTATCGATGCACCACTGGTCTGAACCGTCAAAAGCGATAAATGAAATACATAGAGTCCTGAAACCGGGAAAGCGCTTTTTACTCTTTGACCTGAGAAGAGACAGTCCACGCCTGTTCTATTGGATTATGAGAATTGCCCAGACATTCTTTCTGCCAGCTGCGGTAAGCCGCATAAATGAGCCGACAGGTTCTGCCCTGGCCAGCTACACGTCATCCGAATTGAAGCAGATTCTAGCCGAGACACCCTTTAAAGAGTGGAATATCAAGCAGGGTATCTTCTGGTCGTTTGTGGTGGGAGAGAAAACAGCCTAGACTCTAGCCTTGATGTTCCGTTTCCTTTAAAATCTCTATTACCCTGCGCAATGCATTATCGTCACCGACGTTGCCCGGGAATACGACACAGGGAATATCCGGCCAGTATGATTCTTTGCCCAGTTGCCAGACGGGAGTTCCGCTTATTATCTGCCCCAGTACGGTTGCCTTCCTGACGCCGAGGCCTGTCCGTGCCACTTCGATGCTGGTAGTGCCTCCCTTGACCACAATGTACTCCGGCCGGAGCTTTATCCTGCGAATAACTTCGCACAGTGCCAGCATTACATTCCTGCCGGTTTCGAGGAATTCCATCTCTGAAGTCCGGGCAACTTCACGGGGGGTATAGAGTACAGTGGTAGTACCTGTGGAAAGCAAGTCGTTTACCGTACGCGCCACCGATTCTATTTCTCTGTCTCTCCGCTCTTTCTCCTGAAGTTCGGCAATCCTGATTTCTATACCCTCTGCCAGCCCTGAATCGAGCAGTCGTTTCAGTTGCCGAGATGTCTTTTCGACATAAGAACCGACCACCACCAGTCCCGGCCTTCTGCCGATTGAAAAATCACTGCCGGTCAGGAGAGGCCTGTCGTCAAATCCACCGCGTGCTTTGATGAATGAGGCGGCGCAGCGGTAGGCGAATTTTTTGCCCTTTTCCTCCTCCGAAATAATGCCCAGGGCGAGAATCTCAAGGTCCTCGTAGCAGACGGCATTGGCGATGACAGGCGTTCCTTTGCCTGTGTCCGAAAGCGTTGCTGAAACTGCTTCCGGCCCGCCCTCCCGCAGCGTTTTCAGGGATATGGAGACAACATTTCTGGATTTTGTGGCACCTTCCGTTTTTTCTTCTATCCATTCCTTCAGATTACTGTGGCTGTAACCGAAGACGGGGTCACGGGCAAATTCGGTCTCATGGGCAGGAACCACCTCCCCGTCCTGGTCCACCCACTGGATATCGTCAGCAGTATATCTGCCGCCTTCAAAGAAAGCCGGGACGACTATGGTACAATCCGGCTCCTGCCCGAGTCCGGAAACAAGAGCATCCAGCTCGTAGGGATAATGTCCGCGCAGGGTGCTGTCACTGCGGGATGCGATTATGATTTCCGCTCCTTCCAGGCGGGCGGCATCCCTCAGGTTTTTGCCCGCTTCCGTACTTAGAGCAGTTACTTCGGCAGGACTCAGGCTGCGGGAGTTGGTGGAAATAAAAAAGACGGGCTCTCCGGTAGCGATGGCTGTACGGAGTGTATCCTTTGACCAGTCCATAAGCACGGTGACATCGTGGGTTGTCTGCCCACCCGTCGGGTCATCGTCGATTATCACCAGACGCTTGCCGGATTCAATCAGGCTTTTTCTGATTCGTGAACGTGCATCCGGGATACGGAGTATGGGTGGTTGTTCGGATAATAACTCGGATAGCTTCATTTTCTTCCGTGGACGGTTAATCGGCTGGTAATGGATGTAACAAAGGAATTATTCATTCTGGATGGATTCAAAGAAACTCAGCTTATCAAAACGCTCAAAATTATGCCAGGAATCTACCCAGCGAATGGTCCCGGAACGTTGACGCATGGCTATGGACTGGGTCTGCGTTCTGCCGCTGAAGTAACGGACTCCTTTTAATAAATCACCGCTGCTGACGCCCGTAATGGCGAAAAAGACATCTTCACTATTGATTAGATCACTTGTAGCGTAAACTTTATCAATATCCATTCCTGCTGCCAGGGCGGCCTGTTTCTCATTGTCGTCACGGGGCCATGCCTTGCACTGGATACCACCGCCGATGCAGTGCATCGCTGCTGCCGAAAGGACTCCCTCCGGTGTACCGCCAACTCCCATTAACACGTCAACCTCTCTCTCCGGCAGGGCTGCCTCAATGCTGGCGACAACATCACCATCGGAAATTAATTTTACTCTGGCTCCGGCACTTCTGATGTCGTCAAGTAACTGTTCATGGCGTGGCCGGTCTAAAACGACAACGGTTATCTCCGATATCTTTTTTTGCTTTGCCTGGGCGATGTTCTTTAAGTTCAGAGCCACCGGGGCGTTGATATCGATATAGTCCTTTGCCTCCGCTCCGGTGACGATTTTATCCATGTAAACGAATTCTCTGGGGCAGTTCATTGTACCCCTGGCCGAAAGGGCAACTGTAGAGATGGCGCCGGGAAGCCCACGGGCAACCAGGTTGGTACCGTCAATCGGGTCTACGGCGATATCAACCTTCAGGTCGGAACCGCCACCGATTTGCTCCCCGATGTATAACATCGGCGCCTTGTCTTTCTCCCCTTCACCGATAACAACGACTCCGTCCATCTGGACATAACCGAGGACATAGCGCATAGCCGCTACTGCCGCTTCGTCTACAAGTGTCTTATCGCCCCGTCCCAGGTAGCGGGCAGCAGCCATCGCGGCGGCCTCGGTAACTCTCACCAGTTCCATGGCGATATTACGTTCAATTGGCCTTTCATATTCCCCGGCTTGCATATTGCTGCTTTCCTTCCGGTTGTATTATCCGCCAATGGTAACTTTAATCGGACGGGGGCACTTTGTCAATAATTATGTAAGTTTTTGACAGCGGATTCTCATAGGATTAAGCTAAATATATATGGTTGAATCATACCGCCGGATTACGCCTGAGTTAGCCAGCCGTGTCAGGCTGATAATGACCGATGTTGATGGTACCTTGCTTTCCTCCGGTGAGCATGTCGCTCAGGAAGTTGTCGATGCCATATCTGGTCTTCATGAGCAGGGAATAATTGTCGGGCTTGTTTCGGGCAGGACAATCCCTAGGCTGGAAAAACTGTCTTCATTTGCCGGCACGGACGGACCGCTAATTGCCGAAAACGGCGGCTCTGCCAAGCTGAAGGCTGGAGGTGAACTTGCAGACCTTGGTTACTCACGCCGGCCGGCCTTGGAGGCACTTGAAAAACTGAAGAAGTTGTTTCCCGACGCTATTACCGAGAAAGAGGATAATAAGGACAGACTGGTTGATGTTGCCTTCCTGACCTCCGGAGTAACGGCTGAGGAGTTGAGGAAACACTTGAATAATATTCAATTGCTTGATTCGGGGTATATGCTTCATCTTCTTCAGGAAGGTATAAGCAAGGGAACAACTCTGAAAAAAATACTCGAACAGATGGGAGGTATTGAACCGGAGGAAGTTCTTGTCTTCGGTGATTCTCTTACCGATGTCTCGCTGTTCGAGCTTTTCCCGCACAGTGTGCTGATAGTCAATCCCGGACTGCCGGTGGAGCAGGTAAAACCGGTCCGGGAGCGGGCCGGCTATATCAGCTCTCTTTCCTACGGCGACGGTTTTATCGAGGTGGCTTCTTATATCATTGAACTTCGGACTGGTATATAATGGTCGTTTAGCTGTCTTTAGTTAAAGGAATATGATTCTATGGATTATACGATGGAGGTGAATTGATGAAGTATCGCAAGTTTGGGAGGCTGGACTGGGAAGTATCGGCACTCGGTTTCGGAGCTATGCGTCTTCCTACCACCAGTCCTGACCCGGCAGATATTGATGAGGAAGAATCGATAAAGATGATACGCTATGCCATTGATAACGGAGTCAACTATCTGGATACGGGCTATCCCTACCACATGGGACAAAGTGAGCGGCTGGTGGGCAAGGCGCTTAAAGACGGCTACCGCGAGAGAATGAGACTGGCGACGAAGATGCCCTGCCGGATGGTTGAGAGAGCTGAAGACTTCGACCGCATTTTTAGCGAGCAGATGGAGCGCCTTAATACCGATAAGATAGACTATTACCTGCTCCACGGGCTGAATACGGGTCACTGGTCAAAAATGCGTGAGTTCGGGATAATTCAGTGGGCGGAAAATAAGATGGCAAAAGGGTACTTCGATTATCTCGGGTTCTCCTTCCATGATACCTTCGAGGTGTTCAAGGGGATTATCGATTACTATGATAACTGGGTACTCAGCCAGATACAGTACAACTTTATGGACGTGGATTTCCAGGCCGGCAGGAAGGGTGTTGAATATGCCTCAGGCAAAGGACTGGCAGTGGTGGTTATGGAACCTCTGCGGGGAGGACGGCTTACCAGGCAGCCTCCAGAAGCGGTGGCTAAAGTGTGGGATATGGCTCAAGTAAAACGCAGCCTGGCGGAATGGGGACTCCTCTGGATCTGGGACCAGCCGGAGATATCGGTAGTTTTAAGCGGAATGAGCACCATGGAACAGGTGGTGGAAAATGTTGAAATTGCCGGCCGCTCGGGACCAGGTATACTGACCGCCGATGACTTCGCTTTATATGAAAAAGTCCGTGAAGCATATCAAGGCTTGATTCCGATACCCTGCACCGGCTGCGAATACTGTATTCCCTGTCCTAACGGGGTGGCAATCCCGGCTATTTTCACGATATATAACGATGCTGTAATGTACGATGACCCGGAGGGCGGGCGGATGCGCTATCAGGCACCAATGCCGCCGCTGCCGGAAGAGCAGGCGGATAACTGCATCGAGTGCGGAGAATGCCTTGATAAATGCCCCCAGGCTATAGATATTATAACCTGGCTCCAGAAAGCTCACGAACTGCTGAAGGTGTAACGGTTTTTATACGTTTCTATGGCTTTGACAAACCCCCGCACTGATTCTTCTCAATCTTAGTTGGAGACCCTTCGACAAGCTCAGGGTGAGCGGGAATGAATGCCGCTCATGGTGAGCCGTTAGTCTGTCCTGAGCTAAGCCGAAGGAAACCATAGCGGCGAAAGAAGTATAGATAATCATTGTTGCCTGTGCAACCATGATTAAGTAAAAGACCCACGCTCAAAAACTTGACACGGCTTACCGACCTGTGATATACTAACAGAAAGACCTGAGAAAGTGTTCAGGTCTTTTCTTTTTTATTCATTTTGTTGTCCGTGTCATACTACCTGGTATACCCAGTCCTGGTGATAAACATCCGGCTCGCCTTTTGGCAGGGGCTGGAATTCCTCGCCGGCTTCGACCAGTTTCCACCTGCCTTCTTTTTCCAGGCTCTCCTGCTTCTCCTTGAAGCCACTTTCCAGGTAAACGTCGGGGCGGAGTGAGAAGACGATATGCCCGCCCGGCCTAGTAATGCGGACAAGTTCATCGAATGAACTCGCCGGGGCGTGTCCCACGGTAAGCACGCCGACGCTGATTACGGCATCGAAAGAATCGGTGGCGTAATCGAGCGGCTCGCCCATCACCATCTGGTGAAATTCCTGATAGCAGTTTTTATTCCGGGCTTCTTCAAGCATGCCCATAGAGAGGTCCATGGCGGTAAGGTTTCTATAGCCCTGCTTGGCAAGCAGTTCACCGACAAGCCCGGTGCCGGCGCCGGCATCAAGAATCCGCGCTTCTTTAGGGACATACTTTACGAAATAGTCGACTGCCCGCTGCGGTCCCAGCCAGCCGAATCCCTCATCGAGGTCAGTATCATAGTCCTTAGCCCACTGGTCATACCTCTCGGCAAGTTCCTCATTGCCTTTTGAAGAATATATCCACTGGACTCTTTCCTGTCTTTTATCGTAAACCATAGTCTTCTCCTTTCCGGTATTTGTTAATAGTCTATTTAACCCTATCCCCCTGTATCCCCCTTCCCCTTATCAAGGAGAAGGGGGAAATTATTTCGTGAAGAGCAGCTTCGCCCCTCTTCACTCCCCTTTTACCTTTTTTACGGACTTTATTTTTTCCGCTTTTATCCCCCTATTTCGCAAGGAACGTCGTGTTCCTCGAATATCTTTTTAGCTTTTTCCATATCCTCCGTATCCGGTGTCTGAAAAGTTTCGCCGGGGTAAGTTTTATCAAGGGTTTTGTATTTCCCTATGCCCAGGCGGTGGTAAGGAAGAAGTTCGATTCCGGCGTTATTCCCCAGCTTTTTTACTAATACTGCCATATCGGCAATATTTTTCTCTGTGTCATTGACTCCTTTTATCAATGGCATCCGGCAAAGCATCGTGGCTCCGCTTGCTGCCACAAACTCAGCGTTATGTAAAATAATATCATTGGCCACACCGGTGAACTGCTTATGTGCATCTGCGTTCATATGCTTGATATCATAAAGGACATAATCGGTGAAAGCGAGCACCTTTTCAAGGTTCTCTGTCGGGGCGTATCCGCAGGTATCAAGGCAGGTGCCGATTCCCACTTCATGGCACTGGCGGAACAGACCGGCAACAAAATCAGCCTGCCGGAGCGGTTCCCCTCCCGAAGCGGTTACCCCGCCGCTGCTCCCCTCGTAGAAAGCCTTGTCCTTTAATACCTCCCTAAACACTTCATCCACGGTAACCCGTCTCCCGTAGATTGTCAGCGCCCCCGGAGGGCAAGCATCGAGACAGTCTCCACAGGCGGTGCACGTCTCGCGGTTGAACCTTATTACGTTTTCATCATCAAAGCTTATCGCATTCTCAGGACATTTTTGCAGACATTTGCCGCAATTATTGCAGTTTTCCCTGATTATGCCAAGCTCCGGCTCCGGGTTCATCGATTCGGCATTCGAGCACCACCGGCAATTCAAAGGACATCCCTTCATAAAGACGGTGGTCCTTATTCCCGGGCCGTCATGAACTGAAAACTTCTGGATATTGAAGATAACTCCGCTTGTTCCTCCCTGCCCCATTATCTTTTTAACTCTTCCCTGCTATTGAATTGGAATCCGGTGCTATAGCGTCTGCTCGGTACGGGCGATGATTTCGTCCTGGACCTCCGGTGCCAGGAGGACGAAATAGGCGCTGTAACCGGCTACTCTGACGATAAGGTCTTTGTACTGCTCCGGTTGTTCTTTTGCCTTGCGCAGCGTTTCGGCGTCCAGAAGGTTGTACTGAATGTGCAGCCCTCCGTTCCTGAAGAAGGTCTCGGTGAAATCCGCCAGTTTTCCGGCGAACGCCTCGTTCTTGAATAGAGAGAGCGGGAATTTCTGGTTCAGTACCGCCGTTTTGGCATCGGAGAAGTCCGCCTTCAATGCCGAGTTACAGACAGCAGTGGGGCCGTTGGTGTCTGCCCCCTGCGTCGGAGATAGTGAAGCGTCGGCCAGCGGCAATCCCGCCTTACGTCCGTTCGCCAGAGCTCCCACCCCTTTACCGCCATAGTAATGCCAGGTAAGACCCTGGCGGATAATTGTGAACTTCGAGCCGAATGGCGTCCTTTCCGGTTCAAGCAGCCTTGGAATTATTTTTCCTACATCCCGCACCATGTAATCGGCTTCGTCGATATCATTGCCGTACTTCGGTGCCTCCAGGCATATTTTCTGTATTTCCTCGCCGCGCTCACCATCGAAGTCGGAGTCCAGCGCCTGAAGAAGCTCGTCCATTGTCAGTTTTTTATCATCGAAAACAAGCTTTTTAATTGCCGTCAGGGAATCGGCGGCGGAAACATGCCCCCGGTCGATGACATCCCAGACCGGATGGTCTGCCGGATCGGCAAACTGTCCGCCCATCATGATATCATAGCCGTTTTCAAGACAGCCGGTGGAGAAAGTCGAGTGAAGCGGCACCCGCCAGGTCGAAAGCTCCGTTTTGTGAGCGATATGGAGGCGGTGAATGAAGCGTTTTACCTGGTATTCCGCCTGCTTCTCCATGGCGTGGTAAAGCTCGTTAAATGACTTGAAATCCCTGGGGTCGCCGGTCTCGAGACCGATTTTCTTACCCGTCATTGGAGCTACTCCATTATGCAGTGTCAGGTCGAGCAGCAGCGCCAGGTTTATGTAAGATATCGCCTTGCAGTGGTAACCCTGGTTTTTCGGATGAGCGTAGGAACATCCCAGGTAGGCGTGGTCTCTGGCGTCCTCAATTGGCACGCCCCGGTCGACGAAGTATTGAGTGGTGGTATCACCGTTAATAAATTGGGGATGTCCGGCGCCTGTTCTACGGTTGGTCTCGATTGCCTTCATCATCGACCAGCGGGGAGTGCCGTCATGCCAGGTGAAGGTGAAATGCGGCTCAGCGTACCTGAGCAGCCCGACCATATGAAGGAAAAGGTAAGTTAGTTCATTGGAGGCATCACTGCCGTCCCTTTTCAGGCCGGCAAGGGTGATATTCGATATCTTGTTTGTCTGTACTGCTTCACGCATCAGTACGTTGGCGCACTGTTCCCTCCTGCCTATCAGGGTTATTAGTCCGCCGACGAGGTCGGCAGCTTTTTCTGCGGTAATTCGCCCTTCCTCAATATCTTTTTTGAAGTAAGGGTAGAGACACTGGTCAAGCCTGCCGATGTAGTCGCCGATGCGGCCGTTTTCAAGCACCTTGGCAAGTTCGATGAACGATACTGCCTGGACAGCCTCGTGGAAATTGCGGGGTGGATTCTCCGGCACGTTGTAGCAGGCTTCCGCCATCTCCTCCAGTTCCTTTTTCCTTGCCGGGACGGTTTCCCCGGCTGCCTGCCGGCGCGCCTCTTCGGCGTACCTCCGGGCGAAGGTTATAAGGCATTCGGAGGCGATAATAACCGACTGCCAGAACCAGATTTGCTCCGGGTCTTCCACACCGGTCTCTTCGGCGCGGTCAAGTCTCTCCTGCGCCTCCTCAATAATGCCCCTGAGTCCGATGGCAAATACTTTATCATAATAAGTGATGCCGTAACCCGGCGGTGCGTAGTGGTAGGCAGCCTGCCCCCGGGCTTCGGTAACATTATCCTGCCAGCTTCCGAATACAGCCCGGCAGACCTCTCCTTCTATATCCGCATTCGTCTTACCCTGGAAATAGAGGCTGTTTTCAAGCAGTGCTTTCTTTTCCTCGTCATTGAGGTCGCCGATAACGTTCAAGCCGCCCATGGTTATTTTGCCGTCCGCCGACTTCGGCAGCAGGTCCAGTATCAGGTTCGAGTCGTAGGTAATCATGGCGTACGAGCCGCGGTAATATTTGGTCAGGCTGCCGACGACAAGCTCGTTATCGAAGACGGGTGTCGGTATGTTTTCGAGGAATTTTTTTACCGCTCTGGCTATTCGCAGTTGAACGGGCTGTCCCTCGGTCTCTCTCCAGGACTCGGCATAGTAGGTGCCCCGTTCACTGGCAAGCTGGGGCGTGGTATCCAGATATCGTTTTTTCAGGGTTTTAAGACGTTCATTCAGCGGAATACAATCTATTGTTTCCAGCAATTCATGGTCGATTTCATAACCGCTTTTTGTCTCGGTTGCCATTCTGCATCACCACCTCTGTATTAAATCCTGTCCTATGAGTTGCTGAGTGATTCTACTACCGCCACAGCCTGGAATCCGTCTGCACCGTAGCCATCGGCGCCAATTCGCCGGGCGAACTCCTCAGAGACCGGAGCGCCACCGATTATTACCTTGACACTATCCCTGAGTCCGGCATCAACCAGCGCTTTTATCGTGTCTTCCATGTATGCCATGGTGCTGGTAAGCAGTGCCGATAGCCCGAGAAATTCAGGATTTTCTTCCTTTACGGCTGCCACAATAGCCTGAGGGTCGACATCGTTTCCCAGGTCTTTTACCGTGTAACCCGCTCCGCGCAGCAGAATCGAGACGATATTCTTGCCAATGTCATGCAGGTCTCCCTTAACCGTGGCGACGAATATCTTGCCCTTTGGTTTTATGCCGCTCTGGGCGAGGTGAGGCTCAAGCATTTCCATTGCGGCGCCAACTGCCTCGGCCGAGGCGAGCATATCGGGAATAAAGTATTCGCCGGCCTCGAATTTCTCTCCTACCATATTCATACCACTTGTCAGCCCGCCATTTATAATTGACTGCACATCGATGTTTTTAGCCAGGGCTTCCTCTACAAGCTCGGTCACTGCCGGCTGCCCGACCATCCCTTCCTCCAGGCCTTCATCGTCTTTTGTTACTCTACCCTGAATAACATTTTCTCTTATTAAATCAATCAGGTTTTCGGCCATTCTTATCCTCCAGATTTAGATGTTCTTTACCTTCGTCAGCAGACCGGGTATCTGCTGGAATACCTGCTCGATAATATCCTTTTCGATATGATTTGGCGGCAGGGATATTATTTCATTGAGTCTTTCCTGTGCCCGGAACAATGTTTCATCTGCCGTATCTTTACTTCTGAACGGGTAAGTCGGCGCAATGCCGCCGGAGCGTAAAACGCTGCGCGCAAACCGGGTAAACAGTTTTGTTGAGGAGGTCATCACCCGCCGTGTTTGCTCCAGTACTTCCTGGGCTATCTCATCCGTCAGCACGGCTTGCCTGGCAAGTCCTTTAATAATCCCGATGTGGGCGTCATCGAGAACAGCCTGGACCGGGCAAAAGGTGGCTGTCCGCTCCATAAGCCCGAAAGCATAATGCATATACTGCGGTCCGGCAAGGGCCAGCATTACCTGAGAGAAGAGCCTTTCCACGGAAGCCTGTATTCCGGGCACTATGGCATCAGAAACACCGCCCGACGAGTAGCAGGGCAGCCCGTAATAACGCGCCATCTGAACGCAGTCGATATTATACTGGCTGAACTCCGGGACTCCATAGGAGTCGCTAAGGTCTTCCATGTTTGCCCTGCCCGGTACGCTGCCGTAGAGCACCGGAGCGCCCTTGTTGACAAGCTGTGCCAGTGCGATGCCGGCTAAAATCTCGGCATTTATCTGAGCGACAATCCCGGCTTCGAGTATCGGGGCTGTGGAGCCGCCCTGGGGAGCGCTGGAGATGACAAGGGGCACGCCTCTTTTAGCTATCTCGATTGCCTTCTGCGAGGTGTCGTCGACAAGCTGCAGCGGGCTTTTAATCAGCGAGGTTATGAATGAGATTATCGGATTATCCCTGAATTTATCTTCTCCACCGGCGATAAGCTCTGCCATCCTGACAACGTTATCAAGCTGGTCCAGACTTGTCAGTCCTGCCATCACGTGCTTTGAGGTATTATTCAGAGAAACAAAGAATTTATTAACGTCCTTGTTGTCGTCATTAATCTCACTATCTTGGATGTTGACCGGACGTAGAAAACCGTCCCATGAATCAAGGTACTCACAGAGATGGGCTGCCATTGCCAGCCGGTCCGTATTGCCTCTTTCAGTGCGGAATACCGGGATATTTACCTCTCGTCCCGGCTCATTCTTGCTGACAAAGGCTTCGATATCCACTTCAAGCCAGTTGTTCGTCTCCGAGCCTGATGCAAAACGCACCCTGGGTTCGTTTCCGTTGAGGATAAGGCAGTTGTCTTCGTTCCTCGCCCCCAGTTTTATTACCTTCGGTGCCGCTTCAACTGCTTCCAGGACAAGCTTTTCCGGTATCTTCAGTATCCAGTAAGGGAGTCTCTCGCCTTCGATGGCAGTAAACCCGGCGCCGCCGCTGGCAAATACCTCCGCGGCGTCTTTATTGAAGCAGATAATCCCCGGGTCAAGCAGAATATCCATGGACAGGCGGTGTACCCGCTCTATCTGCTCATTATTCAGTCTCCGGTATGGTTCTATGAGTATTCCTTGACGTGCCAAGGTTATTCTCCTAGTCCACTATGACGCCTTTCCTGTGGGCTCTGATGTAGCTCCGGCATAGATTGTCCCTGCCGGTCAGCATATCAGATACCCTGGCGTAACTTATTATCCTGGCGTCAAGTGGGTCCAGAATTGCCGCATCAAGACCGGCGCCGGCAGCCATCAACAGGAAGCTTCTGTTGACAAGCCTGCGGTTCGGCAGGCCGAAAGATATATTGCTCAGCCCGACTACCGTTTTTGCATCAGGGTAGCGGGACTTTATTCCCTCGATTGTTTTGAGTGTTACCATTCCCTGGGTGGAATCGACTGAAACAGGTATTACCAGCGGGTCGAAGAGGATTTGCTCCATCTTCATGCCCATCCGTGTAAGACCGGCAACTATCGTTTCGCAGGTGTCAAGGCGTTTCTCGACCGTGCTCGGTACTCCTTCACTGCCCATTGCCAGGGCTACCAGTATTGCCCCTCGCTTTACTGCCAGCGGACCGATTGCAGACAGCTTTTCCGGTTCGGCGGTGACCGAATTAATTATTACCTCTTCACCCTGATATTCATCCAGGGCAGCCTTGATAACTTCGGGGTGTTCACTGTCTATGGCAAGAGGTCTATCGGTTGCCGCCTGCACCGTAGCTATTAGCCATTTCATGGCGGCTTTTTCCTGCTCGTATTCAAATTTGCCGGTGCCGGTATTAACGTCTATATAATCAGCCCCGGCTTCTGCTTCCGTCTTAGCCAGGCCGGATATATAGGCGCTATCTCTGTTTGTAATGGCTTCACCGACTGATTTGTTTGAAGCGTTTATACGCTCTCCAATTATTATCATAGGTTATTTTAATATTCCCGCTATTTCCCCCAGTATCTTGCTTCTCACTTCATCCGGCAGGCTGAAGGTATGTTTATCAAGAATCTGCCTTACCGTTTTTGAAGCCCTCTTCCAGGTGTTCTGCTGCCCCTGAGCCTCCCAGTCTTCCCGACTCTGCCGGTCGCTCAGCAGCGGCTGGTAATGCTCGCTGCGCATGAACTGTCTGGTATGTTTGGCGGTAACGAAGTTACCTCCCGGACCAACCTGCTTAATCAGGTCGAAGGCAAAGGTTTCATCGTCCACTCTTATTCCCTCCACCGCTCTCATCACCATGCCCAGTATCTCGTTATCGATGACGAATTTTTCCAGGCTGACCGTCATGGCGAATTCCATCAGTCCGGCGGCATCATGAATGAAGTTGGAGCCGGCCAGGGCGCATAGCAGGTTGGTCATTGAAGACTCATAGCCACTCTGTGCATCCAGTACTTTGGAGTCGGTCATTCCACCGGTAGCATAGTAAGGAAGTTTGTAGAACTGAGCCATCTGGGCGCCGGCAGCATTAAGCAGTCCCATTTCAATAGAACCGGCAAGGTACCTCAGATTTCTCAGGTCGGTATTCGTGGCTACCGAGCCGAAGATAGCCGGTGTACCGGGATTGGCTATCTGGGCGAGCATTACGCCCATCAGAGAATCAACCGTCTGGATGACGAGGTTACTGGCGAGTGTTACCGGTGATGTGGCGCCGCATAGCGGTTCGGCGGGACATACCACCGGCACTCCGCTCCTGGCGATGGCTATTAACAGGTCTCCGTAATGGCCGTCAAGCTTGAGAGGACTCATGCTGCAGGCTATCATCGAGACCAGAGGGCGCTTTCTGAGCGCTTCAGCGGAGCCGGCAACGATTTCTGCCATGCGAATTACCTGCTCCACACCCTCGATTGTATAGACTCCTCCCATGACGTGTTTGGTTGTATTGTCCAGTCCGGTAAAAAAGCGGTTGACGTCCACCTGTTCAACGGGCAGCTCACTGAGATAGGTGGGCAGCATGAAGAGGTGGATATAATCCAGGCCATTTACCAGTCTGGTGATTCGCTTCAGGTCTTCGAGGTCGGCAAGCCGTTTCTCTCCGGTTTCCGGTTCATAGATATAGAGGGCTGTCCCGCCGGTCCCGGCATATACCCGGTTGCCTCCCAGGTGAATGTCATTCTTCTCTTCCTGCCCGGCTAGCAGGACTTCGGAGGGGGCTGTTTCTATAAGTTCCAGTGCTTTTTGCTGCGGCAGACGGACGCGGTGATTCTCTTCATCAGTCCAGGCTCCGGCTTTCTTGAATAGCTCCAGTGCTTCCTCTGAGTTAACCTCAAATCCCACTTCCTCTATTATCCGCATTGCAGTCTGGTGTATTTTATTTAATGCCTCATCAGAAAGCGGTTTGTAACTGCCGCCGGCAATTCCTTTTCGAATCATATTTATATTCTCCTGCCCGGGCAATCAGCCTTCAGGCAGGTATTGCATGGATTGTAGCTTTCTATAGCATCATTGTTACTGCCGATACCGATAATACCTGAGATTGATTTGCGGGGAATCATCAGGTACTCGTCGGTGAGGTGAATGTCTACCGTCTTTTTCTCTATGGCTTTAAATACCATTTCCTGCTGGCTTACATCCCAGTCGCAATACCCGGGACTGAACCGCCGGCTGATTACAAGCCCGCGAGAACGGACAAGTTCTCTTACGCTGTCTTCAACATATGAGGCTAACTGCTCTGCCGCACCAGAGCCAATAGCATCGAGCACCGTCGCCTGTAGTACCAGCCCGTTCTCTGCCAGGTAAGCTACCATCTCTTCAAGGTGGCTGCCTATAGTCAGGGCAAATATGGCTACTTTTTCACACCTTTCAAGTAGCCGGGCAAGGACACCGCTTTCCAGGGAAATCGAGCCTTCTATGCTGATTTGGCTTCCTCGCACCGACTTTACATCCTCGATTACGTATGAATACGAGGATTCTATAAGATTATGATAGTTGTCAATATAGTCATCGACCAGTGACTGTATCTTGGCTGACGGCTCATAGTTATCATCGTAGCCAATCTGGCTCAGGATTTGATTTTTATCTATGGTTAATGTTTGTTTTTCTAATATTTGCATAACTTTTTATCTCCTATCTACGTAGCCGCAGGCATACAGACAAGTAGAAACTAAGGCATGGAGTCAGTGAATAGGCAGACACAGAAAGAGAATTACTGTTCTTCAGGCGCGGATTGGGCGAAACGTGCGTAGCTTACGAGTTTAAAAGAAGGAATTACGGGCGGACGATTCTGAAACCTTTGTAGGTGCACTTATTGTTCTTGGGATATTTTTTCTGTGATTCTACCAGTGTCTATACGAGGAATAAGTCTACCCGGTTTTTGAAAGACAGATTATTAACCCCCGCACAATATGTCTACTTTGGCACTTCAGATCAAATTGTTACCTCCCTAAAGGTTTTTATGTTCCTTCCCTTCTTATAAGAGTCAACCCTTTTTTCAGGTTGATTTATATTATCATTCTACAGGCACCTTGTCTAATGCTGACCTGGGTAGCTGCTATATGTAGGCCAGTAAGCTGCTATATAGACAGGGGGTATGGCTATCACGGCTCAGCATATATTTCCCCGTTTTAACGCTTCTTAACCAGTGAGAAGCCGTATTTTCCATTTTTTGAGGCTAAATAAGTTATTAAAAATCTATTTTACGCCTGAAAGAACGTAACGGATAGACTCAAAGAGCTATCCGTTACGACTATTATCGGGTATTATTGGGTCTGGAAGAAGTATTTTTATCCGGCGATATTTCATCCACCGGCGATAGGCGGTAGAAAAACTACAGTATCACCCTCCTTAAGGAGTGTCTCCATACCACCAAGCAGAGTGTACTCCCTGCCGTTAATCAGGATACGCAAGCCCTTTATATCGTCAGCCGTATTCCGAAAGGCAGTCCCGTAGGCTCCTACCAGATACTCCATCAAGTCCATCAGAGTGGCGTTGTCCTTTATTTCAACGGCAGTACGGGGTTCTTCGGTCAGCTCCCTGAGCTGACCGAAGAAAAGCACCTCAATATTCATTGTTCCTGTCTAATGAATTCCTATTTCTTGCCTGCGGTAAAGCCAAGCCCAAGCTCATCCAGCTTCTTTTTGGTCGGGATTCCTGTCTTCTTATCCCATCCTCTTACCTCATAGTAGTCCGAGAGCATTTGGTCGGCTTCGAAGACCTGTCCTGCGGAGGCTCCTTCAGCTAATGGTTCATCGGTAATACGCTTCGGGAAAGAATCATCTTTTATTCCGAAACCTTCCCGCACGTTAAACATCCTCTCTAGGTTCAGAATTTTTTCTCCGACGTGCCAGAGATAGGCGGGGTCGGTGAATTCTTTTATCCCGGTTGCACCTAACAGGAGTTTACCATACACCTCATCGCTGACCATACCCATTGACGGCATGAAACTGCAGAGAATTCCCGTTTCCAGAAAGGCAGTATTATCCTGGTTCATTTTAGTCAGTTCTCCCTTTTCCTCGGGAGTGAAGCGGTCATATTCTTTTGGAATCGGGACACCGAACACTTCTTGAGGAGCGTAACCGGAATTGTGGTCGGCTCCTATCGGGCAGGTCATAAGGTTAAGACCGTGGGCTTTAACGCCACGGGGGTCGTAGGCGGGTAATTCGAGCCCTTTGACATGTATTGCATACTGCTCGGCGCCTTTTCCGATACGGCGGGCTACCTCACGGGTACCCTCGGCAAGCAAATCGCCGATGCCTTCGCGGTATGCAATCTGTTTGATTAAACTCATAACAGGTTCACTGTTGCCGAAAGTGAGTTTGAGGCCGCCGGTGTCCTTGTCCGTAATCAGTCCTTTTTCGTACAGTTCATAGGCAAAACCGATTGTGTTGCCGGTGGAGATTGTATCCAGTCCCAGGTCGTCGCAGAGCTTGTCGGCAGCAATTGTCAGCCCGATATCTGCTTTTCTCATCGGACCGGTGAATGCCCAGATGGTCTCGTACTCCGGTCCTTCGGTCCAAGCTCCGGTATACCTGTCTCTAGCCATTTTGGTAATGCTGCCGCAGTGTACCATACAGCTATAGCAGGCTGTTTTTCTCACCTGAAGTTTAAGGTATTCGTTACTCTCCAGTTTCTCCCATTCGGGGACCATACCCTCGGTGAAGTTCTTGGTGGGATAGATGCCGAGAAGGTTTGTAGCCTCGGCAATCCAGGTCCCGTTCTGGGAGAAAGTAGCAAACTGGGGATTCGCCTTATAACCGGCAACCTGTTCCTTGACGGCGGCAGCGAAAACGTCCTTGTCGGCAAGCTCGACTCTCTCCCGTCCCCTGAAAGCGATTGCCTTCAGGTTCTTGCCGCCCATAACGGTGCCGCCACCGCCCCTGCCGCAGGCACGGCGGTCGCTGAATATTCCGGCATACTTCACCCCATGCTCTCCGGACACGCCGATACATCCCAGCCTTATATTCTGGTCGTGCAGCTCTTCACGGATGAGAGTATGTGTATCATCACAGTCCAGACCCCACAGGTAAGTGGCGTCTTTTAATTCGTATTTGCCGTCGTGAATCCAGAGATAGACAGGTTTTTCGGCTTTTCCCCTGATAATGACGGCGTCGAATCCGGCGAACTTAATTTCTTTAGCCATGTGTCCGCCGCTGCAGGTCTTGAAGTAAGTGCCGGTAAGCGGTGATTTGAAAAATACCTTGTAGCGGCTGAAGGACTGGGCGTTTGTCCCGGCCAGAGGACCGGCCATGAATATCAACTCGTTGTCTTCACCCAGAGGGTCGGTGCCCGGTTTCAGGTCGTCGTAGAGCAGTTTAACACCAAAGCCGCGTCCACCGATGTAGTCATTGATAAGCGCTTTATCGAGCGGTTCCTCGGAAAAAGTCCCGTTTGAAAGGTCAACTCTCAGAATACGATTTTTGTAGCCTGCCATATCTAAACCTCCTAGCTCCTTAAAAGTTAGCATCTAGCATGACGAATATGTTTCCTGGGATTCTTTAACGAGGGTTCGGTTTACTTTTATACCATAACACTGCCACCATCGACAACAATGTACTGTCCGGAGATGAAGTCGGCGTCTTTTGATGCCAGAAAAACCGCGGTACCGACGATATCGGATGGTTCCGAGCGCCGTTTGATGGACTGTGCGGCGACGACATTGACGAATGTGTCCTCAATACCTTCCTTGGTAAGACTGGCTTCCGTGGCGACAAGCCCGGGGGCGATGGAATTGACCGTTATACCCGATGGACCCAGCGCTCGTGCCAGGCACTGGGTGAGGGTGTAAACGGCGGACTTGGTCAGGGCATAACCGAGGAAGAACTGGGCATCCGGGACTTTAAAGACGTGTGAAGCCATGTTGATAATCGTGCCGCTGGACTGTTTTTCCATCAGCGGGGCGATAGCCTTGCAGCAGAGCCAGGTCCCCTTTACGTTGACCTCGAATATCCTGTCCCAGTCCTCCACCGTCCAGGCATTCCACGGCTTCGCCTCTATTCCGTACCAGATGGCGGCGTTGTTTACCAGAATGTCTACTTTACCATATTCTTCGATAACCTTTTCTGCCATCTTCTGGGTAGATTTTTCGTCGGAGATATCACACTCCATGGCTGCCGCTGCACCGCCTTTATCTCTTATCTCCTTTGCTGCTTCCTCAGCCCTTTCCAGGCTGATATCAGGCAGGAGCAGCTTTGCTCCCTCCTCGGCGTACCTCAGCGCTATTGCTTTGCCCAGGCCGCGCCCGCCTCCGGTAACGATGGCGACTTTGTTTTCAAGTGCTGGTGACATTTCTCTCCTCCTTTATTTGTTATTCTATTTTACTTGATCAGGGATTCTGAGCCTCTTTCTTTGCTTCCTCAAATATTCTTTCCTCCATTTTGGCGAACTCTTCCTTGCCTGCTGCATACGCCGGAAGTACCCAGTCCATATCCTTCAGGTTCTGAGTAATGGTCGGTATCCACTGATAAGGTATCGTTATCAGTATCCATCCCTCTTCAAATATCTCTTTCGCTTTCATACCGAAGGTCATCCCGGTAATCATGTAATTCACCTTTCCGCTCTGGTATGGATAAACATACAGCCACGAGCAGCCCAGTACCGGAGTCAGTTTCGGTTCCCACATTTCGCCGCTGGAATAGCTCATCGCCCTCATTACGATTTCTGCCTGGCCGGGCGTGGCGGAGAGAATCAGGAGGTCCGGCTCGAATGTTAATTTATTCAGCGGGGAGAAGGCAACATAGTTAACAATGCCGGGATTAAATTTATAGATATACTGGTAGATTCTGTTGTTGGCGCGCGGCTCCTGATAAATACCGAGTTTTGGTCCCACCAGACCGCTTTCCACGAATAGCTGCATCTCCTCCATTCCCAGAGCCTGCTTCCCGACACAGTTTTCATTCTCCTTGCTGAAGTAAAACGGAGCATCAGTTCGCTGGGCTTCTTTGAACATTGCACAGAAAGGCAACTCTTTACCTATCTGCTTTATTCCTTCGGGTCTGTTAAGAAGGAACTTGATGCCTACAGGTGGCTTTTCAAAATCAAATTTGTTGTAAATTGAGAGGTCCTGAGTTAGCTCTCGCATTTTAAACCTCCTTTGCATTTAATGATTTACAGGTTCAGGTTTGGTTAATATATTTAAATGCCTTTACTAATCAGCGTAATACTGAGTATCTGAGTTCGGATACACGGCTACTTTCGCACTATGGCCGTGTGTTTTCACAAGTGTCTCAATTACCCGGTCCCAGTCGTTTGTCTGCAGTACCTGGTCAGGATTCTCAAAACGTCCCAGAGTCCTGGCTTCGGGATATTCAGTATAGATAATCACATTTTTAATGTGCGGGGCAATCACTATCCTGTTGAATAAATCCCCGCCGATAGTTTTACCGAAATTATCATAAAGGTAGTGGACGACCTGCCCTGAAGGTGGATTTGAGTTAATAACAATGCTTCCGCCCTCCGGTTTTACCGCCTGGACGGCCGGCACCAGCGATACTACGAATTCGGTGGCTTTTGTCAGGTTATTGGCGATAACGATATCGTTGTCTTTTGTGTTGGCGGCAACGTAATGCGATCTGGCTTCTTTGACTGCCGCCTGGTAGGTCGGGTCCAGGGCACCAGCCATGATTTTCACCGTTTCGCCCCACCTGTTTATGAAGCAGTTGATTACCATGTCGAGCCCGGCCATTCCGGCAATTTCCTGGGCATCAAGCTGCAGGGGATTATCATTCAGTTCTCCGGAGAGTGGCAGTCCGCGGTTTCTCCTTTCCTCTCTCCACGCCTGATGAGTCCTGCCGTGGTGGTTCAGTACCGATTGATAAGAAGATACGCCGGGCATTATAATCTTGCCGCCGCCGCTCAGGCCGTATATCGGATGCGGCACGACTGACCCGATACCTATCTTGAGGTCACAATACATTACCTCACTGTTTACTGAAACGGCTGTACCGTAGCTTGATGTCCCGATATCCGTGCAGTTTAGAAACGGGCAGTGATTGTAAACGGGAAACCTGGCTACGATATCTTCTCCCACTTTTCTCGCCATACTAATCCAGTCCAGAGCATGGTGGTTGGCTACAGCGGCGATGAAGCGTATTCTATCATCGGTAAAACCTGCCTCGGCAAGTTCATTGAGAATGAAGGGAATAATCTGGGCGGACATTGTGCTGCGGGTCATATCGTCAAATATTATTACTGCCTCTTTCCTGCCTCTGGCGTACTCCCTCAGTTGAGGCATACCCGTGGGAGAGCTGATGGCTGCCTCTATTTCCTCCGGTGTCATTGCCGGTTTGTCATAGCCGGCGATATTATGGATATTTACCTCCCAGTTGTCAGGCAGGGCGAACTCAACTTCTCTGGATTCATACCATACGTATTGCGGGAGTTTAATGATGTTTGCCAATCTCACCTCCGGATGCAGCGTGTCGTTCTGCCAGTGATGAGTAAATAGCGGTGATCAGTCGAAACTGATTTTACTCCGTCTCCCATTTATAATCAATATCTTGGTCTGGTTACTACCAAAACTTGTGCCACTTTCTGTAGTTGATATCCAGCGGGTGCCAGGGTCTGCACTCCTGCTCATCCGAATCTTTTAGTTCTATTTGCATCTGGTTGATACTGTTTACCTCACCCCTAACCCCTCTCCAGCCAGAACCATTGTGAATGAAAGAAATGCTCTCTTGGCTGGAGAGGGGAATAATCGTATGGTATAACATGGATCTGTTTAAGAGGAGGACCAAGGGCGAGAGCACCTCATTCAGCCAAAACCGAACAGAACCAATCTTTTTAAAGACTGAGAAATCAGGTGAAGGAATGGTCGGAACCTGTACAGGTACAGGGTGATTCAACCTGATTGCCGTTCAATCTTGAGTGATTAAAGCGATATATCGTTACCTGCGAATACCAGACTAGCATATTGAATATACATTCATAGTTGACAAAATACGAAATTTGGCATATACATAATAGGATTTAGCTTAGTTGTAACCTCTTATTGAAATCATCGATAATACATTGCTCGTGAATCATAGTAGTAAAGGAGAAGTTATATGGGCAAGAAAATAGTCTGGTTGGGAGTGAGCTGCCTGATGGCATTATCTCTGGTGATGGCGTCATGCGGTCCGGCAGCGGTGGAAGAAGAGGAAGAAGAAGAGGAGGTAGTAATAGGTGAAGAAGAGGAAGAAGAGGAGGTAATACAGGAAGGCTTTCGGTCGCCGGAAGAGCCGAAATACGGTGGCATAATAACAAGTGCCATCAGTACTGACCCGAACGGCTTCGACGTCGGTGTTGTTATGTCAATCCTGACGTCGACAATCTATTTTACCCATGACAAGCTCATCAGGGGAGACTGGGGAAAGGGACCGGCCGGCACCGGCGACACTAACTGGCTCGGCTGGTGTCTTTGCAGCTGGGACAACTTTGGGCCATCCGTGGCAGAAAGCTGGGAGACGCCCGACGGAGAAACAATCGTCTTTCATATTCGCAAAGGGTGTCACTGGTGGGACAGGGCACCGGTGAACGGCAGGGAAATAACCGCCGATGACGTTGTCTACAGCATAAACAGGCAGTGGAATTCTCCCACAGCATTTCACCAGGTTGCCTGGGGCGCTGTTAACATCCCGAAATCGGTGAAAGCTCTCGATAAGTATACCGTTGAAATCAAGGTAGACCCTAAGATGCAGGGGATGCACCTGAACCAGACAGGCGCCTTCCTTTATCTCGAGCCACCGGAACTGGTCGAGGTATACGGCAACTGGAATGACTGGGAGAACATAGTAGCCAGCGGACCGTGGATGACTTCCGATTATGTAGTCGGTAGCGCTATAACCTTCGAAAGGAACCCGAACTACTGGGCGTATGACCCCAATCACCCGGAGAACCAGCTCCCTTATGCCGACATTTTCAAGAGGCTGATAATCCCGGACTCATCTACACGGCTGGCGGCACTGCGGACCGGCAAAATTGACTATCTGCAGGCACTTTCCTGGGATGACTATAACCTGCTGCATAGTCAACATCCTGAGCTGGAGTCTCAAAATATCTATGGCAATACTACTATGCTGGTACCAAGAGTGGACAAGCCGGAGCTTCCCTGGGCAGATGTCAGGGTCCGGCAGGCAATGAACCTTGCCTTGAACCAGCCGGAGATATTAGAAGATTACTATGAAGGTCAGGGTGAACTGCTTAGCTGGCCCTGGTATGCCTGGAAAGAACATAAGAAGGTATACATCCCTCTCGACGAATTGCCCCAGATAGTTCAGGACATGTTCGAGTACCACCCGGACAAGGCAAAACAGTTACTGGCTGAGGCAGGGTATCCCGATGGCTTCAAGACCGAAATTGTCTGCAATTCAACTCAAACAGACATCCTGTCTATATGTAAAGAGCAGCTAGCGCAGGTCGGTATCGATATGCAGCTGAAAGTACTGGAGCCGGGTGTCTATAACAGTTTTCTCAGGGGCAGAAAGCACGACCAGATGATTGTTACAGGCGGTAAGATGCATTTCCTGCCTTGGTTCATGTACGAGATACGGAAAGAGGCTTTTGACAACTGCGCTTTCTATGAAAACCCCAAGACCAGGGCTGTCTACGAAGAAGTTCAGTGGACCGTCATGAAAGACCCTGATGAGACCTGGCGGCTATTGAAGGAAATAACCCCGTTCATGCTGGAAGAGTGTGTCATTGGAGGAATGCTGCCGGTACCATATGTTTACGATATGTGGTGGCCATGGCTTCAGAACTGGTTTGCCGCTACCAGGATAGGCCAGTGGGAGCCAGAGACCAATGTAAGGTACGCCTGGATTGACATGGAGATGAAGAGGGCTATGGGCTACTAGGGTAGTACAGCATCTTTCAGGATAACCGGATAGATATTGTATTGAAAGGGGCTGGAAATAAAAACACTCCAGCCCCTTTTTAAAAATGTTGTGAATATACGGCTTATCTGCGTATATCGAAGTTCTCCTTAACAAGAAAAGACTCCTGGTGGAGTTTGATAACAGAGTGTTTTGTCCGTATTATCGGGAAAATCCTGCCTGCAACTGGCAGATTGGGAAGAATTTGCAGACCGTCTCAATAATACCTATTTATTATCAGGAAAACAAAATTAAGGAGGAGCAGTGATAAACAAAATAATCGAAAGCTTTGATGAGGCGGTTGCCGATATTTTTGATGGTGCTATTATCCTCATCGGTGGCTTCGGGCCGGCCAACGGCTGTCCCAGCTACCTTATCCGGGCGCTTGTCAGGCAGGGTGCCAAGAACCTGACCCTGGTGGCGAATACGCCGGGGCGAGGCCGGGCTGAGACTCCACCGCCACCGGGAGCGCCGAGAAGGAGGATGCCACCGAACTATGACGATGGGGGACTTCTGATTCAGAATGACCAGGTGATAAAGGCAATCTGTGCTTTTCCCGGTACCCCTCCACCCGGCATGAGCGCCCCTTTAAACGACAGGCTCCGTGCCGGCACGCTGGAGGTTGAACTCGTTCCCCAGGGGACGCTTGCTGAGAGAATCAGGGCAAATAAGGCCGGAATACCGGCTTTTTACACCCCCACCGGAGTCGGCACGATAATCGAAAAAGGTAAGGAAAAGAGAGAAATAAACGGTAAAGAATACCTCCTCGAATACGCCATACCGGCGGACTTTGCCTTGATACGGGCTCATAAAGGTGACCGGCGGGGCAATCTGGTATATCAGGGAACGTCACGTAACTTTAATGGCGCAATGGCCGGTGCTGCCACGGTTACCATAGCCGAGATTGATGAGATAGTGGAACTCGGCGAACTGGGTCCCGAAGAAATTGCCACTCATAGCATTTATGTTGACCGGGTGGTATCCCGTCAGTCCAGTACGGAGGTGGTCTAGGTGAAAGAACGACTTGATGAGCAAACAATGGCACTCAGGGTAGCCAGAGAGTTCGAGGACGGCATGATAGTCAATCTCGGTTTTGGCATTCCCACGCTCGCCACCAATTATATCCCTGAAGGCAAGGAGGTTGTCTTCCACAGTGAGAACGGCTGTCTCGGCTATGGCCGTGTTGCCGCTACCGAAGAGGAGCAGGACTTTCACCTGATAAACGCCTCCGGTCAGTTTGTAGTTCCCACGCTTGGAATGTCCTTCTTTGACCACGCCGAGTCATTTTCAATGATTAGAGGCAGGCACATTGATATGTGTGTCCTCGGCGGTTTGCAGGTTTCCGAGAAAGGAGACCTCGCTAACTGGCTGATTCCGGGCAGGGAGCCGGGCAATATCGGCGGAGCGATGGACCTGGCTTTCGGGGCATCGCGGCTGGTTGTTGTGATGACTCACACCACAAAAAATAACGAACCGAAGGTTCTTAAAGAATGCACTTATTATCTTACTGCTCCTCGCCGTGTTAACCTAGTAATAACCGATATCGCCGTAATCGAGGTAACTCCTGACGGCCTGTTACTGAGGGAGACAGCCCCTGGCTGGACAGCGGAAGAGGTCCAGGAATTGACAGAGCCAACACTTAAAATAGCTGAAGATTTAAAGCCTATTGAGTTTTAAAGAGATAGGTTGGGGAGATGAGTTAAACCGGGTAAATTAAAGACATCCCCTGTAATAACGGGTATTCGTTTATGCCTGATTGCATTCGATGTTTAAACGCGGCAGATAAAAAGTATTTAATCTGATTCGTTGCGGGTCAGATGAAAGGGGTGTGATGAATGTTGGAAACGGCTGTGAAAGGTAAAATAGTCGAAGAACTGGAAAAAATCGTAGGTAGTGAATATATCTCCACGAATCAGGCTGACCTGTATATTTACTCTCAGGATATGACTCCAGCTGAACCAAGCTGGCCTGATATCGTGGTCCTGCCGAACGACCTGGAGGAGTTGAAGGCGATTGTCGGCGTTGCCAATAGAGAAAAAATACCGGTCACTCCCTATGTTGCCGGAGGCAATATCGGTGGGGTGGCTATTCCTCTAAAAGGAGGGATAATTATTGACCTCAAAAGGATGGACCGGATATTAGAGGTTAATGAGACGGATATGTATGCTCTGGTCGAGCCCGGCGTTACATTCGGAACTATAAAAGCCTACCTTGATAACAATCACCCTGACCTGATGTATACTTACGCTTTCTCGCCTCCCTCCACAGGCGTGGTGACGAACTCGCTCCTACAGGGACTGGATAACGTGTCTTTCAGGTACGGAGCGGCTTCACACTGGGTCTGCGGGCTGGAGGTACTGCTGGCAACCGGAGAACTCATTAAAATCGGTTCCTGCGCAATAAGCGGTATCTGGCAGGCGGTTGCTCCGATGCCGGAACTTACCGGACTTTTCATGGGATGGCAGGGTACTACCGGCATTATCACCAAGATGGCGGTAAACCTCTGGCCAAATATAAAACACTCGGCGGGACTGCACTTTCAGACCAAGGATATGGATGGTGCCTACAAGCTGCTGAAACTTATATCACGGACCAGAGTTCCCGATGACCTGATCGGCACTTCATTTGCACTGGGCAAAGTCTCAGTGAGAGCTATGGAACATGAGAAAGTTTCTCTCTATCCTGCGGTAAAAGTCGGTCCGGACGAACCCGAATTTACGGTTAGTGCCGATATTTCAGGCAATACCGAAGAGGAACTTAAAGCAAAGCTAAAAGTTATTGAAGAGGTGGTCGGCAAAGCATGTAAAGATGACAACATAATTATACCTGAACCTATGCCCAGCAATAGGGCCGGTTTTCCTATGCAGGCCTTGCCGGTGCTGAGCGGAGGAGGCGGACTTTTCTGGGTAGGATGCTACGGGCCGATGAGTACCTGGCTGGAGACTGCCAGAAAAGGTTGCGAACTACAGGATAAATACGACCTCACCCGGAGCTGCTATACAAGGGTAATGAACGAGGGACACTTCGTTGGCTTGAGGTGGATGATTCCCCATGATAGAGGAAATCCCGAAGTAGTGGAGAGAATCATGAAATGCTGCGATGAACAGCTCGAGATGGTCCTCGATATGGGTTATGTCCCCTATAAGACACCGTTCTGGGCGGTAAGGAAGATAGAGGAACGGGCCGGTCCTGAGTGGGTTGAATTTCATCGGAAAATAAAGAATTTACTGGATCCGAATAACATATTTAATCCGGGCAGGTGGGGCGCTCCAGAGGAGTAGCTGTTTACGTACATAATATAAAGGAGGAAATAATGACCCTTAATGACGTGAAAGAATTTCTCTACGGGTGCTCCCGTTGTGGCACCTGTAAGGACGTCCTCAGGATATTCGTCCCTTCCTGTCCTGCCGGTGAAAGGTTTCAGCTTGAATCTTATTTTCCATCGGGGCAGGTTTTCATTGCCAGGGCTGTTTCCGAGGGAATACTGTCGCTTGAAGATGATGATATAAGAGACAGGATATATGCCTGTACCGGGTGCCTTTCCTGCGAGCAGCAGTGTGGTGTTTATCACCGACAGCATATTTTTGATATTGTCCAGGCTTTACGTACTGAAGCGGTAACTCAGGGATACCTTAACCCCGCTTATATGGTCATGTTTGAAAGCCTGAGGAGAGAGGATAACGTCTTCGGTAAACCCAAGTCCGAACGTGGCGACTGGGCTGAAGGCCTAGATGTGAAGGATGCCAGTAAAGAAACGGTTGATGTCCTCTATCATGCCGGGTGTATGCTGTCTTTCGAGCCGGAGCTGCGGGAAGTACCCAGAAGTGTGATAAGCATAATGAAGGCAGCCGGAGTTGATGTAGGTATTATGGGAAAAGAAGAGGCTTGTTGCGGCGGCCGCTCATACGAAATTGGCTACCTGGGAGAGTTCACAAAATATGCCGAACACTGTATTGAGACTTTCAATTCCATTGGTGTAAGCAAAGTGATAACCTCGTGCTCCGACGGCTATGCTACCTTCAAGATGCTCTATCCCCAGATAAATACTGAAATGAAATTCGAGGCGCTGCATATTGTGGAGTATCTCGACCAGCTAATAAAAGAGGGCAAAATCAAGCTTACGAAAGAAGTACCGATGAAGGTTACCTATCATGACCCCTGCCATCTGGGGAGGCATCTGGCGGAAAATGGTGTTTATGACCCTCCACGGGAAGTTTTGAACAGTATTCCCGGAATTGAGCTTGTGGAGATGCTGCGTACAAGAGAAGACTCCTGGTGCTGCGGTGCCGGTGCCGGTGTTAGCCAGTCGAATCCTGAATATGCCATGTGGACGGCTAACGAAAGATTGAAGGAGGCGGAGGCTACGGGTGCAGTGGCACTGGTTACAAGCTGCGCCTGGTGTGAGAAAAACTTCAAGGATGCGGTTAAGGAATACGGGTTGAATATCGGGGTTTATGATATCGCCGAGATTGTCAGTAAGGCTATCTAGTCCCTGCGCTCTATTTTCCCCGCTGATTGACAACAATCCGGTATCAACCTAGAATGGGAAATGGGACTTTTATTATGCTTAACCAGCCCTTATTTCCGATAGGAATCGTTGCTGAGCTGCTTGACGTACATCCTGAAACCATCCGGGTATGGGAACGGTCGGGGGTCATTAAGCCGCTGAGGAGAAGTGGCAGACGGTATTATTCCGACGATGACCTGAAACGACTGCGGTTTATTAAAAGGTTAATCGACGAAGATCTGAACCTGCCCGCGGTGCGTCATCACCTCAGATTTTATCCCTGCTGGCAGACTGAAGACTGTCCGGCCTGTGCTCACCGTTCTGTCCTTGCCGAATGCTCAAAACCCTGCTGGAGAGAAGAAGGTACCTATTGCCAGGTGAGTGGCAACGAGGAGGTCTGTCTGAATTGTGAGCTTCGTAAAGAATTGAAAGCGGAAAGTATAAAGACAGAATAGTTCTTTTAATTTAATTACAGTTATAGACCACGCAGCTTGCTGTGAGGAGCCGCTCGATGGGGTTCTAAGAGGGTGCAACAACCCCTTGGCCAAAGGCGGGTCAATACCCCGCCTGCGGAGTGGGGTTTATTACCGGTCCGGCAGCATTGTTGTATGATTGTCCTCTGAAAATTAGAATAAGGAGCTGGGCGAGTCTGGATTAGCCGGCTCCCATTATTATCGGCTAAAACGTGGTATAACAGGAGAAACCGTATGGTAGGTACCGATAAGTACTGGAATCCTATTTTGGAGACGTTACCCCGGGAAAAGCTCAAAGAACTGCAACTGAGAAAATTCAAGAGGATTTTCAGGTGGGCTTATGATAATTCCCCTTTCTATAATGAGCTGTATCACGGCGCCGGTATAGAGCCCGGTGACATCAAAACGTTCGATGATATCCGGAAAGTCCCGAAAACAGATAAGGCAATGATGAGAGCTATCCAGGGGAAGGAGCCTTATCCCTATGGCTCCATACTCTCCGTCCCCCTGGAACAGGTGACTGAATACCGGCAGACGAGCGGCACCACCGGGCAGCCGGTCTATCACCCTGAAACCTGGCAGGACTGGGAATGGACGGCGGAATCATGGGCATATATACTCTACGCGCACGGCTTTCGGGATACGGACCGGCTTTTCTTACCCTTTGGCTACAGCATATACATAGCCTTCTGGGCAGCGCACTATGCCGCCGAGAAGGTCGGCTGTGAAGTTGTCCCCGGCGGCGTGTTGGATACCCAGGCCAGGATTCTAAAAATGCGCGAGATAAAGGCGACCGGTCTGGCGGCAACTCCTACTTATGTTCTCGGTATGGCTGATACCGCCAGGAACAAGCTGGGTATAGACCCGGCAAAAGACCTGAATATAAGCAAAATAACAGTCGCCGGTGAGCCGGGCGGCAGTATTCCGGCAACGAGAAAACGGATGGAGGAAGCCTGGGGAGCTAAAGTCTACGACCATGCCGGCGCTACCGAGATAGGTCACTGGGGATATGAATGCCAGGCTCAGTGCGGCCTGCATATCAATGAAGCCCTCCATCTTATTGAAATAGAGGATGTTGAAACCGGGGAGACAATAACCGGACCGGGCAGAAAAGGCAGCATGGTGGTGACCACCTTTGACCGGCTGGCTCACCCCTGCGTTAGATTTGATTCCAAGGACGTGATCGAGTGGAATCCGGTTGAAGAATGCGAGTGCGGGCGGACATTCCGTCTCCTTCAGGGCGGCGTTATCGGTCGGGCTGATGATATCACCAAGGTGAAAGGTGTCCTCCTGGCGCCGGCGGCGATTGAAGAGGTCGTCAGGGCTATGTCGCAGCTTGGTGATGAGTACGAGGTTGTAGTTACGAAAAAAGGCGATGTGGACAACATTGCCCTGAAAGTTGAGCTTCTGCCCGAACGCGCGGCGGAAGTTAACGCCGTGCGGGAAGACCTGACGAGGGAGCTCAGGGCTAAAACAAACCTTAGATATGACCTTGAGTTCTGCCAGCACGGGTCGTTGCCAAGGTATGAGACAAAAGCCAAAAGATTCAAGGACTTGCGTTAAAAAGGTTCAAGCGGTAATAAAAGAATATACGCTCACTCTGGAAAAGGAGCGATGAAGCAGTGGCCGAAACAGGTGTTGATATTCAGGAGATGGCGAAAAGAATAGCGACCATCAAAGAAAATGCCAATCAGTTAAAGGCAATGTCGGGCGGTATCCAGGCTGTTGATAAAAATGTGGACAGGATTCTGGCGAGCGTCAAGATGCTTGAAATAAATATTAGCGACCTTGCAGAGATGCTGAATAACAACGGCTAACATATTGCTGGTTACTGTGATATAAGCCGGGTTGAAAACCGCATAAGTACATACAGTTATTGCTGATATACTAAGAATAAAGAGTGTTACCGCAGCAGGAAAGGGAAGTCAGGGCAACGCAATACCGGGTAAAAAGCCCTGATTTTTTATTTGTTACAGGGATTGTAATTTAAGTCTATTTATTTTAATATTTTACTGTTATTCTATAAGCCGTTGTCATATAATCTATATAAAGACCTGTAATTTTAATAAAACAGGAGGTGGATGATGAAGGGAGAAGTCCGTGAAGACAGACAGTTGATGAAAGTTGAAGAATCCGCTATCGAGCAGTTGGGTCTCGAGGATTCACAGCTGGCCGAGCAACTATATAGCAGTGCCGGACTGGACCCGGTGGTTGATGCAGGGCTCCGTGATTACAATAAACGCATCGAACGTGAGAACAAACTGATTAACAAGGTTCTTGGCCCGAGTGGTGCGGATATCAGGGGTTACGGAGAGGCTGTAGCAAAGAGAGTCGCTTTTGCCATATATTCGGTATTGAACAAGCAGTACGGTGGTAAAGTGGGAGACATGAGGTCCTACATAATGACGCTTGAAGATGAACGCAACCGGGCTAACGATAAATTCGATGAGCTTATGGGAAGAGTTGTTGGCATTCTGGGAAGCGAATACAAAGAGTTGAAGACTGATTCTAAGGCGTTTATGGAACAGCTAACCAGCGTACTGGGGGAGGATTTAAAAGCGTCGAAGATTGACCAGGCGGCACTTGCCGAGCGACTCGGTGATATCGACGGGTTGAGAGCGCAGATAAATACCCTGACTGAGGATAATAAGAAGTTGAAGGAAAGCTATGAAATAAAGATTGCAGAACTAACCAATGAGCATAATAAAGAGACCGGCGAACTAAGCTCTCAAATAACTGATCTGGATTCGAGGATCAAAGCACTGGAATCAGAAAGAGACACATTAACGGCTGACCTGAAGCAATTGACGGAGGACTATGAGAAACTAAGGTCAGCAATTACCACGCTTTCCGAGACAGTCCCGTATAAGCAGATAGAGGAAGAGCTGGGGAAGGAACTCCATGAGTTCCTTCTCAAAGACTCCAAGGTTCCGCACATGGTGATAGACGGTGTGGGGAAATTTATCGATTTCAAAAAATACCTCGGCCTGGCTGCCCAGAAGGGCGCTGAAGCATCCGTCACCCATGCCGGGCAGGTCCTCGGTGGTTTGTTGAGAGAATAGCTGCCTCTATGCCTGATGGCTGGAAATCACGAATAGCGCTGATTGCTTTAGCGTCCTGTCAGCTTTACGGATTAACCCGGTCTATAGTTTACAGGCGTTGCAACACCTCTTCCCGGTAGAAAGCCTCGGCGTATTTACAGCCCGTTCTCTTGGCTGCGTTTATGGCGCTTTCCTTTATTCGATTGGCAAACTCAGGCTCGACGGGGTCACCTATCTGGCTCTTGTGGACCTTGAAAGCTTCCATCTTTATATCGAAGGTGTCCGAAATGTCAACAGTGAAATTGGGCTCGGGAGCCTGCCAGAGTAATATCTCCTGTACCTTGTGGGGCTTGTAACCTTCTTCAAGCAGGTCACGATAGGCGTTGGGGGCGATGGCGGTCGGCCAGACGGCGTCAAGTACTATTCTGCCCAGGACACGATGGTCATTGTTGTTAAAATACCGCATGTGCTGGTAAGGGTCACAGGTTGCCACAGTATGAGGACGGTACCCCAGTATGTACCGCAGGATTTCTTTTCTCAGTTCAAGAGTGTATTCAAGCTCGAGGTCGGGATGGCGCAGGAATATGACCTCTTTGACGCCAAGTATCTCCGCCGCTTCAAGCTGTTCCCGCTCCCGGATTTTTGCCAGCTCATCCGGCAGCATGTTCGGGTCCATGTGGCCCTTGTCACCGTTTGTGACCACCACGTAAACAACTTCTTTTCCTTCCCTTATCATGCGGGCTACGGTACCGCCGATACCCCATTCGGTATCAATCGGATGCGGAGAGAACACAAGCATGTGGACTGCCCTTTCACTCATTAAAAACCTCCTTCATACCGAATAATCTGCCTTGCATTCTACCCTTTATGTAAGAATGATGCAATGGAGACAGGTACTTGACAGTTGTTAGCGTTGAGGCTATTATTATCGTATGCCGATAACGGATAACGATATTATCAAGAATTTCTTCCTCGGTTTTATCAGGCTTCATATTCTCTATCATGCTGCCAGCGAGCCGGTCTTTGGTCTCTGGATGATAAAAGAATTGGCCAGACATGGTTATGACCTCAGCCCGGGAACGCTGTATCCTATCCTGCATCGTATGGAAAGAGATGGCTTTTTAATATCAAAGAAGACACTTATAAATGGCAAATGGCGCAAATATTACCGTATTACTGCGGAAGGCAGTAAAGTACTAACCACGTCCTATGAGAAGATAAGAGAGCTTATTGACGAGCTTAATGAATGACCTGCTGGTGACCGCTGCTATTGATGTAGTACTTAGTATCACTCGTCTCAAGCTAGCCGGAGGGCTGTTTCACTGAATAATGAAAAAAAATACGCTGTCTGTAACCACTGTACCTCTACAAGCTGGTGGCTATTGCTTACAGGCAGACGCCGTGGTTCCGCCTGTTTCGTGAACCGCTGGTGCTGGGTATGCGGTGGTTAGCTTTGATTCACCGCGTCGATGCCAGCGATTACCTGGTGCGGACTCCAGGATGCTACAGGTGCATCCGGTTCTATAAGACGGCACTCTTCGGAAAATCAGCCAGCTTCCGCTGGCTTCATAACAGGTTCAATCCCGTATTCAATAAGCTGATTGCCGGGATAGTAACCGATGAGGAACGGAAACAGGCAAAGGTATATGCCGATGCTGCCTCGGAGGGGAAAGTCAGCCAGGAGGAGGCGGATGAGTGGATGAAGGATTTGAAGGCAAGTCTGTAGGAATGATTCACAATGAGAGGTAATGATAAGGGGCAGCAGCGACGGGAGGCGATGGGTAAAGACCCCATCTGGAAACTGCTGCTACGCTTTTCTGGTCCGGCTATTATCTCGATGACGGTGGCTTCAAGCTATCAGCTTGTCGATGCTATCTTCGTCGGACGTCTCGGTCAGGAGGCGCTGGCGGCAATGACTGTAACCTACCCTCTCGTGCTGTCATTTGTTGCCATTGCTTCCGGTACCGGTGTCGGAGTTACTTCTCTTATCTCTCGTAGTCTGGGAGCCGGTGACAGCAAAGGTGCTGATAAGGTTGCCAGCAACGCAATAACCATCTGCTTCCTGCTGGCAGCTATCATTGCCGCAGTCTGTCTGCCGAACCTCGATGCCATTCTGCGTACTCTTGGCGCCAACGATAGTGTCCTGCCCTTGGCAAAGAGTTATATTACCATAATTATCAGGTTTACCCTCTTTTCCTACGCCTCTATGATTATGTCAAATATCATCAGGGCGGACGGGAACCCGGTTTTCTCCAGTTCGGTGGCAATTTCCTCCTCACTGATAAATATTGCTCTTGACCCGGTGTTCATCTTTGGGCTGGGACCGGTTCCGGCAATGGGCATTGCCGGGGCGGCTACGGCAACGGTTATTGCTCAGGGAGTTGGCATTTCAATTTATCTGGTATATATCTTAAGAGGTAAGACTGCCTATAAATTCAGGCCGGAGTACTTTCTTCCCTCACTGAGGGTTATTGCCGGGATATACCGTGTCGGGGTGGCTTCAATAATAAGGTCCGGTGCTCAGTTCGTGACGATGGGGGTGGTGAACCGGACGGCGGCTTCCTTCGGGGTTACGCCGCTGGCGATAATGGGTGTCTTGGTGCGGGTGGGACGTTTTGTCCTGATGCCCTGCCTGGGACTGGGGCAGGGTATGCTGCCATTAATCGGCTATAATTTTGGCGCGGAAAGGAAAAGCCGTGTTGCCGAGCTTATTTTCAAGACTGGACTTGCCGGAATTAGCTGGACAACCCTCTGCTGGCTGGTAATATTGCTCTTCCCGGTACAGGTTATGTCCGCCTTCAATGTCGAAGTAGAGTTCCTGCATGAAGGCTCCCGGGCGATACGACTGTACGGAATGGTCTATCTGATACTTGGTATCCAGATGATACCCGGCTTCTTTTTTCAGGGAATCGGCCGGGGGCTTCCCGCCTCAGTGCTTACCCTTGCCCGGAGTATTTTTATTCTACTGCCGCTTATCCTCCTGCTGCCCCGAGCACTCGGCGTTACGGGCATCTGGCTGTCTTACCCGATTACCGATGTCCTCAGCCTGCTGATTTCAGTTGGCTGGATGGCAAATGAGTTCCGCAGTCAGAAAATAGGCTTCCGCTGGTGGAAGGCGCAGCATGAAGGCTAGCCGACCATTGAAGACCTGCTAGCCCCTGATTGTAGAGAACTTAACATGATTCTCAGGTATTTAGAGTCCTATCAAAGGCAATGCCTCTTGAACCGTCATCATCGGTTCTACTGTATATTTAAACCCTTCGACATCAAAGTACTGGGTATAGTACTTCAGCAGCTCTTTAATCCCATCAGCTACCTTGTCATCGTCCACTTCATATATACCCAGAACCTTCGTTCCGGAATCACCTGCTGATGTCAGCATGTTCACGCGCTTCAAGAATGAAGGTAATGGTGTGGACCTGGTAAACCTTCCGGCAATTTCAGTTGCTTTATGCAAAGGATATGTGGAGTTGGTTACCAGAAACATAACTTTTACCTCCCTGCATATTTATTTACTCTGTTCGCTACCTTCAATAATAATCCTGAGTATTTGTTGTTTTATTGACCGGGCGGTGTGATACCGAGCTGTTGATAGAAGCCCAGTAAATCGTGGAGAGCCCAGCCTTCTGCTATCTTTCCATTTTTAAACCGGTAGAATGCTGCATATTCCCTGGAATATTTTTTACCTGTTGGCTGAATCCCCTGGTATTCTCCAGTGTGCGTTCCCGTGGCTATACCGTGTAAAGCTACAATATCTCCTTCAGCCACCATTTCATCAATGCTTATCCGCCCGTCGGGGGCAATAGCTCTTTGTGACTGAACCTGTTTCGCACCTTCAAGACCCTTGAGTGGCTGAGGGGCTCCTACCAGGTGCATTACATAGCCCTCATCAACCATCTCATTCCACCCTGAAAGGTCTCCCTTGTTAAAAACCTCCTCATAATAGCGGCGTAAAGCTGCTTTGTTCTCTTCTACTGACATTGTTATCCTCCTATTTTTTATGGATTATTTTGTTGAATACGTTCCATAGAGACAACAGGAATCAAACGGGCATCGCCCCAGACTGTCATCGGTACCAGAGCTTGCTCTAGCGCCAAAAGGTCGTCAGCCTCCAGGATTATATAAAAAGTATGTTCGTGCGCTGCAACGTAGGCTCCCAGTGATTTGATACCCGCCTGCCTGGTTGCCTCTTGGACCTGGGCAACTATTTTCCACACCTCTTCGCGCTTGTCTGCCAGACATTTGTCGGCTGAATGGGTGTGTATGTACATAAAAAGCATGATGAAACCTCCTTATTTTGTTATGTTGTAGTGTGGTACTAGAGTGTAGTTCACCGATGATTATTTGTCAATAATAATAGATATTTGATACAGAATTTGCTGCTTGCTTTAACACCCGTTTTATCGTAAAATTCACCTGTAACCCGTTAGTGCGGGAGTAACTCAGTGGTAGAGTTCCTGCCTTCCAAGCAGGCTGTCGCGGGTTCGAGTCCCGTCTCCCGCTCCAGGGACGCGTTACTCAAAGATAATATAAATCGGAGGGTAACATACACACTGTAAATTATTTAATACGACCAGACGAAGATAGTTACCAGAATATGATTTCCGAAGTGTATTTCCCATCCTGAAATACTTTCCAATTAGTCCATAATCAATCAGGCACAAAGTGATTAATATCTGAATACTATGATTGAAATTAGTGCGGATTATGAATTAGAATTCTCTACAGAAATTATCTGGTAGTGAATGGTCCAGAATACCTGGTCCTTTAACACATAACAATATACGCTATGCTCGAAAAAGGAGTAGCTTTTCAATCATGACTAAATCGATGGTTCGAACTGGTAGCAGTTTAATAAGGCAAGCTGAAGCGAGCCTGGAACATGTTATTCAAGCCCTCGCCCCTAAGGCGGATGCTATATCAGTACGTGAGCCCCTTATCGACTATGAGTTCCCGAAGACCTCCGACCTTGACCTGGTAGCCCTCGGGCAGGTTAACGAATTGCTTCCCCAGAGATTTTTTCTGAAACCATCATCATATCTCGTGCCGATGGTAGATATCATCTGGCTGCCTGCGAGAAGTCTGGATGACCTTGAGAGCTTTGCCTGCAATGGATTAGTACCGCACCGTCTACTCGGTTCACGAATTGTATATGATAAGACAGGTTACGTAATGCAGCGGTATGAAAAGCTGCGCCGGATAATGTATCGCCCCGAAATCCAAATGAAAAGAATCAGCGGCTTCCTTGATATGGGATTCCTGACGGTGAGGGAGATAGGTGTTACCTGGGACTTTCCCGCTGTAGCTTTATTCTGGCTTCATATGGCACATACGGCTTGTCTGGCAGCCATGTGTGATGCGGCTAAAAAACTCTGTCCAAATGTTTATACCCGCCCTCTAGAGTATATACGATATCTGGAAGAAGAAAGTAATAATAGCCTGGAGTCCCCATTCATCGAAGCTCTGCATTTAAATGACGATCCATACAGCCTGATTGTTCCTTTACAGCGTATCCACCAGGTGGTTTCAGCTCAATCCTCAGAACCTGATTGGCCTTCAAATATGAGAGAGTCAACGCGTCATGAGTACCGCTACTTCATCTCCCGGGAAGAACTTGAATGGCGTATCAGAGTAGCCGAGGAAATGGCAGACCAGAATGCCACGGTATCGGCAGTCTTTTTTCTGAGGTTCTGGGCTTATGTATTGGCGCGCATCCCGATGGTTTACCAGCGTGCCAAAGAAGGCACTGATGTTTCTTTCGTCCGTCCGGCCCGGGCAGTTTTACCTGAACTTGAAGCTCATTGCCCGGAAATTATACCTGACCTGACCAGAATATTGGGAGGACAACTCAATATAAGTAATGAGGAGGTGATTGGCAGTCTAAATATGCTTTACTTATTCCGCGATAAAACCCTGGCCTTTATCAGTTCAAAGGGAGTTGAGCTACCCGAGTTGCGCGGCTGGAAACCATTTGAGCCAGTCTCATCAGAGTAATAATCTACTCCCGCTAATCTCTAACTATATTCCAGATTCGAAACAGCCAACGCTAATTACTGAAGAAAGAGGTAAACAAATGGGACAGATAGATAAAGCATGTGATATATGTCTAAGCGGTATAAACACAGTATTTGACCCTACGACTGGCACAAGGTTACTGGAAATAATTACTGGTGACCGTGAAGTTACCGAACGCTGTTTTGTAGCCGATGAAATACGCTTCCAGGGAGACGGCCGATTGATATTTGCGCCGAGAGATGCCAAACAGGAATATTACGGCGAGTACTTTGTGGTCTGCCGAAAGATGGTTATTCAGGGAGGGCACAGGCCGGCGGCACTTGTGCCATGCGGTCCGGAAGACCCTGGGCATACGTACAAGAATAATAATGCTATTACCTGGAAGGATCGCCTTAGTGCCGCAGCCCAGGGAGCAGACGCGTCACCGCCGAAGGCGGATGACGGTACAACCTGGGGCGCTTGGGAAGATAAGGGACAGGGCAACAATGGCAAACACGGAGGCGATGGGAAAGATGGTGATACCAAATATACCCATCCTGGTAATTATGGACGGAACGCTCCGAATTTCACCCTTGTTGTTCTGGAAATGAATATCGGACTGACCGACCATCTGACAATTGACTTCGATGGCCAGGTTGGTGGTCAAGGTGGACGCGGGCAGGCAGGTGGTGATGGTGGTGATGGCATGGCAGGGCGTGCCGGTCAATCAGACACGAGTTGGCCCGGGACCGGCTGTGACCGGGAGCCGGGTGACGGCGGTAATGGCGGTGATGGCGGCGATGGCAGTGATGGTGGTACTGGCGGGGCCGGGGGGAATGCCGGAGTTATTGCGGTTGTCAGCACAGCGGATGATATATCGTCTACCGGTCCGTTTGCCAGTAGTAACATTCACTATGTGAACGACGGCGGAGATGGTGGAGAGGGCGGACTAGGAGGTGTCCGTGGCGCTCGTGGGCAGAGAGGTTTGAAGGGTCTGAAGACGGTGCATTGTGATGCAGCATCTTCCGGTGAAAACGGCCAACCTGGAACTGCCGGCGGTCGCGGAGCAGCCGGACCAAGGGGTGCCGGGAGTGGTGCCCCTATCCTCGAAGAGGTAGAGGAGGAAACCTGCGCAGAAAAGCTACCGTTGCCCATAAAGGTTGATGACAGCCTCGACCCGACTGTATACTGCCGGGGTTTCTCTACCGCCGGCACCGGAGATGGCAAAATTACCGGGGAGAACCTGGGACAGGTTACATCCGTTGAGGTGAGTGGGCTGGCAAATGTAACCGCAACTATCAAGGCAAGTAGCACCGACACGCAGCTTGATATCAGGTTTACCATTGCAGCCAATTCGGACACGGGAACCGGGGATATAATCCTTCACCCTGGATTCGGGCCTTCCGTAACGTTGTCCAATGCCATCGAGGTACGCAGGTTTGAAGTTCTCAGCGTAACACCTAATTCAGGCTCCCGAAATAGCTCCGTGCCGGTAACCATTGCTGGTACGTGCTTCGATTCGACTGCTGCTATCCAGACGGTAAATGTTAGTGGTTTGGGAGTTAGTGCAAGTAACATTATCGTCGTTGATTCACAGACTATAACCTGTGTTTTTGATATCGGTGCGATCGCTGGGCTTACAGCACGAGATGTAACGGTGAGAACCGGTGTTAATCAGCATACCTTGTCAGACGCTTTTACGGTTACAACCTGATAACAAAACTTGAATCTGGTGAGCGACCTCTATCAAAGCGTAATTAACTTGAACCGGAGGTTCCTGGCATATTAGGAACCTCCGGTTCCGGTGTTCATTTGAAAAGGGGTAAATTGTTCCACAGAAGGACAATATGATTCGTGGTCTTCCGAAAGCAATTTCAAGAGCCAAGCAATACATCTTAGTTGAGGCGGAGAAACATTTTCCTGAGGTATGCCATACTATGTACTTCCCCCGTCAGGCGGGATTCACGTCTGAAAACGAGGAACATTCTTCAGATGTTTTTGCTCGTGCCGTACTGGCTGGCATATTGCTTGATATTATCGAGTTAGAGGACAGGGACGTACAGTTCAAGGCTACTTTAAGCGACATTGTGCAGCGAGAGGCACGATACGTTGCCAAGGCAAAGTTGAAAGACAAAAAAGGAGGCTGGAGCTATTTTCCCGACTTACCTGAATTACCTCCCGACCTTGACAGCCTTTCAGCAGTTCTTCTTCTCTTTGCACGTGCTGCGCCTGAATATCTTTATCTCTGCCAAGAACCTGTCGACCTTTTTATAAGAAATGTAATGCCGGACGGTTCTCTGGAAACATGGATGACCGTTCCCGATGACAATCCGGTTCAACGCGAGCTAATGCTACACGGTATCAAACGTTACTGGGGCAGTGACATAGATACTGGTGTCTGTGCCCATTTCTATCGCGCTCTTCTCAACTATGACTACAAGCTTTTTACCCGGACAATTAGCAAAGGCACTGAATTTATTATTTCAAAACAACAACCCGGGGGTAACTGGGAGTCTACCTGGTACTGGGGGCACGCTTATGCAACCGGATTATGCTTGCGCTTGCTGTGGGAAACGTCGTCAGGAGAAGCAGCTATCTCCAGAGCTATGGAATATTTCCAGATGTCCCAGTGGGAGGATGGTGGGTGGGGAATTTTGGAAACAGTACCACTGGACACCGCTCTGGCAACCTGGATACTGTGCCTCACTGGGGTAGGACAATATTTACCGGCCATTGAGCGAGGCACTCGTTATCTTCTGGAACGGCAGGCTCAAGATGGTCACTGGGAGCCTTCGCCCTGGATTAAAATGGACGTGGGACGTGCTAACGGACATATAACGCATACGCTGACATATAGCAGCATTACCATGGCAACTGCTTTCTGCTTTCGTGCTCTGCTTATAGCTCACCGGATTCTTATTTAAGAGATAGTTTTACAACAAGTAGAAGACGTTTAATAATAACCTGACCAGCCTGATAAATTCAATCCCACAAAAATGGTCTAAAAACGTCACGCCTAATTTGGTACAAGAAAATCATTTTGGGCACCTTTTAGGCACTTTAGGGTACCAAAATAGGCACTTTCATATGCTAGTATTGGTTCAGATTTTCCTAGGTTTATGATCCCACAAAACTGGCTGAGCTTCCCTCTATATTTATGGGAGTGACGCGTTGAGTTAACAGGTAACTCCTTCGGTTAAAAGATGTAAATTAAGGGCTATTGTATATTCTTAGTAAACATCTGATTTAAATTGGAAATCCCCTTACCCGACCTGGTGATACTGGATATATAAATAGTACGAATGGAGTAATTTTACAGGTACAAAGTAGACAGTATTGATTCAAATACAATAAATATGCCACTAGTGTGCATTCAATAAAAGGAGTGATGCGATTCCAAAATTCTCACATGGTGAGTTAAGACTTGAGATACCGAGCGAAGCAATTTGAAGTAATCGTTTATACGCAATCTGGCTACCCGGAGCCAGCAATAGCAATCGCTGCCAGTCGAGCACATTGTACGGGAGTGCTTGACCTCGAGTATACGATTGACAAACAGGCTGCGTGGGACGCTATCAAGCGATTGGCGCAATATGCCAGATATGATTTCGGCTTAAAACTGGATAGCCGCTCCGGCGTTTTCTGGAACGAATTTATAAGTGACCTGCCTGAAAAACTAAACACTGTAATACTGACCAACACCAATGAACATTTATTAAAGAAACAAGTAAAGCTATTCCATCATAAAGAACTATCCATCCTTGTAGAAGCTATCTGTCTTGAAGAAGCTCAGATTGCAGAACAGTGCGGCGTGGATGGCATAATTGCCAAAGGGCATGAAGCCGGAGGGAGGGTGGGTGAAGAGACATCATTTGTTTTATTACAACGCTTCTTGGCTAACTTGAGACTCCCAGTCTGGGCTCATGGTGGAATAGGACGGCACACAGCGGCAGCTTGCTATGCAGCTGGAGCAGCTGGAATCGCTCTGGATAGTCAACTCGCCTTATGTCAAGAATCCCCAATCCCCGAATCTATTAAGGTAAAATTAGCTACCCTTGATGGCAGCGAGACTTTCTGTATTGGTGATGATATAGGTGAGACCTATCGGGTTTATGCAAGACCAGGTCTTCCTATAGTTGAGGAACTGCTCCATGAAGAAAAGAGTCTGAATCAAAAGAATTATTCTCGTATAAAGAAAGCTGAGCTCTGGCGTCAGGCGATCATCAGGCTTGTTGGCTGGGAGTCTATGGATGATAATTTGTTATTTCTGGGTCAGGATATAGCTTTCGCAGCGGCAATGGCCAGCCGATACGGCACCGTCGGGGGTGTGTTGCAGGGAATAAAGGAAGAAATAGATACCCATTGCCAGGCTGCACGGAAATTACAGCCCCTAGATGAAGAGTCTCCTTTAGCCCGGTCTCACGGTACCCGGTATCCCATAGTACAGGGACCAATGGCACGAATTAGTGACACGCCAACCTTTGCTCTGGAGGTAGCCAGAAAAGGCGGGCTACCTTTTCTGGCACTTTCCTTGATGGAACCTTCTGAATTAAAGGGCTTTCTGCAGGAAGCCGGTCATGTACTGGGAGACTATCCCTGGGGAGTAGGTATCATAGGATTTCTTCCTCCAGAGTTACTACATCAGCAGATGAATATCATCTGTGAATGTAGACCCCCTTACGCATTGATTGCTGGTGGACTACCGAACCAGAACAAACCTCTGGTAGATGCGGGTGTTATCACCTATATGCACATCCCTTCACCGGGATTACTGAACATGTTTCTCAAGAATGGAGACCGGCGGTTCATCTTTGAAGGACAGGAATCCGGCGGACATGTAGGACCATTTACAAGTTTTTCGCTCTGGGAAAGAATGATTGATGAGCTTCTGAAGTACCTTACCCCTGAAAAGGATGCTTCCGAGTATCATGTTCTGTTTGCTGGAGGAATTCATGATGACCTGTCTGCTTCGATGGTGGCGGTTATGGCAGCACCTCTGGCGGAGCGTGGTGTCCGGATAGGGGTTCAGATGGGCACCGCTTATTTATTTACCGAGGAACTGGTTACCTTGGGCGGAATTAGTGAAGTCTATCAGGAAGAGGTGCTGCAGTGCGACCATACCATTGTTCTTGAAGTTGGACCGGGTCACGCCAATAGATGCATCCCCACACCTTTTGCTATAGCCTTTGAAGAAGAGAAATTGCGGCTTAAAGCGGCCGATAAGCCCGCCGAAGAAATCCGTTTTGAGCTCGATAAAATGAGTATCGGGCGACTTCGCCTAGCATCCAAGGGGGTTTCTCTGGATGCTAATGGAGAACTACACACATTGGAATCGGCCGCATTGGGCAAAGATGAACAACGTGCCAATGGCATGTTTATGATTGGAGAGGTTGGTGCAATACGGAACAAGGTTAGTAATATTGAGGCGTTACATTATAACGTTGCTGTAGAAGGCTCATGGAGGCTTAAGGATATAGCTGGAGAATATCGGGAAACAGTATCGCTTGGAAAAAAACGAATGGCGTCTGATATTGCTATTATTGGTATGGCTTGTATCATGCCGGAAGCACCTGATTTACCCACTTTCTGGCAAAACATTCTTAACAAAGTGGAGGCTATAAAAGAAATTCCCCGGGAACGGTGGGACTGGCGATTGTATTATGATGAAAATCCTAAAGCGAAAGACAAGGTTTATTCGAAGTGGGGGGCGTTCCTGGACGATGTAATTTTTGACCCGCTTGAGTATGGTATGGCACCGAACACCCTTTCTTCGATTGAGCCCCTTCAATTGTTAACCCTGGAGGTTGTTAAAAGGGCTCTTGAGGATGCGGGCTATGATAAAAGACCGTTCAATCGCCAGCAAACATCCGTGATCATTGGCACTGGAGGTGGTGCCGGAGACCTGGGACAACTCTATGGTGTTCGTTCAGCCCTGCCGATGTTTTTCGGTGAGCAATCGGAAGAGTTGGTATCTCATTTTGGAAAAGTCCTTCCGGAATGGACGGAGGACTCGTTTGCCGGAATTCTTATGAATGTAGTGGCGGGACGGGTAGCCAACCGTTTTGACTTGGGAGGTGCAAACTTTACCGTCGATGCAGCCTGTGCTTCCTCGCTGGCAGCGCTTTATCTTGCCGTAAACGAATTGGAAAGTGGCACCAGTGATATGGTCATCGTCGGTGGTGCTGATACCCTGCAGAATCCTTTTACCTATTTATGTTTTAGTAAGACAATGGCAGTTTCTCCGACCGGAAAGGCTCGTGTTTTCGATGAAACCGCTGACGGAATTGTGCTTGGTGAGGGTATTGGTGCGGTATTGTTGAAGCGTTTGGCTGATGCAGAACGAGATGGAGACAGAATCTACGCTATCATTAAGAGCGTTGGTTCGGCAAGTGATGGAAGAGCCAAGGCACTCACCGCCCCTCGTCTTGAGGGACAGGTCTTGGCAATGAACCGGGCTTATCAGAAAGCAAATATCTCGCCGGTGACGGTTGGACTAATAGAGGCACATGGTACGGGTACTGTTGTTGGTGATAGAGTGGAGATACAGGCACTGGGTAAAGTGTTCAGTAATGCCCACGCGTCACAACCGAGCTGTGCTATCGGCTCTGTCAAGTCTATGGTAGGTCATACAAAGACGGCAGCTGGAGTGGCTGGCCTTATAAAGGCAACGCTGGCATTGTACCATAAAATACTGCCGCCCACGCTTGGAATTTCCAAGCCCAATATCGAGTTAGATTTACTAGAGAGTCCTTTCTATGCAATTAGTGAGACACGTCCTTGGATAAATAGCGCCAGTGAATACCCGAGGCGGGCTGGAGTTAGCGGCTTTGGTTTCGGGGGTACGAATTTCCATCTTGTTCTTGAAGAATACAACGGTGACTATTTGAGAAGGCAGATAAAGCCCGAGTTGCCGTTTCAGCAGATCCCTGGTGAAGTTCTCATTTTTTCAGGAAATTCCATTAAAAAAATTATCGAGGCTATCGAACCCTTGGAAAAAGCACTGTCACAGGGAGCTAGTCCTGAACTTGCTGACCTGGCATTTACGTTAAACACTCTTGATGAACAAAAAACGCATTCAATAGAACAAACTGATTCCGAACACTATCTGAAACTGGCCATAATTGCTGAGTCTCTGGATGACCTGCGTGCAAAGCTTACTCTGGCACGGGAGACACTTGCCGCTCCAGATAGTAAGCGATCTGACATGTATCTGGAGATTAATGATCCCAGGGGGATGTACTTCACAGAGCAGCCACTAGCAAAAGAAGGAAAGCTCGCTTTCCTGTTCCCTGGCCAGGGTTCTCAGTATATTAATATGCTTAACGACTTGGCAATTCAATTTCCCGAGGTGCACGCCAGCTTCGAAAGGGCTGCCCTGACCCTGAAGCATCAACTGGACAGACCATTAAGTTCCTATATCTTTCCTCCGCCCGTCTTTGATGAGGATATGGAAAATGTTCTAAAGCAGGCACTTACTCAGACGAATATAGCACAGCCAGCAGTAGGTGCTGCCGATATGGCAATGTTCCACCTTCTCCGGGAACTGGGATTACAGCCCGACTTCGTTGCCGGACACAGCTATGGTGAGTATGTTGCCTTATGTGCAGCGGGTGTTTTCAGCGAGGACGTTCTGATAGCCCTATCGGAAGCTCGCGGACGGTTTATCGTTGAGGCGGCAGGGGCGGAACCGGGCAGTATGGCGGCGATAAATGCTGATTCTGAGGTAGTCGCCGAAGTTTTAGAAGACGTAGAGGGTGTTCAGATTGCAAATCTGAATGCACCAGGGCAGACGATTATAAGTGGGGAAACGTCAGCGGTACAAACCGCCGTCGGGCAATTTCAGGCTAAGGATTTAAAGGCGATGTTTATCCCTGTTGCCTGCGCGTTTCATTCCCCGATTGTTGCTGGGGCTCGACAGCGGTTGGCAGAATTCCTGGCGAATATCGAATTATCCGAGCCTCAACTGGTTGTATATTCTAATACTATAGCGGGACCTTATCCTGTTCAGCCTGAAGCTATTACTAGCTTGCTTGTCAAGCATCTGGTAAGTCCGGTGAACTTTGTGCAAGAGATTACTGCTATGCATGACGCCGGCGCTCGTATCTTTGTAGAAGTTGGACCACGTAGTGTCTTGACACCAATAGTTGACCAGGTTCTTCAGGACAAGCCTCATCTTACAGTAAACTCGGACCGCTCCGACGCTCAGGGCTTGCTTCAGCTCCATCGACTGCTTGGTCAACTAGCAGTTAACGGAGTGCCTGTCAAATGGAGCCGATTATATAGGGGACGGAAAGTGCGGCAGCTTGATTTAAATACACTGGACAAAGAAGGACTTAAGAATGCACCGACCAGTACTGCCTGGCTTGTTAATGGCGGTCGGGCAATACCTGTTGCCGATGCAGATAACATTCGATCAGTTAATGTAGAACCAGTATCTCTGAGTAAGTTCGTATCAAAGCCGGTATCACCTGGTGTGTCTTCTGCTCCACTGTTCACTCAACCGCCGCTATCAGCAGTCGAGCCAGAAAGACATTCGATGCAGCCTGCGGTTGAATCCAATTTACCCGATGGACATGCCCGGGTAATGGCGCAATTCCAGCAGATGATGAATCGCTTCCTGGATACTCAAAAAAGCGTTATGCAGACTTACCTTAAAGCCAGGGCTGGTGCACTGACGATATTTGACACCGGTCAGGAACCAGCTTCAACTGTCTCTCAAGAGGCTGAAGTCGAGGCTCCATCCGTTAAGCAAGCACAGGCAACTGCCAAAATTGTGAAGGATGAAATGCCAGCTTACGCTCCGGCTGAATCTATGGGTGAAGCCGAGATTCGTTATGATAAAGATGAATTAACATCATATCTTCTCAATGTTGTTAGCGAACGTACCGGATATCCTCCTGAGATGCTCGACCTGGATTTGGATCTGGAAGCTGACCTGGGGATTGATTCCATAAAACGCATTGAGATTTTGGGTAACCTGCAGGAGAAATACCCTTGGATGGATGAATCGAACATGGACGAGTTTACGGAGAAACTGTCAAGACTTAAAACGTTACGTAATATTATCGATAGTCTGTCAGACCGTCAGAAACTGATTGAAATCGAAGAAGAGATTGGGTCTACCGTGCGAACATCCGATTCGGGCGTCGAGACTTCATCGATAATTGAAGATGATGTGGCTGATGGTGCCGTAATTCAACGCTTTACCCTGGCGGCAATAGATACGCCTGTTGGGGAACAGCCTGGCGTTTTAGCTTCGAATCGGACGGTGATTATTACTGACGATGAGAATGGAATTGCCTCTACTTTGGCAGAGCAGCTACGTGACCGGGGACACCCGGTAGCTCTGGTGCGGATGGGTGAGGCTCTAGGCACTGATAACTCTGATTATTACACGGCTAATCTGGCTTCTCTGGAAGCGATTGACCAGCTGCTTACCCTTATCCGAAAAAGGCTTGGTCCTGTGGGAGGCCTGGTTCACCTGCTCCCACTAAAGGACGGAGTAGGTTTGGAGGAGATGGATTTAAAAAGCTGGAAGGAGCGTCTTCAACTGGATGTAAAGAGCCTGTTTTACATGGCAAAAAGCCTGCACCAGGACCTTGATAATGCAGCACGGGACAGTCGGGCTTTCCTGGTGGCGGCCACGAAAATGGGCGGTACTTTTGCTAGTGTTTCGCCTGAGGCAACCACTCTTGAAACCGGGCAATTTCTTCCAAGTCACGGCGGTGTCAGCGGACTTCTCAAGACGATTTCTGTCGAATGGCCTAAGGTGAATGTCAGGGTTGTTGACACTAGTCTATTGGAATCCTCGGCTGATCTGGTGGCGAAGTTGTTACGAGCGATTGTTGCTGATGATGGGCAGGTGGAAGTGGGATATATGGATTCGCGTCGTCTCGTTCTCCAGCCGGTACCAACCCCGGTGGATAAGGAAAAACCAGCCAGTCTTGAGATGGATTCTTCCTGGGTAATACTGCTAACCGGTGGAACCCAGGGGATTACCGCAGACGTGGGTATCGAACTGGCAAAACGCTACCAACCTACTCTTTTACTGGTGGGGCGGTCACCTCTACCTGAATTCGAGGAGCTAAAAGAAACTGTCGGGTTGACCGACCAGAAATTGAAATCAGCATTGGTGACTATTTTTCAGCGGCAAAACCAGTCAGTCACACCGCCGCAGGTGGAAGCGGCTTATAAGCGTCTATTAAAGGACCGGGAAATGAGGCGTAACATAAGTGCTATGCGGAGCTATGGGGCTAATGTGGAATATTTCCAGGTTGATGTCCGTGAAGAAATCGAGTTTGGTGAAGTTATCGATAAGATATATCAGACATATGGACGGTTGGATGGCGTCATTCATGGGGCCGGTGTTATTGAGGACAAACTGGTCAGAGATAAGTCTATTGAGTCCTTCGACCGTGTTTTTAATACCAAGGCGGAAAGTGCTTTTATTCTGAGTAAAAAACTCAGACCGGATTCTCTTAAGTTTCTTGTCTTCTTCTCTTCAGTAGCCGGTCGTTTCGGTAATCAGGGGCAGTGTGACTACTCTGCGGCTAATGAAGTATATAACAAACTGGCGATATACCTCGATAATCACTGGCCGGGGCGAGTTGTCTCTATTATGTGGGGTCCATGGGCGAGAAGCGGGGGTATGGTCTCGTCGGAACTGGAAAAGCAATTTGCCAGAAGCGGAGTCGTACTGGTGCCGCCTTCAGTTGGCATCCAGAAACTGGACGAGGAAATTAGATACGGGCGAAAGGGCGAGTCCGAGGTAATCATTTCCGGAAACCAGACACTAGGTTCGAGAGACGGAATTGTGCAAATGCTAGGTCAGGCGAAACAGGAAGTAAATGAGAAACCCTCTCCCCTTTCGTTACCTCTGCTTGGTGACCGGGCTTCATCAGTACAAGCAGCAGCGAACTCGGTTGAGATTGAGTATTGTCTGGACTTATCACGTGACCTTTATCTCAAGGACCACCAGCTTGATGGCAAACCGGTTTTACCGATGGCAATAGCTCTTGAGTTTATGGCGGAGGCAGTATCCTCGGGATGGCCGGAGCTTAAATTAAATACAATAAATGATATGCACGTCCTTCAGGGGATAGTCATTGAGAATGACCTCAAACCGATTCGGGTGATTGCCAGACAAGGAGATGAATCTTCTCAAAGATTGTTAAATGTAAATGTATACATCACGGATACGGAGGAAAAGGGACGGACTCATTATCGAGCCGGCATCGAGTTAGCGGAGCAAGCGCCGGCTCCAGTATATCCTGAGTCTTTTTCTCTGGCAGAAGTGGAGCCGTTTCCACTGACAGTACAAGAAACCTACCGCCAATGGCTCTTTCACGGTCCTCTCTTTCAAAGAATTACTAGAATTGATGGTATTAGTCCGAATGGCATAGCAGCCTCAATGATTTCATCCTCTCCTCGAGAGTGTATAGCCGGAATTACACAAAATCAATGGCTCATCGATCCGATGATAATTGACAGCGGACTGCAGTTGCTCCTCATCTGGGTAAAACATTATTGGGATATGATGGTATTACCCTCGCGTTTCTCTGTATTCCGGAACTTCGGCTTTATATCCAGCTCTGAGATAAAGTGTCATCTGAATATTCACCCTGATTCGAAGAAACCGCTGGTTCATTGTGACTTGGCCTTCTATAGTGCAGATGGAAACCTCCTAGGATTGATGGAAAACTTCGAAGGTACCTGCAGCCGGTCTTTAAATCGCGTAGCAGGAAGTAACCTGCAGCAGGGAGTTATTTAATGGATTCATCTAAAACTCAAGTTGAACAAACAATAACAAATGGTGATGTAGCCATCATTGGTATGGCCGCTATTTTCCCGGGTGCTCCGGACGTGGCAACATTCTGGCAGAACATTATCTCAAAGGTTGATGCTATTACCGATGTCCCCTCTGACAGATGGGAGACAGATATATTCTTTGACCCGGATTCCGCTGAGAACGACCGTATTTATTGTAAACGCGGTGGTTATTTGGGCGAATTGGCAGAATTTAATCCCTTGGACTTTGGCATTATGCCAATTGCCGTGGACGGTGGTGACCCCGGTCAGTTTCTTGCTTTAAAAGTGGCATATCAGGCACTTGCTGATGCAGGTTACCTGGAGCGACTGCTAAACAGGGAACGAATGGAGATAATCTTGGGCCGGGGTAACTATCTGGACAGGGGTAATAGCACTGTTACCCAGCACACCCGTATAATGGAGCAGACGCTGGATATCCTGAAGAATTTACACCCGGAATATAGCCAGCAGGATCTGGCTGAGATTAAGAAGGAACTCAAGGCAACTCTGCCCAAATTCGGGCCTGAGAATGCTCCTTCCCTCATCCCCAATATCACAACCGGCCGCATCGCTAACCGTCTCGACCTTATGGGACCTAATTATACTATAGATGCAGCCTGTGCCTCCTCACTTATCGCCACCGGGATTGCCATGGATGATTTACTTGCCCATAGATGTGACCTGGCACTGGCCGGAGGCATTTTCATATTACCTGACGCTGGATTTTCAATAATTTTTAGCCAGTTTAGAGCACTGTCTCAGCAATCTCAGATTCGGCCTTTTGACAAGAATGCCGATGGCACGATAATCGGCGAAGGTGTTGGTATTATGGCACTTAAACGGTTGGAAGATGCCGAGCGGGATGACGATAGAATATACGCTGTAATCAAGGGAGTAGGTACTTCCAGCGATGGCCGGGCGTTCAGTGTTGTTGCACCTCGGGTAGAGGGGGCAGAACTGGCATTGAAGCGTGCTTACCAGGCAGCAGGCATTTCACCTCACAGCATTGGTCTTATTGAGGCTCATGGTACTGGTACCCCAATAGGAGATGCTGCTGAAATAGAGGCGTTAACCCGGATTTTTGGCACGCGTGGTGAGTCCGCTCCCCGGTGTGCCCTGGGAACTGTTAAATCTATGATTGGCCATGCTATGCCGGCGGCAGGGGCTGCCGGACTAATCAAAGCTGCCCTAGCTCTCTACAATAAGGTATTACCGCCGACACTTCATTGCGACCAACCCCTGGCAAAGATTGAAGAGACACCCTTTTATATTAATCAAGAAACACGCCCTTGGATTCATGGAACCCCCGACGTCCCCAGACGGGCTGGCGTTAATGCGTTCGGATTCGGCGGTATCAATGCTCATATAGTATTGGAAGAATATCGCAAAGAGGACAAAACCAGTACTATGGGCTTCCCGCTCGACTGGGAGACCGAAGTATGCATAGTACAGGCTGATTCAAGGGATTTATTGGTAGAGAAAATTAAAAACCTTGAGCAATTCCTGTTGACAACTCCGGTATCTCTTAAGGATCTGGCTTATACACTTAATGTAGGCCAAGAGGAACTGCCTTTCCGACTATCGGTGGTGGCAGCCTCGTCTGAAGATCTGCTTCAGAAATTACGTTACGTACTTGAACGGATGGATGACTCGGAATGTAAACAGATCAAGGATATAAAGGGTATCTACTATTTTGAAGAATCCTTAATTAATAATGGCAAGCTTGCATTTCTGTTTCCTGGGGAAGGTGCGCAGTATACCGGTATGCTTGACGACCTGTGTATTCATTTTCCGGAGGTCAGAGAATGCTTTGATAAGGTAGATGCCGCCTTCATTGACCACCAGAGAGGTTATTTACCCAGCAATTATATCTTCCCGTTGCCTACCTTTTCCAACGAGGAACACCAGGAAGCGGAGCAGAGAATCTGGCAAATGGATGGAGCCATTGAAGCGCTCTGCACGGCCAATCTGGCGATTTTTGCCCTGCTAAAGAATCTAGAATTGCAGCCCGATGTGATTGTCGGTCACAGTACTGGAGAACTGTCCGCTCTCTTTGCCTCCGGAATGGTTGGGACAGACCTCGAGATTATTCATCAGATGAACAGTATATATTTAGGACTGGTAAATGAAGGTATTCCTAAAGCTATTATGATAGCTGTCGGTACCGACTATAAACGGGTCTCCAATATAATCGATAAGATTGATGGAAATGTATACGTAGCTATGGATAATTGTCCGCATCAGGTGGTAGTTGTCGGTGAACAACATGCTGCAGAACTGGCGATAGAAGAGTTTCGTCGACTGGGAGTAATATATGAACAATTACCATTCGACCGGGCTTATCATACCCCGTTATTTGAGATGGTCTGCCAACGGTATCGGCAGTTCTTTTCCGAGCAGTCGGTTGCCCCTGCTAAAGTGGAAACGTGGTCGTGTATCACGAGGAAGCCCTTTCCTGAAGGTGAAGCCAGAATTCAGGAACTGGTAGCTAACCACTGGATGAATCCCGTCAGGTTCACCGAGACGATTGCCGCCATGTATGATACAGGAGTACGCATTTTTGTAGAAGTGGGACCAAGAGGAAATCTAACAGGCTTCGTTGACGATATATTGCGTAACAAGCCCCACCTTGCGGTAGCCTCCAATGTAATGCGCCGGTCGGGAATAACTCAACTAAATCACCTGGTCGGAATGCTGGCAGCCCAGGGCATTCCGATGAATCTTAATCACCTGTATGAATGCCGAATGCCACAACGGTTATCTCTTGAGATTGCTCTGGATGATGATACGTCGGGTTCCTCCGGCACAATAGTCTTGCCTTTAGGATTTCCGACGATGAGTGTATCCCCCCGTACAATACCTGACACAGTAGCAAAAGGAGACGCTGTACCTTCTGAATGGCCTTCAGAACAAGACCGAAAAAACACATTGGAACCGGTGGCCAGTTCTCATCAGGAGCAATCAGGAGAACTACCATCAGTGGCTTCCCCGGGGGTTTCGATGCCCGGTTCCCAGGGCGGTATGGTTACGCCTAGGGATAACGGTGGTAGTCCAGCATCGAAGACTATGGAGGATTATCTGGCTACTATGAACCACTTCCTGGAGGTACAAGAGGAGGTTATGCATACCTATCTCACCAACGGTCATGCCATCACATCTGGTGAGAAAATAGAAGCTGATCGTCCACCAGCTGTTGAGATTGCCCAGGAAAGCACTCAGCCTGAGATATTGGCGCCACCTGTGGCTGAAGTTGTGAGACAACAGCCAGAAGAAGTTGCCGATACTGATTCTAGGTCAATCACTGAGATAATTTTGAATCTGGTGAGTGACAGGACAGGCTATCCACCGGAAATGCTGGACCTTGACCTGAATATGGAAGCAGACCTGGGAATTGACTCAATTAAGCGGATTGAAATCTTGGGAGCTTTTCAGGAGCGATATCCATCATTACGTGCAGAAATAGATACCGAACAGGTTGCTGGTCTTAAGACCTTACGTCAGATAGTCGACTTTTTCGGTGATGGTTATGGAGGGGGTGATACTCCTTCGGCTGAGACTATTACGCAGAATGGTAATGAAACGGAACACAGTTATCGGAGCGCGGCAGTATCTACCGAGACTGACCGGAGTAATACCCCAACTTCGGATATTGAAATACAATCTCTCCCCTTTATTGATAGTGTTATATCTCATATTCCTGGGCGTGAAATAACGGTACAACGCCGGTTTGACCTGACAGAAGATATATTCTTGCAAGACCACACTCTTGGCGTAGAAGTCTCGATCTCAGATGAGTCATTGAAGCCCCAGTGTGTTATTCCTATGACAGTTAGTCTAGAGTTAATAGCTGAGGCGGCTGCAAAACTTGTACCTGATAGAATGTTGATAGGTCTTAAAGACATTCAAGCACACCAGTGGATTCCCGTCGAAGATAAACCCATCACTCTCCGTATTACGGCTAAAAGGAATAACTTCGGTGCTGAAGATGAAGTTATGGTTAGAATCTGGGTGATTAAGGATGATACGGAGTCTGAGCTGATGCAGAAAGCTGCAGTAGTCGAGGGAATGGTGTTCTTTGCTGATACTTATCCACGGGCACCTGTTGCTGAACATTTTATGTTAAGTTCTGAGCGTTCGCCTAAATACACCGCCAGTGAACTTTATCGGGAAAAGCTGATGTTCCATGGTCCTCGTTTCCAGGGCGTTGCCTCGCTGGATAAATCGGGAGAAGACGGCATCTTAGGTCAGCTTGAGGTTCTGCCCGCTGCTGATTTGTTTCATTCAAATCCTAATCCATTGTTTATTATTGATCCGTTTTTGCTGGATGCCGCCGGTCAACTGGTCGGGTACTGGCCTCTGGAGTATCTTGAGACCGGCTTCATTGCTTTCCCGATACGGATTCATAGTCTGCATCTCTACGGGCCTATGCCGAATACCGGAGAACGCCTTAAATGTCAGGTTCGAATTGCTAAAGTTACACATCAGACAGTCCGCGCCGATATTGATATTATCGGCTCAGATGACCGCATCCTGATGCACCTTGCTGGTTGGGAAGACTGGCGTTTTAACTGGACACCGGAGCTTTTCAGTTTCTGGAGATTTCCTAGAAAAGCGGCGCTGAGTATGCCCTGGGACAAACCTGTAGCCGGACTTTCCGTACCAGAATCGTTTGTATGCTATCGCGTTGATACGCTCAGGTCAGACCAGATGTTATCGAAAGACGTGTGGATGCACCTGATTTTAAATCGGGGGGAAAGAGAAGCCTGTAAGAACCTAAACGGACCGGAATCGCGGCAGACGAAATGGTTGATGGGAAGGTGGGTAGCTAAAGATGCAGTGCGTATGTTCCTCCATCAACATTATGGTCTGGAGCTGTGTCCGGCAGATATCGAGATAGCAGTAGATGAGAATGGAAATCCACTGCCGGATGGTTCTTGGGTCGTTGACGTCAAAGATATACCGGTGGTGTCTATATCACACACGGAAGGTTTATCTGTTGCCTTGGCCGGTTTTCATCCCGACTACCAGCGAATTGGAATCGATATCGAGCAGGTTCGACAAAGGAAGCCCGGATTTAACCGGATCGTCTTCGATGTTGAAGAGCAGTCTATACTAGATTCACTAGATGAATCGATTAAAGAGGAGTGGCAAACACGTCTATGGTGTGCCAAAGAGGCCGTTGCCAAAGCGTTAGGGCGTGGTTTAATCGAAGGTCCGCAGAGTCTGTCAGTACGGGAATTGGATTCGGATACTGGTGTTGTTGGGGTGGTTCTCGGGGGTAAGCTTGCCGAGCTATTCCCCGAGTTCACCGGTGCCCGGATTATAGTTTACACTCTCCGCGATGGTGATTATATAGTTGCTACCTCAATTTGTGAAAGGAGCCAAAATGGCTGAAGTAGGTCAAGAACAGATATTTGCTGATTTAGTCAGTATGCTGGATGAACTGAGCGATGATTGGGAGTATTCGGGTGAGGTAACTATTGAAACATCTTTCTTTGAAGACCTGGGATTTGAATCAATCGATGTAGTCGCTCTTGGAACGGCCATTGAGGAATACTACCAGCGGTCTTTTCCGTTTGCCGAATTCCTTGCGGGAGTTGGTCAGCGAGAAGACCAGGATATCAAGATAGGTGAGGTTGTTGAATTCATTTATCGAGAGCTGGATGGCATCGGTTCGTAAAAAAGAAAGGAAAGTAAATGTTGAAAAATCGAACAATTCTACTCGGCCTTGATGGAGCTACTTATACTGTCCTTGATTCTCTTATGGAACAAGGAGTGATGCCGTTTCTCAAACAGTGTATTGCTGACGGATGTCGAGGAGTGCTTGAGTCTACGGTTCCTCCACTAACACCTCCGGCTTGGACTACTGTAATGACCGGACGAAGTCCCGGAAATCATGGAATCTTTGACTTCCTTCGCTTTGAATCGCCAGATAGCCGCTACCTAACTCTGAATACCTTTAGGAATATCAGTTGTGAGACCATCTGGTCGATAGTAAGCCGGCAGGGACTCAGAGCGGCTTCTTTGAATTTCGCTATGATGACTCCAATTCGGCCTATCTCAGGCTATATAATCCCCGGTTGGACACCCTGGCGGTACATGAAAAGTGTTTTTTATCCATCTGAGTTATATCAAAGGTTAAAAGATTTACCTGGATTTAACCTGAAAGAACTGGCTATGGACGTCAATATGGATGAAAAAGCCATTGAAGGGTGTTCCGAGGATGATTACGAAGACTGGATTCGGCTTCATATACGCAGAGAGCAACGCTGGTTTGACATTCTGTACCACTTGATAGAGGAGGATTCCTGTCACCTGATAGCAATCGTCTTCGATGGTGTTGATAAAATTCAGCACCTCTGCTGGCGTTTTCTGGACCCGGCGCTTTTCCCAGAGCAACCATCGCCTTGGGAATGGAGGATTCGTGAACTGTGCCTCGAATACTTCAGGCAACTCGACTCTTACATAGCCGATGTTATAGCTGTAGCCGGTCCTGAGGCGAATATTTTCATGGTATCTGACCATGGTTTTAGCAGTACTACCAAGGTATTCTATCTTAATACTTGGCTTAATCAACACGGCTACCTGGAATGGGAAGATAATGCACAGGCCGACACAAGTTTATTTGGCAAGCTGGGACTTGAAGTACCAAGGAGACAGCCTTACCTTCTTAACTGGGCAAAGACGACTGCTTACACAATCACTCCTAGCAGTAATTCTATCCATATCTGTGTATCAGGGAGAAGAGGTGAAGAAGGGATTCCTCCTGAGGACTATATGCGTTTTCGCCAGGAGTTAAGTGCAAAATTACGTCAGTGTGCTGACCCAGAAACTGGCAGACCGGTGATATCCGATATCCGAACGCGTGAGCAGATATTCTCCGGGAGCCGTATAGATGACGCGCCTGATCTTATCCTGAGCTTATGGGACAACGGCTTTGTATCTATCCTCAAATCGGACGCTCTGATTGAGTCTCGCCCCGAACCTCTTGGTGCCCATCACCCATATGGTATTTTCGTTGCCGCTGGTCCCGGCATCCGGCAGGGGCTTTCTCTCGGTCATATTTCCATTCTTGATGTGGCACCAACTTTACTGCATAGCCTGAACTTGCCTGTTCCGGAAGACCTTGAGGGACAAGTTATTAGTCAGATATACGAACCTTCCCTGCTTGTGGAAAAACCGGTACGTATCGGTGAAGCTACATTAACACCTGAATCATTTCCGCAGCGTCCCAGTGAAAAGGATAGGGGGGAGCAGGCGGAAATAATGACCCGGCTAAAAGCCTTGGGATATATGGAGTAAATGAATATAAATTACTCAATGGAGAAGCCGGAATAATGAGAGCATTTGTTACCGGGGCAACTGGAAACCTGGGAAGGCTGTTAGTTGAGGAATTGCTGTTGCATGACTGGTCAGTTGACGCCTTTGTGTTACCTGACGAAGCTTCTTTCTTTTCGGATAAAGAGGGCGTAGCTGTGTATCAGGGTGACATTGGCAATCGTAGTTCTGTTGACCAGGCTATAGAGAAGTCGAAGCCTGATATGGTCTTTCACCTTGCCGGGTACGTTAGACTTGGAATAATCGATGATATTAAGGCCAGAGAGCAGATGCATAACACGAACGTAGAGGGCACCCGCAACGTGTTGGAATCCGCCCTGAAAAATGGCGTGGATAGGGCTGTCTATATTTCCAGTGTGGCAGTTTACGGTGTTAAGGATGACGGATATGTTGTTAACGAACGTACTCTTCGCGATGGTGAGTGCACAAGTGAATATGAAAAAACAAAACAGTTAGCATATCAGGAAGCAATGGATATCCAGAAACAAGGACTGAGATTACTTGTTTTTGTGCCGGGGATTATTATTGGTCCTGACTTTCCGGGAACGGAACTTCTACTGGAGGCCTTCCTCAAAAGACGAATTAGATATTTACCAGAAGGATTAAATGAAAACAAAATACCGCTGGTATTCGTTTATGACCTTCTCCAGGCAATATCCTCTGGAATTGAACAAGATAAATTCGGTGAAGAGTACATACTGGTTGAAAGTAGCCCGACCCCTGAAAAACTCTTAGAAGCACTTTCGGCAGCAACCGGGGAAAAGATAGACGTAAAATTGATCTCTAACAAAAAAGTGTTGCAGGTAATGCGGCTGAGAGAGATTATCAGACGATTAACGCTACGAAGGAAAGATATTGTTAGAGAGAAAATACGGAACCTTTTTAAGTATATGTTGCAGTTAAAATACCAGAAGGAATATGACACCTCAAAAGCCAGGAGAGAGCTAAACTGGGAACCTCATTCATTGAATGAGGCGCTCCAAGAGATAGTTGAATGGTTTTTTAAAAAGAATGCCGGAGCCATGCAGGAAAGGAAGTAAATATGCCTAAAGCCCTCATAAACGGAATAAATATTCACTACCAGGTTAGCGGTCAGGGGCCGGACCTCGTTTTAATTCATGGCGCTACCGGCAATATGGCGTTCTGGTATCTGAGTAGCCTACCGATGCTGACAGAGCAATTTCGTGTTACCACTTATGACCTGCGGGGGCATGGTTATAGTGACGTACCGTCGAATGGCTATACCTCTGCCGATATGGCGGCAGACCTGCGTGGACTTCTTGATTATCTGGAGATAGAGCAGGCTCATCTCTTGGGACATAGCTTTGGTGGAGTTATTGCCCTGCACGCTGCCTCACTTTATCCAGAGCGAGTCGTAAACTTGGTACTGGCAGACCCAGAGATTCCAGCTCTGCGGCATTTGTGTGATATCCACGAATGGCCATATTTAGATGCCTGGAACGCAGGGCTTAAGGAATACGGAGTTGACATACCGGATGATAAGTGGGACGACTTGGACTATGGTCTTAGGCTAAGTTTGTATATTCCAATGGCTTACGGATTAAGGAAGGGACAGAAACGTAAGGGAAAACGTTTGCTACGTTTGGTAGATAATACCACGGCTTTAAATGACTTCCGCGAGGTCGGCGGGCTAACAATTGACAAAATTGTTCAGGTCAAACACCCTACCCTGGCTATATATGGTGAATTATCTCCCTTCCTGCCAACCTGCGATTATCTAACGGAGAATATGCCCAATTGTCAGTCGGTAATCGTACCGACGGGGCATTATCATCCGGCACTAGAGCCGGAGGTATTTGTCGAGAATGTCATTAAATTTTTACAGGACCCAGAGTTATATGCTACCGAAAGGCCGGAAAGTGCTGTTGGTGGCACAGCTAAGAAAGGCAGTGTTTTGGACAGATTGAAACAGGAGAAATCCACCGGCCACCGGAATGATAAGGAGACAGATAATTAACTGAATGAATCTAAGATGGGGAAAATTATGAAGAGGATTCTTTTGGTAGCTCCCGGTATATCAAAATTAGATCCCCTCAATACGGCGGTCAGTGAGCTAGGATTCTTGCAGGTGAAAGCTCCGTTGGTACCACTGCACTTGGCGACTATTGCTGCCTTAGTACCTGATGATGACCAGGTCGATATATGGGATGAACAGGTTGACGGTAGGATTGAGGAGTCTACCGAGTTTGGTAAAGATTATGACTTGGTGGGGATAACCGGTTATTCGTCTCATCTTAGGAGAGCAAAAGAAGTTGCCCGGATATTTCGAAGTCGTGGCGTGCTTATCGCCATGGGTGGAGTTGGAGTTTCCACCACTCCCGAGCATTACCGAGACGTTGCCGACGTTCTCTTTTTTGGGGAGGCGGAATTAACCTGGCCTCAGTTCATTACCGAATGGAAAGCAGGCAGGTACCGCAGCCAATATCGTCAGGTAGTTAAACCGGCCCTGGAAATATCGCCCGTTCCTCGCTGGGATATTATAGCTGACCGAATGCATAACTATCTTTTAGGAGCAGTACAGACAACACGTGGTTGCCCTTTTAATTGCGAGTTCTGCGATGTTGTATCCCTTTTCGGAAATATGCCTAGGAATAAACCTATCACTCGAATCCTTGAAGAAGTTAATACCCTGGCAAATCTGGGTATGGGACATATTTTTTTTAGTGACGATAATTTTATAGGTAATCCCGGCTATACAAAAGAATTGCTGCGTGAACTTATCCCGCTGAATAACTCATTTAAAAGGCCTGTAATGTTCTCAACACAGGTGACCATTAATATAGCTAAAGATGAAGAACTGATGGAAATGATGGCGGATGCGAATTTTAACGGTCTCTTTATCGGTATCGAGACACCTAACAAGGAGAGTCTGAGGGAGGCCGGTAAAATGCTCAACGTTCACAGTGACCTCGTCGAAGACTGTAAGAAGATACAGTCATACGGGATGACTATTCGGGCCGGGATGATTGTCGGCTTCGACCACGACGATAGCGGAATTTTCGACCAACAGTTTAATTTTATAGAAGAAGCAAATATCTCACTTCCTTCGGTATCCATACTAACGGCAATACCTGGAACCAGGTTATGGGACAGGCTGAATAAAGAAGGACGTTTAGTTAAAATGGATACCGAGAAATATGTTACTGGGTACCTGACCACAACTAATATCGCTCCCAAAGGAATGACTTTCGCTGAGCTGTTCACCGGCTACTCCGGTCTGATAACCAGACTTGGTAATTTGAGTAGTTTCGAAGCACGAATCAAAAGAATGATGTCTGGCATTAAGCGAAAGCCGAATGTACCCGGAACAAAACGGCAATGGAAACAAATATTCCAGGTCCTCAGATTTCTCCTTTCCCAGGATAAAGCAACACGCCGTTCTATCATCAGGATTATTCTGTATACTCGCCGGCACGCTCCCTTCATGATGTATAAAGTTGTTGGACTGATTATTCAATATTGCGGCCTTGCCAATCTGGTGGCATTACTTTACAAAGACGCCCAAGTACAAATAGACCTCGCGAAATCAGGAGTGTTTGACCCTGAGGTTGGTTATACTCAGTCTGTTATACCTGAGGGTTTCAGAAACGTTTATCCGGAGATTTTCCCGGAAATTCACCAGCAGGTATGTAATGATTTAAAGGATAAAAGGCATACTGCCGAGACGTTACTTGCCGTATTTGTTGATTTTATCAATTCTCAGAAAGATGAATCGGATTCTTTTACTGACAATCATAAGAAAATGCTTTATGAAATTACGGAAAGCAGAGTTACAAAGGAAAACGATTTAACTTCCGCCCTGCTGATAAGTGACCATGCTGCTCCGGATATCGAGGAGACTCGGCTGGCAGAAGAGGTGCTAAAGGCTATAGAACAGGAATTACGTATTGGTAGGACGTACCATAGCGGGGTTAAAGGGTGATTATAGATATACTGACATTCAGTACTATATTGTGAGATAGATGTGAGGTCGGGTTTGGTAAAGGGGAGAATGCTATGAAGAGAATCCTTCTTGTAAATACCGATGTTGATTGGGATGTGGCGCCATACGAGGGCATTGCCAAGCTTCCCTTTGTAACCACCAAAGCAATAATGGCACCACTGCACCTGGCAACCGTGGCAGCGCTTACTCCTGCTGACATCGAAGTAGACATCTGGGATGAGCCCGTACACGGACGGATTGATGAATCGACCAGGTTCGGTAAAGAATATGACCTGGTAGGCATCACTGGCTATGTGCTTCATCTCAAACGAGCCAAGCAAGTTGCCGAGGTATTTCGTAAACGTGGTATTCTGACGGCAATCGGTGGCATTGGTGTTTCGGCAGCTCCAGAGGTCTGCCGTGCCTTCTTTGATATACTGTTTATCGGTGAAGCAGAACTAACCTGGCCCAAGTTTATCGCCGACTGGAAATCAGGTAATTACCGGGCGGAGTACCGGCAAGTGGCCAAGCCGGACCTTGCTATATCGCCTGTCCCCAGGTGGAATAATATCGCCAATGATATGGATAGCTATGTCTGGGGAGCGGTGCAGACCACCCGTGGGTGTCCTTTTGGCTGCGAATTCTGTGACGTAGTTTATCTCCATGGTAGACGACCGCGGCAAAAACCAATAGAAAAAGTCCTTGAAGAAGTCTCGGAACTGGAACGTCTGGGCATGCCAACAATATTCTTCTGTGATGATAACTTCATCGGCAATACCGGATATGCCAGGGACTTGCTGCAGCAATTGATACCACTTAACCGCTCGTTTGAATTCCCGGTCTCTTTTATCACTCAGATTTCCATTAATGTGGCTAAAGACGACAGATTGCTGGAACTGCTGGCTGATGCCAATTTTACTGGTCTCTTCATCGGTATTGAAACTCCCAACAAGGAAAGCCTTATTGAGACTCATAAACCGCAAAATTATAAAACTAACCTGCTGGCAGATGTTAAGAAGATACAGTCTTATGGTATGGCAATAAGGGCGGGGATGATAGTTGGCTTTGACCATGACGATACCAGTATTTTCGATGACCAGTTTGATTTCCTGCAGGAGGCATCCATACCGATGATGTCTACCCATATATTAAGAGCTCCTATAGGAACCCCACTATGGGCTCGCTTGCGTGAGGAAGAACGCATTGTCCTGGATGAGGAGCATATGATTTACGGGAATCTTCACGGAGCAAATACTAACATAATTCCTAAGAAGATGACACGGGTTGAATTATTTACAGGCTACATGCGGTTGGTAGAAAAACTCAGCGAGTGGCGTAATTTTGAAGAGCGTCTGAAAAGTTTCATCTCTGGTATTAGGCGTCAGCCGGACGTACCGAAAAAGAAACGTCCGGTTTCATGGAGTTTCCTATTTGGTTCATTAAGGTACCTGTTTTTCTCACTGGATAGAGAAACACGTAGGTCTACCCTCAGGATAATACGGCACACTCGCCGCCATGCCCCGTTTATGATGAGAAGAGTACTGGGACTGATTGGCCTTCAGTATAGCAGGATTGCTATGTTGAAAGCAGTACATCAGGCACTTCTTGATAGAATAGAGTTAGAAAAATCGGCAGATTTCAAACTCGAGATTGACCATAGCAATGCTGTTATATCGGAGGAATTCAAAAAAACCTATCGTAGGTTTTTCCCCGGAATTTACCATCACGTGCGTACAAATATAGCCAATACGGCGGTCGTAGAAGAAATTCTGATAGAAGTATTTGTCGATTTTATCGCTCGCTGTGGAAAAGAATTAGACTCCTTTACCGACTCTCATCAGTCCTATCTTACTGAGCTTGTCGATAGTGCTATCGCCAGGAGAAATAGCCTGGTAGAAGGCATATCTTCCGTTATCACGCTGGATAATGATACGCTCCCAAGAATTAATGTTTCTGAGATGGCAGAAGAGATACTCAAAGCTGTTGAGCAAGAATTGCGTGGCAGTCTTACTTTAAGTTCAAAGGAATAAAAAGATGATATTGTTTGACACGGGATACACTAGGCTTAAACGGAGATTTTCTAACGGACAAAGGGTTGGCTGGTTAGTAGCGTTTATTGTAGTCCTCTGTCTAGTATTCTTTGGGTGCACGAAAACGGAGGTGGTGCCTGATGTACCAGAAACACCTGAGGTAACAGAAACACCTGAGGTAACAAAAACGCCAGATACGCCGGAAACACCTGATGTACCAGAGACACCAGGTGTGCCAGTACCTCCGAACCAGCCATTGTATGGTCCTGGGGGCAGTGATTACAAGCATAGCTCGGTTACCAAGAGTGTTTATGGCCAGGGTGATAAACAATACTGGATATTCCAGCCGGCATCTCCGAAACCAGAATCAGCGCCCGTCATAGTCTTCAATCATGGCTGGATTGCCGTTGACCCGAGTAACTATGGAGCCTGGATTGAGCATCTGGTAAGGCGGGGAAATATTGTGGTGTATCCCGCTTACCAGGCAAGCCTGCGTACCGAACCGGAAAAGATGACTCAGAATGCCATCGATGCCGTTAAAGATGCTATCCAGCAACTAACAAAGCCCGGGAATATTTCTCCTGAATTGGACAAGTTTGCCATTGTAGGACATTCACTTGGCGGCGCTATCGCTGCGAATATGGCAGCTCTTGCTAAGTCTGTCGGACTGCCGGAAGCTAAGGCGATTATGTTGCCGGAGCCTGGAGAGGGAGGAAATATTGGGGCACATATACTACTTCCCGACCTCAGTGCAATTCCTGATACGACATTGATGATAATCGTAGTTGGCTCCGAGGATACCGTAGCTGGGAATGAAATTGGCCTTAGAATATTTAAGGAGACACCTCAGATTCCGCTGTCTAACAAACAATATATAAAAATGTCCTCCGATGACCACGGTGAACCGCCACTGGTCGCTGACCACTACGCGCCCGTAGCCCCTGACGCGGACTACGGTGAGGAAGATGAATCGATGATACAGGAAATGATTCGGCAGGGTATACACCAGTTTCTGGGTGCTGACGTTAACGCCTTGGATTATTACGGATTCTGGAAGCTTTTTGACGGTCTGATTGACACGGCATTTTACGGGAAAAACCGTGAATATGCTTTTGATGATACATCGCAACAACGCTACATGGGGAGGTGGAGTGATGATAAAGCTGTTGTGGAATTAGAAATAGTCGAGAATCCCTGAGACCAATTTTCTTCGATCCTGAAGGGGGGTGAATAATTATGGTCAATCGTATAACAATGTATGTTTTAGCTTATTGTGTTGGATGATTTAGTCAGCTATTTACCGAACCGAGTAAGTAAAACTCGAAATATCATACCAATCTACTGAAAGAAGGAGCGGAAAATGAAGTATAAACGATTAATAAGGAAGTGGAAAAAGGTTGTCATTGCTGCTCTTGTGGCAGTGCTACTTACTCTGCTGGTTATGCCGGTTTCAATCCAGGCAGCACCAGCGGTGAAGACGAACCTTCCCCAGGACTACTCAAATACTCCGCCCGAACTGGACCTGACTGATATCTGGTCGTGGGCATGGTTTAAGGGGAAGCTCTACGTGGGTGTGCCGCCGGCGGATACATACCCTGGTCCGGTGCCAGAGCTGGGAGAGCTTGACCTCCGGGCACAAATCTGGCGGTATACGCCGGGGATTAATACCTGGGAAATGGTTCATATCTCTGAAGAGTTCCAGGTAGTACTTCCTGACCTTACGGTGGTTACTATAGCCCGCGATATGGCATATAGTGTCATGGAAGTACATACCGAACCGGGAGGAGAGGAAGCGCTTTATATAGGCACAAACATCTACTATGGTGCCCAAGCCCGTTTCCTGCGGACAACCGACGGAGAGAACTATCAGGCGCTAACTTTTAATCCTGGAATGGTACCTCCCCCGGGTATCATGGCGATAGCATTCAAAGATCTGGTTTCCTTTAACGGACACCTCTATACTACGCCATTCGTTGTCGGTGATCCTACTATGGTACCGCTGGCTGAACTGGTTTTTGAAAGTGTTGCCCTTGACCCCATTAATAATATTCTACATTTTCAACCTGTCAGTACATCCGGTTTCGGCGGTCTTGAGACAAACATCTTTAAAATAATAGCTGTTGACGGTTATTTGCACGTTTGCGTTGGAGACCCTGAAGATAGCTATCAGATTTGGAAGACAGATGCTACAGGCCCGCTGCCTTATACCTGGCTCCCGGTTCCGTTAGGCGGTGCATGGAAAAAGGAATTTGTCCAGATTAATGAAAACGGATTCGGAGATCCGAATAATAGCTACGCCTGGTCTATGGCCTGGTTCAAAGGTAAGCTTTACGTGGGAACAGTGCGGAATACCCTTGAACTGGCAACATATAAGGAACCTCCGCCGAACATGGACCCATATCCGGTGCCTGTACCGGAGAGTCCCACCGACCTTGACCTCAGGGCTGAAATCTGGCAGTACACACCTGAGACCGATACCTGGGTACGGGTATATCAGTCTCCCGAGTTCCCGATAGTGCTTCCAGACAATACTGTGGTCTGGACAGCAAGGGATGCCGGATACCGTTCGATGGTAGTGCACCTCGATGAAACGGGCGAGGAAGCCCTGTATGTTGGTACGCACATTTATATTGGTGCTCAGGCACGCCTGCTGCGGACAACCGATGGCGTAAACTTCCAGCCATTAATATTCAATCCCGGAATGGTACTTCCCGAGGGAGTAAAATTAACATCCTTCCGCAGTCTCGTTTCATTCAATGGAAAACTCTACACCACTCCAGTGTCAACCGGGGGTACGGCTGAACTATCGGAAGTGCAGATAGTCTTTGAGAGTGTCGCCCTTGATCTGGTTAACGGTATCTATCATTTTCGTCCTGTCAGTGAATCAGGATTTGGTGATGAAACTAACGCAACCATTTTCGAGATGGCTGCCTTTAACGGCTATCTGTATGCCGGCACCGGAAATGGGATAAACGGATTCCAGATATGGAAAACCGATGCTGTGGGACAGTTACCGTATACCTGGACTCAAGTTATATCCGATGGTGCTTATCGGGGACCGACGAATGAGGGGACTGCCAGCATGTGTCCGTTTAAGGGTAGTCTTTATGTAGGCGGCGGTATCCGGGGAGGCGGCTTCGACCCTGCGACTGGTATTTCCGGAGCATCCGAATTAATCCGTCTGAATCCCGATGATAGCTGGGACCTGATAGTCGGTGAAGCGCGGCAGACTCCGGACGGCTATAAAGCACCACTAAGCGGGTACTGGTCAGGTTTTGGAAACTATTTCAACGGCTACTTCTGGCGTCTGCTGGACCACGAGAATTGGTTATACCTGGGCACTCTGGACAATAGCACATTTTTACCATATCTAAACCTCGATAATGTACCTCCTCAGCTAATAGCCTATATTGTCGAGTGGCAGGGAGGTTTTGACCTGTGGAAGAGCTACGATGGTGTCCACTGGTATCGCATAACAAAATTGGGCTTCGATAATCCACTAAATATAGGAATACGTACTTTAGAGTCGACACCGGTCGGAATGTTCGTTGGGACCGCCAATCCGTTCACAGTTGGTGACCTTGCTGGTAATCCCGGAGGAGCCGAAGTCTGGCAATGGCGTTATCAGGACACGCCGGTTAATTATCCACCGGAAGCCGAAACAAATGGCGCTGGTGAAACCGATGAAGGTGAACTGGTTGTTCTGGACGCCTATAACTCATCAGATCCCGATTACAATATAATGCTGTATGAGTGGGACCTCGATGGCGATGGACAATATGATGATGCTGTGGGGGTCTCAGCAGACATGGTATTCAGTGATAATGGTCTATACTCAATCGGGCTGAGGGTAACAGATGAATTCGGTGTATCCGATACTGATACCCTTGTCGTGACAGTAAATAACGTGGCTCCTACGGTCGATGCCGGACCTGACCAGACAGTGAATGAAGGTGATAGCGTCAACCTTGCTCCCGCCACATTCAATGATAAGGGGACGGCGGATACTCACACTGCTACCGTAGACTGGGGTGATGGTACTGTGGAAGCAGGCATTGTCACCGAATCAGGTGGTGATGGCACCGTAGATGGTTGCCATGTTTATACTCCGGGGACATATACAGTAACCATATGCGTACGGGACGACGATGGGGGTGAGGCGGGCGACCAGATGGTCGTCCAGGTTCTTCCAGGAGCAGCCTCAATCTGCCCTGACGAATACAGGTGGGGTAGTTATAACTGGGATCCTTTCCCGATTATTTTTGTGGGGCGGCAGGAAGTACATTTCGTCAACCACGGGCCAGAAGACATCTGTAATGTGATGGCATACGTCGTTTGCGCTCCTTTAAACGTCACCGTGACAGATGACAGCGTGACATTAGGTGACATCCCCGCAGGATGTAGCGCCTGGAGCTCAGATACCTTCGAGCTCAGAGTTGATATGACGAATCCCCAGGATCCTGACGAAACAATAGTCTGGCAGGTTGAATACGATGACGCTGCCGGCAATCACCATGTCATCCAGGGGGTACCGGCTTTCTGTGGAGGAGATAGTCAGTGCCCCTAGTGTACGATGAGCAACATGAGGGTGAGTACCCTCACCCTCATGTTGCTCCCTATAAAACAGGCGTTATTTTAGATTAATATTGCTAATAATATCGATAAATATAGGAGTATGCAGAATCCTGACTTCCACAAAATCGGTATGTAATGTAACGGCTCGAAAACTGGAGAGCCGGTAGGGTGGTGCTGTCTCGAGTCGAACGATTGTCCTGCAATCTACCGAACAGTCTGCCTGCTCAGAAAAGGAATTGCAGTAGCCGGGGATATAGAGTAACGAGACTTTCTATCCCGTGAAGGAGAAAATAAATGTTGGAATTACGGGACCTTGAGAATCAGACAATATATATAATTAGGGAAGCATACGCAGAATTTAAAAATCCTGCGGTCTTATGGAGCACCGGTAAAGACAGCACTGCTATGCTCTACCTCTGCCGCAAAGCTTTTTTTGGTAAAATTCCGTTCCCGGTAATACACATTGATACCAATCATAAATTCAGACAGATGTACAAATTCAGAGATGCAATTGCCGAAGAATGGGACCTAGACTTAATTGTTGCCTCTAACAAACAGGCGATAAATGAGGGATTTGGTCCTCAAGATGGGAAACTTGAGTGCTGTACTCGATTGAAGACAGACGCTCTGAAAATGTGCCTTGACGAATATGGCTTTGATGCACTTATTTTAGCAATAAGAAGGGATGAGCATGGTATCCGGGCAAAGGAGAGATATTTTTCGCCACGCGGTGAAAACTTCGCCTGGGATTACCGTGACCAGCCGCTGGAAATGTGGGACCAGTACCAGGGCTTGGTCGGTGAGGGAATGCATATGAGGATACATCCCATCCTACACTGGCGGGAGCTGGATGTGTGGGAATATGTAAGGAGAGAGAAATTACCTACAAATCCGATGTATTTCTCTAAAAATGGGGCACGGTACCGTAGCCTGGGATGTGAGCCGTGTACTATGCCCGTCGAGTCTGATGCTGCTAACATTGACGAAATAGTGGAGGAATTAAAGACGACAAAAATCGCCGAGCGTTCGGGTAGGGCTCAGGATAAAGAGCGTATTTTCACAATGCAGAAACTGCGTGCCCTAGGTTACATGTAGCTAAACCAGGTCAGAAGAATTTAGCAACTACAACTCGGAGGAGTCAGAATGAATGTAAATGTGGTAATTGTTGGTCATGTAGACCACGGTAAGTCGACTCTGATTGGCCGGCTCCTTTATGACTCAAAGACACTGCCTGATGACAAAATGGCAGAAATACAGAAGCTTATCGAGGAGTACAAAAAGAGGTTCGAGTTTGCTTATTTTCTTGATTCATTTGAAGAGGAGCTCAAAGAGGAGCGTACTATTGATACCACAAGGGTACTTTTCAAGGGAAAAGGAAGCTACTATACAATTGTCGATGTCCCGGGACACAAAGAGTTTATTAAAAATATGCTGACCGGAGCCTGTCATGCTCAGGTCGCTATATTGGTTATCTCAGCTCCTGATGGAGTTCAGGAACAGACCAGGCGGCACGCTTTTCTGCTGCATATGTTGGGGGTAAAACAGCTTGTAGTTGCGATAAATAAAATGGACCTTGTGGGCTATGATGAAGATGTCTTCCATGAGGTTAGAGGCTCGGCCAGTAGCCTTCTCGATTACATAGGGTACTCCGGGGTTAAGTTTGTTCCTGTCTCGGCCATCGAAGGCGATAATGTATATAAATCTTCACGAAGAATTACCTGGTACCGGGGTCCTACGCTTGTTGATGTACTGGACAGCATTGCGCCCGAAGTGACGAGTGTAAAGCCCCTGAGATTCACTGTTCAGGATGTGTATGTAGATGACTCGGAGAAGCTTGTTGTCGGCAGAGTAGAGTCAGGTGTACTGAAGAAGGGCGAAGAACTCATTTTTCAGCCTTCTGGTGTACTAGGCAGAGTAGAAAAGATAAGAGTATATCCAGGAGAAGTTTCCATAGCAGACTCCGGGGACAGTGTCGGAATTGTGATTGGTAGTAATGTTGAACGGGGTAACGTTGGCGGACATCTGGACACCGCTCCCAGCTCAACTGTCCGGTTCAAGGGAGAGGTTGTAATCCTTGAAGGTGTATTGAGGCGAGGTGACAAACTGGAAATGAAGTGTGGGACAGGCAGGATTAGATGCCAGGTAATTGAGATAAAAGAAAGAGTAAGCTCAGAAACGGGAGAGGTGATGGAGGAAAATCCCGATGAAATTGGAGAGCACGAAGCAGCCACGGTTGTCTTTCAAACCGAGCCAATAGTAGTGGAGGAATTTTCACAAATACCGGAACTGGGAAGGTACGTCCTTGTAAAAGACAGTAAGAATATCGGTGCCGGGATTGCTCTGGAGGTCAACTGTTGATATTCGTTCTGGGTATAGATGCTGCTACTTGGAGCGTCATACGGCCAAATATGAGTGAGTTGCCAACTTTCAGCAAGCTCAGTGATATCGGGAACTGCGATGAGTTAATTCTCAAGGAAAAACCTGTTTCACCGTCTGTATGGTGTGGAATGTTTTCCGGGAAAACAATTGAGGAACACCGGCATGATAGCTTTGTAGCCAATGGCAGTCTTGTTAAAAGACAGGATATAGACGTTATTTTCATCTGGGATATCCTGCATGGTAAAGGTAAAGCGGTTAAAGCGTTAAATGTTCCTTTTGTTGTTCCTCCATACTGTTTCGGGGTCGAATTCAAGGCGGTTGGCTTCGGTTTGCCTACAAATGATAAAGAGTGGATGGAAGAGCTAGACAGGATTACCGAAGTCACCAGAGAACTGTTAATAGAAAAACCGGATTTGCTTATCTCAGTATATACTTTACTCGACCGCGTCCAGCACTTCCACTGGGGAGAAGACTGTGTTCTTGAGTGGTACCGGAGACTCGATGATAAAATAGGACAGCTTATCTTTGACACCGGTTTCCTAGAGGAAAAGGGGAATAAACTGATTATCATCTCTGACCACGGTTTCTGCTCTTTTGGCGAGGCTAATATCCAGACACTGCCTCTGAAGACAGAGCACGGCGAGCTTAAGGGCGACCATCATGAGAATGCCATTCTCATAACAGTAAACCTTGATGAGAGAATAGAAAGACCACAGGATGTGTTTTTCACCCTGAAAAAGGAATTTGAATTAGAGTAGCATTAATATCGCTTCCAGTAGATTATCCTTTATTCAGATACTTGATTTTTGTCTCCCACGAAATGTATCATAATCGCTAATCGAATGACTGTTGGAGGAGGGGTAATATGAGGCGCAACTTATATAGCCTGGTATTATTGCTGGGAGTGCTTTTATTGGTGTTACCAGTAGCTGGATGTAGCTCCCTCACCATTGGTGACATAGCTGCAAATCCAGCGGAATATCAGGGCGAGGAAGTCAGCGTTAAAGGCACTGTTGGTGAGACTGTCTGGTTACCGGTGCTAACCAAGGGAGCCTACCAGGTGGGTGATGAAACCGGGACAATCTGGGTAGTTACCAGTCAGCCACCACCGCAGGAAGGTACTTTGGTCTCCGTGAAGGGCATGGTTGATACCGCGGTCAAAATAGGTGACAAGACTTATGGTACGGTAGTCCGAGAAAGCGAAAGAAAATAACCGGACTCGCTTCTCATGATTATGCGATGTCTACTTGATTCCGGATAATAATGAATGCCGTATGGGGGCTATGCTTCGCTACCCGGGTATATATCTGCGGAACACGGCCCCCGCTCACAAATCCAGATTATTCAGAGCTTATATTCTAACCTTCCAAGTCTTGTTAAGTCCTATCTATACCTGTATCAAGTTATCATCAGGGTGATTCAGGTTCTCCGAGTATATACCAGTAATCTATAAGCTCCAGTTTCTGGCTTTTGAAGATATCATCCGGAAAGACTGCAAGTCCCTTATCGTTATCAAGATTGATACCAAGTAACCCGGCGTAAAGAGGAGGTCCCTGCTGGTAAGCGTGCCATATTAGCTCACTACAATAGTGAGCGTCCTCATTGTATTTCTTGAATTCCCAGTCATAGGGATCACCCTCTTCGCCCACGGCATAGGTTATCGCGGCATCAATAACAGCATTTCTTTTATCGTCCTTATTCCACCATCGCCACGATTCGCTGCTGAGTCTCTTAAAGGCAACTGCTCTCCTATCGGTCCAGAATTCCTTCAGGTTGCTAACTCTAACTCCCGGTAGCGGGTCGCCCTCTCCATTGGACGTTGCCTCTACGATATTAACCTCAGATAAAAGTGTGCCAGCTGGTGCGTCGTCAAGCACCATGCCGGCATGTCCCCAGTAACCAAACAGGGAAGGTCCACTGCGCCCGAATGCTATATCTCCGGCTTGGACATCGCACGGAAGACCCATTTCAAAGCTTGCCTCAACAGAGCCAAGAGTTATCGGAGGAATTGTAGTAATTTCAGGTTCGAGTAAAGGAACCGGGATATATCCGTCGGAAATCCGGTCCAGAACCTGTGCACCAAAAGTACCTTCTAACACGTCAGGGAGACCGACGTCAATAAAATCGGGACCTAGGTGACCGGACATAATCGGTACCGGGATTGCCCCGCCGAATAAGACACTGAGTATATCAAAGACATCAATGTATATTGCAGCATCAACCCATGTGCCTACCCAGTGTGTAACCGGAGACAGCGTCATTCCGACGTTCTGTGGATTGAGAATCTGGATATTGACAACCTTTGTTTCACCCGGGTGCTGCCATTCAAGGACCGGACGTGTAGCATAATCACCAGTAGGCAAACCGCCGGTCACGAACATTGCCGCTGCGGCGCCACCGAGACCTGTTTCACTTCCAGATGGTGTCTGAAGAAGTTGAAGGAGACCCCCTAACTGCAATGAAACGATATCAACCCCGAGCAGGTCTATCCAGAGTTTACTGCCGGACAATGGTACCAAGGCAAGAGGTATTTCTCCATCCATTGGCGCCAGAAAGTCTCCAGATGCCTGAACGAAGGTAGCATTGGGCCAGTGTTCGTCAAGGAGTTTTACTGCAAAAAGTCCGTATACCTCTACATCCACATCCGCGATGACCTTGAAGGACAGTTCCGGGCCACTGTCATTTGTAGGTTGATATTTTATACTCACCGGGAGGATACCTCCGGGAACAAGGTCGGCCGGGTCATAGGAGAAGGTAATATCAGCTCCCATGTCCATTTCCAGTTGGATAGCCCCATTTACGCTCAGGTCCAACCCGGCTATATAAACCCCGAGTTCATAGTGCGAATCTTGGAAGTGCATATCAACAGGGATATCTATTTTACAGCCGAGTCGTACATGCTCGGTCTTTGTTATAATTCCCGGACTGGCGCTTGCCGGCGTTACACCGGCCAGTACCATGGTGGTAACCAGGCACACAGTAATAAGGGTTGAAATGATTTTTATGTGTTTTCTCACTTCCCACCTCCTTACTTAAATATGGCTTAATGTAATTTACCAGTGAATATGGTATTGCCAAGATAGTGGCATTGTAGCTATCACTATTCGTCCTGTCAAGGTTATTCAATTTACAATTATAAACTAGGAGTATATCCGATGAATCCCAAAAAGGTACCTGGATGAACTCTTGGCTCGTGCTAAATTTGAATAGTCGGCAACAGTTCCCTATAGCTCAGAGGGTAGAGCAATCTGCCCTCAATATATTGTTGAGGGCGGGTATTTACCCGCCCTCAATGTTTAGCCTGAATATAGAATTACCTGATTACGGGCAAATATTCTGGCATTCTTCACCACAGAACTTAGCTACATTACGTATTGTGATATGTTGCCCGCATCCAGTGTCGTACTCTATTGTCCAGCAAATACCCTTATTTGGGTCCTGTGGATTGCTCATGTCAGTCTGAAGAGCGAAATCATCGATACTCCAGGCACTGCCACCGGCGGGAATGGTTCCGAATTCTACCACACCATCCACAACAGTAACATTAACCGGTGTACAGGTAATGGTGGCTTTAACATTGTAGGCATCCCCCGGGCCGCTATTAACAAGCATGACCTCATTCCAGCTCTCGAAAATAGTGGGGAATGGGTTCCACTTATATGGTGGTGAAGTCATTGTGGACCAGCGGTATTCAGCGGGGCAAAGGCTGGCCAGTTGTACCTCCTCACCTATAACGGTGATATCGGCGCAGGCTACGGTACCATCCTCGGCGGTAACACAGGCCTGAATCATGTTTGGACCTGCTACTACAGGAACCATACATTCATATTGGCCAGCGGCATTTAAACTGGCCACAAGGCCATTCACGGTAACCCCGACGATTCCCACCGGGGTGACTCCGGGCAGGACTGCTGCCAGTGTACTGGGGTCACTGACTTCAGTGCATGATCCGCCGGTCGCATCAGCTATCTCTCTCAGTGGGGCACCGGGGGAACTCGAACCTCCAGCTCCACCGCCGATGCCGAAGGTATGGATGGTTGTTCCGGCGGTAACTGCCGCTTCAAGAGGTGAGCCTGGTCCTGTGGAAAAATACGTGGGGGCTCCATCGGAGAGGAAAAAGGCGATATTGGTCTCTCCAGCCGGTTGACTGGCAAAGGCGGCGTTCATGGCTGTCAGGGCTCCATTGTAATCAGTCTTGAGAGCAAAGTTAGCAGTGAGGTCTGAAGTAAACATGCCCACACCGGCTGTAGCTGTCAAGCCATACTCGGTGTCGAGTGAGCTGACGACCTCTTCCACATCCGGGGTAGTGTTACTATTGGCATCAACGTCAGGCGGTGAGGTGAATGTCTGGGGACCTCCTGCCGGACCCATATCGGCAGTCTTGGCGCCATCGCCGAAGGCTACCAATCCCACGTCGACATTTGACGGATTACCTAAGCTGGCGTTAAGGGCAATGAGTCCCATGATTTCTGCATCGAGAGCCGTGCCGTTATTGCTGTCACCGTTGTAATCATCACCGGCGTCAATAAAACCATTCCCGTCCAGGTCCTGTGGCGGGTTGAAGGTGGGATTTTCTGTACTGCCCGATACATCGACCACATATATGATATTGATTGCCGGGCCCGGTGGCGCTCCAATCGATACCTGGCCTTTGACTTTCACCTCTCCGGGAGTGCAGACTGTGGCACCATCGACAGGCTCATCTATGATTATGTTTAGCGCTTGACCGGTGGTTGTTGTAGCGGTTCCGGGGTTGACCGCATAGGCAACTCCCCCTGACACCAATGCGAGCAAGGCAACTGTAATTGCCAGAGGGTAAAGTATTTTACGCTTTATTTTCAAATCTTACCTCCCCTTTCAGCAAATCTCTTTTGAGAAGACTTTTAAGGTGTCAATTGTGATTTAATATCTAGAGTATCACCCCCTTTACTAAAAATAGAGTAATCGGACATGTACATTTATGTTAACTGAATAATTGGCATCAGACTTCTAGAATATAGAAGGAGTAACAAAAATTCTGCAGAAGCCAGGTCGTCCTCCTTCCGGCCAGGGCTCCTTCAGTCTTTTTTTGTTTTATAAGTTTGTAGTTAAGCTTGGTAAGAATCATGAAAAGTGTGGTTCTGTTCACCTGCGCTCTAAGTATAGTATAAGAACACTATTTGTCAAGTCATAAAGGGTGAAAGTTATAGGAATGTTATAGGAAAGTTACAGCTAAAAAAGTATATCAGCTATTGGAGTTGTTGAAACTGGTTTTCCCCTTGCCATACCAGATTATTTGTTACAGTTTGAGGGCTTATATGCATCCGTTACTTTCACTGCGTGCTGGCCGTTGCACGGTATAGGTCAGGACGGATTAATATTGGGTAAGAGTCCCGTCTGCCTTCGCTTTTCGTACCGCATAATTGAAAACAAGAAGACTCAGTGGTAATAGGACTGCGCAGAATATAATTAAAGCCACAAAGTTCGGAAGCAGCGCTCTTATCGAATAGCCTTTAAGCAAAGACAACCTCATACCCTCTAGTGCGTAAGTAATCGGTAGGATGAATGAAATCTTTTGCAGCCAGGCTGGTAGGACCGCTATAGGATAAAAAACTCCTCCGAAAAGGACTGACACGCTACTAAAAATCCAGCTCAGGGGATCACCTCTTTTCAGAACCATAACGAAACTCGCCGATATGATACCCAGGCTGCTGAAGGCAGTAATAGTTAGAACCAGAATAAGCAATGCTGCCGGGACATTCGCCCCACCTATATCAACATCAAATGCCAGTGCTCCCAGTACCAGGTATGCAATAACTCTAATAGAAGCAATGATAAAACTGTACAATGATGATGAAAGAATTATTGTGGGTAACTGTGCCTGAGTAACAAGTAATGCCTCCATGGTTCCCATCATTTGAGATTCTCTTATACTGCTGGCAAAGTTTTGTGAAGCCACGGACAGGTAATCGGCAAATGCTATCCCGATTAAAACAAAGGAAAAATAGTCACCACCATATGGTTCAAGGTAGGATACCATTGAATTACCGAATAATTTTGACAGGAAGTAGAAAGTTAGTGTGGAGATGAGTATGCCGAGAAACTGCAAAGCAAATGCAAATTTGTAGCTCACTGCATTAATGAAATCCCGCTGGATAAAAGCAAATGATTTTCTAAGAACCAACCCTAGTCTCCTCCACTAATCTGTGTGAACATTTCTTCGAGTGATGCCTCCTTGGGAATACAGGCTGTTATGTATCCTCCAGATTGAATAATCCCCTCAAGTACAGCAGAAATATCTCCTGTTTCACTATCAAGCTCAAGCTCAAGTGTAACACCATCTCCAATAGCAGGCTCGGATACCTGGAGATTATTAATTCCTTTCAGTGACCTGATTTTATCAAGTAGACGGTCAGACGTAACACGCAGATGGATTATATAATTCTGCTTTTTACTAAGGTACTGTCTGATATCGGTCAGCGTCCCGCAGATTTTTACCTTTCCACCGTCCAGAATCACAATCCGGTCTGACAATTCCTCTGCCTCTGGTAGATTATGAGTGGCGAAAAATACTGTTTTACCCTGTTCATGGACAACCTGTTCCTTAATAAATTTCCGTAATTTATGTGAGGTAAGTGGGTCCAGACTTCTTGTCGGTTCGTCCATGAAAAGAATCTCAGGATTGGTAAGCATTGCTCTGGCAATCGCCAGCCGCTGCCTCATACCAGTAGAATAATCCTTAAACATTCTGGCGGCATCGTCTTGCAGGCCAGTTAGTTTGAGAACCTCATCAATCCTCTCGCTTGCTTCCAGACTGGAGAAACCATTAAGGGTGGCAAAAAATCTAAGGTTTTGGCTTCCGGTAAGTCTCCAATAGAAACTTCGTTCTTCGCTTACTACATAACCAATAATCTTCCTGATTTCTCTACCGGCATGTTCCAGATCATGCCCATTTACAAGTGCCTTTCCTTCGGTAGGTAGAACCAGAGTGCAAAGAATTTTAATCAATGTTGTCTTCCCTGCTCCATTTGGGCCGAGCAAACCTAAGAGTTCGCCCTTATTCACCTGTATGCTGACATTATCAAGAGCCGTTATCTTCTTTCCCTTGAAGGGATGTATGATAAGTTCCCGGTATCCTCTTATCTGAGGGTATTTCTTTGTGAGGTTGAATGTTTCTATAGCGTAAGGCAATATTTCTCCTTTTTGAAAAAAATTATAGCACTGTTATGTTTAATTTCAAATGAACAGCTAATAGGGCCTGACTAGGGATCCGAATTGAATAATTTTGTCCAAAGTGTAACTCCTGCAGTCGAAAAAATTTTGCACTTACCGCGGTATTGCTTAGCACAAAAAAGGCAGGTACATAAAGTGTACCTGCCTTTTTTGTGCTCTCAGAATGTGCCCATTATTCTGACCGGAATAACATTCATTTTTAAATTACGCACCAATTGGTACGCTGCTGTATTCCAGAATGAGTCTGATACGTTTCTTGGCCTGACTAATATAATTAGCTACCGTCCTGGGTTCTACCTGGAGGAACTCCGCGATTACTTTGTTACTGATTCCTTCCATTACTAGGCGGATAGTATAATACCTTGCCAGATCGATTCTATCACGCGGAAACGGGATACCAAGCTCTTTCTTGATTCTCATAACATTCTCGTTGCCCAGATCCTGTCTATTATTTTCAATTGCTGAAACAATCTGTTCTATGGGATATTTATTACGTCTGGTGATCTGGGCTGCACAGGCGATAAGCTCATCGCGAAGTGCCTTAGCCAGCTCAAGATTACCATTTTCCTTGCGAGCACGTTTTATCACGCTTGGTAATTTCACGAGTTCGCTATTTTGGAGCATTGGTAGGTCCCAGCAAAGCCGCAGCGCGTAACCAAGGCTTGCATAGTCTACCGTATTACACTTGTTATCAGTTGCCTGGACACGGAATTCATCTTCCATATTGAAGTTCCTATCTGGTTTCCGTTAGCCATAGACTGGGTCGACTAAACCAGCTCCCAGCGCCTGCCCCAAAATACATCTGGTACGGTTAAGTTCCAGCCTTTCTGCCAAGAAGTTACAGACCTCTTCAAACGTGCGAGCGGTAACGCCGTCACTTTTTTCTATCCTAAGGGCAAGGTGGACACAGCCCAAAGAAGGGCTCTAGCTGAGGAATTGGTCCGTAAGTACCGTTGGCCATGATCAAGTTAACGTCAATGCTCTCGGTGACCATTTCGGGTTTTTCGTATGGTTCTTTTATGTTATCACCCCCTTTTGTTTAAAGAGTTCTGATCTGGTAGCAGCATTGCGACAGGCGCTGGGAGCTGGTTTTGTCAACTCCCCTGTTTCAGCATAGGCCACCCCCATGCACCTTTTACAGTGCATGGCCAGCTGGCAGTCCTTGCAGTTTGATAAGTCATCCCAGGTTATCGAACGCAGGTAGACCAGTTCAGTGCAAGGATTATTCTGCCAGATGTCAACAAATTTTTCTTTTCTTAAATTACCTACTTTCATCGGCATGAGGAGACAGGGAAAAACGTCTCCGTTTGGAGAAACAGAACAAATCCCTTTTCCTGCTTTACAGACTCCGCTTGTTTCTGTTACCGTACTATTATCTTCAAACCAGTCCTTGCTGTAATTTTCGCATAGCTCGGTCAGGCTTGCTTCATATTGAAATGGGGCGGATGAGCCTTCTCTGGTGGGTATAATTTCATATCCAATATGGAGGTATGCGCCGAGCATATGGCACAGTTCCTTCATCCTCTCTGCTTCATTTACATTTAAGTTCATAAGTATAGAGTGGAGCATAACATTTACATCCAGTTCCTTCAATAAGTGAAAGGCCCGAATAAGTGCTTTAAACGAGCCGGATTTCCTGGTAATGCTATCGTGCGTGACGGCAGTGGCACCATGTAAGCTCATACCGACGGAGACTGGCTCAAGTTGAGCGATTTTTCTGGCAACTTCAGGTGTAATCAGCGTCCCATTGGTAAGAAGCATAAATAAAAATCCTTTTTCTTTGGCATAATAAACTATGTCAAAGAAATCCTGTCGTACCAGCGGCTCTCCACCGGTAAAGAGTAGGTACATGGTGCCGGCTTTAGCCAGTTGGTCAAGAACGCTCTTCATTTCGGAAAGAGACAGCTCTTCACGAAGACGCGTATCGATATAGCAGTGCTGGCACGAAAGGTTACAGCGATGAGTGAGTTCAAGACTCACTTGAAAAGGAACCAAGTTATCCGCTGCTCTATCCATAACACTATGGAGTAAGGGACGTAGAATGCTCTTTGTCAACCTGACCTCCCCGCTTTACTTGGAATCCACGAGCTTAATTAAGCCTGTTTCAAGGAGTTGATTGCAGAATTCTTCGGTATGGGACCTGGCTTGTTCTGGTGTAACATCGTACTTATTACATATTTCTGAGGTTATATCATCCACACATCTGGTACCGTCAGCTAAAGTCCAGATAAAACTTGCCGTCTTATTCAAGACGCGAATAGTAGTGTAGTCTTTCTCAACAATTATTACCTCATCGGCTATATCTCGCCAGACAACATTTTCATCTCTAACCAAATGCCGTCCATCAATCATTATTACCACCCCTTTTCAAATAGTACGAATAGCCTGCCAAAAGGAAGTGTCAGGGCGAAATGCGAGTTCGTATGACGGTACCCGGGCCGTAACTTCCATGGTGAAGTCCACCTGTTCAGACAAATACTTTAAGCCGGTTGACTCAAAGAGCGGGGATGTGTCAAACATCTCAGTAAAAAACCTCTTGTATATCTCCACCTTAGTCAGGCGCCGTAGAGAAACATCGGTATCTTGTTTCAGAAAGAAGATAGAAGTGAGATGAGCAGTATCTCCACACTTGCTTGATACTCCTCCGTCAATAGGTGTACCCGACAGATAAAATCCCTCCCTATTCTTTTTGATGAGTACGGCTTCGTCATTTAATATCTTTCTACCATCGGCTAAGCTGGCAACAGTCGTCTTACCCGAGCCGGAAGGTCCGGTAAACAGGTAACAGCTTTCTCCGCTGGCAATACCACATCCATGAACAAGGTAAGCCTCTGGTGAAGTCTTCTTTATTCTCCTGTAAACTCCTGCATAGATACCGCGCAATAAAATATTCATTAATTTGTAATCTGCTTCTGGAGAAAACAGCTCCTTCTCGACCGTGATGTGGAGATTTGCCTTCTCCCAGTCAATAAGGCAGTCGAATAATGCCGGTCTGGCATAGTAGCGGTTGCCATCGATATATGACCTTGAGGTATGCAGGAGATCCTTGATTTCGGAAACATGGAATCTGTTGGTAAGACTGAGAATAATAACGAAATCCGGTAGCCGTGATGATGTGAAGGGTGCGTATTTTATACGCATATCGGCCATGAATTCCAGATCAGAACAGTTAAGTTCAATACAAAGGTCGCCGAGCGCTATTTTAAGCGGATCGTTTGTATGCATACTTTTCTCAACCCGTTTTGGTATGGTCACGCCGCGAATAATATAACATGAAAAGGTGGAAATTTAGGTCCCAAAAGTACCTATTTTGGTGGACGCTCGGTGGAATATCAACTAAAGGATTCAATAAATAATATTATGTTTTATGCTTATTAATAAATGAGGAAGTACAGTCAGGCTGTCAATGGGCTGCAGACGATTGTCAGGAAAGATGACAGGAAACTCCAACGGAGGAACAATATAATTATTGGCTTGATGGAGCATCTTCTTTCGCCAAATAAATGCTCCTATGAACTATAACGTTACCGCAGGAGCCGTATAGTAGCCCTGCGAACCATTGAGAAAAAACTGTTGTAAACCGCGCCGTAGTGATTTCTATTGGCAGTATTTTTACGCCAGCCGAGACAAAAGTGCATTACTGTCGCCAATCGTAGCGAGCTATATGAAGTACCAGCTAATGCAAGCTGAAGGAGACGTCCTAGTCCTGATATCGGATGAATCAATCTTTGTGAATTTTTAATAGCCGCAACCCTGCCGACAAGAGTTCCTTCCGGGATTAAGCTTGATTCAAGTATTGCATCGCCCTTTTCAAGGAAATACCTTTCGTTATTGAATTTCCGTTTCCCCAGCACCCTGTGGGTAACTAGCTGTTCATTCCGTCTGAATACGATGATGTCGGCAAAACGCACCTGTTTCCAGGTACTCCTCTCTACCAGTATCTGGTCTCCTTTCCCGATTAGAGGATACATACTGTCCGAGGCCACCTTTCCCCAGCATGCTCCGTGTTTTAGAAGTAGTTCCTCCCAGAGTTTGCCAAGAATATGAAAGGTTTGCCCGGGATCCAGTTCTGTATTTTCCCCTTTGTGGTATATCTGCATACCTGCCAAACCGCCATTATTATCGCGCTAAATTATTTAAAGATGAGAACTACAAGTCTTCTCAGATTATATGTCTTAACGTTTTTCGAAGCTGGGAGTCAATAAATGATTAATTACGTAGCCACAACTGCGAACGACTAACGGTCAACAATAGCTATGAGCAATATTTGGAGGAATATAGATTATAGAAGAATTCCGGTTATCATATGGTATAGCGCTTGTATTTGATTCGGAAAGAATGAATAAACGATAAACTCTTAAATTACCGGGCAAGGTTAATTAACGCCAGATTTTATGTGGGAAAACACACGCTACCGCATTTGACCTCAATATGTCAATTACGCATCCACGTGTAATTTTTGAAATATACTCCTCACTATGTAACATAGTCTTGTTCTCTGAGGAGATATATCCGAAGTATGCTAAACTATTATACACGAAATGTCAAGAGGTTTTCCTTTCAGGGCGTTACTAACCACCATCCCCTACTTCCAATTATCAGGCTCATTTTTCTGAATTCTCAATTCCCTCAGCATTTCCTCGCCTTCATGTGCAACAAATGCTTAAGTAAATACTGAATGATAATATCGTTACTTTGAAGCATTACCTGTCTAGGGAGCCACATGAGTTAAAACACACAGTGTATTGTACATTCATATATTGCTATAAACTGTTATTGAATTATGGTGTATTCACTGCTTTTCGTGATCAAAAACAGGTGAGAATAACTCTAGAACCACGGGAAGGAGTAAAAATTGAGGGAGGATTAATTGATTGAGTTTTTAACAGCACGGATTAAAAGTAAGAACGGCCTGGCAACACGCCAGAAATAGGCAAAATATGGCCTTTTAACAGAGTAACGATGTATTAGATACTCTCTGTTTGGGAAGATATGGCCGAGTACATAGTAGAATTGATTCTTAATTCCCTTAATGGCTGATATTCGGCGTTTGACATTCAGGAGATATTCTTTATCGTCTACCTTCGGCTTAACTAAAGCAGGATGAAGTACTTGTTCTAATGATATAGTTACTTTGTTCTTATCAGGCTTAAGCTCGGACAAAACGTTTTCAGGAACGGGGGCTCCCAATAATCCACTCGCAGTATACAATCCGTAGTAGCTAGGAATTTGTAGTCCGTAGCGCTTAGATGTCTCTACAAAATATCCCCAATCTATATCTCTTTCGTAATATCTCACAACTTCATTAACATCACAGTGCCGTATTAAAATTGATACTCCTCCGATAACCTCCTTATATATGTGAAAACAGAGATGCTCCAATAGATGTTCAGGAGTAAAAATAAGTGTTTCAACACCAGCCAACTTCATGGTCTGTGTATTCTCCCAGAACTTCTGTACATCAATCTGGAAAGGACTTGAACGAGGTTGTAGATCCCAGTGAAGGTCAAGTATTACATTTTTGTCTTGATTAACGTAGTGTAATTCCTCAGCCCTCACAGATATCATGTGCCGCTTTCTGTGCCACTTTGAAGGGTATACAGGTGGAGTAGAATACCCCAAATCTGAAAGTATCTCCTCAGCATCAGGCATTTTATCTTCTCTTATAAGTAAATCAATATCACCGAAAGGTCTCAAGGCTATATTCTGGTAAACAGTCTCTGCCAGAGCCGCTCCTTTTAATACGACAACTTCAATATTTGCATCATTGAAGGTTTTCAGTAATTTACTAAGTTCATTCAGAAAACGAATGTTGCGACTGGTAGTGGCATAATATGCAACTCTCAAATCCTTCATAGCACTTTCAGGAATATTGCGGCTATCATCCATCTTATGAAGGTTATGATATAAAAGTGACTCAATCTCATTTCTGGAGGCTTCCTCCATGATGTAATCCCAGTCTAGATCTAAACCAAGTATCTCTTTTATTTTGTACGACATACTGTCATCCATATTTATTCTAGCGCTGGCGATAAGAAGATTATCTTCGGGTGATAGATTCAGTTCACTCTTCATTTGGAGCCTGCTATTCCAGATATCGTTCATATCCTGAGCATCGATACTTTGTGAAGGATATTTATTCCAATACTGCTGAATTATTAACTTTGAAGTGAAAACCTGTTATTATGACTTTTTCTCACGGGAACCGGACGTTCTGTCGAGATAATCTATGATGGCACTCTCCATTTTATCTACATCGTACCATAATTGGGCTTCGGCAATCTTGCCATCGGTCTCAATAAGATATGCTAGGTTAGGTGCTGTACCGTATATCTGCCATACCGGATTAGTTATTTCATCTATAAGGATTGTTGCCGTTATGCCTGCGTCTTCAGCACATTTTTTTGCCAGTCGAAAACGCTCATCGTAAGTTTTTGGTTGAACAATCGGATTACCTTCCAAATCATGGCTATAGGACAACATCCACTCTTTATCGGAGTATGGCGATTGCGCTCCTGCAGGGTGTGGTTCGATAACATATATTATAATAAACTGAACCCGGTCCAGATACTTTGCCATAATTGATTCAGTTCCGGCAACCTGCTGGCGGAACTCCGGTGAAGTATACGAGCCGAACGCAAGCATAACCGGTTTCCTGGTAAGCAATTCCAATAATGAGACTTGCACACCATGAATGTCTTTCAGCCAGAAATCAATCACCGGCTCTCCGACATTGAGTCCAAGGCGTACCTTGTATACAGGGGCAGCATCAACAGTCTCTTGGACTTGCGGTTCTGATACCAGGTATGTCTTTCGCCACTCGGAATATCCACCATTCAATTCCTGGACGTTGTTGAAACCGTTCTCGATAAGCATTTGCACCGCACGGGTGCCGGTATTATCGCCTTTTCAGGCGCATTTGCTATAGACAATTACTTCTAAACCGAGAGGTATTTCCTGATAACGATGTGATAACTCCGCAATTGGAATAGATATCGCACCTTCAATGTGACCTGTATCGAAGGAGGACTCCTGACGAACGTCAAGCAGTACCACGTTTTCCTCTTTCTCAAGCTTTTGTTTTAGTTCGTAAACACTAACCTTGGTAACAGTTTCCGGAATCGCTGTAGTAAAAGTATCTGCAGGAGAATCAGGCTCAGTTACGTTATCCGTTGTTACGGTTGATTCAGAAAATTGCCCGGAATCCGGGAGCAGTTCAGACATAGATGCATCCGGTTTAGTATCAACTTGCTTACATGAAGGTGTAACAGCACAAAAAAGTAACAGGAAGCAGATTGTTACAATAAAAGTATATAGCGTGTTCATAGTGTCAAGTTATATCTCCTGTTATCATGGTTAGGGGATTTAAACGTAATAGTTGTTTCCGTTTTCACGGAGTCGGATATAAACACCGGTAAGAAATGGATGTGAGTTGTCACATGAGTCCAGAGTATCTTCATATCCCTTTAAATTTTACAATGAGTAAAATCCTTAGATTCTATTATATATTAGTTTACAAAATGGAAGGGAGGCAGGCAAACCTGTTCTCTCCTGTCCCCTACTGGCGAGAAAGCTGCCTTTAAAGGGATTCTTTTTGCATCTGGTTGTTTTTCTTTACCTCGCCTCTTGCCCCTCTCCGGCCTGAACTATTGAGAATTGTTGAAAAGCATTTAAGGCCGGAGAGGGGAGAAACAGAGAGAGGGGGCTCCGCCCCCTCTCTCAAACTCCTTCCCCCTCAAACAATAATATAATATCGACAATAAACGGGTACTGTTTGAGGGGGATAAAGGGGGTGACAAATTTATACCAACCAAAACCGAATAGTGCCTTTAAATGCGGTTATTTACAGCCAAACCAGATCCTTAATCATAAAACTTGCCTTCAGGTTGTTTTCCTGGCTCTGAGTTAGCCTTATTTTGTTTGTTTCCGGCAGGCCGTGCAAAACCGATGGGCTAAACCGGCCGATTTAAACTTACTACTATATAATGCCGGTACAACATTTCAGAATGGTACAGTAAAGCCAGGAGTTGTGAAACAGCCGGTATTAAATGACGCAGGTTTGTGATAGAATCAATACCCATAGGAGTTAAAACCATGACAGTATATATACAGGAGGTGCTGTAGTTGCCTGAACATCCTTTGGAAGGAGTTTTTCATCCGCGGTCGATTGCCGTAGTGGGGGCTTCTGAGGGCATTGGTCGAGGCCCGAACTTTGTAAAAACTCTCCTTGATATGGGATTCAAGGGCGAGGTTTATCCGGTAAACCCCAAATATTCTGAGATTTTTGGTCTGAAGACCTATCCCAGTGTTAAAGAAATACCCGGCAGTGTGGATTACGTGATTTGCACGATTGCAGCGGCTCAGGTACCGAGCATGCTCGATGATTGTGCTCAAAAGGGGACGAAGGCCGTTCATCTTTTTACCGGCCGTTTCAGTGAGACCGGACGTCCGCAGGCCATTGAGCTTGAACAGGAAGTGGTAAGACGTGCCAGGAAATCGGGTGTCCGTCTCATTGGCCCAAACTGCATGGGGATATATTATCCCCGTCAGGGAATCGCCTGGGATGATTTCTCGAAAGAACAGGGAACAATAGGAATGGCCTTTCAGAGCAGTTTCGCCGCTCATGACTTCATTTATCTGGCTACACCGCGGGGCATTCGCTTCAGTAAGGTTATATGCTATGGAAATGCCGTTGATTTAAATGAATATGATTTTCTTGATTACCTTTCTGAGGACCCGGAGACAAAGGTAATCCTTATGTATATAGAAGGTGTGAAAGATGGCCCCAGGTTCTTATCCGCCCTGCGTGACGCTGCTGCGCACAAGCCTGTAATCATTATTAAAGGAGGCAGGGGACGTGCTGGTTCCAGAGCCACCGCTTCTCACACTGCTTCGCTTGCCGGTTCACTGGATACCTGGAAGGCGGCAATCACCCAGGCAGGCGCGGTATCCGCTGATAGCTTGGATGAACTTTTAGACCTGGCTGTTTCTTTCCATTTTCTGCCGGCGTTTAAAGGCCGGGGGGTGGGTATTACCGGGAGCGGAGGGGGACCCAGCGTTCTTGCTGCCGACGTGTGTGAAGAGGCGGGGCTAAATGTCGTACCACTACCGGACGAGATAAGAGAGACACTCAAGAGCAGGGATATTCCCATCTGGGACTGGATTGGAAACCCCATAGATGTTTCAATCATGGCTGGAACGGTCAGTCCAGGTGAAATGCTGCAGATGATGGCGGAGAATGAGAATTACGACCTCTTTATTGTTATGATGGGAGAGCCTCATTATTACACGAGACGCTCACAAGATATGCCGGCTGATTCATACGTTAACCGGTACAAGATAAAAGGCCTGGACAGGAAACCGTTGTTAGCCGTGGTACCGGATAAGAGCCTTTGTATTGATGATTACCAAGACCCGAAATGGAAGCTGCTCTGCGATATAAGAACTAACCTGATGGCTGCTAATATCCCCGTTTATCCGACTGTCCAGCGGGCGGCTAAGGCGGCCGTCAAATTGACAGACTACTACCGGAACATTATGTAAAAAATTTGCCTTATAGTATGAGATTTAACTTAAGGTGGTACATTAGTACCACCTTGTCTTCTATACTTTTTAGCTGTCCAAGCTGTCTTTTATCCGTCCCTCTTAAAAGTTTATTCAAGTAATTTCATCGGTAAAAACACACGTTTTCGTCAAATTGGTACTAAATTACATCAAATTAGTCACTTTACAGGCACTTTGGGAACCGAAATATGTACTTTTCTATGCTAGTATTATTTCGCAATTTAAGTAGGAGGTTATTTAATGACTAACCCTCCTGTCCTTGAACAGTATACGGATTCAGACAAGAAGGTATTTCCTGATTTACAGTATGCGGTTTATAAACTACTGAAGGCCAGGAATGCTCTTGATAAAACCATACACGTCCTAATCGAAACTCAGCCTGACCTGATCGTTCCAGCTCTGGAACGGCGGCCGTGGAGGAACACTGCAATACTGAGAAAGGGAAAATGGTAATCACTATCATAGATGTACATATAACAAATCTTGCTTCATGGGAGTAATTTGGATTAGTAATACTGTCATTGTGAACTAAGGCAGGTGATTCCAAATGACACAATTTCAGGTTATTGTATACACACCGCCTGGACCGCCGGAGCCGGCGATAGCAATCGCCGCTAGTCGTGCTCATTGCATTGGAGTGCTGGACCTCGAGTATACGACCGATAAAAAAGCTGCGCTGGCTGCCATCAAACGAATGGCAGAATATGCCAGTTATGAATTTGGCATTAAACTGGATAGCCACTCCGAAGTTTTCTGGCGCGAAGTTATAGGTGACCTGCCAGAAAAACTCTCCTGGGTAATACTGACCAACGGCAGCGAGCATCTATTGCTGAATCAGGTGAAGACATTCCAGCGCAGAGGACTGTCTGTTCTCTTGGAAGCTACCTGTCTTGCAGAAGCCTGGATTGGCGAGCAGTGTGGTGTGAATGGCATTATTGCCAAGGGGTATGAAACCGGAGGAAGGGCCGGTAAAGAGACGGCGTTTGTTTTACTACAGCGATTACTGGTAAACCTCCAACTACCGGTCTGGGCTCACGGCGGCGTGGGACGACATACCGCAGCAGCCTGCTATGCGGCAGGAGCAGCCGGAATTGTGCTGGACTCACAACTGGCTTTATGTCAGGAATCACCTCTTCCCGATTCGGTGCAAGAAAAGATAGCCAGTCTTGATGGCAATGCGACTATCTGTATCGGTGATAAGATAGGCAAAACTTATCGGGTATTTGCGGCACCGGGTCTTCCCGTGATTGATGACTTGCTCGAGGAGGAAAAAAAGCTGGCCTACCAGAATCTTCCCCATAATAAGAACGTAGAGCTCTGGCAGGAGGCGGTGCTCAAGCGAGTTGGCTGGGAGTCTATTGAGGAAAACCTGTTGTTTCTGGGTCAGGACGTGGGTCTTGCCGCGCCGCTTGCCAGGCGATATGGCACAGTTGGTCATGTACTACGCGGGATAAAAAAGGAGGTAGATGACCACTGCCGGAGTGCCCGGGAACAATACTCCCCTGATGAGAAGGCTACTTTAATCCGGTCGCGGGATACGCAGTGTCCTAATCTCTGGGAGCCAAAGGCCGGAATCAGTGATATGTCGGCCTTTGCTCTTGAGGTAGCCGCAAACGGAGGGCTTCCTTTTCTGGCGCTTCCCTTGATGACTCCTTCTGAATTGAAGAGTTTTCTGCAGGAAGCCCGGCATATCATGGGAAAGCGCCCCTGGGGCGTTGGTATCATTGGCTTTTTGCCTCCGGAACTCTTACGCCAGCAGATAGATATCATCTGTGAGTACCACCCTCCGTACGCATTGATTGCCGGAGGACTGCCTAACCAGCACAAGCCTCTTATAGATGCCGGTATTATCACCTATACACACGTACCTTCACCGGGACGATTAAGGATGTTTCTCAACAGTGGCGACCGGCGTTTTATTTTTGAAGGACAGGAACCTGATGGAGACATTGGACCGTATACCAGCTTTCTACTATGGGAAAGAATGATTGATGAGCTTCTGGAATACCTTACTCCTGACAAGGATTCTTCTGGGTACCATGTCCTTTTTGCCGGTGGAATCCATGAAGCTATGTCTACAAAAATGGTGGCGGTTATGGCAGCTCCCCTGGTAGAGCGCGGTGTGCGGGTGGGTGTCCTCCCTTCCCTCAGAATAGAGATAAAATAAAGAATCCCATCATTATTAAAATGAGGGCTACTTTCAGCAGGTTGCCCGCCAGGAAGCCTATTAAGGCACCGATTGCTACCCTGATTGCCTGTCCGGTTTGGCGGCTGGCGATTAATTCTCCCAGTAGCGCTCCGAGGAATGGCCCCAGGATTATCCCCCACGGTCCGAATAGCAGAATTCCAACGATAAAGCCGAGGAAAACGCCGATTATTCCCCATTTACTTGCCCGGTGTTTTTTCGCTCCGAGCATCGGAGCCACGAAGTCGAGTGTTAGGGTGAACAGCATCAGAATAAAGAATATGACGGTCTGGAAGATGGAAATCCGTTCAAAACCGGTGACTATGGCATAGATAAAAAGCCCTAACCATGCCAGGGGAACACCGGGCAATAGAGGGATAACGACTCCGGCCAGGCCGACAATCAAAAAAAGAAGGCAGATAATAGCTGAAATAATGAGTCCGATGTCCATAAGCCCGGCTTATTCACCCCCGTTTATAACCATTTGTTCAATCAGGTTTTGAGTTTAAACCGCACCCTGAAATTGTGTCAATACTGTATTGGGCAGTCTTGCAGAGAAAGCAGCTAAAGAGTGCTATTCGGTTTTAGCTGAATGAAATGCTCTACCTTTTTACCTTGTCTATTTCCACCCACCACCCTTGAGGAAGCTAAAGAGGGGATGCCCCCCTCTTTAGAAATCTCCCCCGCAGTCCACCTCTCAAATCGTTCCCCGCTTTATAATGCGCTCATTTGCCTTGTTGAAAGGAGGAGACTGGAGAGAGGGGGGCTCCGCCCCCTCTCAATTTTATACTTTTCTCCAGCCGGAAGAACATTTCTTTCATTTACAATGGTTCTGGCTGGAGAGGGGTTAGGGGTGAGGTAAAGAAACACCAGCTAAAACCGAACAGAACCAGGAAAAAATCAGAAATTTGACATTACCTGTGGTCGTTTGTATATTACAGGAAGCCATGTATTCCAATGTGTATGTTAATTGAAGGAGGGATTATTTAGATGAAGGCTGCTTTTATTGTTGCCCCGAGGAAAATCGAAATTCAGGATGTCCCTATGCCGGAAATGGATGACGACAAGATTATGGTGAAAATAGAAGCCTGTGGGGTATGCACAAGCGATATGGCGGGATACCTCGGAACCCATAGTGAAGAAGTCCAGAGGATGAGGCCATATCCGAGGAGAGTCGGGCACGAACCAGCCGGGACTATTGTAGAAGTAGGCAAGAATGTCAGAGATTATAAGGTGGGAGACAGGATAACGGGTATTTTCGGAATGGGGGACTTTGCCGAATACGCTTCTTTCAATCCTCTCGGGGGACCTCAGGAGATGCGTCAGCCGATGATAGGAAAGATACCCGATGGTCTGCCCATGGAACATGCAATCGGCGAACCGATGATGTGCTTGATGTCAATAGCCAGAACGGCTAATCCCGAACTGGGCGACTATGTATTTCAGATAGGCTGCGGTTTTATGGGACTGGGTGTTATCGCCGGGGTGGCACATCCAAAGCTAAGGGAGTATATCGTCTGCGATCTTGAAGACTGGAGACTGGACCTTGCCAGAGAACTGGGCGCTACAATTACTCTCAACCCGAATAAAGTGGACGTCGTCGAAGAGGTGATGAAGATAACCGAGGGAAAGGGTGCCGATGTCGTAATCGAGGTGGTAGGACATCCTATAGGCCTTAAGACCGTCGGCGCTGTGATGAAGACGGACAGGGCTAAGATGATTGTTGTTGGCTGGCACCAGGCACCGGACACCTATGAACTGATGTCCTGGATAAAATCGCCTATAATCTATAGTCCTCAGGGAATCGGAATGTCGACCGACCCGAAGAGTGAACTTCCCCGCGTTCTGTGGGCAATTCAGAAGGGAATATATCCGATGGATAAGCTTGTTACTCATAAATATAAGCTTGAAGACATAGGTAAGGCTTTTGAAGATAACCTTGGCAGGACGCCAGGATACATCAAAGGCGTGGTTATGCCGTTTCTTTAATATGCGGTAATGCGTGTGATAATACAGCGGGTGATAGTCAGGGTGCCAGTGTTACAGATAGACTGGTGCCCTGGTTGTTTTAAGCTCAATATTGTATCAGTTGAGGAGGTAACGGAATGTTTGCCGGATGGAAAACATATCTCGGAGTAGCTTGGGCATGCAAGACTCCGCTGGTATTTCTTCTTGACACACGTTATAAACTGATGCCGAAGGAGACTCTGAGGGAGATATCGGAACAGGTAAAGGAGAATTTTAGTTATATCAAGGAGATTCAAGATTGTGATGACGCCGCTTTGCTATTCAAGGCTGCTGCCAGTGAGAGAAAGGAGAATGGTGTGGGGCTCGTCTTTGGCAAAACGCCCCGGGGACTCCATGCCTGGAATGTTACTCTGTGCCCGGACGGTATTTTTGAGGTAGAACCTCAGAATGCTAAAATAGGGAAGAGGAAAGGCTACAAACCCTGGGTTGTAATTATATAAGTTACTTTTTCATTCAGGCGCTGGTGGCAGGCGGTGCGGACCGGGCTCTGGAATCCGGCGCAGGTTTCCCTGGTGGTAGACTGCAGCTTGTTTGACAACGCCTGATTGCTGGTGTATTTTACAAAACAGGGAGTCACGGAGATGGACAGGCGAATGAATAAATCACAGACAGATAGTGGAAGCGTGGGAGCTGAAATAGACACCGACGATATAGTTGGCTCCATCCAGGATGAGCTTGTCGTTATTGACAGTGAGTACCGGATAAGGTGGGCTAACTCGGCAGCACTGGAGCGGTTGAAAAATGGTGCTGAGTTTCCAGTGGACAAGCTCTGTTATGAGGTCTTCTATGACAGAGATAAACCATGCGGTACGCCGATGTGGGATTGTCCGCTGAAACAGGTCCTGAAGAGCGGCAATATGAAAACAATTCTCCACTCTCTGGGTACTTTCGGTACTGAGACCTACCTGAAGGTAATTGCCTATCCTTTTCATGAAGGAAGTGACGGTATAAAGGGGATAGTCGAACTACGGAGGGACGTTACTGAGGAGAGAGAATTTGAAGATAGTATGCTGAGGCGGCAGGACCAGCTTGAGGCGCTGAACCAGATAGCAGGTGCGGTAAGCGGTATGCAGGACCTGGGTACGATTCTCAATATCGCTCTTGATAACGTATTGAAGATTATTAACGGTGCTATCGGCGGGATTCTGCTGATGGATAAAGAGCCGAATGTGCTTTATTACCGGGCATACCGCGGTTTCTCTTCAAAAGAAATCGATGTGGTACAAATACCGGTTGGCGAGGGGATAGCGGGAGAAGTAGCTCAGACCGGTGAGCCGATACTTCTTGAAGATATCTCAATTGACTCGCGAACCGTTTACCTTGACATTGTAGATGCCGAGAACCTGAAAGGCTTTGTCAGTATTCCCCTGAAATCAAAGGAAAAGGTCGTCGGCGTAATGAATATTGCCAGTCACGAACCGGGACAATTCGGGGCTGAAGACCTTTCCTTGCTCAGTTCTATAGGTCACTATCTCGGTACCGCAATTGAGCAGGCGAGTCTTAATGCCAGGCTAGCCAGGATAGGACAGAGATATCGCGACCTGCTAAAGCATGCCCTGACTGCTCAGGAAGACGAGAGGAAAAGGATTGCCGGAGAGCTGCACGATGAGACCAGCCAGGCGCTTACCAGCCTGACCCTCAGCCTCCAGGCGGCAATACAGATGGCGGGGATGAAGGGAATAGGAGACACCGAATTTATCGAGCGACTGAAAAAGGCGCACTCTTATGCGGTCTATGCCGGTACTGAAATAGTGAAGTTGATGAAGGAACTCCGCCCTACCCTGCTCGATGAACTTGGAATGCCAGCAGCAATCCATCGCTATGCCAAGGACACTCTTGAAGCCCAGGGTATTAATATTGATATGGAATTCATCGGCACGGATGACCGTCTGCCGATGGAAGTCGAGGTAACCCTCTTTCGTGTCGCCCAGGGAATAATCGGCAACATACTGGAGCATTCTGAGGCAAATAACGTAAAAATGAAGCTTGAGTGTAATTCCAGAGAATGCGCATTGATTGTTGAAGATAACGGTAGAGGATTCGATGTCAATAAGCTCACCGGAGTAGAACCGAGTGGGCGGGGTGCCGGTTTGTTTACAATCAGGGAGAGACTGAGAGTACTGGGCGGTGCCGGGTATGTAGAGTCCGAGCCGGGTAAAGGAACCAGAGTTATCGCCAGAGTTCCATTGGCTAGGGATGAGGTAAATGGCGAAGATAACAGTATTGATAGTCGATGACCATACACTGGTTAGAGACGGAATCCGCTCTCTTCTGGAGCTTGTAACAGATGTAGATGTGGTCGGTGAGGCGGCGAATGGCAGGGAAGCTCTTGAGCAGGTAAAGGAGCTGATGCCGGACGTTGTGCTTATGGACCTGGCAATGCCGATTATGAACGGCCTGGAAGCGACCCGGAGAATACGACGCGAATTTCCCGATACCAAGATACTGGCGCTGACCCAGTATGACGATAGCGAGTATGTCATTCCCGTTATCGAGGCCGGAGCCAGTGGTTTCGTCACCAAGATGGCTGCCTTTTCGGAGCTTTCCTTGGCAATTCAGGCGGTATACAGAGGTGAGTCTTATCTGACACCTTCGGCAGCAGCAGTCCTTGTCCAGAACCACCAGGTCAGAACTGCCGAAGGCGGCGAAAGAGATGCTTACGACCGGTTAACAGACCGGGAGAGAGAAGTATTTAAACTTGTTGCCGAGGGGAAGACGACCCGGGAAATAGCCGGTATGCTGTTTGTCAGTCCCAAGACCGTAGAGTCCTACAAGACCAGCATGATGAACAAACTCAATATCCGCGGTAAGACGGAACTTATTAAGTTTGCCGTACGCAGGCGTATTATTACCCTCTGAAGACATACACAGCTTTATCTCTATTTCTCGCAAAATATCCTACAGGGTTTTTCCCCTTTGATATACAGGGTAATTCCCTAAGTAATTTCAGTAGTGGAATGCTCACCCCTTCAGGGTATTTGCCATTGTCCCCCTTTTCAGTAGCGGATATGATATTGGAAATCAGCCTTTTTTTCCGCTGATGTTGTGTCGGTAACTCAAAGTAAGCTTATACCAGAGAAACTGACCGATATTAAGAAGCTGGGAGGTGTGAAATGGCAGAGAAAAAAAAAGTCCTCCTGATAGACGATGAACCGGATTTTTTAAAGACCTTACAGCAGGCTCTGGAAGCCAAAGCCTATAAGGTAATTTGCTGCCTGAGCAAAGAAGAAGGGCAGGAGATGCTGGGCCAGGAGCCTGATGTTATTGTCCTCGGCACTCTGGCTCCGGCCGGACAGGCGTTCTCAATGCATCAATGGCTGAAAGGACATTCCAGGTATAAGGACATACCTCTGGTGGTGATTGATGCTCCCCCTGCCGAACGGCAGGTAAAAGGATGGAGAATATTCGAAGGTATGCAGCTAGAAGCCGAGGAGTATGCAATCAAGCCCGTTGAGCCTGACTCGATACTGACTCGAATCCAGGGGCTTCTCGAAGAATCGATGAAAACGATAAAAGTCCTGGTGGTGGACGACCATACCATGGTCAGGGACGGAATATGTTCCGTTCTCACTCTGCAAAATGATATTGACGTGGTGGGTGAGGCAGTAGACGGTCAGGAAGCCATTGATAAAACAAAGGAACTGGTGCCGCATATAGTTCTCATGGATATCTCTATGCCGGTAATGAGTGGCCTGGAAGCGACAAAGCGAATCAGCAAGGATATGCCTGAGGTAAGGGTCCTGATTTTAACGCAGTATGACTCGGAAGAGAACATGTTTGTCGCCAAAGAAGCTGGCGCCCAGGGCTTCATTCCGAAAAGAGCCGCCAGTTCTGAACTTCTTTCCGGAATAAGAGCTGTAGCCGCGGGAAGGTACTTCCCGGCAGCCTTCGCCTATGTATCGGCGAACTGGAAGCAGGCGAATTCATCTTAGGTCGGGCAGGAAGTAACGGTCCAGAATAATTATTGAGTTGAGAAGGGATGTAAATTTGCAGCCGGTAACAATCACTCTGAACGGACGGGAGGTAAGCGGTTATCCGGGAATGAGTATCCTGGAGCTGGCAAATGAGTCGGGAGTGGAGATTCCTACCCTTTGCCACGATACCCACTTACCTCCTTTCGGTGCTTGCCGCCTCTGTATTGTTGAAGACGAGCCCACCGCTAGGTTAATGGCTTCCTGCGTTACCCCGATTGCTGCGGGTATGGTAATCAATACCAATTCGCCGCGGGTTATTCAACACCGCAAGAATGTAATAAAGCTTATGCTTGCCAGCCATCCCGAGAACTGCATCGTCTGCGATAAGGGTAACCGGTGTCAGTTGCGTAAGGCCGCTTCGGATTTGGGAATCGGGCTTATCGATTTTGAGAGAATTCCCAAAGTAGCTGCCATCGAGGAGGTAAATCCCTTCATTGAACGTGACTTGAGTAAATGTATCCTCTGCGCCAAATGTATTCGAGCCTGCCAGGAGCTTGTCGTTGATGGAGCTATAGATTACTTTCACCGGGGATTCGTCAGTAAAATTGCCACCAGTAATGATTTACCGCTGGAGGCTTCCGAATGCTTTTTCTGCGGCACCTGCGTGGCAATGTGCCCTACCGGCGCCTTAATGGAGAAGGACTGGTTATGTTCGGGTACTGCCGGGAAAAGCGTTGAGACCACCTGCGCTTTCTGTGGCTGTGGCTGCAGCATTTCTGCGGAAGTAAAGAATAACCATATCGTGCGGATGAGACCCGGCAAAGAAGGCATAAATCGCGGTGCTCTCTGCGTAAGGGGAAGCTATGGCTATGACTATATCTACAGTCCGGATAGATTAACCCGACCTCTGGTTAAGGCTGATGATGGTTTCGAGGAAGTGTCCTGGGAGCAGGCTCTGGAACAGGTAGCCGCCGAATTCAAACGGATAACAGATAAGCACGGCGCTGATAGTCTGGCGGTTCTCGGCTCTTCAAAGTGCACCAATGAGGAGAATTACCTCCTTCAAAGATTCACCAGATGTATTCTGGGGACAAACAATATCGATAATGGCAGCCGGTTATCCAGTGCCGGCCTTGCCGGTGCCGCGAGCGACATCAACGCTCTTGAGCAGTCGGATGTGATAATTGTAATCGGAGCAAATCCTTCCTCATCAGCACCGATTGTCGAATACGCAATAAAGCGGGCAGCCAGGTTTAAAGGCGCCAGGTTGATACTGGTAGACCCACGGCAAACAGCCCTGTCTCCGTTTGCTCATCTCCAGCTACAACCCGTAATTGGAACGGATGTTGCTTTACTGAATGGCATGGCGAAGGTGATTATTGATGAAGGTTTACTCAAAAACGATTCTGTCAACGTTAAAACAGATGAGTATAAAACATTTACCGGAGCGCTGGAGAAGTATTCGCCGGAGTATGTGGAGTCTGTTACTGGTGTTTCTGCCGGGGAAATTCAAGCTGCGGCACGACTTTATGCCGGGGCGGAGAAGGCGGCAATTGTCTACGGCACCGGTATTACCCAGCAGAGAAACAGTGCTGATAGCGTAAAAGCACTGACCAACCTGGCTGTTCTTACCGGCAATACCGCCAGTGGAGTCTTTGCCCTGCAGAGAGAAAATAACGGACGGGGTGCCTGTGACATGGGGACACTGCCCGATTATCTCCCCGGATATCAAAGTGTTGCCGATGCCGGTGCGAGGAAAGAGTTCGAAGAATACTGGAATGCAGGCCTGCCGGACAAACCAGGACTGACTGCCCTGGAAATAATAGAGCAGATAAAGGCGGGGAAAATAAAAGCGTTGTGGATAGTGGGAGAGAATCCTGTCCTCAGTTTCCCTGATAGTAGCCTGGTCGCTGACGCTCTGGCTTCACTGGATTTCCTTGTCGTGCAGGATATTTTGCTCACCGAGACAGCCGGGCTGGCGACAGTTGTACTACCGGCGGCGAGCTTCGCTGAGAAAGAGGGAACGTTCACCAATTTCGAGGGACGGACAGGCAAGGTAAGGAAAGTAATTGAGCCGGTCGGCGAAAGCCTGCCGGACTGGCAGATAATCCTCCGGCTTGCTGAAAAGATGAATCATCCGCTACCGTACTCCTCGATACGGGAGATAACGGATGAGATTACGGAACGCGTTGACGTTAAGCAACTGCCGGGAGTGACTACCAGCCTTTTGCCGGTGGAATATATTCCGGAAAAGAAAGAAGAGAAGGACGGTTATCCCTTTACCCTGCTCACCGGGACTTTGCTTTACCACTTCGGCGCCGGGACAAGGAGCTCCAGGGCACGGAGGCTGGCTGAATTTAACCCGGAGGCTTTCCTTGAGATGAACGGGTCCGATGCCCGGAGGCTCGGTATTGGAAACGGCGATAAGCTAAAAGTGAGCTCGCCGGCTGGTGAACTTACCGCCAGACCCAGGATTTCCGATAGCCTGCCTGAAGGAATGCTCTTCCTGCCGGTGTCATTCCCGGAAGCTCCGGCTAACGTGTTATTTAATGTTTCCCTTGACCCGGAGACGAAAACGCCTTCACTGAAAGCGCAGAAGGTAAGAATTGAAAGGATACAGCCTGATGGATGAAATAGAAACGGTTACCCAAGCTGACCTTGCCCGGATAAAAGAAATTGTCTCCGAATACAGTCGGCAGAAATGGCCGTTAATCCCGCTTATTCAAAAAATTCAGGAGGAAATCGGCTATATTCCTCCTGAGTCCATACCGGAGATATCCGGGGCGCTGGGGCTTTTTCCCAGTCAGGTGCAGGGAGTTATATCCTTTTACGCGCAACTTTATACCGAACCCCGGGGCAAGCATGTTGTCAGAGTATGCCGCGGTACCGCCTGCCATGTGCGGGGAGGAAAAACGATACTGAAACTGGTCAAGCGGCAGCTTGGTATCGAGGAAGGCGAGACAACTCCCGACCTCGAATATACCCTGGAGACTGTTGCCTGTATCGGCGTTTGTGCTCTGGCTCCCAATATGGTGGTCGGCGACCGTGTTCACGGCCATCTGAATCCCAAAAGTGTAGAGCGGTTGCTAAAGAAGGATGGAGAATAGGATGCAAAATCACCGTACTATTTTCGTCTGCCAGGGGACGGGGTGCGTTTCCGCCGGGTCCGATGCCGTCTATAAGGCGCTGGCGGAAGAGGTGGCAAGGCAGGGAATAGAAGATACCGAGGTTGACCTGACGGGCTGTCACGGGTTCTGCGAGCAGGGCCCCAATGTCGTTATCGAACCGGAAGGCATCTTCTATACCCATGTCCAGGCTGAAGATGCGGCGGAGATTGTCAGTGCGCACCTGCATGACGGCAGGCCTATCGAAAGGCTTTTCTATAAAGACCCTGCTACGGGCAAGCCGGTGCCGCTATATTCGGAGATTAACTTCTACGATAAACAGCAGCGCGTCATCCTGGGTAACTGCGGACATATAAATCCGGAGAAAATCGAACATTATATCGACCGGGGAGGCTACCGGGCGCTGAAGAAAGTGCTCCAGGAGATGACTCCAGAGCAAGTGATTGAGGAGGTGAAAAAGTCCGGCTTGAGGGGTAGAGGTGGTGCCGGTGTATCTACCGGTTTCAAATGGGAACGCCTTGCCGAGGCCCCGGGCGATAAAAAATACATGATATGCAATGCCGATGAAGGTGACCCGGGTGCCTTTATGGACCGCTCAATACTGGAGGCAGACCCGCATGCTGTTCTGGAGGGCATAGTAATTGGTGCCTATGCCACCGGGGCAAACGAAGGCTATATCTACGCCCGTGCCGAGTATCCGCTGGCGATAAAACGCCTTTACATTGCTCTGGAGCAAGCCTGGGGAAAAGGCTTCCTTGGCGAGAATATCCTCGGCTCTGGCTTTGACTTTGAGATTCATGTCAAGGAAGGCGCCGGAGCTTTTGTCTGCGGAGAAGAAACAGCCCTGATGGCTTCCATTGAAAGCAAGAGGGGTATGCCGCGTCCTCGTCCGCCCTTCCCGGCACAATCGGGCCTCGACGGAAAGCCTTCGAATATTAATAACGTAAAAAGCCTGGCCTCCATTCCGATTATAATCGACCGCGGAGCTGACTGGTTTGCCGGAATCGGCACTGAGAACAGCAAAGGAACCGCCATCTTCGCCCTTACCGGGAAGATTACCAACAGCGGACTGGTGGAAGTGCCGATGGGGACTCCTCTGACGGATATTATCTTTGATATCGGAGGTGGTATTCCCCGAGGCAAGCGTTTCAAGGCGGTGCAGACCGGAGGTCCCTCCGGTGGCTGTATCCCCGTCCAGTTCCTTGATACTCCGGTGGAGTATGAGACTCTGGCTAAACTCGGCTCCATTGTCGGCTCCGGCGGTATGGTGGTGATGGATGAAAGTACCTGTATGGTGGAGATAGCCCGCTATTTCCTCAGTTTTACTCAGGATGAGTCCTGTGGTAAATGTACCCCCTGCCGCCTGGGGACAAGACAGATGCTCGATATCCTGACCAGAATTACACAGGGCAAAGGGCGCAATGAAGACCTGGATACCCTCTACAGCATCGCCCGGACGGTAAAGGAGTGCTCGCTTTGCGGATTGGGACAGACCTGTCCCAATCCGGTGCTTACCACTCTTGAGTATTTCAAGGATGAGTATGAAGCTCATATAAGGGAAAAGAAATGTCCGGCGGCCGTTTGCGATGCCCTGATGATATCTCCCTGCCAGCATACCTGTCCGGTGGGGATTAATGTCCCGAAATATGTCGCTCATATTGCCGCTGGCGAGTATCTGGAGTCCGTCGAAACAATTAGAGAGCGTAATCCGTTTCCGGCGATTTGCGGTCGCATCTGCCACCATCCCTGCGAGAGGCGGTGCCGGCGCGGAGAACTGGATGACCCGGTGGCGATACGGGCGCTGAAGCGCTATGCTGCCGACTGGTATTTCAACCATATATCCGAACTTCCCGACCCTGAACCTTTCCCCAGGACAAAGAATGAGAAAGTAGCCGTTATCGGAGCTGGACCCACCGGACTGTCCTGTGCTTACTTCCTGGCACAGATGGGCTATCCGGTGACGGTATTCGAAGCGCTTCCGGTTGGTGGCGGGATGCTATCGGTAGCCATACCCGAATTCCGTTTGCCGCGCGAGGTTATACAGGCCGAGATTGACTATATTGCCAAAAAGGGTGTTGAGATAAGATATAACACTCCGATGACAACCAGTTTCAATATTGACCGGCTGAAAGAAGAGGGTTATGCATCGGTATTTATTGCCGCTGGCGCCCAGAGAAGCCAGCAACTGGGCATTCCGGGTGAGCTTGAAGATGTTTCCAACTTCTATTACGGGCTCAGGTTCCTCAGGGATGTCAGAATTGGTAAGCACGTTGAGGTGGGAAGACGGGTGGCTGTCATCGGTGGCGGAAATGTGGCTCTGGACTCGGCGCGGACTGCTCTGCGTCTCGGCGCCGAGGAAGTGAACATCTACTACCGGCGGTCGCGGGATGAGATGCTTGTCACCGAGGTCGAATTTGACGAAGCTGTGGCCGAGGGCGTCCGGATGAATTTCCTCGTCAATCCTACCCGGATACTCAGTGAGAACTGGCAGGTAACCGGTCTGCACTGCGTTCGGATGAGACTGGGTGAACTTGACGCCGGCGGGCGGCGGCAGCCGATGCCGATTGCCGATTCCGATTTTGTTGTTGAGGCCGATACCGTCATTGCCGCCGTCGGTCAGGCTCCCGACCTCTCCTTTCTTCCCGCGGACAGCGCCCTTGAGCGCACCCGGTGGGAGACGCTTGTTGTTGATAGCAATACTCTGGCGACGAACGTGGAAGGTGTCTTTGCCGGGGGCGACTTCGCCACCGGACCAGGTATGGTAATTGAAGCGATTGCCGCCGGCAGGAGAGGTGCCATTGCCATTGACAAGTACCTCATTGGAGACACCTCGCCGGTTCATTTGTACGATACAAAAGCGGATATCGTCGGTGAAGTGATACCCGCAGAGGAAGGGGAAGAAGAGGAAGTATGGGAAGAAAGACCCAGGATGGAAGTACCGGTCTTGCCCACTCAGCAAAGAAAGCAGAGCTTCGAAGAAATTGAGCTTGGCTTCTCGGAAGAGCAGGCGATAGAGGAAGCCAAACGCTGCCTGAGGTGTGACCTTGAAATAGTTTAGAAGCAGGTGGGGATTTAACGTATGTCAGGGGGTCAGCAATGAAATCAATTACCGTGCAAAAGCCTATAGAGGAAATCCAGGAGCAACTTGAAGGGCTGGACAAAATATACATAATCGGCTGTGGTACATGCACCACCGTGACCAAGACCGGGGGCAGGGACGAGGTCATCGAGATGAACAACACCCTCCAGGAAATGGGGAAACTTGTCACCGGCTGGGCGGTTATTCCCACTGCCTGTGATGATATGACCGAAGCCACTCTTGAGGAAAACAAGACGTTGCTGGAGAACACGGATGGCATCCTGGTGATGTCCTGTGCCCTGGGGGTGTGCCGGGTAGCCGATTCGATTAAAAAACCTGTAATACCGGCTGTTGATACGGTCTTCCTGGGACTGGAAGACGGTCCCGGCAGCTTCCGCGAGGTCTGCGCCCAGTGCGGCCAGTGTCTTCTGGGCTGGACCGCCGGTATCTGTCCGGTTACCGCCTGCCACAAGCACCTGCTGAACGGACCCTGCGGCGGGACAAACGATGGCAAGTGTGAAGTCGATAAGAACAAGGACTGTGCCTGGACGCTGATTTATAACCGCCTGAAAGAGCAGGGCCGGCTGGACTTGATGCGCAAGTACCAGCCGATTAAGAACTCTCAGGTAGTACCCAGACCCAGAGCTACCGTCATCACCTGAACGAGGAGGATTATTATGGTACAGAGCTTTAAAGAGACCCTGGCTTCGGGCAAGTTCGTTGTAACAAGTGAAATTGCCCCGCCGAAGGGTACCAATATTGAAAAAATGTGTCACCATATCGACCTCCTCAAGAATAAAGTGGATGGTATTAACATCACCGACCATCAAAGCTCGGTAATGCGCTTTCCTTCCCTCGGTGGCTGTCTGCATGTCAAGGAGCAGGGCGGTGAACCGATATTGCAGATGACCTGCCGTGACAGAAATCAACTGGCCTTACAGGCAGACCTTTTCTTTGCTTATTCAAGGGGAATTAGAAATGTTCTCTGTCTTACCGGAGACGCTGTGGTGGTCGGCGACCACAAACAAGCGCGGGATGTCTTCGAGCTTGATTCATCCCAGCTATTGCGGACAATCCGGCAGCTTGAGACCGGCATCGACCTGGGCGGGAACGAGCTTGACGGCGCTGTGGAGTTCTGTGCCGGGGCTATAGTGACTCCGGAGGCGAATCCGATTGAACCTCAGCTTATCAAGTTTGAGAAGAAAGTGGAGGCGGGAGCCGAGTTCTTTCAGACCCAGGCGATTTATGACCTCGATAATTTCAAGCGGTTCATGGAGTACGCCCGGAAATTTCCGGTTAAAATCCTGGCCGGGATAGTGCTGCTGACTTCGGCTAGGATGGCACGAGTGATGACCGAGAACGTGCCCGGCATTTTCGTTCCCCAGGAACTGATTGATGAGCTGGCAAACGCCCCGAAAGGCGAAGCAATCAAAACAGGCATCGCCATTGCCGGGCGGATGATTGCTGCCCTGAAGCAGGAAGAAGTCTGCGATGGCGTCCATATCATGGCGATAGGCCGCGAAGAAGTAGTGCCTGATATCCTGGAAGCAGCCGGACTATAACCTGTTATTCCATTACCCTGTGCTGTTTAAAAGCTCTGCCAGCCCCTGCCCTGGAGCTGTCCGCGGACGAATGCTGCCTGTCCGGCGTGCTGTAGATTATCTGCCAGAACACTTATAAGCCTCACCCCGACGGTTGGCAGGGGTGTGTACTGCGGCTCCTGAAGCTCTCTATCAAGGTCTTTTTCCGAAAGTGTGGGGAAGTATGCCTTCGACCGTTCCGATACTGCCCGGTGATAGGCGAGCAGTGTTTCCGCATTCGGGCAGTCGAAAGCGGCCACCTGCTCCGGAGTGTCTCCAAATCCCCGGTCTCTGGGGTCGGCAGGTCTGTTGAATTTGGTGTGCCATCCGTCCTTAATCCAGAGTTGTTCTTCTCCCATCAGAGAGGCGATGTGGTCATCCTGGACACGGGTGAGATGCCATGTCAACCAGCCGATGCTGTTGGACTCAGGGTGGGGCAGCCACTTTAAATCATCCACGGTAAGCCCTTTCAGCGCTCTCTCCAGAACCTGCGCAATACGTGTGTAGCCATCAGTCAGTAAATCATAAGTTTTCATTTTTCTCTCCGTTTTAGAAATAATAACCTGATAATACACGATAGTTATCTGAATAGTAAACTCTTATAGTGGAGCTTCTGTGTTTTGGAGAATTTGCATTACTTGATGTAAAATGAAGAGAATATCTTGTTCGGCTGCTACGGCGGATTAACTGTAGAAATGAGGATTAAAAGCGAAGATAGCTATATAAACGGTGATTTTCTGCCGGGGCGGGAACGGTTTCTGGCCGAGGTCCTCAGCGGACTGCGAAAACCGCAAAAGGAGCTACCGTCCAAGTACTTCTATGATGAGCACGGTTCATACCTGTTTGAACGTATCTGCTCACTGGAGGAGTACTACATACCGGATGCTGAGGAATCCATAATGCAGGCCCATATTTCTGAAATTGTCGAACTCATCGGGCCTAATGCGCTCCTTATTGAGTACGGAAGCGGGGAAGGCAAGAAAGTCAGGTTTTTACTCGATAACCTGACCGACCCGACAGCCTACGTTCCCATCGATATTTCACAGCAGCAGCTCATCAATTTTACAGAAGAACTTGCTGCCGGCTATCCAGGTCTGGAGCTATTGCCTGTCTGTGCCGACTATACCGGCAGTTTCGATATTCCCGATGTTTCTGGAGTGTGTAACCGCACCGTTGTCTATTTCCCCGGTTCGACAATCGGCAACTTCGACCCGTTACCGGCGAAGCAATTCCTGGAGCGTATTGCCCAGGTCTGCGGGAGAGGCGGCGTTTTACTAATTGGTGTTGACCTCAAAAAAGACCAGGATGTGCTTCACCGGGCGTACAATGATGAAGAAGGTGTAACCTCCGCCTTTAATCTGAACCTGCTTCACCGTATTAACCGGGAGCTTGGCAGCGACTTTAAAGTCGATTCCTTCAGGCATTATGCTTTCTATAATCCAGGCGAAGGGCGGGTTGAGATGCATCTGATGAGTCTGGAGGAGCAGAGTGTCCATCTGAATGGCGAGACCATAGCCTTTGGGAAAGGCGAGACCATATGGACGGAAAGCTCCTACAAGTACAATCTTGATGAGTTTGCCGAGATTGCCGGCACCGCCGGATTCAGGGTGCAGCACGCCTGGACCGATGAAAAACAGTGGTTCAGTGTGCAGTACCTGGAAACTACCGGATAAAGCTCATCTACACGGCATGAGCCTGACGATTTCTTTGTCTTTCAGTACCTGTTCAAGGGCAGCTACTGTCTGTTCTATATCTTCTTCCGTGTTGTAGCGGGAGAGGGAAAGTCGGATCGAGCAGTGTGCTTCCTCTTCCGTTCTCCCCATAGCGATGAGCACGTGTGTCGGTTCGGGTGAACCTGATTTACAGGCCGAACCGGAGGAAAGGGCAATGCTGTAATGGTCAAGCGAGATAACCAGTGATTCTCCACGCAGCCCCGGCAGTGTCAGGTTCAGCGTGTTCGGCAGCCTGTTTTCGGGGTGACCGTTGAGCACCGCCTCCGGAATCAATTCCATAATACTTTCACCGAGCTTTTCCCTCAGCTTCTTTACTTTCTCCATTTCAGGCAGGGCATGCATGGCAAGCTCGGCCGCTTTGCCCATGCCCACTATTGCCGGGACGTTTTCCGTACCGGCTCTCAGTCCGCTCTCCTGTTTACCCCCGTGGATTACAGGCTCCAGCTCTATCCCCTTCCTGACGTACAGAGCGCCGACTCCCTTGGGGCCGTGAAATTTGTGTGCCGAGATACTGAGCATGTCCACTCTCAATTCCTCCACATCCACCTTAATCTTGCCGATTGCCTGTACGGCGTCAGTGTGAAACAGCACTCCCTTCTCATGGGCAACCGCACACAGCTCCTTAATCGGTAGAATTGTTCCTACCTCATTGTTAGCCATCATAATGGAAACCAGTATTGTCTTCCCGGTTATCTCTTTTTCCAGTTTTTCCGGCGCCAGCCAACCGTCTTTATCCACATCGAGGTAGCTGATATCAAAACCATTCTTTTCGAGAAAGTCGCAGGTACTGAGCACCGCCGGGTGCTCGATAGTGGTGGTGATAATATGATTTCCCTTACTCTGCCGGGCAAAAGCAACCCCTTTTATCGCTAGGTTATCGGCTTCGGAACCGCCACCGGTGAAAATAACCCGCCTTGGCTGGGCATTTATCAGTCTGGCCAGATGGCGGCGTGCGGTATCAATGGCTGCTCTGGCGTCTCTGCCGGCGACGTGGATGCTTGAAGGATTACCGTGTTCCGGCCCCAGGTAAGGTGTCATCGCTTCCCGCACTTCGTCAGCAACCCGGGTGGTGGCGTTATTATCGAGGTAGACGGATTTCTTGAATCTGCTGAAATCAACCTGGGGAATTGTCTGCTCAAGCTCTTCCGTTTGCCCCTGCCCGTCACCTTTATCTTCCCTTTTACCGGTGCCCGACCTGACTTTTACAACATCGCAGAGAAGCGCCTTATACACGGGAAATCCGGAGATAGCGTCAAAGTTATTTACGTCGGTAAGTTCGTTTACGTTCCATTCCTGCCAGGCTTTCGGACCCACCGGCGTTCCACCACCCATATTGCATTCGATTGTTCCTTTAACAATATCGTCGGTTACCCGTGCCCTGAAGGGGACACTTCCCCTCAGGGTACTGACCTCAACGGAATCGCCGTCATTGATTCCACGTTCCCCGGCATCGTCGCTGTTTATCTCCACGATTGGTTCCGGCGTATCTTTTACCAGCCCTTCTATACCGTGGTGCTGGGAGCGGAAGTCATTCATCGGGCGGGCGCCGGAGTTGAATACGAGGGGAAATTTCTGCGTTATCGCGGGAGTTGATACCGGTCCTTCTACCGGCTCGACGTACTTCGGCAGCGGTTCATAGCCGTAGCTTTCGAGGATTGTCGACCATACCTCGAACTTGCCTGTCGGAGTATCGAAGCCGGGCTTGTCGTCCTGTCTCAGGCTCCCCTTCTGCCATTTTTTATACTCCATCATCGGTGTCGGCAGTCTTACCCAGCCTCCGGCCGCTCTGACGTCTTCCAGCGTGTAACCGGAGCCTTCCAGGGCAAACCGGACCATTTCTTCTTCCGTCTGCGGAAACAGGTGCCCGTAGCCAAGGTGCCGTGCCAGTTCAGTCATTATCAGGTAGTCGTTTCTGGCTTCGCCTACCGGTTCGATTATCCTTTCACGCAGGCAGAAAATAGGTCCGTAGACCATATAGGAAAGGTTCTCGAACATTGTTGTGGCGGGAAGGACTAAATCTGCATAAGCAGCATCGGCAGTGAGCTGGCGGTCAATACAGACAAGGAAATCGAGTTTGGAGAGGACTTCTCTCCAGATAGCAGTCTGGGGCCAGGACGTGAGCAATGAGGCACCGTCAATGATTAGTCCGCGGGTTCTGTAAGGCTGGCTTTTCAGGACTGAGTCCACAAGGCTTATGGCATGGGATTCGCCGCGGTAATCGCTGTATACAGGGAATTCTTTCCTGCCTATGGCCAGGTCAAGGTTCGGGTTTTCCAGGTTGCAGGAGCGGTTAATCGGGAACTCGTTGTTGAGCATGGATAGCCCGATACCACCGGGAACATCGAGCTGGTCAGCCAGGGCAAAAAGCGTCAGCACTGCTCTGGCCGACTGCACCCCGCTGTTCGAATATTCCAGGCCGGTGTACATTGACAGCGATGTACCACCGCTGCCGCAGATTCGCCGGGTAAGGTCGCGTATCGTCTCCGCAGGCACCCAGGTAATTTCCTGTACCACCTCCGGCCGGAAGTGCTGAACATAGATTTTCAGTTCTTCGAAACCGTAGCACCAGTTCTCGGTGAAGTCCTCATCATAGAGGTCTTCTTCTATCATTACCTCGATCATGCTCAGGGCTAAAGCGCCGTCGGTGCCGGGACGGACTGGTATCCACTGAGCGCTGGTGCGAGACACCGCTTCCGTCCGGCGGGGGTCTATGACCACGATGTCGGCTCCGCGCCGGGATGCTGCCTCGATTCTCTGCATATCTGCCGGCGGTGAATCGGTAGTGGGATTGGTGCCCCAGACTATAACCATCCTGGCGTTTTCAATATCGGTAAACATATTTGTCTGCATCCGTCCCATTGTGACATGAGGTGCAATCATGTGAAGTGAGACATAGCAGAGAGCGCCGACGCCGGTCGTATTTGGTGAACCGAAGGGAAAGAGGATATTTGAAGCGGAAGATACCATTACTCCCTTCGGCTGGAACATATCACAGAGTGATAGCTCCTGTGCTCCGCGTCCCGTATAGATTGTTACAGCCTCCGGGCCTGACTCATCCTTGATTCTGTTAAGTTCGGCTGCTATTTTTTCATAGGCTTCTTCCCAGGTGATTCTTTCAAAATCGTAGGTTCCTCTGGAACCTGCCCGTTTCATCGGGTATTTTAGCCTGTGTTCGGAATAAACGATTTCCGGGGCGTGCCTGCCGCGCCGGCAAATCATCCCCAGGGTATGGCTGTTGTCCTGCTTGATATCCACAAGTTTGCCGTTGCGCAAACCCACTTCCACCCAACATCCGGCCGGACAGATGCCGCAGAGGCCTTTCCGCCACTCAAGTTCGCTGTTTTCGCCTAGTGCCATTTATCTATAGCCTCAGTATTATTTTAGCACCAGTCCGCTATGGATTTCACCATAACCTGATTCAGAGATTTAATAAACGCCCGTGAAGTCAGTGGAACAATGAAGATTGCATTCCTGAAACAATGGATTAGCGGGCATCGTGTGGTAATAAGGGAGGAAATAAAAATACATCTGTTGGGAAGAATGACCGGACCAAGCATAGTTTCCTGGTATCAGGAACGGAGTCTTAAGGAGTGAATGCTGAATAACCGCCGTTATTATCACACTACAGACATGGCCAGCAGCTTATTGATTTCTTCAGGGTCATTACAGAAGGCAAACATGGCCTCATTGGTGATCAATCCGCGTTTATACAGCTTTGTTAATGCATTATCAAGCAAAATCATCCCGAGTTTAGCCTGGGTCATAATAGCGTTAGGCAACTGGAAAAGCCTGCCTTCTCTAATGGTATTGTTCACCGCCGGACAGGCAAGCATAACCTCAACAGCAGGTACTCGCCCCGCCTCGTTTGCTTTGGGTATCAGTATCTGGCATAAAACTGCGATAAGAAAGGAAGCCAGTCGGCCTTGGGCAAGGGGACGTTCTTCGTAAGGGAAAAGGTTAGTGATTCTCTCAACCGCCTGGGCGGCACTCGTGGCGTGACCGGTGGTCAGCACCAGATGGCCGGTTTCAGCGACAGTTAATGCTGTGGCGGCAGTTTCATAATCGCGCATTTCACCAATCAGAATTACATCCGGGTCCTGTCTGAGCACGTGTCTCAACGCACCTGTAAAAGAGTGAGTGTCTTGGCCGACTTCACGCTGAGTTATCAGCGATTTATCATTCGAGTACATGTATTCGACAGGGTCTTCAATAGTAACGATGCGCCGTCGCTCCACTTGATTCAGGTAATTTATCATGGCGCTTAAGGTCGTTGATTTACCGCTACCGGTCGGCCCACTTACCACGACTAATCCGCGTGGCCTGAGTATCAGTTCCTTACATATATCCGGCAATCCCAGTTCTTCAATAGTCGGTATTTCTGAGGGTATCAGTCGAATCGTGATGTTGGTGGACTTGTTCTGTCTGTTGATGTTGCACCTTATCCGCCCGATGTTAGGTAGTGTTTGACTGAAATCAAGTTCTAACTGCTCATTGAAGGTGTTAATCTCTTTATCCGAAGCCAGCTGTCTGAGAAACTTGTTAATATCGTCCTCGGTTATCGGCTGATATTCATCCATGGTATGTAAATCACCGGCAATACGTATTACCGGGTGGTTGGAGACGGCAAGATGCAGGTCAGAGGCATCCCTGCTCTGCGCTGATTTAATTAAAGATAGGATTTCCATACTGTTTATTCCAATATTTCTCTTACCGTAAAGGAGAAGTCTATGCCTCCTTCTTCACTTATTGCCTTACTATTCAGCGCAATGTCACTGAACAGTCCACTATCCTCCAGTTCTTGTAGGAAAACCACAATCCTTTCCTCGTCCGGCGCATTAGCCTTGATTGTTGTAATATCATTGTCTTGCCTGAGACTGATGAGAAATACATCATCAGGAAAGTATCTGAGAATTACGTTAATACCCGTCGCCTTATCATCGGAAGGGGTGGTATCTATTAACAGGTCAAAGTTCTGACTATCATCTTCGTTACTGGTCATACCCGTAATGACTATTTCGCCAAAAAGATTGGTGTCCTCAAGTTCCGTGATATATAGCAGAACATCCTTTTCGCTTGATGCTATACCACCGATTTGCAGAGTGCCGTTGGTATGTATAATATTCGCCAGAGTTATCGAGGTTGGCAGCCTTTTCGTTATTTCGGAAAGGTCTCTGTTAATCTTAAAGCTCTGATTTCGCAGGTTGTCTAATAGTAGTTCGTAATTGGAAAGGGATGTTTCAACCTCTGAAACGTTCGCTTCCAGCTCCTTGAGCTGTCCGGATATTTCCTGGCTTTGTTGTATTCTTTCTTCCAGAATCTGGCCGGTATTATCCGCCTGAGAGAGCAGTGATTCAATTCTTCCCGCGGCAACTATGTTATTCATAACTAGAAGAGCAATAAGGCCAATAGCTATAACGGCTCCTGGTATTCCAAAGACGGTGACAATAGAAATTGGCTGCGTTTGGTACTGCTCCGGTAAGGAGTTCTGAACCATAAATGATGATTCATCTTTTTCGTTTTTCCGGAGCTGGTGGAGAGTGAGGCCGAGATTTGCCGAATACAGGTTTATATCAAATCCTTCCGGGTAATCAAAAGGCATCTGCAATGATGACACGGTTTGAGCGTTTGATACAGAATCACTCAGAAATGCTCTGACATCTTCTGATAGCTCACCAGATACAATTACCGGCACATCGGGAGGAAGCTGGTCCTCAGCATTATTGGCGTTATAGAAACTGATGGTTCGTGTCATCTCATTGAAAACAGTTCTTCTTTTGTCTTCTGATGACAGGTCTTCATCAGGAAAAGCTATCGTTCTGACTGTTTGAGGAATTCCGCTTTTCACAATTATTATGTCAAATTCTGTTAGCTGGATGTCAGCAATTATGGCCGTATCTTCTTCAATTGATCTTGCCAAGAACAGCGGTTTTATCCCCAGAAAGGCCGGTTTCAGCCCGGCGTGCTGCAGCGATTGCACCACAGTGTCAACCGTTGTTGTGGGTAATGCGACTACAAACACTCGAGAACGGTCGTCAGAACCGGGGATTTCCTGCCACGTTAAATACAACTGTTCCAGGGGGATAGGCAGCAGTCTTCTTGCTTCCCGTTTTACTGCCTCATCCAGCATATCCACCGGTAATGGGGGCAAGGTTATGGGGCGGGATATACAGTGAAGTCCGCTCAAGCCGACATAGACAGTGCTGCCCTGGCTTTTATGGGCTGTCAGCATTTGTTTTACTCTTAATGCCAGCTCTAATTCATCGACAACAACATTATTTGAAATCAGCTCTTGTTCTAATGGCAGATATGCCCATTCCAATACCCGTCTTCCACGGCTTACCAGAAGACGCAGACTATTTGTATCGATGTATAGAGTAGCAATTTTTGCTGCCAATGCTGTCACCTTTCAACGGTATATATATCCATTTTGAAATCTATCGACGAATCACCTTCAATATCATCAGGAGGAATCTCTATGACTACTGACTTAATAACACCGGTGCTGAAACGTTTATCCAGGGCAATAATGAAACGAATAATATCTGAGAGGTTTCCTTCAACACTGGCAGTAAGCTCAGTCTGAGATAGTTTGACTCCGTCCTGGGTCTGAATTTGGGGCAATGATGAAGCCATCTCGTTTACCTTTAGACGGTGATTGTCTGCCACATCAAACAAAGTTTTGGTTATAATGGAGCTCGCCATCGGGATTGAAAGCTGAGCTTGAGTATTTTCAAGCTGAAGTGTTTTTTCACTGAGTTCTTCCTCTAATTCCGTCTTGTTTGATTGCAGTATGGATACCTGGGTTTTATCCAGATTTGCCCGTATCTGAACGAGCTGTTCATTAATCTTGTTGTATTGATTAATCTGATGAAAATAGCGTACGGAAAGACCGGCTACTGCAATAATTACAGCACCTATAATGATTGCCAGCCAGCTCTTCTTACTCAGTTTTAAGTATTTTTTTAAGTCTTTCATATTGATTTATATTCAGTATTTTCCACGGGCATATGACTAAAAGCCACGTCCGTAAATTCCATACAACGCCGACATCATTGAAAGCGCAACAAAAGCAACGATTAATCCGATGAATAAGGTCATGACGGGCTGTATTAAGGCTATCGCAGACTTCAACTTGTAATCAGCCTCGGCAGAATAGCTATTTGATACCGTCATCAGCGTCTTATCAAGATTGCCTGCCTCTTCTCCGACCCTGACCATCTGGACCATCAGCGGCAGGAAAAGATTATTGCTGGACATGGGAAAGGATAAACCTTCACCCTTTATCATCCTTTCGTGAACATCGCTAAGACCACTGCCGATAGCTCTGTTATTACAGCTTTGATTCACCAGCGGGATAGCTTCCGTTAGAGGTAAGCCGGCACCAAATAATATTGACAGGCTTCGGCAGCATCTGGCAAGCTCAAGCAGATGTCTTATCCGGCCAATGTAAGGAATTTTAAGCAGTAGCCAATCCCAGTTGTACCGGCCACGCTTTGTTCTGATATACATGATGAAAGCTAAAGCGATGACAATTATCACCAGAAAGACATACAGGAAATTTTTCCTTATCCCATTCGCTAGAGCGAGGAGCGCCTTGGTTATTTGAGGTAATTCGATTCCAAGTGAGGTGTACAGACTGCCAAGGGAGGGAAGGACGAAGGTCAGCAATAGACCTACGACGACAACGGTTACAACCAGAGTAATGGTCGGGTTAAGCATAGCATTTCTGGTCTCTTTAGCTGTGGCAATTTCTCTTTCCAGGTCATCAGCCATTTGGAGTAATACTACCTCTAGGTTCCCGCTTTGCTCGCCGACGCTTATTAACCGGCTATGCATCGGTGGGAATATGTCACGATATTTGGCTGCTACCGCGGAAAGCGGACTACCTTCGCGTACTCCGGAGATTATTTCACCCAGTACTTTCTTCAGGGTGCGGTTGTCTACCTGATTTCTCAGGATTTCTAACGAAGTTGAGATATCGTTTCCGGATTCGAGGAGAATCGCCAGCTGGCGATAAATAATTATGATATTGTTCGGTTTAACCCTAAACAGATTTGCCGACAGGTTATCCAGGCTGAAGAGAGGGACGTATTGTTTAAGGCTAACCGGCCGATAACCGGCATATCCGAGCAGTTCCGTAGCCGCGTCTTCGCTTACTGCAGGTATTTTGCCCTTGACTACCTGCCCTGCCTCATTATAAGCAACATATTTAAAAATCATTTAATCCGTACACCTGAACTATTTATTAAAATGTAATTCTTTCTTCGCTTGCAGGTAAGTAGGAATCAGTCTACTGTATAGGCATTACGTAAGACTTCGGAAGGGGTAGTAATACCAGATTTTACCTTTAACATACCGTCCTTTATTAAGGGTATCATTCCGTCTTTAAGGGCCTGGGCACGTAGCTGTGACGGGGTTGCCTGAGCCAGTAGCAACGTCTTAATATCGTCGCTTATATTCAATATCTCGAAAATGCCCACTCTTCCCCGATAACCGGTATTGCCACAGGACTTACAGCCTTCACCCTGCATGAACTTACGCCGTCCTGTTATAGACGGGTATTTATCTTCACTGTTTTCCATACTGTATGTCATCTCTTCAAGCAGACTTACTTCATGTGGCTTGGCACAGTCGAGACAGACACGTCGTACCATCCGTTGTGCTACAACTCCAATAAGCGCTGTGGATACCAGAAACGGCTCGATGCCGAGGTCAAGCAGGCGGAAAACGATACTCGCTGCATCATTAGCATGGATTGATGATAGCACCAGGTGGCCGGTGAGCGCTGCCTGAACAGCGATTTGTGCAGTTTCAGCGTCTCTTATCTCTCCGACAAGTATCACGTCAGGGTCCAGCCGTAATATTGACCTCAGGCCGGCGGCGAAGGTAAGCCCTGCTCTGGGATTTACCTGAATTTGATTGATTCTCTCGAAGCGATACTCAACCGGGTCTTCAATTGTAATAATATTACGTCCTTTGAGGTCCAGAGAATTCACTGAAGCGTACAGGGTGGTGCTTTTACCGGCGCCGGTAGGTCCGCTAATCAGTATCATTCCATAGGGAACCCTTAGCATTTTTTCATACAGACCGAGGCTTTCGGGAAGGAAGCCGAGTTCCGGTAGCGTCATTACTGCCTTTGCTTTATCGAGTAGCCGAAGTGTTGCCATCTCACCATATACGGTTGGTATTGTTCCAACACGTATATCTATCTGCCGGTTGCCGGTTGTTTCTACGGAAAACTGACCGTCCTGGGGATGGTGGTGGTCGGCGATATTCATATTTGCCAGTACTTTGATTCTGGAGATAAGCATCGTTGCCGCATTTACCGGCATGGTTATGGTATCGTACAGCAGCCCGTCAACACGGTACCGGATTCTTAACTTATCTATTTCAGGTTGAAGATGAATGTCAGAAGCCCGTGCTTTTACCGCTTCCTGAATCACGAGCGTAATAGCACGGGCTACCGGAGCATTGGAAACGGTATCGAGTGCTATCTGAGGTTCATCCGTATTAATTGAAAGTGGAATATTTGAGATGTTTTTCTCAATTTCTTCATATGACTGATAGTTACCATCAATGGCTTCCTGGATTTCCTCGGCTGAGGATATATAAATCTCTATGCGTTTTTTAGTGTGAGCTTCCAGGGCTTCAATGGTATATATATCGGTGGCGTCATGCATAGCCACGCGTAACGTGTTGCCTTTCACATCCAGAGGCATAACCATGTATCTTCTGGCCATTGTCTCTGGTATTAATTCGATAGCTTCCGGCTGCGGTACTATCTTACTTAATTGACTACGAGTCTGTTCCGTTGCCATCTCCTGTCAGTCCTGAGGAAAATCATTCTGAGTCAAAAGTTATATCCATTTAGGTGCTGTACTGATGTATTATCGCATATGTTGAGCGTGGTAATAATACCCAAAAGAATAACAATTGACATCCATTTGGGTATTGTACTGATGTATTATCGCATATGTTGAGCGTGCTAATAAGTCCCAAAAGAATAACAATCAGGATTTCAAGGTGGATTTTTGAGATACAAAAGGCTCGTATCAGTTACAACAGCGATTCTTCATAAATTGTTTCGATAATAGTCCTTGACAAAAGATGCATATAATGGTAAAGTTGACTAAAACTATAGGATTAGTATGTTTTAGCAATCTCTTGTATGGAGTGTTGAATGAAGCTTTCTACTAAAGGACGTTACGGAACAAGGGCTCTTCTGGAACTTGCTCTCCATAAGGGCGATGACCCGATATCTCTTAAGGATATCGCCTGCCGGCAGGAGATTTCGTTGTCCTACCTGGAGCAACTTGTCAGCCCGCTGGTAGCCGGGGGGATTATTAGAAGCACGAAGGGACCCAGAGGAGGAATTTCCCTGGTAAAAGACCCTTCAGAGATAAAATTGAGTGATATTATCCAGGTGCTCGAGGGTTCAGTCGCTCCGGTAGAGTGTGTTGATAACCCGGACGTCTGCGACCGTTCAGCGTCCTGTGTTACCCGGGATGTCTGGAGCGAAATGAAAACGGCGATGAGCGGAGTACTGGAGTCTACAACACTGCAGGACCTGGTGGAGAGGCAAAAGGAGAAACAGGAATTAAGAGAGGAAATGTACTACATATAGGATTAGCTACTAATCTAATACGCTGTAGCACATAAAAGGAGCATTAGCGAGGCGATGATTGACAGATATTCGAGACAGATAATCTTCCCCGGCATAGGCGAAGAAGGGCAAAAGAAACTGGGCAATAGAAGCGCAGTCATAATTGGCTGTGGCGCCCTTGGTACTGTCGTTGCGACCTCTCTGGTGCGCGCCGGAGTGGGGAAAATCAGGATTGTAGACAGGGACTTCATTGAATACCATAACCTGCAAAGACAGGTTATTTTCACTGAAGACGACATCGAATCCGGGCTCCCGAAGGCGATTGCCGCTGAACGGCACCTCAGGAAGGTTAATTCCTCGATTGAGGTGGAGGGAATGGTAGCAGATGTTAACTATGCCAATATCGAGAGACTTGTGGCCGGGGCGGATTTGATACTGGATGGATTGGATAATCTTGAAACACGCTTTCTTATTAATGATGTTTCATTGAAACTTGGCATTCCCTGGATATATGGTGGGGCTATTTCTTCTTATGGAATGACGATGAATATAATCCCGGGTAAGACACCCTGCTTCAGATGCCTGCATGCCGCCCCTGCCAGTCAGGGTATAGCCCTTACCTGCGATACGGCCGGGGTAATCAGCCCGGCGCCGTTTGTCATCGGCTCATTGCAGACTTCCGAGGCGTTGAAGATACTCGTCGGAGCCAGAGAAGTCAGCCGCGACCTGGTTACTATTGATGTCTGGAGGGGTGATTACAGCAGGATAAAGATTGACAATCGTTCCAGCTGCCCGGCCTGTAGCGGAGAGTATGAATTTCTGGAAGCCAGGTTCGGGACCAGGACAACTTCTCTGTGCGGACAAAATGCGGTACAGGTCTTGAATCCCGAAGCCGGTGAAGTGTCTCTGGAAAGGCTGGCGTCTCGCCTTGGACCTCTCGGGGAAGTGAGCTACAACGATTACATGCTTCGATTTCAGGTTAACGGAACTGAGATGGTGGTCTTTCCTGACGGACGGGCTATTGTGAAAAACACTGATGATGAAGCACTGGCGAGGGGATTATACGCCAAATATGTCGGTACCTAGGAATGAAAGATGATTTATCTGGATAATGCAGCAACATCCTGGCCGAAACCGGAAAGTGTCTACCGGACCCTGGACGAGTTTCTGAGAAACAGCGGAGGCAACCCGGGCCGCGGCGGGCACAGCCTTGCCGCGGCTGCCGAAAGAGCGGTTGACGATACGCGGCTGCTTCTGGCACGCCTGATTAATGCTCCGCATAAAGACAGGGTCATATTTACTCTGAACTGTACCGATTCTTTGAATCTGGGATTGAAGGGTCTGCTCAAGCCGGGAGACCATGTCATCACCAGCACTCTTGAACACAACTCCGTTGTCCGTCCGTTAACAAGGCTGGGAAGGCAGGGAGTCAGTGTGACCAGGCTTGCTCCAAGTACGATGGACGGATTTGTCTCCCCGGCTGATATCGAAAAATCAATAACCGGAGAGACCCGGTTGATTGAGATGACTCATGCCTCCAATGTTAGCGGTGTTATTCAGCCTGTTGAGGAGTACGGTCTAATCGCCCGGCGCCACAACCTGGTATTCATGGTGGACGCTGCCCAGACGGCCGGCAGGTACCCTCTGGACGTCCAGGAGAATAATATTGACCTTCTGGCTTTTTCCGGGCACAAAGGTTCCTTTGGCCCGCCCGGCACCGGTGTGCTGTACATTGGGGAGCGTGTCAGTCTCGATACTCTGCGTGAAGGCGGCACCGGCTCGCAGTCGGAGCGAGAAGAACAACCGGAGGACCTGCCCAACAGGTATGAAAGCGGAACACTCAATACCGTCGGCATCGCTGGACTGGGTGCCGGACTGAAGTTTATTTTTCAGGAAGGCATTGAAACAATCCTGGAGTATGAGCAATCCCTGACTGCCTGCCTCATCGACGGATTATCGAAGATTCCGGGCGTTACTGTTTACGGGGCAGAGGATAAAGCAAGGCAGGCGCCGATTGTTTCTGTCACAATCGATGGTATTGAACCGGGCGAAGCGGGAGCTATACTTGACCAGGCATTCGATATCAAGGTAAGGCCCGGTCTTCACTGTGCTCCTCTGGCTCACCGGACACTGGGTACTTTTCCTAAAGGTACGATACGTCTCAGTCCCGGTTATTTCAATACAGTGGATGAAATCGACTATACAATTGAGGCTATAGAGAGGATTGGCGGGCAGGAGCCGCATAAAAACGTGGTGGTGAAAGGCACTGTAATTACGGGGGGTGACTAATAATGGCGGAGTCAATTAAAGAAGTAGAGACACTGGAATTCAGGACGGTAAAGATTCCTAGGTTGACCAGGGGGATAGCTGCCGATTCAACGGAGCTGATAGGAAACACGCCGCTGGTAAGGCTGAACAGGATAACCGAAGCTGTGGAAGCGGAGGTCGTAGCCAAGCTGGAATCTTTCAATCCTCTGGGCAGTGTTAAGGATAGAATCGGAGTGGCAATGATTGTTGATGCCGAGGAGAGAGGACTTATCAATAAGGACTCGGTAATTATCGAACCTACCAGCGGTAATACCGGGATTGCTCTGGCTTTTGTCTGCGCTGCCAGGGGCTACAAGCTAATTCTCACCATGCCCGATACTATGTCTGTGGAACGGCGGCAGCTACTGTCCGTATTCGGGGCGGAACTGGTACTGACCCCCGGCTCAGAAGGGATGCCGGGAGCTATCAGGAAAGCCGAACAACTGGTGGCGGAAAACTCCAACTACTTTATGCCCCAGCAGTTTAAGAATCCGGCAAATCCTGAAATTCATGTTCTAACAACAGCCGAGGAGATATGGAGAGATACCGAAGGTAGGGTTGATATTTTAGTTGCCGGGGTTGGAACCGGAGGGACCATTACCGGAGTGGCCGAGGCATTGAAGAAGAAAAAGCCTCAGATTAAGGCTATAGCTGTTGAACCGGTCCATTCTTCGGTGCTTTCCGGAGGTGAACCGGGACCTCACAAGATACAGGGTATTGGTGCCGGATTTGTTCCGGATATTCTCAGAAGAGACCTGGTGGATGAAATAGTTCAGGTCAGCAATGACGATGCCGGAGTAACCGCCAGAAGGTTAGCCAGGGAGGAAGGAATACTGGCCGGGATATCTTCGGGTGCGGCGGCATGGGCGGCACTGGAGGTAGCCGGAAGACCGGAGAATAAAGGAAAGCTGATTGTAGTGGTACTTCCGGATACCGGAGAACGCTACCTGTCAACCTGGCTTTTTCAGGAACTCTACCAGACAAACTCGAGTATATGAGGAGGTGAAGCAATGGCGAACACAAAAATAAAGGTAAAAGACTGCGTAAACATGACGGAAAGCCCGGTCATCACCATCGGGCCCGGTAAGACTGTCCTGGAGGCAATTCAGGAACTTGTCTCACATAATATCGGGGCACTCCCCGTTTGCGATTCAAAAGGAATACTTCAGGGGATTGTTTCCGAGCGTGATTTATTGAAGACCTGCGCTCAACACAGCCGGAATATCGGTAATATCAGGGTTAAAGACGTGATGACGAAAGATGTCATCATCTGCACACCCGAGGAAGACATACATGATATTACCTGTACTCTGCTGGAGAAGGGTATCAGGCATGTCCCGGTCCTCGATGGTTACCAGGTTATCGGCATCATATCGATGCGTGACATAGTTGATATCCAGCTTGAGGACTCTGAGGAAACGGTACGTTTCCTTAACGAGTATATCTCTGGAATGCCTATCAGTTAGACTGCAGTGTTGAAGGAGATAGTGTTTTGTTTAAGACACTTAGAGATGACATTAGAACGGTTTTTGCCAAGGACCCGGCGGCGAGGAGCGTTGTCGAAGTACTCTTCTGCTACCCGGGACTTCATGCCCTCTGGTTTCACCGGATAGCCTCCTTCTTCTGGCGGCGCCGCCTCAAATTTTTTGCCCGTCTTATTTCTCACATCGGCCGGTTCTCGACGGCTATCGAAATACATCCCGGGGCGAAAATGGGAAAGCGTGTCTTTATTGACCATGGCTCCGGAGTGGTCATTGGAGAAACGGCAGAAGTGGGTGATGACGTCCTGATGTACCAGGGAGTGGTTCTTGGCGGGACCTCTTTAAAGAAGGAAAAGCGCCATCCTACTATCGGCAACAATGTGGTAATCGGCACCGGGGCAGTTATCCTGGGTGCCATCACGGTTGGTAACGGTGCCAGGATTGGCGCCGGCTCGGTGGTTGTGAAGTCGGTACCGCCTGACTCCACGGTAGTGGGAATCCCGGGAAAGGTTGTCGAGGACGGCCACGAACCGATTACCGAACTGGAGCACGGGAGGTTGCCTGACCCGGTGGCAGAAGCGATAAGGCTGGTGCTGAGACAGCAGATAAAACTGGCTGACCGCCTGAAGAAAATAGAGGACCTGAGCGGAGTTACCGTTCCTGACGATGACTTTGATATCAGGAGAAGAAGCCTGGTGCGGGAGTTCAATAATGGCGGTGGCATATAAGAAGCGGTAATAAATTGCCGCGTGTTTCCCTTCCGGAGCCACTGTTAACACTGGCTCCGGAAGGTGACGCTGGAGGTTCTGTTCGGTTGTAGCAGGTACATATCAGGTATGCGAAGCGAAAGCAGATTGGGGGTATTGCCGAATACAGCATGAATAAGGCAAGAGGTATGCTGGCTGATAACGCACCTGAACAGGGCGGAAATCAAAAGCCTGATACTATTAGTCCGTGCCTCTGCAATCTGACTGGTGTGTAAATCGCATCAACCGAACGGAACCGTATATAGCTGAAATCGCTCAAGTTTGTAGATTAGCCCCGGTTACGCATAAGGATTAAGAATAATGGAAATGTTTAAAGATTACAAGTGGATTCGAATAATGAATTTGGGCGAAAGCCTATGGCGAATGTGTTGCCCGGAAGGGCTAACTCTGTTGAAGAACTAAAATGAAGTTTTGGAGGGTAACACATGGCGAAAACAATCGCTGAAATCAATGAAAAAATAAGTAAAGGCGAGGCGGTAGTGGTTACCGCCGAGGAAATAATCGGTATCGTTGCTGAAAAAGGTGTGGAAAAGGCGGCTAAGGAAGTTGACGTGGTAACTACCGGGACATTCGGCCCGATGTGTTCTTCCGGTGTTTTTTTCAATATAGGGCATGCCGCACCGAGAATAAAACTCGGCGGTGGCAAGGTGTACTTTAACGATATACCCGTCTATGCCGGCCTGGCAGCTGTAGATGTCTTTCTGGGGGCAACGGCCCTTCCCGACGATGACCCCAGAAACCGGGCGCATCCCGGCGAGTTCAGCTACGGCGGCGGACACGTTATCGAAGAACTTGTGGCAGGAAAGGATATACAGCTTACCGCTACCGCTTACGGAACGGACTGCTATCCGCGGAAAAACCTTGAAACCCTGATAAACCTGGAGAGTATCAACGAGGCGGTACTGTTCAATATCCGGAACGGCTATCAGAACTACAATGTGGCGGTGAACCTTTCTGATAAGACTATATACACCTATATGGGGGTACTCAAGGCAAACCTGGCGAATGCCAACTATTGCAGCGCCGGGCAGCTTTCACCCCTTCTCAACGACCCGCTCTACAAAGTTACCGGTATAGGAACAAAAATATTCCTCGGCGGAGGGGTCGGATACGTTGCATGGCAGGGGACACAGCATAATCCCGGTGTCCCGCGTGGAGAGAACGGTGTGCCGAAGCGGCCGTCAGGTACGCTTTCAGTAATCGGAGACCTGAAGCAGATGAAACCGAAGTGGCTCCGCGGCACCAGTATGGTCGGTTACGGTACCACAATAACGGTCGGTATCGGTGTCCCGATACCGGTACTTTCCGAGGAAATCGTCCGCTATGTATCGGTCAAGGACGCTGAAATTTTTGCCCCGATAGTGGACTACTCCGAGTCATATCCTCAGAGAAAACCGGATGTCCTCGGCGAAGTCAGCTATGCTCAGCTTAAAACCGGGAAGATTAAAGTCCGGGATAAAGAAGTTCCCACCACCTCTCTATCCAGCTATTTCAGGGCAACGGAAATCGCCGGTACCCTGAAGGAATGGATTCAGAAGGGTGAGTTCCTGCTGACCGAACCGGTGGCGCCGCTACCGGGCTCCGAATCAGGAATAGTATTCAAGAATATCGAGGAACGCCCAGCAATAAAAGCACATTCATAGCGGGAGAACAACCAGGCTCGCGGAGAGCGGTGGCGGTTTTTAACCCAGACCCCCCAGCCACAAAAAAAAAAACCCCGC
>CAYVOV010000006.1:94198-154118 GCA_964453525.1 uncultured Dehalococcoidales bacterium | reverse complement strand
TCTAGATTATATGCTTCCGTGTATCCGCAATTATTGCAGGATGCGAAGATATATCTATTGTGTTGAATATCAAGCAACTTAGAAATCCCAGTTCCAGTCATTGCTAAACTCTTTACTTTAGCACCGCTAGAGCGACATTTCGAACAAACAAATCTGGATTCTATTTCTTTTTCAATATTCTTCATTTCTAACCCCTCCTATGATCATAAAGTTTATAGTCAATTTATATGAAATACAGAATTGAGATATAATCTATTATACCAATTCTCGGAGAGGAAAGGAGTATTATGTCGTCAGAAGAGCAATCTCAGAAGAAAAGTGCTGCAGAAACCTTTGGTGAAATGGTTAAGGCATTTGGGGAAGCTATTAGTGAAATATTTAATGATCCTGAGTTGAAAGAGAAAGCAAAGGAATTTGGGAAGAGTGCTGCTAAGTCAGCAGAAACTTTAGGAAACAGATTTAAGGATGAGGATGTCAAAGCTAAATTTCAGGATGTAGGAAAGGCAGCTCAAGATTTTGGGAAGAGTGTTGCAGATTGTTTCAAATCTAGTAACAATCAATAGGTACGAAGTGTAATCATGTCTTTGATACCAGCTTTCAAGATAGGTGTATGGAATGCCTGGATTTTCATGATTTGGCTACTAATACAAAATTTCGGAGTAATGCTAGTTGGTAAAGATCTGTATCAGAAAGCTGGGGAACCTCCTGACATGAAACCAAGTAGAAAGTATAAGATACTCAACTTTATTTCTACACCACTGTGGCTTTTAGCTACCGCATATTCCATTTTCCTGCCATTTAAACTGAGCACGGTGTGGTTTCTTATAGGTTTTGTCATTTTCCTACTAGGTTTGATTATAAACGTAGTTGCATCAATCAATTTCATTAGGACTCCAATGAACGAGCCTGTTAGTGGAGGAGTGTATCGTTACTCACGACATCCGATTTACACAGCTCTTGTCTTGATATTCCTTGGTGTTAGCATAGTTTCAGCTTCTTGGGTTTTTATATTATTAACAGCCTTAATGGCAGTTCTCGTAGGCTTATCTGTAGCCGATGAAGAACGTTATTGCCTTGAGAAGTACGGAGATGCCTATCGTGAATACATGGCTAGAACTCCAAGATGGATAGGGATTCCCAAATAGGTGGGACAATAATAATGAATAAAAAACTATTAGTCGGAGTAATCGTTTTATTCGCTATAAGCGTTGGATTGGTAATAACTGGGATAACACGGATTATTCATCCTGCCTTCAGTACACTCGGACTTGTCTTAACTCCAATAGGAGTCTGGATATACTTGGTATGGACGGTTCGGAAAAAGAAAACGAATATATTCCATGACCAGATGGAACGAAAGTTAGCCGAAAAACGTTTGAAAATGCTGAAAGTATCTTTACGGGTAGGCGGAATATCGTTCGTGGTGGGTATTATTAGTGTCATCCTACATAACTTAGTATATATGCTATTTACTCACTTCGCTGCCGAAGGCTTTTGGGAAAGAACCAGCATAGGAGATGAACCAGTCTTTTTCTTCATCGCAGTTATAGCTATTTTCGTGTGGATTATAGCAACTATTTGCAGCTTAGTTATATTTATCAGTGGACGACGAAAAACAGGCGAATGAATATTGATCTATTACTGTGGATCGTTAGAGCCATAATAATTGTTATAGGAATAACAACGGCAATAATGGTCTGGAGAGGGAAAAAGGAAGGAAGATATCAAGAATTATCCTTCAGGTTTTTTGCTATAGGAATTCCCATTGCTATCATGGGGATTATTCTCCTGTTAGTATCTTTAATAACAGACCAATTATTTGATTATGGTTTGTTTCTTACTGTGGCTGGGGCAATATCAATTATAGTTGGTTTGGTCATTCGAAATATATGGGAGAAACAATGAGAAAAGATCGTCTAATTGTGGGATTGCTTTGCATTGCATTTGCCGGTTGCATCACAGCGCTTTGTTATATAGTGCCTTTTACGTATATCACAGTACAAATGATAAGGTATTATGAGTCACTTATGCTGCCTATGATTATTCTATTTTGCCTACTTCTTCTAATAACACTGCCAGCAATACCTGCTACAGCTTTCGTAATAATGTCCAAAAATGAATTTGAATAAGAAAGTCTTACCACCAACTTGAGAAATCGGGAATTAGAAAAGTCTCTTTTTTATAATGGGCATTGACATAACTTCACAACTAGACTAGAATCCACTTTACTTAATTATGAACATTCTAAGCTAATTGACTGGAGTTCACATTGTCTTACACCCTAGAGATTTTGGTGACAATATCAAGCTATTTTCTAGGTTGTGTATCTACGGGATACTATCTAGTACGACTACGTACAGGACAGGACATTAGAAGTATAGGAAGCGGTAGTACTGGTACTAGAAATGTAGGCAGGCTGCTTGGCATAAAAGGATTCATAATTACAGCTCTGGGTGATCTGATAAAAGGCGCAGTACCTGTTGGTATCACACTTTACCTCGAGTTTGAGTCTTGGTCTGTTATACTGGTGATGATAGCTGTTGTAATAGGTCATATCTGGCCAATTCAATTACATTTTAAAGGGGGAAGAGGTGTAGTAACTACAGCCGGAGCGTTATTGGTATTAGACTACCGGCTTGTGCTGGTATCACTCGTGGTTGCAGGTTGTATCTATATAATCACACGCCGAGGTACTGTTAGTGGCCTTATTGCCATCGCTCTTTGTCCTGTCATTGCCAGGGTACTCGGGAAAACGCCAGTTATCATCCTTGGGATATCTGTTCTTGTACTAGTTTTATTGATTGCCCACAGGTTATACGTTCGTGAGCTTTTTAAATTATTAAGAACAAAGAGTAAATAAGATGTTATGAGATAGGGCATTTAACAAAAAAGTGCTAATTATATAGATAACTAACTGGGGTATTCAATGATGAACACAGAATTAAAATTTAAGGTTGCATCTGAAGGCTGGGAATTTGAGCAGATTCATAGACTCAACCATAGAACTTTCGTAGAGGAAATTCCACAGCACGACGCTGATACTGGTAATATTCTTATAGATAAATTCCATGATGAGAATACATATATGATTTGCCTCAGAGGTAATAAATTAGTAGGTATGGCTGCAATAAGAGGTATTCGTCCGTTTTCCCTCGACCAGAAACTCAACAATTTAGACTCATATCTGCCTGAAAATCATTCACCGTGTGAAATCCGCTTACTTGCTATTGAAAAGAGCCATCGAGGCAGTCGTATTATAAAAGGGCTTATGATACTGCTGATCCAGTATTACGAGCGTCATAAGCACGACCTAGTCCTCATTTCGGCAGTGATAAGACAGTTAAAATTATATAAACACATGGGATTCATACCCTTTGGTCCAACGGTAGGTACAAATAAAGCAAGTTTTCAACCCATGTACTTAACTTCAGCAGCAGTAGAAAAATTAAAGTTAAAGCTTAGAATATCCTGGTTTTCTCCCATAGTAGTCACTCCCGCAGCTAAACCACAAATTAACCTTCTTCCGGGGCCAGTAAGTATAAGAGAAGAAGTAAGGCAAGTATTTAGTGAGAGCCCTGTTTCTCACCGTTCTGCCCATTTCGTTGAGGATTTTCAGGAAGTTAAGCGGCTTTTATGCCAGCTTGTTGATACAGATAAGGTAGAAATACTCATGGGTTCTGGTACCCTTGCGAATGATACTATCGCAGCCCAGTTATCTCTGATTCAAAAGAGGGGATTAATACTAAGTAATGGTGAATTCGGTGAACGTTTAATTGACCATGCAGCCAGATTTAGGTTATCCTTTGCTACATTTAAGACTGATTGGGGAAATATATTACATAAAAAAGCTGTTGAAAATGCTATTAAACAGAACTACAAAATCGATTGGTTATGGGTTGTACATTGCGAATCATCAACGGGTGTCCTTAATGATGTTACAATGCTAAAAGACATTTGCGCGAAGTGGGGTATAAGGCTGTGCCTAGATTGTATCAGCTCTATAGGCATAGTACCACTAGATCTGCACGATGTGTATCTTGCCTCAGCAGTCAGTGGTAAGGGTTTAGGCTCATTACCAGGTTTATCTATGGTGTTCTATAACCACGATATTCTTCCAGCAAAAAATATATTACCTAGATACCTTGATCTTGGACTGTATGCCACACAAAAAGGTATTCCTTTTACAATATCCTCTAACCAAATCTATGCTTTAAAGAAGGTTTTAGAATATTACAAATCGGCAAATCCATATGATGAGATCTCTTCACTTTATTCATGGGTAAGATATAGACTAGAGAGACTTGGACTAGCAATCATTACTCCAGATACTGACAATTCTCCAGCTATAATCACGATTGCCCTTGATAATAAGCTTAATTCAGACAGAATTGGCCAGCAACTCGAAGATGCGGGATATTTATTGAGTTACAGGAGTGAATATTTACTACGGCGAAACTGGATACAGATTTGTATTATGGGAGAATACTCAAGAAATAAGATCACACCCTTATTCAGTCTGTTAAGAAAGATAACTTCTTCAAGTGGTGATAGGTTTAATTTAATGCGACAACTGGGATCTCCACCACCAACTGAAGAGATTGGGAAGTAAATTCAAGTTCCCTGGAAGGTTTAGATGAAACCAGTACTTAAATGGTCACTGCGTATTTTCTGTGTTCTTGCTTGTTTATTCTTTGTCTTTTGGGGAGTATTCATATGTGTTTTTGCTGATGCTCCTGAATCGGGCATCCCAATTACAGCTGTTGGTGTAGTAGTAATCACTATTCCAATGTTACCATGGAAGCGGATATTGAAACTATAATTTATGAATCCTGACCAAGGTTTAGAAAGATGAGCGATAAGGAATGTCCATATTGTCGTCTCATTATTCCCGAGACAGTAAAGATATGTGATTGTGGATACAATTTCGATATCCAACTAGGACGTTTGGACAAATCATTACAGTTAAAAACCTGGCATAAATCATTACAGTTAAAAACCTGGAAACCTACCACCGCAGGGATCCTAAATATAGTTGCTGGTTTAATATTCTTTTCCTGTGCTTTTACCTTAGCAGGATATTACATGCCGCGTTCTGTAGGACAAGACATTAGCTGGGTTGTACTAGGTGTAGTTTTCCTCATTTTGGGCTTTCTGGCAATATACGGCGGTGTGTGTGCGATAAGACGCAAGAATAAGTCATGGGCAATCATTGGGTCAGCTTTTTCCATACTAGGTGTTCTGGGTATTCCGGCTGCAATACTCATAGCGAAGTCAGAGACGGAGTTCTCCTAGTTCATTAGATAAAACTGAGTGTGGATTTTGGAGGTAACCTAGGCGGCAAATCCAATCGCCATTCGGTTGACATTCCTGATTAGATTACATCTAATTCTGTGTCTGTCTTCAAGTTCAATTACGTAATTACCATCATCACTTATTTGCCCATAACCGTCAGGTGTCAGTCCTCCAGATACTTTTACGGCATTATCACTTAGTGATGGGTAGTTAACTGTCGGTATTCGTCGTTCTCCATTGTCGATATAAAGCTTTCGTGAGTACATGTGTTCAACTCCAAATAATGAATTATTGTTCTTCTAATAGGTTACAACGAATGAAGTCGAAAAAGGTCAGGATAAAAGCCTAACGAATAGTTATTTGCCAAGTCTGTGCTCACTGTTAATAACTAGAGTGATACGTTATCATTGTGGTTTTGGGGAAAAATGCACGTCAGGAAAATTTTCACGTATTACCAGATTTGCAATAAGCTCTCAAGTTTGATTTTTAGCTTGAACACATGAGCATGAAGTGTTTCACGCTCAAATTTAGGAGTTTGAAAGTTACTGGATTCCCGAACTCCAGCATTTCTAAGCAACTGTTTAAGAAATGCCCTGCTAGTCTCGGTGACTATCTCCTATCGTATATTCTTTAAGAATTCATGCAGAGATATTTAAGAGAACTGTAGTACACAAAATGTTCAGTATTACAAGGATGTTCCGCCTAGCAGATTAAAAGCTGCCATAGCAACTATATAACCGTTTAATTACACAATTCACACCTTAGGTCTAGAAAAATTCAATGAAAAGGACGACTAGGTGGTATAATCTATTATGTAATAAGTTATCTACTCTGTAATGTATTAAGGTGAAAAATATATGGAAGAGTCTGAGCAACTTATCCCACTTATTCACTTAGGTCGAGAAGAGCGCTTTATTGAATATAAAGAGTCGCTGCCTTGGGATGACCTGAAATTCAAAATTACTAAAACAGCTATGGGCATGGCTAATATCAGAGATGGAGGCACTATCATAATTGGTATAACTCAAACGGGTAGTGAATTTCTTCGTAATGGTATTAATGAGGAGCATATGGCGACCTACGATGTTGATGAAATACTAGCTTTTATAAACCGATTTGCTAATAACACCATCGGTACAACCATCGCATTTGCGACCTGCGTGCCCCGTCACCTGGGCGCGGGAGCAGCTTTCCTGGAAAGATACGATGAAGCCCGGGAACACTATAAAGAAGCAATCAGGGTCTGCACTGAGATGAAATTCCGGCCTGAACTTGCCCTCACCCGCCTCCAGCTTGCAGAGTTATTACTTGAACACTACCCGGAGGAAAAGAAAGAAGCCCTCGAGCACCTAGACTTCGCCATCAAGGAGTTTCGAGAGATGAAGATGAAGCCATCACTGGAGCGGGCGTTAAGGTGAAAAGAGATTCTCGGGGCATAGCAATTATACTTTACAGAAAGATTCATTGGGAGAGAACCTATTATAGGAGGAACCAATAATGGCATTTAGCGTTACTACTAAAGAGAACTTACGCGAACGTCTTATAAAAGCAAAGGAAGAAATCGAACAGAAGAACGACAAGAGTTTAGCAGAACTTGCCCAGGAAAAAGAGCAGAGAATAGCCGATGTCGTTCAGCTCAAGATGCCGGACAGGGTTCCTGTAACTATCCAAACCACCGTCTTCGCAGCCAGGTACGCTGGAGTTCCGCTTTCTTCAATGTACTACGACCACAATAACTACCGAATGGCAAGCCTGCTGACAGCCCTGGAGTTCGATGCCGATACAGGTGGGGCAGGTCTGTTTGCCAACTCGGGGACCATTATGGAGTTACTCGATACCAGGAATGCCGCCTGGCCTGGCGGTACATTACCTCCCGATACCCCTTATCAATTCATTGAAGGGGAATACATGAAGCAGGACGAGTACGACATGTTTTTAAACGACCCTTCTGATTTCGTGCTTCGGTATTACCTGCCCCGTGTTTATGGACTATTGGCCCCGCTGCCCAAACTCCCGCCATTCAGGGACATGATTGGTGGTTTTGGAATTCAGGGTATTGCCTCGATGTTTGCCTCACCGGAGTTCAGGGAAATCGGCAAAATATTAGTCAAAATTAACGAGGAGCAACAAAAACTAACAAAAGAACAGACTGAATTCAACAACGAGATGGTTGAACTTGGTTTTCCACCTGAGTACGTCGGTGCCGGCGGTCTTAGTGGAATGATTATGAGAGGGGGCACCGCAGGTGGTGAGGGTGTTGGTGTTGGAGGGGCTCCTTTCGATACTATTTCGGACTTTCTCAGAGGAATGAGGGGCACGATGCTGGACATGTACCAGTGTCCTGACAAATTGCTGGCAGCTTGCGACAAGTTGTTGGAATGGCGAATGGCCAGAGCGGTTCCGTTTACTCCCGATGCCAGGGGTAACCCGAGAAGAATGTTCATGGCTCTGCATCGAGGTTCAGACGGATTTATGTCTGTCAAAGATTTCGAGAAATTTTACTGGCCGACCCTCAAGAAGGCAATACTCACCACAATTGAATTGGGCTGCATTGTCTCTCCATTTTTTGAGGGTATCTGGGATAAGCGCCTGGAATATCTGCTTGAACTACCGAAAGGGAAAGTTGTGTTTCACTGTGAACGAACCGATGTGTTTAGAGCCAAGGAGATTCTTGGCGATCATATGTGCATTCAGGGTGGAGTACCTCCTACGATTCTTCAGGCAGGTTCACCCCAGGACGTGGAGGAGCACTGCAAGAAACTCATCAAAGTGGTCGGTAAAGGCGGTGGGCTCATCGTAGGTCCAGGTTCAGCTATGGATTATGCTAAGCCAGAGAATGTCAAAGCCATGGTGGACACAGTCAAGAAGTATGGCAGCTATTAGAGAAAGGAAAACCTGGAGAGAAGAATTGATTTGCCGGCAACATAAAGGTTGCTCGAGCACTACCCTGGCAAAAAAGCTTAAGCCCTCGTGCACCTTGACTTCGCCATTAAAGAGTTCCACGAGATGAAGATGAAACCATCTCTGGAACGAGCATTAAGGCACAAGGACTTATTGAAGGCCTGAAGCTTCCTTTTTCCCCTCATTTGCTTCTGCTATAATATACTTCGGAAGAGTGAGGTAGTGATGCAATTACCACCCGAAGAAAGACATAGAATCTACGAGGAAGAGAAGGCACGGATTGCAGCTGAACAGAAACAGCGGATGACTTCGGGTGGCTCAACAACTGGACTGGAACCAAATATTGCCGGATTGCTTTGTTATCTCGGTGGTTGGATTACTGGCATTGTCTTTCTTGTCATTGAGGAAAAGAACAAATTCGTTCGCTTCCATGCCCTCCAATCGATAGTCACCTTTGGTGCGCTGACTATCGCGAGTGCTCTTCTAAGCTGGATACCTTTTGTTGGCAGATTCTTCGGTGCCGTTATCGGCATCTTGGCCTTCATTCTGTGGATACTTCTGATGGTCAAGGCTTACCAAGGTGAGTTGTACAAAGTTCCAGTGGCAGGTCATGTGGCTGAAGGAATACTGCCAGTTACCTGGCGTGGTGAAAGACCTGAAACAGATAAGGCACAAAAGACAGCCGAGGTTCAAAGGTCCGACGAAGTCCCGAAACCACCTGAGCATTCAGAAGCACACTCCCCTGCAATATCGGAAAAGATGGAAGAGTTTGGAAAGCGAGTGGAGGATTATTTCGCACGCACCAGAGCTGGCAGGATTGCTGGTTATGGTGCCTCAATCTTCTGGAATGTAGTCTTGCTTATTTTCTTCTCCTTCTTCCACCAGTATATTGCCTGGTACCATGTTGAAACAGACGGGAGCGTTACCAGACTATCAATGCTCACCAGCGACTACTTTGCTTGGCTTCCGATTTTGGTTACAGCATTAGTGATATCCGTAGCCGCTAACATTCTATTGATCACTTATGATAGATACTGGTTGCGGGAGATTATTCAGATTATACTCACGGTGATCGGTGTTGTCGTAGTTGCGAATCTAGTATCCATATTTCCCTTTGATTTCAGTGTGATTCCTGATGCCACTGCCGTCGATATTGTGCCAGTTGTGGTAACCATTGTTCTAATCATCGTCGCAGTCGGATTGGGGGTTGGGGCACTGGTTCGGTTCATAAAGCTAATCGTCAACGTTCCAAAGCAGAGTCTGAGTTAAATCTTTGAGTCCTACGATTAGATTCAACTTCTAGACTTATTGGTGAACCACGTTGAACAATCTGTCATTTTATCTCGTACCACAGCACTTGGATGGACAATATTGCATTCCATCTCATTAGGCTTAAAAAGCCTCCTTCCAGCTGATTAGAGTTCCCCCACACTGGTGTGCTGGCGGCGCGTAACCGCTAGGTTGTTGGTTCAAGTCCAGCCTGCGGAGAATAAACTAGGCTGTTTGAAGTAGACTCTTCAAGCTATTCATATCAAAGCTAAAATCGACCTTATAGTTGTGAAACAAGTTAACTAGGGAGAGCCAGTTCATATCCGCTTACACCAGAGCATGCCCCACAAGCACCACATCGCCGAACAGCAGCATACCTGACGTCAAAAGAGTATTGACCTCATAAACTGACCGTCATACTTGGGTTTTTCAGACTAAATCTGAACATCATGAGAACCAATGAACCAGACAGACAGGTTCCACCACAGTATCACCGTATATAAAAACACAAACAATATGATGCTTGCTAAGCCCAACCTGTGATGTCTCCGGAATACTCTCCACATTATCAATGCACTGATCATTGCGGCTGCTACCTTTACTGAGATGAAGCTAGTTTGTCCCACGATACTCTCAATAAACGGATTGCCCTCTGTACCAAAGCCGCTATTCACTATATGGTTGCTAATTAACCCATCTGCGACTATCATACTGGCAAGTAGACCAAGGAGATAACGGGCTTGACGCATCTTGCGTCGGAGTAGTTTGCTTACCCTCGCCTTCCGCCGTTTAAAACGGTCGCTTTTAGACACAGCAGTTTTTTGGGAGGCAATCTTTTGTTTTTTAGGCACAACGGTTTTTACGGAGGTGACCTTCTGTTTTTTAATCACGAGGGTTTTTGGTGAGGTAATCTTCTGCTTTTTAGGCGTAACAGTTTTTGGTGAGGTGATCTTTTGCTTCTTAGGCACAGCAGGTTTTTTGGAGGTAACCCTCTGCTTTTTAGACATACCAGTTTTTGGGGAGGTAATTGTTCGCTTTAATGAGTTCTGTACAGCCACTGCCAATAAAACCCCTGTTTATCTAATCTTCACTGTATATCCTTTGCCCTTAATTAACGATACCTTAAACATTTGACTTAATGAATCCTCATTTGGCTAATCCAAACAGTCATTTAGTAGCATAGTGAAGATATATAAGGATAAAAATGGACAAAAAGAGAGATGGGAGAAGTAAGAACAGAACATGAAGTCATAATTAATAAGGATATTGAAAAAGATATCTAGAAGCTGGAGAATCATTTCATTTTCGCTAATATTTGGACATGCTCAACGTGCTCCACATCGCGAAACGGGGAATTTGTAAGCCTTTCTATCTTTATGACCTTTTGATAAAACAAAAGGGTCTTTTGTCATATTTGAAAACCTAGCTAGATTTTCCTTCCTACTTCTCATAGCGAAGAACACTGTTTGAATACGTGAGAACCACCTCCTGTCCTGAAAAAGCCTAACCGCCTTCCCTAAGGATCGAACTTTACTTAGCTCGTGGCGTTGACAAATACATAGGTGAGGACTAGACTCAAGTCGCAATCGTAAAATGACCTGCTACTGATATTAACGAAGCAGGAGAATATTTATCTTGACTTTCGGTTTCAAAGATGTACTTATACGCAATGGTTTACTACATCTTTTCTCAAACTAATACATATCGTGGAGTATAGCCAAAGTCACCAAATTCAAGTATTCCGTTCCATTCATAACCCTCATTGGGCTCAAATAGCATGATGCCGTCTATACCTGCTGTATCGCCATATGGAAACAAGTTAAAGGCACGGGCAGTAGTAACACCTTCATTCGTTGTTTTCATTATGCACATTCTTAAGCTGTTTAAGCCGTACCTTTCCGCACATTCAACTTGTGCTTTGAATGCATAAGCATCACAGGCAAACTGGTCATGCCTATAGAGATTAGAGCTGATAACTAGGTCTTCAAGAATTTCGCCCCATTTTTCCAAACTCGTGTAATATTACCAGCCATTTAAGACCAGGTTATTGTCGATCTCAATGGATTCTATGCCTAATCCCTCCGGTTTATTTACGAAATGATGCCTTTGGATACCATAGACTTGGAACTCAGGTATTTCTGCTCCCTCTCCAGCACGGACTTCAGCCAATTCTCTCTCAAGGTTGACTACCTGAGTCTCGAGTTCTTTCACCCTTCTTCTAGCTGCAAGCAACCCACTGAATGTTTTTCCCATCTAATAGACCTCCATATAGATTTAGCCTATGCAACGTCCCTTAACAGTTGATTCGCTACATCGAAAAATAAAAAAACACAAGATATTACCGCGTCAATTGGTAGTCTCTAGTGCCCATAATTTCATTATTTTCACATCCCGTGGTCAAGAGGTGGAAACGGCTAACTTTATTTTATATCTAGGGAGTTGAGTTTAAAACATGTGTGAAGTTTTGTTAATGCTTTGAAAGGTACCTTTATATCACTGAGACAACAATCTTGCGTTTTGTTCAATACTTCAGCCACCGGTTTAAGTAGAGAGCCAGAAGGTATTATAAATGACTTCTTACGTTTTGAAGAAACGCTTATCGAGCAAGAAGATACTTCCTGTCACTCCGTTTCCGAAGTAATAGAGGGGTAACAGTACCAAAACCGTATGAAATTCCGAAGATGCAAGCCACATTATCTGCAGAATTCTCTACTTCTCTAACGATATTAGTGGAAATTTAACTGTTTATATTAATAACAATAGGTACACCACTTGAGCGTGTTACTCACCAGAACTTTGGATTTTTGGAAAGTTTATAAACTCAGGCTTAAACTATGGGTAAAAATGCCCTTATTGCGCACTTTTTTTCATTATTGGTTTCTTATTTTGCCACTTATTTTCGCTAATAAGTTGTAACCGTTGAGGAGTAGCTCACGTTACTGCAGTTCTCAATTCTTTCAATAGTTGACGAATACCGTCAACACTCAAATCAACAGGAAACTGTATTCTATTAAGATGATTCTTGTCTTTCGCTATTTTAATCAGATCGTCATTTCGAATAATACGATAAGCAGGAAGATTATACATTTCAGCATATTCTTGACGAACATCATATACCCTTTGGAAAACAGCCTGCTCCTTCTGATCAAGACGACTGTAACCACTTATGTTCTTGTATTTTTTTTCTGGATCACTGGTAAATTCTATACTTTGAACTTGCATATTTCTCAACATGAATGAATCAAAAAGCTTATTTTCATATATTCTACTTAGAAGTTTATCTTTAAGCGGAAGAAGGTATAAGACATCGTCAATAGCATACTGGAGTGCTTCCTCCTGGATTGGCCTTATAATCCAGTTGTATCTTTGGAATTTCTGCTTTTCTGACAATTGCACGCCTAATTCCTTGTATTGTCTCTGGTGTTTATTTAACGCAACAGCGTTTTAAGTGAGATCGTAATCGAATGCTTATATATATTGCCTCTATACAAATCCTTTAATAATGTCATGATCGTATTGTAAGCAATAATATACTACTTTCTGTATATTGTATCTAGATGTTTAACATCATTAGATAAATGCATATTAAAGAATCCTATACCTATTACCAAGTTTCATTCGAAACGATTTAAATCATAATCTTAACTGCTCTGCTTTCACATAGAGCTTCGTCGGGGCTTCATCAAAATATCGTAAGAGAGACGGACATAGCCATCCCTCGGAGGATTGCCCTTCAAGTTTATACCAGTGTCCTTCGTGTTCTTCACGTATCCATGTTAACTCTCCCTGAAAACCTGGAAATGGTTTTAAAGAGAACAACATCCTGAAACCATTGCGGGAATCCGGCATATCAGCGACAAGAGCATCGATCATTTCAGGAATACCAGCAACAAAAGGTTCTTTGTCCAAACCCACAGCTTCATCATCAAATACCCAATGGCCCTGGTACCAGTAAGGGGCGATTAGCATAATTTCATTCGCCATTTATATCGTTGATGTCCGGGATGGCATTACCAATTAGATAGATGCTGTATGAGTGGAAAAGACGGGACAAGGCTTTGTACAGGAATATCAGACCAAAGAGAGCCCAGTCCCATTGTTTTAGGAGGTCTCTTACTGTTTCATATAATTTCAAGGTAAAGACGATTATATGTCAAATGAAAAGGAAAGACAAGATGAATTGAATCTACATGACTTTTTTATGATCAATACCTAACTCTTTACATAGCCTGCGTAACTCTTTAACAAGGGGGGTTGGATATGGATGTCGTTTAATGTTCATTTCTCTGATTCTTTTTTCGTTTATAATGTGTTCCACAAGCTTTTTCCCCATGATTCTGCCGAATCCAGCATGCAACGTCATCCGGGCGGCCTTCTTTATACTTATTCGCTCTATTTTGCTAACCAACACTATTGCTTTGTACATGTTTTGATCGACCCAGATTGTTTTACTGTATTGAGTAGGGTATCTTTTTCGTGGATTTCCCTCTTTCTTCTTCGAAAAAAATCTTATCCCTATATGCCTGTCACTCCATTTTTTAAGCTTTTGTATCATCAACTATCCCCCTTTTCCTGGTTATCGGTGGAAGTCATTCCTGTCGGAGATTCTTCACCAATAGCATTTTGATTTTGAGCTTTCAGGCAAGCTTTGGCGTGAATCTTTGAGACGCGCAAAATCATATCGGCTGGGATAATCCCTATGACAACTACCCAATATTCTTTTTCGTTGATACATCTTCCTTTCATGGGTCCAATCATAGTATCTGCCTTCTGTTTCTCTTCTGTTTTTAGATCGCCGGAAATAAAAAAACGGCGGACAATTCTACAGGGCACTTTCTCCTGTAACTAAAATTGTCCACCGTTGCCGTTCTTCGGCTCGCGGCAGCTCTTTACGCTACGGGCTATCCGTGATAAAACAACCTTGTCACCCTTCGCGGCCACATATTCAATTGTAATTTAATTTTAATCAGTGACTCTCATTCTTGTCAATAAGTCTTTATCAAAATTTTCCTGCGATTATTTAAAATTCTGCTTCTTTATTTGGTCCTCCGGGTGAAAAAATACACTATCAATCCCAGCATTATTACACTACCACCGATGATGATGCCGATTATCCACCGGCTTGAGAAAGCACCATGATATTTTTCCTATATCGCTAGTCAAGGATGCAAAGCTCGATTCCTTTTCAATGTACCTGATATTTACTTCTCACCATCGAACCCATATATTTCTCTATCCTCTTTTTATGTATGATCTATCGAGATATCTTCGATTTGGACTACCTACAAGAAAATAATATGATGCTACCACTTCCCTTTTCCACATTGTTTTAAGTAATATATAGGACGACATACAGCGGAAGACGGAGGCAACAATGAAAATAACTGGTGTAAAAGCCCACATTCTCGAAGGAATGCTTAATGATAAAGCCTTCGGCTGGTCACAGTGGGTAACAGACAGGCGCCAGACTACCCTGTGCGTGATTTCAACGGATGAAGGGATACAGGGGGTGGGGGAGGCATTTTATAGCGGCCCGGCAAAGATAGTGGCCACCATTATCGATGACGCTTATGCACCTCTCATCATGGGCAAAGACCCCTTCGACAGCTCGGTAATTTGGGATTACCTTTACAATTATACAAGGGACCAGGGCAGAAAAGGAGTTACTCTGTCAGCTTTGAGCGCTGTAGACATTGCTCTCTGGGATATAAAGGGGAAGACTCTGGGAATACCAGTCCAAAAATTGCTTGGTGGAACTTACCGGACTCGGGCCCGAGCTTACGCTACCGGTCTCTATGAGCCCCAGAATGTATCCAGTATCGAAGATGCCCTTGTTAAAGAAGCACTAGGTTACAAAAGAGAAGGCTTTATCGCGATGAAACTCAAGGTGGGCTACGGAATAGAGTCAGATGTAAAATATGTCAAGGTTGTTAGAGAAGCAGTAGGTAAAGAAATAGCCCTGATGGTTGATGCCAACCATGCATACAATGCCAACGAAGCAGTAAGACTTGCCCGTGAGATAGAACCTTATAATATCTGCTGGCTCGAAGAACCGGTACCCCCGGAAGATATCGAAGGCTACATCGAGGTAAAACAAAAATCCAGCATTCCAATAACAGGCGGCGAGTGCGAGTTTACCCGGTTTGGCTTCCGGCAACTGATAACACGTCGTGCTGTTGACATTCTCCAGCCGGACCTTTGCGCAACGGGTGGTTTTACAGAAATGATAAGGATTACCGCTCTTGCCAGCGCGTGGAATATCCCGCTTGTTCCCCATGTCTGGGGAACAAATGTGGGACTTGCTGCTGCCTTGCAGTTCTTCGCCGCCCTACCGCATTTTCCGGAACGCCGCTACCCGGCAGAGCCATTCTTTGAATATGACCGCTCGCCGCACCCTCTGCGGGACCAAGTGTCGCAAGAGAAGATAGTAATGAAGGATGGCTATCTGGATATTTCACAGCGTCCGGGGCTGGGAATCACACTTGATGAATCATTTATCGAACAATACAAAATAGAATAACAAAATGAGATATTAAACTTAAATTGGAAACAAGGAGGAATAACTTGAGCGAAAATGAAGTAAGAGTCAACTGGGAACCGCTACACGGATTCACCAGAGAAATATTTATAAAGGCAGGCATGCCGCCTATAGACGCAAATATCGAGGCCGACGCTTTGATATGGGCAAATCTGCGAGGAGTCGACTCTCACGGAGTGCTGAGAATTCCATGGTATGTGGAGAATATCGATACAGAGGTAATGAATCCCAAACCAAACATCAAAGTAGTCAATGAGACAATGGCGACCCTGCTGGTGGAAGCCGACCTGGCTATGGGACCGGTGGTGACCGTTTATACGATGAAGCTGGCGATGAAGAAAGCAAAGAAAGCAGGCATCTGCTGGGCGATAATCCGCAACCTTACCCACCAAGGAGCGCTTGGCCAGTACGCCGAGATGGCAGCCGAAAACGATATGGCGGGAATAGTCTTTGTCTGTAATCCTCCAAATATGGCACCTTACGGCGCCAGAGCAGCGGGAGTACACAATAGTCCGATTGCCATCTCAGTGCCGGCGAAGCGACACCATACTCTCAACCTGGATATGGCAACAAGTGTGGTTGCCGGCGGCAAGCTATGGCTTGCCGATGATAAAGGCATTCCAATACCGGAAGGATGGGGGCTGGACGACAAGGGCAACGCCACCACTGATCCAAGGCAGGTATCCATCCTTCTGCCCTTTGGTGGTTATAAAGGCTCAGGACTGGCAATTATGTTCGAGTGCCTATCAAGCATTATGGTGAGTAACCCTTTGCTGGAACCGTCGCTGCTGGGCAGGGAAATTGGACCTTCAACAGAGAGCGGTAAAGGAGATAAGATAAGAGACCGCATGAAATACCTTCCGCACCACATTCAGAACAGCGTGGTGGTGGTTATAGATATCAGCCAATTTACGGATATCAAAGATTATAAGGAGCACGTTGATAACACTATTGATGCTATTAAAGCATTGCCCAAAGCGGATGGGGTCGAGGAGATATTTCTTCCCGGGGAGATTGAAAAGAATAATCTCGCCGAGCGCCTGAAGAAGGGAATTCCGCTTCCGGCAGGCACCGTGGAGAACATGCATACTGTCTCTGAGAAATTCGACGTGAAAATGCCGACTTTTGTAAATTAATCAAATGGAGGGTAACAAATGGAAACAGCTTCAGCAGTTTTAGCCCGGTTTGCTGCTGAATTACGTTACGAAGATTTAACACCCGAGGTAATTCGCTACAGCAAACACCTGATACTCGATACTCTTGGAGTAGCCCTTGGAGGCTATTTGAGCGAACCGAGTTACATCACCCGCAGCGTTGTGAGAGAACTTGGCGGCCGTCCGGAATCTACAATCATCGGAAGTGGAGATAAGACCTGCTGTAGCCTGGCTGCTCTGGCAAATGGTGTCATGGTACGATATCTGGACTTTATGGATATCTATTATACTGCAGATGCCGTTCACCCGAGTGAAAATATACCTCTAGCTCTGGCGGTTGGCGAGCGTGAGCACTCAAGCGGCAGGGATATATTGCTTGCTGTATTCCTAGGTTTTGAATTTCAGGGACGCCTGGCTGATACCTTCCCCGCTCCAAAATTGGGATGGCATCATGTCACAATGGGCGGATACGTAACGCCTTTTGTTGCCGGTAAGCTGCTCGGCCTTAATGAAGAACAGATGGTGAATGCCGCTGGTATCGCCAGTTGTACCAGTCATACTCTTAATTATTTAACAGGTCCCATATCCATGATAAAAGCTCTAGGCTATGGCCTGACGGCACAGAAGGGTGCAGAGGCAGCTCTCATGGCGAGGAAGGGAATGACTGGCCCGGCCAACGTAATTGAGCTTTTCAATCAGACAGTAAAGTTAAACGCAGACCTGAGTCCCGTTGTAAAAGGTGGAGACAAGCCCAGAATATTAAAGACTGCTATCAAACCATATGCATCAGAATACATGACACATACACCCCTTGAGGCAATGTACACTATAGTTGAAGAGCATGGCTTAAAGCCGGACGACATCGATACTATGCACCTGAAAATCTATGAGTTTGCCATGCAACTTGCCAGTGAAGAATGTTACCAGCCAAAGACCCGGGAGCAGGCAGACCACAGCTTGCCATATTGCCTGGTGGTTGGGCTGATGGAAGGTGATATTGGCCCAGAACAGTTTGCTCATGAACAATGGAAGAATCCTGAGGTACTTGATTTGATGTCGAGAATCAAGGTGACCATGGACCCTGAACTGGATAAGATCTATCCCGCGGCAAGACCGGCTCACCTTGAGATACGCACAAGGAGTGGCGAAATATTCCAGAAACGTGTTGATTATCCCAAGGGAGACCCCAATAACCCTATGAGCGATGAAGAAGTTCAGGCCAAGTTCCGCAGATTAGCCGAGCCATTGATGAGAAAACCGCAGATACAGAGTATTATTGATACGGTCAATACCCTGGAGACCCTGGACGATATACACTCTCTGATGGATTTATTAGTGGTGTAAGATAGGAAAAGGGGATTACATATTGATTAGATGAAAAGGAGGAACAGGTGCAGAAAAGAAAAATAGCAGTTCTTTATGGAGACGGTGTGGGGCCTGAGGTTGTGGAGGCTGCCTGTCGCATAATGGAAGAAGCGGATTTCAGCCTGGATTTAATCCGGATGCCAAATGGTGAAGCGGCACTCGAGAAATATGGCACGGTCTTGCCGGACGAAACGAAAAAGCAGTGTGAAGCGTCAGACGCGGTATTGTTCGGTTCCGCTAATCCTGCCAGCGATCCGATAATAATGTACCTACGTTGGGGGATGGGCAATTTTTTGAATATCAGGCCGACGAAGTACCTGCCCGGAGCCAACAGCCCGCTTAAAGACCCGGAAGGCATAGATTTCGTAATACTGAGAGAAAACAGCGAAGGGATGTATACTTATGCCGAGGGCGACCTGACATTGCTTCAGGAGAGGCTGCCGGAGTTCCGCACCCGGCACGGCAAGTCACTCGCCGATTACGGGAAAGGCAATTTTGCTTTGCGGATAATGACGGAAACCGGCATGAAGAGGTTCGCCAGGTATGCCTGTGAGTTTACCCGGGATAGAAAAAACAGAGGATATCCCGGCAATCTGACGGTGGTCACTAAGTCTAATATGTTCCCGACGACCTGCGGCATGCTTGAAGCCGCCGTGCAGGAGGAGATTAAAAACTACCCGGAGCTCACTTACCGTCGCTATTATGTTGATGATATGTCACGAAGACTGGTAAGATTTCCTAAAGACTTTGACGTGATAGCCACATCTAACCTTTTCGGTGATATACTTACGGATGAAGCGGCCGAAATAGCTGGTGGACTGGGGATGGCAGGAAGCGCCTGCGTTGGCGGAAAAGTACCATATTTTGAGTCTGTTCATGGCACGGCACCTGATATTGCCGGGAAAAACATAGTCAATCCCACCGCGGCAATACTTTCGGCAAAGTATATGCTGGACTTCCTGGGTATGAGGCAGGAGGCTGATAGCCTGGAGAATGCTCTGGTAGCGGTCTACAGGGAAGGTAAGACTCTTACCGTGGACCAAGGAGGAAGCGCCACTACCACCGAATTCGCCGAAGCGGTGCTGGGGAAAATAAGATAGTCTTTCAGGGAAGGACATAAATAAAAATGGGAATGACACTGGCCCAGAAGATACTCGCCCGTGCTTCGGATAGGCGGGAAGTAAAGCCGGGTGAGTACGTAATAGCAGATGTTGACCTGGTCATGGCCAATGATTCCGGCTTGAAGAACATTATTCCGATACTTGCCGAAGCCGGTATAAAGAAGCTGTGGGACCCGGACAGGATAGTGATAGTATTCGACCACTACAGCCCGGCTCCGACCACCGACCAGGCTGAAATCCACAGCAAGACCAGGGAAGCGTTGAGGGCGCTCGGTATAATACATTTTTATGACGTGGGAACTGGTATTGAGCACCAGATACTTGCAGAGAAGGGATGGGTACTGTCTGGAGAGCTCATTGTCGCCGGTGATTCTCACACCACCACTCACGGCGCCTTTGGTGCTGCGGCAACGGGCATCGGTTCTTCCGAGGTTGCTTACGTGATGACTACCGGAAGGCTCTGGTTTAAAGTGCCAGAAACGATTAAGTTTGTTCTTACTGGCAGCTTACCGCCGAGGGTAATGTCAAAAGATATAATTCTTTATATTGCCGGAAAATACTCGGGAAGCATCGCTCAGTATAAAGCAATCGAGTTCACCGGCCCGGTGGCAAAGGAGATGAGCCTGGAAAGTCGGATGACGATAAGCAATATGTCAGTGGAAATAGGGGCGAAGTTCGCCTTTTTCGAGCCTGATGAAAAAGTGAGGGAATACCTGGCAGGAAGAACTGTGAAGAAGTTCCAGCCTGTGTATGCGGATGAAGATGCGACTTATGAGGCGGAATACGAAGTTGATGTATCGAGGTTGGAACCACAGGTAGCCCTGCCTTACGCTGTCGATAATGTTAAACCAGTCTCCGAGGTAATAGGGATTAAGGTGAACCAGGCGTTGCTTGGCTCATGTACTAATGGGAGGATTGAGGACCTCAGAGTAGCCGCTGAAATTGCCAGGGGTAAAAAAGTACACCCGAATACCAGGCTACTTGTTGCACCCGCCTCCACCGGAGTGTACACGCAGGCGGCTGAAGAAGGTATTCTCACGGCTTTGTTAGAGGCAGGGGCGGTAATGTGCCCGGCAGGGTGCGGAGCCTGTTTTGGCGGTCACTTGGGTCTGCTAGCATCGGGCGAGACCTGCATTGCCTCTATTAACAGGAATTTCAGGGGGAGAATGGGTAGCCCGGAATCCAGGGTATTTTTAGCTTCTCCGGCGACGGTAGCAGCTTCAGCTATAGAAGGGAAAATAACAGATCCACGCAATTATTAGCGAGGAAGACTGATATGGATATTATAAAGGGAAGGGTATGGAAATTCGGCGACGATATAAATACCGATGTCATTTCACCAGGGCGTTATATGAACGCACCTCTTGAAGAAATGAGGAAGCATGTCCTGGAGGTAGTAAATCCGAAGTTTCCGGTGGAGGTAAAAGAAAGTGATGTAATTGTCGGTGGAAACAACTTCGGCTGCGGTTCAAGCCGGGAAGAAGCTCCCTCTGTCCTTAAAGCCTGCGGGATTGCTGCCGTAATTGCAGAGTCTTTCTCAAGGATATTCTTCAGAAATGCGATAGCGGTGGGGCTTCCGATTGTGTCCTGCCCCGGCGTATCCGGTGCCTTCGACGAGGGAGATGAACTTGAACTGGATCTGGATAATGCCAGAATAACCAGCGTGAATACAGGGACGGTATTATCTTCTGAACCGCTGCCTGATGAAATGAAAGAGGTGCTTGCTAAAGGAGGCATCCTGCCGATGCTCAGGGAAATTGCGGCGAGGCAGGAGAGCAATTAAAAGAAGAAATAAAGGATAACTAACAGTCTGGTATTTAGAAGATAATACGTAAAACTCGTCAACTGTTGCACCATAAATGTCACCCCAGAATGCTGAGGTCGAAGGTTCAAATCCTCTCGCCCCGACCATTTTCCATCCTCTTTACAGCTGGCTATTCGCACAATCACACTCGCCCAGACCTTTACACATTGTATAACACACTATGATCGCTTTCCACTCTGAAGCCCTCCATATGGACATCCAGTACATGTTGTCTTATACTTCTTCATACCAGGGCTGAGTAGGATGAAAATGCGGTATCTCTGTGCTCTCACCATGATTCTGGCGCTGGCGATAAGCTACTCCGCGTGTAGCAGCGATGAGTCATCGGGGCAGCCGTCTTCCCCACCCAGCCTTTTCCGCTCCGATGAACTCTACCTGGAAGTCCAGTTACCCTCGGGGTGGGCAGCAGTTGAGGGGTCGGAAAGCCTGGCAGAACATTTCTATGGTCAGGTGGCTTTTAATAGCTGGGGGCAGGACGATTTCTGGGCACGCGAGGTACTCATTGAGAAAACCGCCGACCATGAAACCTACCGTTACGGTCCTCAAACCGTAATGGAGCAGATTCCGAAAGGCGGCGCTTACGTGGCCCTAGTGCGCATTGTGGGCCCTCCTAGCTTACGGGAGGTAAGTGAATATCCAGACGAATATGCCCTCAATGACCTCAGCGGATTATGGCAACCGCATGATTGCCGGGAGGATGACGAATCGGTTGCTCATTTCATGGAATTCTTCAAGTGGGGGCGTGACTTGCAGCTTGTGGTTGCCTGCCATCGCAAGGCATCTGATAGAACGGTGGCTGAGCTCAATGATTTGCTACAAAGCTGGAGATTCGATTCAATCCCGGTTGGTGACATCAGATGGGCAGGACTTCAGGCACTCCAGCTTCTTCCTGAAGAAGTTGAGCCATTGAAATTCAGCAACAGGCCAGGCAGTACTGGTGAAGAAGGTATCAGACGAATCACCGAGGCAGAGGTTCAGGGTGATACGGTACATTTTAAGTTCATGTACGGCTGGAATGTGCCACCGGGACCACGTAAAAGTACGAATCAGTGCCCGGATGACTCGTGTCACTGGTGGGAGATAGACGTGCTGCCCAGCGGGGAAGCCGTTCTGACTGATGAGGGCGGAACCCCGCTGGAATAATGATCTCAGTTCGGTACGCAGAGGCCCGGAGGTTCACTCGCCCCGACCATCTTCTTTCCCGTACCGCCTTTCAAAAACTCCCTCTATGAAATAGACCCCCGATAATTATCCAGCGATTAAGTCTCTATAGTTACGATAGTTCAAGTCCCGCATAGTGGGCGGTACTGTACGGTAGATAGAACCTTTGGGTTGGTTTTCAGCTTGATTTGATAATGACTGGACGGGGAAACCAATGAGAGTCGAACTCCCCCTGAAACGATGTTAGCTATTATTTGTTAATTAACCTGTTACCTTACTTTTGACCAGATTACTTTTTAGTGGAATCAAATGTGTAAAAAGAATAACATTCTCGTAAAGAACGAGATAGAATTCCTCATAATTTCCAAATTCTTTGAGGTTCTTTCAGAAGCTATATTGTCTTTCCATTGCTTGCGACCAGACTGTTTTCATCATTTATGCTACACTTGTCGGAGAAAGGAGCGCTTTCGATTAAGAAGTTAAGCTTTTCCAAAATATTCTTCGGATGGTGGATAGTTCTGGCCTGCAGTGTCATAGGTTTCTGGGGACAGGGGATTAGCCACTTCGGATTTACATCATTATTAAAACCTATAGCTTCAGACCTTGGTTTCAGTCGCGCAGCAACATCTGTTGCCGCCAGTATTGTTAGACTTGAGGGCGGGCTGGTATACCCTGTAGTCGGATGGGTTATTGACAAATTCGGACCAAAGTGGATGGTCTTTTCGGGAGCCCTTATTATTGGCCTGAGCCTAATTTTAATGAATTATGTAAATTCACTTTGGTCCTTCTATTTAGTCTGGGGAGTTCTGCTTGGAACAGGAGCCAATATTGGTTTGGTACTACCTCTGGAAAAGACGATAACAAACTGGTTCGTCAGGAAACGTGGTTTAGCTTTGAGTATAAGGCACATGTTTATCGGGCTTGCTGCAACAGTAATAATACCTCTGATCGCTTGGCTTGTCTCGACGCAAGGATGGCGGGTTACCTGCGTCATCGCTGGATTAGTAATGTGGATTGTTGGCATGCCACTTGCCTGGTTTTTCGTGAAGCAACGTCGACCTGAGTATTATGGGCTGCTTCCTGATGGCGTCACAACGGAGGATACTGTAGAAATAAACCAGGTGATAGATAGGGGGGTAAAGTATGCTACTGAGGTCGAGGAGATAGAATTTACCCTGAGGCAGGCAATGAGAACACGTGCCTACTGGCTACTTGTGGTGGCGTATGCCAGTTTTGCTATTATTCCACCAGTTCTTGTTATCCATGCTATGCCTTTTGTAACCGATATGGGGATTGATCCGGTCAAAGCAGCAGTTATGATCGGTCTAATGAGTATATGCGGTACTCCGGGAACATTTATTGGTGGGTTCGTTGCTGACCGTTTCAAGAAGAAAAACCTGAGATTCTTGCAGGCAGCTGCCTATTTCCTGCAGATTATTGGTTTCACCGCTTTTCTGCTGAAACAAACACTGGCTATGGTGTATCCCTTATTTATTTTCCATAATCTTTCAATGGCAATAACTGCTCCCCTAACTGGTGTAATAAGTGCACGCTATTTCGGAAGAAAAGCTTTTGGCTCCATTCGAGGAACCTTAATGATGTTCATGTTACCGGTCGCAGTGCTAGCCCCTATCTATGCCGGATGGGTATATGACACCACAGGCAGCTACATTACAGTCTTCATTGTATGCGTGGCGTTACTCACCTTTTCTACAATTTTTATATCGCTGGCTTCTCCTCCCAAGCTACCAGACCAGGCCACAAATATCTACAAGATTACGTGATAATTACCGCCAGCTTTTCTTTAGTAATAATTTTCTCTTTCTGATTTAACTCTCAGAAGGTGATCCATGGTTAGAAATTGTTGTTTTTGTCTTCTCTTGAAAAGGACGCTCCTTCCGGAAATTGACTAAACAAGCTTGTCTTATATCACACACGATTCTATGAAAAATAAACGGAAAAACCACAAGGAGAGTCGGACTCCCCCTGAAACAATGCTTTTCTATATCTCACCAGCTATTCGCATTTGAGTTCCTATCTTGTTTAATTCTTCAGCACCTGTATCAGTTACCAACACTGTACTTCCCACATTAACAAGATGCCTTCCAAGACAGGCATGATTCTCAAATTCGAACACCATTCCAGGTTTCAATATTACTTCCTGTAACTCCTGACTCCGGGTGCGTCCTCGTGTTTCGGTACGTTCTTTATACTTCTCGAAGTAATCTTTATAAAATTCATATCTCAAACGCATTGACCCTTCATTCCCGCTGGCTCCAATAAGTATAGGATTCAGACTGTGAATATTGGCTGAATATGTCCAGGCTCCGGCTCGTTCAATTGGTTCGGCCATTGCATCGGCTACTTCGCTGAACGGTCTCCCTGGCTTCAAAGCCTCGAGACCTGACTCATATGATTCCCGAGCTATTCGTGCACATTCGGTTGTTTCCTTAGAAACCGGAGGAATGGCCACCGTTTGTTGTGACTGTGCTTCAAGTCCTCCGACGTACGCGAAACAACAATTACCGCAAACAACGACATCTCCCGGCTCAAATACACGAGGTGAACTGAACCCTCGCTGCCAGAGTTCGGCTCCAGCGGTCGGAGCCGGACCTGAAGTGATATAAGGTTCACTTGGAACGGCCCCGTGTTTCCATGTCTCATTGATTATAGCCAAATAAACGTCCAGTTCGCTGGCACCGGCGCGGACCGTCTTCACTACAGCAGTCATAGCTTCTTCGAGGGCAGCGGCAGCTTTACGAACCAGGACAAGCTCTTCCTCACTCTTTACCAAAATTAAAAAAAGGAGGTCATCACCTATACTCTCGAATTTACAGTTGGGAAGTCGCTGCACTATCTGATTCCAGACCATACCTGTACCCCATACTGTAGAAGTCCATCTCTCGGGACCCGCGGCGCCCCTGACCTGAGATATGCTACCGGCAGCTACCCTGCCATCTTCTAATCCCTTCTCTTTGATAGCTTCCACTATTGCTGCAGCTGATGCACTTGTCCGAACATCTTTAATCCAGGGAAGTTCTTCTTTCGGCGTCTCAGGTGTCCACTTCGCCACCGTCCAAAACGGTGCGCCTAATAGAACCGGCTCGCCCTCCAGTGGAAACACCACCGTAGCTCCACTACACCATCCACTCAAGTAGCGATCCAGGTTTTGTTGTTGCACGAACCGACCATTATCAACTTGCCATACTCCCCCACCGAGCGCCAGCAGACCGTCTAGTCCTTTGTCCCCCATATAATCTCGCACAAGCTGCCATCTCCGGTCACGTTCTTTCTCAGAAAGAAAATTTTTCCATTGTAATTTGGCCATTGCTCTTTTCCCTCCTGTAATGAAAATTTTGCTCCCCTTGTCTCAAAAGATATTCCAGCTTTTTCCCATTATGGTCTACCAGCCTGATACCATTCGATATACTTTCCCAAGCCGCTCTTGAAATCATTTTTCGCTTTAAATTCAAACTCAATTTCAGCTCGAAGTTTTGTTGGAACAGGGTAAGCTTTTGACGGTTGATTCTTGTTACCGAACTGGATTACCGAACCGGGAACAAGCTCTTTTATTATTTCAGCGATTTCATTCCAGGTGGTTGGTTTATCTCCACCGATACAGTAAAGTCTGAACTTATTTTTTTCAGCAGTATGCACCACGGCTATTCCCGCTGCTGTATCTCTCACATCTATTAAATTCAACTGGCTATCGCCGTGTATTTCCGGAAAATCAACGGGCTTTCCAGCCAGAACGCCTTCCAGCATCGGCCGTAATATTCTCGTATGGTCTGCCTGCGATTCACTATAAGGGCCAAAAGAAACGCCTCCCGGCCGTGCAATTATCACTGGAAAACCGAATGTGTCACCATAATAGGTACTGAGTATTTCGCCCACCTTCTTCGATGGTGTAATGACACCGATAGGAGGAGATATGATATTTACAATTTCCTCTTCGGCTCCAGTAGGATTTACTGGACTACCGATTGCACCTATTGAACTGATGTAAGTCAGTTTTTTCACTGAGGCAAATGCAGCGGCTTCTAAAATATTTACGAGTCCCATAACGTTCGTTTGCATCGCCTGATATATAGATCCCTCATAATTTGAGATGTGAGTAAAATGCACTATGCTATCAACTCGATTATCATGAATTACCCTCATCAATTCGGGTATATCCAGAGCGTCACAACGTACTGCTTTTATTTTAGACTCAACAAGTCCAGCTATCAGTTGAGGTGGATTAAAATATCGCCGATAAGTAACTACAACCTTTTCACAGACATCAGCTAACTCCCGCGCCGTGTGAATTCCTATAAATCCGGTCCCTCCAGTAACCAACACAGTTCCCATCTTGCACCTCTTTAATTCATTCGCTACTAGCCGAATTATTGTAATTAAACATGGGATTATTTTAGTGCAAACGATTATATGTCAAATAAATAAGAAAAACAAGGGAGAGTCGGACTCAGCCTGAAACAATTCTAGCGTTTAGTTAGTTAGCCTGGATTGCCAAATGTGTTAATATGCAGCCAACTGAAATCAGGACGGTCCACTCCGACCTTTTCCGGTATCCTCTCAGGTATGCCAAGGCAAAGAATAGTTGCAAGTTCGTGGGTATCGGGAATCATTAACAACTTCTCCGCCGCCGCTTTATGCTCGCCACCGAAGACAGACATGACGCAACCAAGTCCCTCACCGGTCGCTGCCAGTGCTATATTCTCGGCGGCCGTCCATGCCGCTGCGACACTAAGTCCACCTTTCTTAATACAAATTGCGACAACACTCGAGTTAACATATAGCCCCTTCTCTATAGCTACCCTTCGTTGACCACCCCTTAATCCCTCCTGCTTACCCTTTTGCTCAGCGATAACATCAATTATCTTCTGGTCTTCGATTATGATAAATTCCCATGGTTGGGTATTACTTGCCGAGGGAGCTCGTGCACCAGCCTTAATAAGTCGACGTAGCATTGATTGTGAAACTTTACCCCTAAACTGACGAATGGTTCTTCTCTTTTCGATAGCTTCCCATACATCCATCTTGGAATCTCTCCTCTCTTACCTGGTTTAATTATGTGCATTCTGTCAGGTCAAAGTTACCGATTCTTGGCTCCCGGTGTAACCAATTATGTGTCAAACAGAAAAGGAAACAAGAGAGTCGAACTCCCGCTAAAACAATGATATGTTTTGTGATATATTAAACAAACATCTTGATGTATATCGGCCGTCAGCATACTCACGGCCGATATACTCTCTCAATTCATTACGAAGCTTTACCGCCAGACATCTATGCTATAGGCAGCATCCGAATTTCTTCCTCTGCCTCCCGTCCAAAGCGCCATCTCTTCACCGCCACCGGTGACAATAATGCAATTATCGAATGGGTCAGCTACGGCCGGTACCATGTAGTCCTCGGAAAGTTCTTTCCAGGGCTTGCCCGATGTAGCCTCGATTCCCTTCCACGCATTCGTCCAGACATCGGGAGGCTGGTGCGTCCTGTATTCTTTCATCGTCATGAAGCTCTTTTTATAGAGCCACTCGTATACCTCGTCCTTGGTCTTGAAGCCATAGAGCTGAAGGTCACGAGCCATTTCAGGCAGCATCAGGAAAGTTTTACCACCCTCGCCGTCTTTCCAGAGGCTATCGACGAAGTATTCCATCCAGTTGTGGGGGCCCGGGATGCCCTTAACTCCCAGCCGTCTGCCGATACCGCCATGACCACTCTTCTGGAACTCCCGGTATCCTCCCGGCATGAACTCGGTATTCCGTATGGAGAAGCCCATCATTAGATTAAATACGCAGCTCTCGTCTTTCTTGAAATCGTATTCTTCCCTCAGGCTGGACCACCCCGGCGGCAGAGCATCATCGTTCTCCGGGAAGCAGTTGATGAGGCCGTTGCCCCAGACTCCGGCGTTGGTCACATTGGGTATATTTCCTCCGAGGTTGCGCCACATAAGCTCGGCGGCGCGTCCGATACTGCGGTTGGCCGGATTGCCCGGGCCGAGCACGTTGGTATCGAAATTCATGCTAATCTCTTTAGCGTACGGGCCGCTGACTACGTAGGCCTGGCCGCCGCGTCCGTCTCCACAGCCACCGCCGGCTTCGGCTATGGCAAGAAGCAAGGGCATGTGCTCCGGTTTGCAGCCGGCCATGACGCCAATAGTGGCTATTTTCTCGACTGTCGCCGTCCGCTTCATTGGCATAAACCTGACAGGGTCGCCTTTCTTTCCTGAGTTTCCCATCTGGTTGAGTCGGTCCCAGAGACGGTGGTCGGCCTGGAAGGTGATAATTTCATCAGGTTTGTGGCTGGTGCCCCTGAGCATTTTTTCAACGAGTTCTTCGGTGGGCGGTACTATCGGGAGTCCATCCGTGTATTTGCAGATGGGCGTGTTGTTATAAAGCTGCGGTATATTTTCTACCTGCTGGAAGAATTCCTGGGCTTCCTGGAGGGTGCCCTCGAAGATATACCGGGGATTTGATACATCCCACTTCGGAGGATTCTTTTCTTCTTCGGTTAATGGCCGTACCAGAGCGTCCATCAGGTCATCTATCCAACTGTCCACGTCTTCAGGACCGGGGACGTGACGCGAACCCCAGACACGCCTTATGTTGGGGACGCTGTTCAACCTGCATGCCTGTTTCCAGACTTCGTCCTGGTCTTCAAAAATGATGAATACACTTGGAATGCCGAGTCTCTCTATTGATGAAAGGTGGGGCAACTGCTCCCATATAGCCCCATGTCACCATACTACGCCACGGATAAGGGCGTCCGTGGTTTTCATCTCTTCGTCAGTCAATGCGACACTTCCCTCTTTGGTCGCGTGGGGAGCGGCGTAGCTGATATTCCAGTTCACCTGCGGATACTTCTCCGGCAGCTTCTTAACCAGGGGGATGAGAATACCTTGTTCTCCTCCAGCGCCCACGCTCAGGGTAATATTCTTGCCTTCGAGTCTGTCAAGTCGTGGTGCCAGGGGATGCTGTTCGACCGGTTCCTGAATTCCAATGGGGTTGAGATACTTGTATACCTTGTCTTTTTCTTCCATTACAACCTCCTTAGTTCCAGAATAGATGCAATCGATTATATGTCAAACATGGAATTAAAACAAGGGTGAGTCGAGCTCCACCTGAAACAACTCTTTGTTTCATATAACAACCAGAATAAAATTTAAGCTATAAACGTAATGGATTGATTCTACTTTTTAATTAATCTTGCAAAAAGTATGATCACTGTTATGAGTAAAAGACGCTATGACTCTTCTTCACCGACGACCTCACCCAGCGTGGTGAAATAACCTCCGTCTGGTGCCCAGTAAATAGGTTTCTCATTTCGTAGCATATCGGCAATATAAACAGCATTCGCTGCTGGAGGAAACCAGTTGACATTGCGCCATTTTCCTTCTTCCTTATAGTGGAAAATAATCCATGGTCGCTCGTTTTTCTTATCATAGCGAAGAATATAGTTCTCAACCATAAATAGTCTGTATGCCATCTCGCTTCCCCCTTTTCAATATATTCTAGTACATTTTACCTAACATTCGTACGAACTTTTACTCCTCAAACAGCTAAAATATTTTCCATGCAATGCAACCGATTATATGTCAAACATGAAATAAAAACAAGGATGAGTCGAACTCCCCGCGAAACAATACATTAATGGTAACCCGCAAACGTGCATTAAGCTATTTGTGTGGTCATGAAAATACATATTACAGACAATTTACCATATCGATATATCATATAAACCAAAGCATATCGGAAAACTTATTAATTTGGCACAACACAGAACTCCCGTAGGCTATAAGTGAAGTATGGGTAAAAATAATATCTCGGTCTATTGACACGCGCCTTATTATCTACTATACTACACGAACCCTTATCAACTAGATATAGAAAGGGAAAGAGTATCAGTAAATAGCCAGACCTTTGACGCGAATATGAATTATTTTAATAGTGGACGTCAGCACCCATTGAAACAGGTGGGGATTACCGATGTCCTTTTTTATTCAAGGTGAATTTTAATGTGTGCCTTCTAATGCTGAAGAGAAAAGTGATAATGAAAAGAAGAATGACTGGATAGTAATCATATTCCAGAAGCTGGCCTTACCGGAGGAAACCAGGGTGCTGAATGTTTGCCATCCATCTCAGCTTAAATAGCTAATAATCTCCTCCCGTGACTGGAGCCCTGGAGGTAATCGGGCTTTGCGGGAAGGCCAGCTAAGGGGGTGATGCACAAAGAACGAGAGCAATCTGAATGTAGTACATTTATAAATACATCATCACTTATTCGGAAATGTACTGTTAAAGGGGGAAAAGAGTTATGAATAGAAAGATTTTGTGGTTGCTAGTTAGCTGCTTGATGACTGTATCACTAGTGATAGCATCTTGCGGCCCGGCAGCGGAAGAGGAAGAAGAAGAGGAAGAAGAAGTTATAATCGGAGAAGAGGAAGAAGAGGAAGAAGAGATTGTTACGCCGGCTGATAACACGCCAAAATATGGTGGCACGTATAACATCGCCATAGCTACAGAGCCCACCCGTTACCACCCAAGCTGGACTATAACAGGACCTGTTCACTGCCTTGAATACCAGCATCTCTGGGAAGGCAACTGGACAAAGGGACCTGCCGGTGGCTTTGGCACCAACGAGACAAACTGGGCAGAGGCTAACAATGACCTCTGGGACTTCAAGGAAGGCCGTATCGTTGAGAGCTGGGAGTGGTCAGTCGATGATGAGAAAAACGAAGGAACCATCGTCTACCAGATTCGCCGGGGAGTGCATTTCCAGCTTAATGATTGGAGCGAAGCCACCAAGGTGGTCAACGGGCGAGAAGTAACGGCTGATGACGTCGTCTACTCCTTAGAGCAGCATCTTCAGAAGGATGGAGACGCTTTTGTCTTCAGAGTAAGCCCGGACCTGAGGGTGGCCGAAATAACCAAGACCGGCCCCTGGGAGGTTACGGTCAAGGTTCCCGTTGATGCACTGGTAACGGCCATAACCCGGTGTGGCGATGCCGTTGTGGTCTATCCCCGTGAAGCAGCCGAGAAATATGGCAACCTGAATGATCCGGAGAATGCAGTTGGCACCGGGCCATTCATGATCAAACATTATGTCCCCGGCAGTCAGGTTACTCTGACAAAGAATCCGGATTTCTGGATGAAGGACCCGATAGGTCCGGGCAAGGGAAACCAGCTGCCCTACATTAGCACTGTCAATGTATTCACTATACCTGACGCGTCTACCCGGCAGGCCGCCTTCAGGACAGGCAAGATTGACTTTGCGGCCCGTTATAATGCCGAAGATGCTGCCATATTAAGGAGTCAGCATCCGGAGCTGGTGGAATCAAAATCACTATCGTACCAGGGAAGGACCAACCCGACTTACATGCGTCTGGACACGGAGCCCTTCGACGATATCCGGGTTCGCCAGGCATTGATGCTGGCTACTGACTTTAAAGGTATACTCCAGGATTTACACGCAGGTGAAGGGCAAATCGTACACCTGTGGGCTGATACCAAGGAATACCACGATCTGGTTGTTCACCTTGACGACCCGGATTTCCCGCCGGAAACCAAAGAGCTCTATAATTATAACCCTGAGAAAGCCAAGCAACTGCTCGCCGAAGCTGGCTATCCCAACGGGTTCAAGACCTATATTAATGTCAGCACCACGGGGGTAACGTACGTCGGTACGTCAGAGGCGGACTACTACTCGATATTCGCTTCCATGTGGGCCAAGATTGGCGTTGACCTGGAGCTGAAAGTCTATGAAGCCGGCACATTAACTAACATAAACCGGAACCTGGAACACTCACCGGTGGCGACCCATCAGCCAGGTCCGGTATCCATTTTCCACGTGGGTAACCCGGTCCAGGCGGGGAACGAACACAACCAGTCCATGGTTACAGACCCCGAAGTTACTGAGGCACTGCTGGAGGTAAGACGAGCCGCCATCACCGACTTGAAAGGAGCCATGAAGATATTCAGGGAGAAAATATACAAATACTGGGTCAAGAATGTATACTCCCTCCCCAGCGTCCAGGGTTATGAATACTGCTTCTGGTGGCCCTGGCTAAGGAACTTCTCCGGTGAATGGTGCGTAGGTTACGACGATCAGACCGTGCCGATGTTCATCTGGATTGACCAGGAACTTAAAGAGTCCATGGGCTACTAGTTTACATGCTTACGCCATAGGCGACTAACAAAGGGGCTGGAGAGTGATTTTTCTCTTCAGCCCCTCCACGGAACTCCTGCCTGCAGAATATAAGGGGATATATGCTGGAGAAGTAAGATTACATCAACAGGAGAAAGTCATACTGAAAACAAAATATCTTGTATTGTAGTAAATCAGAAGTAAAAGATGGCCTTTTACTGTGTTTGAGCGAAGATAAAGAAGCCTGCCACCAACTAAATCAAGCTGGAAAAAGAAAGATAAACCGCCTAACAATAGTTATAATAATATATCCCTACCGGGTCTTGCTACAGAATTACTCTTTTTTCTTTCAGGTTCGAAATTTCGTCCCATTTATATCCCAGGTCTAAGAGTATCTCTTCAGTGTGTTGCCCTAGCTCTGGGGCAGGGGTTTTCACTGAAGCAGGATTTTGTTGGAACTTAATAGGCATATTTATCAGCTTCAGCTTACCGGCTACAGGGTGCTCTACTTCAGTAAAGAAATCATTAGCCAGGGCCTGGGGGTCGTTGACTACCTCATGAGGAGTCTCAATTCGCCCGTAGATAACCCCGTTTTCTTTGAAACGTTTCTCCCACTCATCTCTACTGGCGGTACCAAAAACATCGTCCATGATTTTGATAAGTTCTTCACAATTATCTGCCCGCTTCTGCAGGGAATTGAATCGGGGGTCATTCTCCAGATCCGGCCTTTCCATAGCACGACACAAACCAGGCCAATATTCGTCGGTCTGCATTGCCAGTTGAAACCAGCGACCGTTTCCGGCTTGATAAGAGTTCCATAGGGGGCCTGCCTTGGTGCGGTCTTGCTGGCTTTCAGGTAAACCCACTAGAGCATTCTGGATATCGCTTGCGACATTATATACGCCGACATGATACAGAGAAAATTCGAATTCCTGGCCCTTACCTGTTTTTTCTCTGTGCCACAGAGCAGCACAGACAGCGGCAACACAGTGAAGTCCGGCTGTCCTGTCATACATACCGGCACGCTGCGCAGGCGGATAACTCCCCGGCACCGCCATTAAATGCTGCGTTCCGGAGCGGGCCCAGCCTGCCGTAAAATCAAAACCTCTTTCATCTTTATCCGGCCCTTTCGTCCCGTAACCGCTAAGAACTCCGTAAATAATCCCGGGATTAATCTGGCTCAGCGTAGCATAATCTGCCTTGAGGTTCTTAAGTGCACCTACTTCATAATTGGATACAAAAACGTCAGAAAGCTTAACAAGCTTGTCAAAGATTTCTTTACCCGGTTCCTGTTTCAGGTCTAATGCAATGCTTCTTTTATTCCTGTTCAGGAACTCGAATCCGGCATTCACTGCGCCCGTATCCACCCCCTGGACTCTTATCGCTCCTCTTATCTGATCTCCTGTGAGGGGTTCTACTTTGATTACATCAGCCCCCCAATCGGCCATTACGGCACCAGCTGCGGGAATGGCAATATGATGTCCCATGTCTATTACCTTCACGCCTTCGAGTATACCTACCATCTCTTTACCTCCGTATCAAAATACTTATTAAAGATGTAATCTGCTTAAATAAAGGATACCACTCACTCAAGCAGGAATTGTCATAAAATCGTAAGTGATTATATGTCAAACAAAATTGAAAAACAACAGGGAGCGTCGAACTCCCCCTGAAGCAATGCTTTTCTATATTTCACCAGCTATTCGCATCCGGGCTCCCATCTCGTTTAATTCTTCGGCAACTCTTTCAGCCACAAGTACAGTGCCGCCGACGTTAACCAGATGCCTTCCAAGACAGGCATGATTCTCAAACTCAAAAACCATCCCGGATTTAAGTATTACCTCCTGCAACTCTTGACTGCGACCACGGCCGCCAGCCTCGATACACTGAGGTTGATATTATAGCATATAATTTAATATAAAGATTAATTGTCGGGGTGTAGCGCAGCTGGGTAGCGCGCCATGTTCGGGACGTGGAGGTCGGTGGTTCAAATCCTCTCACTCTGACCATTCACTTCCCCCCATAAAGGCAGAATGACTTTTTTACAGGTCCGTCCCAGAGTATTTTGATGTCATGAAGGCTTCCAGGCAATAAATCGGCTTACCGATTCTAGCGTAGTTCAGCGGGCAATGGTATAAGCCAGGCGGGATGGTAACGATTGCCGGGCTTGAAATCACGTGTTTTTCCCGCTCTTTGCCGAACGAGAACTCCACCTCGGCATCGAACTCATTCATATCCATCGGATTCGAACCGAAGAAGAAAAAGAACTCAGTGAAGTTATGTTTATGAGTCGGCTCATGGAACATGTACGGTTTTCTCACCACGGATATTCCCAGGTTCATCCTGGCGCCAGCCGGAATAAGATACTCCGGGACCGCGCCCAGCCCTGTTCCTTCTCCTCCCCATTGGTTCGTTTTAATGATTCCTTTTATAAAGTATCTGTTATAGTCAGGCTCTTCAATTCTTATTTCCGTCAGGTCTTCTCCCAGGTCTATTCCCCCGTATTCGGAGGTCATGAAGGCTTCCAGGCAGTAAAATGGCTTACCGACTCTGGCATAGTTCAGCGGGCAATGGTACACCCCCGGGGTGGCAACAACAATCGTAGGGCTGTTAATGACGTGTTTTTCATGTTCCGCTCCGAATGAGTACTCCACATCGGCGTCGAACTCGTTCATATCCATGGGGTTTGAGCCGAGGAAGAAAAAGTACTCAGTAAATATATGCTTGTGAGTCGGCTCATGGAACATGTACGGTTCCCTTACGACAGATATTCCCAGGTTCATTTTGGCAACCGCCGGTACGATGTCAGCAGGTACGGCGCCCAATCCCATTCCCTCCCCTCCCCACCTGTTTTCTTTGACCACGTCTTTAGTTATGTATTTATCGTATTTAAGTTCAGCCATTTAAGTATTCTCCTTTCAGATACTAAGCGCTTTTTGTCATCCCGCTCGGGAAAGTGGAGATATTAAGGGTTTATTTAACATGGTTGTGCTACAGTTTAGTACTGGCACATAGTAGTGTCAATAACCTATAATTAACCGTGTTCAAACGGTTTACTGACCAAGAAAGCTAGAGGGAGAAAACATGAGTAAATATACTGAGGACAACAAACCGGCTAAGCAGTTGCGCCGGGAACGTGAAAAAAGAATCATGGACGCCATTCAGCTCAGGATACCGGACAGAGTCCCGATTATGTGCCCCATCGGCTATTTCCCTGCCAGGTATACCAGCATACCCTATTCCGCCGCTTACTACGACTATGACTCCTGGTACTCGGCATATGAGAAGACTCTGCGGGACTTCCAGCCGGATGTAATATACCCCCAGCCATTTACGCCCGGGAAAGCCCTAGAAATGCTTGGTCCCAGACAGATGAGATGGCCCGGATGTGGGGTGGACCCCAATATGGGGCACCAGTCGATAGAAATCGACAATATGAAAGCGGACGAACTCGACCAGTATATGAACGACACTTCGGACTACATGCTGCGGACTTTCATGGCACGCACCTGTGACGTTTCAGAAGGACTATCAGAGCTGCCGAAACTGTCCGACCTCGGTGCCGGGCCGTTCGGTATACAGTTACTGGCGCTTTCTCTGGCTGAACCGAAGGTAGCTAAAAGCATCCGGGCTTTGCAGAAAGCCGGCCGCGAAATGAGGAAGTGGCGCTCCAGACAGGCGAAGTTCAGCAAAATGATACTGGATATGGGCTTTCCCCAGTATACCCACGGCGCTGCCATGCCCCCTTATGATGTGGTCTCCCATTCCCTGCGCGGTATGACCGGCACCATGTTCGATATCTACCGCCAGCCCGGTAAGCTTATTGAACTATGTGAGTTTATTCTGAAAAGGACCCTGGAAAGGCCGCTGCCGGAACCGAACCAGTACGGTTACATCAGGTTATTCATGACGATTACCAGAGGCTCGGACGACTTCTTATCCATTAAACAGTGGGAGACCTTCTACTGGCCGACCTTCAAGCGACTGGTCATGGGCTTAATCGAGCGCGGCGCAACCCCCTGTATTTTCTTCGAAGGGAACTGTGATTCGCGGATGGAGTATTTGCTCGAGTTTCCCAAAGGCAAGATGCTTGCCCGACTCGACAGAACGGATATCTTCAGGGCAAAGGAGATTCTAAAAGACCACGTCTGCATCGAGGGAAACGTTCCATCTTCACTGTTACAGACAGGAACAGTCCAGGAGGTAAAAGACCACTGCAAGAAACTAATCGATGTGGTCGGTAAAGGCGGCGGCTATATTCTTTCGACGAGGAGCTCTACCGACCACGTCAAACCGGAAAACCTGAGAGCGATGATTGAATTCACCAAAGAATACGGCAGATATTGATAAGAAGATCCGCAAAAGGAAGAGAAAACCAGGGGACGATGCCCCTAGTTTAATCCGCAGAATCTATAAAAGCTATACCATTTAATAACTAACACCATTAACGATGTGCTATAATTCAGCATTATCAAGGAATCGCTAACATGATTGCCGTTGAAGTAAGCCATGTAGTCAAGTCCTTCGCTGATAAGGTTGCGGTTAACGACCTGTCTTTCTCGGTCACCCAGGGTGAGATGTTCGGTCTCATTGGTCCCAACGGTGCTGGCAAAACCACAACCATCAGGATGATGATGGACATCATCAAGCCGGACTCGGGCGATGTGACCATAATCGGTGAGAAGTTAAGCGAGGCTATGAAAAACAGGCTCGGTTATATGCCCGAGGAAAGAGGACTGTATAAGAAGCTGAGTGTCCTTGAATCCATAGTATATCTTGCCTCGCTCAAGGGCATGGACAGGCACTCAGCCAGACAAAAAGCCGATGAACTGCTCACTCATACCGGCATGTCAGAGAGTAAAAGGAAGAAGAATGAGGAACTGAGCAGGGGCATGGGACAGATTATCCAGTTCATCGTTACCATTATCCATGACCCGCAACTGGTAATCCTGGACGAACCCTTCTCTGGCCTTGACCCGGTTAACACCGAGTTATTAAAAGGAATGATAGCCGACCTGAGGAATCAGGGTAAAGCCGTAGTTCTGAGTACGCACCAGATGAATCAGGTAGAAGAACTCTGCGACCGTATCTTAATGATAAACAACGGACAGGCTGTCCTTTACGGGAACCTGAGTGAAATCAAGTCAAGGTATAGAGGTAATTCGGTCTTTCTGGATTATGAAGGTAAACTGGGGGAGGTGCCCGGAGTCACCGGTACGCGAAATCACAAAGATTATGTCGAGCTGATACTAGATGAAAAGACAACTCCCCAGCAGATTCTGAACTATCTGGTAAGTCGTGACATGGCAATCAACCGCTTTGAGGTGGCCACTCCTTCACTCAACGAAATATTCCTGAAGGAGGTGGGCGAAAACCATGAATAAGACTCGGTTGATATTCGGTCATGAATTCCTGCATACGATAAAGAGGAAAGGGTTCATAATTATGACCCTTATCGTGCCGGTCTTAGCCCTCATTGCCATAGGCATCATCCAGCTTGTATCCGCAATTATCGAGCCGACAGAAGTAGAAACGACCATCATCGGGTATATTGATGAGGTCGGTGGATTCGACCAGTATACTGCCCAAGGGCATATAGAACTGGTCCGCTACAATACGCAGGATGATGCGACCAAAGCCCTGATCAACGACGATATCTCAGAGTATTTTGTCATTCCGCGGGATTACGCCTCCACCGGAGTGATTAATCATTATACACTGGAGAAACAGCCAGAGACTCCCCAGCCTACTGTTGCCGCCATTAAAAGATTCCTGACGAGCAACATATTAGCTGGTAAAGTGCCCCACGACACTATATACGTAATAGATGCACCATTGAATCTGCTTACCACCAGACTTACGGAAACTGGAGCCGTGGCTACAGAGCAGGGTGGATGGGGGAATATTATCGTTCCGGCGCTTTTCAGCTTTCTTCTCGCCTTCTCCATTATTTTCTCTGCCAGTTATATGCTCTCAGGGCTGGTGGAAGAGAAGGAGAACCGTCTCATTGAAGTACTGCTGTCCTCCATTTCCACGCGGCAGTTAATTACGGGAAAAGTTCTGGGACTGGGCGCCGCCGGACTGATACAGGTGGCCGTTTGGCTGGTCTCGCTTCCACTCCTGTTGAATCTGGCTTCGTCCACTTTCGGCAGCTTTTTCAGCGCGATACAAATACCAAGCAACTTCATCGTTCTGGGGCTGGTCTATTTCATTCTGGGTTATCTGTTCTTTGTCGTGGTTTCAGCGGGTATCGGCGCTATCAGCACCAATACCCATGAAGGACAGCAGCTGCTTATGACTCTGACAATGCCCGTGTTTATACCCTTCTGGTTCAGCTCTTTATTATTCATATTCCCGAACAGTCCAATCTGGGTAGTTCTCACCATTTTCCCTGTTACGGCTCCCGTGACAACAATGCTGAGGATGGGCGTGAGTGACGTTCCTATCTGGCAAATGGTGGTCAGTATCGTGGTGCTGGGACTCTCAATCGCTGGAGCATTATTTGTAGCTATCAGGATTTTCAGGATTTATTTACTAATGTACGGGAAAAGACCTGGCTTGAGGGAAATTATCCAGAACCTCAGGAGTGGATAGTTTATGCCAGTCCTGTTTGTAAAGTCGAATAGTCCCGACTACCGTCCCCTTCGGCGGACCGGTAATTTCAATCCCGGGTCTTCTTTGCCTCTTCCCAGAGGGCGTTTTGTTCATCGAAGGAGAGGTCGGCGAAGGTGACTCCGCGCTGGCGGCAGAGGTCTTCCATTCGGGAAAATCGGCGGTAGAATTTCCTGTTGGCTTCCCTAAGTGCCGACTCCGAATCGATTCCCATCCGCCGGGCGATGTTGACCAGTGTAAATAGCAGGTCGCCGAACTCCTCCGCTTTTTCCTCCCCGGAGCTTTCTTTTAACTCGCCGACCTCCTCGGCAAGCTTATCGATTACGCCATCGATGTTTTCCCAGTCGAATCCCGCCTGCGCCACCCTGTGCTGTATCTCCTGGCTGTAACCAAGCGCCGGTAGTTGCTTCGGTACGCTTTCCAGTAGAGAGGTATCCTCTCCCCTTTCCTCCCGTTTCAGGACTTCCCAGTTATGCGCTACCTCCTCGGCATTCTCCACCGTGGCCGAACCGAAGATATGGGGATGGCGGTGGACCAGCTTGGCATTAATACTTTCTATTACATCATCCATTTCAAACTCACCGGCTTCGGAGGCAATCTGGGTATGAAGAACAATCTGTAGCATCAGGTCTCCAAGCTCCTCACGGAGCTTAGCGGCGTCACCCTCGTCAAGTGCCGCCAGTGCCTCGTAGCACTCCTCCAGCAGGTTCGTCCGCAGAGAAGAATGGGTCTGCTTTCTGTCCCAGGGGCAGCCGTCAGGCGCCCGCAGTCTGGCGATTATATCCACAAGAGTCTGCCATCTGCTCAGGTCACCGGGTACCGATGTGTTATTTTTCATATCAATCCTTTCACTAGTCCGAAGGCAATACCGCCCCGATAAGCTTTTGCTGCCCCCGTAAAAATTCCACAGCAGACATCGCCCGCTTACCTTCGAGCTGGACCTCCAATACTCCGAGAACCCCCTCTCCGGTACCAACTCCGAATCCCACTTTCTCCTTTCCAACCGCCACCACCTGTCCCGTCCCGAGGGCTTTCTTCACCGACAGAGGCACCGCCTCGATTATTTTCAGCTGCTTTCCCTGCCACCGGGTGTAGCAGCCGGGCCAGGGCTGAAAGGCGCGTACCCGCCGCCAGAGAGCCACCGCCGGAAGACGCCAGTCAATCTCGCCTTCTTCCTTGGTAATCGTACCGCAATAGGTAGCTTCGTCATCATTCTGGGGTCGGGGAGTAATCTCACCCTTTACCCAGGAAGGTAAGACGTCAAGCAGTAGCTGGGCGGCAATAAGCGATAGTTTGGAGGTTAGAGAACCGGTAGTATCCCAGTCCGCGACAGGTATCTGCGCCTGAGCCAGTACCGGACCGGTATCCATTCCAGCGTCCATAAGCATCATGCTGACGCCGGTAAACTCATTACCTCCCAGAATCGCCGCAGCAACCGGTGAAGCCCCCCTGTATTCAGGCAGCAGCGATGGGTGCAGATTAACACATCCGAATTCAGGAATATCCAGTACCGACTGAGGCAGGATTTGACCGAAGGCGGCAACAACGATAATATCCGGTCTAAGGTCTGCCAGCTCCACCACGACATCTTCTTTCTTTAAGTTTACCGGCTGTATTACCGGCAGCCCCAGTTCTTCAGCGACTTTCTTCACTGGTGAAGAGGCAAGGGAGCGTCCCCTGCCCGCCATCCGGTCAGGCTGGGTACAAACAGCTGCTACCTCGTATTGATTGAGAACGAGGTGTTGAAGAGGGGTAACGCTGAACTCAGGAGTACCCATAAAAACGATTCGCAATCTGGACCTCCCGCCGATAATTGTATCACCGGAATTTTTTAATAACAACAAAAATATCCAAAGCTATCCGTTAATAATTAGATAAAAAAGGGAGTCTGGCAGACCTTCCAAGAGAAACCACCGGTTGAAACCGACTATCAGTTGCCATCAAAAGCCTTGCCATCCTTTAGGAGAGGTCTGGTATTATTTTAACTGTTTCACGTAAATATAATTCTGTTTTCCTCCACCCCGACAGGCAGCGTAGTACCCCTTAATAAGGGTGATTAGAGCTTCGAAAATCTGGGACAGAGTTTTAAGATTGAAAAACGTGGAGAAGAATTTGACAGAATCAAGACCGGTAGAAAAGCTCTGGGAAGCTGCTCTGGGCGAGCTGCAAATCCAGGTAAACAAATCGAATTACCGCACCTGGCTGGAAAAGACAATCGGTTTAAGCTACAAAGAAGATGAGTTCGTCATCGGCGTACCGAATACCTTTGTTGCCGAATACCTGGGCAAAAACCAGCGTTCACTGATTGAAAAAGTGCTTACCGGCATCGTCAACCGGGAAGTACAGGTACAATTTCAGGTAAACACAAACCATCAAAAACTGGCGCCGGCTTATAAAAGCCGGGGGAAACCTGCTCCCGCTCAGCAATCAAGCCTTCCCCTGTTTAATCCCAAGTACACCTTCGACTCCTTCGTCGTCGGCAGTTCAAATCAACTTGCTTACGCTGCTGCCGTTGGCGTAGCTGAGAACCCGGGTAACAGCTACAACCCCCTGTTTATTTACGGCAAGGCCGGACTCGGAAAGACGCATTTACTGCACGCCATCGGTCATGCGGCTTTAGCCGGTGAGATGAAAGTAATGTATGTCAGGGCTGAAGAGTATACAAACCAGTTAATGAGCGCTCTCAAGGAGAAAAAAACGGAAGAGTTCCGCAAGAAGTACCGGAATGTTGATATGCTGCTTGTGGATGACGTTCAGTTTTTCAGCGGTAAGACACAGACCGAGGAAAACTTTTTCCATACTTTCGACGAACTGCACAACTCCAACCACCAGATAGCGGTTACCTGCGACCGTTCTCCCAGGTCGATACCGTCATTGCAGGGACGCCTGTGCTCCCGCTTCGAATGGGGTCTGGTCACCGACATTCGAAAGCCTGATTACGATACTCGCCTGGCAATCCTGCAAGCCAAAGCGGAACAGCAGGGAGTTGAAATCCCTGCCAATGTCCTCGAGTTCATTGCCCTCAAGATAAAGCAGAGCATCAGGGAGCTTGAAGGTTCATTGAACAGAGTAATTACCTACTCCAGATTGGTTAGAGCTATGCTCACCCCTGAACTGGCAGCCAGGGTACTTAAGGACACTGCTGATAACGAACCGCAAACTCTACCCGTTACACCCGGCTTGATAATGGAAGCCGTAGTCAACCATTTTCAGCTGCCGCCGTCCGACTTGAAAAGCCGGAAGCGGGACGAATTAACTGCCCTCGCCCGGCAGGTAGCGATGTACCTTATCCGGCAGGAGACCGACTACTCTCTTGCCGAGATTGGTAAGGAACTCGGCGGAAGAACACCGGCAACCGTCAGCCATGCTTATCAAAAAATTGCCGGCGGCATGAAAAACAGCCCCTCCCTGAAACGCAGAATTTTTGATATCCGGCGGGACCTGAACCAGACATCACAGGTAGGCATTTAACTCAAGTTTCCAATATTTTTCCTCACTACTTTCAATTTTTTAAAAAGCAGCACCACCGTTTGATAAGTTTAAAAAAGTCAGCTTCACTTCCCGGTCTATCGGGCTATATACCCGGTGAATTTTAACCCCGCTGAATTCATGATACTATTAATAATATTAATATATCTATACATTAATGGCATATAGTAGAGTGATAGGGTTTAACGTTGTTTGATAAGGTAGTAATCCGGGTAAAAGCCGGTGATGGTGGTGATGGAGCCATAAGTTTCCGTCATGAGAAATATGTGCCCTTTGGTGGTCCTGACGGTGGTGATGGTGGCGCTGGCGGAGACATAGTAATGCTGGCTGATTCGGGAATTAGCGGTCTGCGTGCCTTCAGGCAGAACAGGCTTTACCGGGCCGGTAAAGGTGAAAATGGCAAGGGTCAGAAGAAGCATGGTAAGAGGGGAGAAGACCTTGTATTGAGGGTTCCGGTAGGTACCATGATAACGGACAATGCGGGTGAAAGCGGCGCTCTTATTGCGGATTGCGTGCAGTCGGGTAAGAAGGAGGTGGTGGCAGCAGGTGGCAGAGGGGGCCTGGGTAATGTGCACTTCGCCTCGTCAACGAACCAGACTCCGCGAATTGCTCAGAAGGGAGAGCCTGGTGATGAGCTCTCGCTGACGCTTGAGCTAAGATTAATTGCCGATATCGGCATAATAGGTTTTCCCAATGCCGGCAAGTCAACCCTGCTGGCTGCGGCATCGGCGGCTACTCCCAGGATAGCTGATTATCCTTTCACTACCCTAGAGCCTGTGCTGGGCGCAGTGGAAGCGGGACCGGACAGTTATATTCTGGCTGAAATTCCGGGACTTATCGAAGGCGCTCATCTCGGCAAAGGTCTCGGACACGATTTCCTGCGTCACATTATGCGGACCAAGATACTTGTTCATCTGATAGACGGCACCTCTGAATCTCCAGTGGAAGATATGCTGCGGGTTAGTACCGAGCTCAGCCTCTTTGACACGACCCTTGCTCAAAAACCTCAGGTAGTGGCGGTGAACAAAATAGATTTACCGGCAGTAAGCGCCCGGATAGAAGAGATAAGGAAGACGTTCAATGATGCAGGAATACCGGTGCTCTTCATTTCTGCAATCGAGGGCGAAGGCATAGCCGGGCTTGTTGCGGAGGCAGTTAAAGTGCTGAAGAAGACAGAAGCCGCGGCGGAAGCAGATAAGCAGGCTCCCAGAGTGGTGTTCCGACCTCAGCCAAGAGGTGCCGGCGTCAGCGTCCATAAAGAGGATAATATCTTTATTGTTACGGCGCCGGAACTTGAGCGTATTATCGCTAGGGTGGACCTAGCAAATCCCGAGGTACGCCGGCAGCTCTTGAGACCGATGGAGAAGCAGGGAGTGAGCAGGGCGCTGGAAAAGGCGGGGATTAAACCGGGTGATAAAGTCCGATGTGGCGAATTCGAGTGGGAGTGGTAATATATATCCAGAGGTCTGATAATGAATATTGGTTTGATGGGTGGTACGTTTGACCCGGTTCACAAAGGCCATATTGTCGTGGCTGAGGCGGCAAGAGTTCGTCTGGAACTGGCCGAGGTCATATTTATGCCGGCGGCTCAAACACCTCTAAAGGAAGAGAATTGTATAACGGCCGTAGAGCACCGCGTTGAGATGGTACGTCTGGCTATTGCCGGCTATCCTGATTTCAGGCTGTCCACAATAGAGATGAACCGGATAGGACCCTCCTATACAATTGATACCGTGTCCGAATTGCGCGACCTGATTGGAGATGACAGCGAGATATTTTTCATAATGGGTTGTGATAATCTGGCCAGTTTTCACCTGTGGAAGGAGCCGGAACGGCTGATTCAGGCCTGCCGCCTGGTGGCGGTTCCCCGGCCGGGCTGCGCTGTCCCGGACCTGGATACTCTGGAAAAAGAAGTGCCCGGATTATCAGGGAACGTAATAATACTGGATGAGCCGAACGTGGACGTCAGTGCCACCGATATCCGTCAGCGGGTTGCTCAGGGCTTACCCATTAGCCATCTGGTGCCGGAGCCGGTAGAACATTATATCAGGCAGCATAAGTTATATATAAAGAAGGAAACGTAAGAAGGTGTGCTGTACTTGTAAATAAGACGCTGAGTATTATCCCCCTTTATTAAAGGGGGACTAAGGGGGATTATATGAATCCCTCTCGCTATACTTCATGAAGAGTTCTTCAGGATGAATCCCTTTACCAAAGGGAGAGGTAAAAAAGAAATCTATTTGATTGAAAAACACGGGGTGTTAAGAGGGGCGAAACCCCTTCGTCTAAAAATCATTCCTCTTTACCTTTCTAAGGGGAAGGGGATACAGGGGATGGGGTTATTAAAAATATAGGAGATAAGAAGTGAAAGCTGTCGCAATCGTCGGTAGTCCGAGGAAAAACGGGAATACGGAAATCTTGGCAAGGCATACCCTGAAAGCTATCGCCGAGGAAGGTATTGATACGGAGCTGATTAGCCTGGCCGGAATGGATATCCGCCCCTGTACTGCCTGCATGGTCTGCCGGGAAAGTGGCGAGGAGAAGTGCCCGATTGATGACGACCTGATGCCTCTCTATGCAAAGATAAAAGAGGCCGATGCCGTAATCCTGGGGGCACCGGTGTATTACGGCTCGGCAACCGCATTGCTGAAGGCGTTTATGGAGAGGTGCGGTTACATGGGCGGTCCGAAGAGAGTCTTCGCCGGAAAGGTAGGCGGTCCCCTGGTGGTTGCCCGCCGCGCCGGGCAGAATTTTACCTTCGCCCAGATTATGTTCTGGTTTCATATCCTCGGCTTCTTTATGCCCGGCTCAACCTACTGGAATGTAGCCTTCGGCCGGGAGAAGGGCGAGGTCAATAAGGATGAAGAAGGACTGAACATCGCCTGGAACTTCGGCAAAAACGTCGCCCTGCTCGTAAAGAAGCTGAAGGCTTAGATTTGCCTTATTCGCCATATTAAAAGCACAGGATAAACATCCTGTGCTTTTACGGTTCATCTATTTATCGCTTAAACATCCAGGGTTGCTGTCTTGGCGTGTGCCTGTATGAATGCCTTGCGTGGCGGGACCTCCTCGCCCATCAGGGTATGGAATATATGGTCGGCGTTGGCGGCATCATCGATATTAACGGTAAGCAGGGTGCGGGTAGCCGGGTTCATTGTTGTCTCCCAGAGCTGCTCGGCGCTCATCTCACCGAGGCCCTTGTAGCGCTGGACTCCCACGTTCCTTGCCCCTTTAAGTTTCTTGAGCACCTCATCTTTTTCCTGTTCCGAATAGACCCATTCCTGGGTTTTACCGGATGCCACTCTATAGAGGGGCGGCTGGGCAATATAGAGGTGCTCGTTATCAATCAACTCAGCCATATGACGGAAAAAGAAGGTAAGCAGCAGGGTGCGAATGTGTGACCCGTCCACATCGGCGTCTGTCATCAGGATAACCCGGTGATAGCGGAGCTTTGAAAGGTCGAAATCATCGTCAATGCCGGCTCCCAGGGCGGTGATTATAGCCCGGATTTCGGCGTGGCCCAGCATTTTATCGGAGGCAGCTTTTTCAACATTAAGAATTTTACCCCGCAGCGGCAGGATAGCCTGGAAACGGGGATTTCTGCCCTGTTTTGCCGAGCCGCCGGCAGAGTCTCCCTCGACGAGATACAGTTCACAGAGCGACGGCTCTTTTTCAGAGCAGTCAGCTAGTTTCCCGGGGAGGGTGGCTGAGAGCAGGCTGGACTTCTTTACAATAAGGTCACGGGCTTTCCTGGCGGCTTCTCTTGCCCTGGCGGCAAGGATACACTTCTCAACGATTCGTTTAAGGTCGTCAGGGTGCTCTTCGAAGTGCAGTGATAACCCCTCCCCGACCACGCTCTCCACGATTCCCTTGGTATCGGGATTGCCGAGTTTGGCTTTAGTCTGCCCCTCGAACTGCGGGTCGGTCAGCTTGACGCTGATAACGGCAGCGAGCCCTTCTCTGACGTCCTCACCGGTGAGATTGGGCTCATCTTCCTTGAGGAGTTTGTTCCGGTGAGCGTAGTCGTTCAGGACGCGGGTAAGCGCCGTTCGGAAGCCGGTAAGGTGGCTGCCGCCATCGGCAGTGTTAACACAGTTGGCGAAGCTGAAGATAGTCTCGTTAAAACCGTCATTGTACTGGAGTGCGGCTTCCACCTGAGTGCTGTTTACCGCTTTGGATATATAGATAGGCTGCCGGTGGCGGACATCCCTGTTCCTGTTGAGATGGCGGACGTAGCTGCTGATACCGCCTTCGAAGTAAAAGGTCTTTTCATTATCGGTTCTCTCATCTTTTATATATATCTCCAGTCCCTTGTTCAGGTATGCCATCTCCCGGAACCGCTCGGTCAGGGTCTTGAAATCATACTTCGCGTTATCGAATATCTCCTCATCGGCAAGGAAGCTGGTGGTTGTGCCAGTATCGGTAGCTTCACCGACGACTTTTACTTCACCCTCTGGTATGCCCTGGATGAATCTCTGTTGGTGTATCTTGCCGTTCAACCTTACATTTACTTCGCACCAGGCAGAAAGTGCATTTACCACCGAGGCGCCCACTCCGTGCAAGCCGCCAGATACCTGGTAGGTCTTGCCGCCGAACTTCGCCCCGGCGTGCAGAACGGTCATTACCGTCTCCAGGGCGGATACGTTGGTGGTGGGGTGGATTTCGACCGGAATACCACGTCCGTTATCTTCAACTGTTACCGAGCCATCCTCGTGGATTGTCACTTTTATACGGTCGCAGGAACCGGCCATAGCTTCATCGATACTGTTATAAACAATCTCGTAGACGAGGTGGTGCAGCCCCCGCTGGTCGGTACTGCCTATGTACATTCCCGGGCGCAGGCGGACCGCTTCCCGCCCACCAAGGACATGAATATCCTCGGCAGTATATTCTCTATTCTCTACATTATTGGCATTATCAACATTTTCCGGTTTGGGGGTCTTGTCTTTTTTAGTAGACTTGTCTTTGGCCATAGCTGGTATTAATTACCTCCTCTGTGGTTAAGATGAAGAAAGCAAAACGGATTTCTTGAGACAAAAATGGAACTGTCACCAAAGATTAAATGGTTTGTTTTATGACATACGGATGATATTGTTGCCACACATAATATTATAGCACATTTTGAGCGTAATGGGAATCTGTCAAGCGTGAATTATGTTTGCATGAAGAAGCACATCATTCAGCCAAGACTGAATGATACAAAGAGTAGAAAAGCCGGCTAACCTCAGAAACTCCGGTTCTTCTCAATCTTAGTTGGAGACCCTTCGACAAGCTCAGGGTGAGTGGGGATGCGTGCCGCTCATGGTGAGCAGTTAGCTTGTCCTGAGCGAAGCCGAAGGAAACCACAGCGGCGAAAGAAATATTGATATTCATTGTTACCTGTACAACCATGATTGAGTAAAAGGGAAACTCCTGTATCCTTGATAGCCGAGCCTTCAGGTGCTACTATGTCCACATAAACGGGGTATTGATAATGACAAAGATTATTTCTGCCGACAGCAGTGAGTTGATTACGAAGGCGAAGGAGCTCGTTCTTGAGTATGCTTCATCGCTCGGTGTCGACCTCAGCTTTCAGGACTTTGAGACTGAAATAAGTACTTTCCCGGAGCAGTACTCACCACCACGCGGGCGACTGCTCCTGGCTCAATGTGACGGTGAAATAGTCGGCTGCGTTGGACTGAGGGATTCAGGAGGCGGAAAGTGTGAAATGAAGCGGATGTACGTTCAACCGGAGCACAGGGGTAGAGGGCTCGGCAGGGCACTTGGTGAAAGGCTCATCAGTGAAGCCCGGGACATAGGCTACACTCACATGAGACTGGACACAGTACCTGCCATGAAAGCGGCGGTAAGCCTCTACCTGTCCCTCGGATTTAAGGAGACCGAACCGTACCGCTTCAATCCTTTTGAAGGGGTAATGTTTCTGGAGCTGGACCTAGGGTGACGTATGTCCTACTTTTATGAAAGCGGAAACAGCAAACCTACTAGTTGATGTGTATGCGGATGAGTAAAATGACGATAAATTATTATTAATTGTTTGCTATGTGCAACTTTTAAGTTAAATGGAGCTTCAATATCAAGTGAAAAGTTGCACTAATCTACAATATTAGTCAATCACTGCAACAAATAATTAGTATGTGCTATTAACAATATTTATATAAGCGAGATATCGTTTTAACTCTCTTTTTTCTTCAGTCGTCAGAGTACTAAACACTGAGTCTGAAATGTCGTCAGGATTTTTTATTACTTCAAACCAGGGGAATTCTTTATACCCGGCTTTTGAAAGTAATATGTCTGGATCTATTTCATAAGCCCTCGCAGATGCTCTTATTATGTGTGGTGGCGGGATTTTGGTACTTCTTTCTAATCTGCATATATAACTTTTATCTTTACCAATTCTTTTGCCTATCTCAGCTTGAGATAGTTTTGCTTCGAATCTGGCTTTCGTGAGAAATTTGGTGAAAGTTGTTTTACGTTTTGATAAGGGGTGACCTTTTCTACGAGGCATTTAATCGCTCCCAAAAGAAGTATAGGGATTTTATTATATAGTATTAGTTGTAATATGTCAACTTTATTAGTTGCGAATTTATTGACATTCTGCAACTTTTGTGATATTATGTTAATAGACTGGAGCTATTTTATTCATGTTTAAAACAGGAATGGATGTTCAAAATAATGATGTGTTATAATTTAACGCATTGTTGTAAAGGGGGACTGTAAATTGAGAAATGATCTGGATTTTACGGAACATTCTCGACTACTAGGTGAGGGGCTATTTGCGGATAGTGTGATATTGGCTTTATCTCGGTATTCAAAGAACCGTCAACTTGATGATAGGGATAAAAAAGTGCTTGAAAAGGCTCAAGATTTCCTAAATAAAGTAATCGAAGGTGGCAGTTTCACATCCAGTGTTTTTCATTCTGCAAGAGACTATATTACAGCCCAGGCCTTCACACAGGCAGTAAATTCTGTGTCAATACCTATCTCCTCAAAATCTGACTTTTTAAAATATATAGAAGAATTACAGAATATTATTGATAAAATACTTAAAGGAAAGAAACTAAATGAAGAAAGATTCAATCTTGTTGATAGTTTCTTTACAAGGTATTCAAGGATACAATTCCAGAGGTCAAGAAGTATGCTAGAACCTGCATAGAGTAATCATAGTGCAAAACCGAAACCCATCATTAACAAGTCATCTGATACAAGTGGCGCTGGATCGATCTAGAATGTTAGATATAGAACTCCAGCGCCTTTCTTCTAAACAATATCCACCATCTGGACCGAATCTTCTTATTCAGTTAGCAATCAGAACAAACAAGCAGATTAGGGATGATTTATCAGTCCTATTAGATACCCAGAACGATAATGGAGGAATCCCTGATCGTGAAGTTGAAATTAACCTTAGGGCTAAGGCTTCTCTTTTCTCTTTTATACATTTAGTAATGCAATATGTTGAGGGAGCTGAAGTCCAATTTGCACCTAGTAGTTTTGTAATGCCATTACGTCGTCTTCTCCAAAAACATTTCAGAGACTTTGATTTTATATTAAGAGTATCAAGACATTATAATTACAGCGTATTACCGTTAATTGTAGGAATAAAGGATGTATATGAAAATGCTCAATACACAGGACTATTATCTGATTTTCCAGATCAATTTTTTGTAATAAGCTGCCCTATTTCGGAGAGAAAAAATATACCAGTACATTGTATCTTTGCACATGAAATAGGGCATGCTCTATATAAGAAACATGGCTTAGCTGACCTAATACTTCCTAGTGTGTCAGTCGATGAGACTGTATTGTCAAGATTAATTTCAACCTTAGCTATGCAACCTGTTGAAACAGGCGTATCAGATACGACCGCTGGTGATGTATTCCGAGAATGGAGAATTGACCAAGCAGTGCGATCTGAATTACGGGAAATAATTTGGAATTGGGTAGAGGAATTAGCTTCAGATGAATTAGCATTGTGCTTACTAGGTCCTGCCTACTTCTTTGCGTTTGTTTTTTTTGGAGGTCCGTTTGCATCAATGGATGACAGCTCTAAAAAACATCCTCCTGACAGAATGCGAATTCGGTTTATGTGTGAGATGCTTTCGAGTGGGACTGATAGGCTAGCTTATGATAAAGTACTACCTGATCCAGCAATAGAATATATAGAACAATGGAAAGCTTATGCAAACCAGTCTTATACGTCTACGGCAGGGTCTGAAGAAACGCTTGATGGGATTGCTATTAGTTCGATTACTCCAGCATTAAGTAAAATTATGGAGGAGACTAAGAGGGCTACGAGAGGAAGCTCGTATACACCCAGAAGGTTTAAAAGAGATGTTCCTTATTTATGTGAGAATATTGCTAATGGCATCCCTATCAATGAGATATTTGACGATTGGTCCTCCGGTACTCCGAGAACAGCACAGGCTGAAGCAATACTAAACGCTGGTTGGACTTACATGATAAGTCGTGATGATAGATATGCTAAGTTACTTGGCGTTGAAGATCAATGGAAAGTAACAAATAGACTTTTCGATCTCGTTTCCAAGAGTCTTGAATATTCGGAGATGCAAAGGCGGTGGAAATAAGTATGACAGTGCTTGGTAGTACAAGGCTACAAGAATTAATTTACCACACAGAGTCGTTAACTGAAAGATTGGTCGTAACACCTGTTCTAGATAGAAAAGAACAAATTAGTGACTCGTCTTCAGCAATTGATATTAGATTAGGAACAAAATTTATTGTACCGCAGAGAGCAGATGTCGCTTATATTAATGTTGGGGAAGATGATTTTCTTAGGAAATTTGAAGAATCCGTCGAAATTGTACATGTTCCATATGGGGAAGCTCTAACGCTTCATCCAAGGCACTTTGTTTTAGGTAACAGTCTAGAGTATTTTCGTTTTCCCGCTAATTTATCTGGTTACGTTGTGTCTCGATCATCGTGGGGAAGGTTAGGTTTGGTTGTGGCCACCGCTATTGGGATTCATCCTGGATTTTTTGGAGTATTATGCCTTGAGCTGTCAAATTCTGGAGAAGTCCCTATTTCACTTTACCCCGGACTTACTATAGCGCAAGTATTTTTTCATGAAGTTAATGTGGATCCCTCTGATATCAGAGCATTTAGCGCATATCTCGGAGCTACCGATGTCGAACTACCTTTATTATCACCTCAAAAAGAAATTGCAAAACTAAAACAATTAACACAATAGTTTAAATGTTTTTAAAATTTTTTTAGTTTCGCACATCTCTATATTCACCCCATATTAGTTGACAGTTGATTTGAGTTATGATAAACTATTTTTTTGTGTTAGGTAGCTCAGCGGGCGGCTGGTAGATTGCGGGAAACCGCATAATCTACTGTATATGTTAAATGGATGAGCTAAGGCTCATCCTTTTCGATTGTTTAAAAATAGGAGGTTGGTGTGCCAACTATCAATCAACTGGTGCGTAAAGGCCGTAAGAAAACGTATAAGAAGAACAAAACGGCAGCCCTGCGTTTTAGCTATAACGCTCTGAAAAACAGGGTAATAGAGGGCGATGGTTCTCCGCAGAAGCGGGGGGTATGTGTCCAGGTGAAGACCACCACGCCCAGGAAGCCTAATTCAGCACTGCGTAAAATAGCCAGAGTACGCCTGAGTAATATGATGGAGGTCACAGCCTATATTCCCGGAGAGGGACATGAGCTTCAGGAGCACTCGGTAGTACTCATTCGTGGTGGACGTGTTAAGGACCTGCCCGGGGTGCGTTATCATATTGTCCGCGGAGCGCTGGATGCCACCGGTGTGGAAGGTCGTAAGCAGGGCCGCAGTAAATATGGCTCGAAGCGAGCCAGGTCTACGGTCGAAAGCGACTAGGAGGGAACATGTCGAGGCGGAGTCAAGCTGCTAAGAGAGAAGTGATACCTGACCCGAGGTATCATAATACCACTGTCTCCAGAATGATAAATAAAATAATGCTGAATGGCAAAAAGAGCATTGCTGAAAAGATAGTCTACGGTGCTCTGGATTCCATAGAGCAGAGAGAAGGTCAGGCTCCGCTGACCGTACTGGGGCAGGCGGTCCGGAACGTAACTCCCCAGCTTATGGTGAAGTCGCGCCGGATTGGCGGTGCTACCTATCAGGTGCCGGTTGAGGTACGTCCCGAGCGGAGCCTCACCCTGGCGATACGCTGGCTGGTAGCTTCCGCCAAGACGAGACAGGGAAAATCTATGAGAGAGAAACTGGCTGACGAGCTTATTGACGCCTCAAAAGGGCAGGGAGCTACAGTCAAAAAACGTGACGATACCCACCGCATGGCTGAGGCAAATAGAGCCTTCGCCCACTACAGATGGTAAGGGATTGTCCGCTAATAACGCCAAAAATAATGATATGGTAAGAACTTCAGTATCGAACAAGCAGGAACTAAGGGGTGGGACTGTGTCCAGGAGTTTCCCGTTAGAAGACATACGAAATATAGCCTTCATCGCTCATATTGATGCTGGTAAGACTACCGTCACCGAGCGGATATTGTATTACACCGGCCGTACCTACAAGGTCGGAGAGGTGCATGAAGGTACGGCGGTAATGGACTGGATGGCGGAGGAAAGGGAACGGGGAATCACAATCACAGCGGCGGCAACCACCTGTTACTGGCAAGACCGCCGCATTAATATTATTGATACCCCGGGGCATGTTGACTTCACCGCCGAAGTAGAACGCAGTCTCAGAGTACTTGACGGTGGAGTGGTAGTTTTCGATGCCGTTGCCGGAGTCGAGGCTCAATCGGAGACGGTATGGCGGCAGGCGGACAGGTATCACGTACCCAGGATTTGTTTCATAAATAAAATGGATAGAGTCGGCGCTAATTACCAGCGGACAATCAAGATGATAGAGGAGCGACTTCAGGCAAAACCTTTACCGATACAGTTACCGCTGGGTAGTGAAGAGTCCTATCAGGGTATTATCGACCTTGTAGAGAACCGGGCCTGGAGCTTTGATGGTAGTCTTGATTCTGACCCGGTGGAGATAGAGATTCCCGAGTCAGAACGGGCAAAGTGCGATGAATTCCGGCAGGCGCTGATTGAGAAGCTGGCCGAGATGGACGACCATATTCTAATGGGTTATCTGGAAGGCCGTGCCATTATCGCTGCCGAGTTAAAAGAGGCTTTAAGAAGGGTGACCCTTGCTGATAAAGGAGTACCCATTCTTTGCGGCAGCGCCCTCAGAAACAAGGGCATGCAGCCGCTGCTCGATGCGATTATTGATTATCTTCCCTCGCCGCTGGACATGCCGCCGGTGAAGGCGGTTAATGTCCGGGGCAGCGAGGTAATCCGCCCCGCCAGTGACGAGGAGCCCTTCACGGCGCTTGCCTTCAAGGTGGTTTCAGACCCCTTCGTCGGCAGGCTTGTCTATTTCAGGGTGTACTCCGGCAGGATAGAAGCGGGAGCCCAGGTGTACAATTCGACTCAGGGCAAAAAAGAGCGCATCGGGCGGCTGCTGCTGATGCATGCCAATCACCGTGAAGAGGTGAATGAGGCAGATACCGGAGCCATTGTGGCAACTCTGGGATTGAAAAATACCTTTACCGGTCATACCCTGTGCCATCCCTCCAATCCGGTGCTTCTTGAATCAATACGGTTCCCGGAGCCGGTAATTTCGGTGGCTATTGAGCCGAAAACCAGCATCGACCAGGATAAAATGGGAGATGCTCTGAATAAACTGGCGGAAGAAGACCCCACCTTCAAGGTGGCTTATAATCAGGAAACAGGTCAGACTGTCGTCTCCGGTATGGGAGAACTCCACCTGGAGGTTATCGTCAACAGGCTGCTCAGCGAATTCAGGGTTGGAGCCAAGGTGGGCAACCCCCGGGTGGCTTTTAAAGAGACCATTACCGTTCCGGTGCAGGCTGAGGGTAGATTCGTCCGGCAGACCGGTGGTCATGGCCAGTATGGTCACGTCTGGCTTGAGCTTGAGCCGGGCGAGCGCGGTAGTGGTCTTCAGTTTACCAACAGCATAAGAGGTAACGCTATACCAAGACAGTACATCCCGGCAATCGAGACGGGCGTGAGAGAAGCGATGGAGACGGGCGTTCTGGCAAACTACCCGGTAGTTGATATCAAAGTAAATCTTTATGATGGCAGCTATCACGAGGTTGACTCCTCAGAGATAGCCTTCAAGATGGCCGGCTCAATGGCGCTCAAGAAAGGTGTGAGCAAAGCCAGACCCATCCTTCTTGAGCCTATCATGAAGCTGGAAGTGGTTACGCCGGAGCAGTTTCTCGGTGATACTATCAGTGACCTCAATTCAAGGAGGGCACATATCGAATCTATCGATACTCACGGTGAGATGTCCACTATTTTTGCTCTCATCCCGCTGGCTGAGTCCTTTGGCTATACGACAAGCCTCAGGTCACAGACTCAGGGAAGGGCTACTCACTCTATGGAATTTTACCGCTATCAAGAGCTACCAAAAGAACTGGTAGCTCAAGTTTCTGATAAAGCAGGTACTAAGAAACATGCCTAAACAAAAAATTCGTATCAAGATAAAAGGTTTCGACCATAAACTGGTTGACCAGGCGGCCGAGCAGATAGTGGAGACAGTGGAGCGTACCGGGGCGGTTGTTTCCGGCCCGGTTCCCCTGCCAACGCGTATCCAGAAATTCAGCGTTATCCGCTCACCTTTCATCGATAAAGACTCCCAGGAGCAGTTTGAAATCCGGACTCACAAGCGTCTCATTGATATTATAGAAACGACGTCCAAGACGATTGACGCCCTGACCGGGCTGAACCTGCCTTCGGGAGTGGAAATAGATATTAAATAGCAGAGAGCGTTAATAGAGAAATGGTTGCAGGAATAATCGGTAAGAAACTTGGAATGACCCAGATATTCAGGGAGAACGGCAAGGTTGAGGCAGTAACTGCGGTCGAAGCCGGTCCGTGCACCGTGGTTCAGGTTAAGACTGCCGATAAAGAAGGATATAATGCCGTCCAGTTTGGTTTTGGCGAAGCGAAACGGCTTAACTCTCCTCAACGGGGGCATCTTAAGGAACTAGGCAAATTCAGACATATCCGGGAATTCAGAGTTGACGATACAGAATCCGTTAAAGTTGGGGATAAAGTAGATGTCAGCATGTTTGAGGAGGGCGACCTTATTGATGTTACCGGGATATCAAAGAGCAAGGGATTTGCCGGAGTTGTCAAAAGGCATGGTTTTGCCGGTGGACCAAAGACTCATGGCCAGTCCGACCGCCACCGTCATCCGGGTTCGATTGGGGCTACTTCCTCCCCGGGTAGAGTCCTCAAGGGGACTCGTATGGCGGGACGAATGGGCAATGACCGCGTTACAGTACGCGGCCTGGAAGTCTGCGGCGCTGATGCCGACCGCAACCTGTTGCTTGTTAAAGGCGCAGTACCCGGATATAAAAACGGGCTTCTTTTGATTAAAAAATCACGTAAGAGGAAATAGGTAAGTGCAGGTTCCAGTTTATAGTATTGCCGGTGAAGTGGTTGATAATATTGAGATAAGCGAGCAGGTTTTCGACGTGCCGTTTAATCAGGCAGTTGTGCATCAGGCGATGGTCAGGCAGCAGGCGAATGCCCGCCAGGGAACGGCCAGCACGAAAACCCGGAGTGAAGTTAAGGGCAGCACGAGGAAGTTGTTCCGGCAGAAAGGTACTGGTCGCGCCCGTGCCGGCAGCATAAAATCGCCGTTGCGCCAGGGGGGAGGCATAGTTTTTGGTCCCAGGCCGAGAAGCTACCGTCAGGCAATGCCGAAGAAGATGCGCCAGCTGGCCCTGCGCTGCGTTCTCTCCGCCAAAGCCAGAGATAATGAGCTTGTCGTTCTTGAGCCATTTACGATGGATGAACCGAAGACAAAAGAAATGGTGAAGGTTCTGGCAGCGCTGGGAGTAGATACCTCGGCTCTTATCGTTACCTCCGAGCCGGAAGAGAATATTACAAAATCAGCCCGGAACCTGCCGGTGGTCAAGACAATGCCGGCAAGTCTGCTTAATGTTGTTGACATCCTTTCCCGCAAAAAGCTGCTGATGACGGTACCTGCGGTACGCAAAGCGGAAGAAATCTGGGGCGGGAAAGTATCTGAAGGAGGAAGCGGTGCACCTGTATGAGGTACTGCGGCGTCCGCTGATAACTGAAAAGTCTACGACTCTCCAGGTTGAGAGTAAGTACGCTTTCGAGGTAGATAAGGCAGCAACCAAACCGCAGATTAAGCAGGCGGTGGAGAAAGCATTTAACGTTGAGGTTGTGGCAGTCAATGTGATATCAATGCCGGGTAAGAGACGGAGACTGGGCAGGCGGGAACTGCCGGCTCATCCGTGGAAAAAGGCTGTGGTAACACTCAAGCCCGGCGATAGTATTGAATTTTTCGAGGGCGCATAGTATTTCGAGGGTAAGTGCGAAGGGGCCTTACCTCTTCTGAAGGAGAGCGATAAAAAAGAGAGTCTTTAGAGAGGTGGAGACGGAAGTAACAGGAAGTTGGAGGGGCGGAGTCCCTCTCATAAAAGAACTTCCCCTTCCTCTTAAAAAGGGACTTGCCTCAAAAGTCATTCTGGAGTCCCGATTACATCGGGACGAAGAATCTCAGGGTGGGGAGTCAAGATAATCCCCTCCTCCCTGAGACCCTTCGCTACGCTCCAGGGTGACAGGGACACACGATTTTTAGGGCAAGGCTCTTAAAAAGGGGAACGGGATACAGGGGGATGGGGTTATAAAAATCAGGAGATTGTATTAGAAAATGGCTGTAAAGGTATATCGGCCGACATCACCCGGCAGACGGGGTATGACCGGTGCTACTTTTGATGAAATAACAAAGAGCAAGCCGGAGAAATCCCTTGTCCTGCCCCTGAAGAAGAGAGGCGGACGCAACAGTCAGGGTAGGATAACGGTTCGTCACCGTGGCGGAGGAGCGAAGCGGAGGCTGCGCATTATTGACTTTAAGAGAGATAAGATTGGCGTTCCGGGCAGAGTGGCGGCAATTGAATACGACCCCAATCGCTCGGCACGTATTGCTCTTATCTTTTATGCCGATGGGGACAAGAGGTACATTCTGGCACCTCTCGGGCTGAAAGTGGGCGATACAGTAAAAGCGGGCAGCGGTGCCGAGATTAAGCCGGGGAATGCCCTGCCGCTGAAGGATATTCCGAGTGGAACGGTTATCCACAATATTGAGTTGCAGCCGGGTAAAGGCGCTCAACTGGCGCGCAGTGCTGGAATGGAAGCTCAGATAGTAGCCGTGGAGGGGGACTATTCGCTGATTCGGCTGCCCTCCGGTGAAGCCAGGCAGATTCGCAGTGAGTGTATGGCTACAATCGGACAGGTGGGCAATGTAGACCATCAGGGTATCAAACTCGGTAAAGCGGGGCGTAAAAGGTGGCTCGGCTGGCGGCCGACGGTAAGAGGTTCGGCGATGACTCCGCGTGACCACCCTCACGGTGGTGGAGAGGGCAGAAGCCCGGTAGGCTTGCCCGGTCCCAAGACGCCCTGGGGTAAACCGGCCCTGGGTTATAAGACCCGCAAGCCGAAGGCTTCGGATAAATTTATTGTGAAACGTCGGGGGAAGAAATAAGGTACCGTAAAAGAAGCTGAAAAGCCTTTCAGGAAGACGATAGGAAACACGATTATGGATGATGTCTGGGGTAAATAGATATGTCAAGGTCAATTAAAAAAGGGCCGGCCCTTAATGAAAAGTTAATGAAAAAAGTGGAGGCGTTAAACCGTTCCGGTGAAAAGCAGGTGATAAAGACCTGGGCGCGCTGGTCTACGATTGTTCCTGAAATGGTCGGGCTTACCATCGGGGTACATGACGGCCGGCGGCATGTTCCTATCTTTATTACTGAAAACATGGTGGGACACAAGCTGGGTGAGTTTGCCTCGACAAGGACTTTCAGAGGACATATCTCCAGAGCGGAAAGGACATCTCAGGTAAGAAGGAGATAGCGGTTTAGTTTATTCAGGCAGGATACGATATGGAAGTCAGAGCAATATCTAAGGATACGGGAGTACCACCACGTAAAGCGCGTCTGCTGATAGATATGGTGCGGGGCAAAAAAGTTGAGGAAGCGTTAACAATGCTTCAGTTTACACCTTCGCCATCGGCTCGAGTTGTGGCCAGGACGATTAAATCGGCGGCGGCAAACGCCGAGGACGCTTTTCAGCTGTCGCCTGCGGATTTAAGGATTGTTGAGATATTTGCTGATGAGGCACGGACTTTAAAAAGGTACCGTCCCAGGTCCAGAGGAAGGGTCAGCCCTATTCTCAAGCGCTCCAGCCATATAACAGTCGTTGTTGCGGAGGAGGAGGATTAGAATGGGACACAAGGTTCACCCGGTAGGTTTTAGAATCGGCGTCATTCGTGACTGGCAGGCAAAGTGGTATTCTGACCGGCACTACAGCGAGTATCTTCAGGAGGACCTGAAGCTCCGGAAGGGCATTCAGGACAGGTATGCGGAAGCCGCTGTCTCGCTTGTGGAGATTGAACGCCAGGCGAACAGAGTGTCGATGACCATCCATACTGCCCGCCCCGGTATTGTTATCGGTCGGGGTGGACAGCGGGTTGATGAGACCAGGGCTTACCTTGAGGGGCTTGTCGGGAAGAAGATACAGCTTAATATCCAGGAGATTCAGCGGCCTGAGCTTGATGCTTATCTTGTGGCGAGGACAATAGCCGATCAGATAGAACGCCGCGTCGCCTTCCGGAGAGCGATGAAACAGGCGACGCTACGCACCATGCAGGCCGGAGCCAAGGGGGTAAAAGTTAGCTGCTCCGGAAGACTGGGCGGTGCCGAGATAGCCCGCCGCCTGACCATGCACGAAGGTCAGGTACCTCTGCACACGCTGCGGGCAGATATTGATTACGGCTTCGTTGAAGCACGGACCACGATGGGCCGGATTGGAGTAAAAGTCTGGATATACAAGGGAGATATTCTGCCGGAATTAAGGGAGGAAATGGAAGAGGTGATGGCAGAGGAAGCGCCCGTCGAAGCAGTAGAAGAAGAGGCTATTGAGCCGGTAGCCGAAGTAAGCGTCGAGGAAGCGCCGGCTGAGGCGGTAGAAGAAG
>CAYVOV010000006.1:0-94098 GCA_964453525.1 uncultured Dehalococcoidales bacterium | reverse complement strand
AGAAGCCGAAGCCGAGAAGGAGAAGCCGGGCGGCGGCGAAAACCGAAGAAGCACCGGCTGAGCCGGTAGCCGAGGTCAGTGCCGGGGAAACGCCGGCTGAGGCGGTAGAAGAAGAGAAGCCGAAGCCGAGAAGGAGAAGCCGGGCGGCGGCGAAAACCGAAGAAGCACCAGCCGAGCCGGTAGCCGAAGCCAGTACGGAAGAGAAGCCTGCCGAAGAAGAAGGGGAGAACAGTGCAACAACCTAAGCGAGTTAAATTCCGCAAGGTTCAGAAGGGACGTCGCCGGGGTCAGGCAAACTCCGGGAACACGATAAATTTTGGCGATTTTGCCCTGCAGGCAATGGAGCCTGCCTGGCTGACCGCCCGTCAGATTGAGGCAGCTCGCCGGGCTATTACCCGTCATGTCCGCCGTGGCGGACATATCTGGATACGTGTTTTCCCGGACAAGCCGGTTACTAAAAAGGCGGCAGAGACCCGGATGGGTTCCGGGAAGGGTGCTCCTGACCACTGGGTAGCGGTTGTTAAGCCGGGGAGAATCATCTTTGAAATGACCGGCGTTGCCGAGAATGTAGCAAAAGAGGCGATGCGTCTTGCTTCGCATAAGCTCCCGATAGATACCAAATTCATTACCAGGGAGTCCAGCGGAGCGCCCGTCGCCGATTAATGTATGAATTAGGGGCTGGTGAATATTGAACGTAGAGGAAATTCGTGCTCTTAGTAATGACGAGCTGGAAAAGCAACTTGAAGCATCACGTAAAGAGCTTTTTGAGCTCCGTTTTCGCCTTGCTACCAGACAGCTGGTGAACCATCGCGAGGTTCACAGGGTTAAAAAAGAGATAGCCAGGCTGCAGACTATTATGAAGGAGAGAGAGCTGGGCATAAGGTAGGTTTAAACCTGCTGCTTGGCCGTGCCCCGTGCAGGTATAAAAAATGGAGACTAAGCGCAAGACAAGAATCGGTAGAATTGTAAGTAACAAGATGGACAAGACTGTTGTCGTGGCGGTGGATACATTCAAGCGTCATCCGCTGTATAGGAAGAGCGTCAGGAGAGCAGTTAAATATAAGGCCCATGATGAAAAGAATGAGTGTGCCCAGGGGGATATAGTAAGGATTATAGAAACCCGCCCTCTCTCAAAGGAAAAGCGGTGGCGGGTAGCAGAAATTATAACAAAGAAAGAGGTGGTGGAGGTCCAACCCGAGGAAATAAGCTGAGGGCAGTTTAAGGGTAAAGAATTATGATTCAACCGAACACCAGACTTAAAGTAGCAGACAACACCGGCGCCAGGCAGATTATGTGTATTGGCTTGCTGGGCGGCACCGGCAAGAAATATGCCAGGGTAGGTGATGTCATCGTGGCTTCGGTCAAGCGGGCGATACCCGGCGGAGCGGTAAAGAAAGGTGAAGTGGTCAGGGCAGTTATTATCCGTACCGCCAAGGCCTACCGGCGGCTTGACGGTTCTTCCATCAGGTTTGATGAAAATGCCGCGGTTATTCTTACCGATAAAAATAATCCAAGGGGAACCCGGATATTCGGTCCTGTTGCCAGGGAGATGAGGGATAAGAATTTTACCAAGATTATTTCTTTAGCCCCTGAGGTTTTATAGGAATGAAAATAAGAAAAAATGATACGGTGCTTGTAATTGCCGGTAAAGATAAGGGTAAAAAAGGCAAGGTACGCTTTGCCTACCCGAAGAAAGGCAGGGTACTCGTTGAAGGTATCAACTTTATTAAAAGACATGCCCGGGCTACGGGACAGGTCAGGCAGGCGGGCATAATAGAGCGAGAAGAGCCACTTAATGTCTCCGACGTGATGCTGGTGTGCGGTAAGTGTAACCGTCCTACCAGGGTGGGTTTCCGTTCTCTGGCTGACGGCAAGAAGGTAAGGATTTGCCGCTCCTGTAATGAGGTGATTGATTAAGTGTCACGATTAAAGGAAAAGTATAAAAATGAGGTTACTCCCGCTCTCATTGAACGGGTGGGGTATGAGAATGTGATGCAGGTGCCGCGCCTGGAGAAGGTTGTGCTTAATATCGGCGTGGGAGAGGCGATACAGAATGCCAAGGCTCTGGAATCGGCCGAAGGGGACCTGGCTACTATTTCAGGGCAGCACCCGATAACTACCCGCGCCAAGAAATCTATAGCCGCTTTCAGGTTAAGGACAGGAATGCCTGTTGGGTTGAAAGTAACCCTGCGCGGTGAGCGGATGTATGATTTTCTTGACAAGTTACTGAATACCGTCCTCTGCCGTATCCGGGAGTTTCAGGGAGTTCCCAGGAACTCCTTTGACGGTCGTGGTAATTATACTCTTGCCTTCAGAGAGCAGACCGTTTTCCCGGAAATCGAATATGACAAGATAGATAAGACACGCGGGCTGGAGGTATCAATCGTTACCACGGCAAAAACTGACGAGGAAGGTAGAAACTTGCTGGAGCTACTGGGCATGCCTTTCGCTCCGGAACGAGAGGGGTAATATTATTGGCAAAAAAATCTGAAATCGCTAAGTGGGCGCGTCCGACCAAATATAAGGTTCAGCAGCATAACCGATGTAATGTGTGTGGTCGGCCCCGTGCTTATATGCGTAAATTCGGCCTGTGCCGCATCTGCTTCCGCGAGCTCGCTCTGACCGGCCAGATTCCCGGGGTGAGGAAATCGAGCTGGTAAGTGGCTGATACGGCAATTCAAACAGGAGTCTTAACCGGCCAGAAGGAGGAAAAGTGACTGTCTCGGATCCGATAGCGGATATGTTAACAAGGATACGTAACGCTGTTATGGTGAGGCATGATTCGGTACTGATGCCTGCCTCGAGGATGAAGGTGGCTATTGCCAGAATCCTTAAAGAGGAAGGATTTATCAGTGAGTACGATATTATTAAGGCCAAACCGCAGCAATCGATGAGAATTCACCTGAAGTATGATGAGGATAAACAGCCGATTCTATCAGGACTGGAGCGGATTAGTAAGCCCGGGTTGAGAGTATACGTGGGTAAAAAGGAAATCCCCCGGGTTGCCGGAGGGATGGGAGTTGCCATTGTTTCCACATCCAAGGGAATAATGACCGGGGAGCAAGCCTGGCGGCAGGGAATTGGTGGTGAACTGTTATGTTATGTAATGTAGGTATAACCTGGAGCGTAAGTTATGTCTAGAATAGGACAAATGCCGATAAACGTGCCTCAGGGCGTAACGGTGGTTATTGGAGAAGACGAAGTCGCTGTCACCGGACCCAAAGGCGAGCTTCGCCGTCTTGTAAATCCGGATATGGTTATTACCCGGGACGGAGATGTTCTGACGGTATCACGCCCTAGTGATAGCCGGGAGCACCGCTCCATGCACGGGCTGACCCGGACTATTGTTGCCAATATGGTGACCGGAGTTACCACCGGCTTTGAGAAGGAGCTTGAGATAGTGGGCGTCGGCTACCGCGCTGAAAAGCAGGGCGAGAAGCTTGTCCTCCGTATCGGGTTCTCGCATCTGGTGGAGGTATCTCCCATGCCGGGCGTCACCCTCAACGTAGAAGGAAACACCCGGATTAAGGTTTCGGGGATTGATAAAGAAATAGTCGGCGAGATGGCCGCTAGGATTCGGGCTATCCGTCCACCCGACGTGTATAAAGGGAAAGGTATCAGGTACGCCGGAGAGGTGGTACGCCTTAAAGCCGGCAAGGCAGGAAAGGCGATAGGCAGGAGAGAATAATGGCAAAGGACAGTAAACAGGCGGCGCGCCGGAAAAGGCATCTTCGGGTCAGAGCCCGGGTGAGTGGCACTGCTACTGCACCCCGCTTAAACGTATTCCGGAGCCTGAACCATATATATGCTCAGGTGATTGACGATACAAAAGGGCAGACCTTGGTTGCTGCCTCGACCCTCGATTCTGAGGTGAAGAGTGAACTGGCCGGAAAAAATAAGACAGGCAGGTCCGAACTTGTTGGCACCCTGGTAGCAAAGCGGGCATTGAGCAAGGGGATAGACCGGGTGGCTTTCGACCGTGGCGGATTTAAGTATCACGGCAGGATTAAAGTCCTTGCCGAAGCTGCCCGCAAGGAAGGACTTAAATTTTAAAAGGAGAAGAATCCCCGGGGGAGCCGGTAATAACCGGCAGTGATAGTACCCTGCGGGAATCGGATTAAAAGATATGCAGGAACGTTTGAATGCCATAGACCCCACCGAGCTACCGTTGAATGATAAGCTGATTAATGTCAACCGGGTGGCCAAGGTAATGAAAGGAGGCAAACGCCTCAGTTTCAGCGCTCTTGTTGTATCCGGAGATGGTAACGGCCATGTTGGTATCGGGCTGGGTAAGGCTAATGAGGTGCCGCTGGCAATTAACAAGGCGAACGCTGCTGCCAGGAAAAATCTGATTAAGGTAGCGATGTCCGGTACCACCATCCCTTATAAGACGACGGTTAAATTCGGTGCCGCCAAGGTGATGCTTAAACCGGCCGCACCCGGTACCGGTATTATTGCCGGCAGCAGTATCCGTGCCGTACTTGAGGCAGCTGGAATTAAGGATATTCTGACCAAGTCCATGGGCAGCGCCAACCGAATAAATATTGCCAGGGCAACGATTCTCGCCCTTAGCAAACTGAAGACTCCCAGGGAAGTGGTAGCCAAGCGTAAGGGGATAGTGCTTGAACCTCCTGTGGAAGAAGAGATTCCTCCTATCGATATGGCTCCCGGAGATGAGGAAACAGAAGAGTAATGGCTGAGCTAAATATTACATTAGTTAAAAGTGCTATCGGCTATAAAAAGGACCAGATGAGGACACTGAAGGCACTCGGTTTACGCCGAATGAACCAGTGTGTCACCCATCAGGATTCCGGCTCGATTCGGGGTATGATTAATAAGGTGAGGCATCTTGTAAAGGTGGAGGAGAAGATAGATGAGGCAGAATGAGCTCTCTCCTGTACCAGGTTCGAAGAGAGCACGGAAACGTGTCGGGCGCGGGGACGGCAGCGGGCATGGTACCTATTCGGGGCGCGGTGTAAAAGGCCAGAAGTCCCGTTCCGGCTTCAGTATGCGCCCGGGATTTGAAGGGGGGCAGTTACCCCTGATTAAGCGTCTGCCCAGGAAACGCGGTTTCACGAATATTTTCCGGACCGAGTACAGTGTTGTAAATATGAGCAAGCTTAATGCTTTTGAGTCGGGTACTGAGGTAACACCGGAGAGCCTGATAGCTGCCGGACTGATTAAATCTCTGCGTTACCCGGTCAAGATACTGGCGGATGGTGAAATAAATCATCCCCTGACGGTTAAGGCACATAAATTCTCTGCTGCTGCCAGAGCCAAGATTGAGGCTGCGGGTGGGGCTGCGGAGGAGGTGGAGTATGCGTCAGCGCCAGACTAGGCCGCGTCTCCTCCAGGCGATGATTGATGCCTTCCGCCTCCCAGACCTGAGGCGCCGCATTCTCTTTACCTTCGGTATGCTGGTAGTGTTCCGCTTTGTCGCGCACATTCCTCTACCGGGGGTGGACTCAGCTGCTCTGCAACAGCTTTTCGAGAGTAACGCCCTGCTTGGTATGCTCGATATGTTCAGCGGCGGTGCTATGAAGAACTTCAGTATCGCCGCTATGGGGGTGTACCCCTATATTACGGCTTCGATTATCATGACGCTGATGACGCCAATTATCCCGCGACTTCAGGCTCTTTCTCAGGAAGGGGAAGCCGGCAGGGATAAGATTAACAGAATTACTCACTGGTTGATGGTACCTATGGCTGCCTTTTCCGGTTACGGGCAGATTATTCTTCTTCAGCGAGCTGACCCGCCGGTGCTCGAGAGCGTTTCCGCCCTGCCGATGGTGGCGATGATTTGTTCTCTTGTTGCCGGTACCGTATTCCTTGTCTGGCTGGGTGAACTCATTACCGAATACGGTATTGGCAATGGGGTATCGATAATAATCTTCGGTGGAATTGTTGCCGGTTACTGGCAACTGGTGGGCAGCGGGATGCTTGTCGGTCAGCAGGGACAGATAGGCGGTCTGCTTGTTTATATCTTCATCGCCGTGGCTACGATAACGCTGATAGTAATTTTTACCGAGGCCCACCGGCGTATTCCGGTGCAGTATGCCCGCACCGTCTATCGCGGCGACCGCATGTACAGGCAGTCCGGAGCCACTCATATTCCACTGCGGGTAAACACCGCCGGAATGATTCCCCTTATCTTCGCCATGTCTCTGGTGCTGTTTCCGGGTATGGTTGCCAGTTACTTTGCCGGACCGGCGACTGCTCCCAACTTTGCCAACACCATTCAGAACCTGTTCAGCCCCAACGCGCCTATGCCTGCCGGCCTGTTTTACTGGGGGCTGTATTTTATACTGGTGGTTGCCTTTGCCTTCTTCTATACCATGGTGATGTTTCAGCAGCAGGACTTATCCGGCACCCTGCAGCGTCAGGGGGGATTTGTTCCCGGAATTCGCCCGGGGAGACATACCTCTGACTACTTTAACCAGGTGATTAACCGGATTACCTGGGCAGGCGCTCTGTTTCTGGCGGTAGTGGCAATAATACCTTTCCTGGCGCGGGAGGTTACCAATGTCCAGGTGATACAGCTTTCGAGCATGGGTCTGCTGATTGTGGTCGGCGTGGTGCTGGATACGATGAAGCAGATGGAAGCCCAGCTTACAATGCGGCGTTACGAAGGTTTTATAAAATAGTGGGGCTTTATGACATTACGCCGCGGAGTTTTTACCATAATTAGACGAACTGGCAATACTGTGATACGAAGGTTTGTACAAAATTAGACTTAATGACAGTGCGGCAGCGGAAAATATTTAATAAAATACCGTTACCGAAAACAAAAATAAAGAATTTTAAAAGGATTAGAGCAGGAGTATAATATATTGCACATTATTTTTCTCGGCGCTCCGGGTGCCGGTAAGGGGACACAGGCGGCCAGGGTGGCGGAGGAGTTGAAGCTGACCCACGTTGCCACCGGTGACCTGTTCAGGCAAGCGCAGACACAGGGGACAGAGCTGGCTAAAGAAGCCAGGTATTATATGGAGAAGGGAATGCTTGTCCCCGACGAGACAACGATAAAGATGGTCCTGGAGCGGATATCGGCTCCAGACTGCGAAGGAGGGGTGATATTTGACGGCTTTCCCAGGAACCTGGAGCAGGCTGAATCGCTTGACAGAGCCCTTTCCGGGCAGGGGAAAGAAATAGACAAGGTGGTGTATATAAAGGTATCGGAAGAGGAACTGCTGAAACGCCTGAGCGGCCGCTGGATTTGCCGCAATTGCCAGACTCCGTATCATGAGGTAAATTCTCCTCCGGATGTGCCGGGCAAGTGTGATAAATGTGGCGGTGAGCTTTACCAGCGCGCTGATGATACGGTGGAAACGATTAAGAAGAGACTTGCGGTTTATGTTAAAGAGACTGCTCCATTGATTGATTATTACACTCGGGCGGATAAGCTACTGGAGGTTGACGGGGAAGGTGAACCGGATGAAGTGGAGAAAAGAATAGTAGAATCTTTGAGCAGGAGTATGCCTGCCTGAAGGAGCAATGGCTATAATCGTAAAATCGGATAAGGAGATTGAAACCATGCGGCAGGCGGGGCAAATCGTCGCCCGCGTGCTGGACTTATTAAAGTCACGGGTGAAACCGGGGATGAAGACTGAAGAACTGGATATTATTGCCGCCGGCGAAGCGGAAAGGCTGGGAGCCAGGCCTTCCTTTAAGGGCTATCATGGATTTCCGGCCAGTCTCTGCGTTTCCGTTAACGATGAGATAGTGCACGGTATTCCAGGTAAGCGGATATTACAGGAAGGCGATATTGTGTCGATTGATTTCGGAGTGATTTATAATGATTTTCAGGGTGATGCTGCGGTAACGGTGGGAGTCGGCAGCATCAGTAAAGAGGCTAAACGGCTGATTGAAATTACAGAAGGCGCCCTGGAGGCTGGTATGGATGCGGCCCGGGTTGGAGCAAGGCTGGGTGATATCTCCGCCGCCATTCAGCAGTATGTTGAGCCGAGAGGTTATTCGGTGGTGCGTGAGTACACCGGCCATGGTATAGGCCGGCAGATGCACGAAGACCCCCAGATACCCAACTTCGGATTACCGGGAGAGGGACCGGTATTGAAGAAAGGTATGACTCTTGCCCTTGAGCCGATGGTAAACATCGGTGGCTGGAGGACAAAGGTTGGCGATAATCACTGGACTGTCTCTACGAGTGATGGCAGCCTTTCGGCGCACTTCGAGCATACCATTGCCATTACCGATGGTAAGTATGAGGTGCTTACCGCTTTGTAAATGAGGTATTTATGCCCAAGAAAGAAACAATTGAAGTTGAGGGAGAAGTAATTGAGCCATTGCCCAATGCCATGTTTCGTGTTGAGCTTTCAAACGGGCATAAGGTACTGGCTCACATATCGGGTAAGATAAGGTTGCATTATATCAGGATTCTACCCGGGGATAAGGTTCTGGTTGAACTTTCGCCTTATGACCTGAGCCGGGGCAGAATAACCTATAGATTTAAATAGAGGATTGTAGTATTATAAAAGGCGTTTTCAGCTAAAAGAGAAGGCATGCTATGAAAGTGAGAGCTTCTGTAAAAGTTAGATGTGAAAAATGCAAGGTGATTAAGCGGCATGGGGTGGTCAGGGTAATCTGTACCAATCCCAAGCATAAGCAGCGGCAGGGTTAGGCAGGCTGCTGAACGAGGAGGACACAAATGGCGCGTATAGCTGGAGTGGATATCCCGAGGGACAAACAAATCTGGGTGGCATTGCAGAGTATTTACGGCATCGGCCGGACTCAGAGTCATAAGATTCTGGGGCGGGCTGACGTTGATGCTGCGGTCAGGTCAGATGACCTCACCGAGGAAGAGATTAACCGTCTGCGTGAGATTATTGACCGCGAATATATGGTTGAGGGAGAACTCAGAAAAGAGGTCAACCTCAATATCAAGCGTCTTATGGAGATTGGAAGCTATCGTGGTATCAGACACCGCCATAACCTGCCGGTAAGGGGGCAGAACACGCGTACCAATGCCCGTACCCGGCGCGGCTCCCGTAAAACGGTTGCCGGCAGAGGCAAGAGGCGCGGTGTTGCCAAGAAATAATAGATATTGAGACAGGAGAGGACGATGACACAAAGGAGACGTACCAGACCGAGACGGCGAGAACGTAAGTCTATCCCCAGCGGGAGAGCCTATATACAGTCGACTTTTAACAACACCATGGTAACCCTGACCGACCCCGAGGGAAACGTTATAGCCTGGGGCAGTTCGGGGACGGCTGGATTCAAGGGTTCACGCAAGGGCACTCCATATGCTGCTCAGTTAGCCGCTCATGATGCGGCAAGGAGGGCAATGGAGCACGGCTTACGCCAGGTGGGAATTTACGTAAAAGGCCCGGGAAGCGGGCGCGAAGCTGCTATACGTTCTCTCCAGAGTTCCGGTCTTTATATCACCAGCATTACCGATATGAGTCCTATCCCCCATGCCGGTTGTCGGCCTCCTAAAAGGAGACGGGTGTAAGGTAGAGATATGGCAAGATATACAGATTCAGTATGCAAGTTGTGTCGCCGCTGTAATGAGAAGTTAATGCTCAAAGGCAGCAGGTGTCTCACGCCGAAGTGCGCTATAGACAGACGGAAGAGACCAATGGGACGCCGGCGCCGGATATCCGACCGCGGTCTTCAGCTAATTGAGAAACAGAAAGTCCGCTACAGTTACGGAGTGCTGGAGAGGCAATTCAGGCGGACTTTTGCTGCCGCTGAGAGGCAGCAGGGTATCACCGGCGAGAACCTGCTGGTGCTGCTGGAGAGGCGGCTTGACAACGTTGTTTACAGGCTCGGCTTTGCTGACTCCCGTGCCCAGGCACGGCAGCTTGTCCAGCACGGGCATTTTCTGCTTAACGGGCGGAAAACAAATATACCGTCCTGTCTGGTTAAAGAAGGAGATACAATAAGCTGGAAAGAAGGTAGTAAAAAGACCGAGTACTATAAGCAGTTACTTGAAAATATTGAGGCTAAGTCCATAGTCAACTGGTTAAGCCTGGACAGGCAGAGTCTTATCGGTCAGGCGATATCCATGCCTACCCCCGATGATATCGGTGCCGAGTTTGACGGACAGGCCATTGTTGAGTACTACTCGAGATAAGGAGGTAGAGTGTTGTCTCATCTGGTAGTACCTAAAACCGAGTGTGTTGAAAGTAGTGAAAATTTCGGCCGGATTGTAGCCGAGCCGTTGGAAAAGGGTTTCGGGGTTACTCTGGGTAATGCGATGCGGCGGGTGCTGCTTGGCCATCTTCAGGGAGCGGCGGTTACGCGTGTCCGTATCGAGGGGATTCAACATGAGTTCTCAACAATACCTTATGTCAAGGAAGATGCCACCGAGCTTTTATTGAACATCAAAGCCCTGAGGCTTAAGCCCATCTCAGGTCAGGCAGGTAAACTGATACTGGAGGTGGAGGGGGAAGGGCAGGTTACCGCTGCCGATATCAAGCCTTCTGCTGATTTTGAGATAGCCAACCCTGAGCTATATCTGGCGACACTGGACTCACCGGAAGCCAGGCTTTATATGGAGTGTGATGTCGAACTTTCGAAAGGTTACCGTGAAGCCGAGTCCACCGACAGTTTACCGGTAGGAGTAATTCCGATTGATGCCATTTTCAGCCCGATACGCAAGGTCAATTTTACTGTCGAGCCGATATATATCGGCCAGGAAGCCAGCCTCGAGCGGTTATATTTGGAGGTCTGGACCGACGGGACGATATCCCCCGACGATGCAATCAACCAGGGCGCTGAAATCCTGGCGGAGCAGCTAGCCCCGTTTGCCACCTACGGTCGGGTCGCAATGATAGAGGAGGCTGAAGAACCCAGCCACCTGGCAATTCCGGAGGAACTGTACAATATGCCTGTGGAACAACTGAACCTTTCAGTGCGGACAATGAATTGCCTGAGACGCGGTGGTATCGCCACGGTGGGAGAACTGGCGAGCAAGAATGAGAAAGACCTGATGTCACTGCGCAATTTCGGGCAGAAGTCCCGACAGGAAATAGATGACCGTCTTGAAGCCCTCGGGCTTTCTCTGGCTTCCGATGGAAAGGAAGTCGAGGAAAAAGAGGTCTCCGAGACGGATGAGATAACGATTTAACGATAAGAAGGACTGGCATGGGGCGTAAAGGATTCGAGGGGAAAACAGGAAAAACTTCAAGCTATAAAAGAGCGATGTACCGTAACCTGGTAACTGACCTTCTTGGTTACGAGAAGATTACTACCACCGAGACCAAAGCCAAGCAGATTCGTGGCCTGGCCGAGAAAATGATTACCCTGGGCAAGAAGGGTGGACTTCACTCCCGCCGCCAGGCGCTGTCATATATTTATGATAAAAGCATAGCCGATAAAGTCTTTTCTGAGCTTGCCGAAAGGTACGCCGAACGCCCCGGCGGCTACACCCGTATTATCAAACTGGGACGCCGGTTGGGAGACGGGGCACCGATGGTCCAACTCGAGCTGGTGAAATAATGGTATCAACCGCTGTAAATCCGGAACTGAAACCGAAGGTCGACGTGAGCATGACAACCAGGATTGTATTAATCGTGGAATATGACGGTACGCGCTATCACGGCTTTCAGTTGCAGGGCAATCTACCCACTATCCAGAAAGAACTGGAGCGGGCACTGAAGGAGCTTACCGGAGATAGTACCCGGGTACTGGCGGCCAGCCGTACCGATGCCGGTGTCCACGCTAGGGCGCAGGTGGTCAGCTTCAGGACCGGGTCGTCCCATTCTCAGGATACCTTTGTAAAGGGGATGAATTACTATTTGCCGAAAGATATTGCGGTGAAAGCAGCCTATAAAGTACGAGACTCTTTCAATGTCAGGCGTCATGCCGTCAGCCGCGAGTATGAATACAGGATTTTAAACGGCACAGCCAGGTCGCCGCTCAGGCAGCACAGTTATCTTGTTTCGGCGCACCTGGATATTGACGCCATGAACCGGGCGTCACAGTTGCTTGTCGGCGAGCATGACTTCGCTTCATTTGTAAATAATACCGAGGCGGCGGCAAAGGGTACGGTGCGGAAGATTTACCGGGCTGAATGGAGCCGGGATGAGGACACGGTTATTTTCAGAATCCTGGCTAACTCTTTCCTGATGCACCAGGTGCGGAACACGGTTGGAGTCCTGATTAAAGTGGGACGGGGTAAAGTAAGTACCGGCGAGTTCAGCAATATACTTGAAGCACGTGAGCCCGGCCTTGCCTGGCCGACGGCTCCGGCGTGGGGACTGTGCCTGACACAGGTTAACTATGGAAAACCTATCGAGGATGAGACATGGTAAAAACTTACAGCACAAAGGCTTCCGATATTAAACGGGAATGGCATTTAATCGATGCTGAGGATAAGGTCCTTGGCAGAATGGCTACTCAGATTGCCAGCCTGCTGATGGGCAAGCATAAACCGATATTCAGTCGTCACCTTGATACCGGTGATTACGTTGTTGTTGTCAATGCCGAAAAGGTCAGGGTTACCGGCAACAAACAGAAACAGAAGCTATATTACAGACATTCCGGCTATCCCGGGGGGCTCAAGAGCATCAACCTGGAGAGGATGATGGAGACTCATCCGACCCGGGCAGTCGAGTACGCCGTAAAAGGTATGCTGCCCCATAATAAGCTGGGGGCACAGATGCTGAAAAAGCTGAAAGTATATGCCGGTGATGCACACCCGCATCAGGCCCAGATAACGAATGCTTCGGTCGAGGCTGCGGAGAAAGAATAATAACAGAGGATTGAAAGGGATAGGATTCATTTCATTCCTTTGTCATTGCGAGAAGTCCGCCTTTGGCGGACGACGAAGCAATCTATAAGATAAAAAAGATATATATTAAAGAAAAGGGAGTTCTTTTGGAGAAACAGACTTACTACCACGGAACGGGCAGGCGTAAGACATCTGTAGCCCAGGTAAGGATTATACCGGGGGGTGGCGGCGCCATTATTATTAACGGCACTCCTTACGAGGAGATATTTCCCCGTCTTATCCACCGCGAGACGATTGCCAGTCCACTGGTGCTTACCGATACTGCCGACAAGTACAGCGTTATGGTCAAGGTTGCTGGCGGCGGCATTACCGGGCAGAGCGGGGCTATAGCTCACGGCATTGCCCGGGCGCTGGTAAGGGCGGATGAAAGCCTCAAACCGGTGCTGCGCCAAAACGGAATGCTTACCAGAGATGCCAGGGCTAAAGAGAGAAAGAAACCTGGACTCAGGCGTGCCCGCAAAGCCAAACAGTACACCAAGCGCTAAAATCAGACCGAAAGCCCGTATCATATTATGAATATTAAAGCAGGGGTATTACTCCCCTGCTTTTTCTGTTTTTGATGATATCACCAGTCTAAGTAGCTATCGAAAAGGATTTCATTTAGTTCTTTTAGAATTTTAGCGACCTCGGTTTCTCCCCCACAAATCGCTGTTTCTTTGGCTACTGTAATTATAGGCGCTCTTTTTATTAAGCTTTTAACGAAAAATTTTCCTGTCCAACCAGATGCTGCCGCAGAATAGTGGCTGTGTTCTAGAAACTCACGATTAAAAAATTCTGGTAACCAGGCTTTCGTAATACTACGCCAGTTGAATGAGAAATAGTCTAAATCGAAGTCTAAAAGGATAGGTTCATCTTCCTTCATATAGAAACGACCGTTATTATATTCCCAACCCAGGGTATTCCACAGAGGTTGTAGCTCAATTGACCGAGCTAAATCATTCAAATCTCCCTGGTAACCAAATACTCCGTCGAGAAATGGAATATTATACAATGTATGAAGTACACATTGATTGTCAGTATATTCTCTCTGTTCAGGAGACAGGTCTCTGTGGCCGCCTATCCAGATAACATCACTTATCAAATTAAGTTCCATTGCTGCACGAAGCCAGTCATCATTAGAGCTACGTAAATGGAATTCGGTTAGATTAAATATGTCTATAAATTCCGATTCTTGACCTAGGATGTTCTTTATAAGCTCTAGAGTATTATCTAGAGGTCTAAGTGCATCGGGGTGCTGATCAAAGTAAATTAGCCTGCATGGAGTATTTATTAAATTTTCGTTAGCTGCTTGCCATAGAACGGGTATAATGCATCTGTGAGAATCGTATACGACAATAGGTGTGTTATTATAGTTCACTATTTTATAATTTGTACGATTACGAATTTCTTCTAGAGTCAAAATCAGTTCCTTTTAATCTTATGAAGGTTTGTTTTCGTTTAGTCTAAGCCTTTTGTTATTATTGGTCAAACTGTATCAAGGAATTGATGTTAATGTTTCTGGTTAATTAAAGAGCCTTTTTTAATTAGGCGGGGGAAAAGAGCTTTAGAAAGGGGCGTAGCCGAATTTATAATGGGGTGTTTAAGAGGGGCGTCAGCCCCTCTTAATCTTCCTTGAGGGTTTATCCTGAAGGCTCACCCTGAAGGGCGGCGGGTGGGAATAGATATAAACAGGGGGAGGGGAGGTTTTAAAGTTTATAGAGATTGCCACGTCACTGCGTTCCTCGCAATGACAAATGTGTTTGAGATTTCCACGCCCCGATGAAATCGGGGTTCGCAATGACAGAAGGAAAGAGCATATGGAAGCTGTTTTTCCGGATGGCTGCCTGAATGTGCTATTATATTTCAGGTGTTAAGATGGCTGAAGAAGTACCTGAAATGAGCCTGAAGGCAATAGGGTTTGTAAAGAACGGTGTTATGGAGACGCCTGAAGAGGAAGACTGGTGGGCGGAGCTTGTCTCCGAGATAGTAATCGATGAAAGCCTGACCGCGTCTCTGGATAACCTGGACGAGTTTTCCCACATCATTATCCTTTTCTGGATGCATATGGCTGACGGGAGCAATGCGCCGTTGAAAGTCCGCCCGATGGGCAGAAAAGAAGCACCCCCGGTGGGAGTTTTCGCCTCACGCTCACCGAACCGGCCTAACCGGATAGGCAAAACAACGGCTAGGTTAATCACACGCCGGGGCAATGTCCTGAAAGTGAAAGGACTCGATGCCCTTGACGGCACCCCGGTTGTTGATATTAAACCCTATATCCCCGGATATGATTCAGCAGGTGATGCCGAAGTACCCCAGTGGATAACGAAAAGATAAGCCGGCAGCTACAGGAAATATATGAACGGCTTTTTGCCGCCTTCGGTCCCCAGCACTGGTGGCCAGCTGATGAGCCGTTTGAGGTCATGGTGGGGGCGGTTCTCACCCAGTCGGTCGCCTGGAGGAACGTCGAGCAGGTTATCACCGGCCTGAAGGCAGCCGGAGCGATGTCACCGCAGGCGTTACGCCGTCTCAGCGAGGCTGATATTGCCCCCCTTATCAAGCCCTGCATTTACTATAATGTTAAAGCCCGCAAGCTGAAGGCGCTGGCCGAGTGGCTTAAAGACTTCTGCCGGGACGATTTAAACATACTCTTTGCTACAGAGACTGCTGAGCTCCGGAGGCAGCTTCTTTCTGTCTGGGGCATCGGGGAAGAGACGGCCGATTCGATTGTACTCTACGCTGCCGGAAAGCCGGTCTTTGTTATCGATGCTTATACCCGCCGGATTATCAACCGGCTCGGGCTGACGCCGGGTGGCAACACCTACGGTGACTACCAGTTGCTTTTCATGGATAACCTGGCCGCGGATGTGAAGCTTTACAATGAATACCACGCCCTGCTGGTCCACCTCGGTAAGGATGTCTGCCGCCGCCGGCCTCTCTGTAGTCGGTGTTGTCTTGGAGATATTTGCCGGTTTGGGCTTGAGAACATTGGGTTCTTCTCAATCCTAGTTGGAGACCCTTCGACAAGCTCAGGGTGAGAGGGAATGCTTGCCGCTCATGGTGAGCCGTTAGCCTGTCCTGAGCGAAGCGGAATGAAACCACAGCGGCGAAAGAAATATTGATATTCATTGTTGCCTGTACAACCATGATTAAGTAAAAGGGAACATTAAAAAACCTTGACTCACTCAAGTTAGTTTTTCATTTATCTTCATCCTCTTGCTCTCCCTCTCGTAGATGATTGTTGTGAGGATAATATCTGCCCCTGGCTGAGATTTATCTCGGCTTCTTTGGGCTTGTTGATGTTCTGTTCCGGAGCGTAAGTTCTCCCGGCTTTCATGAGTCATACCGATGTCTTTTTTATTGGAAAAGTTCCGGGTCATAATGAGCGTTTTCCCGGAGAGAGAGTCAGGATTTGTAATTTGTTGCCGTATATATTACGCTATTTCAAATCAATAAGGAGAAGAAATAATGAAGGATTTTACCGGTAAAGTTCTATTTGTTACCGGAGGAGCTTCCGGCGCCGGACTCGGTCAGGCAAAGGTGTTTTCAGAAGCAGGTTGCAGGGTTGTCATTGCAGATATCCGTCAGGACCACATAGACGAGGCAATGGCGTATTTCCGGGAGAAAAAGGCCGATGTTCACGCCATACGGCTGGATATCACCGACCGCAAGGCATATGCGGAGGCTGCCGACGAGGTAGAAAAGGTATATGGCGGTCCTCCTCAGCTTCTCTTCAATACCGCCGGGGTCAATGCCTTTGGTCCGGCTGAAGCCTCGACATTTGAAGATTATGATTGGATTATGGGAGTTTGTCTGGGCGGAGTCATTAACGGTATGGTGACCTTCGTGCCGCGGATGATACAGGCTGGCAAGCCCGGTTATATCGCCACGGTTGCCTCGATGGGAGGTCTTACGGCAGGGCCCACTACCGCCCCATACTCAGCCGCCAAAGCCGCGGTTATTAATCTCATGGAGAGTTATTATATAGCTCTTAAACCGTACAACATCGGCATATCCTGCCTGTGCCCGGGCGGTATCAAATCGAATATCGGCGAGTCGTCTTATACGCGGCCGAAGCATCTGGAAAACACCGGGTATAACACAAATGAAAAGACTATCGAGTTTATGCGTCACCATTATTCTTTCGGGATAGAGCCCGTCGAGCTGGCACAGATACTCAAGAAGGGCATTGAGAATGAGCAACTCTTCATTCTCCCCTTCCCTGACCCGGAGCAGATGATGAGTGACAATTTAGAGCGTTTCATCAACTATGTCACTCCCGAAGGCACGAAGAGGCAGGATGAGTTGACGAAGAAGCGCCGGGAAGAAATGAGGCAGCGAATGACCGATGACAATGGTCCCCTGGCGGGTGCAGAAGAAGCCGGATGGGGGAAAGCCAAGCCAGATTTAACGTGGGTCAAGGATACCAGATATAGCTAATAAGAAGGCAGCATATCTTCAACGGGACATTTGATTATATCAGTGAACACTACTAGAATATATCAACCGAATCCCGTGAATCGGACGGAGGAAGATGATGGCAATTGAAGTACGCTTTTCAGTAGTAAGTCCTGAAGCTGAAAGCCAGCAGATAAGCCCGGGTGAATTTCCGCCGGGCAGGGGCGGACCTGCACCAACCTCGACTTCTTTAGCAAAGCGGTTGGACACATTGGAGAATAAAACAGTGTATCTGGTAGATACCGGTTACGGCGGAAGCTATAAATTTATGCAGCAACTCCAAAAGTGGTTTAAAGAACACATGCCGTCAGTCACCACGATACGCAAGCGGAAAACGGGGCACGTGTTCATGGACGATACAACGGACCTCTGGGAGGAGATAAAAGAAAAAGGTGATGCCGTTGTCCTTGGCGTGGCCGGTTGACCGGGATGTGTTGCAGCGGTCGCTGCAGGCAGCAGGAAGCTTGAACAGACTTGCGGGATACCGGTTGCTCCCGTCTCGACTCACGTGTTTGAAAACCTTGTCAAGAAGGACCGGAGAACCACGGGGGTGTTTTTACCTTTCATCTTTACTCCCCATCCGGTTGTCGGTATGTCCCCTGAAGCTCTTGATGCCTATATAGCAGGCAGTGATCCGGATACTGGTAAACGTGTAATCGATGAAATAATTGACGCTTTGACCAAACCAGTCAGGGAAACAAAGTTGGAGACCGGGTCTGCTGAAACGGTAACTGCCGGTACTCGCCAGGTACTGCTTGAACAGGATACTGAAGATAATCTGCAACGTCTTTTTTATGAAAGAGGGTGGACGGATGGATTACCGATAATACTTCCTACCGAAGAGCGGGTGCAAAAAATGCTCACCGGCACCAGTCATTCTCCAGACGAGGCGGTTGGTGAAGTATTCCAGATGGATACCGGGTTGCTCGTTAAGTACGCAGTTTCTAATATTGCTGTTATTGCGGTCATGGCCGGCGCCAGACCTGAACATTTCCCCGTGATACTGGCTATTGCCTCCACAGGACAAACAGCCCTGATGCCTTCGACAACAGCCTTTGGAGCGATGATTGTGTTGAACGGACCTATCCGCAATGAGATAGGCATGAACTCCGGCATCGGCGCCTTCAGTCCGGTGAATCTGGCAAATTCGGTAATCGGCAGGGCCTGGACGTTAATGTCCATCTGTTGGGGGTACAATAAGCCCATGCGGACACTTTGGAGCTCTCAGGGGAGTAATCTTGTTTACAACAATATGTGTGTTGCCGAGAATGAGGAGAGGAGTGTCTGGACGCCTTTTCATGTTGATAAAGGCTTCAAGGCTGAGGAGAGTGTGGTAAGTATCTTCAGGGGATGGGCCGTTATAAACAGTCCCGGAGCGGCTTCCAACCGGTCACTGGGGGAGGAATTGAATATCGAGCTGGCGGTAATCCCGCCGACTAATTCTGCGGCTACTATAATAATGGACCCTCTTGTGGCCAGGAACCTGAAAGAAAACGAGGGCTTTAACACCAAGCAGGACTTCTGCCGCTGGATGTCGCAGAATATCAAGATGCCTGCGGGACAGTACTGGAAAACCGATTATATTGACATGCTGGTGGCATCCGAGGCGTACCAGGGGGTAGAGCCTTATGCTTCCTGGAAAAAGCTTCCGGATGATGAGTTGATAGCTCCCTATCATGACCCGGACAATATTAATATCATTGTCGTTGGTGGAGAGACAAGTCCATTATGGAAAGCTTCGGATTATCGCCACTCAGCCAGCGAATCCATCGATAGATGGCGGGCAAATTCCGATGATGAATGCGAGGACGGAACCTGCGGGCTTCCGGATGAAGTGACCGACGCTGATTATGATTAGAGTTTTCCGCAGTAAAAAGCCTTTATTCATAAGGTTCAGGAGAAATCTGCACACCTGTAAGTTGACTCCCAGTTATCTATTGTCTATAGTAGTTCAGGAACATTGCTAATCGGACTAATTTCAGATACTCACATTGCCACACCGGAGGAAAAGCTTCCCGCTCAGATTAAGACCGCTTTCGATGGTGTTGACCTGATACTGCATGCCGGGGATATCTGGGTCTCTTCAGCACTTGATGAGCTTGAGGAAATCGCTCCGGTGAAGGCCGCCTGGGGCGACGACGATATTGAAGCTGACCTCGGCGGGGACGACCGGATGATGGAGGAACACGCCCTATCCCTGGCTGGCAAAACTCTCTGGCTGTCCCATATCAAACCGCCTTACGGACTTATTGTCCCCAGAGAAAACAGGTTTACCGCCAGGCGTGTTACCGAGAATCCTCCTGAACCTCCGGACGTGGTAGTGTTCGGTCATATCCACACTCCGGTGATAGAGCGCTATAAAGGCGTTCTCTTGGTCAGTCCCGGCAGCGCAACTTGGCCCGAATACCTGCCCGCCCTGGGGACGGTAGCCCTGCTGACGCTCGGCTCCGGCGAGGTAGAAGCGCGTATCGTACAGCTTGAATGACCGGGTGAGTAACGGGGCTTCCCGGTCTTGACGGCGGCAAAAAGGTTGGGTAAGATAGGTCTGGTCTCTTTTTGCCTGTAATAAGGGAGCTGGAGAGGAAGAGGTAGCAATTTTTTATGTCAAATTCTTCGATTATCTGTACTAAAGATGGACACGTCGCCTTTGTTACCCTCAACCGTCCCGAGGCGGATAACGCTATCAACCGGCAGCTTGCTCAGGAGATGGAAGAGGTTTGCGCCGGAATAAATCAGGACGATGATATCTATGTGGTGGTGATTACCGGTGCCGGGAACAGGGCGTTCTGCAGCGGCAGCGAGGCGCAGACGAACGTTGCCGCGGCTGTGGCGGGTATCGACCGGCCGGTTATCGGCGCCATTAATGGGGACGCTCTCGGCGAAGGGCTGGAGTTAGCCTTGAGCTGTGATATCAGGCTGGCTTCTGAAAAAGCAAGGTTCGGACTTCCCCAGCTGGCCGCCGGGGTTATCCCGGTGGACGGCGGCACTCAACGGCTGCCCCGCCTGATTGGCAGGGGGAAAGCCATGGAGCTAATCCTTACCGCCGGGGTAATTAGCGCCGGGGAAGCGCTTGAAATCGGTCTGGTCAGCAGAGTAGTCCCTCAGCAGCAACTGGCTGCCGAGGCTGAGGCTCTGGCGAAAAAAATGGCAACTCAGGCGCCGATTAGTTTAAGGTATGTCAAGGAAGCGGTGAACAAGGGCATGGACCTGACTCTGGAGCAGGGACTCCGCCTTGAGGGCGACCTCTATTTCCTGCTCCATACCACGGCTGACAGGACGGAAGGTATCACCGCCTTCCGGGAGAAAAGGACGCCGGAATTCAAAGGGGAGTAGTCACAGAGTAAATATGAAATACTAATATCTAAGCACCAAATGCTAAATAATATCAAGAATACAAAAGTCAAAAACTTGGGTATTTGAATTTGTTTAGAGTTTTCACAGTGAGTGATTTTGAGACGATTATCTATGAAATAAAGGACGGGACAGGCTATGTAACCCTCAACCGTCCCCAAGCCCTGAATACCTATAACATGCGGATGAGGGACGAGCTTTACCAGGTCCTGCAGGCTATCAGGGACGATTCTGAGGTCAGGGTGGTTATCTTCAAGGGCGCCGGGGAAAAAGCCTTCTGCGCCGGTGCCGACCTGAGCGAATTTTTGACCGCCCCTTCACCGGTTATTGCCCGCCAGGTGCGTTGGGAGCGTGATGTCTGGGGGTTGTTCCTGAGTATTATGAAGCCGATAATCGCTGCCCTTCACGGCTATGTCCTCGGCGACGGCGTGGAAATAGCCCTGTGCTGCGATATCAGGGTGGCCTCTGAAGATGCCCAGTTCGGGACCCCCGAGATGGGGTTGGGTATAATCACCGCCGCCGGCGGCAGCCAGACTTTACCCCGGACGATAGCCAGAGCCCGGGCACTGGACATGTTGCTTACCGGACGCTGGGTGAAAGCTGATGAAGCTCTGAGGATGAAGCTGGTGAACAAGGTGGTACCCAGGAGTGAATTGCTGCCCGCTGCTGAGGAGATTGCCGGGAAAATAAAGGCTTATGACCCCGTGGCGGTGAGCTATGCCAAGCAGGCTGTCACCCGCGGGCTTGACCTGAGCCTGGAGCGGGGACTAGAGCTCGAAGCAAATCTGGGCAACAGACTGCTTGCCCGGTAAAGACAGGTTTAATTTCGAGGTCGGTTGAAACCTCGTCAGATTTAAAAGAAAGCTGAAGTATATGGAGGTCAGAAAAGCAAGATGAATACCACGGAGTTTTTAACTATCGCCAACGCAATATGCCCTGACAGTGATTCTATTGTTTTTGAAAGGAAAAGGTATACCTTCAGCCAGCTGAATGAAAGGGCGAACAGAATCGGTAATGCCCTGCTGAAGCTGGGAGTGAAGAAGGGCGACCGCGTAGCCATGCTCCAGGTTAATACCAACCAGTGCGTGGAAACATACTTTGGGGTGGCAAAAATCGGAGCTATCTACGTTCCCCTGAATTTCAGAGCCAAGGGAAACGAGCTTGCTTATATGCTCAACAGCTCAGAGGCGGAGGCCATTTTTATTGGTGAGCGTTATATCGAACTCATTAATTCGATAAAGCCGGAGCTGAATACGGTAAAGAACTTTGTCTCTCTGGACGGTCCGAGTGACGGTATGCTGTATTATGAGGATATTATCGCAGAAGCCAGCCCCGATGATGTTTTCACTGATATTAATGATGATGATACTACAATACTGATGTACACCGCCGGCACCACCGGCTTCCCCAAGGGCGTGATGCTGTCTCACAATAGCTTTTCTATATACGTCCTTGAGAATGTGAGCCCGGCTGACCCGGATACGCGTGAGGGAAATATCCTCACCGTTCCGCTCTACCATGTGGCTGGGATTCAGGCGATGATGGCGGCTGTTTACGGTGGGCGTACCCTGATTATGGAGCGGCAGTTCGAAGCCGGAGAATGGATGGAGCTTGTCGAGAAGGAAAAGGCGAACCGGGCAATGATGGTCCCCACCATGCTGAAAATGCTTATGGACCACCCCGATTTCAGTAAGCACGACCTGAGCAGCCTGAGAGTTATAACCTACGGCGCCGCCCCGATGCCTCTTGAGGTTATCAAAAAAGCGGTGGAGCTTTTCCCCGGGGTCAGCTTTATCAATGCCTTCGGGCAGACGGAGACGGCATCGACAATCACCACCCTCAGCCCTGAGGACCACAATATTACCGGCACCGAGGAAGAAAAGGAAAAGAAGTTGAAAAGGCTTTCCTCAATCGGCAGACCGATGTCCGATGTCGAGATGAAGATAATCGATGAGGAGGGCAATGACCTGCCGGCGGGCGAGGTGGGTGAGATTGTCGCCAAGGGACCCAGGGTAATGAGCGGTTACTGGAAAGACGAGGAAAAAACAGACAAGACAATCGATAAGGACGGCTGGGTACACACCGGCGATATGGGATATATGGATGAAGACGGCTATTTCTTCCTGGCGGGGAGAGCCACGGACATGATTATCCGTGCCGGCGAAAATATCTCTCCCGAAGAAGTTGAGGGAGTGCTGCTTTCTCATCCCAAGGTTGATGACGGTGCCGTAATCGGTGTCCCCGACGAGGAATGGGGCGAAGTGCCGATGGCGGTGGTGGTCGTTAAAAAAGGTGAGGAAGCCACTGCCGAGGAGATAATGGAGTACTGCCGCGCCAACCTGGCGAGCTTCAAGAGACCCAGGTCGGTGGTATTCACGGATGAGCTGCCGCGCAACCAGATGGGCAAGATACTCAAGCGGGAACTGCGCCAGAAATATGGCGGCGGTTAGACTAATTTGGAAATCCGGTCATGTAATGATGAGCGTAATTACATGAAGTTGTCTGATTCATTCCGTCATTCCCGACCTGAGCGGGAATGACAGCTCAATATTTGCACGTATATTTCAAAATATCTGATAAGTGTGCGGGGAGTGGCGGGTATGACAGCGGAACGGGTAAAAAAGATACTTGAAGGTGATGTCCTGGCGGCTGCCAGGCTGATGCGGGATATCGAAGACGAAATGGCGGATGCGGTTTCGGCAATGGGGGAAATCTATCTCCATACCGGGCGGGCGTCCGTCATCGGCATTACCGGCGCTCCCGGCACCGGCAAGAGCACCCTGATCGGCGGTCTCATTAAGTTCTTCAGAAAAGAGCGGAAAATGACTGTCGGTGTTGTTGCCATCGACCCCACAAGTCCCTATACCGGCGGGGCGGTGCTGGGCGACAGGATTAGGATGCAGGGCAGGGGTGTGGATAAGGATGTGTTCATCCGGAGCCTGGCTTCGAGGGGCTGGAAGGGGGGGCTGGCAAAGGCTGCCGCAGACACGGTACATGTTATGGATGCCATGGGCAAGGACATCATCTTTGTCGAGGCGGTTGGTTCGGGACAGGGTGAGGTGGATATCAGCCGGATTGCCGATTCCTGCATCGTTGTCCTCACTCCGGGGATGGGCGATGAAGTCCAGATAATGAAAGCCGGTATCCTTGAAGCGGCCGATATACTGGTTATCAATAAAGCCGAGATGGAGGGTGCGGACATCTTAAAGCACTGGCTGGAGTCCACCCTTGAGGTGAAAGACCGTCACGGAGGTTGGAAGCCGGAGGTGGTCCTGACCGGGGCTATATCCGGTGAAGGCATCGAGCAGCTTGCCGGTGAAATTCTCCGGCATAAAGAGTTCCTTATCACCAGCGGGGAGCTTGGGAAACGCCGCCGCGAAAGGGCAAGAATGGAACTGATGATAGCGCTCGAAAGCTCCCTCAAGAGCTACCTGGATAAAATGGACACCACCTCCCTCGAAGACCTCATAACCGACCTCACAAACAGAAAAACAAGCCCGCAGCAAGCCGCGGAGAAGGTGATAGAGGGGTTGTAAAGTAGGGGAACGGCGTCAGGTTTATCTATTTATTATATAGAGAATTAAATATGAAAAAACTTGTCTTATATAGTGATCAAATTCCACCTCTGGCGGATGAAGTAGACAAAGAATTAATAGCTCTACTGGGAAAATCCAGTCCGATAATTGGCTATATTCCGTCTGTTGCTGACCCACCACGAAAATATTACAAAGAAAGACAAGCCTATTATTCGCGAATGGGAATGGATTTACAGGTGTATTTTGAGCTTGATAATGAATATCAGCCAAACTTGCTGGAGTCGTTACTATCCTGTGATGCTATTCATCTTTCTGGAGGGAATACTTATTACTTCCTTTACTGGCTACATAAACGTAAAATGATTGAACCTATAAGGAAATACGTTGAACAAGGGGGAGTTCTTGTTGGTGTTAGCGCCGGTTCGATATTAATGAGCCCTGACATCTCAATATGTCCGCTATATATTAATGAACCAATCGAGTTTAAAACTATTTATTCCTCACTAAATCTAGTTAACTTTGCGTTCGCGCCACATTATAGAACTGAAAAATTTTCTACGACTATTTCAGCGTTACAGCAGTACTCTCTAGAGCACCAGATTGTTGTATACGCTTGCCAAGATAGTGGAGGTATTGTTGTCAGAGAAGAAAATGTTACATGTATTGGCGATGTCGTCAAGATAGACGAAAGATAAGATGCGAAAAAAATGATGAAAGGCGGCACCGTCCAGCGCCGTCTTAGGCTTTTATAGAAATAAACATCTACCTGTACACCCCATACTCATGGGTGAAGTCTATCATTGCTTTGAGGTTTTCCGGTTTTACTTCGTCGGTGGAGCTTCTGGGGGAGAGGATAAAGCCGCCGTCTTTGCCTATGTCATCGATGAGTTTCTTGCAGTAGTCCTTGACGTCGTGGACCGAGCCTGCCTGAAGTAGCGAGGACGGGACGTTGCCCTGGATGCAGAGGTGGTCTTTCAGGACTTCCTTGGCTTTGTAGATGTCCGTCCTGTCGAGTCGGATAAGGCACTTGCCTTTGGGAAAATCGAGCAGGTATTCCAGCCGTGAGGTAAAGTTGCCCTCGAGGAAAATGCACGGTGTCGCTCCCCTTTCGACAAGCGTATGAACTAATTTCTTGAAACCGGGCCAGTAGAACTTTTCGAACTGCTTTGTCGACATGAAGTCGTCGGAGCCTCTGGTATTGGTCATAAAAAACCTGGTATGTCCCTGAGGAGACGGCGGCGGCGTCGGTCTCGCCAGCGTCTGCTCCAGAATCTTATCGCAGGTCTCCAGCAGCTTGTCGGGGTGGCGGAACATATCCATCATCGTGCCCTGCATTCCCCGCATCTGGTGAGAGACAATATCGAACGGCGGCAGCGCCGCTCCCTGGAAATACTGGGGAAAGCCCATATCAACCATCATCCTGTTGAACTTCGCCACCCTGCCCTGCCATTTCCTTGTCTCCCGGCCTGCTCTCTGGAGAGTCCTGATGGCGCGGGAGGCTTCCGGCGAGGTCAGCGCCACCGCCAGCATTTGTGCTCCCCTTGCCCCGGCTATCTCGGAGAGCTTCGGCAGAGTTGCCAGTCCGGCCAGGTTTTCACTGGAACGTGCCAGGTGTATCCGGAACATGAAGTCGGACGGGTCATTCAGATAGGCATCGTATTCATCTTCCTTCATAAAGTCCACCTCGATGGACTGGTGCCCGTGAAAGGGGTCGACTCCGTGGCCGGGCCATCTCATCTGCTTCGGATTAAGGATTTCAAGGGCTTTTCCGGGCATAAAATTCTGGGGAAAGATAAAGTCCGCCTGGAAATCCTTCAGGGCATTCTTATATGCATTAAACCAGGCATCATAGTCGTAATAGGCAGCAGAAAAGGGAATGCCGGCATTCTTCGCCGGGAAGTAACCCATGCCGCAGATTATGGGAACCCTGTCCGGTATTTTAAGCTGAATTGCGTCCATGACCCGCTTCTCTTTTTCATAGACAAGCTGGGCTGCCGTTTTATCCTGCCCGGATTTTTTAGCCATTTAACGTGTCCTCCAGTCTATTTTGAGTGATATCCTGCCAGAGCAGTATTATAGCACAGCGGGCTTTATAGCACCGCCGGTGCTGCCCAGTGAAACGCCTTTCACTCCGGTGCTTCTACAGAAATCAGAAAAGGCATCATTGTAGTCGATATTATGGGAGAGTAACAGCCCCCCGGTTTTCAGGCGCGCCCAGGCGGTCTCAAACTCCCGGAGCATGTTTCTATATGAATGGTCGCTATCATGGAAGAAGATGTCTATTTCTCCGAGCTTCTCAAGAAGCGGGGGTAATTTCTCAGAACTCCTTCCCTCGAGCAGTTGCCACCGGTGCCTCAGGTATTCCGGGATTAACCAGCCGCTTTCCCCCGTTCTGCCCCAGGGCAGGTCTATCGAATGAAGCCCGCCGCTACCGTTAGTCTCCAGGGCGCAGAGGATATACGATGATGATATGCCGCTGGCTACTCCCGTCTCCACAACGGTCTCAGGTCTGAGCTTCCGGCAAATGACATACAGCATTGTGCCCAGTGACGGGCCTACTCCCCATGATGAAAAGCGCCTGCCGCCCGATGTCCTGCGGTTTTTACCGAACTGCTCTTGGAATTTCCTGTCTGCTTCAAGCTCAGAGGTATATTGCTGAACCTCCTTATCATTTATGTCAACCAGATTTCTTATGAAAGTATTATACCGTTCATCCAAACTCTTAATCCTCTATTGCCGACCCGTCCTTTTTCTAGGCAGCGGGTGACCGTGGCAGGTAAAATCAGGGTTAGTCTATAACTTCGAGGAGTGATAATCAAATATCCGGCCGGGTGGTTCACACAAAATGGCGTGTTGTGACTTCAGGTTCATTTTGATTTATTATTGACACCCTTAAAGCAGAAGGCTACACTGAATACTTAATATGCAAGGGAGATGGAAACAGACATAGTGCATGGGTAAGAAAGGCGGTATTGATATTCGGATATTCAAATACTTCAATACCTTTCCATTATATATCTTGTATGTGAATTCTAAAATCGGGTAAAGGGGAAGTTATGAAATTTCCGCGTATACCCGCTAAAAAAATATTACTTGTCCTGGGTATTTCCGGCACACTGATATCCGTTTATCTGTTTGTGGCGGGGGGAATACTGCTGTTAACGAAAAACACACCAAAAGATAGTGACGGATTTTATGCTACCTGGAACCTTCAGGTCGAGAGGAATTGCTGTGCTGTTGTCATCGTGCCGGAAAGTATCGAGATACAGCGGGGAAGAAACTTTGGCGATTGGAGTACTTTCAAGATAGAAGCCTTAAACAATGACACATCGAATCGAATATTCATAGGCATAGCCGGAAAATCGGACATTGACGCCTATCTAGCCGGTGTGGAGTATGATGAAACAACAGATTTTCACGTATTCCCCGGCGGCGTGGATTTTCAAAATCATCCTGGAGTTGCAGCTCCCGGAAATCCCGCCGCCCAGACCTTCTGGATTGAATCGGCTCATGGCGCCGGAACACAGATTCTCAGGTGGGAGCTCGAACCGGACCGGAATTGGCTGGTGCTGATGAATGAAGACGGAAATGCCGGCCTAGATATGAATATTGTGCTCGGGACAGAGAATCCGCTGATATTGATAGGCGGCATAAGTAATCTTTCCTTTGGATTTTTGCTGCTGCTGATAAGCCTTTTAGTGCTCACTATGTCAGCCAGAACCCGGAATATTGTATTCCCGGAACCTCTTGAACACCTGCGTCAAAACAAGATGAAGGTTACAGACCTGATCGAGTAATTCAGCAGGATTTTCATGGCGATGCCGCGGTAACGGCTTAAACCGGACAGTGCATGTTCTTGACCTTTCCTGAAAAAATGACTGATAATATGCTGTCTGCGTTAAGGAAAATGCACATAGGGAGGACGAAAATGCGTCTTGAAGGAAAGACTGCCATTATTATCGGTGCCGGACAGAGCCCCGGTGAAGGAATTGGTAACGGTCGCGCCACAGCTATACGGTTCGCCCAGGAAGGCGCAAAGGTTATGGCTGTCGACCGTGACCTTAACTCGGCCGAGGAGACGGCGGCAATGGTCAGGAAAGAAGGTGGAGAATGTATCACCTTTGAAGCCGATGTCACCAGAGAAGCCACCCTCGGCGCGGCAATCGCGGAAGCGAAGAAGCACTGGGGTAAAATCGATATTATGCACTACAATGTCGGCGTCAGTCTCGGTGGCGGTGATACGATGCTGCTCGATATGACCGAGGAGATTTTCGACCGCATCAACGCTATAAACCTCCGGGGTGCCATTATGGCCTGCAAGCACGTCATCCCGATTATGCGTGAGCAGCGCTCCGGCGTTATCATCATGATATCCTCATTCGCCCCGCTGGAGAACTATCCCACCGTGGCTTATAAGACATCAAAGGCAGGAATGAATGTCTTTATGAAGCAGGTGGCAATCCAGAATGCGGAGTATGGTATCCGTGCCAACGTCATCATGCCCGGACTGATGGACACGCCGATGGCGGTGGACACCCGTGTTCGGATAACCGGCAAGAGTCGTGCCGAGGTTGCGGCAGAACGCGATGCCCGTGTGCCGCTGCGCGGGAAAATGGGCACGGGCTGGGACGTGGCAAACGCCGCCCTGTTCCTTGCCTCAGACGAGGCGAGTTACATCACCGGCGTGGAACTCCTCGTCGACGGTGGGCGCTCGCTGATGGTCGGCTGATTATATGGCAAACGGTTCTGACGGGTGAGAATATCCGGATTTCACTGTTTCAATCTGCTTGGCAGGGATGAAAGGCTGAATAAACCATGAAAAAGTGGCTTGTAACCGGGATATCCGTTGTTCTTGCAGTTTTCATCATATTTATCGGGATATCGGCTTATCTCGGTTATTCCATGACCAGGCTGAACAGAGTGCCGCTGGAGAGAAATCCCGGGGCCCTGGGTCTTGCCTACGAAGATGTCTCTTTCCAGAGTATCGATGACGGCCTGGCTTTACGCGGCTGGTTTCTTCCAGGTTCGGATAGCGAGCGGGTCATTATTATGGTGCACGGCAACGAGTCAAATAGAGACGACCCCACGATAGGAACGCTGGAGATTGCCTCTCAACTGGTTAAACACGGCTATAATGTGCTGATGTTTGACCTTCGCGGCTGCGGGGAGTCCGATGGGGACATGGTATCTGCCGGTTATTATGAAAAAAGGGACCTGGCAGGGGCGGTTGAATACGTAAAAGAGCGCGGCTTCGGACGTATCGGAGTCCTTGGCTTTTCCCTGGGAGCCGTCACTTCTCTGCTGGCCGCGGCAGAAAGCGGGGACATTAACGCTGTGGTTTCAGACAGCAGCTTTGCCGACCTGACTGATATAATGGGTCCTGAATTTTCCAAGCGTACCAAGGCTCCTGCATTCTTCCTCCGCCCTATGCTTTTTGTGATTAAGATTATGTACGGGGTCGACTTCAACACTATCAAGCCGGTTGAGAGTGTAGCCAGGATTACATCCATACCAATTTTCTTTATTCACGGCGACGAGGATGATACAATCCCCGTGGAGCATGCTTACAGATTGAAGCGGGCCTCTCAGAATCCTCAAAACCGGTTATGGATAGTACCGGAAACCTGTCACACCAGGTCCTATATTACTCACCCGGAAGAGTATATCGGCAGGGTAACCGCTTTCTTTGATGAAGCTCTCAGGTAGGTGTCTGACACGGATTACGGATTAGAAGTTATCCTTAACGAATGTGTATTATTTCGGATGGCGTAACAAGGCTAAGGGCTCTCCTGTGTTTCCTCTTTTTCCGGTAGTTGTTCTATCGTGCTTTCCTGAGAGCGTTTTTGACTAATCCAGGTTTTCCTATCCCGGATGTCACGGTCAAAAAGGAAGCGGTTAAGCATTAATTCTGAAGTGGGTACTGAGGAGCTTATCGGGCTTCTCGGCGCTGTCAGGCGCCTGGTTACCATTATAATCAGGATAACTGTAATCCCGAGTGTGACTGGCAGTGGCTCGGAGATACCCAGCGGCTGGCCGGCGAACCAGCTCATTAACGGCAGGATGATTAATACTAGGACTACTCCCAATGATACCTGCCGGAACGGAGCGAAGAACAGGTAAGGGAAGACAATGGCTGTCAGTCCCAGCCACGGTGACAGTATGGTGATGACGCCCAGGCTGGTAAAGACACCCCGTCCACCCTGGAAACGGAGAAAAACGGGCCAGTTGTGTCCGATGATGGCAGTGATACCGACGGCGGCCTGCTGAGCGACACCAAGTCCAAGTAGCTGGGCTACCCATACCATCAAAGCTCCCTTGCCGATATCGAAGAGTGTAACCACCACCGACCAGCGCTTGGAAACGGTAGCCAGCACATTGGCGGCGCCGACGTTCCCGCTCCCGTACTGCCTGATGTCTATTCCCCGCCGCCACCTGGCTACCAGGTAAGCGGACGGCACCGAGCCCAGAAGGTAAGCGCCTATTATCAGCAGTACGGCAGGAACCATAGTAATCAGAAGCCCTCCAGTTATATTGTAATATTAGCCGGTTGTTTTCAGCGCTCGCTGCTCTGCCAGTGATATAAGCCTTTTTGCCGATTCCATCGGTACTTTGGCAGAACCGAGCATTACCTCGGCGTTGTCGTCCAGTCCGTGGTAGTCACTGCCGCCGGTAACAATCAGCCCGTGTTTATCAGCCAGGTTGACGAGTTTCCTGGTTTCTTCGGCGGTGAATTCTCCGTAACAGGCTTCGATACCGACCAGGCCACTCGCCGTTAGCTCGGCAATCAGGGCTTGATGGTCATTCACCGTCAGGGGGTGTGCCAGCACCGGCAGTCCGTCAGCATGTAATATAAGCTCCACCGCCTCCCGGGGAGTCATCTTGTCCCGCCTGACATAGGCCGGTCCACCCCAGCCGATGTATTTGTTAAAAGCTTCTTTCAGTGAAGCTATGTAGCCTTTTTCAAGCAGAGCCTGGGCAATATGGGGACGGCCCACGGAACCACTGCCGGCTATTTCAAGGACTCGCCGCCATTCAACGGTAAGCCCCAGGTCTGCCAGTCTGGCTAGAATCTGCTGGGCACGTTTTTCCCGGGAATTACGCATATTTTCAAGATTGGTCAGCAGTTCTTCGTTACGGTAATCTATGAAATAGCCCAGCATGTGGACTTCTCCCCGGGGGACATCGGTACTGATTTCAACGCCGGGAATAACCTTCAGTTGAGGGAGATCCCCGGATGCTTCAAGTGCTGAAGCGATTCCGTCAACGCTATCGTGGTCGGTGATGGCGATAATCTTCAGCCCTGCCTCTGCCGCTTTCCGGACGATTTCAGCCGGGCTATAGCGGCCATCGGAAACCGAGGAATGTATATGGAGGTCGACCTCCGACACTACTCTTCGACCTCCTTATAGATACGTTCGATGCTTGTCGCCTTGCCGCTCTTGTTATCTATTCCGACAAGGATGGCGTTGAACATAACCTTCCCCTGTCCTACCGGCAGACGGTTATGTATCATGGTGAGAAAACGCTGAAGCACCGCATTGATATCATCGCCGATGACCGATTCCATCGGGCCGGTCATGCCGATGTCGGTAACGTAGGCAGTACCCTGGGGTAGTAACTGGGCGTCAATCGTTCCCACGTGGGTATGAGTGCCGAGTATGGCGCTGACCCGGCCATCCAGATATCTCCCCATTGCCACTTTCTCCGAGGTTGCCTCGGCATGAAAATCGACTATAATAACCGGCGGTTTGCGTCCGATTTCCTCGAGCAGACTGTCCATAGCCCTGAAAGGACAGTCGTAATCGTCCATAAAGGTCCGGCCAATAAGATTGACCACCAGTGCCTTACCGTTTACCGTGTATCCCCTGCCGGCTACGCCCGGCGGATAATTCAGGGGACGAAGCAGAGGCATTTCCTCATTGTCAAGATAGGGTAGAATCTCTTTGTGTGCCCAGACATGGTTTCCCGAGGTCATCACGTCGACCCCGGCCTCAAGCAATTCCGTGGCGGTGGGCGGAGTTACTCCCAGACCGCCGGCAACGTTCTCAGCATTGGCTATCACGAGGTCTACTCCGTACTGCTTGCGCAGGTCGGGCAGGAGTTTCTGTACTGCCTGTCTTCCCGGCCTGCCAATTACATCACCAATCGCTAGTACTAACACCTGGTTTATCTGCCCTCCTACTTAGCGTAATCTACGGCTCTTGTCTCCCGGAGCACGGTGACTTTAATCTGTCCCGGATACTCGAGGCCTTCTTCAATCTTCTTAACGATGTCCCGGGCAAGTCTCATCGCTCCCAGGTCATCGATTTCTTCAGGCTTGACAAGGATGCGAATTTCACGGCCGGCCTGTATGGCGAAGGACTTCTCCACTCCCTTGAAGTCATTGGCTATGGTTTCGAGAGCGTTCAGCCGTTTCAGGTAGTTCTCCAGAGATTCACGCCTTGCTCCCGGTCTGGCGCTGCTGATAGCATCGGCCGCCGAGATTATGTAACCCCAGACACTGACGTCAGGGGTTTCAAGGTGGTGCTCGGCTACTCCCTGAACAACTTCAGGTGATTTATCCCACTGCTTGACAAGGTCGGCTCCGATGGAAGTGTGAGTACCCTCAATCTCACGGTCGACAGACTTACCAATATCGTGAAGCAGGCCGGCTTTTCTGGCGGTGGCGGTGTTTGCTCCCAGTTCCGAGGCAATCATGCCTGCCAGATAGGCAACTTCAATACTGTGCCCAAGGACATTCTGCCCGTAGCTGGTGCGGTACTTGAGACGCCCGAGTAGCCTGATTAATTCGGGACGCAGTCCGTGCACGTCTACCTGATATGCCGCTTGCTCGCCAGTCTGCATAATGGTAGCGTCCACTTCCTCCTTTGTCTTGGCGACGATTTCTTCGATACGCGCCGGGTGGATGCGCCCGTCGGTGATTAACTTGGTCAGAGCCAGGCGGGCTACTTCACGGCGTACCGGGTCGAAGCTTGAAAGGGTTACCGCCTCAGGCGTATCGTCAATTATCAGGTCGACTCCGGTAGCCTGTTCCAGAGCTCTGATGTTTCGACCTTCCCGTCCGATGAGGCGTCCCTTCATCTCATCACTTGGCAGAGGAACGCTAACCACCGAGGTCTCGGATACTATCTCCGAGGCGCAGCGCTGAATTGCCTGGGACAAAATACCCTGGGCTTTCCTGTCAGCTTCTTCTTTTAGCTCTACTTCCCACTCGTGGAGACGCCTCGAGGTCTCCTCCGTTATCTCGACTTCCATTCTATCGAGAAGTTCCTGTTTCGCCTCGGCACCTGTCATTGTTGAGATTTGCTCCAGTTGCTTCATCTGTTTATCCTTGATTTCCGCAATCTCGGTGCGGGTGGATTCAATCTGTTTTTCCTTGTTTGTCAGATTGCGTTCGCGTTGTTCCACACTTTCCAGCCTGCGGTCCACAGTTTCCGTTTTCTGAGAAAGCCTGTTTTCCTGTCGCTGTAGCTCGGAGCGCCGGTCGCGGAGCTCTTTTTCGGCTGATGATTTAATTCTTTCAGCCTCGCTCCTGTTTTCCTGTAGCAACTCTCTCGCCTCTTCTCTGGCTTCAGCCATCATTCTTGCCGCTCTTCTCTGGGCATTCCGGAGCTGCCGGTTAATAACCATCCGCCGGAAGAAGAAAACAATTACTCCTCCGAATATCAGGCCGATAACGAAGGCCATTACTAATGCTACGTATACCAATACCGTATTCGCTATATCCATTTATTCACCTCACTTTCCGGCTCTTGCCGGGTTAATATTCTATTTCTATTTGCTTATCCTGTTCCTGCCACAGTAGCTCCACGGTGTGATTTATCACCTCGTAGCTGAAGCCGCGCCGCTTGAGATGGTCACCGAGGCGGCGGCGAAAGCTCGGGTAGTCGGAACGGGATAAGCTGCGGGCTTTTTTCAAGCCTGCCCGGTAGGCGCTATCTTCGTCGTCAATATTATCGACCACGCGGTCTATTATCTCTTCGGATACTCCCTTCCTTTTCAATTCCAGCCTGGTCAACCGCTGGCTGCGGGGACTGAAATAGTCCCGGTTTTCCGTCCAGAATTGTGCGAAAGCAGTATCATCAAGAAGCCCCTGTTTTTTGAGCCTGGCTAACGTGTCTTCTATGCTGTCGTCATTGAACCCGCGCCGGTGTAGTCTTTCTCTGAGCTCGGGTTCACTCCTGGGGCGGTAACTGAGGTAAAGCGTCGCGGCACTGAAACATCGTTGAAGGTCGTCGGACCTGAACAGCGTTTTTATATCGTCGGCCGATAGCTCCTGCTCTACCCGCAGGCCTTCTTTTACCGCCACCTCAGCCGCCAGACTGAAAGCAAACTTTCCGTCCAGGTATATATTCACCCGCTTTCTCCTGCCTTTTCCGGCACGGAGGGCGGTAATCCTGCTCATTATCCTTCTCTTTCCGGCTTTAAACAAATGAAGCCAAGGCTATACAGGCCTCAGCTTCACGAATACCTTATATCTTTATGTCTGTATTAAGTTTTCAGGTGCCGGATTTCTTAATCATCAAATTGATGATGGTTGGTGATAGCTGAGGCTCTAATCTTCTGTTCGATTTCCCGGGCAAGTTCGGGATTTTGACTCAGGTACTGCTTGGCATTTTCCCTGCCCTGCCCCAGACGAATATCACCATAGGAGAAGAAAGCACCAGCTTTATTCACCAGCTCCATCTCTACGCCAAGGTCAATGAGGTTACCCTCCCGGCTTATACCGCTGTCAAACATGATATCGAACTCGGCGGTTCTAAATGGCGGGGCAACCTTGTTCTTCACTACCCTGGCCCTGACATGACTGCCTGTTATCTCGTTTCCCTGCTTGATAGAATCGGTACGTCTCAGGTCAATCCTTACCGAACTGTAGAATTTCAATGCTCTACCGCCCGGTGTCACCTCGGGATTGCCGAAGACAATCCCCACCTTTTCTCTAAGCTGGTTAATAAATATCACCGCCGTTCCTGTTTTGCCGATAGCGGCGGCCAGCTTTCTCAGTGCCTGTGACATCAGACGAGCCTGTAAGGCGACGTGGGTATCTCCCATCTCCCCTTCGATTTCGGCCTGGGATACCAGAGCGGCTACGCTGTCAACCACTATTACATCAACAGCACCGCTTCTGACCAGTGCCTCGGTAATCTCCAGGGCTTGCTCTCCTGTATCCGGTTGGGAGATGAGCATTTCATCAACGTTGACTCCGCAACGGTTAGCATAAGTAGGGTCAAGGGCATGCTCTACGTCGATATAGGCAGCTATACCTCCTTGCTTCTGTGTTTCAGCAATTACGTGCTGACCCAGGGTGGTCTTTCCCGAGGACTCCGGACCGAATATTTCCGTGATTCGCCCTCTGGGAATACCTCCTGTTCCCAATGCCAGGTCTAATGATAGTGCACCGGTTGGAATAGCCTCCACGTGTACCATGGCGGCTGATTCTCCCAGCTTCATGATTGAGCCTTTGCCAAATTTCTTTTCAATCTGGCCGATGGCTAGTTCCAGTGCTTTTCCCTTCTCTGTGGTCATATACGTCTCAACCTAAGAATAGCACAGAAAAAATACTAAAGCAATAACATAAAGTCTCAACATTATTTGTCTATTTGTGAACAATTAATACTGGTAAAATTAAAAGATAGTTCTGCCCGTATCTGTGTTTGAGGGCAGTAATTTTTTAACTAAATTTTTAATAAAACCCCGCTCCCCTTTTTATATATCTATTCTCGCCCGGCCGCCCTTCAGGGTGAGCCTTCAGGATGAACCCCTTCCCTTGAGGGGAAGGGGGAAGTTTTGAAAAGATGGTGGTGGCCTATCAGCGCTGCCACCATCTTAAACTCCTGTAAACTATACGTGAGAGATTACATTCATGGGACATTGAAAAATGGTCAGTTTACCTATTACTTTGCTGAAGAGGGAATATTGCAGGGTTTTGCTGACTCCCATGACCACGACAACGACGGAGATGTAGCGAGAAAGCGGAATCCGGGAGAACCAGACGATGTTGTTATCGAGGAAGCATTTGATTATGCAAATAAGAAGTGTAAGCGCCAGAGTCCTGTCATAAGTGACTCTTTTGAAAACGACCTGCTTCCCTGAGATACTAAATCAAATCCGTTGAAAAGCCTGTCTGATATTTTTTATTTATCAGACAGGCTTTGGCATTTAGCGTTTCTTTTATTTCTGCTCTCTAAAAAATGTATGGGTGCTGGTATTTTAGCAGACACCCATTTACATCACAATTTGGAAAATTTACTACCACTGAACAAAAATAGGGTTGTTTATTCAGCTATGCTTAAAATATTCTGTACCTTTTGTGATTTCTGTTTACACAGAATTAAATAATCCAGACGCATTTCAAAATAAAAGGATACAAACAGACCCCGGTAATCGATACCTTTATTTCACTTAAAATATACGTTTGAACATTGTTAATAAAAGCAGGTCAGTTATAATGTTAGAGCAAATATTAAGGGAGTGTTAATACACTCAACTTGTAGATATATTGTCAGGGAGGCTAAAACAATGAAGAAGTTAGCGTTAACCATACTATTAGTAGCAACATTGACACTGGTACAAACCGGCACTGCTTTTGCAGCAGCTTTACCTCGTGTAACGGGCGCAGGCGCGATAGTATTCACAGCCCCGGGATACGAAGGAGGCTCTTCCAGATTTAATTTCAGTGCCCGGCAGGTTGACCCTGTTACCGAAATGGCTGAAGGTAAAATCCGTCTCACTGAGGAGGTGGGAGGAGAACGTTTAACAATAATTGGAGAAGTTCTCTATGTTTCGGTTGACGGAGATAATGCCTGGATAGGTTTTGTTACTACACTCTACGGGCAGGAAATAGATTATGTTATTCAGGTCCAGGATGGTCAGACCGATAAGATCAGTATTCCATTCCCAATGGATGCGTCTGATGCAACATCTCATCCGGACTTTACTCAAGCAGGAGAATTACCCGAAGCAATGTTAAGTGTTGTGCATGGTAACATTCAGATAAAGTAATCTTGCTCATATTTCTGTCAAACATATAACGAGATGTTTATCCAGCCATGTGCTTTGGATATCCATTTTAGAGAAATAATAGAGGCGTCTGGTTAATCCAGACGCCTTTTTCATATTCATATTTATTTGTAATATTACTATAACGATACAATAATATTCTGTTTCCCAGGCTGTTTTAGGATGTGGACCAACTGTACGATTTACCAAGATGGCATTAGAGATATTTCCTTTAGTCTTTTTATTGCCTCTTCAGTTGCTATTTTATTATGATTTAGATCCTGATTTATGCGCTCAACCATTTCAAGATATTTCTTAAGTTTCTCATACAGGCCGGGAGTAATTGGTAGTGATAACAGTGGTTCAACTATTTTCCTATACAATCTTGGGCGTACGAACTCCGCGACTATCGGAGAGACATTTCCAGTCGTAGAGTAAACTGTTCCATTAGCGTCTACAGGATTTTTAATTTGGTCTGTTTCTGATTGAGCTTTTATAACTGCCTCACGCCTGGCTACCATCTTCATCAATTTCTCATCAAATTCTGCTGTAGCATCTTCTTTTACCTCGGCAGCAATACCTGTTTCTTTAGCGTCAACAACTTCATCGGCTACCTCAGCCCCTTCAACTTTCCCGGCTTCCTCGTCTTCAGCAGATATGGATTCCTCATTTTTAACAGTCTTGAAGGCTTCTTCGGTGTCAGTGACTATCCTAACTTCCTCAGCTTCGAAAGCTTCCTCGGCATCAGTGACTATTATAATTTCCTCAGCCTTGAAGGCTTCCTCAGCGTTAGCGACTATCCTATTTTTCTCAACCTCAGCAGCTTTCCGGGCTTCCTCCTCCTGTTGAAATCTCTCCCATCCTGCTATTTCAGCCTCTAGAGCTTTTCTGGCTTCTTTGAGGTCACTGGCAGCTTTTTCTATTACAACAATGCCCGTTTGCTTGTCTGCTCCAGTATGTTCTTCGGCTTTAGAAGTTCTCTGGCCTCTTTTTACTCGAAGTGGTCGTATCGGGAATTTACACCAGTCGCAGTCATCTCCGTCGGTTATTTGTCCGCAGTTAGGGCATTTTCTCGCAAATTTGGCCATTTCTAACTCCTTTTCTATCCCGATTTGAATTTCCTGTCTATCAGCATTTAGTAATGTTATAGAAAAAGTATAGTAGTTAAATTTGAGTGCTACAAGGATAGTAAGTTTATTTATTGAGGTATAAACGTTTAGGAAAAAGAGAACATAGGTATGTCCTCTTTATACTTTTAGGACTTCCTCAAAGAATATCTATAAAGATAAAATTTAGGGGCAGTCTGGTTAGAGACTGCCCCGAAGAAGGCTCAAATAAAACCGGCGGTTGCACGTCCAGTTTTCTGTGCCTCCCTGCTTGCATTATAGAACAAAAGGTGTAGGAAATCAATATGTAAAGTTTATAGAAGGAGGTGATAGATATACGAACAAAATATATATAAAAGTAATAACTGACCATTGACGTGTTCATTAAGCAATCGACTATAGAAAGGAGATTATATCAGGATGAAAAAGTTTATGGCATTATTTATAGCATTGACTCTATTTGCTTCGTTATCAGGTGTCGCTCTGGCGGCGAAGAGTGAAAATGGGATGAATAGCGGCAACGGTGCTCCAAGCGGAACGCATTACAATTTAAACATAATTGGGGTGCCGAAGGAAAAGAGTGCTGAGATGACCAAGGAAACCGGCATCGGTCATCGCATATTTGTCCCACTGGAGGGAAAAGCCAGGATACTGCTAAAAGAGGGAGATACTTTTGCGGTGATAGATGCCAATGGTACTGATGGTCCGGCTAAATTCCAGCTGCCCAATCCTGACCCTGAAAATGATGGTGTCACAGTATATTCGGTCTGGGCAAGGCCAGTTGGTAAACCGGGTGGCAGTTCAACAGTGACAACCGGTGCTATTGATCCTGTTACCGGGGAAGAGGTCTATTCTCTTGGAAGCTATGTTGTCGTTCGAAGTAAAGGTAAATCAAGCTTCACCAATGTAAGCAAGGAATTGCTTTACATCTATATTGACCTTGACGGTGACGGCAATGCCGAGAGATACCCTTTATTTGATGATGCCCTCCAGGATTACTTCTGGGATTATGACAATAACGGGTTGAAAGTACTTCAGCTTCGCTTCTATGGAATACCGACCGATGTTAACTAGTGGTTAAGGAATAGCTTACCTTGTACAAATAAATACCTTAAGAATGAACTTTAAAAAGATGAGTGAGCAATCAGGAAGAAGGAGGTAGAGCATGAAAAGAATTCTAGCGTCTCTGATTTCTTTAGCGGTGGTGTCTGTACTATTTCTTGGTGTTATCCCGGCCTTGGCCAAACCTGATAAAAATAATAACAACAATAACGAAGTTAAGATTGTGGGCAACGGATTTCCAAGTGGACCGCACTACAACCTGAATATCCATGGGAAGCAGGATGGTTTCGCATGTCCAGAAGCAACTTCGGATAACAACTCGGTATTCATCCCGATGGAGGGTACCACCGAGATACAGTATGTACAGAATAAAGCCAAAGGGAAAGCAGAATTAGAGTATCAGCTAAAAATATTGGATAATTGTGGCTTCGACGGTGATGGCGATGTCACAATCCAATTGCCCTTTGAGCAAAGTGGCTATTACGTTTATGCGAGGATTCTTGGTAAACCAAATAATAATCCAAATAAGGCACCCAGTGAAGTAATACTGTGGCCAAACGAATTCATCGAGTACTGTGATAATGTGGGTGCTGAGAACACAAGCTGCAGTCAAGCCCTATCCCCAATAGGGCTGGTAGTAGGTGACAATGTATACGGTGTTGGGGATAACCAAACGTTTCAGAGATTTGATCCCAATTCCCCTGTAAAAGGCAAGGGGAGGTCTCTGGCCACAGAGATAACTCGTATGTTCACCTATACAGGTGTCGTTGCTGACAATATTACTGATATTGATTTTGATGGTGTGTTGACTGATGCTGACGTACCTGACAGCAGCAATGCGACAGCTATCGTAAAATGGTTTAGTGATAATCTAACGAGTATCAGTTTCCCAGGCCCTGATTACTACGATGCTCTGAACACTAAAATAGACTGTAATGGACAGGTACTCGCTCAAGGTGACGGAAGTGGAGATGTTGATACTATTGAAGAGTGGTTGATGTTCCTTGCAGACCTTTGGTATTATAAAGATAACGCCACACTACTTGGACTTCTTGCAGACCCCGGTAACCCGTTACCGTGGCCATCCCTGCTCGTTCCGGTCCGCGTCGAGTTCTATTGTGAGGAGTTTATGCTGAACATCGCCGATTTAGTGCTGATAGGGCAGGACCTAGAGAATAAAAATACGAGATTACTGCAAATAAGGTTCTATCCAGTTGATACTACCACATTCCCCCACGAATAACCTGTATATGCGCCAGTCCTACAGTGATAATATTGAGGGAGCCTCTTAGGGGGCTCTCTCCTCCTTATCTGCATCATCTATGTAATATGCGGCTGAACAAAAAGCCATTTTGTTCAATCATATCTATCCGAGCTTGACATTTTCTGATAGTGTTAATAGACTGTAAACTCCATGGAGGCTCAAAGTGGTGAACATCAAGACTAACCAAACAATCACTTTAAGAGATGGCAGACTGCTGGGTTATGCCGAATACGGAGCCCCTCAAGGTAAACCGGTATTCTTTTTCCACGGTAACCCCTCTTCTCGTCTTGGCGCTAGATTATTGGATGAAGCAGCTAGTGAAACCAATGTATGTATCATCTCAATTGATAGGCCTGGAATGGGTTTATCTGATTTTAAACCGGGACGCCAGTACCTAGATTGGCCGGATGATGTAACCGAACTGGCTGATATCCTGAAAATAGACCGCTTTGCCATTCTTGGAATCTCCAGCGGGGTACCACACGCTGTCGCTTGTGCTTTCAAGATCCCTGACCGTCTTTCTGCCGTGGCCGTTGTTAGTGGACCATGTCCGTTCGACATACATGTTGCCACCGAAGAGATGAATATAGCGTGGCGGATAAGAGTGCTTGCCGGTCAAAAAGCTCCCTGGCTAGTCAGGTTATTTTTCGGGATAATCGCCCGTAATGCTCATCACGATCCTGTCAGTGCCATATCACGAACTCTCGGTGGTTTACCCGTGCCAGACCGGGTAGTGGTAAATCAGCCAGAAATGATACAGTGGAGCAGTGAAAGCTTGCAAGAAGCGTTTCGCTCGGGATCTCGAGGCGCTGCCTGGGACTATGCTCTTCTTACACGCCCCTGGGGATTCAATCTAGAAGAACTATCAGTAAAGGTTCAACTCTGGCATGGAGAACTTGACGCTACGCTTCCTGTCTGGATGGGACGCTACATGGCTGAAGTTATACCGAATTGTCGGGCTGAATTTCTTTCTGATGAAGGCCACATCTCCTTAATATTTAACCATGCCAAACAGATTCTAAGTGACTTGGCAGGTTGAATATTAAAAACTTGGATACTGCAACGATAAAACTACCATGTGAACTATAAATACCACAGTAATTTCTTCTCCATGATTCAACTGCACAAAACATCGAATTGTTACCTGATTACACTAATTGATGGACTGTTTATGAAATTTTTCTCTCTAACAACCAGTATATGGAAAGCTGTTAAATCTTCGTAGCATGAATCAAGTCTTGCTCAATACCCTTCCGGTTCTGTAAACAGTGTCGTTACTCGTGTCTGGCTTAACCATCCTCTTAAGCCAGTGGCAGGATTCAAAATAGATATCTGCCAGGTTATAAGTCAATAAATATTTCTTTGAATCTTCACCAATTCTATCAGGGTTCTATTATTGTCTGTAAACATAGCTATCAAGTTCAAATTGAATTAATAACGCTACTAGCTCACGTTAATCGTGAATATTTAGGTATTAATACCTATAGAGATTGGAACGACAAATAGGTTTTATGGCGGAAGTCAATTCAATATCAGGTGTAGTAATCTGACATTGGAGGTAAGAGACAAAATAAATACAGGAATGGAAATATTTTAAAAAAAAGGGCTTCGGCTTAGCTCACCAAAATCCTCTCTTACCTCCATTGATTAATAAGACAGAAAAGGTTCGAAAACAGTTAGCGGTTATAAACACCTGATGGAATCAGGTATACAGTATTGCTGAAAAAAGAGCAAGCCGAAAGGGGGAGAAAAATGCAGTGGGAATTAATAACAGCTCTGGTAGTGGCGATACCGGTAATCCTTTTCCCGGCAGCATTTGTGTGGTACCTGAATATCGGAGGTATCTGTGCTGCCGTGAAGGAAGCGAGGGCAAAGCGAACTGCTCAAGCCAAGCAGGCAGAGGAAATAGCCAACGTGAAGAGCTAACAGTATATACGGCGACTTAAAAATAACTGGAGAGAGCAGACACAAGGAGGTGCAATATGGAATGGTGGACAATCCTACTTCTGATTTTGGTAATACCAATAGTACTTTTTCCGGTAGCTTTAATCTGGTACATCAACATCAGCGGCATCTACACTGTTATCCGTGAAACACAAAGGAGGCGGATTACCCAGAGGAAGAGGGTAAAAGAAGCCTTACTGGCTGAACAACAAGTTCTCAAGTAAAGAAATGTTTAGAATGAGACGAAGAAAAATTTATTTAAAGGTAAATCTTGCGGAGATGGAAGGAGTCTTTCGTCTCTTTTTTTACAAGAAACAATATCGGACAATTTAGCAGAAAATTAAGGCTGAAAATATTACAGACTGGGAAATATTAATCTATGCGGTATAGCAGGAAGGAGGTGCAATGGTAAGCAAGACACAAAGAAATAGCTTCGTGGATGAGATCAGAAATATTCCGGGCGGTGAAGGTATTTGCCTCTGTATTCAATGCGGTACCTGCACGGCGTCCTGCCCGAATGCCGATAGAATGGAGCATACCCCTTCTGAGCTTATTGCCATGGTGAGGGCGGGAATGAAAAAGGAAGTCCTTTCAAGTAATGCTATGTGGTATTGCCTGTCCTGCTATCTCTGTACCGTCCGCTGTCCAAGAGGAATTAAACAAACTGACCTCATGCATGCCCTGGAAAGCCAGGCAGTTCGGGAAGGTCTGAGTCACGGACGAACGTTGACTCCTGCAATGTACAGCAGTTTCAATGCCTTTGTCTATAGCCTGGGAAGTCTCCCGGAAATGGGATTTATGACCTGGTTTTATACGCTAACCAATCCACTACGTGCCATCAGGATGATTCCAATTGCTCTGAGCCTGCGCAAGCATGGTCGCCTGAAAGTTAGGGCAAGAAGACTGACTCCAGAAGGAACCCGACAACTACGGGCGATTCTTGATAAAGCCGAATCTCTGGGAGGTGTCAGTTGAAATACTATGCATATTTTCCGGGCTGTTCTGCCTCTGACGGCGGAGCATATGCCTATGGTCTGTCAGCACAAGCAGTCGGTAAAGTCCTCGACATTGAGCTTGTAGAGATAGAAGACTGGAATTGCTGCGGCTCAACACCGTATAGTTCGTTCGAAGAGCTTGCCTCTTTCTGCCTATCGGCCCGCAATCTGGCGCTGGCAGAAAAGACGGGGCTGGATATGGTGACGCCCTGCAGTTCCTGCTATGTCATTCTGAATCGGACTAACTCCTACCTGAAACAGTATCCTCAACTAAAAGCAAGCGTTGACGATGCTCTGGCTGCCGGCGGTCTGGAATACCACGGCACCCTAAAAGTAAGGCATCTACTCGATGTTTTCATCAACGATGCTGGCTATGATTCCATTGCCAGTAAGGTAAAGAAAAATCTGGAAGGATTGAAGGTAGCTGCCTACTACGGCTGTCAGGCAATCCGCCCCAGGCTTGGTTTTGACCACCCTGAATCGCCCGAGTCCATGGAAAAATTAATAGCGGTTCTGGGTGGAGAGCCAGTCCCTTTTCCAATGAAAGCCAGCTGCTGTGGAGGGTCACTGATTATTTCCGAAGAGGAACTGGCACTGGACCTCGTTGGTAAGATTCTGGATTCCGCTCTGAATAACGGAGCAGAATGCCTTATTACTCCCTGCCCTCTATGCCAGACAAATCTGGATGTCTACCAGAGGCTGGCCAGTAAAAAATTCAAGAAAAACTACAACCTGCCGGTAATGTTCTTCACCCAGCTAATGGGGGTAGCCTTTGGTCTTGATGAGAAGGATTTGAAGTTAAAAACCTGCATCGTCCCGGTGGGTGAGATTTTAGCCAACTATCTATAGGAGTGAAAAATGGAGCATAGAATCGGAGTATATGTTTGTCACTGCGGAGCTAACATCGCCAAAAGCGTTGATGTCGAACAGGTAGCCGAGTTTGCAGGAAGCCTGCCATCAGTAGCCATCTCCCGCCACTACAAATTTGTTTGCTCAGACCCCGGGCAGGATATGATAAAAGATGATATTGCAAAGCTGGGACTTGACCGCGTTGTGGTAGCCTCATGTTCACCTCAACTGCATGAGTCGACTTTCAAAAAACTTTTAGCCAGTGCCGGCCTGAATCCTTACCTCTTAGAGGTGGCAAATATCCGGGAGCAGTGTTCCTGGGTAATCGAAGACAGAGAGGTGGCGACTGAAAAAGCCAAAGCGATAGTAAATGCCGCGGTAAGACGGGTTGTCTATCACCAGCCGCTGGAAACCAAGGAGGCCCCGGTCAATCCATGTACCCTGGTGGTTGGCGCCGGCATCGCCGGTATGCAGGCTGCGCTGGAGATTGCCGATTCCGGTAATGAAGTCTGCCTCGTGGAACGACAACCGTCAATCGGCGGAAATATGGCCCGGCTGGATAAGACCTTCCCTACTCTGGACTGTTCAGCCTGAATACTGACGCCGAAGATGGCCTCGGTGAGGTCACACGAAAAAATCAAGCTTATGACTTACAGTGAAGTTATAGACGTATCGGGCTATGTGGGTAACTTCAAGGTCAGGATACGTAGGAAGCCACGCTATGTGGATGAAAGTAAATGTACCGGCTGCGGTACCTGCCAGGAAAAATGCCCGATGAAGGCGGACAATGAGTTCGATGCCGGTCTTGGAAAAAGAAAAGTAATCTACACTCCGTTTCCGCAGGCGGTACCGAACGTACCGGTTATCGACCGGGAACACTGTACATATTTCCTTAATGGTAAATGCCGTGCCTGCGAGAAATTCTGCGAAGCCAAAGCAATTGACTATGAGCAAAAAGAGATAATAGAAGAAGTGGACGTCGGTTGCATCATAGTTACCACCGGATTCGATTCATTTGACCCTTCAGTAATGACACAGTATGGCTACGGCGTCTATGACAATGTTTTCACCGGAATCGAGTTCGAGAGGCTGAGTCATGCCTCCGGACCGACAGAAGGAATGATACTGCTGAAGGATGGCACGGAGCCGCAGAGTGTTGCAATTCTTCACTGCATCGGCAGCCGTGATAAGAACCATCACGAGTACTGCTCACGGGTCTGCTGCATGTACTCCCTGAAATTCTCTCACCTGATAAGAGAGAAAATACCGAATGCCGAGATTTACCAGTTCTATATCGACATGCGGTGTTTCGGTAAAGGCTATGAGGAATTCTACGAGCGACTTCAGGAAGAGGGCGTTAACTTTGTTCGAGGACGCGCCGGTGAGATTACCAATATTGCCGAGTCGCCTTATGAAGAAGGTAAATTAATCGTAATCGCCGAGGATACTCTGGTACGCCGGAAGCAGCGTATTCCGGTAGATATGGTGGTGCTGAGTACTGCTTTAGAGCCGCAGGCTGACGCCGGTGAGGTAGCCAAGATATTCTCTATCAGTAGAAGTAAAGACGGTTTCTTTTTAGAAAAGCACCCCAAGCTTGACCCGGTAGCCACGACGACCGATGGCGTCTTTATTGCCGGCTGTTGCCAGGGACCAAAGGATATTCCCGATACGGTGGCTCAGGCATCCGCCGCCGCCACCCGGGTGCTGGCAATGATTAGCAAGGGCAGTGTAGAGATTGAATCGGCTACAGCAGTAATTGATGAAGAGCATTGTTCCGGATGCAAGACCTGTCTTGCACTCTGCCCTTATAATGCAATCTCTTTTGATGATGAAAAGAAACTGGCTGTGATTAATGAGGCACTGTGCAAAGGCTGCGGGACCTGCGCTGCAGCCTGCCCGAGTGCGGCTATCGTCAGCAGGCACTTCACCACCGAGCAAATTTTAGCACAGCTGGAAGGAGTGCTGGTGTGATATTTGAATTTGAAGCTTTGACTGAACGTAGTCAAGGCTGTACCAAAAGTGAATATTATTCTTTCTTATCGCCCTCATAGAAGGTACTAGGGTGGCATATTATATACAATATAGAGCCAATATAGATTATCATGATTATAGCTATAGCCCAGGGAGCCTTATGTCCGCCGCGTACCTTTTCTCTGCCAAATAAGTCCTGTAGCAATAATACCACCAGCACCCAGTGGAGCAGACCAAACAGGATAAGTGCCAATAGCCTTTCTGGCTCCATATGCTTTTTCCTTAAAAGACCCGGTCAGTGTAATTATCAGTAAGATAATATAACAAAACCGCTGTATACCATAAATGATATTGGAAACATGCATTAAAATACAGTGAACAGGTCCAGTATATCCCAATCTAGCTACGATGTGTAATATTTCTGAACGAAGTAAGTTGACAGGTAACGCCGTCCGAATCTTTATAAGATGAAGCGTGTACTTCATAAGTTCTGCCATCAGGGAATTCATAATTCCATCTCTCAACACTGCCTTCAAGAACGGCAGGTAACCGGCATATTCCCTGACATGGCTCGTCTCTACCGTGAAGCAACCTGTAGCAGAATGAGTCAGTATTCGCCCCGAAATCTCTGGTCATACTTGAATTCATAAATCTTATCCGGTAGTCCGGAGCAATAATCATAACGCCGTCTTCCATCCTTTCCAGTATATCCATTAACTTGTTTCTCTCGTTCCTCAACCTTACCTCAAGGTGGCTTCGGCGTTCAGTTTCTCTCCTTACCATTGCTACGAGGTATCCCATTGTACCTGAGATTACCGTGAAGAGTATCATTCTCAATAGAGGGTCCGGATACGGTGAAATGAATAGAGCCCTGGGTAAAAAGGTCATCAGGGCAATAATTGTCACGATTATAGTTGCCCTGGTACCGTAGATATATCCGGCATATATTATTGGAATAAGAAAAAGCAGCCGGTGTATATCATGGACACTATAGAAGAAACTATTGCGCAGTGCGTTCCATGACGCCCAGTCAACCAGTTCTCCAAAGTAATAAAACAGTATACAAAACAATAGTAGCAGCGGCAGGATGAACAACCTCGCAGCATTTTTACCTGTATTGTTCATCCTGCCTTGCCCTGTACTGTCCGGTTTACTATCCTGCTGTGATTTCATATTTAATTCCCTGCCCCGGTTCTAAATGTAGTCTCCTTTCATTGATACTTTACGGCTAACTCTTCAGCTTTTTCCCGCGCTGCTCGCTTTGCCCGGGCTTCCTTGATGGCAACATATATGCCACCGATGTTAATAGCCCAGATGAACACAACCGGAAAGAGAATTATGGGGATTGCCAGTGCCAGAGCGAGAATCAATTGTACTTCCATTTTATTCCTCCTTTCCTTTTTTTAACCCTTCTTCAACCTCCACTATCAGATTACCATTTACCTCACGGTTTAACTTCCGTCTAGATACCTATTTCGCAATACCAGAAAGGCCTAATTAATGCTACCTAGAATTGCTTTTTATACTTATCTCTAAGAAAAGAAATAAGAGAATACGCTGATATATGCCCACGCAAGAGTGGCATGATGAAAGTGACTGAATTAATGTAGGATAGTCCTGGTGGGTGTAGCAGTTAGGGGGGCATAGGCTAATACTTCTGGTTAAACCCGTATTTCACTTATATCTGCTGGGGTGTTATAACCGTTTGTTTTAATATATTTGGGGGCATACTCTTATATTTGCCGATAAATGCTGCGGTAGGCTGCTAGCCATGTAATGTGATAGTCAGCGGACTGTGGCGAATACTTTTCATTTATGACGTTTTCCTGATGACTCACCGGCAAGATGTTTTTCAGTATTTGGCTCTTTTACCCCATTTTTCCTGGCTGACCGTTTTTCCAGCACATTGATAATGGCAGCGAAGATTCCTATTATCACGATTATCGATATTATTGTTTCAGCTACTGACCATTGCATATAACAAAAATCCTGAAAGTATTATTCCCGTCTTCATATTTAAACTCCCTATCTATATGAGTGGGGCGAGGGCGGGGACAAACCGGTTACTCCATACAGGTTTATTCTCTATCTGCACTCCTCCTTCACCTGTGATATCAGCATACTATCGGACAAACAACTCTGGCTTCCGTCGTGATGCTTATTTCCCGTCCTGATAGATAGGCATTAATACTTACCACTCGTGTTTCTAATTTAAGTAATTCTCACTATTGAGGCTTATGTTAATTAGATGTATGATATATAAATGAGATTTTAGTGGGGGCGGCTAAGTTGAATAAGATAAGAATTTTAATTGCTGATGACCATGCTGTTGTTCGCGAGGGCACCCGCAAGATTCTGGTACAGGAATCTGATATGGAAGTGGTAGCTGAGGCGGCCGACGGAGAAGCAGCAATAAGATTAGCAGGCAGCTCGAATCCTGACGTAGCTATTATTGATATATCCATGCCTGTTGTTGATGGCATCGAGGCAACCAGGCGAATAAAAGAACTATACCCCGGGGTGTCTGTGCTGATACTTTCCGCATATGATGATGACCAGTTTGTTTTCGGGCTTCTTGAAGCCGGAGCCGCCGGTTATCTGCTAAAAAGCGTTCGTGCCCATGAGCTGGTAAATGCCGTAAGACAAGTTCATTCCGGGGAATCGGTACTTCACCCGACCATTGCCCGCAAGGTGCTTAACCGTTTTGTGCCTGCTCCAGGGAAAAATGGAGCAAAAAAACTACCAGAGGTATTAAGTGACCGGGAGATGGATGTTCTCAGGCTGGCAGCCAAAGGCCAGAGCAATCAGGATATTGCCGACGAACTTTGCTTGAGTTTACGCACAGTTCAAGCCCATCTGGGGCACATTTTTAATAAGATGCAGGTCAGTTCCCGTACCGAAGCTGTGGTACATGCCCTGAAAGAGGGATGGATTAACCTTGATGATATTACCTGAGAAGATGCATCGCTAACTTTTGGTATTTTGTTGTGTCAAACAGACTATCAGTAAGCTGGCTAATAACTATTATCCGCAAGCCCGGTTTGTGGTTCATTCTGGCATTACTGATTCTCATTACGTTATTGCATTATGGCGAATCTCTGTCATATCCGGGGATTATTGCCAGGTTCATAGCTCAGCTTGAGCTCGACCGTCATGCCTTTGAAAGAATCCTTTACCTGGCTCCTGTTATCTGGTGCGGTTTCATCTTTGGATGGAGAGGGGCATTTGTTGCTTCACTGATTGCTCTCTCCTGCATGTTACCACGTGCCTTCTTGATTTCAGAACACCAGACAGACGCTCTCTTTGAGAGCGGCACCATCTTCATAATCGGCAACGTATTGGCCATCAGCTTTCATTCTCTTCGCAGAGAGAGAGAATATCGTATTCAACTAGAGGCAACTCATAAGGAACAGCAGAAAGCAACCGAAGAATTAAAGGCTATGCAGGAGAATCTTCGCTACTACTTAAAGCAGGCAACAAGGGCTCAAGAAGAAGAAAGAAAGCGGATTTCTCACGAACTGCACGATGACACCATCCAGGCTCTGGTTGTCCTTTCAAGGCAACTTGACTCCCTTGCCTCAAGTAATGGAGAGCTGAACGAGGAGACGCGTCAGCAGTTGGAAGACCTCTGGCAACAAACGGATGATATCCTTCGCGGAGTCCGACGCTTGAGTCAGGACCTGCGACCGGCAGCACTTGATAGTCTTGGATTGCTCCCGGCTCTGGAGTGGCTGGCTTCAAACGTTTCCGATTATTCAGGTATAGAAACAAAAGTAAACGTTACCGGGAAGGAGCGCCGCCTTTCCGAAGAGGAAGAAATTGCCCTTTTCCGTATAGCCCAGGAAGCCTTGAGAAATGTATGGAGGCACTCGGCAGCGACCAAAGCTGAAATATCAGTCGAGTTTGATGAAAACAAGGTGAAAATATCGATTACCGATAACGGTAAAGGATTCGATTTTCAGGGCAAAATCAGCGACCTTGCCAGGGCTGGCAAGCTGGGATTAACCGGGATGCAGGAAAGGGCTCAATTGATTGGCAGCACTCTAATTGTAAGCTCTCAGCCAGGCAAGGGTACGAATATTACCGTTGAACTTCCGCTAAAAACTTAGCCATGTTGTATAAAGAAATATAGGAAACCTGGCAAAAGTTTCAAAGCAGTTTTAATCAGCCTGGTGGAGAACTGTTCCGTTCAGGAGCTGAGCGATTCCACGGGATAACCTATCCTGCCTCCTCAGTGGTTCCAAATAATCTTACCAAGTACGGGCATTGTTCCCGGTCATGGCTTCCTCACATTTCGCCCCTTCTAGAATCAGACTTATCAAGCACTTCAGTGCAAGTAATATCACCTGTGGTACAAAAACCTTCGTCTGAGCGTCCGTAGCTAGGCGAAAATACTTACCGGAACAGCCTCTGAATTAGGCGTTTCCAGCGGAAAAAATAAGCACTATTTCGGATGGATTCCAACGGGTAGTAGAGTAGGCTAGAAGTGAAGATAAAACCAGTTAGAGATTTCCCTCAATCAAGCTCAAGAATTAAGGATGGATTTTACAAGAAACAAATTAAAAGGAGGTGGGAAAATGGCAATGAAGGTATATTTCATGATTAATGTGGCAGAGGAATTCCACCAGGACGATGAGGACTATCAAGATAAGTTGAGAGAGTTAGAAGCCATACCTGAGGTAAAATCCGTCGAGCCGGTCTCTGGTGTGTACGACCTTGTTGTTCAAGCTGAAGCGCCGGTTAGAGCAATTTTCGTAGCTAACAAAATACTGCCCAAGAAATGGGTCAAGCGGTTAATTATACTCAGGGTCGAACCACCTCAACTTCACAAGAACTTCAGGCGAACCGTTGAGGAGCTTCTAGGGACTCAAACCACACTCAGAACACAGCCCAAACCCCGGGTGTTACAGAGAGTCTGAGTAAACGCTATGAGGTCCAATATTCTTTTCAGTGACTTGTACTCTTTAGAAGTTGCTGACTCAACCTGGCCAGTAATATCGGAGAGAGGCTCTCAATATGACTGTAGTGAATCATATTACATATGCCAGAGACGTTTTGGCTGTAGTAAACCCCGCTGCGGAAGTCAAAGAGGCTTTGCTGGAGGAGGGTGGTGAAGCCCTCAGATTATGCTACCAGTGTGGCTCTTGCGCCGGTAATTGTCCCTGGAATTTAGTACGGAATTTCACAATAAGAAGAATAATCCGGGAAGCCCAACTGGGTCTGGTGGATTTTCAGGACGAAGACATCTGGCTCTGTGCAACCTGTGGTATGTGTGTCGAGCAGTGTCCTCGTGGTGTAAAGCTGATAGATATCATCAGGGCTTTGCGTAGAACGGTAGTGGAACTCGGTGTGGGTGGAGTTCCTGATTCGCTCCGAATTACAGTGAAAAACATTTCCGGTACCGGCAACCCACTGGGAGAGACAGAGGAGACACGCGCTGATTGGGCAAAAGGCCTGGGCGTAAAGACGTTTGGTCGGGGTACGGAACTGCTGTATTTTCCTTGCTGTCTGCCCTGCTATGACCCACAAGAAACAGGCATAGCCCGCGCCATGGTTCGTATTCTCCAGAAAGCAGGCTCAGATTCAGGTATCCTGGGCAACAGCGAAATCTGCTGCGGAGAAGCAATTCGCAAGACGGGAAACGAAAGCCTGTTCCAGAGTCTAGCTCAGAAGAATATCACCGTTTTTAGTGAAAACGGCGTTGAGAAAGTCCTTGTCAGTTCCCCCCATTGCTATCACACTTTCAAGAATGAATACCCTGAACTTGGTGGCAGCCTTGAGGTGATTCATTCCACGCAATATATACTGGAGCTTATAAAAGAAAAAAGAATCGAGTTTACCGGGGAACTGGGTAAAAAGGTCATTTATCATGACCCGTGCTATCTCGGACGTCACAATGGCATATATGAGGAGCCTCGGGCAGTACTCAGGAGTATCCCTGGCCTGGAGCTTTTAGAATTCCGGGATAACCGTGAAGCCAGTATCTGCTGCGGTGGTGGAGCAGGAAGGCTGTGGATGGAAACAAAAAAGGGGGAAAGGCTCTCCGACATCAGGCTGAAACAGGCTATAGATTTGGGCGCTGAGGTACTGGCAGTTGCCTGCCCCTATTGTATGAGTATGTTTAAAGATAGCCAGTTGACAGTAGATAATGGCGAGACCATTGAGATTAAAGATATTTCGGAATTAGTCCAAGAGGCAATTTAGTAAAGTTGCTTAATAAACAGGCGTTAAAGGTGATTAAGAGGTTTTATAGTGCAGGACAAAGCTGGAATCAGAGAAGCCCCGTTTCACCACAGTGTTCTGGTTGTAGGTGGAGGTATCGCGGGGATTCAAGCCGCTCTGGACGTTGCTGATTCCGGACACAAGGTTTACCTGGTAGAGAGAGAGCCAAGTATAGGTGGGCGTATGGCCCAGCTTGACAAGACCTTCCCAACTCTGGATTGTTCTTCCTGTATATTCACCCCTAAGACGAGTGCAGTGGCGTCACACAAATACATAGAACTGATGACTTACAGTGAGGCGGCAGAGGTATCAGGCCAGAAGGGTAACTTCAAGGTCAAGATTAGAAAGAAGCGAAGATATGTTGATGTTGAACGGTGTACCGGCTGTGGCGAATGCGAAAAGGTCTGTCCTGTTACTGTACCCGATGAATGGCAAATGGGCTTGACCCGGAGGAAGGCGATATATCGTTCTTTTCCTCAGGCAGTACCAAATGCTTATACCATTGACAAACAGGGCTATCCCCCCTGTCGAGCTACCTGCCCCGCTGGTGTCAATGCCCAGGGCTACATTGCCCTTGTTTCGGAGGGCAAGTTCAGGGAAGCCCTTGAAGTACTCAGAAGGACCATGCCCTTTGCCGGTGTCTGCGGGCGGGTCTGCACTCACCCCTGTGAATCAGAGTGCGAGAGAGGCAAGGTCGACGAGCCTGTAGCCATCCGCTCGATAAAGCGTTTTATGGCTGACTACGAACTAAGGGTCGGGAGAGAAAAGGCATCCCCTGTTGAAGTGACCAGGGAAGACAGAGTAGCCATTATCGGTTCCGGCCCGGCCGGCATAGCTTGCGCCTATGACCTGATTAGACAGGGATACGCGGTTACCGTCTTTGAAGCTGCTCCCGAAGCTGGAGGACTGCTTCGCTATGGTATCCCGGAATATCGGTTGCCCAACAAGATAGTGGATGAGGAGATAGGCTACGTTCAGGAACTGGGAGTGGAGGTCAAGACCGGAACCCCGGTGACAAAGCTGGAGGACATTCGCAGCCAGGGCTACAGGGCAATTTTTCTGGCTACCGGTGCCGGGACCAGCCAGAAGATGGGTATTCCAGGAGAGGATTCGGAAGGGGTACTTCATGCCCTTGACTTTCTGAAGCAGGTGAATTCGAGCACCGAAGTTGTCCTTGGCCAACGCGTAGCTGTTATTGGTGGTGGTAATGCTGCTGTGGATGCAGCGAGGGTAGCCCTGCGTCTGGGAGCAAAAGAGGCTTCAATTGTCTATCGCCGCTCCCGGATTGAGATGCCGGCTGCCCCCGAGGAGATTGAGGCAGCCGAGGAGGAGGGGATTGAAATCAGATTCCTGGCAACGCCGGTAGAAGTTCTCGTGGAGGACGGCAAAGTAACAGGTATTAAGTGTATCAATATGGAGCTGGGCGAACACGATGCCAGTGGACGCCGACGCCCGATACCAGTCGAAGGCTCGGAATTCGTAATGGAGATTGATAATGTAATAATGGCTCTCGGGCAGACAGCGGACAAGGCAGGTCTACCCGATAATCTGGAGTATACAAAGTGGGGGACTCTTGCTGTTGACCCGGTAACCCTGCAAACGAACGTCGACGGCGTCTTCGCCGGTGGTGACGTGGCCTCCGGTCCGGCTGACGTTATCAGTGCGGTTGCTGCTGGAAAAGAAGCCGCCATCTCTATTGACCGTTATCTCGGAGGAGCGGATTTAAGGGAAGGGAGACCAGCGCCAAGAGAAAGGGTAAAAGAGGTCGCCAGAGAGGGGATAGAGACGAAGCCGCGACAATCTATGCCGGTTCTCGAACATGAGAAAAGGCAGGACTTTGCCGAGGTTGAGCTTGGCTTTGACGACGACACGGTTATCGAGGAAGCAAAGCGTTGCTTGAACTGCGGCGTGTGCTCGGAATGTCTTGAATGTATTAAGGTCTGTCAGCCAGAAGCAATCAGTCATGATATGGAGGAAGAATACCAGGAGATAGAAGTCGGCGCCATAATCGTAGCCACCGGTTACGATATCTTCGACCCGACTCAAATCGCTCGGTACGGCTACAAACGCTACGATAATGTCATCACCAGCCTGAAATTCGAGAGGATGGTCAGTTCTACGGGTCCCACAGAGGGTGAAATTGTCCTCAAGGACGGTTCCGCTCCACAAAGTGTCGCCATCATCCACTGTGTCGGCAGTCGTGATGAGAACTACCACCAGTATTGCTCACGAGTCTGCTGCATGTATAGTCTCAAGCATGCCCACCAGATAAGGGAAAAGACAGGAGCGGAAGTATACCAGATGTATATCGATATGCGCTGTTTTGGCAAGGGATACGAGGAGTTCTATAAGCGTGTCTCTGATGAGGGTATCAACTTCACCCGGGGTAAGGTAGCTCAGGTAACTGATTTAGCCATGAGTGAAGAGGAGGAGGGGAAACTGATAGTGGTATGTGAGGATACGTTGCTGGGTCGGATAATACGGGTACCGGTGGACATGGTTATTTTGAGTGTGGCGATGGAGCCACGCTCTGACGCAGGAGAAGTAGCCAGGCTCTTTTCGCTGGGGCGCAGCGCTGATGGATTTTTCTTGGAAAGACATCCCAAGCTTGACCCGGTAGGCACCATGATAGACGGGGTTTATATAGCCGGTTGCTGTCAGGGGCCGAAGGATATTCCGGATACTGTAGCTCAAGCCAGTGGGGCAGCGGCTAAGGCACTGGCCTCGATTACCAAAGGAGAAACTGAAAGGAAAGAAGAGGCAGTGATGGTTGCCAATTAGTAAGCAGAGGGTGAGGGTGGAACAAGGATAATATGGAGAGAAGAATCGGAGTATATATATGCCATTGCGGGAGCAACATTGCCGGCTTCCTTGATGTAGAGAAGGTAACGGATTTTGCCCGGAGCCTGGAAGGAGTGGTTATGGCTCGTCACTACACTTTTATGTGTTCCGACCCGGGGCAGGAGCTAATCAAGCAGGATATTCGAGATATGGAGCTCAACAGGGTTCTGGTATGCTCCTGTTCGCCAAGCTTACACCTGCGCACCTTCCGCGATGCCTGTCAGGACGCCGGGCTCAACCCTTATCAATGCGAAATGGCGACAATCCGGGAGTTTTGCTCCTGGGTGCACAGCCACGACCCCAGGCTAGCTACTGAGAAAGCCATGGCTCTCATAGCGGCAGGTGTGAGGCGTGTAGCTCACGATTATCCGCTGGAAGTTAAGTGGGCGACTGTAAATCCGAATACGCTGGTAATTGGCGGGGGTATCGCCGGAATACAGGCTGCTCTGGAAACCGCTGAGGCCGGACATAAGGTCTACGTTGTGGAGAGAGAGCCATGTATCGGTGGACATGTACTCCAGCTTGACAGGACTTTCCCCAGGCTGGATTCAGCTTCGCGTGTCCTTATCTCCAAGATGTACCTGATGAATTCAAATGAATATATAGAGCTGATGACAAGCAGTGAGGTGATAGAAGTCTCAGGCTATATTGGTAACTTTACTGTTAAAATCAGGCAGAATGCACGCTATATCGAGCAGGCTGAATGTGATAGTTGTGGCATTTGCTGGGAAAGGTGTCCGGTAGAAGTTGAAGAAGATAGTGATTTTAACCTCGGAACGGGTAAAAGAAAGGCAATATATACCCCTTTCTCTGATCGAGCAACCAGTATCCCAGTCATTGACAGCGAGCACTGCGCTTATCTCCTCAATGGTGAATGCCGGGTTTGCGAACAGGTTTGCCCGAAGAAAGCCATTGATTTCGAGCAACAAGATAAAACGATTGAACTGGAAGTCGGCGCTATAATCGTAGCCACCGGTTACGATATCTTTGACCCGACTCAAATCGCTCGGTACGGCTACAAACGCTACGATAATGTCATCACCAGCCTGAAATTCGAGAGGATGGTCAGTTCTACGGGTCCCACAGAGGGTGAAATTGTCCTCAAGGACGGTTCCGCTCCACAAAGTGTCGCCATCATCCACTGTGTCGGCAGTCGTGATGAGAACTACCACCAGTATTGCTCACGAGTCTGCTGCATGTATAGTCTCAAGCATGCCCACCAGATAAGGGAAAAGACAGGAGCGGAAGTATACCAGATGTATATCGATATGCGCTGTTTTGGCAAGGGATACGAGGAGTTCTATAAGCGTGTCTCTGATGAGGGTATCAACTTCACCCGGGGTAAGGTAGCTCAGGTAACTGATTTAGCCATGAGTGAAGAGGAGGAGGGGAAACTGATAGTGGTATGTGAGGATACGTTGCTGGGTCGGATAATACGGGTACCGGTGGACATGGTTATTTTGAGTGTGGCGATGGAGCCACGCTCTGACGCAGGAGAAGTAGCCAGGCTCTTTTCGCTGGGGCGCAGCGCTGATGGATTTTTCTTGGAAAGACATCCCAAGCTTGACCCGGTAGGCACCATGATAGACGGGGTTTATATAGCCGGTTGCTGTCAGGGGCCGAAGGATATTCCGGATACTGTTGCCCAGGCAAGTGGGGCAGCGGCTAAGGCACTGGCCCTGATTAGCAAGGGCAGTGTAGAGATTGAAGCAGCTACAGCATTCGTAGATGATGAAGTGTGCAACGGTTGTGGCTATTGCGAAGCCATCTGTGCCTACAGTGCCGTGGAAGTTGACCCGAAGAGCAAGGTGGCAAAGGTAAATGAAGCCGTTTGCAAAGGATGTGGTGCCTGCACCGTGAGCTGCCCTTCAAAAGCAATGCAGCTTAAAAATTTTACATCTAAGCAAGTCATAGACATGATTAACGCGGCTGCCGCTGACTATGCGGACTTGGCCGGCTAGGAGCTTTACTGATGACAGACCAGGTGAGTGCAGTCTTGGTAATAGGTGCCGGGGTAGGAGGAATAAGAGCCGCTCTGGATTTGGCTGAGTCAGGCTTTCGAGTTTACCTCATCGACAGGAGCCCCCGAATCGGCGGCACCCTTGCCCAGCTGGACAAATGGTTTCCCGATAATCAGTGCGAGCTGTGTAAGCTGCTACCTGTGTTTTCCAGAGATGAATGCTCTCAGTTTTGTCTGCGCCGCGATATAGCTCACCCCAATATTGAACTGCTACCCAACACCATGATTGAAAAGGTGGAGGGAAAGGCGGGGAATTTCAAGGTATCCATCAGGACAGAGTCTCGATGGGTGAGGAGTAATAGATGCACCGGATGCGGACTCTGTGTTGACATATGTCCGGTTGCGGTGCCTGATGAGTTTAACGAGGGTTTACAGAACCGCAAGGCGATATACGTCAGCAATCCACAGGCTATCCACAATATTTATGCGGTTGACCGGGAGCATTGCACCAGATGCGGCAAGTGTGTGGAAATATGCCCGACTGACGCAATCGACCCTGACCTCCCAGATGATTCCCGGGAATTAGCCGCAGGTGCTATCATTGTCTCTACCGGATTTGAAGATTTTAATTCTGCCCAGATGGGGCAGTACGGCTTCGGCCGCTATCCAAACGTCCTGAACAATATTCAGCTGGAACGGCTGTTGGCTTCAGGCGGGTCTTCCGGAGGTAAACTGATTCGCCCTTCTGACGGCAAAGCTCCACAGAAGGTCGCTTTCTTACAATGTGTTGGCTCCAGAGATATGAAGCGGAACTACTGCTCAACTGCCTGCTGCATGTACGCTTTGAAAGAGGCGATACTAATTAAAGAGCAAAATCCACAGGCTGAGGTCACCATCTTTCATATGGATTTGCGTGCCTTAGGCAAGGGATATTATCGCTATTACCTCCAGGCCAAAGATTCAGGTATTAATTTTACCCGGTGCCGGGTATCAACACTCAGGGAGAACCCTAAATCCAGGGACTTATTGCTTTTAGCTCGAGCAGAAGACGGAAGCTCTATCAACAGCGAATTTAACCTCGTTGTTCTGGCAGCGGCTCAATGTCCTTCTTCCTATACTGCTGAATTGAGCCAGGTCTTGGGAGTCAACCTCAACAGATGGGGATTTATTGAAAGCCAGGATTTCTGGCAGGTCGGGACAAGTAGAGACGGAATTTATGCCTGTGGTTCATCAGTCGCCCCTGCCGATATATCGGAGACGGTAATCCAGGCCAGTGCCGCTGCCTGCGAGGCATCTATGCTGCTGTCTTCAGCGCGTTGCCAGCTTGCGGGCAGGAAGGGCATACCTGAGGAGCAGACCTCAACTGATGAGGATGCCAGGATAGCCGTTTTCCTCTGCCAGTGCGGTGACGAAATCGCCTCTATAGTGGATTTAGAGCGAATAATCACCTTTGCCAACGACTTGCCTGGTGTTGTTCACGCTGAGTATATCGCCTACCTCTGTATGCCCGAAAGCCTGAATAAGGTTAAACAGATGGTAATTGAAGCAGGAGCAAATCGGGTGATTCTGGCCGCTTGTGCCCCTTATCACTATCAGAGGTTATTCGATGAAGCGATGACGGAGGCAGGACTCGATTCCTCCCTGTGGCAACTGTTGAATTTCAGAGAACAGAATGCGTGGGTTCATAAAGACAATAAACCTCTGGCTACAAAAAAGGCTCAGAGCGTACTGGCAATGGCAGCGGAACAGCTCATAGCACAGGAGGTACTCCCTGTCGCCTCAGCCCCGGTGAACCACCAGGGTCTGGTTATCGGCGGTGGCATCTCCGGGCTTGTCGCCGGGGACAACCAGGAACTGGCAGGACTTTTCTCCCTTGAACTCAACGAAGATGGTTTTTTCAAAGAGGTAGATACCAAGTTTCGGCCGGTCGACACGCTAATCGATGGCATCTTTGTCTGTGGCTTGGCAAATGCACCGATGAATTTAAGGGAAGAGATTACTCAGGCACAGGCAGCAGCACAGAGAGCTGCCAGCGTCCTGTCTAAAAACCAGCTGGAATCGGGAAGAATTGTCTCCGAAGTAAACGCGAGAAAATGCAGCGGTTGTGGGCTTTGCGTTACTGTCTGCCCTTACAACGCCAGATGGATAGACGAGGAGCGGAGGGTAGCTGTAGTAGAGGAGCCGCTTTGCCAGGGTTGCGGGACCTGTGTTGCCCTTTGCCCCAATGGTGCCGCTAAGCTGAGGGGTTCAAATGAGAAGCAAGTCTTCTCAATGATTGAAGCCGCCCTGTAAGGGCTTTTATCAAAGTAAAGGAGTAAGGTATATGGCTGAGTTCGAACCGAAGATAATAGGATTTTTATGTAACTGGTGCACCGCCGCTGCTGCTGAGCTGGCAGGAATAACCAGGGCACAGTATCCACCGAATCTCCATCCGGTTCGGATTATGTGCAGCGGTACTGTTGACCCGGTTTACCTGATTAAGACGCTACTCTCCGGTGCTGATGCTGTCACGCGCCGATATCGTGAGTAAACTTGCCGGAGACATCTGCCGGGCAGCAACCGAAGCCGGAGCTGTGGCAATAGTCACCGCCTGTCCTCTCTGCCAGGTTAATCTGGATACCAGACAGCCAGGTCCGGAGAAGGTACCCATCCTGCATTTCAGTGAGCTTTTAGGGCTGGCCCTTGGTGTAAACAGGAAAACGGTCAACTCCTGGTGTAAGAGGCACATAATCAATCCCGGAGGCATACTCAGAGTACATAACCTCATTTGACAAATTCTGCTCGTCTGGGCACAAATATGCCTCACTTTTATAGGCTCTAAAATACTGAACTAGGCTCTACAAAATAAAACAACATACTTCACACTTGGTAGCTCATAGCGTTGCTGCCTACAATTAACATTTTCAAAATTTATTCTACGTACGACATAATTCATAGTTCACCGTTTTCAGACCAAAGTTCACAGTTCGATGCTTAATTTCATTCTTTGACTGTATGAAAAACTAACTTCTAGCCATACAGAGTTTTATGGGTATTGGCCCACGCGGATTCACTGGCGGAGATGCCCTCTTTAGTAAGCCGGAGATACTTACGAAGTTGACCCTCTGGATAGTAATCTTGGAATGCTGATGGTTCGACTCATCTCAGTCGTTGAAGGTTTGAAAAATAGGCAATGAAAGAATTAATTGTTGTCATTCAGTGCGATTGCTTTTAGGCAGCCTTCTACTACCTACGGAGTTCTGTATTTATAAATAACCTTAAATTATAAGTATTGTTTTACCGAGTATTTCAGATTGAACTATTTCTGTGCTTATTAATAATTTTAGGTTATTATCGTGTTCAGTTCTCTCTTGAGGGCGGAGGGTGGGGATAGATAGAAAAAAGTGAAAAAGAGTAGTCTCTAATTTTGCACTGCTAATGGGGAAGAGAATACAAAAACCCTTAAAACACGCAGGGGCTGGCACTGATGTTTCTTTGCTCAATACCAGCCCCTTTATGAAAAATTATCCTACCGGTTTTATCTGCGGTATGGAAATTACTTGGTCTCGGCCAGGTATTTTTCCGGGTCTTTTTCGAAAGCTTTCTTGCAGCCAAGGGCGCAGAAGTAGTATGTCTTTCCCTTGTAGTCCATGGTGGCGGCTGCCGTGCTTTCTTCAACTTCCATCTTGCAGACCGGGTCTATTGCGGTTGCCATTTGCCTACCTCCTCTATTAGTTTCAAGGCTGGCCGGCCTGAACCTTTTCAGGCGCAGCGAATTTGTTACCACTGTTATTGAACTGGCTGCCATGGCGGCTGCCGCCAGGATAGGATTCAGGAAACCGAAGTCGCCAAGTATGAAGTGAAGCCCGGCAGGGACACCGCCGTTACCGAATACCAGGTAAAGTATTCCCGCCGCCACCGGGATAAGGGCGGTATTATAGGCAAACGCCCAGAAGAGGTTCTGCTTGATTGTTCTCACGGTACGCTTGCTCAGGGTGATGGCAGTGACGATTCCGCTTACATCCCCGCTAATCAGGGTAATATCTCCTGTCTCCATGGCTACATCAGTACCGGTGCCGATAGCGATGCCGACATCCGCTTGGGCCAGGGCCGGAGCATCGTTTATCCCGTCTCCGACCATGGCGACCACTCTACCTTCGGCCTGTAATTTCTTTACCTCGTCAGCCTTGTGCTCGGGAAGCACTTCCGCCAGCACCCGGTCGATGTTCGCCTGTGCGGCGATAGCCTCGGCGGTGTTCCTGTTATCCCCGGTAATCATTATCACCTTGATGCCAAGACGCAGCAGTGCCTTTACCGCCGTTTCGACATTGGGCTTGAGGGTATCAGCCAGGGCGATGATACCTGTTACCTGGTTATCTGTACCCAGAAACATAACTGTCTTGCCCTCTCCCCGGAGCCGCTCCGCCTTTTCGGCAAGTCCGTTCAGGGAGAAGTTTTTTTCATTCATTAGCCTGAGATTGCCGAGGAATAGCTTCTTGCCCTCTACCGATGCTTCGACGCCGTGTCCCGGGATGGCATTGAAATCTGAGGCTGGCGGGATTTCAAGTCCCTTCTCCGAGACCGCTTTGATTATAGCCTCGCCGAGCGGGTGTTCCGAACCGCGTTCGGCTGCGGCTGCCAGCCGCAGAACTTCATCCTCTGACGAATTAACTGTAATTATATCCGTGACCCTCAGTTCGCCGCGGGTCAGCGTGCCGGTCTTATCAAGCAGCACGGTATTTATTTTGTGACTTCTCTCCAGCGTCTCAGCGTTCCTGATAAGAACGCCGTGCTCGGCGCCTTTACCAGTGCCGACGATTATAGCCGTTGGCGTTGCCAGTCCCATGGCGCAGGGGCAGGCGATTATAAGCACCGCCACGAAGTTGAGAATGGCGTAGGTGAGAGACGGGACCGGCCCCACGAGATACCAGACTATGAAAGTTATGATAGCGATGCCGATGACTATCGGCACGAAGTAGCTGGCGATTATATCAGCAAGGCGCTGGATAGGGGCTTTGCTTCCCTGGGCTTCCTCCACCAGCCGGACAATCTGGGCTAGGGTGGTATCCTTGCCCACTCTCGTCGCCTCGAATTTAAAACTGCCCATCCTGTTAATAGAAGCGCCGATAACCTCGTCCCCCTCATTCTTTTCCACGGGAATGCTTTCACCGGTAATCATAGACTCATCAATGCTTGAATAGCCCTCGCGGATAATTCCATCCACTGGCACTCGCTCTCCCGGTCTCACCAGGATGAGGTCACCCACCTGGACATCGTCAACCGATATCTCAGTCTCTTCACCGTCCCGGATTACAGTGGCGGTATCGGGATTAAGCCTGATTAGTTTCTTTATCGCTTCCGAAGTCTGCCCTCTTGCCCGGGCTTCGAGAAAGCGCCCCAGTAAAATCAGGGTTATAATCATCGCCGAGGTATCAAAGTAGAGTCCGAGTCCTTCACCGACGGCAGTAAAAAGTCCGGGGAAGAGCACGGCTACCATGCTGTAGAAATAGGCGGCAGAGGTGCCCACCGCCACCAGGGTATTCATATCGGTGGTCCTGTGTTTCAGGGCACCCCAGGCTCCTTTGTAGAAACGCCAGCCTGCCCAGAACTGCACCGGCGTAGCCAGCGCCCAGAGCAGGAACGGTTTCCCGGCGAAATCGGGAAGCCACATCAGGAGCATAATCAGTGCTGCTAGGACGGCGGCAAAGATAAACCTGTTCCTGACGCCCCGTAGTTCCTGCTGGGAAGCGGTTGTAACGTCCTCGAGCTTTTCGGCTTCGGCGCCTAGCTCGTAGCCGGCATCCTCCACCGCCTGCCTGAGGTCGGCAAAGCTCGTCCCCTCCGTGTACTCAACTGTCGCCTTCTCCGAGGCAAGGTTGACACTGGCGGAGACAACGCCGGGCACACTCGATAATGCTTCCTCCACCCGGTTGACGCAGGACGCGCAGGTCATTCCCCCTACTGGAAAAACCGACTTCTTAGTAGCTATGCCGTAGCCCAGCTCGGAGATGGTTTTATTCAGTTTGTCCAGGTCTACCCGGGAAGGGTCATATTCAACGGAAGCTTTCTCGGAAGCGAAGCTCACGTTTGCCTTCTCCACGCCGGGAGTCTTCGCCAACCCCTTCTCAATGGTGGCGGCGCAGTTGGTGCAGGTCATCCCGGTTATGTGGATATTGGCTTTTTCCTGTTTTTTAGTCTTTGTCTTCTCAGCCATCTTTATCCTTCAGCCTATCAGTCCCGAGTATATTCAGGACAGGTCTTTCTTAAGCTGCTCAAATTCCTCTCTGGATATCTCCCCTTTTGCGTAGCGTTCTCTGGCTATATCAAGCGGGGTGTTCCTTGATGTAGAAGTGCCTCCTCCGGTCAGCTTTTTGATTGCCCAGACAATCAGGGCAATCAGCCCTACCCAGAAAAGTACCATCCATATCACACCGAAGCCCATCCACCACCCCATTCCTGTGGGTAAGTCCCACCAGTTCCACATCATATCAACCTCCTCACTGTTTGGCCGAAAATTCTGTTTACCTGTGAAAGAATTTCATCTGTTCAAGACAATATACCGCCTAAAGAGGGCTCCCCCATTTGTTAGCGTACGCGATTTCCTTCAGGCTTTTTCTGGTACGCTGGCTAAGTTTTTCCAGTGCCGCTTCATCGTAGGAATCCTCCATCGGATATGATAGCGGTGTGGCTGCAATAAATCTCACATCATCGGGTATCTGTAATACTTCTCTCAATTTATCCTCGTTTACTGATGACATCGGATGAGTTACCAGGCCAAGGTCGGTCGCAGACAGGAGTAAGTTTTCAAATGCCAGACCTGTATCGAAGAGATAGTATTCCCTTCCCTCGTGGACGTCGTCGTCTCCGGGATTGGCGCAGAGGAAAATAAGGACGGGTGCCTCTTTGAATCCCTGACTGAATTCAAAAAACGCTTCAGTCACCACTTTTTCAACATTCTCTTTGCCCTTCACAACGATAAAGCGCCATGGCTGTTGATTCCGCGCCGATGGTGCCAGTCCTCCGGCTTCAAGGACTGTGTTGATTTTTTCCTGTTCGACTTCACGTTGTGATAGATGTGTCTTCAGACTTGCCCTCTTGCGGATTGCTTCCAGCGTATCCATAGTTCCCCCTTTTTTATGATTTTTCAGGAGCGTTCAATAGTAGAGCAAAGGAGGCCTGGATGTCAAATTAACTATTTTATGAATCTTATTCGGTAAACTCCACCACCACTTTTTCAACGTCCCAGAGTGGTTCTATCTTCTCTCTTATCTCGTCCTTTATTGCCGGGGCGAACTGGTGGTCCGCCGGCAGGTCTAGTACTATCCTGACCGTCCCTTTCTTGACCTCTATAGTCTGAACAAGGTTGGTTCGCACCAGGTCAAGTCCCACCATCGGATTCATTACTTTCTTGAGGCGTTGCCTTACCGTTTCCATATTTGTCGGCTTCTGTTCTTTGACAAGACCGTGCTTCTCTTCGTAGTTTTCAATTGCAGAGCGCAGTCCTTCTATAGCCAGTACCGAGCAGTGGGCTTTTATCTTGGGCAGTCCTCCCAGAGCATCTGCGGCTTCTTTCCAGGTAATCTTCTTGGCTTCATCAATCGTTTTCCCCTTTGCCAGTTCGGTGATTATCGAGCCGGTAGCGATATTCGAAGCGCAGCCGTAAGATTCGAACTTGATGTCTGTAATCACTTTTGTCTTCTCATCGACATTTATATATACGGACACCATATCGCCGCAGGCGGGGCTGCCCTCCTGGGCTTTCCCGTCAGCGTCCTCAATTACACCCACATTATGGGGGTGGCGGAAATGTTCAAGTACTGTTTCACTATATGGAGACTTCATTTTAAATCCTCCTTATTTTTGACTTTTTCTGGCCAGCGGGCTGATTTTTCTCAACTCCTCCACTATCCCGGCCAGCGTTTTAACAACGGTATTTACCTCTTTCATCGTGTTGAAGCGTCCGAAGGTGAAGCGGATTGACCCGTGCGCTCTCTCGTGGTCGCCGCCGATTCCGAAGATGACATGACTTCCTTCCAGGGAGCGACTGAAACAGGCCGAGCCGGTACTCACTGCGATACCGTGCATATCCAGGTGCAGGGTAATTGACTCTCCCTCGATGAAATGGAATGAGATATTTGCATTCTGCGGCAGCCTTTTCTGCCGGTGTCCGTTGAGGGTTGTATCCGGTATCTCGGCAAGTATCCTTTCTATAATGCGGTCGCGCATTGCCTGTATCCGCTCTGTTTCCCTCGGTGTAACGAGTTCCACCGCTCTGGCGAAACCAATGGCGCCGGGTATGTTTTCCAGCCCTGCCCGCAGGTCAAACTCCTGAAATCCACCGTCCATCCACTTGGCTATCTTTGTTCCCTGGCGTACGTACAGTCCGCCGATGCCTTTCGGACCGTGGATGGTGTGGGCAGACACCGTGATTAAATCCACGGGTATTTTCTTTACATCAATCGGTACCCTCGGGAAACTATGGGTGGCGTCGGTATGGAATAACACTCCCTTTTCCCGGCAGATGCCGCCGATACTTCCTATATCCTGAACGGTGCCGATTTCTTGGTTGGCATGCTGGATTGAGACAAGAATTGTCTCTTTTCCGATGGCTTCCCTGAGTTTATCAAGGTCGACCAGGCCATCGCCGTCCACATCGAGAAAGGTTACCTTAAAACCCTGTTTCTCAAGGGCTCTGGCGCTGTTAAGTACCGGGAAGTCCTCGATTTTTGAAACAATCAGGTGTTTACCTTTTTTATCCCCCAGAGCCAGGGCAACACCTTTCAGGGCAAGGTTGGAGGACTCGGTGCTTCCGGAGGTAAAAATAAACTCCTCTGGGGTGGCTACAAGAGCTTTAGCCAGAATCTCTCTGGCGCCGTTAAGCGCCTCGCTGGCTTCGATGCCCTGTGAGTAGGCAAACTCGGAGGTCGCCACGGCGTAATCTTCGAAGAGATACGGCGTCATCGCTTCGAGCACCCGTTCATCGAGCCGGGTGGCCGCCGAATTATCAAGATATATCTGTTTTCCTTCAAACATCTCTCCCTCCTGTGAATTTACGAAATGAAGAGGGTTATTTTTGAATCCTTTGCCGCATCGAGGTAGGTCCCCACCCCGCAGTAATCCGATATCAGGTCCTGGCGCAGGTCTTCCGCTTTGATTCCCATTATGTCCATTGTCATATCACAGGCAAGGATTTTACCTCCCAGTTCCTTGAAGTCCTGCATCATTTTTTCCAGTGAGGCAACCTTTGCCGCCTTCATCTTCTTGTTCATCATCCACTTGCCGAGACCGAACATGTGCATTTTGGATAGAGGCCCTTTCTCAAGCCCGCCTTTCTTCAGGCGCTGGAGCCCCCAGAAAGTGAAGAAAAGCGATACCTCCATTCCCATTGCCAGCGCTCCGTTACCGATGATTAGAGCGCTGTACACCTTATCCATATCACCGCTGTGAACTATTATAGTAGCTTTTTCAGTATTTTCAGCCACAGTAATATTCCTCCTATCGCTGTATCCTTATTTTCCAGACTCCGTCCGTTTCCTCAACGTCGAGGAGCTTTAATCCCAGTGCCTTAACTGCCATCGGTATCTCTTTTTTTGAGGCGGGATGAGTACCGGTAACCTCGACAATGTCACCCTCCTTGGCTTTCCTCAGTGCCTTGCGGGTCTCGACAAGAGGTACCGGACAGGTCTCACCGATGCAGTTTACCTTCAGGTCAGCCGGGCAGATATCCACATTGCTGTCTACTTTTATCTCGGGCATATTTTACCTCCTTGAGGTCTGGTACTATTAATTTAATATCTGTACCGGAACTATTACTATAGTACTTTTTACATCGTCTGTCATTTTACCCCGGAATAATAAAGGTGTATATGACTTATGTCATATTTTACCCGTATTTCACTTATTTATAATATGGCTTGATGAAATATTCTTTTGGAATTACAATTTTTGAATAATTCATATGAGAGTTACAATTTACGGGTTGAAACGGGCGGATTATATCAGGGCGTTCATGAATAATATTGGCTGAGGTGTGGTTGAAGCCCGGCTTATATAATAATTATAATTAATTAAGGAGGTGTGAGATGGTAGTAGAGCAGCTTTGTCCGGTGTGCGGCTGCGCTATCGGAGATGGAGTCTACGAGAAAGACGGAGTGAAATACTGCTGTGAACCCTGCGCTAGCGGGTCACAGTGTGAATGTGGTTGTTGTACAGTCGTCGAAGAAGAGAAAGAGTAGCAAAGTAAAAATCTATTATGGAGGTGTAGAATGGCTAAAGTTGCCAGGGAGATGGTCGAACTGACCGGGATAAACGTTGATGAACTGCTTGAGCTGCTTGTCAATAACGCAGCGGCGGAACTTACCACCTATTACTACTATACGATATTAAGGGCGAACCTTATCGGGCTGGACGGTGAAACGATAAAGGAGATTGCCGAGACCGCCCGCATCGAGGACCGCAACCACTTCGAGGCACTTGTCCCCCGCATCTATGAGCTTGGCGGGAAGCTACCGGAGAGCATGGTTGATTTTCATAACTGTTCGGCATGTCCGCCGGCAAATCTACCAGCCGACCCGACAGACATCAAGGCTATGCTCACGGTACTCGTTGAAGCCGAGAGGTGTGCGGTCAGAGGCTATACCAATATCTGCAACATCACCGCCGGTAAGGACCACAGGACCTACGATTTATCCCAATCGATTCTTAATGAAGAAGTGGAGCATGAGTCGTGGTTCTCGGAATTCCTGGGAGAAGGGCCCTCCGGGCATTTCCTGCGCCGTGGTGAGACTTCCCCCTTCGTTTCCAAATTCCTGAAATAGGTAACAGGCAGGGGGGAGCCAGTATTGTGCTGGCTCTCCCCTCTTGCTCTGAAGCGTATCCTGGTTTAAAATGAATAACTCCTGTAACCGGTAAGGAGGCCGCGTTCGGTACCTGGGGCGCAGGATAAGGCTCTTTGTGCCATGAAAGTAAATCTGTTATTTGCCGCGCTACTTCCTTTTCTAACGCCAATGCTTCTCTCCACCTCTCTGGCGTTTGTAGCCGGTATAATGGTCTATATCAGCCTGGACGAGCAATTACCTTTAGCCCACCGTTACGGACAGGAGCATCTTGTTATTGGTAGTATCGGTCTGTAAGCGAGAACCGAATGAGAATATTCACCAGGGAGGAACTGAAGAAATATGATGGTAGCGATGGCGCTGCCTATATTGCCGTTAACGGCAGGGTCTTTGACGTTTCAAACAGCTTCCACTGGAAAAATGGTGTTCACCAGGTTACTCACCGTGCGGGGCAGGACCTGACCGAAGTCCTGAAGCAGGCACCCCACGGCCCAGATTTACTGGATAGGGTCCCGGTTATCGGCGAACTGTCAGACTCCTGAGCCAGACCTGCAAATACATCGGAGGGAAGACAAGGTGAGTGAAAAAATAGAAGTCGGTAAGACCGCTGAATTTGAAGACGGTGTGATGAAAGAATTCCTGGCTGAAGGACACGAGGTTCTTGTTGTCAGGATTGGCGATGATTATTACGCCGCCGATGCTCGCTGCCCTCACATGAGAGCCAGACTATCACAGGGCAAGCTCGAAGGGGCAGTTGTTACCTGCCCGTTTCACGGTTCCAAGTTCGACCTTAAAGATGGCAGGGTATTAAACTGGGTGGGTATGGGCGGACTAGCCTTAAAAGCCGCTGCGCTGTTCAAATTACCTAAACCGCTGGGTATCTACAAGGTAGAAATTAAGGATGATAGTGTATTCGTGGATGTCTAGCCAATTGTGTGAGGGAGCCTGCCGGCGTATCTGTTATGTCCGGCAGAGGGATTGAAAGCCTTTCCCGCACGGAAAACAGTTACTCATCCCAACCGATCTCCTGGCTCTTCGTCCAGCATTGCCAGTCGAGTCCGGCGTGACCTTCGTATGTGGAAATAAAGCACGGTTGCTCCGACGAGCAGAAGAGAGCCGACAATAGTATCCAGCAGGAGCCAGTTGAACTTGGTTTCCTCTACAGACACTGCCAGCCTGAGCACATCGAACTCGCCGGTCAGACCGGCTATCTTCACCTGGTGGCTTCCGGCTGCCAGATTGGTAACTTCGAAAGTTAATGTCTCAGTACTCTGTTCTTTAAGCGTTACTTCTTCAATTGCCCGGACAATTCCGTCAATAATCAGGTACAGTTCAGTACTGCCCTCGGTTTCGCCCTGGTTGGCGATTGTGACGCTGACGGTGATCACCTCTCCGACATAAGTCTCCAGGGGGTTGATAATCAGGTTTGTTGCCTCGAAACTTGCCGGTAGTGGTGGTGGAGGCGGTGCCAGCTCGGCTGCCGCCACGAATAATGATTCGTCGCTGATGAGTGCCTTTGCATAACCGATCTCGATAAGGGCGCCGGGTGGCGGATTCAATCGAACAAATCCTGCTTCATCGGTATAGGTTGCCACGAATGGCAGGAAAGAATTCTCCGGCAGGTTCCGCGGATCATACTTGATGGTAAGCCTGACAGGCGGCCGTAAGACCACCGGAACGGCCTCCATGTTACTTGTGTAGCCGATTAGTTCATAGGCCTGGCTGAGGAGTACGATGTTATCCGGAGCCAGAATCGGTTTATCGGTTGGTCTCAGTTCGATGCGAATGAGCTTTACATCATCCGGGCCGGTTATTCTGGTGCCTGCGTCAATGTCGAGAATGATGTTGCCATCGGGGCCAGTCAGGGTCAACGCTTCGGCCAGAGTTCCGTCATCTCCGATTTCAACTGTTGATTCGCGGTCAAGTATATTGATTTCAAGCAGAGCGCCGGTGGTAGGTGGGGTCTCTTCCTCTTTTTTTTCTCTTCGACTACCGCCGCCACCACCGCCCCCGCCACTACCTCCTCCATTGCCAGGGCCCGAGGGTACGGGGGATATTACGGTATATCTGCTGAAATGGCTGATTGGCGCTGAGACGGTATTAGCGCTGGCGTTGACGCTGCTGCCAGCCACCGGGACCCACTGTCCGGTACTATTGTCCCAGTGAGCGATGTATAGCTGCTGTTCGCTAACTCCCGAGGGTATGGAGCCGGGGTTATAGCTCAAGGTGATTGTTACCGGCTGGTCAAAGGTCGCCCCGTCAGGCCCGACTTCATAGTTTAAGCTGACACTCTTTTTGCCTGACCCGGGCGGTAATGAATCTTTGTCTATCTCGATTAACCAGATATCACTGAGTGATTGATTTTCTGTGGTCTTGCCGGTAACGCCGGAGCTTATAGAGATAGTGCCTTTATTATTCACGGTTTGGGTGGTGACATCCTGAGTGAAATTCCCGGAGGGATTAACGATGGAAGATACATCGGTCACAATGCACTCCCGGAGAAGATAGTTTATGGAGAAGAAAATACTGTCTCCCTGGACATCATTACCCGTTTCAGCCGGCAGGAGCCACTGCCAGGTAAGATTAACGGTATTGCCGGCCTTGATAGGCGTAACCTCAATATAGTCGTAGTGGGTAGCGCTCTGGGGAAGGCCATTGATTGTTGACGGCAGGTTCAAATTGGTAATCAGACCGCTGGCACTGAGGTTAAGCAGAAGGTTATCGGCATGCTCACCCGGTTCCGACGTATTACCAGTCTCTGATTCGGGATTCAAGCCTTCGGTGCTGATAATATCACTTACCCAGATTGTGACGAAGCCGTCCTTAGTGCCGATATTACGCAGCTCAACCGTCTGCGTGCCGGTGTCTGCTGGTTTGATATTGGCTAAATACCAGGACGTAGCTCCTGTACCGCCCAGCTCAAGGTCTACCGGATTGGGGTCAGCCTTAACCGCGGCTGGCGGAGCAGTGGTGAATAGCGCCAGCCCCATTGCCAGGACCAGAAACAACCGGCTGATATATCCGAAAACCTTGGTAAGCTGCATTTGTCCCTAAATATGCTCCGTTATTATTTATATCAAAAAACAACTGCCCTATATAGCCACTCCCTGTTTTTTCTGAACGGTGAGTGTCCGCCAGACACTGACCACGTACATTATAAAAATGACTATACCGGGTACTACTATGGAGAAGACAAAACCAGTAGGAGTTTTGAGAAATTGCGTGAAATACCCCCAGTAAGGTATGTGAAAACAGACCTTACCAACCAGGTTCTGTTCCGGCACCGTGAACGGGTCAGGCTTATCACTGGCATCACCCTTGGTGGCGAAGTGAATGGGAGAGTTCATTGCGATACCTATTACCCGATGAGTTATCATATTCTCCCCTACCGATACCGGATTGAAGGCAATCATATCTCCCACCTTTACCTTTTCCGGTTCTACCGGGCGGGTCACTACCAGCGAACCGACCTTCAGTGCCGGTTCCATACTGCCGGAAAGAACAGCGTTTACCCGCCAGCCGATGTGCGGCGCGACGTAGGTAAACACCGCAACTGCCATCAGCAGCACTACTATTGTTAGAATTGAATACCAGGTGGCTTTTTTCATTTCGTATTCCTCACCGGTTCGGGATAAAGATTATTATAAGTAAACGACAGTTCAGGGCTTGAGTCAGTCGGACTGCCGGTATTTTTCAGTATTATTTTTTCAGGTCTCACCACATTTTCCAGAGTAGTATTCATTGTTAAAGTGTTTGAATTATCGCATCCTTGTCATTTATTTTCCGGTTGAGTTTACCGGTATCCGGTACATTGCCGGTTGAGGTCGCAATATAACTCCAGAAAGCCCAGGTGCCGATGCCGGAATGCCGAATAAGAGCGGGTAAGCTGTGGTTAAACAAGAATTTCTCTTCATCGGCACCCTCCTTTCCTTCAATTATTCAGGTCTCTTGGGGGCTGAGACCCTTTCGCTTCTCAGCCCCCTTTTAAGTCGATTTAAGCATAGTGCTTATACCACTCGTTCTGTTAATTACTGTCCTAAGGTGAATGTCATATTGGCGCTGACGCTGTCACCCTGGATAGCATTGGTAGCGGCCGTAGGAATAAGGTAATCGATGAAGAATTTAACGCCATCATTGGCACCACCGGTGGCATCCAGTGTAACAATGTCCGTCCAGCTATCACCATCGAAGCTGTCTATGGAGTATTGTGTTGGAGTTGCAGGTGAGCCACCTGTTCTGGTCTGGCTACCGCCACTGCCTGCTGATGTGAGTAAGATATCTCCATCGGAAAAGGTGTTGTCTTCGTCAACATCAATCCACAGTGCGATTGTCGCTTCCCCATCGAGGTCTCCGTTTCCTGCACCAGGATTATTTTCGAATTCCGTGCCGCCGGACCCTCCGATATCGTCAACTTTAACGAAGGTGATATCCAGACTTCCGGCAATGGAGCCTACATTGACAAGTGTAGTATTACCACTGTCACTGTCACCGGGGTATGTGGCGCTTACATTTAATATCTGTACGTTAGTATTTCCGCCGCCTATCTCCAGGTCCAGTGTTCCGGCGGTAAGGACGTTGTTGTAGCTGGTCTCAGGGTCGCTGAAGTAAGCCCAGGTGCCCCCGCCGACAAGACCCATAACCAGTAAGGCTGCTATTGTTAGTCCAAGTATTTTTTTCATCTTTTTCTCCTTTCTTCGGTATTTTTAAATTTTGACGTTTTCGCTTTGTTTAGTATTGCTGTACAATAAGCCTCACCTCCCGTAAGTTCTGATTATTAAGCTTCACCGAAAGCCTCTTTTATGATATCTTTCACCAGCCAGAGAGTTAGCAGGGCGCCGGGGATAATAATCGTTATAAACCAGCCTGTTTTTGTCTGAACGAAGTTTGTTAAATAGCCTACCGAGGGAATCTTGAAGAGGTATACACCCCGTATATCCGATAAAGTAACCGACCACGGGTCTATGTCTTCGGTAGCGTCTCCCTTCGTTGTCAGGGTAGAACCATCAATTGTCTTTACCCTGTGGGTTACAAGCTCATTTCTGTGTTCATAAGTAATAATTGTCCCCGGTTTTACCTCTCCTTTAATTGGCCCGTTTGAGGGACCGGTGATTATCAAATCTCCCATATTAATTGTCGGTGTCATGCTCTCGCTTCTGACCAGGTACAGATTGTAGCCCGGTACGAAATAGATAAAGGCGAGTCCGGCAAGAACCAGACAGAGTATCGCTATTATTATCCTGCTTGCAATCTTCACTTAATCAGTCCTTCTTTTCGTTCTTGTCTCCGTTTCTGGTAGTGAAACATTTGAAAAACCTGTGTTTAATTATCAATATACCTTTGCTTGAGGGCGAATCCATTGGCTACTACCCATCCGCTCACTTTACCGGACCGGCTCGCAGTAGGTCTCTTACCTGAGAAGCGCCGTATCAATGCTCTTAGCCGGGCTGCCAGTTCATATTTTTCCTTCGTTTCCGGTAGATAGCAGTCAGCATCAAGCGGCAATAATTTACTCCAGTTTGACTCCATCGGGTCTACTAACAGGGCAACCGGAGTGTTAACATGTTTCCTGATGTTTTTATAGGCCAGCTCGGCGGTTTCAGTGCGGCTGTCAATAATTGCCAGGTCAAATTCTCCTTCTTCCCACCAGTTTGTGGTCACATTCAGCGATTCCGGTATTACTGTTACTTCAACTCCTTCATCCTCTAGTAATCCTGTAAGCCTCTTTGTTGTTTTCTCGGATCCGTATAAAATTGCTTTCATAAATCACCTCACGTTTTGTCCAATATACAGACATGGGATTATAAAAAACTTAAAATGGATATTGAGAAATAAAAAAAAAATTACAGAGTGATTAAAAAGAGGTTACAATCTTGAAAAATGTTGTAATACATGAATTCCCGGATGCTGCCGGGCTTTTTGCAGGCTGCAGACTCCCGGCTATTGGTGCGGTGACCTTGTATTAGGAAGCCGAAGCTTTAAAGCTTCGGCTGTAAAAATTTTTCAGGTATTTGTTCGGGAAGACTAGTCCGGTTTTGCCATTGAGTATCCCAGACCCATTTTAGTCAGGATAATCTTAGGTTTGTCCGGGTTCTCTTCAATTTTCTCTCTTAGCCGGCGGATGTAAACCCTGAGGCTGTCGACTGCGTCCGGGTAGTCCTCGCCCCATACTGCTTCCGCAATACTTGAATAGACAACAACCTGACCGGCATTTGCCATTAGCTTGTTAAGGATACTACCTTCGGTGCGGGTGAGCTTTATCTCCTTATCATCCTGAAACAGTTGCATAGTGGTCGGATTGAATTTTAATTTCCCACAGACAAGAGAGGTCTCCCCGACAGTGGCTCCGGCTCTGCGGGTAAGTGCCTTTATGCGTGACAGAAGCTCAAGTTGACGGAAGGGTTTTGTCATATAGTCGTCAGCTCCCCACTCTAATCCCTTCACAACATCGGTTTCTTCGCCTCTAACGGTAAGAATCAGGACAGGTACTGTGGAAAAAGTGCGGATTTCCTTCAGAACGTCGAAACCGCTGATATCGGGTAGGCCGAGGTCGAGGATGACAACATCAGGACTCTCACTTTCCACCATCTCCACTCCCTGCTCTCCCAGGTGAGTGGATACAAGCAGCGCTTCCGGCCAGCGTATTTCAAAAGCCAAAGTAATAATATCTACGATTTCACGGTCATCTTCGACGATCAGTACTTTCATACTTGTCCCCTTTCACGTACAGTGCTTATTGGCAGCGTAAAACTGAAGGTACTACCTTTACCTCTTCGGCTTCGTACCCACATCTCTCCTCCGTGGAGTTCAACAAGTCTCTTGGCTAGCGCTAATCCTAATCCCAGCCCGCTAAGGCGCTCTCTGTCTCCGGGGCGTCGGAAATAGGGGTCAAAAAGTCGCTCCTGATCTTCCTTGGATATCCCGGGGCCGGTGTCCTGAACTTCTACGACGAGATTGGAGCCTTCTTCTTTGACGCTGAGTGTAACATTCCCTCCGGTTGGCGTGAACTTGAAGGCGTTATTGAGAAGGTTCAGCATAACCTGTCTTAAACGGCTGCTGTCTACCAGTACCTCAGGGATGGATGCAGGCAAAATTGAGCTCAGGGTCTGTCCATAGCGCTCGGCAACAGGTGTCATCTCATTGGTTATTTCCTGGAACAAGGGTAAAAGGTCTACCATCTCAAGGTCGAGCATGAGTGTATCTATTTCACCTCTTGCTAGGTCAAGGAGTTCATCAATCCTCTGGTTCAGATTGGAGGCGCTGCGGTCAATGTTCTGCACCAGCCTGACAACACGTTCGTCCTGGACTTCTTCAAGCAGCAGTTCAATGGCTGCCAGCACCGGTGTAATCGGGGTTTTCAGCTCATGTACAAGGGCCCTGGTAAATTCTATCCTCTTTTTAATTTCTTCTTCCAGTTGTTGCCTCAGGGCTCTTTCCTGTTCGTACTGTAGTTGAAGGTCTTCCGCTGCTTGCTTTCGTTCGCTGATGTCACGGGCAACTCCGGCGAATCCGGTAACTTCACCGCTTGCGTCCCGTATGGCGGACATTGTAAGCTCAGTCCATATCTTGGAGCCATCCTTCCTGGTCATCTCAGCTTCAAATGCCGACATACTCTGGGTGCTATCAGTTGACACGTCTTCCTGCTTTGAAGCTTCTATTGCATTATCCAGAATTGCCTTATCCATGGACTCTTCGAGCTTCATGTTAATCGCTTCATCTGCGGTATATCCGGTAAGGTGTACTATTGAAGGGCTGACGTAGGTAAAATTGAGTTCGCTATCCATAGTCCATATCACATCTGTCACGTTCTCAGCAAGCAGGCGGTAACGGCGTTCACTTTCCCGTATTTCCGTTCCTGCTTCTTGGATTGCCGCCAGCATTCCGTTTATCGTGCCGGCTACCAGGCTCAGTTCGTCTCTCCCTCCCATTGTTATACGCGTTGCCGTGTTGCCGCTTTCAGCAATACGGTCGATACCCCGAACAAGATTGGTGAACCTTGACAGGACCTGTTTCTGTATGAGGAACATTGCCAGGGCTCCGACAAGGAAGCCGGCTCCCAGTACAGACAGGATAAAATAGCTGGTTACACGCTGGCCGAGCTGGTATGCTTCTCTGGGTACTTCTACCCTGAGTATAAGCGCCGGTCTGTCATAAATATCCTTGAGAAATGTATAGCCGCCAATTTGCTGGGCGTCCAGTGGCTTTATATACGTACCACCGTCACCAGTAATGTTTACCAATGCCTCCTTGAAATCCTCCGTTTCAAGATTGCTGATGGGACGTATCAATACGGGAAAGAGGGTAATTTCAGATAGCTCATTGGTCAATTCAGAGTCGAGGTATCTGGCAAAGATGAGGGTACCACGTGCCGGCCCCTCTCTCTCGCTTGTCAGGATTGGCTGTGAAGTAATAATTAATGGTCCCTGCTTCAGAGATATGAATCCTGAAGTCACACCATGGGCGCCGGGAAGGCTTATAAGGGGACTATCATCGGAAAGATATTCCGGCAAGTCCTGCGGAACCTGCACCTCCTCGTCCTTCTCGAGGTCGAAAGCCTTGCTGAAAACGGTATTGCCGGAAGAGTCGATAAACATCATCAGGTTGAGCCTCATAGTTCTGAATGTATCATCGACGAGGTTCGACTGTATATATTCTTTGTTACCGTCCTCAATAAAAGCGTATGTGTCATCCCTGGCAGCCCAGGCAGCATTGGTAGTCTCAAGTTCCGATATCAGGTGAGATAAGGCACTAATTGCCTGTTCGATTTGCCGGGACGTGTTCCGTTCCTCGATCTCCGCGAGACCCTGAATAAAGGTGAAACGTGAAGTAATATATATTAGCCCGGCCAAGCTGAGCAGGGAGACGCCTATAATTACCAGTGCCTTTGCCCTTAAAGTCATACCAATCTCCCTTTGGCTGGATTATATCACTCTATTTTTTATGTAGCAATGCTCGCCTTGAAAGGCACCTGATTGCTGGAGGATGAGGAATCGGTCAGGTATTTCTGAAAAAGTGCGGTATCGTTCAGTTGTTGTTAACAATTACTGAGAGCGTCGGTAGTAGACAGGAGAAGCCAGGAACTTCATAAGTTATCTTCGGACCGGGGATGTATGTTATAATCTATTTCTGGTAAATTTAGAGACAGGCATAAAATGGTTCAGGAGGGGGGAAAATGGATACTATCGAAACGATGAGGAAATCAGATGTTTTCAGTCATCTGAGTGAGGAGGACATTGCTGAGGTAGCGAAGCTATGCCGTTACGAGGAATTCGAGGTAGGCACAACAATATTCCGGCAGGACACGGCGGCAACGGATATGTATATAGTGGAAGACGGCCTGATTTCTATTATGCTTGAACTGGGACCGACCGACCGCAGACAGATTCAGGCCGTTTCCGATTTCGGCTGTTTTAGCTGGCCGGCGGTGATACCTCCATATCACCATATCAGCACGGCGAAAGCGCTGGAAAAGACGAGAGTACTTGCTTTTGACGGTAAGCAACTGCGTGACTTAATCAATACAAATCCAAGACTGTGTGCTGAAATTATGGCCGGTATAGCATACGTGATGTCGCAAAAATTACGGATGTCTTTTACACAGCTTATGGGAGTTACCTACCAGGATTAATCAGGAAAACCGGGCCGTATATTTGTATGGTCTCATCTCTTTTGAATTCAAACTGCCTGTTTACCGGCGAAATACGGGACTATTATTTATCAGGGAGAGAGGATTATCTGTGGAACAGGACAAGACGATTACATCGGTAATGGCGGAGAAAAGGGTATTTAATCCGCCGAAAGAGCTCAGTGAAAAGGCGTATATAAAGAGCCTGGACGAATACCGGGAAATTTACAGGAGGTCTATAGAGGATCCGGCGGCGTTCTGGGGGGAGATGGCCGAGCAGCTTGACTGGATTAAAAAGTGGGAGAAGGTGCTCGTGGAGGACTTTAAAGAAGGCAAGCACCAGTGGTTTATCGGAGGCAAGCTGAATGTGAGCTATAACTGCCTGGACAGGCATTTGAAGACGTGGCGGAAGAATAAAGCGGCATTAATCTGGGAAGGGGATGGAAGGGAGAGCAAGACGCTGACCTATCAGGAGCTCTATTACGAAGTATGCAAGTTTGCCAACGTATTGAAGAAACATGGAGTTAAGAAAGGCGACCGGGTATCGATATATTTGCCGATGATAGTCGAGTTACCGATAGCGATGCTTGCCTGCGCCCGTATCGGGGCAATACACAGCGTGGTTTTCGGTGGATTCAGTTCCGAGGCGCTGAGGGACAGGATGCGGGACTGCAATTCCAAGGTGCTGGTTTGTGCAGACGGCTATTACCGGGGGGGCAGGGTAATCAGAAGCAAGGACAATGCCGATGTCGCCCTCGGGCAATGTCCTGATGTAAAAGATGTAATAGTTGTCCGGCGGGCTAACGTGGTGGTGAAGATGGAGGAAGGGCGGGATTACTGGTGGCATGATGAAATGGCATCCGGGGAAGCCAAGCCGTATTGTGAGCCTGAAGTCATGGATGCCGAAGACCCGCTGTTCATTCTCTACACAAGCGGCAGCACCGGAAAACCGAAAGGAGTGCTCCACACGCAGGCCGGATACCTTTTATATACATATCAGACCTTTAAATGGATATTCGATGTTAAAGAAGAGGACACCTACTGGTGTACGGCGGACATTGGCTGGATAACCGGGCATAGCTATATCGTCTATGCTCCGCTAGCTTTCGGAGCTGCCAGTCTTATATTTGAAGGAGTCCCCAATTATCCCCGGCCTGACAGATTCTGGGAGATAGTGGAGAAGTACCAGGTAAGTATCTTTTACACAGCGCCTACTGCCCTGCGAGCAATAATGAGGGATGGGGATGAGTGGCCCAACCGGCATAACATGAGTTCGCTGCGGATATTGGGTTCAGTAGGTGAGCCGATTAATCCCGAGGCGTGGATGTGGTATTACAACGTGGTAGGCAAAGGCAGGTGTCCGATAGTTGACACCTGGTGGCAGACGGAGACGGGCGGGATACTGATAACGCCGTTACCCGGGGCGGTACCGTTAAAGCCCGGTTCGGCTACATTACCATTTCCCGGTGTAGAGCCTGCCGTGTTCCGGGAAAACGGTGCTGAAGCCGGTGTAAATGAAGGCGGCTATCTCGTTATAAAGAAGCCCTGGCCGGGCTTGATGAGGACGGTCTACGGAGAGCCGGAGAGGTTTAAAAACACCTATTTTATTCAGTATCCGGGGGTTTATACCACCGGTGATGGGGCAAGAGTGGACGAGGACGGGTGCTACTGGCTGATGGGACGGATAGATGATGTCATCAACGTATCGGGTCACCGCATAGGTACTGCCGAGGTGGAGAGTGCGCTGGTATCGCACCCGAGTGTGGCGGAGGCGGCGGTGGTCGGTATGCCGCATGAGATAAAGGGGCAGGGTATTTATGCCTTCGTCACCCTGAAAGCCAGGATTAAGGGAGATGACGAGCTCAAGAGAGAGCTGGTGGCGCATGTCCGTCAGGAGATAGGCCCGATAGCCACGCCGGATAAAATTCAGTTCGCTGATGCTCTGCCCAAGACACGGAGTGGCAAGATAATGAGGCGGATACTGACCAAGATAAGCGCCGGTGATGTTGAAAATCTCGGTGATACCAGTACTCTTGCCGATTCTTCGGTCGTCGAGGCTCTCAAGCAGGGCAGAGTATAGACGACTTACTTCTTCTGTCATTGCGAGCCCCGATTATATCGGGGCGTGGCAATCTCTATTAATTAACATATCTGTACAGATTGCTTCGTCGTATACCTCTGGCATACTCCTCGCAATGACAATTGTATTAGAGATTGCCACCACCGCCCGCTGTACAAGACTTCAGCAAGCACGTTGCCCCTGTACAATCGGTACTCTACATGATTACAGATAGATTAGTTAATTCAAACGAACCAGTTCGATCGGTTCTTCTCAATCTAGGTTGGAGACCCTTCGACAAGCTCAGGGTGAGTGGGAATGCGTGCCGCTCATGGTAAGCAGCTGGCCTGTCCTGAGCGAAGCCGAAGGAAACCATAGCGGCGAAAGAAATATTGATATTCATTGTTGCCTGTGTAACCATGATTAAGTAAAAGGGTTCAATCGTAACTATTGACAAGATGGCTTTTCTGTATTATGATGCCTAGCGCGCCTAGGTATTGTGATGTGTCATGGATAAACAAGTTGCGGTTATAACTGATAGCATATCCTGCCTGACTAAAGAGCTTATCGAGCAATACGATATTGTTATTGTGCCTATCAGGCTCCTGGTGCAGGGTAAGGTTTACCGGGATTCGGTGGATATAACTCCATCAGAGGCTTATGAAGCATTCCTCCAGGACCCTGAGAAATTCACCACTTCCCCTTCAGCTCCCGGCCACTATCTTGAAGCGTACCGTGAAGCCAGCAAGAAGGCAAAGAGTGTTGTCTGTGTTACATTATCATCGCTGCTGAGTACGGGATATGACATGGCGCGGATAGCCATGGAAGACGCCAGGATAGAGCTTCCCGAAACTCGTATTGAGGTAATAGATTCTGAGAACGTTACTGCTGCCGAGGGATTTATAGCCCTGGCAGTTGCCCGGGCTGCCGCAGAGGGAAAAGACCTGGCGGAGTCGGTTAAAGCGGCTGAGGTAATAAAAGATAAAGTCCGGTTTTTGGCTTTTCTTGATACTATCCGTTACGTTTACCGCACCGGACGCATACCCAAGGTTGCTTCTAATGTCGGTTCAATGCTCAGTATTAAACCGATTCTCACCAACTCTTCAGGAAGGATTCGTTTTGCCGGGGCGGTAAGAAGCCGGGAGCGGGGCATAGAAAAGCTTCTTAAAATGATGAGAGGCAAAGTTGGGCAGAGACCGGCGCACGTTGCCGTAATGCATGCCTATGCTCCTGACGAAGCAGAGATGCTGAAGGAACGGATCTCATCCGAATTCGAATGCGCTGAACTGTGGATAAGCGAGTTCACCCCGGTAATGGGCTACGCAACCGGCACCGGAACACTGGCGGTCGCCTACTACGTGGATTAGGCACTGCTGTCGGTTAATCGGGCGGAGGAATAGTGAGTGATACTGAATGAGGTTGTTTCTGGATTTATCGCCATAGCAATTGCTTACCTGCTTGGCTCCATCAACTCGGCTTACATTGTTACCCGTCTAGTAACCGGGAGGGATATCCGCCAGCTTGGTGGTGGTAATGCCGGCGGCAGGAATGTCTTCCGTGAGGTCGGTTTTTGGGCGGCGGTCCCGGTGGCATTCTTCGATATCGGCAAGGGAGTCGCATCAATAGCAATCGCCCACTGGTTACTTGGTGTCCCGCTCTATGAACCTCATTATTTCGTTTTCCTTGCCGGACTGGCCGCCGTAGCCGGTCATATGTGGTCGGTATACCTTAAATTTACCGGGGGAAATGGCCTGGCGGTGGCGGTAGGCGTACTGGCAATGCTGATGCCCTGGGCGCTGCTTATTGTTCTCGGCATTATGATAATACTTACGCTATTTACTCGCAATCCCGTGCTATCGCTCAACATCAGTCTCCTGTCACTACCCGTGTCATCATGGTTTCTGGAAAGAACCTGGCTTCCTGTGGTATTCTCTATTGTTCTAATAGTAATAATGGTGCTTAATTTCGTTCCCACGGTCAGGGCGGCTCTTTCAAAGGCGGGGAACGCCCAGAATTTACGGGCTGAATTACTGCGGCGGGATAAGAGTTAAGCTGTGTCCGGACGGAAACAATGGAGCATAGAGAAGGCAAGTTCAGGGAGCTGGGCAACCTCGCCCTTTACTATCAGTGCTGGCTGCCGCCGGACACTCCGAAGGCGATACTACTCGTCGTTCACGGTCTGGCCGAGCACAGCGGGCGCTATTTAAATATCGTCAATTATTTTGTTCCGGCGGGGTATGCTGTCTACAGCTATGACCAGCGGGGGCACGGCAAATCAGAAGGCTCGAGGTGTTATATCAGACGGTTCTCCGAGTTTGTTGAGGACCTGAATACTTTTATCCGAATGGTACATGATGAGCATCAGAAGGCGAAAATCTTCCTTGTCGGACACAGCCTGGGGGCGACAGTCGCCGTCGCCTATGCCATCCAGCATCAAAGCGAGATTTCCGGGCTGCTGCTTTCCGGGACAGTCCTGAAAGTCGGCTCGACAGTCTCACCGTTGCTGGTAGCAATAGCAGGGATACTCTCGTTGTTACTTCCAAAGCTCGGTATGACCGTTCTCGATGCCTCGACTTTAAGCCGGGACAAGTCCGTAGAGACAAATTACATAAATGACCCGCTTGTTTTCCGGGGAAAGATTTGCGCTCGCCTGGGCAATGAGCTTATAAAAACCACTCGCGAACTGCCCTCCAGAATGTCCGACATTAAGCTGCCGGTCCTGATAATGCACGGCGCCGATGACAGGCTGTCTGCTCCCGAAGGCAGCCGGATGCTGTTTGAACGGGCAGGTTCGGAAGACAAGACACTTAAACTCTACGAAGGGTTCTACCACGAGATATTCAATGAGCCGGAAAGAGAGCAAGTATTTAATGACATGGAGTCATGGCTCAATGCCCGTGTTTAATCCGGCTGTATGGATATCTCCATAAAACACACCGTAAAGGGCAGATGGGGGAATTTTTGGATGGTTATTTCCTTGAAGCCGAATTTTTTATACCAGTTTTTCAAGACGGTGTGTTCGTCAATAATGCCAATCGATAGCGTCTTGCCATCCCTGTCTCTCACGTAGTCGAGAACGAATCTTACCAGACTGGTGCCGCAGGCTTTGTGCCTGTGCCCGGGGAGCACCGCCAGCTTCTCCATGTAGTAGAGGTTATCATCCGCTTTCTCAATGGCGACGAATCCCACCTGCCTGTCGCCGAGAAAAAGTCCGAAAAAGCGCAGGCCTTTATCCTTGAGCTCTCTTAGTTGCTTTACAGACGTAAACGAAGGATGGGTGGGACAGTTCTCCCGGGTAAGCCCGAATTCAACCGCCACAGTCCTGAAAGAGTCCCTGATAACCCTGGCACTTTTGGTTAGCTCATCATCGGATATTTCCCTGATTACTGGTTCAGCCTGTGTCATTTAAGGTACTGTTCTCCTTATACAGCTAGAAGAAGCTCATTCATCCTGTTAATCGGGAACTTGTGATGATTTTAGTGTTTGGTGGAGGAGGTGTCAACAAATGTACTATTTGCAGTTACCTCTTTACCCCCGTTACTGTATAATATTCATTATTGTATCTGTAAGCTATATCGAGGAGGAAAACCATGCCTAAAGAATTGACCGCAGCGCAGGTAAGACTCAGATGTGACCCGGGGCTGTTTAACTGTGAGTCAACGAATGACCTGAACCCGATGGACGGTATTATCGGCCAGGACCGGGCGTTGAGCGCTCTTAATTTCGGTCTGAGTATCCTCAAGCCGGGATTCAATATATATGTGTCCGGACCGTCAGGGACGGGCCGGACTACCACAATCAAGTCTTTCCTGGAGGCAAAGGCAGCCAAGAAAGAGGTTCCACCGGACTGGTGTTACGTCCATAACTTCAAGGATGCCTATTGTCCAAAGGCTCTGGAAGTGCCGCCGGGCACGGGACAGAAACTGCAAAAGGATGTCAGTCACCTGGTAGAGAGCGCCAGGCGGAGCCTTGCCCAGGCATTTACCAGCAAGGAATACGGCGAGAGGCGGGAAGAGATTACCTCAGAATACGGCAAAAAGAGAGAAGCAGTTTTCAATGCTCTGAATAGAAAGGCCGAAGAGAGTGGATTTCTGCTTCAGAACACGCCGGTAGGTCTTGTCTTCCTGCCGTCAATTGATGGCAAGCCGATGTCAGAGGAGGACTATAACAAGTTAAGCGTTGAAGATAAAGAGACAATGCGGAGGAAACAGGAAGAACTGTCCCGGGAGTTAAAGGAGCAGATTACAGGCTTGAGGGCTGATGAGAGTGCCATCACCGAGCGGCTTGAGGAAACTGACCGCGAGGTAGCCCGATATTCTGTAAGCCACCTGTTCGAAGAAATGAAAAACAGGTATCTGGAACTCCCGCAGGTGGTCGGTTACCTTGGTGAAGTTGAGCAGGATATCATTGAGAACTTTGAGCAGTTCAAGTCCGAACCTCAGTCGAGCCCGCCGCAGGACCCCATGGCGGCAATGAGGGAAATGGCACAGAAACAGGCGCTTAAAAAGTATGAAGTAAATCTACTTGTCGATAACTCCGAGCTCGAAGGGGCTCCGGTGGTCCTTGAACTGAATCCCACATTTAATAACCTGTTCGGTCGTATTGAAAAGGAGGCTCAGTTCGGGGCTTCCTACACAGACTCCACGATGATAAGGAGCGGCTCCCTCCACCGCGCCAACGGCGGTTATCTGGCGTTGAGGATTGAGGACCTGTTAACCAACTACCAGTCCTGGGACGGCCTGAAGAGGACTCTCCGTGACGGGAAGTTGACTATCGAGGAAATCAGCGAACGGCTCGGCTTCCTGGCAATGAAGAGCCTGAGACCGGAGCCGATTCCGCTGGATATAAAGGTTGTCCTTATCGGTGAGCCGATGTTTTACTACCTGTTACTGAGAATGGACCTCGAATTCAGGGAACTGTTCAAGATTAAGGCTGATTTTGACAGTCGCATGGACAAGACCGAGGGAAACCTGAGAGACTACGCTGCCGTAATCTGCCGGATGTGCAGGGAGGAAGACCTGAGACACCTGAAAAATGATGCTCTGGCAAAGCTTATGGAGCACAGCTCACGGCTCGCCGGCGACCAGGAAAAGCTGTCCACCATGTTTGCTGATATCGCCGATATTATCCGTGAGGCAAGCTTCTGGGCGGTAGAAGACGGAGCAGAGCTTATTGAAGCCAGGCACGTGGAGAAAGCAATAGAGCAGAAGGTATACCGCTCCAATCTTATCCAGCAGCGTATAAATGAGATGATTGCCCAGGGAATGATTATTATCGATGCCGGGGGCGAGCAGACAGGGCAGGTAAACGGCCTGGCGATTATCGACCTCGGAGATTTTGCCTTTGGCAGACCGTCAAGGATAACAGCCAGTGTCGGCGTCGGTAGAGAGGGACTTGTCGATATCGAGAGGGAAGCCAAACTGGGAGGCCGCCTTCACACCAAGGGTGTTATGATATTGAGCGGTTATATAACCGAGAAGTACGTGCAGGATATCCCGATGTCGCTTTCAGCCCGCCTTGTATTCGAGCAGAGTTACGAGGAAGTGGAGGGAGACAGCGCCTCCAGTACCGAGCTATACGCCCTTCTGTCCCGGCTCGCCGGGGTGCCGATAAAGCAGGGAATTGCCGTTACCGGCTCAGTCAATCAAAAGGGAGAGGTGCAGGCAATCGGGGGACTGAACGAGAAGATTGAAGGCTTTTTTGAGGTATGCAAGGCTAAAGGGCTGGATGGCAGCCAGGGAGTCCTGATACCGGTCAGCAATGTCAGAAATTTAATGCTTAAGGAGGAAATTGTTCAGGCGGTTGAAGCTGGAGAATTTCATATCTACCCGGTTGGCACGATAGATGAGGGGATGGAAGTCCTGACCAGCCAGAAGGCTGGCAAACGCCTGGATGACGGTCAGTTCGAGCCGGATTCTATTAACGATAAAGTCCAGAAAAGGCTGGCGACTCTCGCCGAGAAATTGAGAGACTTCGGGCGGAGCGGCGAGGACGGGAAGAAAAATAATAAAAACGGAGACGATGATAATGACCAGCCTTAAACCTGACGCCGGCTCTGGATAATAGCAAAACATGTGTCCGTTTTAAAGCTGTTGCCACGATTGCTAAAAAGCTTGCCGGAGCCTAGTATTTTCTCAGCCTTGCTCAAATGTCATTCTGAGGAACGGAGTGATGAAGAATCTAGGGGCAGGGCAGAGAATGTATATTTTAATACCACCACCCCGAGACCCTTCTCGGAGTTGACACCGAGCGGAGCGAATGTGCTCAGGATGACATGAATGTATGACTTATAAGGTAAGCCACATTTTCTTTGAACAGGGCAAGATGATTGATATAAATGAAAATGGTACGGAACCGGCTGAGTTCCTTGTTGAGAATGTAGCGCTCTTACCTCCGGGGCGTGTCCTGGACGTGGCTATGGGTAACGGGCGTAACGCCGTCTATCTGGCGAAGATGGGTTTTGATGTGGGAGAGGTGGACATATCACCTGAGGCAGTTGGCAGGGCTCTCGATGCGGCGCGGGAAGCCGGTGTCACAATCAGGGCGGCGGTCGCCGACCTTGAGAAGGATTTTCACATTGAAGCCGGAGCCTACGATGTGATTATCTGTTTCAACTATCTGCAGCGTTCTCTGATGACTCAGATTAAAGATGGACTCCGTCGGCAGGGGGTGGTGATTTATGAAACCTTCATTATTGACCAGGCAAGGATTGGCCGGCCGAAGAATCCGGACCACCTTCTGAAGCATAATGAGCTTCTGGGAATATTCGGCGAGTTCCGCTGTCTCCGCTACCGTGAGGGAATAATCGGAGACCGGGCTATCGCCGGTATCGTCGCTCAGAAAATGTAAAGGGCACGGTTTAGGCTATGCCTTTTTCCCTTGCAGATAGTCAATCATCGGTCCGGTAACAAGCGGGACGACATCACCAATCATATGCGGCATAAGGTTGTCCATGACCTTGGGCATCAGCTCCGGCATCTGTTCGAGCATGTAATCCGGCATCGGGATGCTATCGGCTACCCGCTGCAGCATCACCGGCATCACCTTCGGCATCATCATCGGCAGTAGCCGGGGGAAGAGCACCGGGAAGAGCGGTTTCATCAGTTGCAGCCCCCCCGGAATCCTGCCCATTGTCCGCATCATCTTGCCCATACCAAACGGCATGGCATCAATCAGCTCCGGCCACATCGTACCCATCAGGTCGGCGAAACCCTGTGGTGTCATCAGAGCAATCATTGCCTCGAAGACCGCCCAGTTCTGTTGTACTACTGGATTGGGGTCGGGGAAATTATAGCCGAGGGCTGAAGCAGCGAAACGTGCCAGGTCGACGGTCTCAATTGGAAGCTGCTTCTTCTCGGCGGTGACCCGGAACTGGAACTGGCAGCATGGGCACAATGCCAGCAGTTTCCCGGCGCCTGCTTCCATCGCCTCATCTATCCGCTCCTTGCCGATTTCCGCCGCTATCGGCGGCTCTTTGATGAGGGTGAGAACACTGCCGCAGCAGTGCGCCCATTCACGATTATATTCCATCTCAACGTACTCTACACCCGGTATCGCCTTTATGAGCTCGCGGGGCGCTTCATACACGTTCGATACCCGTCCGATATGACAGGAATCATGCAGGGTTACCTTCTCCTTCTTGCCTGTATCGGGGAAGGTGAATTCTCCTGCTTTAATCTTATCGGCAAGTATTTCGCTGTAGTGTTTTGTCTCGATAGTGTAATCAATACCCAGTTTTTCAGCCCATATCGGATAGACCTGGCGCCACATCATGTCACAGGCGGGGCAGGAGGTAATAACGGTCTCGATTTCCGCATCCTTCATTGTCTGGAGGTTTATTCGCATCATCTCCTCGAATACATCCCATTTGCCGCAGACAAGCATCGGCGTGCCGCAGCAATTGTCCTTCTCCCCGAGGGTAACGAAGTCAACTCCGGCGGCATCGAGCAGGCGGACTGTTGCCATGGCGATGTCATTCTCCACATGGCTGGCGGTGCAGCCGGCGAAGTAAGCCATCTTTGCCTTTTTATCTGGACCGTGTTTTTCCTTCATATCTTCAGGCATCCAGTTGGGGCGGTCTTTGCGGTAGGCAGCCCAGATATCGCCCTCTTTACGCAGGGAGGCGGCCATCATTTCGAAGGGCGGGAAGGTCATCCTTTTTTCTTCATTGATGAGTATCCCGCGCAGCTTCATCCATGACGGTTCGATTGGCAGCGATACCGAACAGCGCAGGTTACAGAGTTCGCAGGTTGTACAGACAAGTATCGTGTCCACCATGAACTGGTCCCACTTCTCCCTGCCCTCCATATACTCCCGCAGCCAGTACCACTTACCCCGCGGGCTCTGGCTCTCCCATTTACGCCCGTAAAACTGGTCGCACTCGTCGATGCAGTAGCCGCACTGTGAGCAGCCGTAAGCGTACCAGGCGACTTCAGCGGGAATATTGCGTACCGTACCAGCGGGTCTTTCGCCCACCCGCGCGGTTACGCGGTTGCCGAAAGACCTGAGGAAAGGTTCAAGCACCCAGGCAGCCTGTATCGCTATACTCAGGATGCTGCCACCGATGACTTTGCCCGGATTCATTATGGATTTGGGGTCCAGTCTGGTTTTAAAGGCTTTTAAGGTCTCGATCCTGTTCCTGCCCAGAACCAATGAGGCTTTTCTTGTGAAATACAGTCCTGTGGAATAGGGACGCCCGCCGTACTTCTCAGCGATTTTCATTATGCTCAGTGCCAGAGGAAAAACGAAGTTGAAGCCGAATTTACGCTCGTCACTGGGAATGAAGCCAAGGACTACAACCTCCGGCTGGTTATTACGACCATCGCGTATTAAAATACCTTCTTTGACGACGGGCTGGTCAATCTTTTCCTCTATTTCGCTTATCGTTTTGCTCAGACTGCCGAGGGGAATGACCACCTCGGTCGGCACCAGGCTGGGCCCGAGGCGCTTGACCGTCATCAGCCGGGAGCGGTTTTCCCACTCATGCTCGGCGATACGGTCGGCGAGTAACTCCGCCTGACAGGGCTTCATTATTTCGGGCAGTTTATCCATGATTGCTTCCCGGTCTTTTTCACGGAAGGCGATAGTTAAAACATAAGAAGCCGGCAGCAGGACGTGTTTCTCTATCGGGTGCCCCCAGTGTTCCATAAGCGGGGCTTTATTCTTTAACTCCGCCATACGCGGATTGATGAAGAGCAATGACCAGATGGGAAGTTCCTCTTCCACTATCTGCCGCAGCAGTCTCTGGAAGTCATTTATATGGGGGCAGCCGATTGCCATTACTCCTGTTTCTTCAAGAGGCATAACACGAATCGTGACTTCGGAAATGAGTCCGGTAATGCCTTCGGCATCGGATATATAATCGAGGTCGTAGCCGGTGAATTTTCTGATATCACCATCAGGTAGAACAACACGGGCGCTGACCACATTATCGTAAAACCAGCCGAATTCATATGACCCGATGCCGGCTCCGCCCTGGGCAAGCCAGCCGCCGACGGTGGCTGATGGATAGCTTGTAGGATATAATCTCAGGGCTAATCCCTTTTTCTTCAGTTCCTTTTCAAGCTTCTCCCAGACCACTCCGGCCTGCACTGTGGCGGTCATTGCTGCAGTATCGATTTCTATAACCTGATTCATCGAATAGAAGTCCACAACCAGGCCCTTTTTGGCGGGAACCGCGCCGCCGTAGCCGGAGGTAGCCTTGCCCCGCGGGGTTATCGGAATGTTATTTTCGACAGCCCAGCGTGTCAGTTCTATAAGTTCTTGTTCGGTTTCCGGCTGAACCACGGCATCAGGGATGGTATTTCCAATAAACAGTTTTATCAGGCTGGGAATAGCGGCAATATCATGACCGTAGAGTTTCCTTTCTATCCTCTGAAAGTTAACGCGGCTACCGAATTTTTCCTTAAGGTATGATTGCTGCTTTTTATTCATTTTAAGTCTGGCCCCCTCATCTGGTGACTTACCCCGGTGTCCTTTAATTTCATATTAGCACAATGCAAATTCATTGGTAAAAAGTGGAGTTATTATAGGCGACTGGCTGCTCAACTATGACCGCCCCACGATGGCAGGCGACCTGCTCAAGACAGGTTGATTTACCCGATTGGTTGAGAAGGGTAATACTGTTAACGGCGGAGGCAAATACCAGAGTGGACAGGCATTTTTCAAAGGAGGAAACTTCTGTGAGTGATGCCGGGCTTAATTGTAAACACCGTATTTCCTGGCGGCGTCAATCATCGCCTTTACATTTTCCGGTCTTGCCTCGTTGGTCAGTCCGGTGCTGGCGGTCAGGATAAAGCCGCCGTCTTTGCCGACTGTCTCTATAAGTTTTTTAACGTATTCCTCTACCTCGGAGGGTGATGCCGTCTGGAGCAGAGAATGCGGCACGCCGCCCATAATGCAGGTATGTCCGCCGAGCACTTCTTTTGCTTTCTTAAGGTCGGTCAGGGCGAAGCGGGCAATTGTCTTTCCCTTCGGCAGCTCGAGTAAATATTCAAGGCGTTGCTCCCAGTTGCCTTCGTAGAACGGTACGTGCACCAGACCCATATCAGTGGTGACCAAGATGAGCTTTTTCAGGGTCGCCCAGTAGAAAGTCTCGAACTGCTTCAGAGACATGAATCCGTCCGACCCCCGGTGAAGGGCGCTCCAGACTCTCTTCGGATTTCCCCGTTTACTGTTAAGGGTCTCGGCTCCCATCTCAATTGATTTGGTCAGCAGCATGTCGCAGAGTTGCAGTAACTCCTCCGGATGGCGGAACATATCCAGCATCGTGCCTGCCATTCCTCTGAGGTTGTCAGATACCACGTCGAATGGCGCCGGCGCCCTGCCGTGCGAAAAAGGCGGAAAACCGAGGCTGATGATATCTTCCTGGGTCTGTCTCGCCAGTCCCATAATTTCCTGCTGCATCTGTCCGGCTTGAGCCAGGGCTTCGAATGCCTTTGAAACATCAGGGTCGGCGAAGGGCACAGCGAACATCGGTAAGGATGAAGGTCCCCATACCGATTGCAGAGAGGACAGTTTTGCCAGGGGTTCCATGGCTGCCCATACCCGGGGTAGGTAATGACGGATGGTCCAGTCGCTGGGGTCGGAGAGAATCAGTTTGTATTCTTCCGGCTTCAGCGGTTCTCCTTCTATTATCTGGTGCATATTGTTGGACGGAAGGCCGTCTCCCGGCCATTTGAACAGTTTTGGTCCCAGCAAACTCATTGCGTCTCCGGATCCGCCGCCTTCGGCCATGAAAATGTCCGGCTCGAAGTCGGTAATCGTCTTGATGACCGCGCTGTACCACTTCTGGTGCGCATAGTAAGAGTCGGCGTTTGTAAGTCCCTCTACATAAGAGGCGGGAAAGTAGCTGGTAAGCAGGGCTACCGGTACCATGTCCGGTTCTTTAAGCTCGATGGCGTCTCTCAGCCGCTTCTCTCTTTCCTCGTATAGCTCTTCCGGGGACTTCCCCGTTTTCTTCTCAATTTCTTCTCTCAGTCTTTTAACAATATCTTCGTTCGATTGTCCCATCTTTCACCTCGTCATGAAAATTGAATATATGGCAGTCGACTTGAATTGCCTGTCAATCCAGATGATTATGTTGTCCGGCAGTACGTGAACACTCCTGTTTACTGGTGGGAATGGGAGATGGTGTGTACCGTGCTCATAACATCTATCAGTTTGAGTACTCTTTCCCAGTCCTGGGCTTCCTGTGCCTTCTTGATTTCAGCTATTATCCAGGCGTCAGTATCGGAAAGGAAATTTCTCAGGTCGTCTCTGATAGCCGGCCAAAATTCCAGGATTGTGCTGTTAGTTTCTGCCATCTTTTTCTCCTTCAGGATTTACTATGTTTTAAGCGCCTCCGGATTGACGCAGTTCGGTGGCAGTTCGCCGCGTAACCCGGCAAGCAGGTTATCAGCTGCCATCAGTGCCATTTTTGTGCGGGTGGGAAAGCTGGCGCTGGCGATGTGCGGAGCAATAATGATATTGCTCAGGGTTAGAAGGGGGTCGTCAGGAGGTATCGGTTCGACCTCGGTGACGTCTATGGCGGCGGCGAAAATGCTGCCGCTTTTCAGTGCCTGGTAAAGGGCTTTCTGGTCAACTACGGGACCACGGGAGGTGTTAACAAAGACGGCGGACGTCTTCATCATTCCAAACTCATCGGCTCCGATAAGGTGGCGGGTTTCCGCTGTAAGCGGCAAGTGGACGCTGACAAAATCAGCCGCGGAGAGCAGCGCCGGCAAATCAGCTACGTATTCGATACCGAGTTCGGACTCTTCTTCACGGCTCTGCCTTACGCTGTCATAGTAGATTACCTTCATATCGAAGCCCCTTGCCCGCTTTGCCACCCCGGTGCCGATTCTTCCCATGCCGATGATGCCCAGGGTGGCGTTACTGATATCGTGACCGAGCAGAGCCATCGGTTCCCAGGTCTTCCATTTTCCCTGCCGGGTGAAGTTATCCGCCTCGACCACCCTCCTGGCGGCGGATACCAGTAGGGTGAAGGCGAAGTCGGCAGTCGTCTCGGAGAGTACTCCCGGCGTGTAGCCGACAACGATGTTACGTTTGGTTGCCTCGTCAATCTGGATGTTATCGTAGCCGACAGCCATGTTGCTTATTACTTTAAGGTTTGGGGAGTTGCTCATCAGATTGGCATCCATCCTGTCGGTCAGCAGTGTCAGCAGTCCATCTGCTTCGCCGGCTTTTTCAAGGAGTACCTCATAGGGCGGCGGCAGTTCGCCCCGCCACACTTCCATCTCGGCGGCGCCGGCAATTCTGTCCAGCGCCTCCTGAGCTATTATGCGGCAGACAAATACTTTCGGTTTAGACATCCTTTTTCCTTCTCCGGAGTTTACATTAGTGTACTTGGCGCGGAAGCAGTTCCTTCATTCCCTCTGCCTGCTGCCGGCACCACATTGCGATTGTTCTCGTATCCCAGCCAATGCAGAAATGGCGGACTCCCATATCAATATAGGGTTTTGCCTGCTCGAAGCTACCAATCTCCACTCTGGGGATAACGTCTTTCTTCAGGGCGGTCTCTATCATGTATCTATGGGCATCCTGCACTTCGGGGCTGCGCGACTGTCCCGGCATCCCGATGCTTATCGAGTAGTCGGAGGGACCGAACTGTACCATGTCAATGCCCTCCACGGAAAGAATCTCCTCAAGGTTATCTATGGCTCCTTTTTTCTCAATCATTATGGCGATGACGACGTTGTCCATCGCCTTTGTCCATTCCTCCATGGTGGTGGGCGACCCGTAAGAACCATAGCCGGTCGACCGGCGCATTCCGTAGCCGTGGATACCGCCGGCCCGGGGTGTTTCCGACCTGACATAGCGGATGCATTCCCTGACATCGTCAGCGGAACGGCAGTCGGTGAAAAGTACGTTCTGAATGCCGGAGTCAATCGCCCGGGTGGCAATAAAACCCCTGGTCTGCTCCTCCACCTTCATCATCGCCGACATCTCGGGGAAAAGCTCTATGGCGCGGCCGAAATTATCAAGCTGCTCGATGGTAAAGCTGGAATATTCGCCGACATACTCGATATAGTCGAAAGCGCCGGTATTACCGATTACCTCAACGATGCCGGGCCAGGGCGACAGGACGTGGGTTCCCAGGGTTGGCTTGCCTTCATTAAGCAGTTCGCGGAGTCGGTTGTTTTTCATCGTTCCCCTCTCTGTCACGGAGTTGGTTTAATGCCAGTAAATACCGGAAACTGCCGGCTTTTTGGGTATAAAAAAGGTTTCAATAGAGTGTATCAGAAAGACGGAAAATAATAAATAGCAAATAACAAGTCTTTACAGGGTGGATTATTCTGTTTGAATTTTGGTTCAATTAAGTGCTCCCTTTTTTCTTTATCTATTCCCACCCGCCGCCCTTCAGGGCTTCGCCGTGGTTCCAGTGATGCCACCAGAACTGAGCTCAGCCGAACGGTGAGCCCTCAGGATGAACCCTTGAGGAAGCTAAAGAGGGGGGTACCCCTCTTTAGAAATCTCTTCACGCTTTCCAAAGTATTGTACGGCGAACAAGCCTTAATCCACCTCTCTAATCGTTCCCTCGCTTTAAAATACAATTATTCGTTCGTTTGCCTTTTACTTAATCATGGTTACACAAGCAACAATGAATATCTATATTTCTTTCGCCGCTATGGTTTCCTTCGGCTTCGCTCAGGACAGGCTAACTGCTCACCATGAGCGGCATTCATTCCCACTCACCCTGAGCTTGTCGAAGGGTCTCCAACTAAGATTGAGAAGAATCTTCGTTTGAGACGGGGAGAGATTGTTGAGAGGGGGTTCTGCCCCTTCTCTCTTTTACATTCCTCTCCAGTCAG